>NZ_JACBJQ010000131.1 GCF_013404075.1 Mycolicibacterium vinylchloridicum
CAGCTCGTCGACGCCCTGCGCCGACACGCTCACCCCGACACCGGCGCCGACACCAAATCTGTCGGTGCCGCCGCCTAGAGTTCATCGTGGATCGTCACCCAAATTCCACGCGACTCGGGACATGCTCGCCGTCGCCTCTACCTGAGCTTTTCCAAAATTCCGCTCAAGATGGCGGACGCCTAATTCCATTTTCGATGGCGGATCCTAGAACCACACGGTTGTCCAGATCTTGATCGCTTCCCGTCAGATGAACACGTTCCGATGCAGCAGTTCGCCGAACGGTCGCGCACCTTGGCTCCTGGCGGATCAGCGCTCGCTCAGCGTCAGGCCCGCGGGCGCCCGAACAACATGTAACTCTCGAGTACTGCCTTTTTCTCGCGCACGCCTCGGCGCACACTCAAGAATGAACTCAACGAGGCACCGACACCTGTGACCGCTGCGGCCGCAAATGCTGGCAAAGGCATACTTCCCGCCAACGTTCCGACGGCCGCACCTAGAGCTGATATCGACAAAGTCGCAGTTGCCCTTGGCAATTCACTGAGCGCCCGCGATTTCTTCACCGCTTTCGCTAAACGGTCTCGTCCCGGGCCTAGCTCTTCAATTAGCATCGCGCGAGCCGTATACAACCAGGCCTCGTCCTCGGACGGAAGATCACCCACAACGCTTAGCGCATGGCTCAAGTCTCGCCGGAAGTCCGCGTATTCGTCGGCGGCGCGCACAGTAGCCACGTCCGTCGCGTTGGGGATTAGAATTGGAACGGCCAGAGTTGCAAGGTCGGACAGCGCGGCTGCTCGAGGCGCAATCACCCGCTGGCTCCCCAGTGAGACGAGCAACTCGAGAACTGAACGCTCGAGGGGCGTTCCAATGAACACCGAACCCTCGGGCGCGGCGCAGCGAGCAGCCGCCAAGTCAGCCAGGATATTCATTCCAGCGAGGACGCCTGACGCAGAGCCCCGAACGGCACGTGGATCTGAACACCATCGCCAATCCAGTCGATCAAGTGATAGTTCGTCAGCAAGCTGGAACAAGTCCGCCAGAGCAGTTGCCCCGTCGGTATCACCCCTTACGTCGACGAAACTGACCGCGCGTGCATTCTCCAGTGGCGCGAGACCTCGGATAGCCTGCAATGCCTGCTTAATGGAGGTCCTTGACGGAGGTTCTCCGAAAGGAGATTTCGACGTAGACAAGAACCCCCGTACGACGTTCGCAAGTGGGTCGTTAACCACAACGTCCTTTGCGAAAAGCGCGATTGCTCGGACGCGGTCTGCCCCGAGTGGAATCAGGGTTGGGTCATAAAGTTCGTCCGGGTTCGAATCCAGCGAACAGTAGACTGCCGCCGCTCCCGCGAGTCCGGTCCTAGCCGCCATACCAGACCTGCGTTGACTCGAGTACTGCTCGCCGAACGCTACCCAGTGTTCTATCGGCGCCTCGGCGATGCGATCTATCGTCTCGGCGCTCAGATCATCGCCCCACCATTCCTCGACCGCCGCGGCGAGCCGAGTCGGCTCAGTTGTGTCCATCAGTTCCTTGGGAATGTCAGCCGAGACAACTAGTGGTTCGACGATCGTTTGGTCGAGTTGCTCACAAAGCTCGGACGAAGGCCGGCCGGGGGTTAGCCCGAATAGAGAAGGACCGGATTGCTCTGGGCAGAGTAATCCGGTCCTTTATTCTCTTCGTGCATTCTGGAAGAAAAAACGAGCTTATGGTCGGTAGAACCGAGCATGTAGCTCGTTTACGCCTTAAATATACCACATGCCGATCCAGGAACCACCGGAGTACGCCAACTTCACCGCCCGAGTGATGGAGATCTGCTCCACCCGTGCTCCGTGGCACCGCCGGCTGTGGCGTGCAGGAACGCTGCAGATCGCACGCGAACTGCGCGACGAAAGCGTGCGGCCCGGCACCCCCGAGTCGGCGATCGCCGATCTGCGAAAGCACTGTCGACACAGTCTGCAGACCGACAACGGTATCGCAGACCGCGGCCAGGCCCTGGGCAATTTGGCCGGCATCAAACCCGGAGTGACGCCCTCAGATCACGCCTGGGTGAGCTTGCGCGAGCACCTCGATCGGTACGACCAGGACTATCTCCAAACCTGGGCTGCCGCATTCGACTCTCCGCCCGACCCCGATCCACGCCGGCGAATCGACATTGAGGGTGCGTCGCGACGGATCACCGCGCACCTTCTCGACGCCGGGATGCACAAGAGCAGCGTTTACGCCTGGTTGCGCACAATCCGCGACGACGCAACCGTCACGCCATCCATCGGCGACTTTCTCCGTGAGGCCGATGCCCGTCTGAAAAAGCCCCTAAAGATCTACACGTTCTGCGTACCAGTACAAAGCTCCCCCAGGTTCGACGGATCAGGACCACCCCCTGGATGGCTGACCGCCCAGCAGACCACCCAGTGGAAAGCCCAACACGCCGCCAAGGCGCCGGGAGTCTCCCAGCAGGGTTCATTCCTGATCGAGGTATCCGCTCACGACATCAACACCGCAGCCGACCGAGCCCGCACACGAATATCCAACCTGGCGACCAAGCTGCAACTCGGCGCGAAAAAGCCGATTGTCCTCAACCCGAGTATGTGGTCAAAGGACAAGGGCAACGAGTTCCCAGCGCACGCCACCAACCGCCTCATCAATGTTCGCGCCTTCGAACGCCTAGGACACCTGCACGACCTCGACACGGTCGACTACATCACCAATACCCTCGCATTGGTGCAGGCAGTCCAGACAGGGCCACCGCACGTCGCCGTGGTCAACGGCTGGGCGGCGATTGAGTCACTGATGGTAGGCCCTGCCGACGAGCAAGATGTCATCGCAGCACGGCGATTCGCGCTCATCGTCGCAGCAAGCATGCTCCGTGCCGAACTGACCAGGCTGTCTCGTTCCTACGCCGCCAACCACAGCGGATCGCCGGCCGACGAGATGCGGGCGTGCACCGAAAACCTCGACCGTGCCAAGCTTTTTCAGCGACACCTGCACAGCAACCCAACGCTGAATTTGACCGAAATGGACATGCTTGCGCTCAACCGTATCCGCCCAGCGCTAGCCAATCCTCGAGGCGAGATCGAGAAGATCACCGAGATCCTCACCCGTGAGCTCACGCGGCTATATCGCAAGAGAAACATGATCGTTCACGGCGGCCAAATCCAGGAAGGCAGCCTGCACTCCCTGTCTGAAACCCTTGCTCCGCTGATCGGCGCCGGCATAGACCGTGTCGTACATGTCGGCCTCAAGTACGATGTGCCGCCAATTGAGATGTCTGCGATCGCCGAATCACGCATCCACTACTTGGCGCCCAGCACCGCAACCGATGCGGGCAAGTTACTCGAGTTGCTGGAGTTTTGACCGATGCCGGAACCAACGAGCCCTCGCTCGCTACGAGTTGCTGGTCAGAGTCGACATGGCCGGCCGTGACTGGGGCCGGATTAGTGAACGAATTCGCCATATCGCCCACACGGTGAACGATCCGGGCGCACCAGTGAACCTCGTAGAACGCATCGGCCAAAAACTGCGCGAGCTATCCGCTCTCGGTTACCTCGACGACGCCCCGCTATTGGCGATCCCAAAAGACCCGCTGCGGGACGCCCGCTTTCAACCGCCAATGACGCCCGCTTCCAACCGCCAATAACGAGAGGACGCGGCAACCCTCACGGCTAATGACCGAGCAGGGGCCAACTCTGCCGAAAACCAGCGACGCCTTCCGCCGCACACCCCGACCCAGCCGTCCCACACACTTGCCACTCGTCCCGGCGACGTGGCGTCCAAGAACTGACCGACCGCGCACGGCGAGGCTTAAGCTGCGACAGGTTTTGGTGACGACGTCCTGCGACGTGATGTACTCGCCCGTGAATACGGACAGTCCGAGCTCTCGGTCGACGCGCACTTGTGGGCACGGCTGGGAGGCGGCCCTCGCGCTCCTACTCGGTGCAGCCGTCGGCGGTCGTCGGCACGTCGATGCGCAGACGGTTCACCTCCACGCGACTACTGGTTGCTCTTGGCGGCGATACCATCCCAGGAAGCAGTCTTGCGACGCGCGGATGGCCACCTGCACCGATGAGGCAGGGTTTCAGCATTCACCTGTCCCCCAAGTATTTCCGCCTCGCCCCGGGTTGCGTCCAGCAGAGTGGTGTACGAGTCGGACCTGATCAGCGGTACCGGCGTGTCGTAGCCGGATGAATGAAGGTCATCGCGTGATTCTTCGAGAGACCCGCGAAAGTCACTCGAGCAAAGGAAT
>NZ_JACBJQ010000132.1 GCF_013404075.1 Mycolicibacterium vinylchloridicum
ACCACCAAGCAGCCGCCGAAACCCTGCGCCGAACCACCACCGGCAACCGCCAACAACTACACTGACCGCTGCTCACAGGTGAGGAATTTCGGCGAGCACACCTGAGGACTTTCGACGAGCGCGATCATCGTAGGCGAACACCACCCCAGGCTCGACGGCCACCAGGTTGTTGCCGCTGTCCCATTGCTGACGCTCGGAGTCGTAGGCGGTGCCGCCGGTCTCGACGACCCGCAGCGCACCCAGCCCCAGGGCCGCCGCGACGACCTCCACGAACGGCTTGGTCTCTTCGATGACGTCGAGGCCGGGCGCGGAGTCGCTGGGCACCAGCGTGAAAGCCTGGATGTTGTCCACGATTTCGGGGTAGATCGTCACCACGTCGCGATCGGCGAAGGTGAACACCGTGTCGAGGTGCATGGCCGCCCGCAGCTTCGGCATCCCGGCCACGATCACCTTCTCGACCGCCCCGTCGGCGAACAGCGTGGCCGCGACCTGGGTGATGGCCTGGCGCGACGTGCGTTCACTCATGCCGATCAGCGCCACACCGTTGCCCGGTACCAATACGTCGCCACCCTCGATAGTGGCCATCCCCCATGACTTTTCGGGATCACCCCACCACACCGTGGAACCGGCGAAGTCGGGATGAAATTCGTAGATGGCCTTCATCAACAGCGTCTCGTCGTGGCGGGCGGGCCAGAACAGCGGGTTGAGCGTGACACCGGAGTAGATCCAGCAGGTGGTGTCGCGGGTGTAGAGGGTGTTGGGCAGCGGCGGCATCAGGTATTCGGTGATCCCTGCGTGCTCGCGGGCCAGGGCGCGGTAGCCCTTGCCGAGGTCGGCGGGCAGGTCGCGGGTGGACAGGCCGCCGATCAGGAACTCGGTGAGCCGACGGGTGGCCAGCCCGTCCAGGAAGGAGCGGGTCTCCTCGACAAGCCCGAGTCCCACTTCGTTGGCGATGATCTTGCGGTCAAGAAGCCAGGTGCGAGCTTGCGGGATGTCCATGGTCTCGGTGAGCAGGTCGTGCAGTTCGACCACCGCGACACCGCGGTCGCGCATCTTGTCGATGAAGTCGAAGTGGTCACGTCGCGCGTTCTGGACCCACAGCACGTCGTCGAAGAGCAGGTCGTCACAATTGGTCGGGGTCAGCCTTTCGTGGGCCAGGCCCGGCGAACACACCAGAACCTTGTGCAGCTTCCCGACTTCCGAATGCACGCCGTACGACGCGGATGGCGACGACATCGAGGGATCCTTTCGAGTTGGATGGCCGGAGATCAGATCTGAATCGCACCGGTGGCCAGCGATACCACACCCCCGATCGCACCGAGGACGATAGCCGCGAAGAGCACAGCCTCCGCGGGTGCAAAGACCCGCAAATTGCGTTCCCGGCGGGCTTTCCAATACAGGGCTGCACCCGGGGCGTAGAGGATGCACGACAGCAGCAGATGGTCCCAGCCCGCCGCATAGACGAGGAACAGCGTGTAAATCGTGGCCAGCGCCGCGACGATCGCGTCTGGCACCAACGATCTTCGGTCGCCGTAGGTCTCCCGGGTGATCGTGAGCTTCAGCGCGTACCCGGCTGCCAGCAGGTAGGGAATGAGCGCCAGTGCCGAGGTCAGGTCAAGCATGAAGTCGAGCGCCTCGGAAGTGAACAGCAGCAGAACCAGCAGCAGCTGGACCAGGCCGCCCGCCATGATCAGCGCATTGACAGGTGCCCCCTTCGCATTTTCCTTGGCCAGGAATTTGGGCATGTCTGCCAACTTTGCCGGAACGTAGAGGATCTCGGCGGCCATCAGTGTCCACGCCAGGTAGGCGCCGAGTACCGAGAGGATGACGCCGACCCGGATGAACACTGAGCCCCAATGTCCGACAATCGATTCCAGCACGGAAGCCATGGACGGTTGTGCGACGGTTGCCAACTCAGACTGCGGCATCACTCCATACGACGAAAGCGTCACCAACATGAAGACAGCCAGTACCGAGAGGAATCCGATGACGGTGGCGCGACCTACGTCCTCGCGTTTCCGCGCGAACCGGGAGTACACGCTGGCGCCTTCGATCCCGAGGAACACGAACACCGTGATCAACATGGTGCCCTTGGCTTGTTCGAAAAGCGATGTCCAGGAATAGTTTCCGTCGCCGCCCCAGAAGTTCCCGGCGAACACCCCGCCCTCGAAGGCGATTACCGCAATCACGATGAACACCAGGATGGGCACAACCTTGGCGAAAGTGGCGATTCGGTTGATGATCGCGGCTTCCTTGACACCCCGCAGGATCAGGTAGAAGAACAGCCACACGCCGACCGACGAACAGATCACCGCCACGACCGTGTCGCCGGCACCCAGCGCGGGGAACAAGGCGCTCGTCGTCGTCATGATCAGCACCCAGTAGGACGTGTTACCCGCGCACGCCGATGCCCAGAACCCGAACGCACTGTTGAATCCGACGTAGTCCCCAAAACCTGCCTTGGCGTACGCGAAGATACCGGCGTCCAGTTCTGGCTTACGGGTGGCCAGACGCTGGAAGACAAAGGCCAGCATCAGCATTCCGGAGCCCGCGATCGCCCACGCGATCAGCGCGCCCGCGACGCCGGTTTCCGCCCCGAACCGACGAGGCAGCAGGAAGACGCCCGAGCCGATCATGGACCCGACCACCATGGCGGTGAGGGTCGGCAGGCTGACCTTTCCGTCGGCCTGCGGCGGTGCCTCGGTGGAAGCCATCGGCAGCTCCTTCGCTGATCCCGCCGGCTTCTGTCATGCTAACCGGCGAGACGGGCGAAAGGCAGCCGCTTAGAGCTCGGAGATGATCTGTTGGCGCTTCGCGGTGTATTCGGCCTCGGTGATCGAGCCGGTCGCACGCAACGTCTCGAGCTCCTGTAGGCGCTGCGCCGTCGACATGTCCGGCATGGACGGCTTCACGAAGCTTGGCGGCGGGGCCACGGGTGCCGCCGGAGCCGCGGCGGCGGGCTGTCCGGCGGCGGCCCGGCGAACGACGGCCATGACCTGCTGGCGTACAGCCGGATTGGACCGAATGTCGATGGTTCCGTTCATCGGAACGCCGTTGGCCCGCAGGATCTGCATGATCTCCATCAACGGACCCGCCTGACCCCGCAGGTCATAAGTCTTGTTGTCCTCGGCGAGGGTGAACTGCGCGGGCACCACACCGGCGATCAAAGCGCTGGCGTTCCAATCGATTTCGTACTTCTGCGTGCCGGGCTCAACGAGGGCCACCAGTTTGTGGGCATTGAGGATCTGCATCCGGGTCGGGCTGGAGGCCATGGTCTCCTGAGCGTCGAAGCCTTGATACCCGGGCACTTCGAAGTGCAGGTTCACCTTGATCATCTGCTGGTCGTTGACGAACCACGAGGTATCAGAGATACCGGTGATCTGAGCCAGCACCAGCACCCCTCGCTGGTTCAATTCCTCATGGCGGGCCGCCGATTTCACGCCGGCGTTGGTGAGCCAC
The DNA here is from genome assembly GCF_013404075.1 of Mycolicibacterium vinylchloridicum. Lineage (GTDB taxonomy): Bacteria > Actinomycetota > Actinomycetes > Mycobacteriales > Mycobacteriaceae > Mycobacterium > Mycobacterium vinylchloridicum. The sequence continues at coordinate 3,460 of NZ_JACBJQ010000132.1, forward strand.
AGCGCGGCCAGCACATCACCAGCAGTGATGAGCAGACCAACCCAGAACATCCACCCGATATACGGGCGAGCCATCGGGCCGAGAGCGAAGTACACAATCAGGAAGATCGGACCGACCAGGCCGCCGAACAGCAACACCGTCAGTTGCGCTTTGATGTACCGCCCCAACATGCGCCATGTCCCTTCTCGGCTACCGATGTTGCGACTCAGACTAGTCCCACGACATCCACTTCGGATCACTTGCCGAAGCCTGCGAAACGGCTGCCGGCAGCGCAGTTCAGGGTGCCTGTAGTACGCGGTCGAGAGCCGGCAACTGCGGGGTCAGATGAGCGACGAACCCGTCGAGGTTGTTCCGGGGCGTCGAATCCCCGGCAACCGCCGTCGGCGTCGCTGTCATGGTGGGCGCCGCAGGAATTCGGGCCGCCGGGGACGGCCGCGGGGCGCCGACGCTGGCCGCGCTGACCATCAGAACCGATACGACGAGCCCGGCAAGGACGACGACCAATCCCGCGCCGCCGAGCAGAATCGACGGCGGGTATGCCCGTGGCTGGAAATCGTCGTCGTCCACCTGCCCCACCCCCGTGTGAGATGCCGAAGCGTAGCACCGGGACCGGGGATCCAAGACCGAATCGAGTAGGGGGCCGGGGCTACCGGCCCCCTCTCACACCACCGGACGTGCGGGCCTCGCATCCGGCGGTTCGTTAGGTCGCTTGGAATCGGGTCCAGGCGCGGTGAAAGTAGAGCAGGCCCAGTT
>NZ_JACBJQ010000133.1 GCF_013404075.1 Mycolicibacterium vinylchloridicum
AACCGAGCGGAGTTGCATCCGGTTCGACTTAAAGCAACTTCCTGCTAACTGTGAAGTAGCAACAACTTTGGCCGTACCACTGTCTATTATCCACGACTACTACAAGACTGAAGCGCGGAAACAGGTGTTGCATTTGACGTACTAATGATGCATTCTATGCAACGTGGTTGAAGGGTCTGATTTGGCGGGTGCTGCGCACCTCGTGTTGGTGCCAGGGGTGACCCATCTGGACCCGGAGACCGCGGTGTTCGAAGCCATGCTGGAGGGTTGGGCGTTGCAGCAGCGAACGCGATTTCTCAAGCACTCGACGATTGCGTCGCGTCTTCAGTTGGCGCGTCGTGTCGCGGAGTTCGTCAACGAGTACCCCTGGCAGTGGCAGTGCTCCGACGTCGAGGCGTTCATCGACAGTTGCCGCCACCGCCCCGTGCCGATCGTGGTGTCGACCGCGCGGCTGTACGAGACCACGCTGCGAATGTTCCTGCAGTACGTGACTGATCCCCGCTATGGCTGGACCGCAGAATGCGTGCAGCGCTTCGGGGTGGCGCCCACCCAGTTGCTCCACGAGTGGAACACCATCGTGCACGTCACCGACTACGAAGGAGATCCGCGTCGACGTCCACTGACCTACGACGAAATCCAAGCCCTATTCGACGCAGCCGACGGGCGCGTCGAACAGATCCGGGCCAACGGACGAAAGGGCGGCTTGGCAGCCATGCGAGATGCTGCTCTGATCAAGACGATCTACGCGTTCGGCCTGCGTCGCCGCGAGGCGTGGGGTCTGGATCTCGCGGACATGCGGCACAACCCGAAGGTTCCCTCGTTCGGACGCCACGGCGCAGTGTTCGTGCGGTGGGGCAAGTCATCGCGGGGGAGTGCACCCAAGCGGCGCACCGTGCTGACGGTCCCTGAGATGGACTGGATCGTCCCGGTACTGGAGCAGTGGCGCGATGAGATTCGACCAGCTTTCGGCATCGGCGCGCATCCCGCATTATGGGTCACCGAACGCGCTAGCCGTATCTCGCTGCGACGCATCAACGAGGCGTTCACCACTGCGCGTGATGCCGCAGGACTGCAGCCGACATTGGATCTGCATTGCCTGCGCCATTCCTATATTACCCACCTCATCGAATTCGACTATCCGGAGAAGTTCGTCTCCACTCAGGTCGGGCACACCTTCGCCGCCACGACCGCGATCTACACCGGCGTTTCAGACGAGTACCGCAACCGGATGCTCCGCCGATCGCTGAGTCGACACTCCGCGCTCTGGGAAGGGGACGATGCGTGAGGAAAATGACCTATCAGTGGAAGCTGCGCCAACTCATGGCAACCCGCGAGATGTATGCGACCACCGACCTGGTGCCGCTGCTGGCCGAGCGGGGCATCCACCTCTCCCGCGAGCAAGTCTTCCGCCTCGTCACTACCGTGCCACAACGCCTAAGCCTCGACACGCTGGCGGCGTTGTGCGACATCCTCGACGTCGGCGTCGAGGAACTCATCGAGATCACCGCTGCCAGCACACAGGTCCCCAAGACGGTGGGGGAGACACCAGTGACCGCGCCGCCGGTGCGCCGCACCGTCATCCGGCGCCCACCAGGATCGTGACCCCAGCAGGTGACACCAAACGGCGGTAAAAGCTCTGGTCAGATCACGGCCCTCTTGGCTGATCGACTGCCTGGTGCCAGCCGCGCCCGATTGACCGCCCACGTGGACAGCTTGAACCTGACGGCGGCGCACGCAACGGGTCTGCTGCGGCACCTGAAGTCGCACCCGGACGCGTTAACCTCCGGATCAGCCACTGGGCCGGCCGCACTGCGCGCCTTGCTGGATGTGTTGGCCACCGAATATCCCGCCGTGCAACCCGTCCGGTGCCACGGCTGCGGAGCGCAGAAACGATTGCCCTACCGCCGCGACGGTGCGAGCATCTGCGGAAGCTGTTACCGCAAATCTCATCTCAAGGTCTGCGTGCGCTGCGGTGAACTTGGCTCACCAGCCCGCCGTGACGGCGCAGGCATCGTGTGTGTCCGCTGCGATCGTCATGATCCATCACGCAACACCGCGTGCACCCGATGCGGCACCATGGCACGGGTCGCCTATCGGGTCGACGGGAAACCGTTCTGTCAGACCTGCGGACCGCACAAGCTTGTCACCTGCTCGTCCTGCGGCCGGGAGAATCAACGCACCCACGCGCTCACCAACGAAGGGGCCATCTGCCCCCGCTGTTACCGACGTGGCCGTACGCACCAGTGCCATCAGTGCGGCCGCGTCACGGACCACGCCCGTGTGGCTAATCGGGCCGCCGGCACCTGGATCTGCTATCGCTGTTGGGTACCGCCGACCGCGACGTGTAGTGGGTGCGGTCGCCTCAGACCCTGCACTGGAGGAAGTGCCTCCGGCCAGCCGGTCTGCTCGACCTGCCGGGCCGGACCGCGCCGACCCCGACAGTGCGCGATCTGCGAACACACGAAGGCCATCGCGGCGGTGCTGCCGTTGGGAGGGGTCTGCGGACCGTGCGTGCGGCAGCTGCGACGACATCCGCGGCCCTGCACCGTATGCGGGCATGTCCGCCCCCTCGTCGGAGTTGGCGACAGCGGAGCCGGGGTGTGTGGACTCTGCTCCGGCGACGGGCGCAACTGGACGTGTCATGACTGCGGCCGAGTGGACCTACTCCTCGGCGGCACACAGTGTTTGGCCTGCACCGCTAAGAGACGGGTCACCGACACGTTAACCGGCCCCGACGGTCAGATCGACGATCAACTTCAGGGGCTCTGGCACTATCTGGTCGTCGACAACACACCGGAACAAACCCTCGAAGTCATTCGCGGTACAGAATGGATGCGGATACTCGGTGAGCTCATCGCCGCGCAGCGTCCACTTTCCCACGAGGTGCTCGACAAACTTCCCCCGGGCAATCCGGTGAGCCACCTCCGCGTAGTCCTCGAGCACACAGGGGTAATCGAGCCCCGAGACAACGACCTGGACTCCCTGGACGCATGGCTGCATACCTTCCTCATCACCGTGCCCCGCGAGGAACTTCAGACGCTGCGTACGTACGCTCAGTGGTCGGTGCTACCGCGGACCAGACGCCGCGCAGCACGGCACGGTGCTACCGCGAACACGCCGAAGTACGTCAGGACGCGCATCGAGACCGCCGCGCACTTCTTGGCCTGGCTGCGCAACAACGACCGCACCCTTGCCGAGGCCACCCAGCACGACGTCGAAACGTGGATCGAATCGGGGACCAGCACGCGCCGCCGGCTTCGGGACTTCCTCAAGTGGACCCACGCCCGCGGGTTGAGTGCCGCTTTGCACGTGCACTGGCTGGGCCGGGAGGGACTCGCCGAACACGTCCTCGGTGACGACGACCGCTGGACTCTACTGCGCCGGTGCCTGCGCGATGACAACCTCGCGCTGCACCTGCGGGTGGCGGGCGCGCTTGTCCTTCTTTACGGGCAAATCCCGACCCGCATCGTCGAACTCACCGTCGACCGCATCACTACCAGCGACGCCGACACCTATTTGGCCCTACGGGATCAGCCCGTCCTCCTGCCGCCCCCACTTGCCACGCTGACCCTCGAGTTGGCCAACCTCAGCGCCAGCCGACAGCCAAGCGCTCGACCAGAGGCTTTGGCGTGGTTGTTCCCCGGAGCCCGGCCCGGCAGCCACATCTCCGCCGGCCGACTCGCGACTGCGCTGACCAACAAGATCGGCATCTACGTGCGCCCGGGGCGGGGCGGCGCACTCAACGCACTCGCCGCCGACCTACCGGCCCCCGTCCTCGCCGAGCTCCTCGGCCTATCAATCGCCACAGCCACCCGATGGACTGCACTCGCCGCCCGCGACAGCGCCGAATACATCGCCGCCCGGATCGCGGCACCGCCACCATGATCGGTCCGTGGTATGCGTAGGCCGCCGCCGAACCTCAGAGCTACTGTCGCCGCTACAGAGCTGGTGGGCGAGGCGGCGCACGGAGAAGTCGGCCATCATGGGCGGCCCGCCATCCCTCCGCGGGCTCCCCAACGCCGTCCTCCTCGATAGCCCCGAACTGGAAGAGCTATCGGAGATTGATCGACGAGACGCATTTAAGGTCAGTTTTGTCCTGGCCCCGTGCTGTCTCAGAGCGGCGGCGAACGGCCCTCAGGAACCACCAGAACGTCGCGATCTGGGAG
>NZ_JACBJQ010000134.1 GCF_013404075.1 Mycolicibacterium vinylchloridicum
ACCGCGCAGTACGCCGACTATGTGCGCAGCGCCGGCAACCCTTCACTCGTCGGTGCGCCGTTGGAGCCCCCACCCCGCCCGGCCGCCGGCGGGGTCCAGGCCCTCGACGTACCACTGTCGCCGGCGCCGGAAGATCCGCAGAAATACTGGCTAGATCTGAGCAAGATGGTGGTTCAAGATCCAAAGTCGTTGGGCCCTTACGGATACCACGAACTGGTCCCCCATTCCGGTGTCTGGTACCCCGACGTCCCGTCTGGTCCAGCCGAAGCGCCGGTGGATCTCAAAGACATCGTGCAGCTCGCGCCGGGCGCGCTGGGCCCGTCCCGATATCAGGAACTTATCCCTGGCTCTGGCACATGGGTACCGGAGCCGCACGCTTTCTACGCTCCCGGTGTGCCGGATAAGCCACCGGAGTTTCCGATCGATGTGCGCCGCCTGATCCAGGTTCCCGACGGACAGTTGGCGCCGTTTGATTCCAAGCAGATCGCGCCAGGGCTGTGGTATCAGCTGCCCCCTCATCCGCGGTGATCGGCTAGGCGAATGCGGCGACGAAGAGGCGCAGTTGTTCGGCCTCGTTGTCCAAACTCTCGTACAGCGACGCCATAGCCTGCGATTGCAGCGAGGTGCGGAGCCGCTTAGTAGCCTCGATCAGCCGTTGGTGAGCATCGCTCAGCTCCGCAACGCAGATTTCGGTGCTGACCGCACCGACCACCACGGTGTCGGCGGCCCTCAGATCGAAATGCATCACTGAGCGCGGCGGATCATCCGGAGACGGAAGGGCCCGGAACAGCCGAGACGCGCACAGCTGGTCGGCGTGCAGCAGGGCGCGCATCTGCGCTTCCACCGCGGCGGCCAAAAGGTAGAGCTGCGTCGGCGTGTTCCCCAACCTGGGTTGGTCGACGCCGGTGCGACCCAAGTCGCCGTAGGTTCGGACCGCCTCGGCGACGGCATGCAGCTCGTTGATCACCCATACAGCGTCGTGGGGATGGCACGTAATCTTCACGGTCTCAGTTGCTCCCAGTGATGTTCTCGCCCAACGGTTCCCGCAGTTTGACCAGCAGTTGTATCGCCTCACCGCGTTCACCCTCATCGAGCCAGGGCATGATCCGCACGATGGCCTCTTCGGCTTCGCGCGCTGAGTTGGCCATCTCGCTCATCAACGCTTCTCGAGCCTCCGGGCTGATGGCGCGCTGGTGTTGGGACAGGGCTGATCGCAGAGCCAGAATCTGCCGGGCCAACGCGAAACGATCTCCCCCCTCCGGCTGGGCCGGGGCAAGCGGCGGGTTATCTGTGCGGGGTGTTTCTGAAGTTGCGTCGTCCCCTGTAGTGATCGTCTGTTGCGGCTTCTTGGCGCGGGAAGGACGCGAAGTTTTGAGGGGTCGCGGCTTGCCCCCGGCGAGAGTCGCTTCGATGCTGCCGGGCTCCCATTCGAGGGCGTCCTCGATTGCGCGGGCAGTACGCGGACGCAATCCCCGTTTGGGTGTGCGCTTGACAATTTCGATGTTGCGGATCATGTCCTCGGAGACACGTCCGGCCGTGGCTACCTCGAGCTGTGTCAGGCCCAACTCCCTGCGCCGCGCCCGGACCGCCGCTGCGAGCTGATCCCAAGACATGATGGGCAACATTTTGCCTTAGGAAGCGGGAAAAAACCTGCTCCTGGACGACCAACCAGGAAAATTCCTGGTTCGAGGGCTTTGGCGGCGGTCCTCACCTGCGTATTTTCTCTCGCGATGCGGCCTATTTGAACACGGCCAACCTAGCGGGTGGTGTGCCACGACGGCTCAGCGACGCGCCGTGCTGGGCCCCAAAACCAGGAAAATTCCTGGTTTTGGTGTCGGTGCCGTCTGCCAAAGGAAATAACCTCTGAACTGCACCGATATGGTTTTTCGCGGTACTTCGAACCGGGTAATTTCCGGTTTTTGGCGGTTGTAAGGATGCAAAACCAGGAAAATTCCTGCTACGGTGCAATCCGAAGCAGGAAAATTCCTGGTTTGAGCATGAGAGGACATCCCGACGATGAGCAATCAGACCGCCATCGAGCAGGCATCTTCCGGGGCGCGTTCGGTGGATCGCAGCAGCCACGCCGGCGTGCGGCTCTACCACACCAGCGAGCCCACGCCGTGCCAGACAGTCGACCCGAACCGCACCCGCAACGGCCAGGAGCTGTGGTTTTCCCAATTCAAGGACCGCGTCTTGGCGGTCCGGGCGTGCCAGGACTGCCCGTTCATCGGCCGCTGCGGCTACAACGCCGTCGCCGCCCGGGAGGAGTACGGCGTGTGGGGCGGCATCTCCTTGCCCGGCGACAAGAGCGATATCGAGCAGCTGGAAGCGGCCTACGACTACCTGCTGGCGCAGTTCGAGCGGCGCCGGCACGTCGAACTTCCCGGCCTGCCCGCCCCGGCCATGCCGTCCTCGTCGGTGCGCCGCCGACGCGCGAGCGCCGACGTCCACAGCACTGCGGCGTGACGCGGAAGGCGGCGGACCGATGCCCTCGAACGCGGCCCTGCCCGCCACCGTGCCCGTAGCCACCTCCACCGATGGCGTCACGCGGGTCGAAGTCGGCGCCATGCACCATCAAGCGCCTTCTGCCCGGAATGGGGCGGCGACGGCGGTGGTGACTGCCACCGCGATAGAGATGAAGACGGCGCACTAAGCCCGTTGTCACAGGTGGCCTTTACAGTCGTGGCTGTGCAGATGCGTTATCGGTATCGCATTGAACCGACACCGGCCCAGCAGGAGATGTTGGCGCGGGTGTTCGGATGCACTCGGGTGGTGTTCAACGACACGTTGCGGGTCCGGGATGAGGCTTACCGGGCCGGGGTGAAGTTGTCCGACAGCGAGATTCAACGCCGGGTGATCACTGCGGCCAAGACCACCGAGGAACGGGCCTGGCTGGCCGAGGTGCCCAGTGTGGCGTTGGTGCAGTCGGTCAACGACTCCCGCCGGGCGTGGCGCAACTTCTTCGACTCGGCCACCGGGAAACGCAAGGGCCGCAGGGTGGGCCGGCCGCGGTTCAAATCCCGCAAGGATACCCGACAGTCGTTCCGGCTCACCCGCAACGGCTTCTCGATCCGCGACAACGGCCGGTTGTTCGTGGCCAAGGTCGGCGAGGTCGAGGTGCGCTGGTCACGCGAGCTGCCATCGACGGCCTCTTCGGTCACGATCACCCGGGAACCCGACGGGCATTTCTACGCCAGCTTCGTCGTCGACGTCACGGCCACACCGCTGCCCGTGGTCGAGCGGGAAGCCGGCGTGGATGTCGGGATCGCGCGGCTGGCCACGGTCGCCACCACCGACGGCCATCGAATCGACGTCGCCAACCCGAAGCATCTGGGCCGCAAACTACGCAAGTTGCGCCGATTGGAACGGGAGAAAGCTCGCCGGCAGAAAGGATCGGCTAACAGGGCCAAGACCAGGCGCAAGGTTGCAATCGCGCATAACGAGGTTGCCCGTGCTCGGCGGGATTATCACCACAAGCAGGCTTTGGCGTTGGTTCGTGAGAATCAAGTGATCCACGTCGAGGACCTCAACATCGCAGGGATGGTCCGCAACCGCCGGCTGGCACGCGTGATTAGTGATGCCGGGTGGGGGCAGTTCGTGAAGATCATCGGTGAGAAAGCCGACCACTACGGACGTACCGTGCACACGGTTTCACGGTGGTTGGCGTCGAGCAAAACCTGCTCAACATCTGGGTGCGGGTATCGGCTCGACGCACTTCCGCTACAGATCCGCAGGTGGGTGTGCCCGGCATGCCAGGTGATCCACGACCGCGACCACAACGCCGCCAAGGTCATTCTCGCTGCCGGGCGGGCAGAGAGACTAAACGCCTGTGGAGCCCATGTAGGACCGCAACCCGTTGCGGCAGTGTGCGTTGAACAGGGAAGCACCCCAACAGCGGCGTAGGCCGCCAAACGGGAATCCCCGGACCTTTGTCCGGGGAGCACGTCAAGCCCCATCCCGTAGGG
>NZ_JACBJQ010000135.1 GCF_013404075.1 Mycolicibacterium vinylchloridicum
CGGCGCAGCCGGTCCAGGCGGGCACGTTCGTTGAGTTCGGCGACCATCGGGTTGGTGGGCGCGATCAGCAGCGCGTCGCGGCCCACGGTGACCGCGTCCGACCATGCCTGATACGCCATGTCGGCGGCGGCCCGCTCAGCCCCGACATGGACGCGGCCGTGGTCGATGTAGAAGGCGATGCCGGTGGGGTCACCGTCACGCAGGGCGAGGCTGGCCGCGCCTTCGGCGGCTCCGATGACGGGGTCGGTGAACCGCACGACATCGGAGAGCGTCAGCGCCCCGTGTTCGGCCACGATCTCGCGCAGCACACCGCCTGCGGACACCGAGGCGAGCTGCTTGTCGTCACCGATTCCACGCACGCTGGCCCCGGTGGCGTTGGCGATGGTGGTGATGGCATCCAGGCCTGCGGTGGAGGCCATACCGACCTCGTCGACGATGATCAGCGTCTGCGGTCCGATGCTGTCGAACCACGCGCGCGCTGGGTCATCAGCGGCCGGCGGGGGCCCGTCTCCGAGGCCGGCTAGGTGCATCAGTTTGTCGATGGTGTCGGTCGGTGCGCCCAGGTCGGCGGCCAGGATCTCTGCCGCTGATGCGCTCGGCGCGAGGCCGATGACGTTGCCGCCGCTGTTGATCCACGCGGCGGCCAGCGGGGCCATGGAGGTGGTCTTGCCGGTGCCGGCGGGGGCGATCGCGAACTGCATGCGGGCACCGGAGGTGGCCATCTCGCGCAGCAGGGTTTGTTGTCCGTCGTTGAGTTCGACGCCGTGCTGGGCGTGGGCTTCCAGCAGGGCCAAGCCAATGCTGTCGTCGTCGACGACGTGGCCGCCGAACTGCCGTGCGGTGTGCAGGATTCGGCGCTCGGCGGCCAGGATCTCGGCGCTGGTGTAGACGGTGGTGTCGTGGCGGGTGTAGACGCTGGCGCCATCGCGGCGGCGCAGCACGTCGGGCTCGTTCATCTCGGTGTCGGCAGCACTCGTCAACGCAATGCTGTGGGTGCCCAGCGCGGCATCAATGATGCGTTCCGCCACCTGTGGCGCATCGTGGCAGTCGGTGTAGCGCAGTACCCGTGACACCTCGGCGCGAACGTGGTTGATCTGCCATGTCGAGCGTGACGCGGAGACCGTGGTGATGACCGTGGCGGCCTGCTCGGCGACCCACTGCTCGGTGACGGTCACGCGTTCGCGCGGGGCCCGCCCGGAGGTCACGGCGGCGACCATCGCGTCGACGTGACGGTGGCCTCCCAGGGCCTCAATCGCCTCGGTCCGCCACTGGTGGCGCTGCTCTGCCAACGACCGTGGTTCGTGCTTGGCGGCCCGGGTTTCCAGCGTGGCTTGCTGCGAGAGGGCCAGCATCTCCACCGAGCTGGGCTCACGTCCGTGGACCTGTTGGAAGTCCTTGGCGAGCTGCCCGACGCGGTGCTCGATGGCCGCCCGCCGCGACGACCACACCTCGATCAGTTCCGGTGACATGCCGACGATTTCGCGGACCGGCCGCTTTCCCGGTTCGGGGGTGTCGTTGGCGAAGCTGACCCCGAGTTCGGCGATCAGATTGGCCTCGCACAACGTGTTGTACAACTCCGAGGCCGACACCTTGGCTTTGTAGAGAGGCTGGCCGTCCAGGGCCAGCCAGCGGGGGATGCCGTCGGGGCCGATCGCGCACACTTTGTTGCTCACCGCGACGTGGGTGTGCAGGTTCGGGTCCCCCGCGCGGGAGTCGCGGTGATCGAACGCGGCGGCGACGAATCCGCTGGCGTCGACCTGGGCCACACCGTTGGTGCCCATGCGCGAGAAGCAGGCTTGCGATTCGAGGAACGCCAGGGTGTCTGCGACCGCTTTGTGGTGGCAGTCCTCGATGGTTTTGGCCACTTCCAGCGGGGCCAGCGCCCACAGCGCCGACACTGATTTGACCGGGGTGAACGTCAGGTCGTATCCGGCCACGGCGGTGGTGTCCAGGCGCGAGAGGCGCGCGATGAACCCGGTCAGTTCCCGCTCGTCGAGGTGGGCGCGACCGTAGCGTTCGACGAACATCTCTGCGGCGACGGTGGTGCGGATTTCGGCGCGCACTTCCGGGTCGAGTGGGGCGTTGGAGGCCCGGCCGATGGTGTCGTTGTAGGCGCTGTAGGCGCCACGCAGGCGCCGGGTGAAGTCGTTCTCGTTGGCGCCCAACCGGAATGGGCGACCGAGCTTGGCTGCGGCGTGCGCGCCGTCGACCCACACCCCGATGCCGGTGAGGTGTTCGGTGATCTTGGTGGCGTTGGGGTGCAGCCCTTCCCCGAAGAGTGCCTTCATCTGATCTTCGGTGACTTCGGAGCCCTCGGGCACCCCCCAGAGCTGCTCGACCAGAGGATCGCCGGGGTCGCGGCTGACCGGGCGACCCAGGGCGGCCAGGCCGCTGCCGACCCAGCGTCCGGGGGTCTCGCCTTTGGAGGAGTAGTAGTCGGTGAGGCTGGCCCGGCCCAGGTCGGTGCCGTCGGCGACGGCGACCTGCCGGAGCAGGTAGGTATACCCGTCTCCGGCGGTCAATTTGTGTAAGCCCATCACCGCGCGATCACCACCGGAAACGCTACGAACGGCGTGCGCGGTTTAGCACCGCCCCAAGGTTCCCAACTTCCGGGCCGTTACCGTTTCGTGACCTGAATGCACTAGGTGTGATGGGCTGAGAAGGGCGACCGGAGGTCGCAGGTGAGGGCGGGGTCGGTGGTGCGGCAGGTGGTCGATGGTGGGCGATGGGGCGGTTGACGTGCGGATGTGGTGGAAAGCGGCGTTGGAGAAGTGGTGTGGTTGGGGCGGTGCTGTAGGGGTGGTGGCGGTTTTAGGTTGAGCGCCATGACGAACAAAGTGTCGAAATCGAAGTCAGCGGTGCGGGCCGCCCGCGAAGCGGTGAAGGCCTCGCAGAAGGAAGTGCTGGAACGGGCCGCGCGCAATGCCGAGGACCTGGCGGTGTTCTTCTCTAGTCGGGAACGGCTCGACACGGTGGACGAGTGGCTGGAAACGAAGATTGCCGGCCTGAAAGAGCAGGCGGACGGCAAGCGGGCTGAGCATCGCCGCACCGCGGGGCGGGCGGTGATCGCGCTGCGTGATCGCGGGGAGACGCTGCGCGACATCGCCCGGCTGACCGGGGTGAGCGAGAAAGCACTGCGCGAGCTGATCCGCTTCGCCGAAGCCAGCGGCGAGGAGGCCGGCGCGAACGGCCAGCGGCCGGAGCGCGGCGACGCGTCGGAAGGCTCGAGCATTGTCGGCGGGGCGGACGCTGCGGTGGCCGTCGGTGTGGCGGCGCCGGCGGGGCCGGTCGTCGGCGCGCCGGAGCGGGCGTGGCCGGCGACGGGTTAGCGTGTCATCACGGTGAGGACAGGTCGGCGACGGTCGGAACCACTACAGCTGGTGGTGGACCCGGTTCGTGATGCCGACGAGATCGCCCGGTTCGAGGCGGCGGTGGTGCGCGGTCCGACGGCCGAGGACTGTTGGCTTTTCACCGGCGCGATCGGTGGTGACGGGTACGGCCGAAACCGAGCGGAGTTGCATCCGGTTCGACTTAAAGCAACTTCCTGCTAACTGTGAAGTAGCAACAACTTTGGCCGTACCACTGTCTATTATCCACGACTACTACAAGACTGAAGCGCGGAAACAGGTG
>NZ_JACBJQ010000136.1 GCF_013404075.1 Mycolicibacterium vinylchloridicum
ATTCCTTTGCTCGAGTGACTTTCGCGGGTCTCTCGAAGAATCACGCGATGACCTTCATTCATCCGGCTACGACACGCCGGTACCGCTGATCAGGTCCGACTCGTACACCACTCTGCTGGACGCAACCCCAGACATCGCCGAAACACCGTAAGTCGGTGTGCTCCTGCAGAAACGAGATCGCCGTACCCGCCGCTAGACCCTGCGCGGCCAGGGCGTCCAGCAGGGTCTGGGTGGTAGGCGCGTGATCTCGGTCAGCGACACGATTGAGGGCCGAGAGAACGGCGCGGATGCCGCCAGGCTCTTGAGTGGTTTCAAGCCACTGGTGCCGGCGGGCGTACGGGCCGGCAAAATGAAGCAGGAACTCCGCAATCCCGCCTTCGGGATCAACTCCCAACCGGCACAATTCGACGCTCACCGCGGCGGTTGGTGCACAGGGACCAACCGCACGGCGGAGGGCGGCTGTCTGTTCGGCCACCTCTTGGTGGGCGGGATCGGCCAGAAGTTCTCGCACACGATCGAGCGCACGCGGCAGATTGCGTGCCACGGAGGTAGCACTGACACCGAGCCGGTCGGCCACAACCTGTAGCGGTTCGGGCTGTAGCGCCCATACCCGCCGAGCCAAGATGGTGCGGTCGTAGTGGCTGAGCTGACCGATTAGGCGTGTCGCCGCTGCCTCAGCGCCCACCGGTCCGGCCGCACCGATGTAGCGTGTTACCCGGACTGCTTCACCTGCGGTGTCGATGAGCGCCTCCACCGCCGTCACGCCGAGCTTGGGCAGCTCGAGCAGTGATTCAGGCGTCTGGCGAGCCACATCTGCCCATCGTGGAAAGCGGTCAGCGTAGCGGCCCAGCTTCCTTGGTAGTCGGCTGTATGGGATCGCAAACTGGGCGATGCTATCCATGTCCTCAATCAGGTCGCACAGTGCAGTTCCGAGTATGTCGTCAGTCTGCATCCATGCGGGAGGCAGAACGGACGGCAGATCAAGCCGTTTCAGCGATGCCGCCCCGACTCCCGTCGCAACCCGACCTTCTCTCACATCCCAATTTTATGGCCGCTTTCGTGGCTCAACTGCACCAATTCATTCTCGGACTCGGCGGCGCCCCGCCGCGCATTATCGTGACCGGGTGTCACGGGCCCGGTTCGACCTCTCGCCGGAGTCGCACGGCTGGGCGCGGTTGGCGCGTTATGCGTGGGACGTGGATGAAGGGGTCCTTCGCCGACCCGGTGAGCCCGGGTACGCGTTTCGCGGTGCGGCTGGCGGTCGGGTGGAGATGATCGAGCTGACTGATGACGGCCCGGGGGAGCGGATGTTCTACGCGGCCGACGCAACGGTGATGGAGTGCTTTGTGTTCACCGTTTTGGGTGATGATGTGCGCGACGACCTGGACTTGCCGTACTTGGAGTTTCCGGCAGGGCCGGCGGATATCGCGCCCCACTACCACCTGGGGGAGGTGGTTAACGGCTGGCGGACGCTGCTCTGTGCAGGTTCGCCAGTCGCCGCCGCACCCGGCGACCATGCCAGCCTGTCGGTCCTGGTTCCGTTGTCACACTGCCTTGGCTTCGGCCTCGACGAACTCAAGCAGTCGTTTCTTCACCAGCGCGGCGCCCCCCTGCTCCGGGGAGGGCGATACGCACCGCGGCCGCGGTGACTGTTGCCGCGGCCCGTTCCTTCCGAACATCGGCGACCAATTCATCGGGGCCAGAAGCGAATTCGCGTTGGCTCGTCGTCAAGGCGACGGTAGGCGGTGTGCCCGCACTCCTCGCACGTCCGGGTCGACGTCGCGATGGTCCACTGTCCGGTCGGCGGGGTCCCGCGCCCGCTGTAGGACTGGCCCCGAATGGGGATGAGGCCGTCGTCGGACCAGGGGAGCCCGCAGCGTGGGCAGTGCATCAGCATGGTGCAAATCCAGCGTCCTTCGGCTAGTCGGACCAGCCCCGAGGTGAACCACGACCACGACGCACCCATACAGCAAGAATCGCACAGGTGTTCGAATACATGCCGCGGGCCGGTCCCTTACCCATACCCCCGGGGTACCGTCGAGCAGGTGGCCAGGCAGTTGTTGGACCCGGCGCCCAGGGCGCCGGCACCGATGCTGGCCACGCTGCGGGCTGCACCCGTGCGGGGTGACAATCTGGCCACCGAGTGGAAGTGGGATGGCCAGCGCGCGACGGTGATCGTCAGCGGGACGGACGTGCGGGTGCTCTCGCGCAACGGCGCGGACGTCAGTTCTCTAGGGGTCTTTCTGTCCCCAACGCACTTACCGCTAGTCAGTGCGTTGCGCGCCTATAAACAAGTGCCGCAGGTGTTGCGCACGGGAAGCTTCCGAGGCCAGTCTGTCAATATCGATCTATGTCGAATCCAGGGGTGCCGCGGTCGCCGCCTGTGGTGCGGTCACTTTATTGAGCCCACTTGACATTTCACCCGAGACACTCGCTCCTATCATCGTTCAGTGACGATGAATAGCCGTGGTGGTGATGCAGCTGCCTTCGAACCGCGCTGGGGCGGTTCGGCGCTGCTGCGGCCGGGGGTGTTGGCCTTCACCGGATCGATCGGCCCTACGGATGTGCATGCCCACCATGCCGTTCAGATCATCACGGCGACGACGGCGTTGACGGTGCTCGACGAACAGGGTGCGCAACACCGGGGCACAAAGGTGGTCGTGCCCGCCGACGCGCCGCACCGGATCGAGGTCGGCGCCCAGGAGGGCACGGCCATATTCCTGGAGCCGGAGTCCACGCCGGGACAGGCCGCACACTCCCGCGCCGTCCGCTACGGGTGGACCGTCACCCCGGTCCTGACCTTCACCCGGCGAAGAGCCTTGGCCACCGTGGTCGACGAGCTGGTTGCGCACCTGGCGCCCGCCACCGCCGACCACGGCGCGGCGGCACGGCATCCGGCCGTTGATGACGCCCTGCGGCGGTTGCCGGACTTGGTGGCGGCGGGCCCGGTCAGCGGTACGGATGTGGCTGCCCTGGTGGGGCTTTCGGTGAGCCGGTTCACCCATCTGTTCACCGAGCAGGTTGGCATTCCGTTGCGCCGCTATGTGTTGTGGTCGCGGTTGCGGGCCGCGATCATTCGGGTGCAGGCCGGTGATGACCTGACCGGCGCGGCGCACGGTGCGGGGTTCGCCGACAGCGCCCACCTAACCCGGACCACCCGTGAGATGTTCGGCCTGCCACCCTCGGTGCTGAGCCGGCACGTCTCCTGGGATCTCGACCAGGCCAGCGGGTAGCCGAATCGTTCAAGCCGCCGCACGGCGGTGACCGCAACGATTCACAGCATGAGCACGATTACTTTGTGGTTCCCCCGAAATCGTGGAGGGTTTCCTATGCCGCTTCGGGCTTGGTCTTGGATTCCCTGATCTCGTAGTTGACGGGCGATAGCCCGTCGGCGGCACTGTGGCGGCGTTGGTGATTGTAGAA
>NZ_JACBJQ010000137.1 GCF_013404075.1 Mycolicibacterium vinylchloridicum
GATCGGCTTACCCGTCTCAAGCACGATCCGCACAGCGCCCTCACGGAACTCCCGGTCGTACTTCTTCCGTTTCTCTGACATCGCTACTCCTTATAGCCGATGCCTCCACGGTCTCGGGGGAAGGCCACACAGACACTCGGAACACTTAAAACCGGCCGCGACACCGCACTCGACCGCGCCGCAACGCATTTGGCCGAACACCAACCAGTCACCACCGAAGACCGCGACGCCGCCGACCTGCTGGCCCGCCGCGACACCCTGCGCGACACCTACCAAACCCAGTTCAAACCCCGCCTACGCACCCACGACCACAGCCGCGAACACACCCGCGACCACGGCCTCGAACTCTAAAGCGCTGGTGGCGCAGCGACGCAGCGACTCTGATTTCGACACAATGCAACCGAGAACTAGTAATCCACCACAGTCCCGGCTCCGACGATTACCGCCAGCTATTGCTGCCGAGATCGAGCGCTGGGAGTCGATGCAGGACGAGCTGGGCGATGGGAGCGAGGGTTCGGATGGCTGAGGTGTGGCCTAGTCGGGAAAGTCAGGCTCGTCGCCGTACATGGCTACGGCGGTGATGTGCGCGAGCGCGACGCCGGGCCGGGCGGCTTTGGCTGGCGTCGCCGTGTTGTCGAAGTGGTGCTTGTCCGTGCCGCGGTAGGCGACGCGATCGCCGACGATGGTGCCGATATACCGGCCGTTCTTCGCGAACACCTTGTCGCCCTTGATCTGGCCGATGTACTTACCGTTTTTGGAGTGCAGGTCGGTGCCGAAGACCTGCAGGGGTCGGCCCTTTTTGGTGTAGAGCTGGCGCATCCCCCAATTATGAACCGCGGGCGTCGGCGATAATGTCCTGCACAGTGGTGCCGGGTGGGCGTTTGGCGCACCTAGCCGAGCTTGCGACGCCGCCATCAGCGTGTGATCGCCGGCGAGTACTTCGTTCGGGCGGCCCGTCAAGGTCCCCTTGTTCACCACGATCGTGCGGTATTGGCCATACGACTGCGACAGCGACTCCGCGATCGCGTCCACGTCACCGCGGCGGGGACTCCCCGCGAATGTCTGCAACTCATCGACAGCAACCGAGGCCTATTCAGGCATGCGGCAAGGGTGGTGGCCGTGGGTGCAGTTGGCGGCATGGGTGCGTGCGCCTGCGGGATCGACCGTTCTACGATCCCGGTGTGGCAGACATCGGAACAGCGCTGATCTCAGGCGGGGCCGCGCTTTTCGGCGCTGCGATCGGTGCTCTAACCGCCCACGCTGTGGCGCGCAGGACCCGCGAGGCAGATCGCCGCAAGCGGTGCGTCGACAGGGTCCTCGCGGCGATTGCCCAGCTCGATAAGGCCTACGCAGACTACGTAATCGCTGTCACGGAGAAGCCGGAGAATCCCCACGTCGTGTTGCATCTTCATGGCGCGGTACGGGCTTACGACCAAGCCGCTCAGATGGTGCACATCCTGTCGCTACGGGACGCCCTAATCCGATTCCGCGAAAATCTGACGGAATTCTATCTGATGTACGGCCAACCGCGCGACCCGCTCGATGCCGATCGGAAGGTCCCCACGAGGCAAGAACTGGATGTCGAACTTTTCGATCTGGGGGACAAGCTGCGAAACTACGAGATGAAAGACGCTCTTAAATGAACTCGAGACGGTCCCGCACGCCGTAGAACTCGGCGCGGTCCTTCAGGTAGTCGATGAACTCCTGGTCGGAGACGTTACCGACCTCCAGCCGCGCAGCATTCCGCTCAACCAGCACGGTCCGCACGATCTCGTCAGCAAACGACGCAGCCGCTGCAATCAGCGAGCCGCACCTAAGCTCCACGACATAGTCGGACAGGTCACCCTCCGGGAGGGTGCTGAGGATCTGTTGCGCCCGGGGCCGAGATCCGGCCAACACCGGCGCTTCAAAGGAAACCGTCACGGCCCTACCTTTCTCGCACCTGGCTTGAAGCCAGCGTAAATCACTGTCCCTGGGAAGGCAGCGGTTACCTCCCGACACGCAATGGGACCGTTACCAGCGACGCTGGTCCCGGCCGCCCTTCCGCTCCACGCGAACAGCCGCCCTTGGTGGTGCTTTACGCGCCGATGGAGATCATCCAGCCCCGTGCCGCGGCCAGCGACGCTGGTCCCAGAAACCTCGCGCTGGAACGCCAGTTCCATTGCATCCAGTGATCCTTCCACCCAGTACCGACGGCTCAAAGTGATTTCAAGACCATGCCCCGCGTCGGCCACCGCGAACGTGATCAGTCCGTCCTTCGAAGACGGAATCACCTGCATGGCCGCCCAACCGCCGCCCGCCCCGCTGTGCTCTGCAACGTTATTCACGACTTCAGAGATTCCTTTGAAAAACGACTTCGCATCCTCGGTGCTGCACGCAGGCGAGGCGTTCATCCGCCTGAAGACCCGTTCAGCCAGCTCGTCACCACCGCCGTAGGCGTCGAAACGCTGCAGCTCAGAGAGCCGATCGGTGCTCCACTCGTTCACCCTGGGCAACACAACATCGGAGCAGAAGTCAGCGAGGGATTCCCGGAGGTGCATACGGGACATGTAGCTGCGGACATTCGCCTGTTGCGGCTCAACGAACCTCACACGACGGTTGCGGTTCGCAGCATCCTCGGCCACCGCGGCGATCATCGTAAGTCCGACGCAATCGATGTACTGAACCCGCGACATGTCGATGGTCACTTCCGCCGCATCGTCGGGCGTGTCGGCAGTCCAGTCACCGACCGTGCCGGCCGTGAACGGATACAGGTAGCGCCGCTTCGATGGAGGCGGCCGCAGATCCACCGCTCGATCATGGCATGTGATTTTCCAGGACCGACCGACAAATCGCCGCCACAATGGAATCGTGGCCACACACGTCACCGCTGTGACTCTGACGATCGAGGCAGGCAAACACGGCAAGGTCTGGCGCCTCCGCTGGACCGAAGAACGCGACGGCCGCAACGCCGGCAACTGGACGAAAACCCACGACACCGAACACGCCGCCCGCCGTCATGCCACTGGGCTCAGTCGAGTGGACGCCCCATCGTCGGCGTCGCGGCAACTCGTGATGGGCGCTGATCGGCTTAGAGTTCGAGGCCGTGGTCGCGGGTGTGTTCGCGGCTGTGGTCGTGGGTGCGTAGGCGGGGTTTGAACTGGGTTTGGTAGGTGTCGCGCAGGGTGTCGCGGCGGGCCAGCAGGTCGGCGGCGTCGCGGTCTTCGGTGGTGACTGGTTGGTGTTCGGCCAAATGCGTTGCGGCGCGGTCGAGTGCGGTGTCGCGGCCGGTTTTAAGTGTTCCGAGTGTCTGTGCCCAGGGCAGGTTGTCGGCGAGGGCGTCGACGAGGCTGTGGGCGGGGGTGCGGCCCTCGGTGGGGGTGTGTACCAGCAGCAGTTTGGTGTTGGTGCGGCTGGCGTGCTCGGTGAAGTAGCGCAG
>NZ_JACBJQ010000138.1 GCF_013404075.1 Mycolicibacterium vinylchloridicum
CCCGAGGAGTTCGTCGAGCTGGCGGCCTACGCCGAGGGGCTGGGATTCGCCGGAGTGCTCTCCGGACCGCTGGTGCGCTCCTCCTACCGCGCGGGCCGGCTGTATCAGCAGGCCGCGGCCGCACACAAGCTCACGCGGTGACCGCGGCGTAACGCCGATCGCCGTTCCGTATTCTTGGTAGTTATGGCGAAATCCCGTAGCGCTGCCGAGAACAAGGCGGCCAAGGCCGAGGCGAAGGCTGCCAGCAAGGCCGCGGCCAAGCAGCGCCGCAAACAGCTGTGGCAGGCATTCCAGATGCAGCGCAAGGAAGACAAGCGGCTGCTGCCCTACATGATCGGCGCATTCGTGCTGATCGTGGCCGCATCGGTGGTCGGCGGGGTGCTGGCCGGCGGCGGGTTCACGATGTACATGCTGATCCCGCTGGGCGTGGTGCTCGGCGCGCTGGTCGCGTTCATCATCTTCGGTCGGCGTGCGCAGAAGTCAGTGTTCACCAAGGCCGAAGGGCAGACCGGTGCGGCGGCCTGGGCTCTGGACAACCTGCGGGGCAAGTGGCGGGTGACCCCGGGTGTGGCGGCCACCGGTCATTTCGACGCCGTGCACCGGGTGATCGGTCGGCCCGGCGTGATCTTCGTCGCCGAGGGTTCGCCGTCGCGGGTCCGTCCGCTGCTGGCGCAGGAGAAGAAGCGCACCGCACGACTGGTCGGCGATATCCCGATCTACGACGTGATCGTCGGCAACGGCGAGGGCGAGGTGCCGCTCGCCAAGCTCGAGCGTCATCTGACCAAGCTGCCGGCCAACATCACCGTCAAGCAGATGGACTCGCTGGAGTCCAAGCTCGCCGCGCTGGGCACCCGGATGGGCCCGGCGGCGATGCCGAAGGGGCCGCTGCCCGCGCAGGCAAAGATGAAGGGCGTGCAACGCACCGTGCGGAGGCGCTGACGGGCTTTGGGGGGCCACCGTTTTGTGTACTGCGTGTGAGTGGGCGCCGCACTTCAGCGCCTTGGGCACTGGGGTTCTGACGCGGCGCACGGCGCTGCGGGCCGCGGCTGTGACGGCCGTTGCGACGGCGGCCGCGTGCGCGAAGCCGCCCGCGGCGGTGGATCGCCACATCGCGGACTTCGTGTTCCGCAGCGGCCGGATCTACACCGTGTCACCCGCGCAACCGTGGGCGCAGGCGGTGGCCGTGACGCGAAACACGATCACCTATGTCGGGGACGACGCCGGCGCGATGGCGATGGCGGGCCCGGACACCCACGTCATCGACCTCAAGGGCAATCTGCTGCTGCCGGGCTTCGTCGAGGGCCACATCCATCCGTTCCTCGGCTCATTCCTGAGCAGCGGTGCCGACCTTCAGGTGCCCACCGCGCAGGACGCGCTGGCGGCCATCGCCGCGTACGCGAAGGACCATCCCGACGGACCGGTGCGTGGATTCGGTTGGCGGGTGGACATGTTCGGGCCACAGGGGCCGACGCGCCAGGAGCTGGACCGGGTGCTGCCCGACCGGCCCGGCTTCTTCTTCGCGATCGACGGCCACAGCATGTGGGCCAACAGCGCGGCGTTGGAGAAGGCCGGTGTCGGCCGCGACACCCCGGATCCGATTCCGGGCTTCAGTTACTACGTGCGTGACGAGCACGGCGAGCCGACCGGATATGTGCTCGAGGTCGAGGCCGTGCTGAGCCTGGTCAACGCCGTCGACCCGATCTCGCTGCAGTCGATGCAGGCGTTGCTGGAGACGTGGTTGCCCAAGGCGTCGGCAGCCGGCATCACGACCGTCTTCGATGCCGGGGTGCCACCGATCGGCGACGACCAGGGCGCACTGATCAGCCTGTACACGGATCTGGAGCAGCGCGGGAAACTGCCGTTCCGGGTGGTCGCCTCGTACATGGTGAAGGCACCGCCGGCGGATGACGCGGTGGCGAAGCTGACGGACATTCGCAACCGGGTCTCCACGGAGCTGGTCAACGTCGGCGTGGTGAAGGTCATCGGCGACGGCACGCAGGGCGGATACACGGCGTGGCTGATCGAGCCGTACGCGGACAAGCCCGATTCGATCGGCGGATCGCCATTCACCGAAGAGCAATGGCACCAACTGGTCCGCGAGGTCGACGCCGCCGGGTTCGACGTGCACGTGCATGCCTGCGGTGAGCGCACAGCGCGCACCGCGCTGGACTCCATCGAGGCGGCGATCGCGGTCAATCCGCCGCGCGACCGCAGGCACACGATCGCGCATCTGGTGTACGTCGAGGATCCGGACAGCCAGCGATTCGGGAAACTCGGTGTGATCGGCCAGTTTTCGGCCAATTGGATGTCTGCCGATCCGGACACCATGCAGAACATGGCCGCGCGGTACGGCACGCCGCGGCAGGACCTGTTCTATCGCGCACAGGACATCCTGCGTTCAGGTGGCCGCATTTCGCTGGGCACCGACTGGCCCGCGGCGGGATACTTCTCGACCTACAAGCCGCTGGATTCCATCCAGATCGGGGTGACCCGACAGCTGATCGGGAAGCCGGATGCGCCCGTGCTCGCGCCGGCCGATCAGCGCCTGACGGTCGCCGAGGCCGTGCATGCCAACACGATGGGCGCGGCTTACCAGATCCGGCTGGACCAGAAGGTCGGCTCCGTCGAGGTCGGCAAGCAGGCCGATCTGATCGTGTTGGACACCAACATCTTCGAGATCGACCCGCACGACATCCACCGCGCGACCATCACGATGACGATGATGAACGGCCAAGTCCGCCATCAGGTTTAAGCGGCGATCACCTGCAGTAGCTGACCGTTGAGGTAGATCTCGGCTTCGGTCATCGGAATCTTCGGCGTGCCGGGCATCGGCGGCGCGGCCGAGTGATAATGCGTGCCGGTCGGGGTGGTGAATTCCGCTGTGTGCGTACCGTTCTCGTCTACACCCGTGGTCACCGACCAGCCTGGCGCCTCTTTGGTGTAGTTGCACGCTTCGCACAGGCCTTGCCCGTTGACCGCGCTGGTGGCACCGCCGCGCCGATGTGGTGTGGCGTGGTCGCGGTGCCGAACCGGTGCATCACAGTAAGGGGTGCGGCAGCGCCGATCGCGCAACTCGATGAAGTCGGCCAAACCCTTGGGAAACAGCCGCGACCGCGACTCCAACGCCACCAGCGCCCCGCTGGCCGGGGTGGCATACAGCCGCCGCAGCGTGGCCCGGGACCGAGGATCGCTCACCGCATCGAACACCATCTTCTGCGCGACCGCCGACGGGACCGAACCGTAGCCGGCGATCGCCGCCGCGCCCTGTTGCGCCCCGAGCAGCA
>NZ_JACBJQ010000139.1 GCF_013404075.1 Mycolicibacterium vinylchloridicum
CAAGGTCGAAGTCGTAGCGTGACAAAGGCATTACAAGCAGCTCAGTCCTAGAGGGTGCTTCCGCAGGGAAGGCGCCGTGGATGCCGGAATAGTGCAGCCTCCCGATATGTGCCGTTTGCCAGCCTTCGCATTGCGGCGCGGCGGCTGGCGGCACGTGATGATGGTGCGGCCGCCGCGCTATGCGCTGGCGGTCGCCCGGGCGGGGCAACCGCTACCGGGGGATGTGCGGGCACTGCACGAATGCGACGTCACCCTGTGTGTGCGAGTGGTGGGCGCCGAGGAGATCGCGGCCGGGGTGCGTGCGCACGTGATCGCGGGCACCCAGCAGGAGAACATGGAGCAGATGGCGGCGCGGGGCCGCGGTGGTGGCCGGCCGCGCGTGATCGCGCGGGGCGCGGGTCTGCGGGCCCGACGGGAGCGTGCGCTGGCGCTGCGGGAGGCGGTGCGGTCAGGGTGGGACTCGGCCGCAGTGGAGGCGGCCATGCTCGGAGGTCAGCCACGGTTGTGGTGACCGGGAACGGGTTCAAGCATTCGACGGGTGCAGGGTCAGACTCTGCACCCGTCGGCGTTTGCATGGTGAGAGTCACCGGCTGGGGTCATCGGAGTTGTGCGAGTGACAGCGGTTCGCGGCGCGGAGGCGACGGTGGTGGATCGGGACTGGCATACTCCAGCGGCGCCGGACGACCCGCCCGTCGGCGAGTACGTCGCCTTTGGCGACGAATGCTGCCAGCTTGACGCTGCTCGTGTCGTTCTCTCGGGTGTGCCGTGCGGGTTCATCGGCCGCGTTGGCGGCGGTCGCAGGCGGGATGGTCATGGGAGGGTTCCTTCCGATTCGGTGGTGGGTCAGGCGGCGTCGAACAGGCTCATCTGTCCGGAGGGCGTGATGTCCAGGACGCGTTCGCGCCAGGCCAGGGCGTAGGGCAGGCAGTTGTTGCACGCGGCGTGCGTGTGGCCGGGAAGCGGCTCGCTCATTCGCGCTGCCCAACTCCACGCCATTGAGTCGGCGCTGAGGACTCTGTGGCCGTAGCGCTTGAGGCCCGAAAGCTTCAAGCCGTACGCGTGGAGTGGGATGTCGGGGTCGTGGCGCTGGATGGTGGACAGGATCACGTCGATCTCGGCGCTCGCCTGGCGGCGGCACATCGTGCCGACGCCGACGAGGAAGCAGTCGGACAGGTCGACGCCGGCGGCGTAGTACATGTCGACGCAGCGGCGATAATCGTCAGGCGTCCAGCCCTGCAGAACCGGGACGTAGGGCACATCCCAGTCGGGGCCGGGCCAGAGGTCCTGCAATTCTTGGAAGTTGTCGATGGTGCGGCGCTGGTGTTCACGCACGCTCAGTCCGGTGCGGGCGATCTGTTCGGGCTCGCACATCCAGTCGCCGGGCGAGGCCCATTGGAGGTTGCCGATCTCCTGGTCGTAGCGCCAGACCGCGGCGTTGTAGTCGCGGGCGGTGGTGCGCCATTCGCCGTACATCGATAGTTCGGTGAAGCCGCCGGAGTCCAGCGCCCATCCGGTGAGCGCACGCGGGAAGCTCTTGCGGGGTGCCAGGCGGCGGTGGGAGATGAACAGCGGGACGTTGGCTTGGCCGAGCCAGCGCACCTCGCTGGTTCCGAGATAGAAGTACTTCATGGCGGCGGTCCTTCGTTTCTGCGGTGGCTGGGCTGTGGGGTCGGTGCCCGGTGGGGGTGGGGGGAGCACCCCCACCGGGTGGCTTCAGGCGGTGGGTTGGAGCGTTTCGCCGGTGACGGTTTCGATGACGAGGCCCACGAGGTCTCGGGCGGCTGGCGGGGTGACGGCGTTGCCTGCCAGCCGCACCTGCTCGCGCCTGGTGCCGACCATCCGGTAGTCGCTGGGGAAGTCCATCGCGGCGGTGATCTCGCGGGGCTCCAGCATCCGGAAGTAGACATCGCTGATGTCGATGGTCGGTGGCGGCGTGGGGATGGGGCCGCGGTTGAGCAGGCCGTGGCGTTCGAGGGTGGTTACCGTCGGCAGCGGTTGGTCGACGGTGCTGTTGCCGCCGGAGCCGTAGAAGCTCGTGATGAGTGGTCGGGGGGCGTCGGCGTAGACGAGGCCGTGGTGGTTGCCCGAGGCGGTGACGGTGGCCAGCGGCTCGGCCACGGAGCGGGCGTCGCTGGATCCGCCGCGCAGTTCGGCGACGAAGGCGGGGAAGGCGATTCCGTCGTTCTCGCGGGTGGTACGGGTCGGGATCGGCTCGCTGGTTGGGACGGCTTCGGTGCGCCAGGTGCCGCCGGTCGGGACCAGCAGGCCGGTCTCGTTGCGGGTGGTCATGGTGCGGGCCGGTTGATCGACCGGGACGGCGGTCTTGCCATCGCGTCCCTCGACGGGGACCAGCATCGGGGTCCAGAACCGTTCGATTCCGGCGGCGATGCGGGCCATCGTCTTGTCGGCCAGCGGGCGCGTGCGGTCGCCGATGCGGGTGCCCGTCAGCGACCAGTCGATGATCTCGGCGGCGGGCCGGTACAGCGGCTCGACGATCTGGTTGCGGCAGGCGGTGTTGCGGCATCGGTAGACGTACTGGGAGCGGTACTTGCCCCACTTGGGGCGGTCCTGACGCTTGAACACCTGCATGGCGCGGATCGGGCCGCACTCGGAGCACACCGCGTGCGGGGACACCAGCCGCGACACGTCAGGGCGGGGGTCTCCGGTGCGGGTGAACACCGCGTAGAAACGGTCGCGGGACTGCGGGGCGCCGGGCCCGAAAAGTTGGGCGTGCATGCTGTTGAGGTAGATGAGCTGCCCGGTGTAGCCGATGGATTCCATCGCCATCCGCCATGCCTGGAACGGCGGCCAGAACACCACGTCCACGACGTTCTCCACGATGACCGCGCGGTACTGGTGGTACTCGGCGAAGCGGACGACGTCCCACATGGTGGCCCGGGAGCGTTCGGCGGCCTCCTCGGGCAGGGTTTCGCCGAACAGGTCGGGCTGGGCGTCCTGGCGCTTCTTGCCCTGGGCGATGCTGTGCTTGGTGCAACTCGGGCTGGCCCACAGCAGGTCGGTGTTGGGGAAGTAGCGGGGGTCGATCTGCGACAGGTCGGCCTGGATGTGGTCGGCGTCTGGATGGTTGAGGCTGTGGGTCTCGATGGCCTTCGCCCAGTGATTCGCGGCCGTCTTGACCGTGACGTTGCCGAACGCGATCGCGCCCGTGGAGCTCCCGCCGGCGCCGCAGAACAGGTCGGTGAGGGTAAGGGTCATGTTGACGGGCCTTTCTCTTGGGGTGCGGGGGCGGGGTCTGGGTG
>NZ_JACBJQ010000014.1 GCF_013404075.1 Mycolicibacterium vinylchloridicum
GGCAGCGTCAGCTGCGTATAACAGACAGGTGCCGGCCGCCCGGCGCCCGCTCCGGCCCCCGGACAGCCGGCACCGCCGACCGCGGCCCCGGCACCCGGCGCGCCCGCACCCCCACCCGGGCCGCCGGACCCCCGTAAGGACCTCGCCGCGCGCATCAAGTTCGAGAAGGAACTGCGCCAGAGCACCAACCAGAATCTGCTGTTGATCGCCGTGCAGTACATGGCGGGCAAGTGCGACCAGCCCGACATCCTGGCCGGCAACGACGACCCGGACAAGCCGCTGGTCGCCTGCTCGCAGGACCACAAATACATCTACGTGCTGGACAAGTCGATCATCAGCGGTGACCAGATCAAGGACGCGACGTCCGGGCTGGACAACCAGAGCGGTGCCTACGTCGTCGACCTGTCCTTCAAGGACCAGGCCGCGACCACCTGGGCCGACTTCACCGCCGCCAACATCGGTACCCAGACGGCGTTCACGCTCGACTCACAAGTGGTCAGCGCTCCGCAGATCCGGGAAGCCATCCCCGGTGGGCGCACCCAGATCAGCGGTGGCAACCCGCCGTTCACCGCCGACAGTGCCAAGCAGCTGGCCAACGTGCTGAAGTACGGTTCGCTACCGCTGTCGTTCGAATCCTCGGAAGCTGAAACAGTCTCGGCGACACTGGGGTTGTCATCGCTGCGGGCGGGCCTGATCGCGGGTGCCATCGGGTTGGCGCTGGTGTTGTTGTATTCGTTGCTCTACTACCGTGTGCTGGGATTGCTGACGGCACTGTCGCTGGTGGCCTCGGGTGCCATGGTGTTCGGCATCCTGGTGCTACTGGGCAGATACATCAACTACACGCTCGACCTGGCCGGCATCGCCGGTCTGATCATCGGTATCGGTACCACCGCCGACTCGTTCGTGGTGTTCTTCGAACGCATCAAAGACGAGATCCGAGAAGGGCGTTCGTTCCGCTCGGCGGTGCCGCGCGGTTGGGCTCGTGCCCGCAAGACGATTTTGTCCGGCAACGCGGTGACGTTCCTTGCCGCCGCGGTGCTGTACGCCATGGCGGTCGGGCAGGTGAAGGGCTTCGCGTTCACCTTGGGTCTGACCACGATCCTGGACGTCGTCGTGGTGTTCCTGGTGACCTGGCCGCTGGTGTACCTCGCGTCCAAGTCGCCGACGATGGCCAAACCGGCGTTCAACGGGCTCGGTGCGATCCAGCAGATCGCCCGGGAACGCCGAGCGGCCGAAACAGCGACGGGACGGAGGTAAGGGCATGGCCAAGGACATCGCGGACGACACCGAGTCCACTGCCGTCGAGGCGCCCGATCTGGAATCCACTGCCGCTCCCAAGCACGGTTTCTTCATCCGTCTGTACACCGGCACCGGCGCTTTTGAGGTCATCGGCCGACGCAAGATGTGGTACGCGATCAGCGGCCTGATCGTCGCAATCTGCATCGCCAGCATCGCCATCAAGGGCTTCACCCTGGGTATCGACTTCCAGGGCGGCACCAAGGTCTCGATGCCGGTTGACGGAAAGAACGGCGTCGTCACCACCCAGCAGGTGGAGGACGTCTACAGCAAGACATTGGGCAAAGCGCCGGAATCGGTCGTGCTCGTCGGCAACGGAGCGTCGGCGACCGTACAGATCCGCTCGGAAGCCCTGAACAACACCGAGACCGACGAACTGCGCACCGCACTGTTCGAGGCCTTCGGTCCCAAGGGGTCGGACGGCCAAGCCAGCAAGGACGTCATCAGCGACTCGGCAGTCTCCGAGACCTGGGGTGGCCAGATCACCAAGAAGGCGCTCTACGCGCTCGCGGTGTTCCTGGGGCTGGCCGCCATCTACATCACCATCCGCTACGAGCGGTACATGGCGATCTCGGCACTGGCGACGCTGGTCTTCGACCTCGTCGTCACCGCAGGCGTGTACTCGCTCGTCGGCTTCGAGGTGACTCCCGCAACGGTCATCGGTCTGCTCACGATCCTGGGCTTCTCGCTCTACGACACGGTCATCGTGTTCGACAAGGTCGAGGAGAACACCCACAGTTTCGAGCACACCACCCGACGAACATTCGCCGAACAGGCCAACCTCGCGGTCAACCAGACCTTCATGCGGTCGATCAACACCAGCCTCATCTCGGTGCTGCCGATCATCGCGCTGATGGTCGTCGCGGTCTGGCTGCTCGGCGTCGGCACCCTGATGGACCTGGCGTTGGTGCAGCTGGTCGGCGTCATCGTCGGAACGTTCTCGTCGATCTTCTTCGCCACCCCGCTGCTGGTGTCGCTGCGGGAACGCACCGACCTGGTGCGCACCCACACCCGCCGGGTGCTGAAGCGACGTAACCCGTCGGCCTCGAAAACAGAAGCCGGCGAGGTCGTCGCCGACGGCTCCGTCAGCCTGGCCAAGGCCGCTGCCGCGGTCCCGGTGGAGGCGGCCATCGGTGGCACCCCGGCGGTCGGCAACAAGCCCGCGCCGGGAGCCCGCCCGAGCCGACCGACGGGCAAACGCGGCACCCGAGGGCGATAGCGCGCCATGGCAGTCGGGCGGCGCGCCGCCGCTGTGGCAGCGGCTGTCGTGGGAGTGATCGCGTCGAGCGTCTCGTGTTCGGGCAGCCCGGCGGACCAGATCAACTATGCCGTCGACGGCATGTTGACCAGCTACAACACCAACACGGTGACGGGTGCGGCCTCGGCGGGCCCGCAGGCGTTCGCGCGGGTGCTGGCCGGGTTCACCTTCCACGGGCCTGACGGGCAGGTGCTGGCCGACCACGACTTCGGGTCGGTATCGGTGGTCGGCCGCGACCCGCTGGTGCTGGACTACCAGATCTCGGACAAGGCCACCTATTCCGACGGCAAGCCGGTGACGTGCGACGACATGGTGCTCGCGTGGGCGGCGCAGTCCGGGCGGTTTCCGGCGTTCGACGCCGCCAGCCGGGCCGGCTACCTCGACATCGACGGCATCGACTGCCAGCCGGGTCAGAAGAAGGCCCGGGTGAGCTACCTGCCGGGCCGTGCCGTCGTCGACTATCTCCAGCTGTTCACTGCGACGTCGATGATGCCGTCGCACGTCATCGGCGACGTGCTGGGCCTGGACGTCACCCGCTCCATCCAGAGCGGCGATCCCGCCGCTGTCGACCGCATCGCCGCGGCCTGGAACACCATCTGGGACCTCAAGCCCGGTATGAATGCTGAAGCCCTCAAACGCTTTCCCTCCTCGGGTCCCTACAAGATCGACTCGGTGCTACCGGAAGGGGCGGTGGTGCTGACCGCCAACGACCGCTGGTGGGGCGCCAAGCCGATCACGAAGCGGATCACGGTGTGGCCGCGCGGAGTCGACGTGCAGGACCGCATCAACAACGGCACCTTCCAGGTGGTCGATGTGGCGACCGGATCGTCGGGCACGCTGACCACCCCCGACGGCTATGATCGCCACGAATTCCCTTCGGGCGGAATCGAACAGCTCATCTTCGCTCCCGCGGGTCCGCTGTCCGCGACGCTGGCCCGGCGCGCGGTGGCACTGTGCACCCCGCGTGATCTGATCGCGCTGAACGCGGAGACGCCGATCTCCAATGTGCGGCTCAATCCGGCCAGTGACGATGCGTTCGGCGCCATCGAGGGTGTCGCGATCGTCGGCCAGTTCGGCCCGGCCAACCCCGACGCCGCCCGCGATGCCCTCGGTGGCCAGCCGCTGACCGTGCGGATCGGCTACCAGGCACCCAACCCGCGGCTGGCGGCCACGGTTGGTGCGATTACGAAATCCTGTGCGGCAGCGGGCATTACGGTCGTCGACACGACATCGAACACCACGGGTCCGCAGACGTTGCGCGAGGGCGCGATCGACGTCCTGTTGGCCAGCACCGGCGGTGCCGCGGGCAGCGGCTCGACCGGGTCGTCGGCACTCGATGCCTACACGCTGTTCTCCGCCAACGGCAACAACCTGCCCCGCTACGTCAACCCGCAGATCGACGGCGTCATCTCCGCGCTGGCGGTCACCGCCGACGCGAAGGAACAGGCCCGCCTGTTGAGCGACAGCTCACCGATCCTGTGGGGCGACATGCCGACGTTGCCGCTGTACCGTCAGCAACGCACGGTACTGGCTTCGAAGAAGATGTATGCCGTGGAGGGCAATCCGACCAAGTGGGGCGCGGGCTGGAACATGGACCGATGGGTGTACGAGAAGTGAGTGAGTCCGTCGTCGACGTCCTCAAGGCCTTGACCCGCGAGGTACCCGATTTCCCGGAACCGGGAATCCAGTTCAAGGACCTCACCCCGGTGCTGGCCGACCGTCACGGGCTGGCCGTCGTCACCGGCGCACTTGCCGAGATCGCGGCCGGCGCGGACCTGGTGGCCGGTATCGACGCCCGCGGCTTCCTGCTGGGCGGCGCGGTCGCGCATCGACTCGGCATCGGCGTGCTGGCCGTTCGCAAGGGCGGGAAGCTGCCGCCGCCCGTACACAGCCAGAGCTACTCCCTCGAATACGGCACGGCGACGCTGGAGATTCCCGCCGACGGGATCGACCTCGCCGGGCGGCGCGTCGTGATCATCGACGACGTCCTTGCCACCGGCGGGACGCTGGCCGCGGCCGGCGCGTTGCTGGCGGCCAGCGGGGCAGAGGTGCCGGTGGCGGCGGTGGTGCTCGAATTGTCGGGACTGGGTGGCCGGGACAAGGTGTCCCCGCTGCAGGTCGCGAGCCTCCAGACCATCTGATTCCGGTGAACACCCCGGGGCCGAGATGGCGGCCCGGCGAACTGCTCGTGGCCGACTGACATTTGTGTTGTGTCGCGCTGGATACCTCCGCAATGCTTGCTGCGACAACGTATTTGGGGCCTGTCGGGGGCTCGTCAGAGGAGGCGTCCGTGCAATCGACGATTCTTGTTCCGCGTCTGGCCGCGGCGGCGTTCGCCATCGGGGTCGGCGTCGCGATCGGCAGCTGCGCGACAGCGGCAGCCGATACCGGGGCAGCGGATTCGTCGTCGGCGTCCAGCAACGCGTCGGCAGGCAGGTCGACGGCGAGCGCCGCTCGCACGGCCGCGAGGCCGGCCCGCGCCGCGACGCCGACGGCCGAGGCGCCCGCCAAGACCGGGACCGCCCGCGCGGCACGCGTCGTGGCCGCGCCCCGGGTCGCGACCGCATCGGTCGCCGCCGGCAAGAAGCTGCGCGAGCCTTCTCAGCTCCAGGTTGGCGTGGATATTCTGGCGGCCAACATCGCGGGGCTGCTCGGTTACACCCCGCAGCCCGCCAACGTCGGAGGAGTCCACCCGGTCCTGCCGCTGCGCACTATCGTGCTGGACGCGCTCGCCGCGCTGCGGCGGGCAACGGATTCCAACCCCGCCAACGGTCTTCCGGTCCTCAAGCCGCGCGAGGTGTACCAGTTCGTCACCGGCGAGGTCCTTGGCGACTTGTTGCCGTCGGACCCCGATGGCAACCAGCTGACCTACCACGTTGCTCAGGGGCCGGCCAACGGCACACTGACGGTCAACCCCAACGGCACCTACTACTACAAGCCGACCAACGACTTTGCCGAGGCGGGCGGCATCGACACCTTCATCGTGATCGCCGACGACGGACAGCAGGGTCAGACGGTCGTCCCGGTCAACGTCAAAGTCCATCCCACCCTTGGGATCTCGGAGAACTTCTGGTTCCGCAACTACACGCTGGCGCCGATCAAGTTCACCGGCTACAACGGCGGAACCGAGGACCTCGACGGCGGCCCGGCGGTCGGCACCGTGATCAACCCCGGCGGGGAGGCCGGCTGGAGCGTCACCTGGTACATGTTCAGCGTCGGCTCGGTCACCCCGCAATTCGGCACAGTGGGATTCGGCGCAACCCCGTCCAACCCCGGCTACATTCCGGCGGGCTATGTCGGCACCACCTTCCAGATCACGTACAAGACCAAGCCGCGCGAAACGCAGTGCTCGGCCGGGGGCGGGGGCGAGTGCAGCGTTCCCAACGACAAGATGGCCATCGCGCTGGACAAGGACAGCCCGACCATCACCCTCGGTGCCGAGGACGCGGCCAAGATCACGGCGGTCCTTCCCAACGTCTGCTACGACGGCTCGATCGCGAACTGCGGCTTCAACGCCAAGAGCGAGACAAAGGGATTCAGCCCGGTGCGGACGGTCGGCACCCCGGTGTCGAACACCACGTCGACGCCGACGACCTACAGCATCGCCATCGCGGATCAGGTTTCGCAGTCCGACACCGTCGGCCTGTCGGTCAAGCTGTCCGGCGGCGGCTTGGCCAAGCTGGCGTCGATCATCAACATCGAGATCACCGCCAACTACTCCCACACCTGGGTCTCCACCCACACCTTCACCCAGACGATGAACGTTCCGGTCGGCGCCGGGAAGACCGCGTGGATCGAAGGCTCGGTGCCGGTGTGGAACGTGACCGGTGACTTCACCGTCAAGCTCGGCAAGTCGACCTACCAGCTCAACGGTGCGAGGTTCTCCACGCCCAACCCGAACGAGCCCGGCAGCTACGTCATCAGGGACAAGCCGATCGCGTCGACCGCCGACTAGCGCGGGCCTGCCACCAGGCCGCTCGAGGAGCGATATCCTCGAAGTCGGTCCGACTGGCGAGGAGGTGACGGCGTGGCCGACGACAACGGTGCTGTGACCGCTGCACCGCTCCCGGTCGGCGAGATCCCGCCCGCCGAGCAGCGCGCCGAGACCCCGAAGACCACCAGCAGCGCCTCGCGCCGCGTGCGCGCCCGGCTGGCGCGACGGATGACCTCGCAGCGCAGTACCGTCAACCCGGTCCTCGAGCCGCTGGTGGCGGTGCACCGCGAGATCTACCCCAAGGCGGACCTGGCGCTGCTGCAGCGCGCGTACGAGGTCGCCGAGGCCAAGCACGCCGATCAACTGCGCCGCTCCGGCGACCCCTACATCACCCATCCGCTGGCCGTCGCCAACATCCTCGCCGAGCTCGGCATGGACACCACCGCGCTGGTGGCCGCCCTGCTGCACGACACTGTCGAGGACACCGGCTACGCCATGGAGGCGCTGACCGCCGACTTCGGCGAAGAGGTGGCCCACCTGGTCGACGGTGTGACCAAGCTGGACAAGGTGGCACTCGGCACCGCGGCCGAGGGCGAGACCATCCGCAAGATGATCATCGCGATGGCCCGCGACCCTCGGGTGCTCGTGATCAAGGTCGCCGACCGGCTGCACAACATGCGCACCATGCGCTTCCTGCCGCCGGAGAAGCAGGCTCGCAAGGCCCGCGAGACACTGGAAGTCATTGCCCCCCTTGCTCATCGGCTGGGCATGGCCACCGTCAAGTGGGAGCTGGAGGATCTGTCCTTCGCGATCCTGCATCCCAAGCGCTACGAGGAGATCGTGCGACTGGTCGCCGACCGGGCGCCGTCGCGAGACACCTACCTGGCCAAGGTTCGTGCTGAGATCACCTCGGCGCTGTCCGGCATGAAGATCAGCGCCACCGTGGAGGGCAGGCCCAAGCACTACTGGTCGATCTATCAGAAGATGATCGTCAAGGGCCGCGACTTCGACGACATCCACGATCTGGTGGGTGTGCGCATTCTTTGCGACGAGATCCGCGACTGCTATGCCGCTGTGGGCGTTGTGCATTCGCTGTGGCAACCGATGCCTGGCCGGTTCAAGGACTACATCGCTCAGCCCCGGTTCGGGGTGTACCAGTCGCTGCACACCACGGTCGTCGGGCCGGAGGGCAAGCCGCTGGAGGTGCAGATCCGCACCCGCGATATGCACGACACCGCCGAGTTCGGTATCGCGGCGCACTGGCGGTACAAGGAATCCAAGGGCCGCAACGGTTTACCGGCCGGGTATACCGCCGCCGAGATCGACGACATGGCATGGATGCGCCAGCTGCTCGACTGGCAGCGGGAAGCCGCGGACCCCGGCGAGTTCCTCGAGTCGTTGCGTTACGACCTTGCCGTACAAGAGATCTTCGTGTTCACCCCGAAGGGTGATGTGATCACCCTGCCGACCGGCTCGACGCCGGTGGATTTCGCCTACGCGGTGCAC
The DNA here is from genome assembly GCF_013404075.1 of Mycolicibacterium vinylchloridicum. Classification (GTDB taxonomy): domain Bacteria; phylum Actinomycetota; class Actinomycetes; order Mycobacteriales; family Mycobacteriaceae; genus Mycobacterium; species Mycobacterium vinylchloridicum. The sequence continues at coordinate 7,995 of NZ_JACBJQ010000014.1, forward strand.
ACCGAGGTCGGTCACCGCTGCATCGGCGCGCGGGTCAACGGCCGACTGGTGGCGCTGGAGCGCAAGCTCGAAAACGGGGAAGTGGTGGAGGTCTTCACCTCCAAGGCGCCCAACGCCGGCCCGTCGCGCGACTGGCAGGGCTTCGTGGTCTCGCCGCGCGCCAAGGCCAAGATCCGGCAGTGGTTTGCCAAGGAGCGCCGCGAGGAGGCGCTGGAGGCCGGGAAGGACTCGATCGCCCGCGAGGTGCGCCGCGGGGGGCTTCCGTTGCAGAAACTGGTCAACGCCGAGGCGATGGGCGCGCTGGCGCAGGAGCTGCGCTATGCCGACGTCTCGTCGCTGTACACGGCGGTCGGGGAGGGGCACGTCTCACCGCGGCACGTGGTGCAGCGGCTGCTGGCTCAGCTCGGCGGTGCCGAGAGTGCCGAAGATGAACTGGCAGAGCGCTCTACGCCGGCCACGATGCCGGTGCGCCAGCGCAGCACCGACGACACCGGGGTGGCCGTGCCCGGTGCGCCCGGGGTGCTGACCAAACTGGCCAAGTGCTGCACGCCGGTGCCCGGCGACAACATCATGGGCTTCGTCACCCGCGGCGGTGGGGTCAGCGTGCACCGCACCGACTGCACCAACGCCGCGTCACTGCAGCAGCAGGCCGAACGGATCATCGAGGTGACCTGGGCGCCCTCGCCGACGTCGGTGTTCCTGGTGGCGATCCAGGTCGAGGCTCTTGACCGGCACCGGCTGCTCTCCGACGTCACGCGGGTTCTGGCCGACGAGCGGGTCAACATCCTGTCGGCCTCGGTGACCACCTCCAACGACCGAGTCGCGATCAGCCGCTTCACTTTCGAGATGGGCGATCCGAAACATCTCGGCCATGTCCTCAACGCTGTCCGCAACGTCGAGGGTGTCTACGACGTCTACCGGGTGACCAGCGCGGCCTGACACGGCGGCCCGGGTACAAGCGACTCTTGGGCCAACGCCGCTGCGCTGCAGATTATTTCATCGAGAAACTGCGGAATAACGAGTCCGCGCAACGCTCTTGTTCTTAGCGGCCAAGACCCCTCTTGGAAAGAGATTCGCTATGAACAGATTTCACGTGTTATCAGCCACTATCGGGACCGGCGCCCTGGTCTCGCTGGGTGCATTCGCTGCCGTTGCGGCGAATCCGCAGATCGACTCCGGCGTCTTCATCAGTTCGGAAATGTCGACCGGCGTCACGGTCACCCAATCGCCTGGGGCCACCAGGACCGGCCTGCCCGTGGCGGAACCGGCCATCAAGGGGCCGGCACCGCTTCCGACCGAAGAGCAGGGCCTGCCCGGCTGAGGGCGGGCTCAGTTCAGCCGGATCGACTTGATGATCACCGGTTTGGCCGGCTTGCCGTCATCGGCGCCATCGGCGATTCCGATCGCCGCGATGTCGTCGATGACGGCATAACCGGTCTTGTCGATCGTGCCGAATGCGGTGTACGTCGGCGGCAGCATCGAATCGCGATACACGATGAAGAACTGGCTGCCATTGGTGTCGGGCCCCGAATTGGCCATCGCCAAGGTGCCACGCGGATATCGCACGGCTTGTTTGAGGGCAGGGTCGAACGGGCGGTACTGGTTGGTCGGATACTCGTTGACGAACCGATAGCCCGGCCCACCGGAGCCCCTGCCGGTCGGGTCACCGCATTGCAGGACGTACAGCGACGGTGCGTCGGTGAGCCGATGGCACGGCGTGTTGTCGAAGTAGTTCTGCTGCACCAGGCTGTCGAAGCTCTTCACGGTGCACGGCGCCTTGGCGTTGTCGAGGTGCAGGACGAACGGTCCGGAATTGGTGACCACGGTCGCGTCTATGGTCGCCGGCGTCGTCGGCGCCTTGCCGGTGGCCGGCGGCTTGACCGGCTTGTCGGCCGGGGTGGCGGTAGCCGGGTATTGGCAGTTGGCACCCAGGGTGGCCGGCGGGTTGAACGGGGGCAGTTGGTCATTGCCGGGCGCGGCGGTGGTGGTCTGCCGCGGGATGCCCGCTCCGCCGGTGCGCTCCAACTCGCGGGCCATCCACGCGAAGAACGCGATGCTGGCGACCACGACCACGATGCTCAGCACCGTCACCAGGTAGCTGATCACCAGACCGGCGATCGCCAGCCCACGGCCTTCCTCGCCGGACTTCTTGATCTGTGACAGCGAGATGTGGCCGAACACGATGCCCAGGGGCGCGAACAGGAACGCACAGATCAGCGACGCGATCGCCATCCCATTGGTCGGCGGGGGCGCCGGATAGGGGTACGGCCCGGTCCCGTACGGCGCACCGTAATTCGGCGGGGGCGGCGGCGGGTAGTACGGCGGTTGGCTCATGCCTTCCCCTCGCAGGCTCGGGGACGGCATGTCCGTTGTTGATTCGCTCCGCAAGCGTCGCTCATGCTGTCCCCTCGCAGGCTCGGGGACGGCATGTCCGTTGTTGATTCGCTCCGCAAGCGTCGCTCATGGCCGCCTAGTCCAGCAGGACCGACTTGAGCGTCACCGGGGTCGCCGGCTTGCCGTCCTGCCCGCCGCCGGCAACACCGGCGGCGGCGATCTTGTCCAGGGTGGCCAGGCCGGTCGCGTCGATCGTGCCGAATGCGGTGTAGTTCGGCGGCAATTGCGAATCCTTGTACACCAGGAAGAACTGGCTGCCGTTGGTGCCAGGCCCGGCGTTGGCCATCGCCAGCGTCCCCCGCGGATAGGTCACCGGCTGATCCAGCGCGGGATCACCCGCGGGGTACTGGTCGGTGGGGTACTCGTTGGCGAACTGATAGCCCGGTCCGCCGGTGCCGCTGCCGGTCGGGTCTCCGCACTGCAACACCGACAACGACGGTGATGTGGTCAGCCGGTGGCAGGGCGTGTTGTCGAAGTAGCCCTTCTGCGCCAGGCTGGCGAAGCTGTTGACCGTGCACGGGGCCTTGGCGTTATCCAGGATCAGCCCGAGGTTGCCTCGGTCGGTGGTGCTCATGCTGACGCTGATCGTCGCCGGGGTGGTCGGCACCTTGCCGCTGCGCGGCGGATCGACCTTCTTGCTGGCCGGCTCGGGTGAGGCCGGGTACTGGCAGTTGGCGCCCAGGTTCGCACTGGGCTTGAACGCCGGCAGGCCGCCGGTGGGCGGCGGGGCGTCAGTGGGTCCACCCGGCTGGGCCGGCGCGCTGCTCGGCGCCGACGTCGAGGCCGTCGCGGTGTCCTTCTTGTCCTTGTTGGTCAGGACGAAGGTGGCGACCAGGGCCGCGGCCACGACGATTGCCACGACACCGCCGATCACGACGAACAGCTGGCGACGCTTCTCCTGTTGGGCGCGACGCTCCAGCTGCCGCTCGAGTTTGCGTTTGGCCGTCGCGCGTCGCTGTTCGTTGGTGGGCACCGTTTGGGTCCTCCGTTGGTGTCGGTTGAGACTGCCGCCCCACTCTACGTGCGGCTGCTGGGGCACCAGCGCGACGGATTACCAGCAGGGGCGAAGGGGCAGCCCCCGCGGCGGCGCCGCGGGGGGTCGTGCCCGGCAACCACCGAAGCCGCGGTGTTCTTGTGGGCGCTCCGCAGGGCTTTGACCGGGGTGGAACCCGCGCGCGATGAAGAGTTCGAGCGCGGTGTCCACGATCGCGTTTCGGTCTACCTCGGTCATGCTCTCGTCCGAAGCCGTCACGTACCGCGGAGGTTGCGGGATCGGCCCGAATGCAGGGATGGGAAACTGGACGACATGCTGCTCACCGGGTTCCCGGCCGGCATGTTGGCATGCAACTGCTACGTGTTGGCCCCTCGCGCCGGGGCCGACGCCGTCGTCGTCGACCCGGGTCAGCGGGCGATGGGCAATCTGCGCCGCATCCTCGACGAGAACCGGCTGACCCCGGCCGCCGTCCTGCTCACCCACGGACACATCGACCACATGTGGTCGGCGCAGAAGGTCGGCGACACGTTCGGCTGCCCGGTGTTCATCCACCCCGAGGACCGCTACATGCTCGCCGATCCGATCCGCGGGTTCGGGCCCCGGCTGGGCCAGATCGCGTTCGGGGCGCTGTTCCGCGAACCCAAGCAGGTCGTCGAGCTCGACCGTGACGGCGACAAGCTTGAACTCGGCGGCATCACGGTGACCGTCGACCACACGCCGGGCCACACGCGGGGGTCGGTGGTGTTCCGGGTGGCCCGGGCCGGTCTGCAAGATCCGCTGGCCTTCACCGGCGACACGTTGTTCAAGCAGTCGGTGGGCCGCACCGACCTGCCCGGCGGCAGCGGTAACGCCCTGCTCAGCTCGATCGTCGACAAGCTACTGGTGCTCGATGACGACACCCTGGTACTACCGGGGCACGGTGAATCCACCACGATTGGTCTTGAACGCCGAACCAACCCATTCCTCGAAGGTCTGACTCAGTGAGTGAATTCCAGGCACCCAAGGGTGTCCCTGACTATCTGCCGCCCGACTCGGCAGAGTTCGTCGCGGTCCGCGACGGTCTGCTGCGGACGGCCCGGCTGGCCGGCTACGGCGACGTCGAGCTGCCGATCTTCGAGGACACCGGGCTGTTCGCCCGCGGCGTCGGGGAGTCCACCGATGTGGTGTCCAAGGAGATGTACACCTTCGCCGACCGCGGTGAGCGGTCGGTGACGCTGCGACCCGAGGGCACCGCCGGCGTGATGCGTGCGGTCATCGAGCACGGTCTGGACCGCGGCGCGTTGCCGGTCAAGCTCTGCTACGCGGGCCCGTTCTTCCGTTATGAGCGCCCGCAGGCCGGGCGGTACCGGCAGCTGCAGCAGGTCGGGGTCGAGGCGATCGGCGTCGACGACCCCGCGCTGGACGCCGAGGTGATCGCGATCGCCGACGCGGGGTTCCGCTCGCTGGGGCTGGACGGCTTCCGGCTCGAGATCACCTCGCTGGGCGATGACACCTGCCGTCCGCAGTACCGGGAGCTGCTGCAGAGCTTCCTGTCGCGGCTGGACCTGGATGCAGAAACCCAGACACGCGTTCAGTTGAACCCGCTGCGCGTGCTCGACGACAAGCGCCCGCATGTGCGGGAGCTGACCGCCGATGCGCCGGTGATGCTCGATCACCTCTCCGATGTCGCCAAGCAGCACTTCGAGACCGTGCTCGCGCATCTCGACGCGTTGCGGGTGCCGTATGTCATCAACCCGCGGATGGTGCGCGGGCTGGACTATTACACGAAAACCACGTTCGAATTCGTGCACGACGGTCTCGGTGCGCAATCCGGGATCGGCGGTGGCGGCCGCTACGACGGGTTGATGCGTCAGCTCGGGGGCCAGGATCTGTCGGGTATCGGCTTCGGGCTGGGTGTCGACCGCACCATGCTGGCGCTGCGGGCCGAGGGCAAGACGGCCGGTGATCCGACCCGCTGCGATGTCTTCGGGGTGCCGCTGGGCGAGCAGGCCAAAATGCTGCTCGCGACGCTGGCGGCGGGCCTGCGGGCGGCCGGCGTCCGGGTCGATCTGGCCTATGGCGACCGGGGTATGAAGGGCGCGATGAAGGCGGCTGATCGCTCGGGCGCGCGCATCGCCCTGGTCGCAGGCGACCGGGACATCGATGCCGGGACCGTGGGCGTCAAGGATCTGACCACCGGCACCCAGGTCGACGTTCCGGTCGACGCGGTTATCACGGAAGTGATAACGCGGCTGGCCTAGATCAGGCCAGCCGCGTATCGGTGGTTCAGTTGGCGATCAGCCAGCCGGGCACAGATCGGTCTTCGCGAAATTGATCGCGGCGTCCGCCTGGGCGTGGCTGATCTGACCGGAGTTCTTGTAATACGTCTGCGACAGCTCGTTCGGGTCTGCGCCCTGCGCCAGGGCTTGGCAGATGGTGTGGCCGTCGGCGATCAAAGCTGCCTGGTCACCGGCGATTCCCGCGCTGGTCAGATCGTTGATGTAATCGGCCTCGGCGTTGGTGATCGCCCAGGCAGCGGGCGCGCCCGCGAGCGCGATGGCCCCGGCGGCAGCAGCCGCCGTCAACAAACCTTTGATCATTGTTTTGTCCCTTGTGTGCATTGGAGTTACTGCTGCGGCAGAAGTTACTACGCTTTCAGCAGACGCGCAGGAAAGCCGAAATATTTGCGGCACGCCGATCACGCGCCGATAAACCGGCTTCTTCGGGACATGAATTCAAATTGTGGGTAACGCACCACCATTTAACCAATTCTCAACGGATTCTTGGCGCACCCTTGGGGTTTTCGGGAACCGTGTCGCGCCCACGGCCCGTTTTACAGTCATGAACACCGCGACCGGCATCCAGCTCATCGAGAGCTACCTGCGTACCCGGCAGATGCGGTACTTCCGCGGTCACCACGACGACGAGTACTTCTTCCTGGTCAGCGCCTATCACGGGCGCCTGCACGTGCACCTGCAACCGTGCGGGCCCGACAACGCGACGGTGCGGATCAGCGTCACCGCCGAGCGCTACTACCCGGCCGAGCAGCGCGCGCGGGTTGCCCACCTCGTCGAGCAGTGGAACAACGCCGATCCGCAGGTCACCGCCGCGGTCTTCGAATCCTCCGATCCACGTCTGGTCGGGGTGACGGCCGAGCGCCGTTATCGATCCGGCCGCGCCGAATTCGGCCCCTTCGTCGATCAGGCCGTCCAGTCGGCGATCGATCTGTTCGGGCGGCTACGGGTGTTGGCGGCATCGCCGTCGGATGACACGCACCTCCTCGACGCGGGCTAGGGACTGCCGACGGTCCTCGCTCGGCGTTGGAAGTCGTCGAAGGCTTCCTGACCGCGCAGCGGGTTGGCGGCATCGACCACACAGAAGTCGATTCCCGCCGGGTCGCGCATGATCACCCACCGGCCGGGATGTGCGGCGAAGGAATCGTCGACCATCGTCGCGCCCAGGGCGAGGAGCCGGGCGATCTCGGCGTCGAGATCGTCGGTGTGGATGTCGAAATGCACTCCCGCGCGGGAGGATCCGACGTCTTGGACAACAATCCGGTTGTCCGGCGACGCGTCGTGGAGATAGGTGTATTCGTCGACGCCGGTGGGCACGATGGTGGCGCCGAGTGCCTGCGCCCAGAAGGTGACGGTGTCGTCTCTGGTTGCCGACGGCACGTCGATGATGAAGGTCTTCAACAGATTACGATGCATGCGGTCAATCCTTCTCAGAGGCGTAGGTACGACGGATCGGTACGGTCGCGCGCGGCAACAGGATTCCTGCCGCTGTCGGCGAACGGGATCGGCATGGTAGGAAGCATGCCCGACCATTCGATGACATTGTTACGCAGTATGATTCGCCACTCACCTGCGTGGCGATCGAGCCGATCGAGGTAGCGGCCGCCGGCCAGCCAGTTGGTGTCGTCGTGGTTGCGCGCGGCGAACAAGTAATAGGTTTCGCAGTGTGCGACGTCGCCGTCGATCTCACAACTGTGGTTCAGCAGGTAGTGGTGGGTGGCTATTTGACCGTCCTCGTGCAGGGCGTGGGCCCACTCGTACAGGTCGTCGGGCCCGCCGGTGAAGTCTCCGGCGGCGATGACGGCGGCGGGGTGAAAGGCCGAGAGAAAGAGGTCCCGGTCGAAGCGGTCCATGCCGCGGCTGAACCGGGTCAGGCAGTCGGTGATGTCCTGGCGGTCCAGCAGGGTGCGCAGTCGCTGATCAATGTCAGTCATGAGACTCCTGTGCGAGGGGACCCCAGATCGGCGACCCGCGTTCGGACCGCAGCGACGGGATGCTGCGGCCGTCGATGTCGGTGATGCCATAGCGTGTGGCGAGTTCGGCGGCGATGAACGTGCCGCCGGACAGGTCCATGAGGTCGGGATCGGTGGCCAGGGCCGCGATCACGCGGCCGGGAAACTCGGGGGAGCTGCCTGCGCTCGGCCTTGTGACGGGGGATCGGGTCATCTCAGGGCGCGCGGCGAGGTTGCGGTGCGCGTGTTCGGTCATCGTCAGTCCTTGCCACAGGGACACCGAGGCGACGCGATGGGGTGCGAGTTCGACCGCCATGTCGCGCGCCATCCGGTCGACCGCGGTCTTGCAGAGTCCGAAGACGACGCCGTAGGTGTAGCTCGCGCCGGTGTAGCCCGAGGTGGCTACGATCAGGCCGGAGCCCTGGCCGACCATGATCTGGGCGGCGTGCCGGGCGGCGACGAAACTGGAGCGCACTCCGACGTCGACCATGGCCCAGTCCGACAGCGGCTTCTCCCAAAAAGGTTCGGGGTCAGTCAAATTCTCGGGAAGTGCGAACGCGTTGTTGACCAGGATGTCGAGGCGCCCGTGCTCGGTGCGGACCTGGTTGAACAATGCGGCTACCTGTGCGTCGTCGGAATGGTCGACGTGGACCGCGATCCCGGTGCCGCCGCGCCGGGTGACCTCGGCCGCGGTCTCGGTGATGGTGCCCGGAAGGTCGTGCTGGCCCGTCGCGGCGGTGCGGCCGGTGACGTAGACGACGGCGCTGTGGTCGGCGAGCGCCAACGCGATGCCCTTGCCGAGGCCACGGCTGGCTCCGGTGACGACGGCGACCGCGCCGGCAAGGGTGGTCACGGTGCTTCCTCTCCGAGCAGAGATCGGCTCGGATCGTCGACGGCACGCCCGGTGTAGCGATCGGCGTCCAACGGGGTGCCCATGAGCCCGGCCGACCAGTCGACGGCCTCGCCCATGTCCCGATACCAGTCGTAGAGCATGGTGCGCCGCGCGATACGCCAGTTGCCGTCGACCTTGTCCAGCCAGTCCAGGTAGCGCCCGCCGATCATGGTGTCCCGATCGGAAACCCGGTGGTAGGCGAGAACGTGGGTTTCGGCCAGGGCGGTATCGGAATGCAGCCGGATCACGCTTTGACCCAGCACATGTTGGGTGACAGCGACATCCGGGGAACCCGGGACGACCCACGCCAGGTAGTCGTCGACGGATCCGGCGAAAATCCCGTAGTCCACGATCGCGGTAGGCCAGAACGTGCCGGCGATCAGCGTCGCGTCACGGCGGTCCTCGCCACGGGCCAACCGGGCGAGACACTGCCGGATCGACTCGCGATCGAGCATTTCCCCGATCGCGTGGGTATCGATGTTCAGGAGTGCACCTCCGTTGAATCCAGCTGTCCCACAATGAAACAGATTTACTAGCTGATCGTAAAGTAATACATAGACTTGTGAATAGCACCGTTTTGCGTATACCTTTCCGATCGGCAAGTACAGTGGTCGGGTGAACGCGGCAACGCCCATGACCGAAGACACCGGCTGGACCCCGACCACCCGGCGGCGGATGCTGGACACCGCGATCGACCTGTTCAGCCGGTACAGTTTCGCCGGCACGTCGTTGCAGCTGATCGCCGACGAGCTGGGCCTGACCAAGGCGGCGATCTACTACCACTTCCGCACTCGGGAGCAGCTACTGCTCGCGTTGATGAAGCCCATATTCTCCGAGATCGCCGAGGTGGTCGACGCCGCCGAACACAAGCGCGGCGCCCGGGCCCGCACCGAAACGATGCTGGCCGGCTACGCCGGGGTCGTGGCCGCACATCGCACGCTGGCCGCGGTCACCACATTCGACCCCAGCGTTCGCGATGTCCTGCGCAACCAGCCCGAATGGTCAGCTGTCATCGACAGGCAGCTGGCGTTGTTGACCGACCCGCACTCCCCGGCGGGCGCCATCAACGCGGCGGTGGCCCTGACCGGGCTTGCCGGCGGCGCGGCAACGGCATCGCCTGACCTCGACGACGATACCCTGCGTTCTCAGCTGATCGAGGCCGGCCGACGGATCTTGGGATTGCAGAGCTAGGTTCGGCGAGTCCATCGCCTGCGGGCGAACACCCAGATCAGCCCGATCGCCGTCGCCACGATGATCACGATCACCGCGACGCTCAGTGTCACCAGAAGATTGCCGCCGTCGTCGTTGTCTCCATGGCGGATCACCCGTTGATACGGCTCGTCGGTGGGTGTCGGGCCGAACGCGAAATCCGTTGTGATCAAAGATGGTTCAGTGATGGTCGTCGATATCCTGGTCAGGTATGGATTTTTGGTGGCCAGCTCGGTCAGCGTCTCGTCGCTGGTGCGGCCCTGGATCGAGCCGGCGTAGTCGACGGCGATGTCCTGGCGCGAGACGTCGGCATCGGTGCGCTGCATCCGGTGCTGGGCCAGGGTGTAGACCACGACGCGCTGAGTGTCCTGGGCCGCGGCCGACATCCGCATCGGATACACCAGTTCGTCGGAGGTGAAATCCAGCCGGACCGGGTCGAGTTGACCGCTGAGCGGCCGCTCGCCGGTCAACCGCATCGCCACGAAGGACCAACCCTGCTTCAGATAGGGATCGAGCTGTGCGGTGACTTCCGGGCGCATCGTGTAGCCGTGGGAGCCCAGCCACTGGCGCACACCGGTCAGGTCACCGCCGGTCAAGGTGGTCGCCTCGATGGGTCCGAGTTGCACCTGTGCGACGACGGTCGGGCCACCGGCGGGGATGGCGCCGGCCTCCTCGAGCCCGCTTCCGCCGGTGCGGCGGGGCTCGATCCGGGGCGCGGTGAGGCGCTCGAGTTCGGCGAACAGGCGGGGGTTGGCCGAGGTGGCGGTGGCCGGTGTCGGGGTGGGCACGATCAGCGCGGCATTGTCGGCCACCGAGTGCAGGTCCAGGCGCATGACGATGGTCTCGGTGGTGCCGTCGACGGCGATCAGGCTCTGTTCGCCGGTCACCCTGGCGTCCAGGTCGGGGCTCACGATGCCGCCGCAGGCGCACGCACCCGCGGTCGAAACGGGACTCGCGAGGAGCATTCCGGCGCCCAGGAGGGCTGCGATGACCACATGCGCAGTACGCATGACAGCCATGATGCCTGGCTCAGCCCCGGCGCGTGCCGAAAGTCATGCGGCTCAGCATCCGGTCGCGCAGCGTGAGGGTGTGCAGCAGTACCGCCGACACGTGCGCGGCGATCGCCGCGACGAGCAGATAGGCGAGCACCGAGTGTGTTTGGCGCAGCACGAAGTACACATCGGCGTCGAAGGGCGCGATCCGCGGTAGCGCAAACGAGCCGAACACCACGACAGGGCGACCGGCCGCCGACACCATCGCCCACCCGATCAGCGGCTGGGCCAACATCAGGGCGTAGAGCCCAATCTCGGAACCGACGACCAACGCGTGTTCGACCGAGCCCACGGTGTCCGGCAACCGCGGTGTTCGGTGGGTGAAGCGGTTGGCCGCGCGTACCACGACGATCAGGAGGATCAGCACCCCCAGCGTCATGTGGACGCCGACCAAGGCGCCGTAGCTGCCCAGCGAATTGACCATCACGAACCCGACGAACAGCGCGCTGAAGACCAGGGCTGCGGTGAGCCAGTGCAGTATTCGGGTGCGGATGGGGTAGCGCTCGACCATCGTCACGGACCGACCTCCGACACCTGCACGGGCGACGGCGATTTCGGTTCACCGGTGCGCTGCCGATACGACGCCGCATAGATGTCGGATCGCGCGGACAACAACGGGTCGTCGGACGGTTCGATGCCGTCGGGCAGCGTCAGGGGATCGAAGTTGATATCGCGGGCATTTCCGGGCGCTTCGGTCGCTGCCGCGGTCAGCGTGAGCAGCCCGGCATCGATGCTGTGCCGGTCCTCGGGCCAGGGGAGAGTGGCGTCGGTCAGCGGATCGCCGGGCTCGGCGACGGTGATCAGCAGGCGCCAGCGCAGCGGCCCGCCGCGCAGTTGGCCGATCAGCGCGTCGAACAGCCCGTTGGCATCGCCGGACTTCGGGGCGGGCGCGCTGTTCTGTAGCGCCACCAGCGACCAGCGCACCGGGGTGCGCGCACCGGCGTCGTTCACGAAGTAGAACGTGTTGAGGCTGCGGAAGGTGCTGTCACCGAACCCCGAGGCCGGCGGGTGTTTTTTGATGATGGCCATCGCGGCTGCGGTCTCCGGATGGGCGGCCAGGAACGCCGCTGTCGCGGCGGGGTCGGGCTTACCGGTGCCCGGCACGATCTTCGAGGCGAGCAGCCGGTCGTAGAACCCGCGCGGTGAATTGTCCGGGAACACCGGCAGATTCAGCATCGCCGTTCGCCACTGTTCGCGGCCGGGGAATCCGAACGCCAGCCCGAGGCCTCTGGCCGTGTTGACGGTGTCGGCCACGTGGGCGTCACCGCCGGCCAGCGAGAACCGGCCGGCGACGGGAACCTGCCCCGGCCGGAAGACGGTGGCACGGCTGAGGTTCGCGGCGTTGCCGTTGCTCTCGAAATGGCCGGTGACGGCGAGGCCCTTGGCGTGGTTCTTGCGGAACCCGAGCTGAGGTCCGTTGACCACCCGGAATCCGTCCAGGAACGTCTTGCGGGAGCTTTCGGATCCGATCCATTTGTTGGCGTAGGCAACCGCACCCAGATCGATGGCGAGGAAGGCGCCGACCGCGCCCAGCCCGACCAGAATCGACCGGCGGTTGACGGCTTCACGCCGCGGACGGTTCGTCACTTAGATGGGGACGCGCCGTGGGGGACGTTCGTTCACCGCCGTGACACAGCTCACGCGGTCCAGCTTAGCCGTGGACCACGTCGGTCAGCACGGCGTCGAGATCACCCAGCCCGCCGGTGAACGGATTGCCCCGCAATAGCACGTAGGAGCCCGCCGGCGTCTGCGCCACCAGCTTGGGTGAGCTCGAGCCGATCTGCATCCGGCGACCGAAGGTGACGGTATCCAGCGGAGCCACCACAGTGCCGTCGGCATCGCGGAAGACCCGTGTGGCGCGGTCGAACACCGCCACCGGACGGTAGTGGCTCACGGGGAGTGACCGCGTGCGCCGGATGTGCCGCACCGCCACGGCGGCGATCGCCGCGGCGGCCACCCCGACCGCGATGAATGCGGTGCCCAGCCACACCGGCCCGATCGCGGCAAGGCTGACCACGCCGAATCCGCCGACGACCAGCGCGACAACGCCGCTGACGAACGCCAGCACCGCGGGCGGGCCGTTGCCCCGATCGACGACGAGCACCAGCGGGCCGTCCTCGGCGATCACCAGACCGCCGACCTCACGCACGATGCGGGGCATGCGGTGAGTCTAGAAGCCACTAGATGGCCATCGCCGCCCGCACGTCGGCCTCCGAGGCGGATCCACCGGTGCCGCTGGAGGTGACCCGGCCGGCTTCCAGGATGTAGTACTGCTGAGCCGATTCCAGCGCGAAGCCGATGTGCTGTTCGACGAGGAGTACGCCGAGGTCGCCGCGGCGGGTCAGCGCGGTGATCGCCGCCTCGATCTCGGCGACCACCGACGGCTGAATGCCTTCGGTGGGTTCGTCGAGGATCAGGATCTTCGGGCTGGTGATCAGCGCCCGCGCGATGGCCAGCTGCTGCCGCTGACCGCCGGAGAGCAGACCGGCGCGGCGGGTGAGCAATTCCTTGAGCGCGGGGAACAGATCGAGTTGCTCGTCGATCAGCTGCTTGCCGTTCTTGCGCCCGTCGGCCACGACCTGAAGGTTCTCGGCGGTGGTCAGCTGGCCGAACGACTGCTGGCCCTGCGGCACATACGCCAGCCCGCGCTTGACCCGGGCGCTGGGCCGCAGTTTCGTCACGTCGTCACCGCCCAGCAGCACTTTGCCCGCACTGCATTTCAACAGACCGACCGCCGCGCGCAGCAGTGTCGTCTTGCCTGCGCCGTTGTGCCCCATCACCGCGGCAACGCCGTCGGAGGGCACTTCGATGCTGACGCCGTGGATGACCTGAGACCGCCCGTAACCGGTACGAACGTCGATGAGCTCCAACACTATTCGTCCGCCTCCAAGTCAGCTGTGCCGGCCGCTGCCGTGCCCAGGTAGACCTCCTGCACCTTGGGGTTGGCCTGTACCTCGGCGACCGACCCTTCGGCGATCACCTGGCCGCGGGCCAGCACCGTCACCGAGGTGGCGAACGCCCGCATGAAATCCATGTCGTGTTCGACGACGACGACCGTGCGCGACGACCCGATGCGGCGCAACAGGTTTCCGGTCTCCTCGCGTTCCTCGCCGCTCATCCCGGCGACGGGCTCGTCGAGCAGCAGCACGTCGGCGTTCTGCACCAGCAGCATGCCGATCTCCAGCCACTGCTTCTGACCGTGAGCCAGCACGCCGGCTGGACGATCCGCCAGCTCGGTCAGCCCGATCGTTTCGAGCGCCTCCTCGATGGCCGGAAGCACCGCTTTGCGCCGGCGCAGCAGCGTCAGCCAGGAGCGGCCCGCGCCGGCGGCAATATCGAGATTCTGCAGAACGGTCAGCTGCTCGAAAACGCTTGCCGTCTGGAAGGTTCGGCCAACGCCCAGGCGGGCGATCTGGTGGACCTTCTTGCCCAGCAGGTCCACACCGGACTTGTCGATGGATCCGGTTGCCGGCACCAGGCCGGTGATCGCGTCGATGACAGTGGTCTTGCCGGCTCCGTTGGGGCCGATCAGGAACCGCAGGTCGCCCTGGAACAGCGTCAGGTCGACCTCGTTGACCGCCTTGAACCCGTCGAAGTCGACAGTCAGACCGCGAACTTCGAGGTATTGCGTGCCCATGCCGACATTGCCGCCGGCTACCGGTTCGGCGAGTTCGGTCATCGCGTAGCTCCCACCGGTTCGGATTCGGGTCGCGGGTCGGGCTCGCCGCTCGGCTCGCCGTCGGTGGCCTTCTTGCGGCGCCGGCGGACCAGCACCCCGAGACCGGCCAGCCCGGCGGGGAAGAAGCCGACGACGACGATGAACAACAGGCCCTGGGCGTAGGTCCAGCCCGACGGAAACCGTTCGGAGAACGCCGTTTGCGCCCATGCGACACCGATGGCGCCCAGGATGGGCCCGAGCAGTGTGGTCCGCCCGCCGATCGCCACACCGATCAGGAAGGCGATGGATGGCACGACGCCGACCTGAGCCGGGGTGATGAACCCGATGATGGGTGCGAACAGCGCGCCCGCGATGCTCGCGAACAACGCGGCGGCGGTGTAGGCGACGACCTTGATGTTGGCCGGGTCGTAGCCGAGGAACCGCACCCGCTCTTCGCCGTCGCGCACGGCGACCAATAGCTCACCGTAGCGGCTCTGCATCAACTGACGCACGACCGCTACCACCACCAGCAGCGTCCCCGCGGCGATGAAGTACAGCATCTGCCGGTTCACCGGGTCGGACAGCCTGAACCCGAAGAACGTCCGAAACCCGTTGAGCCCGTTGCTCCCACCCAGCGTCGCCTGCCCGACGAGCAGGATGGCCAGCGCGGCGGCCAGCGCTTGGGACAGGATTGCGAAGTAGGCGCCCTTGACGCGCCGTTTGAACACGCCGAGTCCGAGCAGCGCCGCGATGGCGGTCGGGACGACCACGATTGCCGCGAGCGTGAACGCTGCCGACGAGAACGGCTCCCAATACGACGGCAGCGCAGGAATTCCCGCGATCTGCATGAAATCCGGTACCGCCTGCTTGCGGACTTCGGCGTCGGCGATCTTGAGGTGCATACCCATCATGTAGGCGCCCAGGCCGAAGAACACGCCCTGGCCCAGGGTGAGCATGCCGCCGCGGCCCCAGGCCAGACCGATTCCCGCCGCGACGATTGCGTAGCACAGGTATTGGCCGAGAAGGCCGAGCCGGAAGCTGGACAGCACCGCGGGCGCAACGCCGAACAGCACGATGGCGGCGACCGCGAAGCCGGCCCACGTCTGCCAGCGACCGACGAGGCTCCTCATACCAAACTCCTTGTCCGCACCGTGAACAACCCCTGCGGTCGGACCTGCAGGAAGATCACGATGATCACGAACACGATCACCTTCGCCAGCGATGCGGTGGTGCTGTACTCGATGAACGAGTTCATCAATCCGAGCGCGAACGCGGCGATCACGGTGCCCTTGATCTGGCCCAGTCCGCCGACCACGACCACCAGGAACGCGTCGATCAGATAGCTCTGTCCGATCGTCGAACTGGTGGACCCGATCAGCGTCAGTGCGACGCCGGCGACGCTGGCCAGCCCGGAGCCGATGAGGAATGTGGTGATGTCCGTGCGGCGACTCGAAATACCGCTCGTCTCAGCCAGGTCCCGGTTCTGCACGACGGCCCTGATCCGCCGTCCCATCGGGCTGAGCTTGAGCACCGATGCCAGCACGACGACGCAGACCACCGCCAGCACCAGGATGAAGATGCGGGTCTTGGGCACCACGGCCCCGAGGATCTCCACCCCGCCGGACAGCCACGACGGCGCGGTCACGTTGACCGCGGGTGCGCCGAAGATGCTGCGGGCGGCCTGCTGCAGGATCAGCCCGACGCCGAACGTCACCAGCAGCGTGTCCAGGGGCCGGTCGTACATCCGCTGGATCAGCGTGACTTCCAGCAGAACTCCGAGCAGGCCGCCGACAACGAATCCCACGACCAGCGAAACCAGAAGCGATGCACCGGCATTCGAGATCAGTTTCTGCACCACGAACGCGGTGTAGCAACCGACCATGATGAATTCGCCGTGCGCCATGTTGATGACGCCCATCTGGCCGAACGTCAGCGCCAGCCCCAATGCCGCCAGCAACAGGATTGAGCCGAGGCTCAATCCTGTTGCCAGCTGTCCGACAAGGACATCCACCGTTTAGTTTCCCGTCGTCTCGCTTGCCCCGGGCTAACCCGAAAGGCCCTTGGCCCAGGGGTAGGACTTCAGGTAGGGATCGGGGGTGATCGGGCCGGGGGACTCCCAGATGGTGTAGATCAACCCGTCGGGATGGATCTCGCCGATCCGCGCGGTCTTGGTGATGTGGTGGTTCTCGCCGTCGATGGTGACCAGGCCCTCGGGAGCGTCGAACGTGACGCCGCCGGCGTTGTCCTGAATCGCCTTGACGTCGAAGGACTTCCCCTTCTCGACGGTGTTCTTCCAGAGGTAGACCGAGACGTAGGCGGCTTCCATCGGGTCCGAGGTGGGCTTGTTCTCGCCGTACTTGGCCTTGTAGGCGGCCACGAACGCCTTGTTCACCGGATTGTCGAGGGTCTGGTAGTAGTTCCAGGCGGTCAGCTGGCCGGCGATGTTCTGCGCGCCGATGCCCTGCACCTCTTCCTCGGCGATGGACACCGAGACCACCGGCATCTTCTGCGGGGTGAGCCCGGCGTTGGTGTACTCCTTGAAGAACGCGACGTTGGAGTCACCGTTGAGGGTGTTGAACACCGCCCCGGCGTTGGAGGCGCGGACCTTGTTGACGATGGTGGAGAAGTCCGTGGAGCCCAGCGGGGTGTAATCCTCGCCCTTGATCTCGATGCCGTTGGCGGCCGCGTAAGCCTTGATGATGCGGTTTGCCGTCTGCGGGAATACGTAGTCGCTGCCGACCAGGTACAGCGATGTGATGCCCTTCTCTTTGAGGAAGTCCAGGGCCGGCACGATCTGCTGGTTGGTGGTGGCGCCGGTGTAGAAGATGTTCTTCGACGACTCCAGGCCCTCGTACTGCACCGGGTAGTACAGCAGGGAGTTGTTGCTCTCGAAGACCGGCAGCATCGCCTTGCGACTCGAGCTGGTCCAGCCGCCGAACACGGCGGCGACGCAGTCGTCCTTGATCAGCTTCTCGGCCTTCTGGGCGAACACCGCGGGGTCAGAGGCCCCGTCCTCGCCGACGACCTGGATCTGCTTGCCCAGCACACCGCCCTTGCCGTTGATCTCGTCGACGGCAAGTTTGATGGCGTCGCGCACGGTGACCTCGGAAATGGCCATGGTGCCCGACAGCGAGTTCAGCGAACCCACCTTGATCGTGGGCCCGGACGTGTCGACGCACGAATCGGACTTTGCTGAGTCGGTCTCACTGGCTTTACTGCCGCAGCCGGACAGCACCAGTCCTGCGGTCACCATCACACTCGTCGCGGCCAAGGCCGATCGATTCAGAGCGGAACGCCGGAGTTGCATAGAGGCCCTTTCATGTTGGGAAGGACAAGCATTGGGCCGCGACAGACCTGATGGCCCCCGAACCCACGGTTGGTGTCGACCCGGACGTTAGAGCGCATAAGTTTCTGTGACATATCTGTGTGTGACGAACTCGTTAACCTGCTAGTCATTCGCTGGCTTCTTATACGTGTCGACAGCGGTAACACGGTCGGTAGCGTGGCCGATATGGCGGATATGCGAAAAGTGACAGCAAGGGTAGGGGCGGCGCTCGTGTTGGCGACCGCCGGTGTTGCGGCCACTCACGCGGTGTCGAGCGCCGAGCCGGCGCCCGGACATCAGGTGACGTACACGCTTGCCACCGGTGGCACGTACGACTTCACCATCAGCTATCTGATCGCGCAGCCGCCGAGCAAGGACGCGTTCAACGCGAACTCCGACGCGTTCATGAAGCGCGAGACCATCTCCGTGTCGCCGGATGCACCGTGGGTCTTCCAGACCACCCTCGAAGACCCGCAGTGGGCATTCCTGCAGGTCGGGAGTACCACGCACGGTGGGCAGGCGGCCCCGAACGCACACTGCGAGGTCTCCATCGACGGCCAGGTGGCCGTCGCCCAGGACGCGCCGTACAGCCCGCAGTGTTACTTGTCGAAGTGGACGTCGTAGTCCTGCAAGCGCTTGCTGAAGAACACCCGGCGAAAGCCGTCCTGCCCGGCGCGGTGCGTCTCGACGTAGCCGTAACGGGGATACATGGCGATGTTCTCGGTCATCGCGGCGTTGGTGTAGAGGCGAACCTCGCTGCGCCCCGCGTCGCGGGCATCGTCGTCGGCGCGTCGAAGCAACAGCGCGCCGTATCCGCGGCCCTGAGCGTGCGGCGCGACGGCGATGGACTCCAGTAGAAGGTGGTCGTCCAGCACGCAGGTGACCATGGTGGCGACCAGCTGGTCGGCCGACGTCAGCACCCACACGTTGGCGGTCTCGATGAGGGAAGCGTGGTCGGCGTCCATCGGGGCCGGCCTGCGCCCGATGCGCTCGACGTACTTCTCGTAGGACCGCTCGACGAGTTCGGCGACGGCGGCCGCATCGGCTGCGGTCGCCCGGCGTAGCGACGGTTCGGGCATGTATTCACGGTAAGCCCGCAGGGTCTTGACATCGACCTGGCGCTGCTTGCCGTGGCTAGCGACGGACCCGGCCGGCCAGGTGGCATCCTGGCCAGGTGGGGATGATTTTCCGGCTACTGGAGCTACTGATCGTCATCGTGCCGGTCATCGGGGCGCTCTATGCGGCCTTCCGGGGAATCTCCGCGCTCACCAAACGGCAGAACGACGCCGGACAAGAGCCTGTTGCCATCCGGGACGAGCCGAAAAGTCAAGCGGCGCAGTGGCGCACCATCACCCGGGTGATCGACGAACACAACCGCACCGATACCCGATGGCTGGACTACGAGCTCGACGTCGCCAAGCTGCTCGACTTCCCGGCAATGACCGACATGCGTGATCCGCTCACCGTGGACTTCCACCGGGCCAAGCTGCGGGCTGATCTGCTGCGGCCGGGAAAAGCCGAGGATCTGCTCGGAGACCCCGAGGCGGCGCGGCAGTATCTCGACGCCGTCGAGTCCTACGTGACCGCGTTCGACGCCGCGGAGAACGAGGCCCGGCGGCGCGGGCGTAGCGACTTCTCCCGGCAAGAGCAGCAGCGAATGACCCGCGCCCAGAGCCTGCTGCGGGTGGCCGCCGACGGTGGTGCCACCCAGCAGGAGCGGGAACGGGCTTACGACCTGGCCTGCGGCGAACTCGACGGACTCTTGGTGTTGCCCGACCGGACTCGGGCGGCGTTGGAGCGGGGGATCGCGGGGGAGCTCGACGATTAGAACGCCAGCAGATTCTCGCGCAGGGTGTCGTATTCGTACGATTCCCGCACGACGCCGAGATCACGCAGCGCGGGCACCAGCCCCTCGGTGATATCGGTGACGTAGCGCCGGCTCAGGTGCTGTAGCGGGGTGGTCAGCAGGAAGCCATCCCCGCCGACCGCATCCATCGCGTCGGCCATCTTGGCAGCGACGTCGGCGGGTGTCCCGACCAGGGGCAGGCAACTAGCGAACCCTGTTGCGGTGGTGGCGAGTTCACGCAGTGTCTTGCCGCTGCCGGCCTGCATGAACTTGTTCAGCGAGCCCTGCTCACCGTTGGTGGTCAGTGGGGGCAGTTCCTCGTCGAGCGGGAACGTCGAGAAGTCGATATCGGTCACGGTCGAGATCATGCCGAGCTGGCTGGTGATGAACGCGTCGGTGTTGACCATCTTGTACCGCTTGGCCTCCGCGTCCTCCGCGCTGTCGCCCAGCACCGGCGTCACCAGGAACATCACCTTGATGTCGTCGGGATTGCGGCCGGCTGCCTGCGCGCGGCCGCGGATGTCTTCGCGGTAGTCGATCATGCCGTCGATGCCTTCGGCGATCGCCACGATCGAATCCGCCGTCTCGGCCGCGAACTGGCGTCCCCGCGGAGAACCTCCGGCCTGCAGGTAGACCGGGCGCCCCTGCGGCGTTCGCGGAACATTGAGCGGTCCGCGTGATTTGTAGAACTTGCCGACGAAGTTGACCTCGTGGACCTTCGTATGGTCGACATACGTCCCGGACTCCCGGTCCATGACCACCGCGCCCTCGTCCCAGGACGCCAGTAGCTTGGTGACGACTTCGACGAATTCGTCGGCCATGTCGTAGCGCACCTGTCGCGGGGGCAGCGTGTCGAGCCCGACGTTGTGGGCGGCCTGCTCCTCGCCGGAGGTGACGATGTTCCATCCGAACCGGCCGTCGGAGAGGTGGTCGAGGCTGGCGATCAGGCGGGCGAGGGTGAACGGGGGATACGACAGGATCGAGGCCGTGGCGATCACACCGAGCTTCCTCGTCGCCTTGACGACGGCCCCGGCAAGCACGGTCGCATCCAGCTTGGGCACCTGCAGCGCATGTTTCAGTGCCGCCTCGCTGGAGTTGCCGAACGCGTCGGACACCATCAACGTGTCCTCGATCATCAGGTAGTCGAAGCAGGCGCCCTCCAGCATCTGGGCCATCTCGATGTGGAAGTCGGCATTCGCCCATGACGAATTGACCCGGTCGAACGGGTTCAGCCATTGCGGCGGAGCGTAATTCATGAACCACCCGAGATGCATCTTCTTCGCCATGACAGTGACTTCACCCGCAGGCGATTTCCGCATGGTGGCGCGTCTCGAACATCCGTATTACGCGGGTGGCCTAGCCCGTGGTGCAGCTCACGGTGTGCCCGCCAGCGTAATGAGCGCGGAACCGAAGGAGCTCATCGGTCGAAACATCCGCCAGTCACATTGGGCGCCAAGGAGGTTTGAGCATGTTTCATCTTGGTTGGTTCATGGGCAGCGGCTTCAGTGTGCAGACCTGGGCGCTCGATCCGTGGGCGGGCAGCACCGGCCACGACTGGATGCGGGGTGACTTGTTTGTCGATCTTGCCGCCTCCCTGGAGCGGGCGTGCTTCGACTACCTGCTGGTCGAGGACACCAGCATGGTCGAGGATGCCTACGGCCGATCGATGGAAACAACCCTGAAGTACGGGATGCTGGCACCCAAATGCGATCCGGTCCCGCTGATTCCGCTGCTGACTCAGCGCACCAGGCACATCGGCATCGCCGTCACCTTGTCGACGAGCTTCTATCACCCATTCATGGCGGCGCGGACGATGACGACGCTGGATCACCTCACCGAGGGCCGGGTCGGGCTCAACGTCGTCACGGGCAGCTCGTCGCGCGCCGCTCAGCAGTACGGCTACGACGATCTGATGCTGCACAGCGAGCGCTACGAGATGGCCAAGGAGTGGATGGAAGCCGTTGGTGCGCTGTGGGACTCATGGGAACCTGGAAGCGTGCTCGTTGACCAGGAAACGCCGCGGTACGCCGATCACACCAAGGTGCACACCGTGGACTTCGATGGCAAGTACTTCCGAACCAGGGGTCCGCTCAACACCATTCCGGGACCGCAGCGTCGTCCGGTCATCGTGCAAGCCGGTGCCTCGCCGGCGGGGCGGGACCTGGCGGCCAAATATGCGGAATCGATGCTGGCCCACGGCACCAGCATCGAGTCGATGAAGGCGTTCCGGCTCGATATGCACCGCCGGATGCGCGAGTACGGCCGCGACCCGAGCACGCTGAAGATCCTGTTCCTGATCGACCCGATTCTGGGGGACACCGACCGCGTCGCGCAGGCCCGCGAAGAGGACATGAAGGCCGCACGATGGAGTGAGCACGCCATCCAGAAAGCGTTGTGGGGACTCAGTTATACGTCGGGCGGCGAGTTCGACTTCTCTACCTTCGACCTCGACGAGGAAGTTCCCGACGTATGGGGCAACGGCGAGACCAGCACCCTGCGCACCTTCATCGAGGGCGCCCGCGGAAAGACGTTGCGGGAAGCCATCGCCACCGTCGACACCCACGCGGGACTGGCGTTCGTCGGGTCACCCGACACCGTCGCGGCGAAGATGGGCGAAGCGATGGAGGAGGTGGGCGGTGACGGCTTCCTGCTCTCTCCGACGGTGACCCGGCGCAACATCGCCGAGATCGCCGACGGTCTTGCGCCGGCGCTGCGCAAGCGTGGGCTGATCCGCGACGGCTATCCACACAAGACCTTCCGTGAAAATCTGCTGGACTTCTAGCCGCCGTGACACCCGCGTAATACCAGAGGCATTGCGGTGAAGCGGCTGCGTCACGCAACGCCGATTTACTCCTGGCCAAGGCACGTCAGCGAATGCCGTGTGGTCTGGTCCGCAGCTGAGCCGAGGAGACATTCGTGCACAACAACGCAAGCCAACGCAGCACCCCCGCAACGTGGGACCGCCGTACCTTTCTCAAGGCCAGCGGACTCACCGTCGGTGGAATCAGTCTGGCGTCACTGATCGCCGCCTGTGGTGGCGGAAGCGGTGGGGTCGGCGCTGGCTCCGGCGGGGACACGCTGACGTTGCGCATGCCGTTCATGGCTGACATGCAGGTCCCCGACCCCGACATCATGTACGAGGGTGAGGGCGTGCAGGTCATGGAGTCGGCCTACGAGGGGTTGGTTCGGTATCAACCGGGCAGCGCCGATTTCATCCCGGGGCTGGCCAAATCCTGGACGGTCTCACCGGACGGGCTGGTGTATACGTTCATGCTCCAGCCCGGAGTGAAGTTTCACGACGGCACAGTTGCCGACGCGCAGTCCTGGGTCACGAGCTTCGAGCGTCGAGCCAAGATCAACCAAGGGCCGGCGTACATGGTGGCCGGGGTGGCGAAGGCCGAGGCGCCGGATGCGACCACGTTCGTGGTCACCCTCAAAGAACCCAACAACGCGTTTCTGCACTATCTGGCTTGCCCCTGGCAGCCTTTCGCTGTGAGCCCCAGCGCCGTGGCCAAGAACGCCGTAGGCGATGACCTCGCCCAGGAGTGGCTCAAGACCCACGACGCCGGCACAGGGCCGTATGTGTTCAAGGAATTCGTCGCCGGAAGCCATTACACATTGGAGGCGTTCGATGATTACTGGGGCGGGAAGCCGCCGTTCAAGACCATCCGGATCGAGATCACCCCGAGCGTCTCGACGCAGAAACTGCAGTTGGACTCCGGTGCCTTCGACATGGTGACCAAGGGATTCGCGGTCGCCGATGTCCTCGACTACGAGAAGAACCCACAGTTCAGTGTGGTCAATGCATTTGGTGGAGTCGGCGAAGCGGTGTGGCTGAATCCGACGTCCGGCATATTCGCCGACAAGGCGCTGCGCAAGGCCGTGCTCACCGCGCTGGACCGCAACGCGATCGTCGACACCGCGTGGGGTGGGCTGGCCCAGGCCCAGAAGGGCCAATGGCCGGATCGGACCTTCCCCAGCGATCTGGCGCCCTTTCCCGGCGCGGTGGACACCGCTGCGCTCAAGGCGCTCGCCCCGTCGCTGGCGTCGAAGAAGATCGATCTGGCCTGGAGTTCAGACGGTGGCGCACCACGTCAGCAGATGGCCGAACTGATCCAGACTCAACTGGCTGCCGTCGGACTGGACGTCACCGTGCGGGAACTGCCGGTGGCCGAGCAATTCGACCTGGCCAATCAGCCACCCGACAAGCGCCCCGACATCATGGTTTGCTTCCTCGGCGGTGATGCCCTGCACCTGGACACCACGTTTCGCATCTTGCTCCGCACCGGCGCCAAACCGCTGAATTTCTACCAATACTCCAATCCTGAACTAGACAGAATGATGGACGAGGCGGTCCGGCAGCCCACACCGGAGAAAATGAACGCGATCTATCAGCAGATCAGCGTGATGCTCCTCGACGAGGCCCTCTTCATCCCGCTGTGCCTGCCGCCCAACTCGACGATCTCGCACAATTACATCACTGGGGTGCAGAGCAATTCGTTCTTCCCGCAGATCTTCTGGCCGCAGGCGCTGCACCGGACGTGACCGGCGTTGGCCGGGGGTGGTTCGGCGGGTGAGCCGACCACCCCCGCGGGCAACGTCAGCCCGCAGCCGCCAGACCGTGAAAACCGCTGCGATGGAACACCATCGGCGTCACATCGGGGTGTATGGCCAGCGACATGATCTTCAACACCACGATCTCGTGGTCGCCGGCCTCGACCCGCTGGTGGGGTGTGCATTCCAGCCACAATGTCGATCCGTGCACGAACACCGCACCGGTGTCGGTGGCCAGCCAGTCGACCTCACCGAAGCGGTCGCCGGTCTTCGCCGAAAGGGCGCGGGCCACCGTGCCGTGGTGGCCGGCCAGGACCGACAGCCCGAGCCGGTCCAGCTTCGCCAGCTTGGGCCATGTGGTCGAGGTGTTGGCCACACATACCGACACCAGCGGGGGGTCCAGCGACACCGACGTGAACGAGCTGGCCGCCATTCCCTCGGGCACCCCGTCGACAAGACCGCAGAACGCGGTGACCCCGCTGGGGAAACAGCCGAACGCCTGCCGCAGCAGCGTCTGATCGAACCGGTCGTCGGTGGCCCCGATCATGACGGCACCGCCGAGGTGTAACGGCGCGCGACCTCGAGCCACTTCTCCAGATCAAGCGAGGTGTCATAGTCGGAATCCAGCAGATACAGACTCGGCGCCGGACAACTCGCCCCGATCTCGACCAGGACCGGGCGCAAGGTGAGTTCGGGTGCCAACGCGTGCAGATAGGAACCGCCGAGCATCATCGGGAAGGTCGTGACACCGCCGAGCTCACCCTGGCCGAACTGGTCCAGGAACAACTTGAGTAGCCCGGTGTAGGTGGCCTTGAACGTAGGGCTGGCGACCACGAGGAGGTCGGCCGACTTCACCAGTTCTTTGGCCTCGGCGACCTTGGGATCGCCCCAACCCAGCAGGGCAGGGCCCAGGTCGACGACATCGATCACGTGTGCGGGTGCCGAACCGGTGAGCTTGTCGACCACCAACTCGGCGGCGGCCCTGGTTCGTGACATTGGCTTGGGATTTCCTACAACCACGACAGTCATTCTTCGAGTCTGGGCCGCCGACGTGTCGGGTACCGGTGCCGGGCGTAAACCTTGTATTGCGCGGCGAGGTTCGATCGGCCCCGCGGTGCGTAATGGCGCCCAAAGTCGATGGCCGCGTAATGGTCTTGCTACCGAAGGGAATCGGACGCGACATCGAGTCGTCGTTTGATGTGATCTGCGCCGACCTGACTAGGAGATCGAGATGACCGAGAAGTTCCATCTGGGCTGGTTCATGAATTTCATTCCGCCGGAATGGGATACCGCCTGGGCGTCACCGGATGTGGCGCGCTGGCCCAACGGCCGGTTCTATGTCGACATGGCTCGGGCGATGGAGCGGGCGTGTTTCGATTTCATCATGATCGAGGACACCGTGATGGTGGCCGATGCCTACGGCGGCACGATGGAAGGCTCGCTGAAGAACTCGGTGTTCGCGCCGAAACATGATCCGGTCCCGCTGGCCGTTCTCATCGCCGCGAACACCTCGAAACTGGGTGTGGTGGCGACGATGTCGACGTCGTTTTATCCGCCGTATCTGTTGGCGCGGTTGGCCTCGACGGTGGATTCGATTGCCGAGGGTCGGTTCGGGTGGAACATCGTGTCGTCGGCTGAGGATCGGGCGGCGCAGAATTTCGGGTTGGAGGGGTTGCCCGAGCATGACGAGCGTTACAACGTTGCCGATGAGTATTACGACTTGGTGTGTGAGTTGTGGGATTCCTGGGATGCCGACGCGGTGGTGATGGATCGCGAGTCGCATACGTATGCCGATTTCAAGAAGGTTCGTACGGTCGATTTCGTCGGCAAGTATTTCAAGTCCCGCGGGCCGTTGAACACGGTGCCCTCACCGCAGCACAAGCCCACCATCCTGCAGGCGGGCGCCTCGCCGCGGGGACGTGGCTTCGCCGCTCGTGCGGCCGACGCGATCGTCGCGGTGGGCACCGGAATTGCCGGCATGAAGGAATATCGGGACGACATCCGGGCCAGAGCCGCAGCAGCCGGACGTAATCCCGACGACATCAAACTCATGTTCTGTGTGTCACCAACGGTCGCGGCCACCGAGGCCGAGGCCCGCGCCGAGATGGACCGGCTGGTCTCGCTGGACTCCTACATCGAGAAGTCGCTGGCCGGCATCTCGTCCAACACCGAGATCGACTTCAAACAATTCGACTGGGACGAGCCGCTGCCGGAGGGATTGACGACCAATGGTGAGCGCGGCTCACTGGAACACTTCATGCGCGGTGATGGCACACCCGGCCCCAAGACATTGCGCCAGCTGGCGATCGACTGGGCCACCACCGGTGTGGAATTCATCGGCACACCGCAGCAGGTCGCCCGCAAGATGGGCGAAGCGATGGAGGAGATCGGTGGTGACGGCTTCCTCATCATGAAGCCGGGTTGGGACCTCAACCGAAACTACATCGCGTCCATCACCGACGGGCTGGTGCCGGAGTTGCAGCGACTTGGTCTGACCCGCACCGAATACACGGGCTCTACGTTGCGGGAGACGCTGCGCGAGTTCTGAACTCCCGGTGGCGCAATGCCCTGGGAACCGGACGGATTCGGCCCCGTCATCGCCACTGGCTAGCGTGCCGAGAGGACAGGTGTTCCGCCTGCCCGTGTGGTCGAGGAGAGCAATGACAGCAGACGGGGCCTCGTCACTCTCGGTGGCGCAGCGAGCCGAGGTCCAGCGGCACACGCTGACCGTTCTGGTCACCGGTCAAGTGGTCGGTGCCGCCGCACTGGGAGCCGCGATCACCGTCGGGGGATTCGTGGTGGAGCACATCGTCGGCGTCGGATCGGCTTGGATCGGTGCGTCGACCGCGGCGGTCACCGGTGGTTCAGGGGTGATGGCACAGGTCCTTTCTCGGATCATGCATCGCTGCGGCCGTCGGGTCGGCATGCAGCTCGGCTACGGGCTGGCAACGGTTGGCGGAATCATTGCCTGTGTCGGAGTGGAAGGTTCGGTGCTCTGGGTGTTTCTGCTCGGTCTGTTCTGCTACGGCGCCGGGCCGTCGACGAACCTGCTGGCCCGATACGCGGCAACTGATCTGGCACTGCCCGATCAACGGGGCCGGGCAATGGGCCTGATCCTGTTCGCGTCGACCTTCGGCTCGGTGTTCGGCCCCACGTTGGTGGTGCCGGCCGAACATCTCGGCAGCTCGTGGTTCGGCTTGGGTATCTACGCGGGACCCTGGTTGTTCAGCTCCTTCTTCTTCGCCTGTGCGGCAGTGAATGTCGGGTGGCGATTGCGACCGGATCCGTTGCTGGTCAGGGTGGCCGAAGAGCCATTGACTACGCCGGAAGGCACAGTGCGTCTGCGGAATTCGCTCGGCGCGATCAACCGATCAGCTCCAGCGCGGCTGGCGTTGGTGGCCATGGTCGTCGCCCAGGCGGTGATGGTGGGCGTGATGGCCATGGCCCCGATCGACATGAAACACCATCACCACGAGGCGATCAGCTCATTGGTGGTGGCAGTGCACATCGCCGGTATGTTCGCGTTCAGTCCGCTGGTGGGCCGGTTCGCCGACCGCCAGGGACGACTGGCGGCGGTAGGCACCGGGATGGTCGTGTTGCTGGCCGCCTGCGGCGTGTCGATTTTCGCCTCGGCCAGCGTCGCTCTGATGTTCGCGGCGATGTTCGCGCTGGGAGTCGGTTGGTGTTTCGCCCTCATCGGTGGGTCGAGCCTCTTAACCGACAACGTCCCGGCCGCCCTCACCGTCCCTGTGCAGGGCACCGCCGATCTGACGACCGCACTGTGCGGCGGCGCGGCCAGCGTGGTGTGCGGACTGGTCATGGGACAGTGGGGTTTCGCGGCCGTCGCCCTCGCCTCGGCCGTGCTGACCGTGCCCGTACTGGTTGGGGTCGTCCGTCACCATCGCAGCGCGCTCGGCCCGGCTGCCGGATGACCGCCGACGATCTGGTCGCTGTCGGGCAGACCGCCGGCGATCCAACGCGATTGCGCTCGCTCATCCGAGTGCCCGGCTACCCCAACCTGTTCGTGAGCTCGCTGCTCTGGCACACCACCCGCTGGGGCGGGTTGTTCACCACCAGCTATCTGCTCACCGCCATCGCCGACGACCCGATCCTCAACCAGATCATGGGTGCCCTGTTCTTCGCTCCCATGCTGATCGGCGGCTTCTTCGCCGGTGCGATCAGCGATCGGTTCGAACGCAAGCGGCTGGTGCTGGTCGTGCAGCTGCTGCTCATTCCGGTCGAGGCGCTGATGTTCGTGGTGGTGCTCACCGGTCAGGTCGAGGTCTGGATGACCTACCCATTCATGTTCTGCGTAGGCATCGGTGGGCTGGTCAACGTAACGGCGCAGCGCCCGCTGATCTACGAAACCGTGGGCCCGGTGCTGGCAAGTCAGGCAATGACGATCGAAGCCACGTCACAGGCTGGGTCGGCGATGTTCGGAACCTTGATCGGCGGCATGCTGATCGAGACGTTCGGCCTCAGCGCGGGTTTCGCCGGTATGGCGCTGCTGTTGTGCGTCTCGGCAGTACTGCTGGCCTACGTCCCACAACCCAAATATGCCGCGGCCGCGAGGGAGCAGGCCGGACAGATATCGTTGCGAAGCCAGATCGCCGCGGGCGCAGGACTGCTTCGGCGCAGTCGGCGATTCGTCGCGATGCTGGCGATCACCGTGGTGATGAACCTCTGCCTGTTCGGGTATCTACCGTTGATTCCGGTTGTGGCAGAGGAATTCACCCGAAGTGCGGCGCTGGCGGGAGCGCTGGCTGCGGCGCCCGGTCTTGGGCAGATCATCGCGGGGCTGATCCTCAGTGCCAGGCCGCTGCGCAGGCACGGCCTGGTGTTCGCGTGTGGGTCGGCGGTGGCGCTGACGGGCTTGTTCGTCTTTGCCACCGTACCGCTGCTCGCCGTGGCATTCGTGGCGCTGTTCATCGGTGGTCTGGGCCAAGCGGGATTCGGGTCGATGCAGAGTCTGCTTGCAATCGAGTCCGCGGGAGCCACCGAGCGCGGGGTGGCTCTCGGATTGCTCAGCACGGCGATCGGTGCGCTGCCCATCGGAATGACGACGATCGGCATTGCCGCCGAATTATTCGGCACCAGAATGGCGTTGGTCACATCGTCGATGGTGGGCATGGTGGCCCTTGGCGTCATCGCACTGCGCAGCCGCCGATCGCTGCTGGGCGTAGACCCGAGCCGCTCCGGGTTACAGTCGTGATTCATTCAGGACACCTGGCGCAATAGAAAACGTACGGTGCCGACCCCGGCTTGTCACACCGCGAGGGTTTCATCGATGACACGAGGCCGTGCGCCGCCGATTGCCGCCGCGCCGTCGATTCCGGAACTCATTCGACGAGGAGGCACTGTGGCGCGCGCATCTATCGATCTGAACCGTCGCACATTTCTCAAAGCGAGCGGTGCCACACTGGGTGGCCTGACGCTGGCCCAATTGATCGCCGCCTGCGGCGGAAATGCCACGGTGGATGGCCAGCGTAACCTGACTCTGCGCATGCCCTTCGGGCAGGACATGCAGGTACCCGACCCCGACATCATGTACGAGGGCGAAGGCGTGCAAGTCATGAAGTCCTGCTACGAGGGCCTGGTCGACTACAGGTCGGGCACCTCGGAGATCGTTCCGGCTCTGGCGAAGTCCTGGACGGTCTCCGAGGACCAGCTGACGTACACGTTCTCGTTGTTCCCCGGGGTGACGTTCCACGACGGCACTCCGGCTGATGCCGCGGCGTGGGTGAAGAGCTTCGAGCGCCGCCTCGCAGTCAACGAGGGCCCTGCCTACATGGTGCAGGGGATAGCCAGATCCGAAGCCCCCGATCCGGCGACCCTGGTGGTCACCCTCAAGGAGCCCAATAATGCGTTCCTGCACTACGCGGCCTGCCCGTGGCAGATGTTCGCGGTCAGTCCGACCGCCGTCGAGACCCACGCTGCCGGAGGCGATTTGGCACAGGGCTGGCTCAAGACCCACGATGCCGGCACGGGCCCCTATGAGATGACCGAGTTCGTCCCCGGCAGCCACTACACCCTGACCCGCTACGACAAATACTGGGCGGGCAAGCCGTACTTCGAGACCATCCGCATCGAGATCGTTCCCGAGATAGCCACGCAGAAGCTACAACTCGACCAGGGGGCTTTCGATCTCGTCGCGCACGGGTTCGCGCTGCCAGATGTGCTGAACTACGAAAAGAACCCGAAATTCACCACAATCAACACCCTGGGTTCGACCATCATCGTGCTCTGGATGAACTTCAGTGCCGGCAAATTCGCGGACAAGAATCTGCGCACCGCGATGATGACCGCCCTCGACCGCTCCGCCATCGTCGGGACCGCCTACCAGGGAACTGTGGAGGTGGCCAAGAATTTCTGGCCGGAGAACACCTTTCCCGCCGGCCTGGTGCCGTTCGACACGCCGGTCGACATCGGTCCGCTGCAGGCCATGGTGCCGCAGTTGCCGGACAAGAAGATCGATCTGGCCTGGGTCACCTCGTACGGGGCGCCCGCCCAGCAGGTCGCCGAACTGATCCAGACCCAGTTGGCGCCGACCGGGCTGGACGTCTCGGTGCGGGCGATGCCCAGCGCGGAGTCATTCGACCTGTGCAACCAACCAGCGGACAAGCGGCCAGACCTGATGGTCGCCGGCATCGGCGGCGATGCGCTGCACCTGGACACCGTGCTGCGCATCTTCCTGCGGACAGGGGCCAAACCTCTCAACTACTTCCAGTACGGCAGTCCCACCGTCGACCGGATGATGGACGAGGCGATCCTCGAGCCGACAGTCGACAAGACCAACCAGGACTACATCGCAGTGAGCAAACTGATCATGGACGAGGCGCTGTGGGTCCCGCTGTGCCGGCGACCCGACAACACGGTCACGCAGAAGTACATCGACGGTGTCGTCCAAAACTCCTACCTGCCTTACATCTTCGATGCAGACGCGATCAAACGTGCCTAAGCCGGGCAGTGCTGCCGTGTTGTCCGAACGTTCAGGGAAGAGGTAGTGCCGATGACCACTGTCGACGATGTCACCGCCGCCGTGCCGCCGGATCTGCCCGTTGCGCCACGGGCACGGGTCAGCGATCTGTCCGTCACCTTCACCCGCCGCGGTGTTGCGGTCAACGCATTGCGCGGGGTGTCGATGGACATCCATGCCGGCGAGATCCTCGCTGTCGTGGGCGAGTCCGGATCCGGGAAGAGTGTGATGGGCTTGGCGCTGCTCGGACTGTTGGCAGCAGACCCGATGCCCACCATCACCGGCCGGGCCGAAGTCTGCGGTGTCGACATGGTGAGTGCGTCGGAGGCCCAGCGCCGCCAGGTTCGCAAACACCACCTGGGCGCAGTCTTCCAGGACCCGATGACCTCACTGAATCCCACCATGCGGGTCGGGCAGCAGGTCGTCGAGGTCGCCGGATCCAAGAAGGAGGCGCTGCATCTGCTCGACCTGGTCGGCGTGCCGGACCCGGGCCGGCGGATGAAGGCATTCCCGCACGAACTCTCCGGCGGCCTGCGCCAGCGCGTCATGATCGCGATGGCGGTCGCAGGCAAGCCGGATCTGGTGATCGCGGACGAACCGACCACCGCCCTCGACGTCACGGTCCAGGCTCAGGTCCTCGGCCTCATCCGCGACCTGTGTGACGAATTGGGTACCTCATTCATTCTGGTCACCCACGACATCGGCGTCGCGTCACAGGTCTGCGATCGGATCGCCGTCATGTATGGCGGCCGACTGGCCGAGGCGGGCCGGATGGACAGCGTGCTGCGTTCGCCGTCGCATCCCTACACGGTGGGACTTCTCAATGCACGCCTCGACCTCGACCTGCCGGTCGGGCGTGAGATCCCCGCTCTTCCCGGCGAACCGCCCGACCCGAGGGCCCACCCGGCGGGATGTGCATTCTCGCCGCGATGCCCGGCAGCGGCGGCGGATTGTCTTGCCGCCGTGCCGGTTCCCGGCCCGGCGCCCACCCACGACGGTGTGGTTGCCTGCGTGGTTCCCGACGCCACCACGGTAACGCGGGCCTTCACTGAACCGGTGCCGTTCCGGCCGATGGCCGAGGTGGACCAGACGCTGCCCGCGGTGCGCCTCAACGGTGTCACCAAGCAGTTCGACGTGCGCCGGGGCCTGTTCGGCAAGGACACCTTGCACGCGCTGCGCAACGTGACGCTGGACATTGCAGCGGGGGAGTCGGTGGCGGTGGTCGGAGAGTCCGGTTCGGGCAAGTCCACGCTGTTGCGGGTCGTGGCGGGACTGATGCAACCGGAGACCGGCAACGTGGAACACTTCGGCGGTCAGCCACAGATGGTGTTCCAGGACGCTGGTGCCTCGCTCACCCCGTGGCTGACGGTCGGGGAGATCGTCGGGGAACGGCTGATCGGCACGATGCGGCGATCACAACGGCGCCAAAAGGTAGACGAAGCGCTGCGCCAGGTGGGATTGGCCCCAGACGTCGCCGGTATCAAGGCGGGTCTGCTCTCGGGTGGTCAGCGGCAGCGGGTGGCCTTCGCCAGGGCCGTGATCGTGCCGCCGAAGCTGTTGTTGTGCGACGAGCCGACTTCGGCGTTGGATGCCTCGCTGGCGGCGTCGGTGTTGAATCTGTTACAGGACTTGCGACGTGAACTGGGCATGGCGGTGATGTTCGTGACACACGACCTGGCGGCGGCCCGGTTCATCTCCGATCGCACGGCCGTGATGTATCTCGGCCAGATTGTGGAACTAGGGCCGACATCGGACGTCATCAAGGCGCCCAAACATCCCTACACTCAAGCACTGTTGGCGGCGATCCCGTCACCGGGGATCGCGCCGGTCCGGCTCCCCGGTGAGCCGGCCAGCCCGCTCGCCGTGCCGTCGGGATGTTCCTTCCACCCGCGCTGCCCGCAGGCAATTGACCGGTGTCACAACGAAAGTCCGGTTCTCTACTCGGTGGACCACGCCAGCCCGCGGTTGGCGGCTTGTCTGCTGACCCAGATCGAACCGGACTGACGGCAGCGCCACGAACCGTGACCGAAAGGTGGCGCAATGAAGCCGCCACGTTGTCGCAGTCGCCAGGACATCGCAGTCCGGTCTGATGTGCATCAACACAATCTCCAGGAGCAACGATGGCCAAAAAGTTCCATCTGGGCTGGTTCATGAATTTCATTCCGCCGGAATGGGATACTGCCTGGGCGTCACCGGATGTGGCGCGTTGGCCCAACGGCCGGTTTCACGTCGACATGGCTCGGGCGATGGAGCGGGCGTGTTTCGATTTCATGATGATCGAGGACACCGTGATGGTGGCCGATGCCTACGGCGGCACCATGGAAGGCTCGCTGAAGAACTCGGTGTTCGCGCCCAAGCATGATCCGGTCCCGCTGGCGGTTCTGGTGGCAGCCATGACAAGTCGGATGGGTGTGGTGGCGACGATGTCGACGTCGTTTTATCCGCCGTATCTGTTGGCGCGGTTGGCCTCGACGGTGGATTCGATTGCGGAGGGTCGGTTCGGGTGGAACATCGTGTCGTCGGCTGAGGATCGGGCGGCGCAGAATTTCGGTCTTGATGGGCTGCCCGAGCACGACGAGCGTTACAACGTTGCCGATGAGTATTACGACTTGGTGTGTGAGTTGTGGGATTCCTGGGATGCCGACGCGGTGGTGATGGATCGCGAGTCGCATACGTATGCCGATTTCAAGAAGGTTCGTACGGTCGATTTCGTCGGCAAGTATTTCAAGTCCCGCGGGCCGTTGAACACGGTGCCCTCACCGCAGCACAAGCCCACCATCCTGCAGGCGGGCGCCTCGCCGCGGGGACGCGCTTTCGCCGCCCGTGCCGCGGACGCCATAATCGCCGTGGGCACCGGAATTGCCGGCATGAAGGAATATCGGGACGACATCCGGGCCAGAGCAGCAGCAGCCGGACGTAACCCCGACGACATCAAACTGTTCTTCGTGGTGTCCCCGACCGTGGCGGCCACTGAGGCCGAAGCGCGCAGCGCGCAAAGGCGATTCGGTGACAACGACAGATTCGTCGAGAAAGCTCTGGTCGGGATCTCGTCGAACACCGAGATCGACTTCAAGCAGTTCGATCTTGACCAGCCGCTGCCGGAGGGATTGACCACCAATGGTGAGCGCGGCTCACTGGAACACTTCATGCGCGGTGATGGCACACCCGGCCCCAAGACTCTGCGCCAATTAGCCGTTGCGGCAGCCTCATTCGGGATGGAGTTCGTTGGAACCCCCACGCAGGTCGCAGACCAGATGGAGCAGGCGATGACCGATATCGGCGGTGACGGGTTCCTGATCCATCGACGCGGCCTGACCCGGCACTACATCGAGTCGATTTGCGACGGACTGGTGCCGGAATTGCAACGCCGGGGTCTGACCCGGACCCACTACACCAAAACGACACTGCGCGAAACCCTTCGCGAGTTCTGACACGATCGGGAGGATCGGATGGCTGCGAAACTCCATCTGGGCTGGTTCATGAACTTCGCACCGCCGGACTGGGAGTCATCGTGGGCCTCCCCGGATGCCGGGGACTGGCCCAACGGCCGGTTTTACGTGGAGATAGCTCGGGCGATGGAGCGGGCGTGTTTCGATTTCATGATGATCGAGGACACCGTGATGGTGGCCGACGCGTACGGCGGAACCATGGAAGGTTCGTTGAAGAACGCCGTGTTCGCGCCCAAGCACGACCCGGTTCCGCTGGCGGTGCTGGTGGCCGCAAACACCTCGAAACTCGGTGTGGTGGCGACGATGTCGACGTCGTTTTATCCGCCGTATCTGTTGGCGCGGCTGTGCTCGACGGTGGATTCGATTGCCGAGGGTCGGTTCGGGTGGAACATCGTGTCCTCGGCTGAGGATCGGGCGGCGCAGAATTTCGGGTTGGAAGCGCTGCCCGAGCACGACGAGCGTTACAACGTCGCCGAGGAGTACTTCGACGTGGTCAACCGGTTGTGGGACTCCTGGGAGGCCGACGCCGTCGTGATGGACCGCGACACCCACACCTACGCCGATTACACCAAGGTCCACACCGTCGACTTCGACGGGAAGTACTTCCGGTCGCGCGGCCCGTTGAACACGGTTCCCTCGCCCCAGCACCGCCCGACTTTCCTGCAGGCCGGTGCGTCCCCGCGGGGCCGGCAATTCGCGGCGGGCGCCGCGGATGCGATCATCGCGGTCGGCACCGGGGTAGAGGGCATGCGCTCCTACCGCGACGACGTGCGGGCCCGGGCCAAGGCGGCCGGACGCAACCCTGACGACATCAAGCTGATGTTTGTGGTCTCTCCGGTCATCGGCGCTACCGAGGAGGAGGCCAGGGCCAAGCTGGCCCGCTTCTCCGACGCTCCCAATTACGAGGAGAAGGCTCTGGTCGGGATCTCGTCGAACACCGAGATCGATTTCCAGCAGTTCGATCTCGACCAGCCACTGCCCGAAGGCCTGACGACCAACGGCGAGCGCGGCTCGCTCGAGCACTTCATGCGCGGCAACGGCGAACCAGGCCCGAAGACGCTGCGTCAGCTGGTCCACGAACGGGCCAGCCGCGGACTGGAACTCGTCGGCACCGCCGAGCAGGTTGCCGACAAGATGGGCGAAGCGATGGAGTTCATCGGCGGCGACGGCTTCCTGATCAGCCGAGGCGCACGCGACCTGTCCTGGGAATACCTCACCGAGGTGTGTGACGGCCTGGTGCCCGCGCTGCAGCGCCGCGGCCTGATGCGCACCGAATACACCACAACCACCCTGCGCGAGACCCTTCGCGAATTCTGAGCAGGTGATCGAAAAACAGGAGGACGGCATGCCCGCAAAGTTTCACCTCGGTTGGTTCATGAATTTCATTCCGCCGGAGTGGGATACCGATGACGCCTCGCCGGATGCGCACAAGTGGCCCAACGGGCAGTTCTACGTCGACATGGCGCGCAGCATGGAGCGCGCCTGTTTCGACCTCATCATGATCGAGGACACCGTGATGGTGGCCGACGCCTACGGCGGCACCATGGAAGGGGCGTTGAGACATTCGGCGTTCGCGCCCAAGCACGACCCGGTTCCGCTGGCCGTTCTCATCGCAGCCAACACCGCGAAAATGGGTGTGGTGGCGACGATGTCGACGTCGTTTTATCCGCCGTATCTGTTGGCGCGGCTGTGCTCGACGGTGGATTCGATTGCCGGGGGTCGGTTCGGGTGGAACATCGTGTCGTCGGCTGAGGATCGGGCGGCGCAGAATTTCGGGTTGGAGGGGTTGCCTGAGCATGACGAGCGTTACAACGTCGCCGAGGAGTACTTCGACGTCGTCAATCAGTTGTGGGACTCCTGGGACTCCGACGCCGTCGTGATGGACCGGGAGACACACACCTATGCCGATTACCGGAAGGTCCGCACCATCGACTTCGTGGGGAAGTACTTCCGGTCGCGCGGGCCGTTGAACACCGTTCCCTCCCCGCAACATCGGCCGGCATTCCTGCAGGCCGGCGCGTCGCCGCGCGGGCGGGCGTTCGCCGCGGGCGCCGCCGATGCGATCGTCGCGGTGGGTACCGGAACCGAAGGGATGAAGGAGTATCGAGATGACATCCGGGCCAGAGCCGCTGCGGCAGGACGCAATCCCGATGACGTCAAACTGTTGTTCGTGGTATCGCCCACTGTCGCCGCCACCGAAACCGAGGCGTGGGCCAAGGTACAGCGGGTCCTCGAACACCCGTCCTATATCGAGAAGTCATTGGTCAACATCTCGTCGAACACCGAAATCGATTTCAAACAGTTCGATCTCGATGAGCCGCTGCCGGAGGGCCTGACCACCAACGGCGAGCGCGGCTCGCTGGAGTACTTCATGCGCGGCGACGGTTCTCCCGACCCCAAGACACTTCGTGAGCTCGTTCTGCATCGCGCCAAGCGTGGCCTGGAACTGGTCGGCACTCCAGCGCAGGTCGCGCAGAAGATGGGGGAGGCGATGGAAGAGGTTGGCGGGGACGGCTTTCTGATCGCCAAACCGGGCTGGGACGTGTCGCGGGCCTACATCACCGACATCTGTGACGGCCTGGTGCCCGAATTGCAGCGACTCGGGCTGACGCGCACCGAGTACACCGCCTCGACCTTGCGCGGCACGCTTCGCGAGTTCTGAGACGGTGCCCGGCACCGTAGCACCGTGGCGCCATGGGCTGACCATGATCCTGGTGGGCTTCGTGTTGGCCATGACGGCGCCGATCGAGCTGCTCTATGCGATCCGGCTTGGTCTGTCCACCGTCGAGGTGACGGCGTTCATCGTCGTCTCGGCAGTGGGCATGATCGCCGTCGACGTGCTGGGAACCCATGCCGTCACCCGCATCGACGCCCGCACGCTGCTGGTCGCCGGCCTGGTGCTGTTCGCGGCGAGTGAAGCGGCGTTCGCCGCCTCCGCGGGTGTGGCGGGCTTGTTGGGGGCGCGGATCCTGCAGAGCGGCTCGGGGGCCGCGATCGCCGGGGCAACCCTGCAGACGGCGGTTCGAACCGGTCGGCAGCCGCACCGCGTGCTCGGCACCAATCAGGGGTTGCAGTTGTTGGGCGCGGCCGTCGGCGCCCCGGTGGGTGGCGTGCTGGCCGGCCTGCTCGCCGGGCTGGCCGGGTACCGGTTGAGCTTTCTGTTCTGCGCCGGCGCCAGTGTGATGGTGGCTCTTGCCGCGCGGGTGCTGTTGCCCCGGCTGCCGGCACAGACCACCGGCCGGCCGCGGATCGGCCTGCCCGATCTCACCATCGCCCCGGTGCTGCGATTTGCGTTGGCGCTGGGGTTGTTCGGCAACTATCTGCGCAGCGGCATCGAGAACACCGCGCTGCCACTGGTCGGAAATGACAATGGGATGTCCTCGGCGACAATTGGATTGGCTTTGGGGGTGCTCTCGGCCGTCGAGATCGTTGTGCTGGCCCGCTCCGGTCGGATCTTCGAGTCTGTCGCGCCGGCCCGCTGCCTGGCCATTGCGCTTTCGCTGGGCATTGCCGCGGTGACACTCCTTGCCACCACGCACAGTCCGCCGTTCTTCTTCGGGGCGGCCGCGGTGTTCGGCGTCGTTGACGGTATTGCACTGTCGGCGCCGCCGGTGCTCGTCGTTGCGCTGAGCCCCAACGCGGCGAGCGGCGTTGCGACGTATCGAATCGCCTGCGGGATCGGTTCATTCGTGGGGGCCGGAAGCGTCAACATGCTGATCGCCGTGCTGGGTTCGATGGCTGGTCTGCTGGCGGTCGCAGTGACGTTGGGCGCCGGTGTCATCCTCGCCCGCAGCACGGGACGGCGCGTCGGCACCGCCGCGGCGTCATCGCCGTGACCTAGCGCACGACCGATGCGGGTTCGACACCGGACGAAACGTGGAACCGATGGCGCGCAATACCGTCGCAACCTGACAGTACTGCTGTTGACACCGGTGGCATGTGCACTCGAATCGGCATCATTCTTCTTCGCCAGGAGGTCCCATGGCCATCGCACAACCCTATGTTCCGGGCGCTCTGCTGCCACTTCCCGCGCGGGGCAGAGTCGTCCTGGCCCTCGACAACTATTTCCGAGGTACCTCGGTGGCGAGTTGGATCGCCTTCGGGGCACTCGCGGCGATGTTCCTGATCGCCATCTTCGCGCGGGTGATCGCCCCGTTCGATCCGTTGGTGCCGGTCGGCAAGCCGATGACGGCGCCGAGTGCCGACAACTGGATGGGTACCGACACGGTCGGGCGCGACGTACTGTCGCGGGTTCTGGTCGGCATGTCCAGCAGTTGGTGGGGCGCGCTGGCCGTGGTGGCGTCCGGCGTGGTGCTGGGGGGCGCGATCGGGCTGATCGCCGGTGCGGTCGGTGGATTCGTCGACAGCATGCTGATGCGCATGACCGATGTGTTCCTGGCATTGCCGGGACCGATCCTGGCGATCGCGGTGGTCGCGGCGATGGGGCCGTCGTACGTTCACACCCTGATCGGCGTGGCGATCGTGTGGTGGCCGCTCTACACCAGAATCGTGCGTGCGGAGGTACGCCGGCTGCGTGCCTCACCACACATGGAGGCGGCTCGGATCGCCGGGGCCAGTTGGCGGCGGCGGCTGACCCGGCACCTGCTGCCGGGTGCCATCCCGGTCACCATCGTCACCGCCAGCCTGGACATCTCGGCGCTGATCCTGTTGTTGTCCGGCCTGTCGTTCCTCGGACTTGGCGCACCGCAGCCCGCTCCTGAACTGGGCGCAATGAGCGCCCAAGGTTTGACGCATGTCTTCACGGCGTGGTGGATCCCCATCTTCCCGGCCGTCGGTGTTGCGCTTATCGCCATCGTCAGCAACTTCGCCGGTGACGCACTGCGCGACCGGATACGGGATCGCTGAGCGGGAAAGGACACTGCCATGTTGCTCACCCTCAGCAGGCGTTCCCTCGGTGCCATCCCCGTGCTGCTCGCGCTGGTCGCCGTGGTGTTCACGCTACAAAAGGTCGCCCCCATCGACCCGGTCGTGGCACTGATCGGAGACAAAGCACCACCCCAGGTCTATGCCGCCGCCCGCGCGAAACTCGGCCTGGACGATCCGCTGCCGGTGCAGCTGTTCAACTATCTGGCCCGCGCGCTGCAGGGTGATCTCGGCATCTCCACTGTCACCCGAACTCCGGTGGCGGACAACATCGTCAAGTTTCTGCCGGTCACGCTGGAACTCATCTTCGTGGCCTGCGTACTTGTGGCGGTGATCGGCCTGTTGCTCGGCCTGGCCACCGCCCAGGGCTGGCGCGGCTCGGGTGTACTGCGGGTGGTGATGATCTCGGGCGCGTCCATACCGGTGTTTCTGGCCTGCCTGTTGGCCATGCTCGTCTTCTACCGCTGGCTGGGTGTCCTGCCGGTGACCGGGCAGACCGCCGCATATGACGCGCCGAAAGGCCCGACGCACTTCCTGCTCATCGACAGTCTGATCGCCGGCCGCCCGGCGCTGTTCCTCGACGTCCTCAAACACCTCATCCTGCCGGCGTTGTGTATTGCGATCGTGCCTGCGGTCGCTGTCGGCCGCGTATTGCGCAGCAGCCTGGAAGGAACCATGCGCTCGGAGTACACCCGCACCGCACGAGCCAAGGGACTGACCGAGAAGCGCATTCTGATCCGGCATGCACTGCGCAACGCGGTCGGTCCCGTGCTGGCGATGATGGGTCTGCAGCTGGCGGCGATGATCGGCAACAGCATCCTGGTGGAGATGATCTTCGCCCGGCCCGGCATCGGCCTCTTCATCTCGCAGGCCATCTACAAGGGCGACTTCAACACCATCGCCGGCGTCACCCTGGTGATCGGCATGTTGTATGTCCTGGTCAACATCGCCGTCGACGTCCTGCAGGCGGCCGCTGACCCACGTATCGCGGTCTGAGCTGAGCGCCAGTCAGGCGGGGCGGCGGGCGCAGGCCGTGAATGCGATTCGGTCACTACGCATCCGGAACTGCGACAGGGCGCGGGCCTGACCGGTGTCGTCTTCGAGAATGTCCTCGAGGAACAGCATCGGCGCCCCGACCTCCAGGCCGATCAGCGCTGCGCACTGCTCGTCGGCAGCGATCGCGCCGATTGTGGTGCGGCTGCGTGCAACTCGGACATTCAGATGATGCTCCAGATACAGAATCGGATCGGGCTCACTGATGTCGGCCGCGTGCGGTGCGTCGGGTTGCTGGGCCAGGTAGCAGACGACGATGCCCAGCGGCTGCAACTCCTGCAGCAGTAGAGACTCGACCATGAGCACTGTCCAGTCCGGTGGCAGCTTCAGCCGTTCTCCGACGATGCGCAGACTGCCGAGGGTGCGGTATTCGAGGGTCTTCAATTGGGTGTCAATGGTTGTGTCACCACCGAATTCGGCGACCGGTGAGAGGTTGTTGATGCGCAGCATCAACGATTTCGCCGAGCGGGTGCCGCGCTTCGGGCTCCTGGTGACCAGCCCGTCCCTGGCAAGCTGCTGCAGCACGGCCCGCACTGTGTTGCGGCTCGCCGACAGCGCGTCGATCAGATCGCCTTCGGCGAGCGAGAGATCGGCCGGCCCGTTCTGCAGGGTGGAGCGCAGTAGGTCGTAGTTGCGCCGAAGGGAATTGTTGAGGCGGTCGGGGGTTCGCCGATTCCGTTGATACACCGTCTCGGGCCGCACGGGTCGGGGCCTCACCGCGCACCCCCGGCGGTGCAGAACTCGCGAAGGTCGGTCATCACGAAAAGCCTCCTCATCCATCGAGTAAACCGATGGTTTCGGAATAACAACGCCGTGTTTCCGCGGCGCGCCACATCGGAGTCAGCCGCTTTACGCGGGTCGAAACCTGCTGTGATGCTGCGCACGCAGCGGTATTGTCGCCCCCTCGGCGATGATTTCGCCGCGGTAACCAAACGGAGTGCCGCGCAATGGGGGATTTCGGTGAATGTCATCGATCGATGACCGGCCCCGGATTGACTGGGCTGCAACGAGAGTCGACCGAGGAGGCCTAAACGTGGACGCCGACCGCAGAATGCATCTGGCCTGGTTTCTCGGGGACGGTTTCGGAGTCCACGACTGGAACAGCCCCTGGCGGGGAACCGCAGCAACGGAGTGGATGACCGGCGAGTTCTACGTGGACTTCATCCGGGCACTCGAGCGGGCTCGCTTCGACTACCTCATCATCGAGGATTCCGCCTATGTTCCCGACGGGTATGAGAAGTCGACGCGGTACTACCTGCAGAATGCACGGTCGGTGCCCAAGCACGATCCGGCTGTGTTGGCGACGCTGATGCTCGGGGCCACCCGGCACATCGGTGTGGTTCCGACGCTGGCGGTGACCGAGTACCAGCCATACCTGCTCGCCCGGCTGGTCTCGACGCTCGACAACGTATCAGGCGGGCGGGCCGGATGGAACATCGTCACCGGCAGCTCGGATCGGGCCGCCCAAAACTATGGCAAGCCCACTCAACCGGCACACGACCTGCGTTACGAGATCGCCCAGGAGATGACCGACGCCGTGCGCGCACTGTGGTCGTCGTGGGATGCGGATTCGATTGTCGCCGAGCTGGAATCGGGAATCTTCGCCGACCATCAGAAGGTGCGCCCGGTGGATTTCGAGGGTCGGTTCTTCCGGACCCGCGGCCCGCTGAACACCGCCCCTCCGCCGCAGGGGCGGCCCGCGCTGATCCAGGCCGGCGGTTCCCCGGCCGGCCGGGCGTTCGCGGCCCGTAACGCCGACAGCATCATCGCCGCCGCCACGTCCGTGGAGGAGATGAAGGAATACCGCGACGATGTCCGCAGCCGGGCGGAGGCGGCCGGACGCGACCCCGACGAGGTCAAGGTGCTGTTCTTGTGTACGCCGTTTCTGGGCGAGACCCGCGCCGAGGCGGTCGACCGCAAGAAGCGGCATGATGACGAACTGTGGGCGCGACCCGAGATCGGGCTTGCCGGACTCGGTTTCATCACCGACATCGACTTCTCGCCCTATGACGTCGACACCCCACTGGCCGAACTCGCGACATCGTTCACGACCAACGGCCACCAGAGTTCACTGGCCGCGCGGCTGGGCGACCCATGCCGCACACTGCGCGAGGTGGCGACGCAACCACATGCGATTGAACCGGTGGGCACCCCTGAGGAGGTCGCTGCCGAACTCGGGGCGATGATCGGTGCCGTCGGCGGAGACGGAGTGCTGTTCTACGTCGGTCCGCTCAACCGGCGTGTGGTGGCCGAGATCACCGACGGCTTGGTTCCCGAACTGCAGCGGCAAGGGCTGTCCCGCTTGAGCTACGACTCGCCGTTCCTGCGGGGCAACCTGACAACTTTCTGACCGCGGGTATCACGCGGTGCGGCGGGCGACGGCCGAGAAGGCCACCCGATCGGCCCTCAGCCGCAGCTGCGACAACGCGCGAGGCTGGCCGTGCTCGTCTTCGATGACGTCCTCCAGCCAGATGACTGGGGCGCCAACGTCGATACCGACCAGTTCCGCGGTCTGCCGATCGGCGGCGATCGCACCGACGGTGGTCTGACTGTCACCGATCCGTATCCCGATCTGATGCTCCAGAACGTGGATGACGTCGGACTTGTCGACGTCGATGTGTGCGGACTGCTCCTCGGTGACGGCGATGTAGTTGACCGACAGGCCCAGCGGCTGGCCGTCCTCGAGCAACAGGCTCTCGATCATCAGCACGGTCCAGTCGGCCGGCAGCCGCAGCCTGTCGCGCACTATCGGCGGACACCCCAGCGACCGCGACTCCAGCGTTCGCGCCTGCACCGGGGTCAACCGGTCGATGGGAAGTACCAGCGCTCCGGTGGCTTTCGTTCCGTTCTTCGGCTCTCGGGTCACCAGGCCCTC
This sequence comes from Mycolicibacterium vinylchloridicum, assembly GCF_013404075.1. Classification (GTDB taxonomy): domain Bacteria; phylum Actinomycetota; class Actinomycetes; order Mycobacteriales; family Mycobacteriaceae; genus Mycobacterium; species Mycobacterium vinylchloridicum. The sequence continues at coordinate 51,381 of NZ_JACBJQ010000014.1, forward strand.
CCGGGCGAGTTGCTGCAGCACCGTGCGAATCGTGCTGCGGCTTGCCGAAAGTGCCTCGGTGAGTTCGCTTTCCACCAACGGACGATCGCGGTCACCGGTGGTGACCAGCGTGGAACGCAGCAGGTCGTAGGTGCGCCGGGGTGAATTGTTCAACCGGTCGGGACTTTGGCGCTGACGTTGGTAGCGGACCTCCGGGCGGACGTAGCCCGCGGCGTGGAAGCGGGGCTGAAAACTACCGTACGGTGCTTGATCGCCTGGTCTCACGGTCGGTGCTCCTTTCCCAAGGATCGGGGACCAAAGTCCCTTGCCTACCATGAGACCATCTGATTGTTAACTGAGGCCGCGTGGGCGCGACGTCTGGGTTACGTCGGTGTCACTCGTCTTCCGACTCGGTGCGCCAGCTGCGCACTGGCCAGCAAGATGATGGCTACCAGCGCGAAAAGCGCTGTGATGCCGATCATGCCGGCCAGCACGGCACAGCCGACGCTGCCGATCAGAATGCCGATGCCCGCCGAGATCCGGAATTTTGCCAGTCCCGCCGACGAATCCCCGACTTGAGCGACCACCAGTGCTGGCAGGCTGGCGGTGGCCCCTGCCAGTGACACGCCGAACAGGGCGGATGCGACCAGGTAGGCCGGCACCCCGGGCATCAGCGCCAGTGCGACGGCGCACCCGGTCCCGAGGATGAACGACATGATCAGCACACTCACCACCCCGGTCGACCGGATGACCCGGTACGCCAGGAACAGCACCGCGATCTCCACACCCGACATCAGGGCGATCGCCAGCGCGATGGTGATCGTGGAGTACTCGCGGGCGGCACCCGTGATCGGCAGCGCGGTGAAAAGAACTCCACCGCGCAGGAATTCACCGCTCATCGCCAGAACCAAGGCGGCGGCGCCGCCGGCTGTCCGATCGAACCGCGGGAGGCCGATACGAGGTGGCGCCAGTCCCAGGGGAGCATCGAGGGCGGGCAGTACCACCACCAGAGCGGCGGCGACACTGAGCGCCAGGGCGCCGGTGGCGGCGAAGGCGATCTGATAGCCGACCCGTCCGTCGATGACACCGGCGATCAGCAATCCAACCGGCGAACCGACAGCCCCGCCGAAGAGGAATGCTGCGTTGAACCGGCCCACCGAGCGGACCACATCCTCCGATGGCGCCACGCTCGTCCCGTACGCGTCGCCGCCGAGCTGCGGCAATGGCGGCCGAACACGTACGGCTGCTTGTAATCCCGCACCGAGTACGATACCGCCGCCGCAGCCTTGCAGAATGCGAGAGGTCATCAGCACGATTCCCTCCGAGGCAAACCCGATGCCGATGCACGCCACGCCGAACAATGCCAGCCCCGCGGTCAATGCCACCCGCGCGTCCAGGCCCGGCACGAACCTGGTGCCGAACACGTCGACAAGGATCACTCCGATCGCTGCGGACAGCATGAATATGCCTATATAAGAGCTACTTTCGGAGTAACTGCGAATGAAGAGGACTTCCAGCGGGGCGGTCAGGCTCATGGTCACACCTGCGGCGGCCATCAGCGGCAGGAACCAGCGCGAGCCATTGCGCCGGGGAACCGGGCAGCGGGTCACCGAACAGTCGAGTTTTCGACCGCCGCCAACGGCACCCCGGGCAGCGGATTGGTCCCGACCAGTTCCAGGCCGAAGGCCTCCAAGCCGATTCGCTTCACGGGGTTATTGGTCAGGAGTCGCATCCGGCGTACCCCGAGATCGGCGAGTATCTGGGCGCCGACACCGTAGTCTCGCTCGTCCAGCACGTCGGCGTCGTGCAGTCGGTGGGACCGTCGATGGCTGCTCCGTAGGTAGACGACAACCCCTCGGCCTCTGGCGGCGATCGCCTTCATCGACCCGTGGAGCATCGGGGCACAACTGCAGCCTGCCGACTTGAAGACGTTGCCGGTCACGCACTCTGAGTGGACCCGTACCAGCGTCGGCCCGCCATCGCCGGCGGCCGGTTCGCCCATGACCAACGCAATGTGTTCGCGCCCGTCGAGGACCGAGAGGAATCCGTGCGCCGTGAAGACCCCGTGCTCGGTGGGCAACCGGCTGGAAGCCTTCATCTCGACGAGACGTTCGGTGCGTCGGCGATAGGCGATCAGCTCCGACATGCTGACGACCGGCAGGCCGTTGTCGGCGGCGAAGCGCCACAGTCGATCTCCCCGCGCGGCCATGCCCGCGTCATCGACAACCTCACCGATGACGGCGACTGGCGGCAACCCGGCCATCCGGGCGAGGTCGACGGCAGCCTCGGTGTGCCCGGCCCGGCGCAGGACACCGCCGTCGACCGCGCGCAACGGAAACACGTACCCGGGCCTGGTGAGATCACCCGGTCGGGTATCCGGGTCGGCAAGCAGGGCGATGGTCCGGCTGCGATCCGCAGCGGACACCCCGGTGCTGATGCCGGTGCGCGCGTTGACCGAGACGGCGTAACCCGCGCCCCTCGGATCCTCGTTCACCGCCACCATCGGCGGCAGGCGCAACCGGTCGAGATCTGCAGAAAGCATTGGTACGCAGAGTATTCCACCGGTATTGCGCATCATGAACGCGACGCGTTCAGGTGTGGCGTGGGCGGCCGCCACCAGCAGATCCCCGTCGTCGTCGGGGTCGTCGGCGTCGACGACCACCGCCATCCCGCCAGCCCGCAAGGCGGCGATCGCGGCCTCGACGGAGACGTCTGGGTCACAGCCGTTGTCGGCGGCGGCGCAGGTCATCAGAACTCGCGCAGGTGGTCGCGCAGCATCGTGGTCGTGTACTCACTGCGAGTCAGGCCGCGCTTCTGAAGCTCGGGGATCAGCCCGTCGGTGATCTCGGTGACGTAACGCCGGTTGAGGCGCATCACCGGGCTGGTGATCAGATAGCCGTCGCCACCCACCTCGTCCATCAGCTCGGCCATCTGGTCGGCGACCTCGGCGGGGGTACCGATGAACGGGATGTTGGCGGTCATACCGCTGCCGGTGACGATCTGGCGCAACGTCTTTCCCTTGCCGCGGGCCAGGAAACTCTCCAACGCACCCCGTTCGCCGTTCGTGGTCACCGCGGGTACCGGCTGGTCGAGGTCGAACTGGGAGAAGTCGATCTCGGTGATCGAGGAGATCTCGGCGAGCATGTACTCGATGTAGAGCGGGTCGTTGAACCAGCGCTCCCGCTTGGCGAGTGCCTCCTCGTGGGTGTCGGCGACGATCGGGGAGACCAGGTAGAGCACCTTGCAGTGCGACGGATCGCGACCATTGGCCTTCATCCGCGCGTGGATGTCGTCGCGGTAGGCCTTCATCGCCTCGGCGCCGTTGGAGGGCGCGACGATGGTGTCGGCGTGCTGGGCGGCCAGCTCGCGGCCTGGCGGCGAGGCGCCGGCCTGCGCGATCGTCGGGCGATACTGCGGGGACGGCGCGGTGTTGAGCGGTCCCCGGCTCTTGTAATACTTGCCCTCGAAGTCGATGGTGTGGACCTTCTTGTGGTTGGCGTAGGTGCCGGTCATGTGGTCACGCTCGATGGCGTCGGGCTCCCATGACTCCCACAGCTTGCTGACCAGTTCCAGGTACTCACTGGCCATCGCATAACGCTCGTCGTGTTCGTAGAGTTTGTCCATCCCGAAGTTCTGCGCGGCCCGGTCCTCCCCGGAGGTGACGACATTCCAGCCGAAGCGGCCGCGGGCGATGTGATCGACGGTGCTGCACAGCCGGGCCAGCAGGAACGGCGGGTAGAAGCTGGTGGACATCGTCGGGATCACGCCGAGTCGGGTGGTCGCATTGGCCATCAGGATCGCCAGCGGCACCGGGTCGTGCTTCGGGTTGACACCGTGTTTGAGGTCGGCTTCCATGGTGCCGCCGTAGGCGGTGGAGACCATCAGCTTGTCCTCGATCAACACATAATCGAATTTCGCCCGCTCCAGGTCTTTCGCCATCTCGACGTAGAAGTCGCCGGTGAAGTCACGGCCCCCGTCACCCCAGTTGCCGTTCCACTCGTCGGCGACGAAATTGAGGAACCACCCCAGGTGGAACTTCTCGGTCACGAGCTCTCCTTCCGCTGTTGACCTCAAGAGAAGCGGGACGGCGTTACTCAGCGGTGTCCTGGGCGTAGCACGCGCATTGCGCGATGCGCATTGACAGATCATCGAACGTGCGTTCGAATAGACGGGTGCGGTGGAGCGGCCAGGGGATAGCGGTCGACGACGGTGCGTTGCCCGGCCTGGAGCGCATCGGGCTGGTGCGCAGTGTGCGCACGCCACAGTTCGACGGGATCACCTTTCACGAAGTGCTGTGCAAGTCAGCGCTGAACAAGATCCCGGCCGCCGCGATGCTGCCGTTCCGGTTCACCGTCAACGGTTATCGCGGTTGCTCGCATGCCTGCCGGTACTGCTTCGCCCGGCCCACCCACGAATACCTGGAGTTCGATCCGGGCGAGGATTTCGACAGCCAGATCGTGGTGAAGACCAACATCGTCGACGTGCTCCGCCGCGAGCTGGGCCGCCCGTCGTGGCGCCGGGAGACGGTGGCCCTGGGCACCAATACCGACCCCTATCAACGGGCCGAGGGGCGCTATGAGTTGATGCCGGGCATCATCACCGCACTGGCGGCTTCGGGCACACCACTGTCGATCTTGACCAAGGGCACGCTGTTGCGCCGGGATCTGGATCTGATTGCCGATGTGGCACAACAGGTTCCGGTGTCGGTGGCGATCTCCCTTGCCGTCGGCGATGCCGATCTGCATCGTGCCGTCGAACCGGGAACCCCGTCACCGCAGGCACGGCTCGGGTTGATCGCCGCGGTGCGTGACGCCGGGCTGGACTGTCACGTCATGGTTGCGCCCGTGCTGCCGCACCTGACCGACTCGACGGAAGATCTGGACAGACTGCTCGGCCTGATCGCCGAGGCGGGTGCCACGTCCGTCACGGTGTTCGGCCTGCACCTGCGCAGTTCGACGCGCGGGTGGTTCATGACGTGGCTGGCGCGTTCGCATCCCGAACTCGTCGCGCCGTACCGGCAGCTGTACCGCCGCGGGGCCTACCTGCCTGCTGACTATCGCGACATGCTGCGTGAGCGGGTCGCACCCCTGATCGACAAGCACGGCCTGGCCCGCGACCACCGGCAATTCACCCCGGTAGCCTCGCCGGTCGTCGTACCGGAGCCGCAGCCGACTTTGTTCGATGTCGCGCCCGAGGCGCTCCGGCCTTCTAGCCGCCCCCGCGCTTGACCTGATTGAACGGCACACCCTTGTCGGCGGCCAGTTCGCGCGGGAACCCGAGGATACGTTCGCCGATCACATTGCGGGCCATCTCGCTGCTGCCGCCGCCCAGCGATCCGGTCTGCCGCGACAGATACCGCACCCCGATGTCGAGGAGGCCGGACAGGTCCCCGCCCTCGTCGACCACACCGGCGGTGCCGGCGATCGCGAGCGCGGTGTCGACTTCGAGTTCGGTGGTCTCGGCATGGAACAACCGGATCAGCGTGCCGGCGTTCGGGGGCAGCGAGCCGTTGCCGATGGCGGTCCCGACGTGATGGATCAGCTGTTCCTTGACGATCCGCCGCACCAGCGCGCGACCGGCCAGACTCTGCACCGCCGGGTCGTCACCCTGTCCGGTGCGCTCGGCCAGCGTGACGTGATCCGGTGGCATCTCCTCGGCGTTCTCCGCACCGGTTCCGCTGGCGAATTCCGATCCGCCGCCGACCGCGCGGCGTTCGTGATGCAGCTGACGGGAGGCCACTTCCCAGCCCTTGTTGACCTCGCCGACCACGGCGTCGTCACCGAGCTCGAGGCCGTCGAAGAACTCCTCACAGAATTCCTCGTTGCCGTTGACCTCTTTGATCCGCCGCATGGTGATGCCGGGGGAGTTCAGCGGCACCAGGAACATGGTCAGGCCTTCGTGTTTGGGCACTGTCCAGTCGGTGCGGGCCAGCATCAGCCCGTAGTCGGCGGCGAAAGCGCTTGTGCTCCAAGTCTTTGCGCCGTTGACGACCCATTTGTCGCCAACGCGGTCGGCGCGGGTGATGACGCCGGCCAGATCAGAGCCGCCGCTGGGCTCGCTCAGCAGCTGGCAGAGCACCTCGTCGCCGCGGATGGCAGCCGAAATACGTTCGCGCTTCTGGGCTTCGGTGCCCATGTCCAGGATCGTCGCCGCACAGATCGTCAGCGATGGCGTATTGAGGATCAGTGGCATCTCATAGCCGCGGCACTCGGCGTTGAATGCCTGCTGATACGCGTGGTCCAGACCCAGCCCGCCGTATTCGCGGGGGAAGCAGATACCGGCGAAACCGCCCTCGTACAAGCGCTTTTGCAGTTCCTGTGCGCGGTCCCACGAGGGTTGTTCGGCGCGCACCGAGAACGGCGGGTGGTCGGGGTCGATGGGCGGCATATTCGCCGCCAGCCAGGTACGGGCCCTGGCGGCGAACTCGGCGACCGATTCGGTGGACGTGGAGATGACAGTCTCGGTCATGCCGAAGCCTCCTGTCGTGCAGTCTTGGCGCTCAACGCGTACACCGCGCGGTGGTGGTCCTCGGGTGAACCGTAGAGCGCGCGGTAGAGCTCGGTGCGGCGCAGGAACAAGTGCAGATCGTGCTCCCACGTGACGCCGATCCCGCCGTGCAGTTGCACGCAATCCTGCAGCATCACCGGCGCCCGTTCGGCCACATAAGCTTTGGCGACGCTGACCAGTTTGGCGGCGTCATCCGAACGGTCGGACACCGCGGCCACCGCGCCCGCGGTGGTCGCCCGGCACGCCTCGAACCACATCTTCATATCGGCGAGCCGATGCTTGAGCGCCTGATAGGACGCCAGCGGCCTGCCGAAACTGTGGCGGTCGAACATCCACTGCGTCGTCATGGCCAGCACGGTCTCCAGAATTCCGACGATTTCGGCGCACTGCAGCACCAACGCGACCTGGCGCTGCCGCTCGATGATCGCCGGTGTTTGCGCGGCGTCGCCGACCGCGGCAGCCTCGTCGACCTGGGCGCCGTTGAATTCCACTCGGGCATAACGCTTCACCATGTCGACCGAGCGCTGTTCGGTGACTTCTGCGAGGTCGGCGGGGACCAGGAACTGGCGAGGACTGCCCTCGAGATCGGCGACCACGAGGAAGACACCCGCCTCGGCGCCCGCCTCGACACGGTCCTTCACCCCGTCGATGCGGTAGCCGGAATCGGTACGCGTGGCCGTCGCCGTCGGCTGCAGCGGGGACAGCGGCCGGCGCGGCTCGTAGACCGCCCACGATGCCACCAGCTCGCCGGACACCAGCGCCTCGATGGTGTCCTCATGACCGTCGGGCGCCTCGACCAGACCCGCGAGCACGACGCTGACCGGATGCAGCGGACCCGGTGCCACGCTGTGCCCGATCTGTTCGGCCACCAGCGCGAGGTCGGCCAAGCCATTGCCCGAGACACTGCCGCCGCCAAGCTCTTCGGGGACCAGCAAGCTGGCCCAGCCGAGCTCGGCCGCGCGCTGCCACCACGCGGTGTCGAACGACGTATCCGCTGCGTGCAGCTCGCGCACCGTGCTCAGCGACGCTTCCTTCTCCAGAAACGCCTGGGTCGTCGACACGAACAACAGCTGTTCGGGGGAGGAGACATCGCTCATGCGATGACGAGCGCGGGCACGTCGGGCTTGTGGACCGACACGTTGGGCACCTTGAACAGGTCGACCAGGTTGCCGCCCATCACCTTTCGCTGACCTTCTTCGTCCAGGCCCTGGGCGACGAGATCGTCGACCAGGTTGATCGGGTTGGCCAGCCCCTCGGGGTGCGGCCAGTCCGAACCGAAGATGATGCGGTCGATGCCACACAGCTCGGCCATCTTCTTGAAGTCGTCCTCCCAGAACGGCGCCACGTAGACACCCCGGCGGAACGCCTCGATGGGATCCTCCGGGAATTCCTGCGGCATCTTCGAGTACACGTCTTTGAACTGGTAGAAGAGGTAGGGCACCCAGGACGCGCCGTTCTCGATGGACAGGATGCGCAGATCCGGGTTGCGGGTCAGCGCGCCGTGGCACACCAGGGCGGCCATGGTGTCCTCGATGGGCCGCTTGCCCATCGCGACCATCCGGAACGACGTGGGCTTGAACGGCAGAAACTCGTCGGCGGGCTCCCAGTCGTTGAGGTACTCGGCGTAGCCGCTGTCCGAGGCGTGCATACAGACCGGGATACCGGCCTTCACACACGCATCCCAGAACGGGTCGAACTCGGGCAGGCCCATGGAGCGGGAGCCGCGGAAGCCGGCAACCGGCGCCGGCCGCACCAGCACGGTCTTGGCGCCGCGCTCCAGGCACCATTCGAGCTCCTCGAGCGCGCGGTCGACGATGCTGAGGTTGATCACCGGCGTGGAGAAGATCCGGCCCTCGTAATTGAACTGCCAGGTCTCGTACATCCACTGGTTGAGCGCGTGGACGATGTCCAAGATCAGCTCGGGATCGTCCTTCAGCCGCTCCTCGACCAGGCTGGCCAGCGTCGGGAACATGATCGTGTAGTCAAGGCCGAGACCGTCGAGTACCTCGAGGCGTGCCTCGGGGTTGCGGAAGGCGGGAATGGCCTTCATCGGCTTACCCATCACCTCGCGGTAGCTCTTGCCGCCGCTGCCGTGCCGGAAGTATTCCTCCTGGGCGCCGGGGCGGGCGACGACCTCGAAGGTGGGGTTCGGGATGTAGTCGCTGATGTGGTTGCGCACCACGATCTTGGTGCGGCCCTTGACGTCGATGTAGTCGATGACGCCCTTCCGGTTGTCCGGCAGGAATTGCGTCAGCGCTTCCTGGGGCTCGTAGAAGTGGTTGTCGGCGTCGAATACCGGATAGGGAAGCTCGCGCGAGGGCATGGTCGCCTCCAGAGAGTCTGAATTAATGGGCTAACGGTAATGACGTTACCACGTAGCCGGCGTGGTACACACATCGGCGACAAAAGACGGATTTAGCTGCGGAAACGGGTCAGGGCAGCAGGCCGCGGACGCAGAAGTCGTAAATGTGCTTCGCGTCGATCGGGATACCGTTGAGTTCGGCGCCCAGGCTGCGTAGCCGCATCGCGCCGAGGACCGCCTGCATGATGAGCGCGGCGGTGGTCTGGGACTGCAGGTCGGGCCGGAAGGTGCCCTCGTCTTTGCCGCGTTCGAGGATCTCGCCGATCAACTGATGCAGCGGCGAGAGCACCCGGGAGTACTCCGTGGGCAGGGTCTCGGCGAGGTGGTCGTTGTAATAGGTCAGACCGCGGTTGATGCTGTCCTGCTTGGTGGTTTCGGCGGGCGTGCAGATCCGCTCGATCAGCAGGCGCATCGCCTCGGCCGCGGGCAGGCCGTCGGTTTCCTTCCGCCATTGCTTGGTGGATTCGGCCATGATCTTGTCGATCAGCGCCAGCAGCAGCTCGTCTTTGGTGGTGAAGTGCTGGTAGAAGGACCGCAGCGAGGTCTTCGAGCGTTCGACGACTTCCAGCACGGTGAAGTCGGTGCGGCCGGTCTCGGCCAGGATCGACAGGGCTGACCGCATGAAGCGGCTCTCCCGGGAGTCCGGATCGGCGCTCGGCGCCTCGGGCGATCGTTGGTTGGCCTTGGCCATCGGGTCAGCTTATCGGTCGGGTTACAGTGACGAGAATGACGTTACCGTCTTGGAACACGACGAGGTGAGGGAACACATGGCTTCGAATTCCGGGGACGCCGCCGAGAACCACTGGACGGTGCCGCGCCTGCTCGATCTGTTCGACGTCCAGGCCGAGGGGCAGGACCGCTTCATCGCCCCGACCGGTATCGCCGACGCCGACGAACGGCAAGTCGTCGAGGGCACCCAGGTGCTCGCCCAGGTGATCGTCGCGGCGGCAAAGCGCTTCGAGGGTAAGTCGATTCGCTCGGTCCACAGTGTGTTCGCCCGGGCGGTGCTGGTCGGCCCGCCGGTGGTTCTCGAGATCGACGTCGTCGCCGAAGGGCGCTCCACCGCGTCGGCGGTCATCACCGCCTCGCAGAACGGCAAGCGCTGCATGACGTTCACGGTGCTCGCCGACGTGCCTACTCCCGACGTGATCCGCCACCATCTGCCGCGCCCGGAGGTGGCCGGGCCGGACCAGGCCAATGTCTGCGAAATGCCCATGACGGGACGGCAGGTCAAGCTCGTCGACGTCGTCGACATCAACAGCCCCGACGAGGTCGGTCCGCCCGAGGTCTACGCCTGGCTGCACTACGAGCCCATCCCCGCCCGCGACGACCTGGCCAAGGCTCTGATCGCCTACTTCACCGGGCATCTGGGGATCTCGACGACCATGCGCGCACACGCAGGCATCGGCACCGCACAGTCGCACCTCACCGTGTCCACCGCGCCGATGACGGTCACGGTGAGCTTCCACGAACCGGTCGCGTGGAGCGGGTGGCTGCTCTACACCCACGAGAGCACCCAGGTCGGTGCGGGCATGTCCTACATCCGCGGGGCGATCCACACCGAGGAAGGCGAGTTGATCGCGTCGTTCACCCAGGATGCGTTGATCCGCCCGCTGCGCGTCACCGACAACGCGATCGCCGCCGAAGCCCGGATCTAGCGCGATGAGCTTGGTCGCCGGCCGCGGCCCACTCGGTCCGGATCGGGCCGGCTGGTTCTGTCCGCCGGTGGCCGGCCCGATCGTCTACGTCGAGCCGCATCCGCGCCGGGTGCAGGCGGTGCGCGACGGCCGGCCGGTCATCGACACCGAGAACGCGCTGATGGTTCACCGGGCCGGCGCGCCGCTGAGCTATGTCTTCCCGGCGGGTGAAACAGCCGATCTGCCAACCGAACCCGAAGAAGCCGCGCCCGGGTATGTGCGGGTGCCGTGGGATGCCGTCGACGCCTGGGTGGAGGAGGGGCGCACGCTCGTGCACTATCCGCCCAACCCCTACCACCGCGTCGACTGCCGGCCGACCCGGCGACGACTGCGGGTCGCGGTGGCGGGAGAGGTGGTGGTGGACACCGACGACACCGTCATCGTGTTCGAGACCGCCTTGGCGCCAAGGCTTTACGTCGCGCACACGCACGTCCGTACTGATCTGCTGCGCCGGACGGACACGGCGAGCTACTGCAATTACAAGGGGTACGCCACCTACTGGGCCGCCGGTGATGTCGAGGACGTGGCGTGGAGCTACGACCACCCGTTGCCCGAAACCCAGCCCATCAAGGGCTATTTCAGCTTCGACGCCGATCGCTGCGAAATGAGCGCCGAGCTTCCCGGCTAGCCCAGATCGCGGGCCTTGAACGTGTCGCACTGCTTGGGGTCACCGGTCTGGTAGCCGGTGGTGAACCATTTCTGGCGCTCGGCCGCTGACCCGTGGGTCCATACTTCGGGATTCACCCGTCCCGTCGCCTGCTTCTGGATCCGGTCGTCGCCCACCGAGGCCGCCGCCGAAAGCGCATCGGCAATGTCCTTATCGGTCAGCGGCTTCAGATAAGTGACGTCGGTGCCGGGCTGCTTGGTGATCGCGGCGTAGTGCGCCCACACCCCGGCGTAACAGTCGGCCTGCAATTCGGTGCGGACACCACCCCCGCCGGCGCCCTGCGCGCCTGCGCCCTGCGCTCGGCCGAGCACGCCGAGCAGGTCCTGCACGTGATGGCCGTACTCGTGGGCCACCACGTACTCCTGCGCCAATGGTCCACCGCTGGAACCGAATTGGTCCTTGAGCACCTGGAAGAAGTCGGTGTCGAAGTAGGCGGTCTGGTCTGCCGGGCAGTAGAACGGCCCCATGTCGCTGGACGCGGCCCCGCAGCCGGTGTTGACGTTGTTCTTGAACAGCATCATCTTCGGGCGGGTGTAGCCCCTGAGTAGGTTCTCCCACACGCCGTCGACGGAGTTGCCGGTGGCCACCACCCGGCACTCGACGTACTCGTTGGCGTCGGCGCCGGTCCGGCACTTGCTCAGGTCATAGCCGGACTGCTCGGCACCGGGCGGAAGGGCAGGCTGCTGGCTGATCACCTGGCCCGGGTCGACACCGAGGAACACCGCCAGCAGCACCACAACCAGACCGCCAAGACCACCGCCGATCGCGATGCCGCGACCGCGGCCGCCGCCACCGGTAGAGGTGGTACTCGTGTCGATCTGCATACCCTCGTTGAAGGTCATCATGGCTCCTCGAGATCGACACCCCAGGCAGACGTCCCGCCCCGTTCACTTTGCCACACTACGATTTAGCCGTGACCGTCGTCGCGGATCCGTCGACCGTGGTGTACACATCCAGTGGCGCCGTGCGCGGTGCCACCGAGCACGGTGTGCGGGTCTGGCGCGGCATTCCCTACGCCGAACAACCCATCGGGGAGCGCCGGTTCCTGGCGCCCACCCCGGCGCGGCCGTGGTCGGGCGTGCGGGACGCCATCGAGTACGGACCGGTGCCGCCGCAGGGCCGCTCGTTCGTCGGTGGCGGACGTGACGACCCGAAGATCCGCGACGAAGCCTGTCTGACGCTGACGGTGTGGGCCCCCAGCCCTAATCCCGAGTCGCTGCGCTCCTGCCCGCCGGCCACAACGACGCCGTTGCCGGTCATGGTCTGGATCCCCGGCGGCGCCTTCGTCTACGGCGCCGGGCAGTTGCAGCTCTACAACGGCTCGCGGCTGGCCGCCAACGGCCACGTCGTGGTCGTCAACGTCACCTACCGCCTCGGGGTGTTCGGCGGATTCGAGCTCGGTGATCTCGGCGCCGGATTCGACAACAACCTATGCCTGCGTGACCAGATCGCCGCATTGCGCTGGGTGCAGGACAACATCGCCGCGTTCGGCGGAGACCCGCAGCGCGTCACCATCTTCGGGGAATCGGCCGGGGCCACGTCGGTGCTGGCGCTGCTGGCCAGCCCGGCCGGTGAGGGATTGTTCGCCCGCGCGATCGCGCAGAGCCCGGCGCTGCCGCTGATCGCCGACCGCGCCACCCGGGCCCGGCGCGCACACGAATTCGTCGATGTCGTCGGCTCCGATCCCGCGGCCTTTCCGGTCCTGCCGCAGCGGGTGCTGCGCCGCGCGGCAGGCGAGATCCAGCGCCGCAGCGTCGCGACCAGTCCGACGCTGGCCTACGGGCTCACCTACGGGGTGGACCTGTTGCCGCGGCACCCGATCGAGGCGGCCCGGGCCGGTGAGGTCAACCCCGTCCCGCTGATCGTCGGCACGAACAGCCACGAGGCGTCGATGTTCGCCTGGTCCAAACCGCCGATGCTGCCGACCACGCGCGAAAGCATCGACGCCTACTTCGACCGGGTGGCGCCCGATGCCCGGGACCGGGTGCTCGCCGGTTACCCCGACTACCCGCGCCGGCGAGCGCAGATCGCCGTGGGCTCCGATGTGATGTTCGGGGCGCCCACGTGGGCGTTCGCCGACGCCTACAGCGCGCACGCGACCACCCACGTCTACCGGTTCGACCACACCACCTGGACCCTGCGGATGCTCGGGCTCGGCGCCACCCACGGCAGCGAGATCGTGCACATCCAGCACAGCTACGGCTCCTATCTGGGCCGCAAGCTGCACCCGCTGGGCCGTCGCGTGCAGCCCGCGGTGGGCCGCCGGATGCAGCGCACCTGGCTGGATTTCGCCACTCACGGCGCACTCGACAACTGGCCGCGCTACGACTCCGCGCGCCGGCCCACCCGCGTCATCCGGTCGGCCCGCGACGTCTCGATCGACGACCCCGACGAGCAGCGCCGCCAGGCGTGGGCCGGGCTGTATTAGTCAGGTGTAGTGCTTGTCGGTGTAGCGCTTCAGGTTGGCCAGGAACCATTTGAACGACAGGTTCATCACCGGTCCGCCGAGAACCAGTCCCCATCGGGCCGGCCCGGTGGCCTTCTGCGCCAGCGTCCACGTCAGCCGGCAGCCGCCGGGCGTCTCCACCACGGTGTACTCCTCGGCGAATGCGGCCACTACCTTGTTCGAGCAGGTGTTGAATCGAAACGCCATGTAGGTGAACGGCTCCCAGGCCAGGAATTCCTCGTCGCCGACCAGCCCGCCGAGCATGTCGACGGTGCGGGTGGTGCCGACGCCGTAGGGTTTGGGGCTGGTCCAGGTGACCTTGGTGATGACCTTCGCCCACTGCGGCCAGGACCCGGCGTCGGCGAGGACGTCGAACAGCTGCTCGGGCGTGATGGCCAGGTCCACGCTGTTGGAGAACCGGAACGGCGCGCTGGCGATCCAGTTCAGGTCGACGCGCTCGCAGGGATACATCGTGGTCATCGGGGCTACCTCCGTGGGGGACCATACACCGACGTGGCGAATGTCTCGTCGGGTCTACCTCATAGACTGATCCCTCGATTTCATTGCATCCGTTTTTCGATTTCAGGGAGTTTCCAGTGCTGCGCAGTCACGCCGCCGGTTCGTTGCGGGCCTCCGACGCCGGACGGACGGTCACCCTGGCCGGCTGGGTATCGACCCGGCGGGACCACGGCGGCGTCATCTTCATCGATCTGCGCGACTCGTCCGGCGTTGCTCAGGTGGTGTTCCATGATGCCGACGTGCTGGCCCAGGCACACCGGCTGCGCGCCGAGTTCTGCGTGGCCGTCGAAGGCGTGGTCGGCATCCGCCCCGAGGGCAACGCCAACGCCGAGATCCCGACCGGCGAGATCGAAGTCAACGCGACGTCGCTGACGGTGCTGGGGGAGAGCGCCCCGCTGCCGTTCCAGCTCGACGAGCAGGCCGGCGAGGAGGCCCGGCTCAAGCACCGCTATCTCGATCTGCGTCGTCCGGGTGGCCCGGGTGACGCAATCCGGTTGCGCTCCAAGGTCAATGCGGCCGCGCGCTCGGTGCTGGCCGGGCACGACTTCGTCGAGATCGAAACCCCGACGCTGACCCGGTCGACGCCGGAGGGCGCGCGCGACTTCCTGGTTCCGGCCCGGCTGCAGCCCGGCTCGTTCTACGCGCTGCCGCAGAGCCCGCAGCTGTTCAAGCAGCTGCTGATGGTGGCGGGTATGGAGCGCTACTACCAGATCGCGCGCTGCTACCGCGACGAGGATTTCCGTGCCGACCGCCAGCCGGAGTTCACCCAGCTGGACATGGAGATGAGCTTCGTCGAGGCCGACGACGTCATCGCGGTCTCCGAAGAAGTGCTGCGGGCGGTGTGGTCCACGATCGGCTACGACCTGCCGACCCCGATCCCGCGGATGTGTTACGACGAGGCGATGGGCCGATTCGGTACGGACAAGCCCGATCTGCGGTTCGCCGTCGAACTCGTCGAGTGCACCGAGTACTTCAAGGACACGCCGTTCCGGGTGTTCCAGGCGCCCTATGTGGGTGCCGTGGTGATGGCCGGCGGTGCGTCGCAGCCGCGCCGGACGCTGGACGGCTGGCAGGAGTTCGCCAAACAGCGCGGGCACAAGGGCCTCGCGTATGTGCTCGTCGGCGAGGACGGCGAGCTGAGCGGTCCGGTCGCCAAGAACCTCTCCGATACCGAACGCGCGGGGTTGGCCGCCCACGTCGGCGCCGCGCCCGGGGACTGCGTGTTCTTCGCGGCCGGTACCCCCAAGGGGGCCCGTGCCCTGCTCGGGGCGACGCGCATCGAGATCGCCAAGCGGCTGGACCTCATCGATCCGGACGCGTGGGCCTTCACCTGGATCGTGAAATGGCCGCTGTTCGAACCGGCCGACGAGGCGACGGCAGCCGGCGACGTTGCGGTGGGTTCGGGCAACTGGACCGCGGTGCATCACGCGTTCACCTCGCCGATGCCGGAGTCGGAGGCCACCTTCGACACCGATCCGGGGTCGGCGCTGGCCAACGCCTACGACATCGTCTGCAACGGCAACGAGATCGGCGGCGGGTCGATCCGTATTCACCGCCGCGACGTGCAGGAGCGGGTGTTCGCGATGATGGGCATCGGCGAAGATGAAGCCCGGGACAAGTTTGGATTCCTGTTGGACGCCTTCACCTTTGGCGCGCCCCCGCACGGCGGTATCGCGTTCGGCTGGGACCGCATCGTCGCGCTGCTGGCCGGGGTCGACTCGATTCGCGAGGTGATCGCGTTCCCCAAGTCCGGCGGCGGCATCGACCCGCTGACCGATGCGCCCGCCCCGATCACCGCGCAGCAGCGCAAGGAATCCGGAATAGATTTCACACCCGAGAAGCTGGACAAGCCATGACAGATACCCCTGATGCCGCCTACATGAACGAGTTCAACAGGAACATCGTCGAGGAGTTCCGGGCCAACGCCGGCGTTGTGGGCGGGCCGTTCGAAGGCCGCCCGCTGTTGCTGCTGCACACCACCGGCGCGAAGTCCGGTCAGCCGCGGCTGGCCCCGCTGGCCTATTTCGACGTCGACGGCAAGCTGATCATCATCGGCTCGAAGGCCGGCGCCGACACCAACCCGGACTGGGTGCACAACCTGCGGGCCAATCCACAGGCGCACATCGAGATCGGTACGGATGCCTATGACGTGGTGGCCCGCGAGTTCTCCCGCGAGGAACGTGACGAGGCCTACCCGAAGGTGGTGGCCGAGGCGCCCGGGTTCGGCGAGTACCAATCCAAGACCAGCCGGGTCATCCCGCTGTTCGAACTGACCCGGGTCTGAGCCCCGGATTTCGCACCAATTGATGGGCGACTGGGGCGAGCAGCGCCGCGGGCTAACCCTGTGTCGTGGAAGCACGGTGGGGCCAGGAGATGACTATTCCTCGGTCAAAGGTTGCCCCTAGTTCGCGATCGGCCGGGTGGAAGTCGAAAAGCCTTCGCTGACAGCAAACGCTAAGCATCAGTAGACGCAGGTAGTCGACTACTCGAATCAGCGCTGTATCTGGCGTTGGAGCGCGTCCAGTAGCAAAATCTTGTCCTGAGAGTTCGCTGACGGGCAATGAGCCCGCGCCGCGACAGTCGGTTCGGGGGTGCACACGATGGCGGCTCGGAATGGCCCGCGGCCTCGTCGTCGCCTGGCACCGTACTCCTGGTTGGGAGCGGGAGCGATCACCCTCGGCGTCGGTGCCGCCCTCGTCGGCGCAACCGGTGTCGCCCACGCCGACAGCGCGGGATCGGCCACGTCGACGTCGAATCACGCCACTGGCACAAGCGCGCGCCGCCACCCGAGCCCGGCCGCCACATCGTCCAGTGCGACGAAGAACGCCAAACCGCGGGCGCAGGTGGTCGCCGGCAGTCGACGGGTAAGTTCAACCGTCGCTGTCCGCACTGTCAGCCCGGCCCGTGTCGCCTCGGGGATGGTTGCGGCGCCACTGAAGTCTCCGGCGAACCCGCTCACGGGTCTGATGTCGGGGTTGATGTCGTCGCTGGTGCATCTCTTCAGGGTCAATACGTCAACGCCGCCACCGAACCCGATCGGCGGACTGCTGTGGGGCGTGTTGCGGGGCGTGAACAGGACGTTGGGCTTCGTCCCGGTGGCCGGCACCCCGACCGCCGACCCACCCGAGCCCATTAAAGGCACGGTCACCGGTACATGGTCGTTCACGGTGCCGGCTGGGCTGCCCATGACGTACACATTCACCCAGGCAGCCAGTGGCGTGGTGCACGTCTATACCGACGGGACGTTCTCCTATACGCCGACCGAGGCCGCCCGGGTGTCGGCCACCCCCACTACCACCGACACGTTCACCATCACCGCCAGCACCGGTGCCGCCGCCACCGTCCAATCCATCACGGTGCCAGTGCTACCGCTCGACAAGCCGGTGGCCGGTATCCCGACCGTCGGCAAGCCCGACGCCGCCACTGGTGCAGTGACCGGGAAACTCAATTTCACCGACCCCGCCGGAAAACAGTTGAGCTACGCCGTCACAATCGATCCCAACCTTGGTTCAGTCGACGTGAGTTCAACGGGGGACTTCGTCTACACGCCGACTTCTGAGGCTCGCCAAACCGCCGGTCTCAGCGCCACTGCCGTCATCGATTCGTTCACCGTGACCGCCAGCAACGGCGACGCGTCCACGGATGAATCTGTCAGTGTGCCAGTGAGTCCCATCAGTCCGGCACCGGGCACCGTCATCGGGACGATTGCGGGCCTGACGGGCCTGAATCCCACGAACGTCTGGCTCAACCCGAACGGCAGCCGGCTCTATGTCGAAATCTCAGGCAGCGGCCTGTACGTCGTGAACACGGCCACCAATGCGGTCACGGGACCCCTTGATTCGCGTATCGCCGCGTCGAACCCCACCTGTCTGACGTTCAGCCCCGACGGCAATCGCATCTACGCCGCCCGCGGCGGCCAACTCGTCGTGGTCAACGCGGCCGACAACACAGTCATCAACACGGTGTCGGTGGCCGCATCCAATGCAGGCAGCGTCATCACCAAGGACGGGAAATACGTCTACACGGTCGGTGATGCCAGCCAAACCGATGGCGTCATAACGGAATTCAACACCGCAACCGGGACCACCGCGAAGATCACCTTTTCGCTCGTGCCCAGCGACGGATACACACCATTGACGTCGGTCGCTATCAGCGCCGATGGTGAACATCTCTATGTGGCCAATGCGTATACCGGCACGATCTACTCGATCAACCTGGCAGCCAGCACCTACATCTCGAAAACGATCGACTACGGGTCCAGTGGTCATTTCGGCCCCGGCCAGCTGGCGGTCAGTCCCGATGGAAGCCGGCTCTACATCCCGTCGGCCACCAATTCCGTGCCCAACCCGCTGATGGTGTTCGACACCGCCACCAACAACGTCGTTGCGCGCATCTCGCTCGACAACCGCCCGTACTGGGACGACCCGGCATCGCAGGTCCAGATCAGTGCCGACGGCAGCCTGGTGTATGTACTCAACAGCGGGCTGATCGGAGGGGGCGTCTTCGGCCGGCTGTCCGTGGTCGACGCGACAAGCAACTCCGTGCTGAGAACCATTCCCTACAACGGTTTCCCATCGACATTCGCGGTTACCGCCGACGGTCGCTTTGCCTACGTCGAGGGCTTGGTGGTCGGCGGCTCGAATCCGGGTTACACGGTCTCGCTGATCGCTCTCTAGGCCACCTTCGCGGCCAGCGCCGCCAACTTGGCGTCGAGCGCTTCGGCCGCCGACAACAGCTCCGGATTCGGTTCCACGACCATCAGCGATGACGGCTTGACGTAGGTCAGGCTGCTGCCGCCGCCCTCGTCGAGAACCAACACCTCGACCGGGGCGAACAGGCCCGCCGTCACGTCATGACGAATCATGGTGATCGCGATCAGCGGATTGCCGAGCACCACCCGCAAGACCCGACGCTCGATGCCCGCCTTGGCGATCCAGGCGCCGTGGTCGAACGCCCCGAACAACATGAATCCGCTTGGTCCGACGTACTTTTCGACGGCGGCCTGATAGGAATCCCAGTCACCGCCCGCCGCGGCAATGTCGTTGATCGGCACCGGCTGCTCGCCGATATCGGTGAGCAGCGCGGCAACCAGTTCGTCGTAGCTCTTGGTGCTGTCGTAGCGCATCCGGATCCCATCGAACCGGGTCTCGGTCGCCATGATCTACAGCCGCTCGATGATCGTGGCATTGGCCATGCCGCCGCCCTCACACATCGTCTGTAGGCCAAAGCGTCCGCCACGCTGTTCCAAAGCGTTCACCAACGTCGTCATGATCCGGGCACCGCTGGCACCGAGCGGATGGCCGATCGCGATCGCCCCGCCGTTGACGTTCGTCCTCGTCAAGTCGGCCCCGGTGTCCTTGGCCCAGCTCAACACCACGGGCGCGAACGCCTCGTTCACCTCGAACAGATCGATATCGGCCACCGTCAGACCGGCCCGGGCCAGCACCTTCTCGGTCGCGGGGATGACACCGGTCAGCATGTACAGCGGATCGGAGCCCACCACGGTGGTGGTGTGGATGCGCGCCAGCGGCTTCCAGCCGTGCTTGCGCGCCACCTCGGAGGTGGTGATCAGCACCGCGGCGCTGCCGTCGGACAGCGGGGAGGAGTTGCCCGGGGTGATCTCCCACCGGATCTGCGGGAAGCGTTGCGCGTAGGCCTCGTTGTAGAACGCGGGCCGCAGGCCGGCCAGCGTCTCCACGGTGGTGCCGGGGCGGATGATCTCGTCGTACTGCAGGCCCGCTATTGGCGCCAGCTCGTTGTCGAACAGCCCATCCTTGGTGGCCTGTGCCGCCTTCTCGTGGCTACCTGCGGAGAACTCGTCGAGCTCGGTGCGCGAGAGTCCCCAGCGTGCGGCGATCAGCTCGGCGCTGATCCCCTGCGGTACCAGGCCCTCGGAGTAGCGCTCGGCGAAGCGGGTGCCGAACGGGTCGCTGCCCGGCAGCACCGACGAACCCATCGGCACCCGGCTCATCGACTCGACACCACCGGCGATCACCACGTCGTAGGCGCCGGCGATGACACCCTGGGCGGCGAACGAGATCGCCTGCTGGCTAGAACCGCACTGGCGATCGACCGTGGTGCCGGGAACCGACTCGGGGAAACCCGCGCCCAGAAGCGCGTTGCGGGCGATGTTGACCGCCTGGTCACCGACTTGGGTCACCGCGCCGGCGATGACGTCGTCGACCTCAGCGGGGTCCACGCCGGTGCGTGCCACCAGCTCGGACAGGCTGTGGGCCAGAAGATCGGCGGGCAGCACCGAATGCAGAGCGCCGCCGGGCTTGCCCTTGCCGATCGGGGTACGCACCGCTCCGACGATGACGGCGTCACGTCCTGCGTAACCGGCCATTGTGTCCTCCTGAACTCGTCTCTGAGTATTGCTTTCTATACTCAGCTATAACACCTAGGTATAGTGAAAACAACTCAGAAAGAAAGTGACATCCGTGACAGTGCTGCAGGGCCCCTTGGCCGATCGCGACTCCTGGTCCGCGGTCGGCAAATGCCCGATCGAGAAGACCATGGCGGTCATCGGAACCAAGTCGGCGATGCTGATCCTGCGGGAGGCCTTCTACGGCACCACCCGGTTCGACGACTTCGCCCGCCGGGTGGGCATCACCAAGGCGGCCACCTCGGCGCGGCTGGCCGAACTGGTCGACGCCGGCCTGCTGACCAGGCGGCCCTACCGCGAGCCGGGGCAGCGGGTCCGCGACGAATACGTGCTCACCGAGGCTGGGACCGACCTGATGCCGGTGGTGTGGTCGATGTTCGAATGGGGTCGCAGGCACCTGCGCGACGACACCCGGCTCCGGCTGACGCATCTGGGCTGTGGCGCTGACGCGACTGTCGAAATCCGTTGTACGCAAGGGCATCTCGTGCCGCCGGACGAGCTGGGTGTCGAACTCCGGCGGAAGGGGAGTCCCACGCTTACGTCCGGGTGATGGGAAGGCCTGAGTAACATGCGCGTGTGGACTCCACGTTGGCGTACATCGATCAGGGATCGTTCCTGGGCCTGAGGGCGCTCGGTCGAGGACCACTGGCCCAATACGGCTGGATCTACGAGCATCCGGTCGACCTCGACGCGGTGCGGCGGTTCCACCACAACCTGGGCCATGGTCTGCTGGGTCGCCGCATCGAGCGGTCGCCCCTGCCGTTCGCCCGGGACCGCTGGGTTACCTGGCGAGGGCCCGACGACATCGACCTCGCCGCCGCCGCGCGCCCACGCGGCGAGGCGATGGACTGGCTGGACGAACAACTCCGCATCCCGATCGACCCGGAGGCCGGGCCGTCGTGGCGGGTCGCGCTGTTGCCGCTGATCGAAGGCGGGGCGGTCATCACGCTGATCGCGTCGCACACGGTCTGCGACGGCCTCGCGCTCACCCAGGCGATCGACCAGGCGGCCAGCGGGCAGACCTGGGAGCTCGGCTACCCCGAACCCGGTTCACGCACCCGCGGTCAGGCACTGCGCGAGGACACCGCGCAGGTCCTGCGCGCGATTCCGGACATCCTCAAGGCGGTCATCGCCGCAATCAAACTGGCGCGCAACAATGCCAGGGATATCGCGTCGTCGGCCGGGCGGGCGGGCCCGTCGCCCACCGAGCTCGTGGATGCCATGCCGGTCACCGTCCCGGCCGTGGCGGCCTACGTCGACGAGGCCCTGTGGCAGAGTCGCATGGAAAGCCTTGGCGGAACCAGTAATTCGCTGTTCGCCGGTATCGGCGCAAAGCTCGGACAGGTCTTCGGCCGGGTCGAGGGCAACGGGCTGGTGCGGCTGCAATTCCCGGTCAGTGAACGCACGCCGGGGGACACCAGGGCCAACGCGCTCACCGGCATGACCCTGATGATCGATCCGGCCGACGTCACGACGAGCCTTCGCGACGTGCGCGCCGAGCTGAAGCGAAATCTGGCGGCGCTGTCCGAGGCGCGCTTCGAGCTGCTGGGCCCGGTGGCGCTGGCGCCACTCGTCCCGCCGGGCCTGGCGCGCCGGCTCGAGGGGATGGCGCTGGGCGCGGGTGCCCCGGTCGGCTGTTCCAACCTCGGGAAGCTGGCCCCCGCGGTGAACCGGCCGGATGGCACCGACGCCGAATATCTCCTCGTGCGGCAGATCGAGTCCAGGACCACCGCTGAGACCCTCGACCGGCAGGGCGGGACGCTGTTTCTGGCATCGGGACAGGTCAACGGAAAAGTCGCGCTCACATTGTCGGCGTGGCGGCCCGGCGGGCCGAACAGCAGAGACGAGTTGAAGGCCACGTTCGGGCAGGTGCTCGATGAATTTGGGCTCACCGCGACCGTCGAGTAGGCGGAGCGCTGAACGGGTTTGTGACGGCGGCCGACAATTTTCGTGACCCATGAGGCTCATCACACGGGTTATGCTGACAAGATCCGTTAGTCCTACTATGTAGCGGTGCTAAATGCAGCCGCGGTGAATCGACAGGCTGAACTGCAAGGCCAGAAGGGGGACCGGTCGTGACGCTGGAAAGCCAGACCTACACCTCCTCGGGTGCTTCGGCCGACGACGACGCCCAGGCCGGCCCGGACCGGCAGCAGGCCCAGCCCGCAGCTCACCGCACCCGCCGGCGCGGTGGACCGCTGACGCTGCTGCGCAAGGTGTGGCTGCCCATCGTGATCCTGATCGTGGTGGCCGTCGCGGCGTTCGGTGTGTTCCGTCTGCACGGCGTGTTCGGCAAGACCGAGACCACCCGGCCCGGTAGTGGCCTGGCCAATGACACCAAGCCGTTCAACCCCAAGACCGTCGTGTACGAGATCTACGGCCCGCCCGGGACCGTCGCGACCATCAACTATCTCGACCTGGACGCCCAGCCGCAGATCGCGCGGGACGTCACCCTTCCGTGGTCCATCACCTTGACGACCACCGCGCCGGCAGCCTCGGCCAACATCGTCGCCCAGGGCGACAGCGACACCATTGGCTGCCGGATCACGGTCAACGGCGAACTCAAGGACGAGAAGACCAACACCGGGGTGAACGCCCAGACCTTCTGCCTGGTCAAGTCCGCATGATCCTCCTCAACAAAGACGAGAAGCCGCAGGCCGAACCGGGTAAGCGGCCGCATATCGCGCACTGGATTCGCTGGCTGTCGGTCCCGATCATCCTGGGCTGGCTGGCCCTGACCGTTATCACCAACATCGTGGTGCCGCAGGTCGAGGTGGTCGGCCAGCAGCAATCGGTGCCGATGTCGGCCATGGATGCGCCCTCATCCATCGCGATGAGCACGATCGGCGCGACGTTCCAGGAGTTCAAGTCGAACACCTCGGTAATGATCGTGCTGGAAAGCGACCAGCCCTTGGGCGACCCCGCGCACAAGTACTACGACGAGGTCATCAAGAAGCTCGAAGCCGACAAGACGCACGTCGAGCACATCCAGGACTTCTGGAGTGATCCGCTGACCGCGGCGGGCTCGCAGAGCGCCGATGGCAAGGCGGCGTACGTGCAGGCGTATCTGGCCGGCAACATGGGCGAGGGCTTGGCCAACGAGTCGGTCGAAGCTGTCAAGCACATCGTCGAGAGCGTGCCCTCGCCGCCCGGCGTCAAGGCCTACGTCACCGGCCCGTCCGCGCTGATCAACGACACCCACATCGCCGGCGACCGGAGCCTGCAGCTGATCACCGGGCTGACGTTCGGCGTGATCACGGTGATGCTGCTGTTCGTCTACCGCTCGATCGTGACGGTGCTGCTGGCCCTGTTCATGGTGTTCCTCGAACTGGCAGCCGCCCGCGGCGTGGTGGCTTTCCTGGGCTACCACCACCTGATCGGCCTGTCGACGTTCGCCGTCAACCTGCTCACGATGGTGGCGATCGCCGCCGGCACCGACTACGTGATCTTCCTGTTCGGCCGCTATCAGGAAGCCCGAAGTAAGGGCGCCGACAAAGAGGCGGCGTACTACGACATGTATCACGGCACCGGCCACGTGATCGTCGGGTCCGGCATGACCATCGCCGGTGCGCTGTTCTGCCTGCACTTCACCCGCAGCCCGATGTTCAGCTCCATGGGCATCCCGCTGTTCGTCGGCATGGTGGTGGTGGTGGCCGCCGCGATGACACTCGGGCCAGCCGTCGTCACCGCGGCCAGCCGCTTCGGCCTTCTGGAGCCCAAACGTGCGTCGCGGGAACGCTTTTGGCGGCGCATCGGCACGGCCGTCGTTCGCTGGCCCGGACCGATCCTGGTTGCGACGACCTTCGTCTGTCTGATCGGGCTGCTCGCACTGCCCGGCTATCGCACCGACTACAACGACCGGCACTACCTGCCGCCGGACATCCCGGCCAGCGAAGGTTTCGCCGCCGCCGAGCGGCACTTCCCGGAGGCGCGGCTGAGCCCCGAACTGCTGATGCTGCAGAGCGATCACGACCTGCGTAACTCCGCGGACTTCCTGGTGATCGACCGGGTGGCCAAGGCCATCTTCCACACCCCGGGTATCGGCCGGGTGCAGACCATCACCCGGCCCCTGGGCAGCCCGATCGAGCACAGCTCGATTCCGTTCCTGCTGGGCATGCAGGGCACCACGCAGACGCTGAACCAGTCCTACATGCAGGACCGGATGCGCGACATGCTCAAGATGGGCGACGACATGAACGTCTCCATCAACACGATGACGCAGATGTACAACCTGATGGGTGAGCTCAACGCGGTCACGCACAGCATGGTCGGCAAGATGGACCTGACGCTGGCCGACATCCAGAGCCTGCGCGACAACATCGCCAACTTCGACGACTTCTTCCGGCCGATCCGCAACTACCTGTACTGGGAACCGCACTGCTACGACATCCCGATGTGCTGGTCGATCCGGTCGGTGTTCGACACCCTCGACGGCATCGACACGATGACCGACGACTTCCAGACCCTCGTGCCTGATCTGCACAAGCTGGACCTGCTGACGGCCCAGATGCGCATGTTGATGCCGCCGATGATCGACACGATGCGATCGATGCGGACCATGCAGCTGACCCTGCAGAGCACGCAGTCCGGCCAGCAGGACCAGATCGCGGCCATGCAGGACAACCAGTCTGCGATGGGCAAGGCGTTCGACGAGGCCAAGAACGACGACTCGTTCTACCTCCCGCCCGAGGCGTTCGACAATCCGGACTTCAAGCGCGGCATGAAGATGTTCTTGTCGCCGGACGGAAAAGCGGTGCGGTTCATCATCTCTCACGAGGGTGATCCGATGTCGCCGGAAGGCCTCACCCACGTCGACCCGATCAAGAACGCGGCGTTCGAGGCGATCAAGGGCACTCCGCTGGAGGGTTCCAAGATCTTCCTCGCCGGCACCGCGGCCAGCTACAAAGACATGCAGGACAGCGCCGACTACGACATCCTGATCGCCGGCGTGGCGGCCCTCTGCCTGATCTTCATCATCATGCTGATCATCACGCGGGCCGTGGTGGCGGCCGCGGTCATCGTGGGCACGGTGGTGCTGTCGCTGGGCACGTCGTTCGGTCTGTCGGTGCTGATCTGGCAGGACCTCATCGGCCGGCCGTTGCACTGGATGGTGCTGATCATGGCAGTCATCATCCTGCTGGCGGTCGGTTCGGACTACAACCTGCTGCTGGTCGCCCGCCTCAAAGAGGAGATACCCGCCGGCCTGAAGACCGGCATCATCCGCGCAATGGGCGGCAGTGGCTCGGTGGTCACGTCGGCGGGCCTGGTGTTCGCGGTGACGATGGCGGCCATGGCGTTCAGCGAGCTGACGATCCTGGCGCAGGTCGGTACGACCATCGGTATGGGTCTGTTGGTGGACACCCTGGTTATCCGGTCGTTCATGACGCCCTCGATCGCGGCGCTGATGGGTCGCTGGTTCTGGTGGCCGCAGCGGGTCCGACCGCGGCCGGTGCCGAGTCCGTGGCCGAAGCCGGCGGCGGAGAGCACCGAACCGATCCGGGTCGAATCCCAGTCCTAGCGAATCGTTTTCACGTCATCCATGGCATTGTGTGCGCCGTCGACGCAGCCGCGTTGGTAGCTGGGGGTCTTGCCTGCGGCCTGGGCGGCGCAGTACTGGGAAATCGACTCCTCGTGGGCCTGGTAGCCGCCTGAGTCGACCCAGCGCTGCCCGTCTGTGTAGCCCGCCCAGAAGGCGGCGTCCTTTCGGTCCGTGGTCAGCATCAGGATCACGCCGATGAGCGCGAACACCGCGATCACCAGGATTGCCTTGACCCAGCGCTTGGTCAGCCAGGGCCGCAGCGGAGCAGGTATCCAGCGCGGCTTGGGCTGATCCACACCGGAGATTGTCGCACCCGAGCCGAAGTAGTCTCACGGTTGTGCTGCATCTGCGGGTGATCGCGCCGGTCGAACTTCGGGACAAGGTGATCGACGTGCTCGGCCGGCACGCCGGGGTGACTCACCTTGTGGTGCATCCGGAGGCCGCGCTGGTCCCGGCCGGTGATGAAATCACCGCCGACATCGCCAGGGAAAGCGCCAACCATGTAGTCGACGACCTCAAAGCGCTTGATCTGCAACGCCGCGGCGCGATCACGCTCGACGTCGTCGACACCGTCGTCTCCACCGCGGCCTATCACGCCGAGAAGGAGGCCGACGGCGATCCCGGCGATGCGATCGTGTGGGAGGAGTTGTCTGCCCGTACCAGGGAGGAGTCGACGCTCAACGTCACGTTCCTGCTCTTCTTGTGCCTGGCGTGCATGATCGCGGCGGTCGGTGTGGTGACTGATTCGCCGGTGACCGTCGTCGGCGCAATGGTCGTCGGCCCGGAATTCGGTCCGCTGGCGGCACTGGCCGTGGCCCTGGTTCGCCGCCGCCTTGACCTCGCCCGCCGTGCCTCGATCGCACTGCTGGTTGGCTTTCCGGTCGCCATGGTGTCCACGGCCGCGTTCGTGCTCGGCGGGGAGGCGCTGGGCTGGATTCAACTCGCGAGCACCCGCCAGCTCACCGACGTCGACTTCATCTTCCAAGTCGGCCCGTTGTCGTTCGTCGTCGCGCTGCTGGCCGGCGCCGCGGGCATGCTGTCACTGGTGTCGGCGAAATCCGCTGCGCTGGTTGGTGTGTTCATCTCCGTGACGACGGTGCCCGCCGCCGGCTTCGCCGTCGTCGCGGCCTCGGTCGGGGAGTGGGACGTCGCAGCCGAATCGGCGGCGCAGTTGGCGATCAACCTGGCGGGGATCACGCTGGCCGGCGTCGCGGTCCTGGCGGTCCGGCGCCGACACGAGACTCGCCGCCCCAACGGCTGACAGCGGCTCCACGGACAACCGACTAGTGTCTAGCCACTGTGGGCTGGACACCGGATTTCGCGAAGTTGAAGGACCAGATATCGCTTCGCGGGATCGTGATGACAATCCTCACCCTCGTGGTCGCCGGTCTCGCGATCGCGACACTGTCCTACCAGCCGAGTGTTCCCGACCAGGCAGCCATCTCGCCCGAGCCGACGCCGAGCACGGCCCCCTGGGTCGTTCCCTCGCCCGCCCCCGGGCCCGTCACGGCAACGCCGCTCTCGGTCACCGCGGCTCCGCCGCCGAGTCCCGCGCCGGCCCCGGCGCCCAGCCAGACGGTCCGGCCCATACCGACCCCGGCCCCCACCTACACGGCGATTCCCACTGCCACTCCGACTCAGACGGCGACCGCCACACAGACCGCGACTCCGACCGAGACGACCAGTTCGACGGCGACGACAAGTCCCACCACGCAGCCCGCGTTCCCGATCCGGCCGTCGCGTGCGCCCTCTACCGTGCTTCCCAACGGCGGGCGGCGTAGTTAGCAAGAATGTCTGCTGAGGGCTGCCGGCCTGCGCAGCCCTTTTTCGTGTGATGGGATTAGCGGCCTATGGGTATCAAAGTGGCGCTGGAGCACCGCACCAGTTACACCTTCGACCGGTTGGTCGAGGTGCATCCGCATATCGTCCGGCTGCGGCCGGCGCCGCACTCCCGCACGCCCATCGAGGCGTATTCACTCGAGGTCGAGCCCGCCGACCATTTCGTCAACTGGCAGCAGGACGCGTTCGGAAACTTCCTCGCCCGGCTGGTTTTCCCGACCAGGACCCGCCAGCTGACCATCAAGGTCGGATTGATCGCCGACTTGAAAGTGATCAACCCGTTCGACTTCTTCATCGAGGACTACGCCGAGACCTTCCCGTTCGCGTACCCCAAGGCGCTCAAGGACGATCTCGAGCCCTATCTGCGGCCCGTCGACGAGGCCGAGGAAGGCTCGGGCCCGGGAGAGCTGGTGAGCGACTGGGTGCGCAACTTCGTCGTCAAGCCCGGGACGCGGACCATCGACTTCCTCGTCGCGCTCAACCGCGCGGTGAACGGCGACGTCGGCTACAGCCTGCGGATGGAACCCGGCGTGCAGGCCCCGGACTTCACCCTGCGGACCGGCATCGGCTCCTGCCGCGACTCGGCCTGGCTGCTGGTGTCGATCCTGCGTGAGCTCGGCCTGGCCGCCCGGTTCGTGTCCGGCTATCTGGTCCAGCTGTCGTCGGACATCGAGGCGCTCGACGGCCCGTCCGGACCGGCCGCCGACTTCACCGACCTGCACGCCTGGACCGAGGTGTACATCCCCGGCGCCGGCTGGATCGGGCTGGACCCCACCTCGGGACTGTTCGCCGGGGAGGGACACATCCCACTGGCCGCCACCCCGCACCCGTCGTCGGCAGCCCCGATCACCGGCGCCACCGGGGTGGCCGAAGCGACACTGGATTTCGCCAACATCGTCACCCGCGTCCACGAGGACCCGCGCGTCACGCTGCCCTACACCGATGCGGCATGGGCGGCCATCGACGCGCTCGGTGCCCGCATCGACCAACGGCTGGCCGATGCCGACGTGCGGCTCACCGTCGGCGGAGAGCCGACGTTCGTTTCGGTGGACAACCAGGTCGACGAGGAGTGGATCACCGCCGCCGACGGCCCGCACAAGCGGGAGCGAGCCTCGGTGCTGGCCGCGCGATTGAAGGCGGTGTGGGCGCCGGGCGGTCTGGTGCAACGTAACCAGGGCAAGTGGTACCCCGGAGAACCGTTGCCGCGCTGGCAGATCGGAATCCATTGGCGTCGCGACGGGAAGCCGTTGTGGAGCGATCCCGCGCTGTTGGCCGACCCGTGGGGTAGCGAGTACGTCGAGGTCAAACCCGAGAGCGCCCAACAGCTGCTGTCGGTCATCGCCGACGATCTGGGATTGCCGGCCACCCAGGTGCGCCCGGCCTACGAGGACCCGCTGAGCCGGCTCGCACACCAGGTCCGGATGCCCTCCGGCGACCCGGTCGACCCCGACGAGGATCTGGAAACCGACAGCCCCCAAGCCCGAGCAGATCTGCTGGCCCGCCTCGAGGAGTCGGTCGTCGAGCCGGCCGCGTACCTGCTGCCGCTGCACCGCCGCGAGGACGACGCCGGCTGGGCCAGTGCGGACTGGCGGCTGCGCCGGGGCCGCGTCGTGCTGCTGGAGGGCGACTCGCCGGCCGGGCTGCGGCTGCCGCTCGGCTCGATCAGCTGGCATCCGCCGCGGCCGGCACGGCACGCCGACCCGATCGCGAGCGGAATTCGCGCGCTGCCCGCCGACCGGGAGGACTCCGCCGCGGCGGTGGAGGACGCCGACACCTCGCCCACCACCGCGATGGTGGCCGAGGTACGCGATGGCCTGCTGTATGTCTTCATTCCGCCCACCGAGGAGCTGGAGCACTTCATCGACGTGATCGCCCGCGTGGAGGCGGCCGCGGCGAAGGTCGGCTGCGCGGTGGTGATCGAGGGCTACGGCCCGCCGTCCGACGCGCGGCTGGAATCGATGTCGGTGACGCCCGACCCCGGTGTCATCGAGGTCAACGTGGCGCCCAGCAAGAGCTTCGCCGAGCAACGCGATCAACTGCGGACGCTGTACGCGGAGGCCCGTCAGGCCCGTCTGTCGACCGAATCGTTCGACGTCGACGGCACCCACAGCGGCACCGGCGGCGGCAACCACATCACGCTGGGTGGCATCACCCCGGCCGATTCTCCGTTGCTGCGGCGGCCGGATCTGCTGGTGTCGCTGTTGACCTACTGGCAGCGGCACCCGGCGCTGTCGTATCTGTTCGCCGGCCGGTTCATCGGCACCACGTCGCAGGCGCCCCGGGTCGACGAGGGCCGGTCCGAAGCGCTGTACGAACTCGAGATCGCGTTCGCCGAGATCGCCCGGCTGACGCAGTCGGGCGCATCCAAACCGTGGGTGACCGACCGCGCCCTGCGGCACCTGCTCACCGACATCACCGGCAACACCCACCGGGCCGAGTTCTGCATCGACAAGCTCTACAGCCCCGACAGCGCCCGCGGCCG
The DNA here is from genome assembly GCF_013404075.1 of Mycolicibacterium vinylchloridicum. GTDB lineage: Bacteria > Actinomycetota > Actinomycetes > Mycobacteriales > Mycobacteriaceae > Mycobacterium > Mycobacterium vinylchloridicum. Next base: position 81,803 of record NZ_JACBJQ010000014.1, read on the forward strand.
GCTGGGCCTGCTGGAGCTCCGCGGCTTCGAGATGCCGCCCCACTACCAGATGGCGATGGTGCAGTCGCTGCTGGTGCGTGCGCTGGTGGCCCGGTTCTGGGAGCAGCCGCTGAGGGCCCCGTTGATCCGGCACGGGCTCAATCTGCACGGCCGATACCTGTTGCCGCACTACATCATTCACGATATCGCCGACGTGTGTGCGGATCTGCGCGCGCACGGCATCAACTTCGACACCAGCTGGCTGGATCCGTTCACCGAGTTCCGGTTCCCGCGGGTGGGCACCGCGGTGTTCGACCACGTGGAGATCGAGCTGCGCGGAGCCATCGAACCGTGGAACACCCTCGGTGAGGAATCCACCGGCACCGGCACCGCGCGCTACGTCGACTCCTCGGTGGAGCGGATCCAGGTCCGCACGATCGGCGCGGATCGGCAGCGCCACGTGCTGACCTGCAACGGCTACCCGATCCCGATGCTGGCCACCGACAATCCCGACGTCCAGGTGGGCGGTGTGCGGTACCGCGCGTGGCAGCCGCCGAGTGCGCTGCACCCGACGATCACCGTCGACGGCCCGCTGCGCTTCGAGTTGGTGGACATCGCCACCGGGACCTCCCGCGGCGGATGCACCTACCACGTGTCTCATCCCGGCGGCCGGTCCTATGACAGCCCACCGGTCAACGCCGTGGAGGCCGAGTCGCGCCGCGGCCGCCGGTTCGAGGCGACCGGGTTCACTCCCGGCAAGGTCGACGTCGCCGACATCCGGGAGAAGCAGGCCCGGCAATCGACCGACGTCGGCGCCGCCGGCATCCTCGACCTGCGCCGGGTGCGCACCGTGCTGCAGAACTGATGGGTTCACCCCGACCCGAATGTGGTCGGGGCGGGCGATCCTCGTAAGTTTGCTTCAAGTTCTTCAGTCAGGAGGTGGGCCGTTGTCGCTGTCGGCCGCCGGTTCTGGCTTGACCCGGCCCAGCCATGACCCCGACCGCCTTCTGGCCGGCTACGGGGCCGCCTCCGCCCAGGACACGCTGTTCGACCTGCGTGGCGGCGGTGGCGCCTATGGCGGCACCGGGTACGACGAATTCGTCGACGCCACCGGTACCGTGCGCCCGTCATGGCAGGAGCTCGGCGATCTCATCGGCGAGCGTGGCCGTGCCGGGCTGGAACGGCTGCGCGTTGTGGTCCGCGGCCTCGTCGACAACGACGGCATCACCTACATCGAGGTAGACCACGACGGTGAAGCCGTCACCAACGGCCAGGGCATCGCGATGCCCGGCCCGTGGCATCTGGACGGGATACCGCTGCTGCTGTCCGCCGAGGACTGGGAGACGCTGGAAGCCGGTGTGGTGCAGCGGTCCCGCATCCTCGACGGCGTCCTGACCGATCTGTACGGCGAGCGCCGCGCGATCACCAGCGGGATCCTGCCGCCGCAGCTGCTGTTCGGCCACCCTGGTTACATCCGGGCCGCCCGCGGCATCGAGAACCCGGGTCGGCACCAGCTGTTCATGCTCGGCTGCGATGTGAGCCGGGCCGCCGACGCGCGGTTCGTGGTCAACGCCGACTGGGCGCAGGCGCCGTCGGGAGCCGGCTATGCGCTGGCCGACCGCCGGGTCGTCGCGCATGCGGTGCCCGACGTCTACGAGCGCATCGGCCCGCGGCCCGCGTCGCCCTTCGCCCAAGCGCTGCGGCTGGCGCTCATCGAGGCCGCGCCCGAGGCCGCCGAGGACCCGGTGGTCGTGGTGCTCAGCCCCGGTATTCACTCCGAAACAGCATTCGATCAGGCCTATCTGGCGTCGGTGCTGGGTTTCCCGCTGGTGGAGAGCGCCGATCTGGTGGTGCGCGACGGCAAGCTGTGTATGCGGTCGCTTGGCACGTTGAAGCGGGTCGACGTGGTGCTGCGCCGCGTCGACGCCGAATACGCCGACCCACTGGATCTGCGGCCCGACTCACGGCTGGGTGTCGTCGGCCTGGTCGAGATGCAACGGCGCGGTGCGGTGACGGTGGTCAACACCCTCGGTGCCGGGATCCTGGAAAGTCCTGGGCTGCAACGCTTTCTGCCTCAGCTGGCGGAGCGGATGCTGGGGGAGAAGCCGCTGCTGGACACTCCGCAGCTGTACTGGGGCGGATTCGAGCGGGAACGCTCGCATCTGCTGGCCCGGCTGGGCACCCTGCTGATCAAGTCGACTGTGGGCGGCGAGACCATCGTGGGTCCGGCGCTGTCGACGGCGCAGCGCGACGAGGTCGCCGCCCGCATCGAGGCACAGCCCTGGGAATGGGTCGGCCAGGAACTGCCGCAGTTCTCGTCGGCCCCCACCGACTATTACCCGGGTGGGTTGTCGGCGGCCAGCGTCGGCCTGCGGATGTTCACCGTGTCGCAGCGCGGCGGGTACGCGCCGATGATCGGCGGGCTCGGTTATGTGCTGGCGCCCGGCAATGCCGCGTACAAGCTGAAAACCGTTGCTGCCAAGGATGTCTGGGTGCGGCCGCCGACCAGGATGAAGGCCGACGCGCTGACCGTCCCGCCCGTCGAACTGCCAAGCGGCACCCGCTTCATCAGCTCGCCGCGTGTGCTGTCCGACCTGTTCTGGATGGGCCGTTACGGCGAGCGGACCGAGAACCTGGCCCGCCTGCTGATCGTCACCCGCGAGCGCTATCACGAGTACCGCTACCGCCAGGACATGGAGGGCAGCGAATGCGTGCCGGTGCTGCTGGGCGCACTCGGTGCGCTCACCGGGACCGACACCGAGGCAGCTGGCAGCTATGCCGACGCGGTCGCCGGCGCCCAGCGCACGCTCTGGTCGCTGACGGTCGACCGGGTGCGCGCGGGATCGCTGGCCCAATCCGTCGAACGACTGGGACTGGCCGCCCGGTCGGTGCGCGACCAGATGTCCAACGACACCTGGATGGTGCTCGGCGCTGTCGAGCGGGCACTGGCCGAGCAGGCCGGGGCACCGCCCAGCCCGCAACGCGGAAGCCGGGTCGCCGACGACACCGCGCTGGCCACCGCCCAGCAGCAGGCGCTGGCCGGCATGCTGGCGCTGTCGGGGGTGGCCGCCGAATCGATGGTGCGCGACGCAGGCTGGACGATGATGGACATCGGCAAACGCATCGAGCGTGGGCTCGCGTTGTCCGCGCTGCTGCGGGCGACGCTGACCACCGAGCGCAGCGCGGGCGCCGAACAGACCATTACCGAGTCAGCCTTGGTGGTGTGCGAGTCGTCGGTCATCTACCGCAGGCGCAACCTGGGCAAGGTCAGTGTGGCGGCGGTGGCCGACCTCGTGCTGTTCGACGGGGAGAACCCCAGATCGTTGGTCTACCAGCTGGAACGGCTGCGATCGAACTTGCGCGCGCTGCCGGGTGCGTCGGGCTCGTCGCGACCGGAACGCCTGGTCGACGACATCGGTACGCGGCTGCGCCGGCTGGACCCGGCTGACCTCGAAGCCGTCGACGACGAGGGGCACCGGGCCGAACTCGATGCACTGCTGGGCTGGATTCACAACGCACTGCGGGACCTCTCCGACCTCATCACTCGCGCGCAGCTGTCGCTGCCCGGCGACATGCAGCCGCTGTGGGGACCCGATCAGCGACGGGTGATGCCATGACGGCGGCGGGCAGGAGCGTAGCGACCGGGGGATCGACACGGGCGTATCGCATCACCCATCGCACGGAGTACAGCTACTCCGATGTGGTGACCAGTTCCTACGGCCGCGGCCACCTCACGCCGCGCGATACCACCGGGCAACGCTGCCTGTCGTACGAACTCGAGATCGATCCCGTGCCCGCCGACCGGTCCACCAGCCGCGACGTGTACGGCAACATCAGCTCGTATTTCCATGTAACAGAACGGCACAACGCCCTGACCGTCACCAGCCGCTCCGTCGTCGAGGTCGACCCGCCGCCCGCCGAGCTGTACGAGGCGGGCTGGGCGCTGGCGCCCTGGGAGGCCGTCCGGCCGGTCGGCCACAACGGAGCGCTGGCGTCCGAGTTCACCCTGGACCTGCGCCCGCCCGAAATCACCGATGCGGTCCGCGCATACGCGGCTCCGAGCTTCCCTCCGGGCCGCCCGCTCGTCGAGGTTCTGCGCGACCTCAGCACGCGGATCTTCTCCGACTTCACCTACAAATCCGGGTCCACGACGGTGTCCACACAGGTGAGCGAGGTTTTGCGAGCCCGGGAAGGGGTATGTCAAGACTTCGCTCGGCTGGCGATCGCCTGCCTGCGCGCCAACGGATTGGCGGCGAGTTATGTGTCGGGATACCTCGCCACCGACCCGCCGCCGGGAAAGGAACGGATGTACGGCGTGGACGCCACCCACGCCTGGGCCGCGGTATGGACGCCGCAAAACGATTGGCTCGGGCTGGATCCCACCAATGACCAACTGGTCGACGAGCGCTACATCACCGTTGGCTGGGGTCGCGACTACGCGGACATCCCGCCGCTGCGCGGCATCATCTACACGGACTCAGAACAGAGCGTCATCGATGTCTCGGTGGACGTGGCGCCATACGAAGAGGGTGCTCTGCATGCGTGACTTCATCTGCCCCAACTGCGGCCAGCATCTGGCCTTCGAGAACTCGGTCTGCCTGTCGTGCGGCAGCAGGCTGGGATTCTCCCTGGACGACATGGCCTTTCTGGTGATCGCCTCCGGCGAGGGTAGCGAGCACGGTGGCGCGGTGGACGCCGCTGAGTATCAGCTGTGCGCCAATCTCTATCTGGCCGAATGTAATTGGCTGGTCAAGGTGGAACCGATCCGTCAGCTGTGCACCTCGTGCCGACTCACCCGGACCCGACCTGACGATGCCGAGACCGAGGCGCTGGCGGCGTTCGCGCTGGCGGAGAAGGCCAAGCGACGCCTGATCGCCGAGTTGTACGAGCTCAAGCTGCCGATCGTCGGGCGGGACGTGGATCCGCAGTACGGGCTGGCCTTCGACCTGTTGTCCAGCGCCAAGGAGAAAGTGTTCACCGGCCACGACAACGGCGTGATCACACTGGATCTCGCCGAGGGTGATGACGTCCATCGTGAGCAGTTGCGCACCTCGATGGACGAGCCGTATCGCACGCTGCTCGGCCATTTTCGCCATGAGATCGGCCACTACTACTTCTATCGGCTGGTCGGTACCTCGTCGGCGTATCTGCCGCGGTTCACCGAACTGTTCGGCGATCCCGACGCCGACTACCAGGCCGCACTGGACCGCCACTACAACGAGGGCCCGCCGGCCGGCTGGGAAAAGAACTACGTCTCCTCCTATGCCACCATGCATCCCGCCGAGGACTGGGCCGAGACGTTCGCGCACTACCTGCACATCCGGGACACCCTTGACACTTCCGCAGCCTTCGGGCTGGCGCCGGCCAACGCCACCTACGAGCGAAGAGTGCTGGGCCCCAGTGGTTTCGACAATATTCTCGAGATGTGGATGCCACTGGCCTGGTCGCTCAACATGGTGAACCGGTCGATGGGCAAGGATGACCTCTACCCGTTCGTGCTGCCGGTTCCGGTCCTGGAGAAGATGCGCTTCATCCACAGCGTCATCGACGACGTCACGTCTTCGTCGCAGAGCTGACTACGCCGGTTCGATCAGCAGCGACACATCATGATGTAGGTGCGCCAGGCCCGTGTCGAAGGTGGCGAGTTGGCTGTGACGGCTGCGAGCCAGTTGAGCCAGGTAAGCATCGGTGACCTGTCGATGGCCGATCACCCCGGTCAGCCGTACATCCGTGAAAGACACACTGTCAGGCCAGAAATCGTGACGGTCGGCATCCTCGAGAGCGTTGACGACATCGCGTGCAGCATCTGCAGCGTGACCGGCGCGCACGAGGAAGCGCATGAGGCTCCCTTGGGTTATCGGACACGTCGCGAAGCTGCTATCAGTCGATGAGAACCACTTAACGGCGGGCCCGTGATGCACGTGCTCGACGACCACCAAAGCGATCAACACATTGGAGTCGAGCAGCACGCTCATTCTTCGTCGTCCAGCGACCGCACGTCCTCGGACGTCACGACCCTGCCGACGCTGACGGCCGGCAGTCCGGTGAGTGCGTCCGTCGCTATGGGGGTCGTCGGGCGGTGGGCGCCGAGCCCCCGTCTCATGAGGTCGGCGACGGTCTCACTCAACGTGCGATGCGTGTCTCGTGCGATCGCCTGGGCCTGTTTGTGCAGCTCATCGGGCAAGTCGATGGTCGTACGCATTCCACAGTCTAGCATCAATGCATCATGATGCACTGATGCGAACTCGCCCCTTGCGCACTGCGCAGGTGGTTTCTAAGACTGCGGTCGCACCCCAAGCACGTCGCGGAACACCGCCTGGCGCAGCGCCAGCTCGCGCGGGTCGCTGTACAGGTGGAAGCCGAGTCGGTTCATGACGTAGGCGAAGCCCACCCCGGTGTCGGGATCGGCGAACCCGAACGAGCCGCCGAAACCTGGTGTCCCGAAGGCCTTGTCGGTGGACCCGAAATGCAGTTGCGGCAACGGTTTGGCAAAACCCAGGGAAAACACGGTATCGACGTTGAGCACCTTGTCGCGCAGACCCTTGCCGGGTGGGATCGGCGGCGCGGCGAGCGCGGCCAGGGTCGAGGCGGTGAGCCCGATCTCGGCACCGCCGGAGGCGGCACTGCCGTAAAGCCGGGCGACGGCCCGCGCGGTGCCGATGCCGTTGCTCGACGGCATCTCGACGACCCGCACCGCGTCGCGGTTGTAGTCCCCGGCGAACGGGTCGACGCCCTTCGGGATCGTGGTGCTTCGTGCCGCCAGCCCAACGGGATTGAGCGCCGCAGCCAGAAATCCAGCCGGCATCTCCTTGAGGTGAAGCAGTGTCTCGGCGCGTTTCCAGCTGTGCAGATGCGCGATCCTCGCGCGGCTGACATGGTCGGGCAACCCGATGTGCAGATCCAGACCCAGTGGCGCGGCGATCTCGTCGGCCAAGAAGCGGCCCACCGTGCGGCCGGCCGGGTCAGTGCGGCGAAGCAGCTCGGATTGATACCAGCCCAACGTGATTGCGTGATAGCCGTGCCGGGTGCCCGGCGGCCACGCCGGCGCCTGACGAGCCAGAATCGGCGCCAACCGATCTGGATCAGCGACGTCGGCCAAGGCCGGCGCCGGGGTGAGCGCGGACAGCCCGGCCTGGTGGGCCAGGAGTTGGCGGACGGTGACGTCTCCTTTACCGGCCTGGGCGAACTCTGGCCAGTAATCAGCGACCTTGGCGTCGTAGGACAGCAGGCCCTTCGACACCGCCACGGCGAACGTCAGCGCAGTGATGCCCTTCGTCGTGGAGAACATGTTGACCATGGTGTCGGCCTGCCACGGCGCTTTGCTCAGTCCGTTGCGGTAGCCGCCCCACAGATCCACGACCTTCACACCGTCCCGGTAGACGGCCACGGCGGCACCGATCTCCGCGCCGGAGGCCAGGTTCGCCCGGAACACGTCGGCGACCTTTCCGTACCCCTCGTCGACGTCGCCGCCCATCATGTCCGGCGGCACTGCGACTTTCAGCACCATGAAGACCCCGTCCTGTTGCCGGAAGGATATGTCGACGCGCCGCGCGGCAGGGCCGCATTCGGTGCGGCGGCCCCTACGATCGCCGGGTGGCTGATCGCTATGGCGCCGATGTACTGGCCGACAACCCGCACAATTCGCACAAGCCCCGATCGACGGAACTGGCCGCCGAAGCGGGCATGGTCGTCGAAGACCCGCAGTCGGGCTTCGTCGGCGCGGTCGTGCGGGTCGAGGGTTCCCGGGTGGAGCTGGAGGACCGCAAGGGAGGCCGGCGGGTGTTCCCGCTCGGCCCCGGATTCTGGTTCGAGGGCAAGCCGGTGATCCTGACCGCGCCGCGCCGGTCCGATCGCGCCGCCGTGCAACGCACCAAATCGGGTTCGGTGAAGGTGGCCGACGCGCGTGCGAAGGTTGCGCTGGCCAGCCGCATCTACGTCGAGGGACGCCACGACGCCGAACTCGTCGAACAGGTGTGGGGCGACGACCTTCGGGTCGAGGGTGTGGTCGTGGAATACCTCGGCGGCGTCGACGATCTGGCCGGCATCGTCGAATCGTTCCGGCCCGCCCCTGGGCGACGCCTCGGGGTGCTGGTCGATCACCTGGTGGCCGGGTCCAAGGAGGCCCGGATCGCCGAGGCGGTCCGCCGCGGGCCGGGCGGAGAGCACACGCTGGTGGTCGGCCATCCGTACGTCGACATCTGGCAGTCGGTCAAACCCGAGCGGGTGGGTCTGAAGGCGTGGCCGTCGGTGCCGCGCACTGTCGAATGGAAGCACGGGATTTGCGCTGCCCTGGGGTGGCCGCACCGCGATCAGGCGGATATCGCGCGGGCCTGGCAGCGCATCCGCTCGTCGGTTCGGGACTGGACCGACCTGGAGCCGGCGCTGATCGGGCGCGTCGAGGAGCTCATCGATTTCGTCACGCAGCCCGCCTGATCTGGACTTGCGCGTGTGACGCATGTCGCAGGCGGTATTCGCAGCTTTTCGGTGTACAGTCGTTCACCGTACGATGCTTACCGCCGACTGCAGTCTGGTCGTCGTCATCCGATGCCGGCCGACGCGGTACGACTTGATCCGGAGCTACACCGTCATGAGTTTCTCCCTCGAAGTGCCCGAAGAAGTCGCGACCGTCCGGGACTGGGTGCACCAGTTCGCCGCCGACGTCGTGCGACCCGCGGCTGCCGAGTGGGACGAGCGCGAGGAAACCCCCTGGCCGCTGATCCAGGAGGCCGCCAAGGTCGGTCTCTACACCCCAGAGCTCTTCGCCGAGATGTCCGCCGAGCCGTCGGGGATCGGCATGCTCACCGTGTTCGAAGAGATGTTCTGGGGCGACGCCGGTATCGGGCTGTCGATCCTGGGCACCGGGCTGGCCGCGGCGGCACTGGCCGGGGGCGGTACCCCCGAGCAGATCGGGCACTGGCTGCCTGAGATGTTCGGGACGCCCGGCGATCCCCATCTCGCGGCGTTCTGTTCCTCCGAGCCCGGCGCCGGTTCCGACGTCGGCTCGGTGCGTACCCGTGCCCGCTACGACGCGGCCAGCGACGAATGGGTGCTGAACGGCACCAAGACCTGGGCGACCAACGGCGGTATCGCCAACGTCCACATCGTGGTCGCCTCAGTCGATCCCGAACTCGGCACGCGCGGCCAGGCCACGTTCATCATTCCGCCGAACACGCCCGGCTTCTCCCAGGGCCAGAAATTCAAGAAGCACGGCATCCGCGCGTCGCACACCGCCGAGGTCGTGCTGGAGGACGTACGTCTGCCGGGCAATCTGATCCTGGGTGGGATGGAGCGCTTCGAGCAGCGGATGGCGAAGGCCCGCGAAGGCACGCGCACGTCCGCTCAGGCGGCGATGGCGACCTTCGAACGCACCCGCCCGGCGGTCGGCGCGATGGCGCTGGGCGTCGCCCGGGCCGCGTACGAGTACGCCCTCGAATATGCCTGTGAGCGTGAGCAATTCGGCCGCAAGATCGGTGACTTCCAGGCCATCGGTTTCAAGCTGGCTGACATGAAAAGCCGCATCGACGCCTCCCGTCTGCTGATCTGGCGGGCCGGCTGGATGCAGCGCAACAACAAGCCGTTCACCTCGGCCGAGGGCTCGATGGCCAAGCTGCACGCCAGCGAGACGGCGGTGTACGTCACCGACGAGGCGATCCAGATCCTCGGCGGCAACGGCTACACGCGCGACTACCCGGTCGAGCGGATGCACCGCGATGCCAAGATCTTCACGATCTTCGAGGGCACCAGCGAGATTCAGCGGCTGGTGATCGCCCGGCGGCTCACCGGCTTGCCGCTGCGTTAGTCAGTCGAGGTCGGGTGCCCACGCCACACCATTGATGTGGCTGCCGCCGTCGACGAAGAGCGTGTTGCCGGTGAGGTACCGCGAACCCTCGCCGGCCAGGAAGACCGCGACCGGGGCGATGTCCTCATAGGGGTCGCCCATCCGGCCCATCGGGTTGGCGGCATCGGCGATCGCCTCGATCTCGGGATGCTGAGCCGTGACCGCCAGGAACGCTTGACTTTTGGCTGCCGGACAGATGGCGTTGACGGTCACCCCGGTGGGTGCCCACTCCCGGGCCGCGGTGCGGGTGAGCGTGCGCAGCGCCTCCTTGGCCGAGTTGTACTCCAGTGATCCGATGTGGGCGTTGACGCCGTTGAGGCTGCACATGTTGATCACGCGGCCCCAGCCGCGCTCCTTCATGTGGCCGTACGCCGCGCGCATCGCCCAGAGCGGACCGTAGAACCCCACCGCGAAACCATGCGCCAGTTCGTCGTCGGTCTTGTTCTCCACCCGCCCGATCGCTCCGCCGCCCCAGGCGTTGTTCACCAGGACATCGATCGAGCCATATTCGGAAACTGCTGCAGCGACGGCATTTTCGACCTGGTCGCGGTTCGACACATCGGTCGCCACGAACAGTCCGCCGATCTCGTCGGCCACGGCGGCCCCGTTGGTGGGGTCGAATTCGGCCACCACCACCCGAGCGCCCTCGTCGGCGAACCTGTGCGCGATGCCGGCACCGATTCCCGCACCGGCACCGGTGACCAGGGCGACCTTGCCGTCCAGTGCGCCGCTCATCGGGTGCCCCCGAGTCCGGTGGCGATCAACTCGGTGGCCTGACCGCTGCCGTCGAGCTGACGGGCGGTGCGGCTGGCGATCTCCCAGCCGCTTTCGCCGCGCTGCAGGCGGATGAGATGCACACCGGCGCGGGCGACGTTGAAGCCGTGCGACTCTCGGCGCACCAGCAGCATGGACTGGCAGATCACGACGGCCTCGTCACCGTCGACGGTGACAGCTGGCGGGCCGAAGAAATGGCAGCAGCCCCGGTCGATCAGTCCGCGGTGTTCCTCCGAGCGCACCATGGCGGCGACGTCGGCGCGGCTGGACATCTTCCAGTCGCCGGTGTCGTAGCCGCCGTCGACGGCCCACAGTGCGGCGACGGCGTCGGGGTTGCCGGCGTCGACCAGCGGACCGTAGGAGGCGATGAGCCGAGCGATGTCCCGCTCGTCTTCCAGTGTCCGCAAGCGTCTTTCGAGGCTCTCCAAGGTGTCGCTCATGGGCGCTGTCCTCTCTACAGTTCGGTGGCCAGTTCGCGCAGCGCGGCGAGCTGCTCGCAGTAGTGGTCGACGGACTCGGCGGTCACCGAGCAGGTGATGGCGGTGGCGCCGGCGTCGTGTAAAGCGCTGAGACGCAGAGACGTTCGATCGGCATCGGCGAGCGGGTCGATCGAGTGACCGGTGGACAGGACCACCTCGAAGCCGGGCGGCGTGTCGATCCCGCTCAGCATTGCTTTGATCTCGGTGGCGGTCAGCCCGAACGGAATCCAGCCGTCGGCCAGGCGCGCCGCGCGACGCAGCGAGCGCAGGGTGTGCCCGCCGACCCAGATCGGCACCTTCGGTTGTACGGCGCAGGGCTCCACGGCCCACCCGTCGTATCGGTAATGGCTGCCGTGGTAGACGGGCCGGGTGGTGGACAGTGACGCCCGCAGCGCTCGGATGGCGTCGTCGGCGCGTTCACCGCGGCCATCGAAGTCTGCGCCGAGCAGCTCGAACTCCTCGGCCAGCGAGCCGACGCCAACGCCGAGCACCAGCCGGCCGTCGCTGAGCCGGTCGAGTGTGCCGAACCGCTTCGCGATCTCGAGCGGGTGGTGGTAGCCGAGCACGACCACCGACGTGGTCAACGAGATCCGGCTGGTGTGCGCGGCCAGGAACCCCAGCGTGGACAACGGATCCCAGTAGGTCAGGCCGCGCCGACCGCTTTCGTCGACCGGAACCGCGATGTGCTCGGCGCACGTGAGGTGATCGAAGCCCAGCTCGTCGGCGGTATGGGCAATGCGGGCCAGGTCGGCGACGCCGGCGTTGCGCTCCCACTCGCCGGACACCCCGGGTAGCTGCATCACCATCGGCGTCGACAGTCCGATCCGCACAGAGATGTTCTAACCGGCGCGCGGGGGGCCAAATGCTTGCGTCCCGGTGATCGGGACCGCTACGGTGCGGTAGAACGAATTCTCCTCAAGCGGACAGGAGTGCTGATGACCGCGGCTTTGAGTGACACGGCTCCCGCATCGATGCTGGACCGGTTCACGGCGATCATTGATGCCTTTGAGGACACGTCGGCGGGCCTCACGCTGGACCAGATCGCCGCGCGGGCACACCTGCCGCGCTCGACGACGCACCGCATCCTCGACCAGCTGGTGCGCCTGCAATGGCTGACTCACTCGGGCCGGGGTTACCGGCTGGGCGCGCGCACCTCGGCGTGGGGCGCGGGGGACAGCGCCGACGTGCGGTTGCGGTCGGTGGCGGCGCCGGTGCTGCATGAGATTCAGCTGCGGACCGGTGCGGTGGTGCACCTGGGCTTGCTGGATCGCGGCGAGATCGTTCACCTGGACAAGCTGGGCGGGCCGTCGGCACGCCAGGTGCCGACGTCGGTCGGCGTGCGCATCCCGGCGCACCGGGTGGCGCTCGGCGTCGCGGCGCTGGCGGGGCTGTCGCCGGAGGATGTGGTGGCCGAGCTGAACCATGTGCGGGGCTGGGAGCCCGACGCGGCGTGGTGGGGCGAGTTGCACAAGATGCGCCGGCGCGTGGTGGTGCGTCACGGGGACTACACCGGTCCGATGGTGTCGGTGGCGGCGACGATCGGATCGCGTGCGGCGATCGGCATCGTCACCTCAGACCGGGTGCTGGCACAGCGCTGTCAGCCGCTGGTCTCCGCGTCGGCGGCCCGGATCGCCCGGGCGCTGGCGGGCGCGAACAACTAAGCCACGCCGTCCTTGTTGCCCAGCAGTCGCTCGGGGTGGTGGAAGTCGTTGGTACCGGCGACCAGTGGCAGTTGCGGCGGTGGGATCCATTCGGTGTCGCCGTTGGCGAGTTTTCGGGTTTTCCAGCCTTGTTCGAGTAACCGGTGATCGGGTCGACACGCCAGGGTGAGCTTGTTGATGTTGGTCAGGCCGCCGTCTGCCCATTCGTCGACGTGGTGGACCTCGGTCAGGTATCCCGGTTTGTCGCACCCTGGGCGTGTGCAGCCACGTTCCTTACTGTGCAGCATGATTCGCTGGTCTGGCGACGCGATGCGTTTGGTGCGGCCCAGCCACAATGGCTGCCCGTCGACTCCGTCGAAGAGGGCGAGGTAGTGGTAGGCGTGGGTGGCCATCCGGATGACGTCCGGGATGGGCAGCAGCGTACCGCTGGCGGTCACGGCGTGGCCGGTCTTGTTCTGGATGTCCTGGAGAGTCGCGGACACGATGACGGTGACCGGTAAGCCGTTGTGCTGGCCGAGTTTCGGATCGCCGAGTTGTCCGCGGACCAGGGCTTTGAGTGCGTCGTGCTGACGCTGGCCGTGGCTGCGGAGGTCGCGGTCGGCGATCTCGTCTGTGGGTGTCGTGGTGGGGCTTTGGTCGGCGGGGTTGCACATGCCCGGGGCAGCGAATTTGGCGAACCAGGCGTCTAGCTCCGACCGTAGTTCGGGGTCGGCGATCAGTCGGCCCACACTCATGCCGTCGACCTGTTGGCCGCCGCACCAGACGAACCCGCGCTTGCGAGCCCGGTCTTCGTCGGAGAACCTCCCGTCGGGGTTGAGGTACAGGCACAGCTGGTGTGCGATCTTCTCCAGCTGGTCGGGCCGCAGTTTGACCGCATGCTCAGCCAGAGTGCGCTCGGCCTTCTCCAGCTCGGCCGGCGCGACGTGGTCAGGTAAGTCGCGGAAGAACTTCTGGATCACCCGCAGGTGTTCGGCATCGAGTTGTCCTGTGTTCCAGGCCTTCGACGTTTCCGGCAGCTGCGGCGGCAGCGGCTCTCCGGTCAACGCTCGGCGGGGTGCGAGTTGTTCGGCGTCACCGATCCGTCGCTTGGCCTCGCGTGGGCTGATCCGCAGGACATCACCCAGCGTGATCGGCACTGGTGGGCAGCCCTCGACCTGCTCCAGCCGAGCGATCAGCGCATAAGAGGCCGCGATCTGATGGCGCCGCGCGGTTTCCCACTCATCGAGCACCACAAATCGGTCAGCTGGGGATAGCTCATCGAGATCGATGGCGGCCAAGGATTCCAGGTATCGACCGAGCGCCTCCCGCATCACCTCGATCGAACTCATGCTTCGAACACTAGTGCGACCGACCGACAAAAACCGCTCTCACAACCATTCGTTGGATGGCGAGGATTTTGTGGACGAAAAGTCTTCGCCACGACGGCAGGGAAGCGTTCAGATTTTCACGAATGGTCAGTGAAGCGATGTTCATTGGCGGCCGATCTGGCGCTGCCAAGACCACTGTTGGGTACGAGGTGCATGCCAGGTTGAGTGCCGCGGCGGTGATGCATTGCCTTATCGATGGCGATTTTCCCGATATGGCCTGGCTATCGCCGAATGATCTATGTCAACACTGTGAGCGTGCTCCCCGACGTGATTGACCGGATGGCCGCTGCGATGGGTGATACCCCGAGGGTTGTGCCGGTCATGCTCACGTGCACCGACGCCACGGCGCGAGAACGTCTCACGCGGTGGGAGATCGGTTCGACTCTTGATCAACACCTCGCATCAAGTGTCGCGATGGGTGTCCGACTCGAAGCCGGTGTCGCGAGCGGGACACAACGCATCGCCACCGACGGTCGTGCTGTTCCCGACATCGCAGACGAGGTCATCGGGCTCACCGGCTGGCTGACCCCAGGGGCTTCGGTGTCTAGCTCAACCCCATCAGCTTCTGCATCATCCGGTGCGCCCCGGCGACCACTTTCGTCCGATCCGGATCATTGCGTCGCGCAACATCTTCGGCGTTCCCGCCGGCGATGAATACCGGCCCGTTGGGCAGCTGATCCAGTCCCTCGCGCGCGACGTCCGCCGGGTCGGCCACCCGCATCCCGGGAACGTCGAAGTTCAGGCCCACCCGCTCCATCGACGGCGTGCGCGTCACCCCGAGCACCAGCTCCAGCACATCGACGCCGTGGTCGCGCAACTCCAGCCACAGTCCCTCGGCGAAGATGCGGCCATAGGCTTTCACCCCGCCGTAGACCGTGTGACGCACCGATCCCAGATACCCCGACATCGACCCGACCAGCAGGATGCCGCCGCGCTTTCGTTCGCGCATCAGCCGGCCGTAATGCTGGGTGAGCGCCATCATCGTCGTGATGTTGAGGTCGATCACCCGCTGGAAGTCGGTAAGCTCGGCGTCCAGGAACTCCGCGCTGCACGTGTTCGCGCCGGCGTTGTAGATGAACAATCCGACCTCGAGCCCGTCGGTCGTCGCGGTCACTTCAGCGACCGCGGCAGGTGAGACGAGATCGGTTGCCACAGTGCGTACTTCGACTCCGAGCTGCCGGCACGCCGAGGCCGTGACCTCGAGCGGTTCCGGCTTTCGGGCCACCAGAACGAGATTGACGCCCGACTGGGCCAACAACCGCGCGAATTCAGCACCCACGCCTTCGGATCCACCGGCGATCAGCGCCCACGGACCGTACTTCGCATACGACACCCGTAGATCGTCACCCGTGCCGGACCAGGCGGCGGCGGGGGTCTCGCTGATCGGTACTGCTGCGCGGCGAGTAGGCCCATACCCGATACTGAGAGGCGTGCCGCGGATTTCAGAGCCCAGGGCGCCGGCCCGCCCGGCGACCGATGACCAGGAGAATCGCCGTGGCGCCATCCTGTCCGCCGCCGCGCGCCTCGGCTCGGCCAAGGAGATCGACCGGATCCAGGCGCAGGAGATCGCCGCCGACGCCGGGGTCGCGCTGCGCACTCTCTACCGCTATTACCCCTCCAAACACCATGTGTTCGCCGCGGTGCTCGACGAGCAGGTGTCCCGGTTCCGGCCGCCGCCGCCGAGCGGTGACGCGGCCGACGACATTGCCAACCTGATGGTCGCCGCCTGTCGAAACTTGTTGCGTCACAAGCATCTTGCCCACGCGATGATCACGTCCACCCAAATCGTCCGCGCGCAGGCCGATGCGCCCGACGACCCCACTCTGCGCGAGCTGATCCTGAAGATCGCCGGTGTCGACAACCCGACCGACGAACAACTGCGCCGATCCCGGCTGGTGCAGCAGGCCGCCTTCGGCATCCTGACGTGGACGGTCGGCGGCGCGCTGCGCCCCGAGGACGCACTGGCCGACGTCGACGTCGCCTGCCGATTACTCGTCGGCGACGTGTTCTGATTCGACCCCGCCTGGACCGACCCGGCTCGCCAGCACCGATCCGGTCAGGATCAGCACCAGCCCGGCGATGTGGAACCAGGTCAGCGGCTCGCTCAACAGCGCCACGCCGGCGATCAGTGCAACCGCCGGATTGACGTAGGTGAACAGCAGTGCGCGCGTGGCCCCGACCTCACGGATCAAGGCGAAGAACACCACGAACGCCAGCGCCGTACAAATCCCCGCCAGCGCCGCGATGGCGGCGTACGCGTGCGGGGTCAGCGCCTGGCGCGGCCAGGTGATGGCAGCGGGAGCGAGATACACCAGCGCCGCCAGCCCCAGGCAGGCCGACGTCAACGCCGGGCCGGGCACATCGGCCAGATAGCGCGCGGCGATCAGCGGTGCGATGGCATAACACGTCGCCGTCAGCAGCACCTCGATCACCGGCCAGGCCCCACCGGCGGACAGACCCGGCCCGGCCAGCACCGCGACCCCGGCCAGCCCGACGCCGAGACCGGACATCCGCAGCGGGCCGAGCCGCTCACCGCCGGTCAACCGGTCGAGCACCGCGGCGATGATCGGTGCGGCGGCGATCAGCAGCCCGGTCAGCGAGCTCGTCAGATGCCGCTCGGCGTCGGAGAGCAGCAGCCAGGCGGCGATCATCTCGAAGAACGCGAAACCCGCCACCGCTTTCCAGTGCCGGCGCAGCAGCATGCGGGCCTCGCGCGACAACGCCAGCGGCAGCAGCAGCAGCGCGCCGACCGCCGAGCGGGTGAACACCAGCACCGGCACCGACACCTCGTCGACCGCCACCTTGATCAACAGATACGGGATGCCCCAGATGACACTCATCGCGGCGAACAGGATCCAGCCGCGCGCAGTCACGACGACCACATTACGAACGTGGTAAGTCTGAGGGCGTGTCCGACAGCCTGTTCGACGTGCCCGGTGGCGACGACGGCCGGGCCGGTTCGGCTGCGCCGGCGTCGGCCCCGCTAGCGGTCCGGATGCGCCCGGCCAGCCTGGACGAAGTCGTCGGCCAGGAGAACCTGCTGCGGCAGGGCTCGCCGCTGCGCAGGCTCGTCGAGGGCTCGGGTGCGGCATCGGTCATCCTCTACGGGCCGCCCGGTACCGGCAAGACGACGCTCGCATCGCTGGTGTCCCAGGCCACCGGCCGCCGGTTCGAGGCGCTCTCGGCGCTGAGTGCCGGCGTCAAGGAAGTGCGCGCGGTCATCGACAACGCCCGGCGTGCGGCGGCCTACGGCGAGCAGACCGTGTTGTTCATCGACGAGGTGCACCGGTTCTCCAAGACCCAGCAGGACGCGCTGTTGGCCGCGGTGGAGAACCGCATCGTGCTGCTGGTGGCCGCCACCACCGAGAACCCGTCGTTCTCGGTGGTCGCGCCGCTGCTGTCCCGTTCGCTGATCCTGCAGCTGCAGCCGCTGACCGCCGACAACATCCGCACCGTCGTGCTACGTGCGATCGAGGACCCGCGCGGGCTTGGCGGTGCCGTGACCGTCGACGACGACGCCGTCGACCTGGTGGTACAGCTGTCCGCAGGTGACGCCCGCCGCGCGCTGACCGCGTTGGAGGTCGCGTCTGAAACAGCGGCGGCAGCCGGGCAATCCATCACCGTCGACACCGTCGAGCAGTCGCTGGACAAGGCGGCCGTGCGCTACGACCGCGACGGCGATCAGCACTACGACGTCATCAGCGCGTTCATCAAGTCGATCCGCGGGTCGGACGTCGACGCCGCACTGCACTATCTGGCCCGGATGCTGACCGCGGGGGAGGATCCCCGCTTCGTGGCCCGCCGGCTGATGATCCTGGCCAGCGAGGACATCGGGATGGCCGACCCGACTGCGCTGCTGACCGCGGTCGCCGCCGCCCAGACTGTGCAGCTGATCGGCATGCCCGAGGCGCAGCTGACGCTTGCGCACGCGACCGTCCACCTGGCCACCGCGCCGAAATCCAATGCCGTGACGACCGCGCTCGGTGCCGCGATGAACGACATCCGGGCGGGCAAGGCCGGTTTGGTCCCGGCCCATCTGCGCGACGGGCACTACGCGGGTGCGGCCAAACTGGGCAACGCCGTCGGCTACCGGTATCCGCACGACGACCCCGACGGTGTTGTGCCGCAACAGTATCCACCCGATGAGGTCACAGGCGTCGACTACTATCAGCCGACGAACCATGGCGCCGAGCGGGAGATCGCAAGCCGGCTGGACAAGCTGCGGGCGATCATCCGGCGCAAGCGCTGACATCACCTCGAGGGGAAACTGACCCATGCCAACGAAGCCCAAGGTCCCACCGGCACGAGTCGTGCGGGTCGTCGAGCGGGTCCGGTCCGAACTGTCGCGACTGAGTCGACGGATGGTTCCGCCACCGGCCGAAATGCTGGAACTGATGCTGGGAACGTGGGTGTCACAGGCTATCCAGGCCGCGGCCGCCCTGGGCATCGCCGACGCCCTGGCCGAGGGGCCGCTACCGGCAACCGAGCTCGCCAAGCGTGTCGATGCGAATTCCGACGCGGTGGACCGGCTGATGCGGGCACTGGTCAGCCGTGGCGTGTTCCGGCGGCACCGCGACGGCCGCTATGGGCTGAACGCGCTTGCCGACACGCTGCGCTCGGACTCGGAGACATCGATGCGCGCGGCGGGATTGTTCTACGGATCCCGCCAGCAGCGTGAGCACTGGACTCACCTGCTCGACGCGGTCAAGACCGGCAAGCCGGTCGTCGAGTCGTTGCGCGGGAAAGAGTTCTTCGAATACCTGGGTGACGACCCGGAGTTCGCGGGGTTGTTCAACGACGCGATGACGAGTATCTCGGAGATGGCGATGCAGCCCGTGGTGGCCGGGTACGACTTCAGCCGCTACCCGACGATCGTCGACGTGGGTGGCGGCCACGGCCGGCTGCTGGCGGCGATACTGGATTCCGCGCCTACGGCGCGCGGGGTTCTCTACGACATGCCGGATGTCGTCGCCGATGCGCCGAAGCTGCTCGCGGAGTTCGGGCTCAGCGAGCGGGTAACCGTGCAGGGCGGCTCGTTCTTCGAGAACGTGCCCGGCGGCGGCGACGCCTACGTGATGAAGAACATCATCCACGATTGGGCTGAGGAGCAGGCGCTTTCGATCCTGCGCAATGTGCGGGCGGCGATCAAACCTGGCGCCACGTTGCTGCTGCTCGAGTTCGTCATCCCGGATCACGACGGCGACTTCGTCGGCAAATGGGTCGACCTCGAGATGCTGGTGGTCGCCGGCGGCCGGGAACGCACCGCCGAGCAATACCGGGCGCTGCTGGCCAAGGCCGGCTTCCGGATGACCGGCGTGGTGCAGACCGCGGCCCCGATCAGTGTCGTGGAAGCGGTACCGGCGTAGGGCTGGCTTGCGCCCGGGTGCGCAGACCGCGCAGCATCCCGCGTTCCATCACGAAGTGCACGATGTCGAAGCTGGTGATCCCGACCGCGCCGCCGGTGCCGCGGGCCAGCAGCCGAGTCCGGCCCTGCTGCGGCCGCAGATAGAAGGCCCACGATCCAAAGGCCTTCTCGCCGCGCTGCACCCGCTCGTAGTCGTGGTCGGACATCAGCACCAGATGCGACTTGGGCACCACCTCGGCGACGAGCTGCCGGGCCCGCTGACCGTAGCGGCGGGCCAGCCAGACGGTGTCGCCGGCCTGGAGCTCCTGCCATTCCGGGTGAATGACATCGGCGTTGTGCATCCGTGCACCGACCATCCGCTCGAGGAAGTCGTAACTGTAGAAACCGCCGCGGTCCTCGCCGATCTGAGCCAGCCACGGCCATACCTGCTCGACCGGGGCGTCGATGGTGATTCCGCGGGTGGTGCGCGGCGCGCCCGGTTCCACCAACGCGTCGCCGGGCAGTTCGGCGGCGATCTCCTCGGCGGTGGCACCCCAGGTGTACAGCTTCGGTCGCACACCCCACCGATACACCCCGGCGATTCCCGCCGCCGCCATCCCGGCGGCCAGTGCCGGCCTCTGCTTGCCCATGCCCGAGACCGTAGTCCCGGTGCCGGCCACGGGGGAGAGACTTTGGTCCTTGTCCTTGTGTCTCAAGCCATTTCGGGCACCCGCAGGTGTGCGAGCGTCAATTCGAATTCACCGACGTCGAGCTGATCGGCGCCCAGATCGCGGAGCAGCGCGGTCCGCAATGACCGGGCCGCATCGCGGCTGCGCTCCATCGCGTCCTGGCTGTCGTAGGTCGTCGAGACCACCGCCCGGCCGGTGCCCCGATCGCTCATCAGGCTGCTACTGCAGAACCCGTCGAGCTGCTCGATCTCCGGCAGCACCGTCGTCTTGTAGAACTCGAGTGCCCGGTCGAACTGGTCGGGCCTGACCTTGAGCCAGGTGGCCCGTACGCAGGCACCGTCCGACGATCGGTGATCGCGGTGCAGCGCCGCGATCTGCCATTCGTCCACCGATGTGGTGGCGCTGAACGCCTTTGCCGCGCGGGCGCGCAGTGGGCGCACCTGGTCCGCGCTGGATTGCATGGCCGCCATGTCCTCCCAGGCCGTGGTGGCGATGCAGCGGCCCGACTCGCGGTCCGCCAGAAGTGACATGCCGACGCATCCGGTCATGCCCTGCAGCGTCGGCATCACCTCGTCACGGAACATGGCAATCCCGGCGTCGATGCACTCGGGGCGCGCGACAAACGTGGTAGAGCGTGCGTGCACGGTCCACCCCCTTCGACTCGGGGCAGCGCCCCGGTGGCGCCACCGGCACTCCTCACCTTCCTCCGCCAGCGCCGCCGGGGCAATCGTCGAGCAGATATTTCAATGCTGCGACCCGCGGCTTGGGCGGCCCGCAGCGCTCGGTGTCCGGCCGGAAAGAAGTTGAGTAGACCACTACGCTACTGCGGCCCGTAGCAGCGCCGCAGACTTGGCTGACATGCACCGCGCGGGGTGGATCGCGGCGTGCCGGGAGGAGAGATCGATGTCTGTCGTCAGTTCATCTGCTAGCACCCCGCGCGAAGCCAGGACGGAGCACTGTGAAGTCTGCATCGTCGGCGCGGGCCTCACCGGACTCAACGCACTTTTCGTCGCCAGCCGCTACCTGTCTCGCGGTGAGCGAGTCATCCTGGTGGACCGGCGGGAACGTGTCGGCGGCATGTGGATCGACACCTATCCATATGTGCGCCTGCACCAGCCGCATCCGATGTTCACCGCGGGGAACATCGGATGGACGCTCGGTCAGGATCCCTCCTACCTGGCGACGAAGACCGAGGTGCTCGATCACTTCCAGTACTGCCTCGACGTGATCCGGCAGCGCATCCGCGTCGAGGAGTTCTTCGGCTGGGAGGTCGAATCGCACGATGAAATCGACGGGACGGTGCGGATCGACTGTCACTCTTCGGGCGGCCAGCGCATGGTCATCGAGGCCGACCAGCTGATCAATGCGATCGGCTTCCAAGTCAAGCCCAACGAGCCACTCGAGGTCTCGAGCCACCGGATCTTGTCGGTGTCTCCCGACTTCTGCGATATGCGCAGCGATGAGATGAGGAGTAGCGGAGCCCCGGTGTGGATCATCGGAGGCGGTAAGACCGCGATGGACACCGCTCACACGTTGATCACCGAATATCCCGGTCGGGAGGTGAACCTTGTGGCGGGCTCCGGAACGTACTTCATCAACCGGGACCGGTTCTTCCCGACCGGGGTCCGGCGCTGGTGGCAGGGCAAGTCTTTCACGGCTCTCGCCACGGAAGTGACCCGCCGGTTCGACGGCACCAACGAATCGGCCGTCGCGGATTGGTTCCGCCCCACCTACGGCACGTGGGTGACACCCCAGGCCGGCAATTTCCTTCTCGGCGTGTTGTCCAACTCCGAGAACAATGCGATCGCCGCGGGCTTGAACGATGTGATCATGGATCATCTGGTGGATGTCGTGGACCGCAACGGGGCAACGGATTTGGTATTCCGCAGCGGCTCCACCAAGGCGATCGAGCCGGGCAGCTGGATCGTCAATTGCACGGGATATTTCACCAAGGCAGTCGACCGCCCTTACGTGCCCTACGTGTCGCGCGGCGGGTCGGTGCTGTCGATCGAACCGCGGTCGATGACCCTCCAGTTGATGTCGTTCATGGGCTACTTCATGACCCATCTGCTGATGCTGGACAAGATCAGGGGCGTTCCCCTGTACGAACTCGACGCGATGGACCTACGGCACAAATCGAATGCCGCGTTTGCCTATACCGTGTTCTCGCTCGCCCAGTACAACCTCAGCCTCATCTTGGACGCGGTGCCGCTCAAGGTGTTCTCCGACTGCGGGCTCGACTTCAATCGCTGGTTTCCGGCGCCGCGGCAACTCGCGGGGACTGCCCAGTTCGCGCTGACGCACCGACGCGGGCGTGAGCACCTACGCCACACTCTTGACACCGTGCGCGACCGGTTTGACGTTCGGTGCGGCCCACTGGTCTAACGGGCCGGCCCCACGGCATGCGCGGCGAACCAGTCGAGCAAGAGCTCGGCCACTCGATCCGGCGCCTCGTCGAGGATCCAGTGCGAGACACCCTCGAAGACCTCGAAGCGGTACTCGGCGGCAACGTAGTTGCCGCAGTTCCTCGCGCCCTTTTCGAGCAATGCGACGTCGCCGTCACTCCACAGGAACATCGTCGGCACGGTGACTTTGATCCGGTTGTCGCCCATGCGGGCCAGCGGTATTGCCCGGTACCAGTTGAGCGCCGCAGTCAACGCACCCGGTTCCGTCATCGCCGCTGCCTCGGCTTCCACCAGCTGTGGCGCGTGCTGTGATCGCGACGAGAGGAATCCCGACAGCGTGAATTCTCCCCGTCCCCGCCGCAGGTACCACTCCGGTAGCCAGGGCAGCTGGAAGAAATAGATGTACCAGGACGCCAGTCCCTGGCGGCTGGTGAGCATCGATTTGAGGAACGCCCACGGGTGAGGCACCGACATCGGCGTCACGCTTAGCAGACGGTCAGGGAACCGCTGAGCCATCCGCCACGCTACGTTGGCGCCCCAGTCATGGCCCACCAAATGCACCCGCTGCGCACCGGCGGCGTCGATGAGTGCCCGCACATCACCGGCGAGGAGGTCGCCGCGATAGTCCCGACGACGCCGCGGGCGGGCACCGGGCGAATACCCGCGTTGCCGCGGGGCCAGGCAGCGGTAACCCTTCGCGGTCAACGCGGGGATGATCGACTGCCACATCGTGTTCTGCTCCGGAAACCCATGGAGCAACACGACGACCGGTCCGTCAGTGGGTCCTGCGTCGATGACGTCGAACACGAGCTCGCCGTTGCGAAACTGGTCCATCGGCGCAGCGTAGCGATTCCACTTCGGTGACCACTTCGATTCATGGCCCGTAGGCTGGGAATTGTGGACACCGCTGTGCTCGACGTCGACAGCTCACGGCGTCGGATCGTCGACCTCACCGGCGAGGTGCGGTCGTTCTGCCGCGGTCGCGGTGACGGGCTGTGCAACGTGTTCGTCCCACATGCCACCGCCGGCGTCGCGATCATCGAGACCGGGGCCGGTTCCGACGACGATTTGGTCGACACCCTCGAGCGGCTGTTGCCGCGTGACGACGGGTACCGGCACTCGCACGGCTCGCCCGGCCACGGAGCCGATCACGTGCTACCGGCCATCGTCTCGCCGTCGGTGACGCTGCCGGTCGGCGACGGCAGTCCACTGCTGGGCACCTGGCAGAGCGTGGTGCTGGTGGACCTGAATCGGGACAACCCGCGCCGATCGGTTCGGCTGAGCTTCGTGCGCGGGTAGCCCGAGGTAGACGACCGGTAATGTGGTGCGGTCGAAGCGTCAGACCCGAACGCGAGGAAAGCCAGTGCAGACACACGAGATCAGGAAGCGGTTCCTGGATCATTTCGTGAAGGCAGGTCACACCGAGGTGCCGAGTGCCTCGGTGATCCTCGACGACCCGAACCTGCTATTCGTCAATGCCGGCATGGTGCAGTTCGTGCCGTTCTTCCTCGGGCAGCGCACGCCGCCGTACGCGACGGCCACCAGCATCCAGAAATGCATCCGCACCCCCGACATCGACGAGGTCGGCATCACCACCCGCCACAACACCTTCTTCCAGATGGCGGGCAACTTCTCGTTCGGTGACTACTTCAAGCGCCGGGCCATCGAGCTGGCGTGGTCGTTGCTGACCACATCGGTCGACGACGGCGGCTACGGTTTCGACCCGCAGCGGCTGTGGGCGACGGTCTTCTACGACGACGACGAGGCCGTGCAGCTGTGGCAGGAGGTCGCCGGACTGCCGATCGAGCGCATCCAGCGCCGCGGGATGGCCGACAACTACTGGTCGATGGGCATCCCCGGGCCGTGCGGTCCGTGCTCGGAGATCTACTACGACCGCGGCCCGGAGTACGGCGTGGAGGGCGGCCCGGAAGCCGACGAGAACCGCTACATCGAGATCTGGAATCTCGTGTTCATGCAGAACGAGCGCGGCGAAGGCACCAGCAAGGACGACTTCGAGATCCTGGGCCCGTTGCCGCGCAAGAACATTGACACCGGCATGGGTGTGGAGCGCATCGCCTGCCTGCTGCAGAACGTCGACAACGTCTACGAGACCGATCTGCTGCGGCCCGTCATCGACAACGTGGAGGCCCACGCGCCACGCGGTTATGGCCAGGGCAGCCACTCCGACGACGTCCGCTACCGCGTCATCGCCGACCACAGCCGCACCGCGGCGATCATCATCGGCGACGGCGTCACGCCCGGCAACGAGGGCCGCGGCTACGTGCTGCGCCGGTTGCTGCGCCGCATCATCCGGGCGGCCAAGCTGCTGGGTGTCGAGCAGCCGATCATGGCCGAGCTGATGGTCACCGTGCGCGACGCGATGGGGCCGTCGTATCCGGAACTGGTCACCGACTTCGATCGCATCCAGCGCATCGCGGTGGCCGAGGAGACGGCGTTCAACCGGACGCTGGCCTCGGGTTCCAAGCTGTTCGAGGAAGCCGCCGCCGCGACCAAGGCCACCGGCAAGACCGTGCTGGGCGGTTCGGAGGCCTTCACCCTGCACGACACCTACGGCTTCCCGATCGAGCTGACCCTGGAGATGGCCGCCGAGGCCGGCCTGAGCGTCGACGAGCTCGGCTTCCGTGAGCTGATGGCCGAGCAGCGCCGCCGTGCCAAGGCCGACGCCGCCGCCCGCAAGCACGCCCATGCCGACCTGTCCGCATTCCGGGAGCTGGTCGACGCCGGGCCGACGGAGTTCACCGGGTTCGACGAGCTCACCTCCGAAGCGCGGATTCTCGGCATCTTCGTCGACGGTAAGCGGGTGCCGGTGGTGGCGCATGGTGGTCGCGAGCAGGCTGCCGAGCGCATCGAAATCGTGCTCGACCGCACCCCGCTGTACGCCGAATCCGGCGGGCAGATTGCCGACGCCGGCTGGATCAGCGGCACCGGCGGCAGCGGCGCGGCCAAGGCCGCCGTCACCGACGTGCAGAAGATCGCCAAGACGCTGTGGGTGCACCGGGTCAACGTCGAGTCCGGCGAGTTCGTCGAGGGCGACACCGTCACCGCGGCCGTCGACCCGGACTGGCGTCACGGCGCCACCCAGGGCCATTCCGGCACCCACATGGTGCACGCAGCCCTACGACAAGTGTTGGGGCCCAATGCCGTTCAGGCTGGATCGCTGAATCGTCCGGGGTACCTGCGGTTCGACTTCAACTACCAGGGCGCCTTGAGTGACGAGCAGCGCGCTCAGGTCGAGGAAGTCACCAACGAGGCGGTGCAGGCCGACTTCGAGGTGCACACCTTCAACGAGAAGCTGGAGAAGGCCAAGGCCATGGGCGCCATGGCGATGTTCGGCGAGTCCTATCCCGACGAGGTCCGCGTCGTCGAGATCGGCGGCCCGTTCTCGCTGGAACTGTGCGGCGGCACGCACGTGCACAACTCGGCCCAGATCG
The DNA here is from genome assembly GCF_013404075.1 of Mycolicibacterium vinylchloridicum. Lineage (GTDB taxonomy): Bacteria > Actinomycetota > Actinomycetes > Mycobacteriales > Mycobacteriaceae > Mycobacterium > Mycobacterium vinylchloridicum. The sequence goes on from NZ_JACBJQ010000014.1 coordinate 107,791, forward strand.
GACCGGTCACCATCCTGGGTGAGTCGTCGGTCGGTTCTGGAGTACGCCGCGTCGAGGCCTACGTCGGTCTGGATTCGTTCCGCCACCTGGCCAAGGAACGTGCGCTGATGGCCGGGCTCGCCTCGTCGCTGAAGGTGCCGTCCGAAGAGGTGCCGGCCCGCGTCGCGACCCTCGTCGAGAAGCTCAAGTCCGCCGAGAAGGAACTCGACAGGATCCGACTGGCCACCGCGAAGGCGGCCGGGGCGAACGCCGCCGCCGGCGCCGAGCAGGTGGGTAAGGTTCGTCTTGTGGCGCAACGGATGTCAGCCGGGATGACCGCCGGTGATCTGCGCTCCCTGGTCGGCGACATCCGCGGCAAGCTCGGTTCCGAGCCCGGAGTCGTGGTGCTCATCTCCGAAGGTGACGACGGCAGCGTGCCGTTCGTGGTCGCTACCAATCCGGCCGCGCAGGACGCCGGCTTCAGCGCCAACGAACTGATCAAGCAGATCGCCTCGGCCGTCGACGGGCGGGGCGGCGGCAAGGCCGACCTGGCTCAGGGGTCCGGTAAGAACGCGGCCGGAATCGATGCGGCACTGGGGGCGGTTCGCGCAGAGATCGCGCGGAGCTAGCCTCCGTGCTCTCCGCACAGAACCGTGTGCCCGACCGGCCCGGCGCAGATGATCCCGGGCGGGGCCGTCGGCTCGGCATAGACGTGGGAACTGTGCGGATCGGGGTGGCGGTCAGCGACCCCGACGGAATCTTGGCGACCCCGGTGGAAACAGTGCGGCGCGAGCGCACCGGCAAGCATCTGCGCCGGCTGACCGCGCTGGTCTCCGAGCTCGACATCGTCGAAGTGATCGTCGGGTTGCCGCGCACGCTCGCCGACCGCGCCGGGACGTCGGCACAGGACGCGGTCGACGTGGCCGACGCGCTCGCCGGGCGGATCGCCCCGGTGCCGGTGCGGTTGGCCGATGAAAGGTTGACGACGGTGGTGGCGCAGCGGTCGCTGCGCGAGGCAGGCGTGCGCGCCAAGGCTGCGCGCTCAGTGATCGACCAGGCTGCCGCGGTCGGGATTCTGCAAGGTTGGCTCGATCAGCGCCGCAATGCTGCGGCCGGCACCGGGAGCGGCGATGCGTGACGATTACGACGACCGCTCGGGCCCGGTGGCGGTCGGTCCGCCGAGGCGAAAGATGAGTCGCCTCGAACGGGTTCGGGCGCGGCGAAACCGTAACCGCCGCAGGATGATCGGCGCCGCTGCGGTGTCGCTGCTGATCATCGTGGTGGTGGCCGCCGTGTACCTGGGCGGCAAGCTGTTCAGTGGCAGCTCCGGAGAGTATGCCGGCGAGGGCAAGGACGACGTGGTGATCCAGGTCCACGAGGGCGACTCCACCACCCAGATCGGGCAGACACTGCGCGACAAGAACGTCGTCTCCAACGTCAAGGGATTCGTCGACGCGGCGAAGGACAACGCCGCGATCGCGGCCATCCAGCCGGGGTTCTACTCGGTGCGCACCGAGATGGCGGCGTCGGCGGCCGTGCAGCGCCTGGCCGACCCGCACAACCGGGTGGGCAAGCTGGTCATCCCCGAGGGCCGTCAGCTCGACGACGTCGCCGAGGTCGGCACGGGCAGGGTGACCGACGGCATCTTCGCCTTGATCTCGAAGGCCACGTGCGTGCCGATGAACGGCGGCCAGAAATGCGTGGCGGCCGAGGATCTGCGCAAGGCGGCTGAGCAGGCACCGCCCGAGCAGCTGAACGTCCCGCAATGGGCGACGCAACCGGTGACCTCGCTCGGCAAGAACCATCGCCGCCTGGAAGGGCTGGTCGCCCCGGGCACCTGGAACGTCGACCCGTCGGCAACGCCGCAGGAGATCCTGGCCAAGCTGGTCGGCCAGAGCGTCGACCACTACGTCGCCGGCGGCCTGCTGGACACCGCGACAGCGATGAATATGTCGCCGTACCAGATCCTGGTCGTCGGATCGCTGGTTCAGCGCGAGGCCAAGCCGCACGACTTCGCAAAGGTCGCACGGGTGATCTATAACCGGCTGGCGGTGCCGCAGAAGCTGGAATTCGATTCGACGGTCAACTACGCCCTGGATCGCCAGGAAGTCGCCACCACCGACGCCGACCGGGCCCAGGTGACGCCGTGGAACACCTACGCAATGGAGGGGTTGCCCGCGACGCCGATCTGCTCACCCGGTGACGAGGCACTGGCAGCGGCCGAGCGGCCCGAACCGGGGGACTGGTTGTACTTCGTGACCGTGGACAAAGACGGCACTACCCTGTTCACCCGCGACTACCAGCAGCACCTGGCGAACATCGAACTGGCCAAGCGCAACGGCGTGCTCGACTCGGCACGCTAGTGGCTGCGCGTAAGGCGGCCGTTCTCGGTTCACCGGTCGCACATTCCAAATCGCCGCTGCTGCACCTGGCCGCCTACCGTGCACTGGGCCTCACCGACTGGACCTATGACCGCATCGAGTGCACTGCCGACGAATTACCTTCGCTGGTAAGGGGATTGGGCCCGGAGTGGGTCGGCGTCTCAGTCACCATGCCGGGCAAGTTCGCCGCGCTGCAGTTCGCCGACGAGCGCACCGAGCGCGCCGAACTGGTCGGCTCGGCCAACACCCTCGTCCGCACCGAGCGCGGCTGGCGCGCCGACAACACCGATATCGACGGGGTCGCCGGCGCGCTGGCGCACGTGCGGCACCTGCGCCATGCGATCGTGCTGGGGTCGGGGGGCACCGCACCCGCGGCCGTCGTCGCGCTGGCCGATATCGGGGCGATCGAGATCACCGTGGTCGCCCGCAGCCACGACAAGGCGGCCCGGTTGGTGAATCTCGGTCCGGCCATCGACGTCACCACCGCGTTCTGCGCCCTGGGCGATCCGCGTCTGCCCGAGGTCGTGGCCACCGCCGATGTCCTGGTCAGCACGATCCCCGCCGAGGCCGCGGCCGCTCACGCGGACGTGTTCGCCGGTGTCCCGGTGCTGCTCGACGCCATCTACGACCCGTGGCCCACCCCGCTGGCCGCCGCCGTGGGCGAGGCCGGTGGCGAGGTGATCAGCGGTGTGCAGATGCTGCTGCACCAGGCGTTCAGTCAGGTCGAACAATTCACAGGCCGGCCGGCGCCGCGGGAGCAGATGGCGGCCGCGCTGGGTTAACGTCCGCCGGTGCGCTTGTTCGTGGTCGGGGTCGTGCTGCTGTGGACGGCCACGCTGACCGTGTTCGACGTGCGCCACCGTCGGCTGCCCAATGCGCTGACGCTGCCGGGCGCGGTCGCGGTCCTTGCGGTCGCGGCCTGGTGCGGTCACGGGATGCCCGCGCTGGCCGGAGCGCTCGGCCTGGCAGGGCTGTATCTCGTTGTGCACCTGGTGTTTCCGGCCGGATTGGGTGCCGGTGATGTCAAGCTGGCGCTCGGGGTGGGCGGGCTGACGGGTGCCTTCGGGCCCGATGTCTGGCTGCTGGCGGCACTGGGTGCGCCGGTGCTGACGGCATTGCTGGCCGTCGTGATCGCGGTGTCCGATCGGACCACGACGGTGCCGCACGGCCCGTCGATGTGTCTGGCGAGCCTGGCCGCCGCGGCGCTAGCGGTGTTCTGAGGCGGCACCGTCGCGAAAGCAAATTGGGTCTGCCGTGACCGGCGTGGGAAGATGGGACGCGTGTTGCGATGGACGACCGCCGGTGAATCCCACGGCCGCGCGCTGGTAGCCGTGGTCGAAGGCATGGTCGCCGGTGTGCAGGTCACCTCCTCAGACATCGCCGAGCAGCTCGCTCGCCGGCGTCTGGGCTATGGCCGCGGCGCCCGGATGAAGTTCGAGCAAGACCAGGTCACCGTGCTGGCCGGGGTCCGGCACGGCTCCACTCTGGGTGGCCCGATCGCCATCGAGATCGGCAACACCGAGTGGCCCAAATGGGAGACCGTCATGGCGTCCGACCCGGTGGCCGCCGAAGACCTCGACGTGGCCCGCAATGCGCCGCTGACCCGGCCCCGGCCCGGTCACGCTGATTTCGCGGGGATGCTCAAATACGGCTTCGACGACGCCCGCCCGGTCCTGGAGCGGGCCAGCGCCCGCGAGACCGCCGCGCGGGTCGCGGCGGGCACCGTGGCCCGGTCCTTCCTCCGTCAGGCGCTCGGCGTCGAGGTGCTCTCGCACGTCATCTCCATCGGGGCATCGGCGCCCTACGACGGGCTGCCGCCGGCCGCCGGCGATCTGGCCCGCATCGACGAGAGCCCGGTGCGTGCCTTCGACAAGGCCGCCGAGGCCGACATGATCGAACAGATCGAGGCCGCCAAACGCGACGGCGACACCCTGGGCGGCGTCGTCGAAGTCGTCGTCCACGGCCTGCCGATCGGCCTGGGCTCGTTCACCAGCGGTGACAACCGGCTCGACAGTCAGCTCGCCGCCGCGGTGATGGGCATCCAGGCCATCAAGGGTGTCGAAATCGGCGACGGCTTCGAAACCGCGCGCCGGCGCGGCAGCCAGGCCCACGACGAGATGTACCCCGGCCCCGACGGCGTGGTCCGCGCCACCAACCGGGCCGGCGGCCTGGAGGGCGGCATGACCAACGGGCTGCCGCTGCGCGTGCGGGCGGCGATGAAGCCGATCTCGACCGTGCCGCGCGCACTGGCCACCGTCGACATGGCCACCGGCGACGAGGCAGTCGCCATCCACCAGCGCTCCGATGTGTGCGCGGTGCCCGCCGCGGCCGTCGTCGTCGAGACGATGGTCGCGCTGGTGCTGGCCCGCGCCGCCCTGCAGAAATTCGGTGGTGACTCGCTGTCGGAGACCCGCCGCAATGTCGACTCCTACCTTCAGGCAGTCGCCGAGCGTATGCCGTCCGATTCGCCAGTGCGGGTGTCGGGGTAGCGCGATGGCGCCGAAGGCCGTGCTGATCGGGTTGCCCGGCTCCGGGAAGTCCACCATCGGGCGGCGGCTGGCCAAGGCGATGGGGGTGGGGATGCTCGACACCGACGCCGCCATCGAGGAGAAGACCGGCCGCACCATCGCCGACATCTTCGCGAACGACGGTGAGGCGGAATTCCGCCGCATCGAGGAAGAGGTCATCCGCGATGCGCTGAAGACCCACGACGGCGTGCTGTCGCTGGGCGGCGGCGCGGTCACGACCCCCGGTGTGCGTGACGCGCTGGCCGGGCAGACCGTGATCTTCCTGGAAATCAGTGCCGCCGAGGGCGTGCGCCGCACGAGCGGCAACACCGTCCGTCCGCTGCTCGCCGGCCCCGATCACGCCGAGAAGTACCGGGCGCTGATGAATCAGCGGGTGCCGATCTACCGGCGGGTTGCCACGATCCGGGTGAACACAAACCGACGTAACCCCGGTGCCGTTGTGCGCCATATCATTTCGCGGCTGGAGAACCCGCAACCGCCACGCCGACGCAGACCGCCGTGGCGCCGCTCGCAGTCCGCGACCGAAAAGCGGTCCAGTCCGCCACCGCCGGATGAACCGTCCGAATCCACCCCGGTCACGCCCGCCACCCCGGCGGCGCTGGCCGCTCGACGCGCCGGAGTCCGCAAATGACAGAGCCCACACCGCCGGTGACCATCGAGGTCGCCGTCGATCCGCCCTATCCGGTGATCGTGGGCACCGGCCTGCTCGGCGAGCTCGGTGAGCTCCTCGGCGGCAGGCACAAGGTGGCGATCCTGCACCAGCCGGTGCTGGCCCAGACCGCCGAAGCCATCCGGGCGCACCTGACCGAGCGGGGTGTGGACGCCCACCGGATCGAGATTCCCGACGCCGAGGCGGGCAAAGACCTGGCCGTCCTCGGCTTCATCTGGGAGGTGCTGGGCCGCATCGGGATTGGCCGCACCGACGCGTTGGTCAGCCTCGGTGGCGGGGCGGCGACGGATGTGGCCGGATTCGCCGCGGCGACCTGGCTGCGCGGCGTCGACATCGTGCACGTGCCGACCACACTGCTGGCCATGGTCGACGCCGCCGTCGGTGGCAAGACCGGGATCAACACCGAGGCCGGCAAGAACCTGGTCGGCGCGTTCCATCAGCCGGCCGGTGTGCTTGTCGACCTCGCGATGCTGGAAACGTTGCCGCGCAACGAGCTTGTCGCCGGCATGGCCGAGATCGTCAAGGCCGGATTCATCGCCGACCCGAAGATCCTGGACCTCATCGAAGCCGATCCGCAGGCCGCGGTCGACCCGGCCGGTTCGGTGCTGCCGGAGCTGATCCGGCGCGCGATCGCCGTCAAGGCGGAGGTGGTGGCCGCCGACGAGAAGGAGTCGGCGCTGCGCGAGATCCTCAACTACGGACACACGTTGGCGCACGCCATCGAGCGCCGGGAACGCTACCGGTGGCGTCACGGTGCTGCCGTCTCGGTGGGGCTGGTGTTCGCCGCGGAGCTGGGCCGGCTGGCCGGCCGGCTCGACGATGCCACCGCCAAGCGGCACCGCGACGTGCTCGAACTGCTCGGCTTGCCGGTCAGCTACGAGCCGGACGTGCTGCCCGAACTCGTCGAGATCATGGCCGGGGACAAGAAGACGCGCTCCGGTGTGCTGCGGTTCGTGGTGCTCGACGGGCTGGCCAAGCCCGGCCGGCTGGAAGGTCCTGACCCGGCGCTGCTGGCGGCGGCCTACGCGGAGGTGGCCAAGCAATGACAACCGTCCTGGTTCTCAACGGCCCCAACCTCGATCGGCTCGGTCGCCGCGAGCCCGAGGTGTACGGCAGCACCACCTATGACGACCTCGTCATGCTGATCGAGTCGCAGGCCACCGAGCTCGGCCTCTCCGCGGTGGTGCGCCAGAGCAACAGTGAAGCGCAGTTGATCGACTGGCTGCACGCCGCCGCCGACGCCGGCGACCCGGTGATCCTCAATGCCGGAGCGCTGACCCACACCTCGATCGTGCTGCGGGACGCCTGCGCCGAGCTGAAGGCTCCGCTGATCGAGGTCCACATCTCCAATGTGCATGCGCGAGAAGAGTTTCGGCACCACTCATATCTGAGCGCGGTGGCCACTGGCGTGATCGTCGGGCTCGGCGTGCAGGGCTATCTGCTGGCATTGCGCTATCTGGCGACGCTGGATGTCCCCCTGGACTAGTCTCCGGGGGTGCAGAACCAGATCGCGTTGGGCGCAGCCAACGTCACGCGCGTTGTCGAGACCCAAATCCACATGCGGACATCGCTGTTCGCCGACACCCCGGCGCAGGCCTGGGACGACCATGCCGACCTGCTGGAGCCGCACTTCTGGCACCGTGCGGCCGAGCAGTGGCGCATCGCGATGCAGTCGTGGGTGGTGGAGGTCGACGGTCTGGTCGTGGTGGTCGACACCGGCGTCGGAAACGACCGCGACCGGCCGCACATGCCGCCCCTGGATCATCTGTCGACCGACTTCCTGCACTCGTTCACCGCTGCGGGGTACGACCCGGCGACCGTCGACGTCGTGATCAACACCCACCTGCACACCGACCACGTCGGCTGGAACACCCAACTGGTCGACGGACATTGGGTGCCGACGTTCCCCAACGCCCGCTACGTGATGCCCGAAGCGGACTACCGCTTCTTCGGGCCAGGAGGAGAGGGAGAGAACGACGGCATGCGAACGGTGCTGGCCGACAGCGTGATTCCGGTGACCGATCAGATCCAGCTGTGGTCCGACGAGTTGGAACTCAGTCCGTCACTTCGGCTGCGTCCAGCCGTAGGGCACACCCCCGGGTCCTCGGTGTTGTGGCTCGACGCGGGCGCTCCCGCCGTGTTCGTCGGCGACCTGACACACTGCCCGATCCAGATCCGGCGGCCCGATGACGCCTGCGCGTTCGACGTCGACCCGGCCGCCGCCCGCGGCACGCGCAGGCGGGTCTTCACCGAGGCCACCCACGCCAAGGCGGCGGTTTTTCCCGCGCACTATCCCGGCCACGGCGGTCCGGTGCTCGTCGCGGACGGCGACAGTTTCGACGTTGACGGCTGGGCGGCGCTCGACGCGATCTAGCCGGTGCTGGGCACCGAGTAACAGATCGCGGTCGACACGATCGTCGGCAGCACGAACCCGGTGATGATGCTCGCGATCACCACGCCGACGTGCGGCGCTGCCAACCATTCGTCAGGTATGCGCGACGCGCTGCCGGCAAGTGCCGACGCCAGGATCGCCAGCACCAGCATGCTCACGGTCGCCAGCCGGATCGAACGCATCGCCAGCTGTGTCGATTCGGCCGGATTGACCAGGGACCGGCGCAACCGCAGGCTCCGCACGGCAACCAGACGGAGGTCGACCAGTACTACCACCGCCGTCGCACCGATCACCGCGCCGATCGCCCATGACGCGGATCTCCCGGCGTACATGAATGTCAGGTAGTCGATCGCGGTCTCGCTCATGACCAACGTCATCGACAGGGCGGCGGTGAACGTCAGCCAGCTGCCGAGGACCGCGAGAAAGCAGTAGGCCCTGGTGTCCTGGTCGTCGTCGGCTTGGTCGGGAAACTTGTTGACGACGTGGCTGGCGAGCATCCAGGCCAGGCCGCCGAACAGCGCGGTCGTGCCCGCCGCGAGCATTCCGGTGGCCGATATGCCCTGTGTCCACGCCACTGCACAGACGGCGCGCCGGTCACCGTCCTCGGGTACCTGGGTGCCGGTGATCAGGCTGAACACGAAACTGTCCAGCATCAAGACCAGAACCGCACAGGAGAACAACGCCAGCGTGTGCACGCCCTCGCGGGTGTTGCGGTCGAACAGCAACGCAATCGCGGTGATCAGGAAACCGCCAAGCACACCGGCCAACTGCGACGTCGACGGTGCCGACGTGAGCAGGCTCCATTGGTCGGTACTGCAGGCCGTGTCCGGATTCATCTCCGAAGCGAGGGGCCGGCGGCGAGAGGCTCAGGCCTTGTCGTCCCGGCCCTTGGTCATGTCGATCTGCTCGGTCGGCTCGTCGCGCTCGGCGGTCGCCACGGCCGAGGTGCGTTCCTCGGTTGCGGCGCCCTCGTGGGACAGTCCGGCGATGGGCCCGGTGCGGTCGTCGTCACGGACGGCGTCGAATACGCTGCCCGTGCTGCCGTCCTCGCGGCGGCGCTCCTGGGGAGGCCGCTTGCGGTCGACCAGGAAGCGGCCGATGGCGACCGCGGCGATGGCCGGGACGAACACCACCAGCGCGGTGAATGCCGCGAACGTGGTGAGCTCACCGATCAGACCCTCGGCGTAGACGTTCTTGTACACCAGCGAGACGATCCAGGTGACCAGGCCGCTCAGGATCCCGGCGATCAGCCCGGCCAGCAGCCACGTCATCGCCAGATCGCGGCGGCGGTCCGGGTCGGGGTTGGCGTTGGCGTCGGCGCGGCCGTCGAGCAGACCCCACACGAATGCCACGATGGCGAAGAGCACCACCAGCGCGATGCTGATGAGTGCGGCCTTGGTTTCGTAGATATTGATCAGCGTGCCCTGCACGAGACGGACGATCACCATGCCGGCAGCGAAGGCCAGTCCGCGCAACAACCACGTAGTCATGGTTAGTCAGGGTAGCGAGTACCGTCAGCGACCGTGACACATTCCCAACGCCGGGACCGGCTGGCTGCCCGGTTGGCGGCCGCCGGACTGGACGCGATCCTGGTGAGTGACCTGGTCAACGTCCGATACCTGTCCGGTTTCAGCGGGTCGAACGCGGCGCTTTTGGTGTTCGCCGGCGACACGCCGACGGTGCTGGCCACCGATTCGCGGTATCGCACGCAGGCCGCGCAGCAGGCGCCGGACCTGGAAACGGTGATCGAACGGGCCTGCGGGCGCCATCTGGTCGGGCGCGCGGTGGCCGACGGCGCCGCCCGGATCGGCTTCGAGAGCCATGTCGTCACCGTCGACGGGTTCGACGTGCTGTCCCGGGAACTGGACGAGCACCCGGCGGCCGAGCTGGTGCGGGCCTCCGGCACGGTCGAGGCACTGCGGGAGATCAAGGACGCCGGCGAGATCGCCCTGCTGCGGTTGGCCTGTGAGGCCGCTGACGCGGCGCTGGCAGAACTGGTGGCGGGCGGCGGCCTGCGGCCGGGGCGCACCGAGCGGGAGGTCGGCCGCCAGCTCGAGGCGCTGATGCTCGAGCACGGCGCCGACGGGCCGTCGTTCGAGACGATCGTGGCCACCGGAGCCAACTCGGCCATCCCGCATCATCGACCCACCGACGCCGTGCTGGCCAGTGGGGATTTCGTCAAGATCGACTTCGGTGCGCTGGTCGGGGGCTACCACTCCGACATGACGCGCACATTCGTGCTCGGCGAGGCTGCCGACTGGCAGCGGGAGATCTACGAGCTGGTCGCGGCGGCTCAGCGGGCGGGCCGGGATGCCCTGGACGTCGGGGCGGAGCTTCGCGACGTCGACGGCGCGGCACGGCAGGTGATCGCCGACGCCGGCTACGGCGAGTACTTCGGCCACGGCCTGGGCCACGGCGTCGGACTACAGATCCACGAAGCACCGGGAATCAACTCCGCAGCCGCCGGTACACTGCTTGCTGGCTCCGTGGTGACCGTGGAACCCGGTGTCTACCTGCCCGACCGTGGCGGTGTCCGCATCGAGGACACCCTGGTCGTCGGCGAGCGAAGCCCAGAACTGCTGACCCGGTTCCCCAAGGAACTAACGGTCGTCTAGGACCGGACAGAAGAGGAGAACGACCGACCGTGGCATCCACTGCCGATTTCAAGAACGGCCTTGTGCTGAACATCGACGGCCAGCTCTGGCAGATCATCGAGTTCCAGCACGTCAAACCGGGCAAGGGCCCGGCCTTCGTGCGCACGAAGCTCAAGAACGTGCTCTCGGGCAAGGTCGTCGACAAGACCTACAACGCCGGGGTGAAGGTGGAGACCGCGACCGTCGACCGCCGCGACGCCACCTACCTCTACCGCGACGGCTCCGACTTCGTGTTCATGGACTCCGAGGACTTCGAGCAGCACCCGCTGCCGGAGGCGCTGGTCGGCCGGCTGGCCGACTTCCTGCTGGAGGGCATGCCGGTGCAGATCGCGTTCAACGAGGGCGCGCCCCTGTACCTGGAGCTGCCGGTCACCGTCGAACTCGAGGTCGCCAGCACCGAACCCGGCCTGCAGGGCGACCGCTCCAGCGCGGGAACCAAGCCCGCGACGCTGGAAACCGGGGCCGAGATCCAGGTTCCGCTGTTCATCAACACCGGCGACAAGCTCAAGGTGGATTCGCGCGACGGCAGCTACCTGGGGCGTGTGAACGCCTGATATGGCCGACCGCAAGGCCGACAAGGGTCGGCATCAGGCGCGCAAGCGCGCCGTCGACCTGTTGTTCGAGGCCGAGGCCCGGGGTCTGACGTCCGCCGAGGTGGCCGACAAGCGGATCGCGCTGGCCGAGGCCAACGCCGAGGTGTCGGCGCTCAACCCGTACACGGTGACTGTCGCCAGGGGGGTTGCCACCCATGCGGCTCACATCGACGAGCTGATCACCTCGCACCTGCAGGGCTGGACCCTGGAGAGGTTGCCTGCCGTGGACCGCGCGATCCTGCGGGTGGCGGTCTGGGAGCTGTTGCATGCCGAGGATGTTCCCGAGCCGGTGGCCGTCGACGAGGCGGTCGAGCTGGCCAAGGAGCTGTCCACTGACGAGTCGCCGGGCTTCGTGAACGGGGTGCTGGGCCAGGTCATGCTGGTCACCCCGCAGATCCGCGCGGCGGCCGCCGCGGTCCGGGGCGCGTCGCCCGAGGCGTAAGGTCCCCGCCATGTTGGGGGCGACAGACTGGGTGGAGGCAGGTTTTTCGCTGCTGGCCACCGACGGTGTCAAGGCGCTGACTGTCGGCCGGCTGTGCGAGCGGGTGGGCGCCACCAAGGGCAGCTTCTACTGGCACTTCGCCGACATCGGCGCCTACCGGCGTGCACTGGCCGACACCTGGGCGCAGCTGCACGACAGCGACCGCGCCGAGTTCACCGACGGCGCCGGCCTGTCGCCGCGGGAGCGGCTCGGTCGGATGATGGGAGTCCTTCTCGGCCAACGGCATTGGATGCTGGAGCGGGCCATGCGGGAATGGGCGCGATCTGACGCCGACGTCGCGGCGGCGGTCGCATCCTCCGACCGGCGGGTGCGTCGCGCGGTGCGCCAGGCCTACCTCGACGACGGTTTCAGCGCCGAGGAGGCCGACGTGCGCGCCGACGCGACGTTCGCGGCCGGCGTCGGATTCCTGCACCTGTCGTCCTCGGCGCCCGGCGAGAAAGCCGTGGTCCGGCAGCAGCGTTTCCTCGAAATCATGTTGCGGCACTGACGGTCCGGGTTCCATACCAAAAGGTATGGTAGCGTCGGGCCGTGCTGACGATCAGCGACGAATTCGTGGCATGCCTGGCGCAACGGGCGGCCGAGGCCGAGGAGCTTCGCCGGCTTCCCGACGCGACGATCGCCGATTTCCGGGCCGGTGGCCTGGCTCGGCTGCTGCTGCCCGCGCGCTACGGGGGTGCGCAGGCGCCCTTCCCCGCGATCCTGCAACCGGTCCGCCGGATGGCGCACGGCTGCGCGTCCAGCGCCTGGACGCTCGGGTTCTACACGCTGCACAACTGGATGCTGGCGCTGTTCGGCGAGCAGGCACAGGACGAGGTGTTCGCCGACGGGCCGGTGCTGTGCCCGGCGCCGCTGGCGCCGACTGGGCGCGGAGTGCCGGTCGACGGCGGGGTGCGATTGTCCGGCCGGTGGTCGTGGGCGACCGGGATCATGGCCGCCGACTGGGTGATGGTCGGCGCGCTGTGCGGAGCCGACGGGATGGATCCGGTGCTGGCGCTGCTGCCCGCCGAAGACGTTGCTGTCGAGGATGTCTGGCATACCGACGGGATGCGCGGGACCGGCTCCCACGACGTCGTGGTCACCGACGCGATCGTGCCCGAGCACCGGCTGGTCAAGGTCGCCGACGTCTACGGCGGTACCTCGCCGGGTGCGGCGTTGCACGACGGGACCGCCTACCGCTGGCCCATGGTCCCCGCATTGGCACTGCTGGCGGCGATGCCCGCGCTGGGTGCGGCCGAATACGTCGCCGACGCCTTCGCCACCCGCGTGGGTGAGCGAGTGCTGGCATATTCCGGTGTGGCCCAGAAGCAGCAGCCCGCCGCGCAGATCCGCCTCGGCGACGCCCGGGTGCGGCTGCGCGCACTGGACGGATTGCTCGCTGATACCGTCGCGATGATCGAGACGAAAGTCGATGCAGGCGAACGGATCCCACGATCCATGCGGGCGGGGGCCCGAGTGGCCGCCGCGCACATCGTGCATGAATCCCGTGCCGTCGTCGCCGATCTCCTCGAATCATCCGGCGCCAGTGCGCATTTCCTGCACAACCCGTTACAGCGCGCCAAGCGTGACATCGACGTCATCTCCGGCCACGTGGTGTTCGACTACGACGTCAGCCGCGAACTGGCCGGCGCGCTGGAGATCGGGGCACCGATCTCGCCGATCGCGATGGTCTAGAGGCCCAGTGCGTCGTAGGTGCGGCGAACGAACTTCGGCTGCACCGACTGCAGCTTGGCCAACGACGTATTGCCGGCCACCGCGGCGGCAGGCGCGCTCAAGTTCGGATAGTTCTGGATCAGGTAGATCAGGATCAGGTCGTTGGCCGGGTCGGCCTGCCACCAGGTTCCGTACGCGCCCGGCCAGCTGAAGGTGCCCACCCCGCCGGGGCCGTAGAGCTGAGCGGACCTGGCCGGATCGGTGACCACCGACAGGTTCAAACCGAAGCCGCGGCCCACCCAGAACGGCATGCCCAGGAACGGATGACGCTTCTGTTCGTCAGTGAGCCGGTCGGTGCACATCAACCGCACCGACTCCTCGGAGAGCACCCGCACACCGTCGACTTCGCCGCCACCCAACAACATTCGGGCAAAGCTCAGGTAGTCGTCGACCGTCGTCACCAGGCTGGCCCCGCCCTGACAGAACCGTGGTTCGGTGACCGGTATCGGGCCCATCGCGTCGTGTTGCAGTCCGCTTGCCTCGTCGAGCCGGTACATCGTCGCGGCGCGGGCGCGCTTGTCGGCAGAGATGAAGAATCCGGTGTCGGCCATGCCGAGGGGGTCGAACACCCGCTCGGTGAGGACCGCCTGCAGGGACTTGCCCTCGATCCGCGACACGACGATACCCAGGACATCGGTGGCGTGGCTGTAGGTGAGCCGGTCGCCGGGTTGGTGTACCAGCGGCAGCTGCGCGATCTCGGCCAGCCAGTGGTCCTGGTCCTGGCGGAACGACACCCGGCCGTAAGCCTTGCTGATCGGGCCGGTCACCGAGAACACGTAGGCCAGACCGCTGCGGTGGGTCATCAGGTCGTCGATCGTGATCGGCCGCCGCGCGGGCACGGTCTCCTCCAGCGGGCCGGTCGGATCGACGAGCACCTGCATATCGGCCAGTTCCGGCAACCAGCGGCTGACCGGGTCGCTCAATGCGAGCTTGCCCGCCTCGATCAGGCTCATCGCGGCCGCCACCGTGACCGGTTTGGTCATCGAGGCGACCCGGAAAATGGTGTCCCGCTGCATCGGCAGTCCGGCTTCGACATCGCGGTAGCCGATTTCGTTGACCTGCAGCACATTTCCGCGTTGCCACGCCAACGTGACGGCACCGGCCAACACGCCGGTGTCCACCGCCTGCACAACCGAAGCGCGATTGTCCCCGAGATTCACCTGAGGGATTCTACTGAGCGGCATCTACGCCGGGGCGTTCGGCGACCACGAGCCAGAAGCCCATGTCGACCCCGTCGGGGCGGCGCACGGTCGTCGGGGTCACCGAGGCGACCGTCCAGCCGGCGCCGCCGATGATGCTGCGCACCGCCGATTCGCTGACCGCGCGCTGGCCGCGCATCGGGTCGTCGTTGGCCTCGGAGAAGCAGGCGATCAGAAGCCGTGCGCCGGGCCGGGCGGCGCGGTAGGCCGCGGCGGCGTAGGCGAGCTTGCCGTCGTCGTCGAGGCAGTGGAACATCCCGCTGTCGACGATGGTGTCGAAGGCGTCGCGGTAGCCGGTCAGTTCTGTGGCGTCGGTCACCGCGAACCGGACGTTCACGTGGGCGTCGGCCGCCCGGTGCTCGGCGGTGATCAAGGCCGTCGGCGAGATGTCGAGCGCGGTGACGCAGTGGCCGTGCTGGGCCAGGTAGATCGCGTTGTCACCCAGCCCACAGCCGATGTCGAGGACGTCGCCGGCAATCAGGCCCTGCTCCTGCCACGCGATGACACTTTCCTTGGGGCCCTTGGTGTCCCACGGCACGGCAGTGACGGGAGGGATTCCCTCGGCGGGGCTCTCGCCGCGGTAGAGGGCGTCGAAGTCCCACTGCGACGGATGCGGTGTGGTCACGCATACGAGGCTAGACCTGTTAAGCTGCCCGGCAGTTCGACATCCTTTAACGATCCGTCCAGAGAGGCGGAGAAGGAGGTCTGAGTCAGCTCGTGAGCGCAGACGACCGTGAATTGATGTCCGGTGCGGACGTCGGTAGGACCGTTTCCCGCATCGCCCACCAGATCATCGAGAAAACCGCTCTCGACGCCCCCGACGCCCCCCGCGTCATCCTGTTGGGCATCCCGACCCGCGGCGTCACCCTGGCCAACCGGCTGGCGGCCAAGATCGACGAATTCGTCGGCGTCACCGTCGCCTGTGGCAGCCTCGACATCACGCTGTACCGCGACGACCTGGACTTCAAGCCGCCCCGCGCGCTGGAGACGACGTCGATCCCCACCGGCGGTATCGACGGCGCCCTGGTCATCCTCGTCGACGACGTGCTCTACACCGGGCGGTCGGTCCGCTCGGCCCTGGACGCGCTGCGCGACATCGGCCGGCCGAAGGTGGTGCAGCTGGCGGTCCTCGTCGACCGCGGCCATCGCGAGCTGCCGCTGCGGGCGGACTACGTCGGCAAGAACGTGCCCACCTCGCGCAGCGAGAACGTCAAGGTGCGGCTGAAAGAGACCGACGACGTCGAAGGTATCTGGATCGCACCGCAGGGAGGGCCGCCCAGATGACCATCAGACACTTACTCTCGGCGGGCGACCTGACCCGCGACGAGGCGACCGCGATCCTCGACGACGCCGACCGGTTCCGGGAGGCGCTGCTGGGCCGCGAGGTCAAGAAGCTGCCGACGCTGCGCGGACGCACGATCATCACGATGTTCTACGAGAACTCCACCCGCACCCGGGTGTCGTTCGAGGTGGCGGGCAAGTGGATGAGCGCCGACGTGATCAACGTCAGCGCATCGGGGTCTTCGGTGGCCAAGGGTGAATCGCTGCGCGACACGGCGCTGACCCTGCGCGCGGCCGGTGCCGACGCGCTGATCATCCGCCATCCTGCCTCCGGTGCGGCCCAGCAGCTGGCCGAATGGACGGCCGAGCCGGACGGTTCGGGTCCGTCGGTTATCAATGCCGGCGACGGCACCCACGAGCACCCGACGCAGGCGCTGCTGGACGCGTTGACGCTGCGCCAGCGCCTGGGCGACATCGAGGGCCGCCGGGTGGTGATCGTCGGCGACATCCTGCACAGCCGGGTGGCCCGCTCGAACGTCAACCTGCTCGCCACCCTGGGTGCCGAGGTGGTGCTGGTCTCACCGCCCACGCTGCTGCCGGTGGGGGTGTCGGACTGGCCGGTGACGGTATCGCACGACCTGGACGCCGAACTGCCCGCCGCCGACGCGGTGATGATGCTGCGGGTCCAGGCCGAGCGGATGAACGGCGGGTTCTTCCCCTCGGAGCGGGAGTACTCGATTCGCTACGGACTGTCCGATCGGCGCCAGGCGGTGCTGCCCGGACATGCGGTGGTCCTGCACCCCGGACCCATGCTGCGCGGCATGGAGATCTCCTTCGCGGCGGCGGACTCGTCGCAATCGGCGGTGCTGCAACAGGTTTCCAATGGTGTGCACGTGCGGATGGCGGTGCTGTTCCATCTGCTGGTCGGCACGGACGAGGCGGTGAGCGTGTGAGTGGGGTCCTGATCCGCGGCGTGCGGCTGTACGGCGAAGGCGACCAGGTCGACGTCCTGGTGGCCGACGGCCAGATCGCCGAGATCGGCCCCGGGCTGACCGCACCCGAGGATGCCGATGTCATCGACGCGACCGGCCAGGTATTGCTACCCGGCTTCGTCGACCTGCACACCCACCTGCGCGAGCCCGGCCGGGAGTACGCCGAGGACATCGAAACCGGTTCGGCTGCAGCGGCATTGGGCGGCTACACGGCGGTGTTCGCGATGGCCAACACGGATCCGGTGGCCGACAGCCCGGTGGTCACCGACCACGTCTGGCGGCGCGGCCAGCAGGTCGGTCTCGTCGATGTGCACCCGGTCGGTGCGGTCACGGTCGGACTGGACGGCAAGCAGCTCACCGAAATGGGCCTGATGGCGGCCGGTGTGGCGCAGGTCAAGATGTTCTCCGACGACGGCATCTGCGTACACGACCCACTGGTGATGCGCCGGGCACTGGAGTACGCGACCGGCCTGGGTGTGTTGATCGCCCAGCACGCCGAGGAGCCGCGACTGACCGTCGGCGCCGTCGCCCACGAGGGCCCCAATGCCGCCCGGCTCGGCTTGGCCGGCTGGCCACGGGCAGCCGAGGAGTCGATCGTGGCCCGTGACGCGCTGCTGGCCCGCGACGCCGGCGCCCGCGTGCACATCTGTCACGCCTCCACGGCCGGGACCGTCGAGCTCATCAAATGGGCCAAGGGGCAAGGTATTTCAATCACCGCCGAGGTCACCCCGCACCACCTGCTGCTCGACGACAGCCGGCTGGCCAGCTACGACGGGGTCAACCGGGTCAACCCGCCGCTGCGCGAGGCCAGCGACGCGCAGGCCCTGCGCCGGGCGCTGGCCGACGGAGTGCTGGATTGCGTGGCCACCGACCATGCGCCGCACGCCGAACACGAGAAGTGCTGTGAATTCTCCAAGGCCCGGCCGGGCATGCTCGGCCTGCAGACCGCGCTGTCAGTGGTCGTCGAGACCATGGTGCAGACCGGCCTGCTGGACTGGCGCGGCGTCGCGCGGGTGATGAGCGAAAACCCGGCCCGGATCGTCGGACTCGACGACCAGGGCCGCCCGCTGGAGGTGGGGGAGCCGGCCAACCTCGTCGTCGTCGACCCCGACGGCACGTGGACCGTCGAGGGCACCGAACTGGCCAGCCGGTCGGCCAACACGCCGTTCGCTACGATGACGCTGCCCGCCACGGTCACCGCGACGTTGTTGCGGGGCGCGCTTACAGCGCGGGATGGGAAGAGCCCAGCATGAATACACCGACGGCGATCGGGGCGTACATCTTCGCCTTCGTGGTTGTCGTCGTCATCGGTTTCCTAATCGGCCGCATGCTGCGCGGCTGGCGACACCGCGCAGACCGGCAACTGGCACTGCTCGGCGAACTGCCGCCGATACCCGACCTGCTCAGCTCGGCCACGATCGCGCCGACCAGGGGCCTATATGTCGGCAGTACCCTGGCAGGGGCGTGGCTGGAACGGATCGCCGCAGGCGACCTGGGCTTCCGGACCAAAGCGGTGCTGACCCGCTACCCCGAGGGGATCCTGCTCGAACGGTCCGGCGCGACGCCGATCTGGATCCCGCAGGACGCGATCACCGCCGTCCGCACCGAACGCGCACTGGCGGGAAAAGTGGCAGGCATCCTCGCGATTCGGTGGCGGCTGCCGTCGGGCACCGAGATCGACACAGGCTTTCGCGGCGACGACCGCCGTGACTATGCACGATGGACGACAACAGGAGAAGCAGCGTGACGGGTAAAGCCCATCTGGTGTTGGAGGACGGGCGGGTCTACACCGGCACCGAATTCGGTGCGGTCGGAGAGACTCTCGGGGAAGCGGTGTTCTCCACCGGGATGTCCGGGTACCAGGAGACGCTGACCGACCCCAGCTATCACCGCCAGATCGTGGTGGCCACCGCCCCCCAGATCGGCAACACCGGCTGGAACGCCGAGGACGCCGAAAGCCGCGGCGACAAGATCTGGGTGGCCGGGTATGCGGTGCGCGACCCCTCGCCGCGCGCCTCGAACTGGCGGGCCACCGGAACACTGGAGGACGAGCTCAAACGCCAGAACATCGTCGGTATCGCCGGCATCGACACCCGCGCGGTGGTGCGTCACCTGCGCAGCCGGGGCTCGATGAAGGCCGGGGTGTTCTCCGGCGAGGCGCTGGCCGAGACCGAAGAGCTGCTGACCCGGGTACGTCGCCAGCCGGCCATGCTCGGCGCCGACCTGGCCGGCCAGGTCAGCACACCTGAGAGCTACATCGTCGATCCCGTTGGGACACACCGGCTCACGGTCGTCGCGCTCGATCTGGGTATCAAGACCAACACGCCGCGCAACTTCGCGTTGCGTGGCATCAGGACCCACGTGCTGCCTTCGAGTGCCACCTTCGACCAGATCGCCGAGCTCAAGCCGGACGGGGTGTTCCTGTCCAACGGGCCCGGCGACCCGGCCACCGCCGACCATGTCGTCGGCGTCACCAGGGCCGTCTTGGGTGCCGAAATCCCGCTGTTCGGAATCTGTTTCGGCAACCAGATCCTGGGCCGCGCGCTGGGCCGCTCCACCTACAAGATGGTGTTCGGCCATCGCGGGATCAACGTGCCGGTGATCGACCACGCCACCGGGCGGGTCGCGGTCACCGCGCAGAACCACGGCTTCGCGCTCGAGGGGGAGGCCGGTGAGCACTTCGACACCGACTTCGGGCCGGCCCTGGTCAGCCATACCTGTGCCAACGACGGCGTCGTCGAAGGCATCAAACTCGCCAACGGAAAGGCCTTTTCGGTGCAGTACCACCCGGAGGCCGCCGCTGGACCACACGACGCGAACTACCTGTTCGACCAATTCGTGGACCTGATGGATGGGGGGAAGCGCTAAATGCCACGCCGGACCGACCTCAACCACGTTCTCGTCATCGGCTCAGGGCCGATCGTGATCGGCCAGGCCTGCGAATTCGACTACTCGGGCACCCAGGCCTGCCGGGTGCTGCGCGCCGAGGGATTGACCGTCAGCCTGGTCAACTCCAACCCGGCCACCATCATGACCGACCCCGAGTACGCCGACTACACCTACGTCGAGCCGATCACCTCGGCGTTCGTCGAGAAGGTCATCGCCCAGCAGGCTGCCCGCGGCAACAGGATCGACGCCGTGCTGGCCACCCTGGGCGGCCAGACCGCGCTGAACACCGCTGTCGCCCTGCACAATGACGGTGTCCTGGAGCGCTACGGCGTCGAGATGATCGGCGCCGACTTCGACGCGATCCAGCGCGGCGAGGATCGGCAGAAGTTCAAGGACATCGTCGCGAAAGTCGGTGGCGAGTCGGCGAAGTCGCGGGTCTGCTTCACCATGGACGAGGTCCGCGAGACGGTCGCCGAACTCGGCCTGCCCGTCGTGGTGCGCCCGTCGTTCACCATGGGTGGGCTCGGCTCCGGGATGGCGTACTCCGCCGAGGACGTGGAACGGATGGCCGGCGACGGCCTGGCCGCCTCGCCGAGCGCGAATGTGCTGATCGAGGAATCCATCTACGGCTGGAAGGAATACGAGCTCGAGCTGATGCGTGACCACCACGACAACGTGGTGGTGGTGTGCTCGATCGAGAACGTGGACCCGATGGGCGTGCACACCGGCGACTCGGTGACCGTCGCCCCGGCGATGACGCTGACCGACCGGGAGTACCAGGAGATGCGCGACCTGGGCATCGCGATCCTGCGCGAGGTTGGCGTGGACACCGGCGGCTGTAACATCCAGTTCGCGGTGGACCCGAAAGACGGCCGCCTCATCGTGATCGAGATGAACCCGCGGGTGTCGCGGTCCAGTGCGCTGGCCTCCAAGGCCACCGGATTCCCGATCGCGAAGATCGCCGCCAAGCTCGCGATCGGCTACACGCTCGACGAGATCGTCAACGACATCACCAAGGAAACCCCGGCCTGCTTCGAGCCGACGCTGGACTACGTGGTGGTCAAGGCGCCGCGGTTCGCATTCGAGAAGTTCCCCGGCGCCGACCCGACGCTGACCACCACGATGAAGTCGGTGGGTGAGGCGATGTCGTTGGGCCGCAACTTCATCGAGGCGCTCGGCAAGGTGATGCGCTCGCTGGAGACCACCCGGGCCGGGTTCTGGACCGGGCCGGACGACGACGGTCCGGTGGACGCCGTGCTGGATCGGTTGCGCACACCGACCGAGGGACGCCTCTACGACATCGAACTCGCGCTGCGGCTGGGAGCCGGCGTCGAAGAGGTCGCGGCGGCCTCCGGTGTCGATCCGTGGTTCGTCGAGCAGGTCTTGTGCCTGGTGGGGTTGCGCCGGGAACTGCTCGACGCTCCGGTGCTCGACGAGGACCTCCTGCGGCGGGCCAAGCACAACGGGTTGTCTGATCGCCAGATCGCCTCGCTGCGCACGGAATTGGCCGGCGAGGACGGCGTGCGGGCGCTGCGCCAGCGCCTCGGCATCCACCCGGTGTTCAAGACCGTCGACACCTGCGCGGCGGAGTTCGAGGCCAAGACGCCGTACCACTACTCCAGCTACGAGCTGGATCCCGCCGCCGAGACCGAGGTCGCCCCGCAGACCGAGAAACCCAAGGTGCTGATCCTGGGTTCGGGACCGAACCGGATCGGGCAGGGCATCGAATTCGACTACAGCTGTGTGCATGCGGCGACTACGTTGAGCGAGGCCGGGTTCGAGACCGTCATGGTCAACTGCAACCCCGAGACGGTGTCCACCGACTACGACACCGCCGACCGGCTGTACTTCGAGCCGCTGACCTTCGAGGACGTCCTGGAGGTCTATCACGCCGAATCCCAGTCCGGGCAGGGCGGTCCGGGCGTGGTCGGGGTGATCGTGCAGCTCGGCGGCCAGACCCCGCTCGGGCTGGCCAAGCGACTGGCCGACGCCGGGGTGCCGATCGTGGGCACCCGGCCGGAGGCCATCGACCTGGCCGAGGACCGCGGCCGGTTCGGCGACGTGCTGAAGCGCGCCGGGCTGCCGGCCCCGAAGTTCGGCACCGCCACCAGCTTCGAGCAGGCGCGCGAAATCGCTGCCCGTATCGGCTATCCGGTTCTGGTGCGGCCGTCGTATGTGCTCGGTGGACGTGGCATGGAGATCGTGTACGACGAGGAGACGCTGCACGGCTACATCACCCGCGCCACCCAGCTCTCACCCGAGCACCCGGTGCTGGTGGACCGGTTCCTCGAGGACGCCATCGAGATCGACGTCGACGCCCTGTGCGACGGCACCGAGGTGTACATCGGCGGCGTGATGGAGCACATCGAGGAGGCCGGCATCCACTCCGGTGACTCGGCGTGCGCGCTGCCGCCGGTGACCTTGGGCCGCAGCGACATAGCGGCCGTGCGGCGCGCCACCGAGGCCATTGCCCACGGTGTCGGGGTGGTCGGGCTGCTCAACGTGCAGTATGCGCTCAAGGACGACGTGCTCTACGTGCTGGAGGCCAACCCGCGTGCCAGCCGCACCGTGCCGTTCGTGTCGAAGGCCACCGCCGTCCCCCTGGCCAAGGCTTGCGCCCGAGTCATGCTGGGCGCCAGTATCTCCCAGCTGCGTGCCGAAGGTGTGCTGGCCGCCACCGGCGACGGCGCAACACCGTCGCCCAACGCGCCGATAGCGGTGAAGGAGGCGGTGCTGCCGTTCCACCGGTTCCGGAAGGCTGACGGTTCGGGCATCGACTCGCTGCTCGGCCCGGAGATGAAATCCACCGGCGAGGTGATGGGCATCGACCGCGATTTCGGCAGCGCGTTCGCCAAGAGCCAGACCGCGGCCTACGGCTCGCTGCCCAGCACGGGCACGATCTTCGTGTCGGTGGCCAACCGCGACAAGCGCTCACTGGTGTTCCCGGTCAAACGACTGGCCGATCTGGGCTTCCGGGTGCTGGCCACCGAGGGCACCGCGGAGATGCTGCGGCGCAACGGGATTCCATGCGATGTCGTGCGCAAGCATTTCGAGGAACCGGGCGACGGCCGGCCTGCGATGTCCGCGGTGGACGCCATCCTCGCCGGTGGCATCGACATGGTGATCAACACCCCGTACGGCAACTCGGGCCCGCGGATCGACGGTTACGAGATCCGCTCGGCCGCGGTGTCGATGAACGTCCCGTGCATCACCACCGTGCAGGGCGCCTCGGCGGCCGTGCAGGGCATCGAGGCGGGCATCCGCGGCGATATCGACGTGCGCTCACTACAGGAACTGCACGCCACGCTGGGGCACGACTGAGGTGGGTCAATGACTGAGAGCGGGTTCGGCGCTCGGCTGGCGGCCGCGATCGCCGAACGCGGGCCACTGTGCCTGGGCATCGACCCCCATCCGGAGCTGCTGCGGGCCTGGGATCTGCCGGTCAGTGCCGAGGGTCTGGCCCGGTTCAGCGACATCTGCGTAAGGGCCTACACCGGTTTCGCGATCGTCAAGCCGCAGGTGGCGTTCTTCGAGGCTTATGGCTCAGCGGGTTTCGCGGTGCTGGAGACCACGATGGCCGCGCTGCGCGAGGCCGGGGTGCTGGTGCTCGCCGACGCCAAGCGCGGTGACATCGGTTCGACGATGGCCGCCTACGCGCAGGCCTGGGTGGGCGACGGGCCGCTGGCCGCCGACGCCGTCACCGCGTCGCCGTATCTCGGATTCGGTTCGCTGCAGCCACTTTTGGATGTGGCCGCCGCCAACGGGCGCGGCGTGTTCGTGCTGGCCGCCACCTCCAATCCCGAAGGCGCCTCGGTCCAGCGTGCGCTCACGGGCGAGCGCACTGTCGCGCAATCCGTCGTCGATGCCGCTGCCGCGGCCAACCGGGCCGATGCGCCACAGCCCGGGTCCGTCGGTGTCGTCGTCGGCGCGACGCTGGACGTGGTGCCCGATCTCAGCGCGCTCGGCGGACCCGTCCTGGTGCCCGGCGTCGGAGCCCAGGGCGGACGCCCCGAGACGCTCGGTGGCCTCGGCGGCGCCCGGCAGGGTCAGCTGCTGCCCGCGGTGTCTCGCGAAGTCCTGCGCGCCGGACCGCACGTCAGTGCGGTCCGGGCGGCAGGGGAGAAGCTGCGCGAGGCGGTCGCCTACCTGGCTTAGGTCTTGTGGGACTTGCCGACGTGGGATTCCGCGCGCATCCGCTCCACCATGTGTGGGTAGTGGAGCTCGAAAGCGGGGCGCTCCGAACGGATTCGGGGTAGTTCGGTGAAGTTGTGCCGCGGCGGGGGGCACGAGGTGGCCCACTCCAGCGAGTTGCCATGACCCCACGGGTCGTCGACGGTGACGACCTCGCCGTAACGCCAGCTCTTGAACACGTTCCACACGAACGGGATTACCGAGACACCCAGGATGAACGAGCCGACCGTGGAGATCAGGTTCAGCGTGGTGAACCCGTCGGTGGATAGATAGTCGGCGTAGCGGCGGGGCATGCCGGCGTCACCGAGCCAGTGCTGCACCAGGAATGTGGTGTGAAACCCGATGAGTGTCAGCCAGAAGTGCAGCTTCGCCCACCGTTCGTCGAGCAGGCGCCCGGTCATCTTCGGGAACCAGAAATACACACCGGCGTAGGTGGCGAACACGATCGTGCCGAACAACACGTAGTGGAAGTGGGCCACAACGAAATACGTGTCGCTGACGTGGAAGTCCAGCGGGGCGCTGGCGAGCAGCACGCCGGACAGACCACCTAGGAGGAAGGTCAGCAGGAACCCGATCGAGAACAGCATCGGCGACTCGAACGTCAAGTGTCCCTTCCACATTGTGCCGATCCAGTTGAAGAATTTGATGCCGGTGGGCACCGCGATCAGGAACGTCATGAAGCTGAAGAACGGTAGTAGAACGGCTCCGGTGACGTACATGTGGTGTCCCCAGACCGCGACCGACAGCGCCCCAATCGCCATGGTGGCGAAGACCAGCGTGGAATAGCCGAAGATCGGCTTGCGGGAGAACACCGGGAAGATCTCCGAGACGATGCCGAAGAACGGCAGCGCGATCACGTAGACCTCGGGGTGCCCGAAGTACCAGAACAGGTGCTGGAACAGGATCAATCCGCCGTTGGCAGGGTCGTAGATGTGCGCCCCGAGGCGACGGTCGGCGGCCAGGCCGAACAGCGCGGCGGTCAGCAGCGGGAAGATCAGCAACACCAGGATCGACGTCACGAAGATGTTCCAGGTGAAGATCGGCATCCGGAACATGGTCATGCCCGGGCAGCGCATGCAGACCACGGTGGTGATCATGTTGACCGCACCCAGAATCGTGCCGAGACCACCGACGGCCAGTCCCAGGATCCACAGATCGCCACCAGCGCCAGGCGTGTGCATGGCGTCCGAGAGCGGGGTGTAGGCCGTCCAGCCGAAGTCGGCGGCACCACCGGGGGTGATGAACCCGCTCAGCGCGATCATGGCCCCGAACAGGAACAGCCAGAACGACAGTGCGTTCAATCGCGGGAAGGCGACGTCGGGCGCACCGATCTGCAGTGGCAGCACCAGGTTGGCGAAGCCGAACACGATCGGGGTCGCATAGAACAGCAGCATCGCCGTCCCGTGCATGGTGAACAGCTGGTTGTACTGCTCGTTCGACAGGAACTGCAGACCCGGCACCGCCAACTCGGCACGGATGAACAACGCCATCAGACCACCGATGAAGAAGAACGCGAAGCAGGTGACCACGTACATGATCCCGATCAGCTTGTGATCGGTCGTGGTCACCAGCTTGTAGATCAGATTGCCCTTGGGGCCCAGACGGGCGGGGTATGGGCGGGCTGCCTGCAATACGGCAGCTTCGGGTGCCTCAGAAACCACGATGTCTCCCAACACCTAGTTCCGTAGCACCCCGGGAGCACTCTAGCCCCTCAGGCCCCGTTCGCGCGTGTCACAGCGGGATCCACACGCCGAAGAGCCAGAAGCCCCAGGCCCGGTAGCCCGGGTCGAAGATCGGTGTGACCCAGTTGCCGCCGTAGTTGAACGCCTGGTGGTCCCAGCGGCCCTGGTCGATACCGCGCCAGCCCAGATCGGGCGGTGGCGGCCCGGGACGCCAGCCGCGGTCGTCGCCCCCGCGCCCTTGCGGCCCACCAGGCCCGCCACCTGGGCCGCCGCGCCAGTCGGCCGGACCGGGGCCGCGGCGGTCCGGTCCGGGTCCGTCAGGGCCGCGCTGGCCGGGTCCTTGGCAGCCCTGGAATCCGCAGTCGCCGGGCCCGCCGCGGCCCGGGTCGGCGAGGGCGGGCGCTGCTCCGAGCGTCAGACCCGCAATAGTTATCCCAACTGCAACAGCAGCAACACGGGTGGTGTGTGTGATGGACATGGCGCGCCCCTTCGAGGTTCGAATCTGCCACTGACAACCCCGACACCCGACCACGCTAGGTAGCTCGGCTAGGCAAAATCTGTCGCGCAGCTGTGTGTGCGGTATGTGACCGCCGAAGGCCCCGTCGACACGCCCGACACGCCGCGACCTGCCTGTGAGGTGAAAATTGCGGACGGCTGGTCCGCGGTGGGCGCCCCCTCGCGACGGCCCGACCAGCGCGATCTTGAAAAACCCCAGGTAGACGGGTGCTTTTGGGCGCGATTTCGGAGCGTCGGACGGCCGCGAAAGTCTCTCGGAATGTTGTCTCGACAGCTGTCCGGACAACGTGATCTTGCGCCATATCCAGCGGGTTTGCACCGCTAAGCAGGGGGTGGGGTTAGATTTCGTCAGAGAGCGTGGGTACGGTCGCTGTCGCTGGCTGAAGTACCCGGCCCAGGCAAAACAATGATGGTGATGAGACGGAGGAACCCGTGGCCCTTCCCCAGTTGACCGACGAGCAGCGTGCAGCCGCGTTGGAGAAGGCTGCTGCCGCGCGTCGCGCACGAGCTGAGCTCAAGGATCGGCTCAAGCGTGGTGGCACCAACCTCAAGCAGGTGCTCAAGGACGCTGAGACCGACGAGGTCCTCGGCAAGATGAAGGTTTCCGCTCTGCTGGAAGCCCTGCCCAAGGTGGGCAAGGTCAAGGCGCAGGAAATCATGACCGAGCTGGAGATCGCCCCGACACGCCGCCTGCGTGGCCTCGGCGATCGGCAGCGCAAGGCACTGCTGGAAAAGTTCGACTTCACCGCTTAGCGGCGGTGAATGCCGGCGGAGGGCCGGACAGCGCGGGCGTCACGCCCGACCACCGCGGCCGTGGCCGAGTGGTGGTGCTGTCCGGGCCGTCCGGGGTAGGGAAGTCGACAGTCGTCCGCTGCCTGCGCAAGCAGGTGCCTGACCTGCATTTCAGTGTGTCGGCAACCACCCGGGCCAGGCGCGCGGGTGAGGTTGACGGCGTCGACTACCACTTCGTCAGCCCCGAGCAGTTCCAGCAGCTGATCGATAATGGTGACCTGCTCGAATGGGCGGAGATCCACAACGGGCTGCAGCGCTCCGGCACACTGGCGGCGCCCGTCGCCGACGCTGTGGCCGCGGGGCGGCCCGTCCTGATCGAGGTCGATCTGGCCGGGGCCGAAGCCGTCAAACGGGCGATGCCCGAGGCCCTGACGGTGTTCCTGGCGCCGCCCAGCTGGGAAGTGCTCGAACAACGGCTGAGGGACCGGCGCACCGAAACCCCGGAGGCGATGGCGCGCCGATTGGACACCGCCCGCGCAGAGCTGGCCGCTCAGGGTGGGTTCGATGTCGTCGTCGTCAACAGCCAATTGGATTCGGCCTGCGCCGAATTGGTATCGTTGCTGGTTGGCATCGAAAATTCGGAAGATTGATGCGCGATCCAGACTCCACACATCCGTTAGGAAGAAGTTCTACGTGACGCAAGCCAGCACGGATCACTACGATCCGGCCCCGGGTGCCGCAACCGCATATGACACGCCGCTGGGCATCACCAACCCGCCCATCGACGAGTTGCTGGACCGGGTGTCGAGCAAGTACGCGCTGGTCATCTATGCCGCCAAGCGCGCCCGTCAGATCAACGACTATTACAACCAGCTCGGCGACGGCATCCTCGAGTACGTCGGTCCGCTGGTCGAGCCCGGCCTTCAGGAGAAGCCGCTGTCGATCGCGCTGCGCGAGATCCACGGCGACCTGCTCGAGCACACCGAAGGCGAGTAGCCCACCAAGCCCGGGCTAGTTGATGAACCGCAAGCGGATCATCGTCGGCGTTGCCGGAGGCATCGCCGCCTACAAGGCATGCACGGTCGTCCGTCAGCTCAGCGAGGCCGGGCACGACGTGCGCGTCGTGCCCACCGAGTCGGCATTGCGGTTCGTCGGCGCCGCCACGTTCGAGGCGCTGTCCGGACATCCGGTCCGCACCGGCGTCTTCTCCGACGTCGACGAGGTTCCGCACGTCCGGCTCGGGCAGGAAGCTGACCTCGTCGTCGTCGCACCGGCCACCGCCGACCTGCTGGCCCGCGCCGTGTCAGGCCGCGCCGACGACCTGCTTACCGCGACCCTGCTCACCGCCCGCTGCCCGGTGCTGTTCGCGCCGGCCATGCACACCGAGATGTGGTTGCACCCGGCCACCGTCGCGAACGTCGCGACGTTGCGCGGCCGCGGCGCGGTCGTGCTCGAACCCGCGTCCGGGCGCCTCACCGGCGCCGACACCGGCCCGGGACGACTGCCCGAGGCCGAGGAGATCACCACCTTCGCCGAGCTGTTGCTGGCCCGCGGTGACGCGATGCCCTACGACCTGAGCGGCGTCAAGATGCTGGTGAGCGCCGGCGGCACACGTGAGGCCATCGATCCGGTCCGCTTCATCGGCAACCGCAGTTCCGGCAAGCAGGGCTACGCGGTCGCCAGGGTCGCCGCCCAGCGCGGCGCCGACGTCACGCTGATCGCGGGCAACACCGCCGGACTCGCCGAGCCCGCCGGTGTGCACGTTCTGAACATCACCTCGGCGGCCCAACTGCACGAGGCGATCACCAAGCACGCACCAGAGGCCCACGTGCTCGTGATGGCCGCGGCCGTCGCGGATTTCCGGCCGGCTCATGTTGCCGCGAGCAAGATCAAGAAGAAGCACGACGTGGTGGATGCGCCGGCCATCGAGTTGGTGCGCACCGACGACGTGCTGGCCGGTGCGGTACGCCTGCGCGCCGACGGCCAGCTGCCGAACATGCGCGCTATCGTCGGCTTTGCCGCCGAGACCGGCGACATGGAAGGTGACGTCCTATTCCACGCCCGGTCGAAGCTGGCCCGAAAGGGCTGCGATCTGCTCGTCGTCAACGCCGTCGGTGACGGCCGCGCGTTCGAGGTGGACAGCAACGACGGGTGGTTGCTGGGCGCCGACGGCACCGAGACCGCGCTGGAGCACGGGTCGAAGACGCTGATGGCAAGTCGTATCGTGGACGCAATCGCCACGCTTCTGCGGCGCGAGGCCTAGCGGGTTTCCATTTAGAGGAAAAGTGCGCGGAACACTTGCGCGGGACGTACCGTCCCGGTTTGGTCTGTCAGGGGCGAAGATATGATTCGCCAAACTAAGCATTCGAAGGGAATGACACTGTGAGCGCAGGTCGGCTGTTTACCAGCGAGTCGGTCACCGAAGGACACCCCGACAAGATCTGTGACGCCATCAGCGACTCGATCCTCGATTCGCTGCTCGCGGCGGACCCGAAGTCGCGTGTCGCGGTCGAAACCGCCGTCACCACCGGCCAGGTCCATGTCATCGGTGAGGTGACGACGACGGCCAAGGAGGCGTTCGCCGACATCAACCAGACTGTGCGTGAACGCATCCTGGAGATCGGTTACGACTCCTCCGACAAGGGCTTCGACGGCGAGACCGCGGGCGTCAACATCGGCATCGGTCGCCAGTCGCCCGACATCGCCCAGGGTGTGGACACCGCTCACGAGACCCGCGTCGAGGGCGCGGGCGACCCGTTGGACCTGCAGGGTGCCGGCGACCAAGGCCTGATGTTCGGCTACGCCATCAAAGACACCCCGGAGCTCATGCCGCTGCCGATCGCACTGGCGCACCGGCTGGCCCGTCGACTGACCGAGGTGCGCAAGAGCGGCGTGCTCGACTACCTGCGCCCGGACGGCAAGACCCAGGTCACCGTGCAGTACGACGGCACCACCCCGGTGCGGCTGGACACCGTCGTGCTCTCCACGCAGCACGCCGCGGGGATCGACCTCGAAGGCACCCTGACCCCGGACATCCGGGAGAAGGTCGTCAACACCGTGCTGGCGGATCTGAACCACGACACGATGGACACCTCCGATTTCCGGCTGCTGGTCAATCCCACCGGCACGTTCGTCGTCGGCGGCCCGATGGGCGACGCCGGCCTGACCGGCCGCAAGATCATCGTCGACACCTACGGCGGCTGGGCCCGCCACGGCGGCGGCGCGTTCTCCGGCAAGGACCCGTCAAAGGTGGACCGGTCGGCCGCGTACGCGATGCGCTGGGTGGCCAAGAACGTTGTGGCGGCCGGCCTGGCTGAACGCGTCGAAGTTCAGGTGGCCTATGCCATCGGCAAGGCGGCCCCGGTGGGCCTGTTCGTCGAGACCTTCGGGTCCGAGACCGTCGACCCGGCCCGTATCGAGAAGGCCATCACCGCGGTGTTCGACCTGCGTCCGGGCGCCATCGTGCGCGACCTGGACCTGCTGCGTCCGATTTACGCGCCGACCGCCGCGTACGGCCACTTCGGCCGCACCGACATCGACCTGCCGTGGGAACGGCTGGACAAGGTCGACGACCTGAAGAACTCGGTCTAAGCCGCTAGGCGGTAAACCGGTAGTCGTCGAGCGGGAATCGGCGGCTGTGCCAGTACGCCTCGACCGTGCTGGCCGGCCGTAGCGGTACGTCGCCGTTCTTGTCGAAGTAGTAGCTGTTGGCCAGCTTGCAGCTGTCCTGCCAGAAGATCTGGCGATGCCGCTTGGCCATCATCGACGCGAAGAACCGGTCGTTGGCCTCGCTGGTCACCTCGATGCGGGTGGCCCGCTTGCGGCGAGCCTGCTTCAGACAGCGCACGATGTGGTGACCCTGCGCCTCGATCAGCGCGAAGTAGGACGACCCGACATAGCCGTACGGCCCAAACACCGTGAACATGTTCGGGAAGCCCGGCACGCTGACGCCCTCATAGGCCTGCAGCCGGTTCTCGTCCCAGAACCGGGCCAGCGACTGCCCGCCCAGCCCGGTCACCGGATACGTCGGCACGCTGTCGGTGTCCATCACCTTGAATCCGGTGGCCAGGATCAGGACGTCGACGTCGTAGGACCCGCCGCCGGCGGTGGTGACCCCCGAGCCGGTGATCTTCTCGATCGAGTCGGTGACGAGATCGACGTTGTCGCGGTTGAACGTCGACAGATAGGTGTTGTGGAAGCCCGGCCGCTTGCAGCCGACGGCGTAGCGCGGGGTGAGCTTGTCGCGCACCGCCGGATCGTCAACCTGCTTGCGCAGATAGGCTTTTCCCACCTCGGACATCTGGCGGGCCAGCGGGTTGACGGTGAAATAGTGCGCGGCCAGCGGGAACGTCAACTCGACGTAGGCCTGGCTGATCAGTCGCTGGAGCGACTTGCCGCCCGGCACCCGCATCGCCCACCGGGCGGCCCGCGATATCGGCAGATCCGCCTTCGGGAAGCACCAGATCGGGGTGCGCTGAAACACGGTGAGCCGCTGGGCAATCGGTGCGATCTCGGGGATCACCTGTACCGCGGACGCGCCGGTGCCGATGACGGCGACCCGTTTGCCGGTCAGATCCTGGTCGTGGTCCCAGCGGGCGGTGTGCATGGTCAGCCCGGCGAACGAGTCGACCCCGTCGATATCCGGCAGCTTGGGGATGGTCAGCACACCGCTGGCATTGATCAGGTACCGCGCGGTGAGCACTTCACCGGAGTCCAGCTCGACTCGCCATATGTCGTGCTGCTCGTCGAACACCGCGCCAGTCACCTTGGTGTTGAACCGGATTCGGTCGCGCAGTGCGTATTTCTCCACGCAGTGCTCGGCGTAGGCGCGCAGTTCGCGGCCGGGTGCGTAGGTGCGCGACCAGTGCGGGCTCTGCTCGAAGGAGAACTGGTAGGAAAATGACGGAATGTCGACGGCGATGCCGGGATAGGTGTTCCAGTACCAGGTCCCGCCGGGGCCTTCGCCGGCTTCGACGATCTGGTAGTCCCGCAAGCCGGCCTTGTCGAGCAGGATCGCCGAGCCGATACCGGAGAAGCCGGCGCCGACGATCAGCGTCTCGTGGTCGGGGTTCATCGCCCCAGGGTGACCGCTGGCCGTACCGAAAGGCAAGGGTCTAGATGACGAATCCGCCGTCGACGTTCCAGGTCACCCCGGTGACATACCCGGCCTCCGGAGAGGCCAGGTAGGCCACCGCGCTGGCGATATCACGCGGCTGGCCATAGCGGCCGACGGCGATGAACGGGCGTACCTGATCGGAGAACCCGCCCACCTCGGGGTTCATGTCGGTGGCCACCGGTCCCGGCTGGATCGTGTTGATCGTGATGCCGCGGGGGCCGAGCTCGCGGACCAGACCGCGGGTGAGGCCGGCGACCGCCGCCTTGGTGAGGGCGTACACCGCCAACCCGTTCATGGGGACCCGGTCGGCGTTGACGCTGCCGATCGTGACGATCCGGCCGCCCTCGCCCAGATGCGGGACGGCCCGCTGGATCGCTGCGAACACACCGCGGACGTTGACAGCGATCAGCCGGTCGAACTCCTCGAGCGGAAAGTCTTCGATGGTCCCGGCGACGGCGATGCCTGCGTTGTTGACCAGGATGTCCAGACCGCCCAGCGCGGAGACGGTCTCGTCGACCGCGGCGGCGATCGCGGCAGGGTCGGCGCTGTCGGCCCGAATCGCGACCGCAGACCCCCCGGCGGCGACGAGTTCGTCAGCCAGGGCCTGAGCGGTCTGCGCGGAGGACTGATAGGTGAACGCGACCGCGGCACCGTCGGCGACAAGGCGCCGCACGATCTCGGCGCCGATCCCGCGGGAACCGCCGGTGACCAGTGCGCGCCGGCCGGCCAGGGGAGTGGGAGCGGTCATCGGGGTCCTCCGTTGCTTGACTGTCGGGAGCCATTGGATTGGCAACTCTGAACAAGCGGCTGGAGGTACAGATCATTCCCGTTGGGCCTGAGCCACATTCGCCGGCGGGTACGCGAACAGCCCGGCCGTCGGCTCGGTGCCATGACGGCCGGGCTGTCCCGGTGAGTGGTGCGGAGTTAGCCGACGAACTGATCGAACGCCCACTGGTACTGGGGCGGGACGACCTGAACGCCGCACTGCTTCTGCAGCGTGCCCAGCGGGGCCAGCAGCGCGGTGAACTCCTGGTATTCCTGCGGATTGGCCTGCGCGTAAGCCTGGATGGTCTGGGCGGCCTGGGCACGGGGCTGCAGCGCCGCGCTCATCAGCATCCGCTGACCGTCCGGATGGGTATTCAGGTAGCCCTGAATCTGCCCCTGCGAGTTGGCGACCTGGGCGTCGATGGCGGGCTGGCTGCAGTCAGGCGCGGCGAGCGCGGCCGGAGCGGCGATGAGCGCCGATGCCAGACCGGCGGTGATGGCGCCGAAACAGATGCCGAGTGTTCGCCGGGTTCCGGCGGCTTCAGCAATTTTCATGAGGTAAATCCCTCCACATTGTGAATTCTGTTGCCATTGTGGCCTGTCCGGACGGTCCCGACAAGGTTGCTGCTCGCAGTGCTTTTCTTCAGCTGCTCATGCGTGCAACGCTGCGCGCAGAGCGGCCAATCCACGTTCGGCCGCCTCGGTGGCGGCCGGAACGACCCCGGCGTAACCGAGATAGCCATGCACCAGTGTGTCGGCCAAATGCAGCTCGACCGTTACACCGGCGGCGGCCAGAAGTTCGGCGTAGCGGGCGCCGTCGTCGCGCAGCGGGTCGTGGCCTGCGACGGCGATATACGCCGGCGCCAGGCCGGACAGGTCTGCGGCCCGGCCGGGAGCCAGACCCGCAGGCGGGTTCGACAGGTCGGCCTCACCGGCGTACCACCTGCTGAACGCGTCGATGGCGCCCCGGTCGAGCACCGGCGCCTCGGCGTTCTCCGCGAATGACGGCAGCGAGTTGTCCCACATCGTCGACGGGTACCAGAGCAGCTGGAAGGCGATCGGCGGCCCGTCGTTGTCACGCGCCAGCTGGGCCACCACCGCCGACAGTGTGCCACCGGCCGAATCCCCCGCGACCGCCAGCCGCGAGCCGTCCGCGCCGAAGCTGCCGGCGTTGGCGGCCACCCAGCGGGTGGCGGCCCAGACGTCGTCGACGGCGGCGGGATAGGGGTGCTCGGGAGCCAGCCGATAGTCGACCGACACCACCACGGTGCCGGCGCCGACCGCGTGGTTACGGGCCGTCCCATCGTGGGTGTCCAGGTCGCCGACAGCGAAGCCGCCACCGTGGAAATACATCGTGACCGGCGGATTGAGTGTGCCGGAAGGCCAGTAGACCCGGACCGGGATCGGGCCGGCGGGGCCGTCGATCTGGTGGTTCTCCACCCGCAGATCGGGATGAACCGGACGGCGCGGCAACTCCCGCAGCCGCCGTCGCGCCTCGTCGATTCCACCGTCGACGGTCAATTGGAACGGCACCGCTTCCAGTACCTTCTGCAGGATGGCATCCACCGGCGGTCGCATCAGCCCACCGTACTTACGCACCCCGACAATGTGGTGGCTAGCCGGTGCCGTGGTCGCAGTCGGCTATGGGATCTTCCTGGTGATCACCGCCCTGCGGTTGCCGGAGAACTCCATGCTCACCGGCCAATTCCCCGGCCAGCCCGCCGCCAAGGCACTGATGGCCGTGCTGCTCGCGGTCGCCGCGCTGTGGCACCGGAAAGCCCGCGAGCGGCGCTGGCTGATCGCGGCACTGCTGTTCTCGGCGGGCGGCGACTTCTTCCTCGCGATGCCATGGTGGCAACCGTCGTTCGTGCTGGGGCTCGGCTCGTTCCTGGTGGCCCACCTCTGCTACCTGGGCGCGCTGCTGCCGCTGCGCGCCGCCAGCGGGCCTCGCCTGGTCGCGTCGGCGGTCGTGGTGGTCGCGTGCGTGAGTTTGCTGGTCTGGTTCTGGCCTCGCCTGGTCGCCGACGGGCTGACCATCCCCGTCGTGGTGTACATGGCCGTGCTGGCGGCGATGGTGTGCTCGGCATTGCTGGCCCGGCTGCCCACGCCGTGGACCGCGCTGGGGGCGGTGTGTTTTGCGATCTCCGACGGCATGATCGGCATCGGCCGCTTCGTCCTGGACTCCCAGGCGCTGGAAGTGCCGATCTGGTGGGCGTACGCGACCTCGCAGGTGCTGATCACCGCCGGCTTCTTCTTCGGCCGTGACACCGCCTGACTGAAAGTCTGTCGGCGCCGTCGTTAGTCTTCGACGATGCCGATCCGGCGCGCCGCCGAGCACGAACCCATCGCCCGGGTGCTCCCGATGCTGTCGGTGCCGCACCTGGACCGTGAGTTCGACTATCTGGTGTCGGCCGAACAGTCCGACGACGCCCAGCCCGGGGTGCGGGTACGGGTCCGGTTCCACGGCCGTCTCGTCGATGCGTTTGTGCTCGAACGGCGTTCCGACACAGACCATGTCGGGCAGCTCGGCTGGCTGGACCGGGTCATCTCACCTGAACCGGTGCTCACCGCAGAGGTCCGCCGTCTCGTCGACGCGGTCGCCGCCCGCTACGCCGGGACCCGCCCGGACGTGCTGCGGCTGGCCATCCCGCCCCGGCACGCCAGGGCTGAGAAGGCTCAGGCCGACCCGCCGCTGCTGCCGGTCATCGACCCGGTCGACCCGTCCGGCTGGGCCCGTTACGGCCGAGGCGATCAGTTCCTGGCCGCGCTGCGCGACGGCCGCGCCGCCCGCGCGGTATGGCAGGCGCTGCCCGGCGAGCAGTGGTGCGACCGAATCGCCGAAGCCGCCGCGGCCGCCGTCAGCGGTGGCCACGGGGTGCTGGCCGTGGTCCCCGACCAGCGCGATATCGATGCGCTGTGGACGGCGGCCACCGCCCTGATCGACCCGTCCGCCGTCGTCGCCCTCTCGGCCGGGCTCGGTCCCTCGGCCCGGTACCGGCGGTGGCTGGCGGCGCTGCGCGGGTACGCGAGGCTGGTCATCGGCACCCGCAGCGCGGTGTTCGCCCCCGTCGAGCGGCTGGGCCTGGTCATCGTGTGGGACGACGGCGACGACACCCTCGCCGAACCGCGCGCGCCCTACCCACATGCCCGCGAGGTGGCGATGCTGCGGGCCCATCAGCTGCGCTGCGCGGCCGTGATCGGCGGCTACGCCCGTACGGCCGAGGCGCACGCGCTGGTGGGCAGCGGCTGGGCGCACGATCTGGTGGCGCCGCGGCCGCTGGTGCGCGCGGCCGCCCCCCGGGTGGTCGCGCTCGACGACGAGGGGTACGCCGAGGAGCGTGACCCCGCCGCCCGGTCGGCCCGGCTGCCGTCGCTGGCATTGCGCGCCGCCCGCGCCGCCCTCGAGCAGGATGCGCCGGTGCTGATCCAGGTGCCGCGGCGCGGCTATGTGCCGTCGGTGGCGTGTGGGCGCTGCCGGACGATCGCGCGGTGCCGGCATTGCATGGGGCCGCTGTCGCTGTCCGAGCGGGACGCAGCCGGTGCGGTGTGTCGCTGGTGCGGCCGCATGGACAGCTCGCTGCGCTGCCGGCGCTGTGGCTCGGACGCGATCCGCGCGGTCGTGGTGGGGGCGCGGCGCACCGCCGAGGAGATGGGCCGGGCCTTCCCGGGGATACCCGTCATCACCTCGGCCGGGGACGCCGTGCACACCGAGATCGAGCCCGGCCCGGCCCTCGTCGTGGCAACCCCGGGCGCGGAGCCGCACGTACCCGGCCGATACGGCGCCGCCCTGCTGCTGGACAGCTGG
Source organism: Mycolicibacterium vinylchloridicum (assembly GCF_013404075.1). Lineage (GTDB taxonomy): Bacteria > Actinomycetota > Actinomycetes > Mycobacteriales > Mycobacteriaceae > Mycobacterium > Mycobacterium vinylchloridicum. The sequence goes on from NZ_JACBJQ010000014.1 coordinate 144,368, forward strand.
GCGCTGCTGGGCCGCCAGGACCTGCGGGCCGCAGAGGACACCCTGCGGCGGTGGATGGCCGCTGCCGCGCAGGTCCGGTCCCGCGGCGACGGCGGAGTGGTGGCGGTGGTCGCCGAATCGGCGATCCCGACCGTGCAGGCGCTGATCAAGTGGGATCCGGTCGGGCACGCCGAAACCGAATTGGCGGCTCGCGCCGAGGTCGCGTTGCCGCCCTGCGTGCACATGGCCGCCGTGGACGGCAGCTCGGATGCGGTCAGCGCCCTGCTCGAGCACGCCGAACTGCCCGAGGATGCCGACCAGCTCGGCCCCGTCGACCTGCCGCCCGGTGTGCGCCGACCGCCCGCGACCCGGCCCGGCGAACCCGTCATCCGCATGCTCGTGCGGGTCCGCAAGGACGAAGGCCTCGGGCTGGCGGCGTCGCTGCGGCATGCGATCGCGATCGCCAGCGCCCGCCACGACCACGAGGCAGTTCGGGTGCAGATCGACCCGTTGCACATAGGGTAGGTCCGACGAAACAGGGGGAGGCGGCATGAAAACGACCGGCCGGGTCATCGGCACGTCGATCACCTTGCTGCTCATCACCATTGGGTTGCTATGGCCCTTGGTGTTCACCGGCAGCTCGCAGGGCAGCCCGCCGTCGGACCCGGTGGTCATCACCGACTATCACGCGGAGTTCGTCGTCGACGCCAACGGCCGCCTCGACGCCACCGAGATCATCACCGGCGAATTCCCCAGCGGGCGGCACGGCATCTTCCGGTACTGGGACGTCGCCAACCTCAACAGCCCACACGTCCGCCAGGAGCCACGGATCACCGAGATCCTCCTCGACGACCGCCCGGTGCCCTACACGATGAAGTGGGAGAGCGGAAAACGCTTCCGGATAGCCAAGATTGGCGACCCGAACCAGTACCTCGACTATGGCACCCATGTGTTCCGGATCCGCTACACCCTCGACGGTGTCCTCGATCCGGGCGGCACCGGTGCCGACAAGAAATTCGCGTCGTCGACCGGCGACCCGTCGGCGCGCTCGACGTTCTTCTGGAACGTCATCGCCCCGGCGTGGAACAACACCATCGAGCACGCCGACATCTTCATCACGCTGCCCGGTGGGGTCAGTGGCGCCCAGTGCTCGGTGGGCTACGGCGTCGGACGGGCCTGCGACGACCTGACCGTCAACGGCGACACGGTCCAGCTGTCGGCCAGCAACCTGGACCCCCGCACACCGGTCACGGTGCGGGCCGGGGTCGACGTGCCCACCCCGCCGCGCACCGAGCTGCCGTGGACCTACCGCTGGGACACGGTCCTGGGCCGGTCGCTGCCCGCGATGCTGTGGCTGGTCGGCGCCACCGTGGCGGCCGGTCTGGGCGCCTACCTGTGGTGGCGCACCACCGTCGAACCGTCACCCGGCTTTCCGCTGCAGTACGCGCCGCCGCCCGGCCTGGGCCCGGTGCAGTGTGAATACATCCGCACCGAGAAGGTCCCGGGCAACGGGCTGACGGCGACGCTGTTCTACCTGGCCGAGCGCAAGTTGATCGACCTGCACCAGGTCAGCGGCAAGAAGTGGAGTATCACCGGCACCGCCGAGTATCCCGCGTGGGCCGACATCGACCGGGTCAGCCTCGACGTCGCAAGCGCACTGAAGATCGTCGGCCCCGGCGCCCGGTTCGACGCCAACGGCACCGTGACGGCCGGTAAGAAACTCTCGCGCGCCAAGACGGATATGAACGCATCGGTCAGGAAGTGGGCGTTCGACGGGTTCATGGTCAAACGCTCCAAAGAACTCTGGCTACGGCTCGCCAACTTCCTCGCGCTGGTGCTGGCGGTGTGCGGGTTCTTGGGGTGGGGCTTCCCGTTCACGTTGTGGGGTGTGCCGTTCGCGGTGTTCTTCGGATTCTCGGCGCGATCGTGGACCGACGGCGTCGGTAGCCGCCGCACCCCGGCCGGGCGCGAACTGTGGTCGCAGGCAGGCGGTTTCTACCGGATGCTGTCCACCGACTCGGCCGAGTCGCGGTTCGATTTCGCCGCCCGCAAGGACCTCTACACCGCCTACATCCCGTTCGCCGTGGCCGGTGGCGTCGCCGCGCTGTGGGCCAGCAAGTATCAGACCGCCACCGGCGAGGTCGACCCGCAGCCGGACTGGTACCACTCCTCGTCGGGTACCGGCTGGCATGCGGCGAGCACCGGTGGTGCTAGTTTCGACAGCTTCGAGTCGGCGTTGTCGTCGTCGATCGGCGCCTATACGGCCTCGCAGTCCTCGTCGTCGTCCAGCAGTGGCGGCAGCAGCGGGGGCGGCGGTGGGGGCGG
>NZ_JACBJQ010000140.1 GCF_013404075.1 Mycolicibacterium vinylchloridicum
TGTGCTGGGCGAGTGCGGATGTGTGTGGGGGAGAGGTCTCGGATTCGGCGGGGTGGGCGGCCCGGCCTCCGGGCTCGGGGTATTGCCCGGCGCCGGTGTCGGCGCTGCCGGGGTCGGTCTGCTGCCCGGCCCCGGATTGGGCGGCTTCGGCGGACCGCTATCGGGGCTGGGCGTGCTGCCCGGTGCCGGTGTCGGACTTCCGGGAGCCGGACTGATCTGACCGATTGGACGCGGGCGTGCGGTGCCCGAGCCGAGCCGGTGCACCGCACGTCCGCCGCCAAACAGCCGCCTAACGCCGCCGCGCGCATACTTTCTCCCATGCGGGTGTTGGTCGTCGAAGACGAGGTTGTGCTCGCCGATGCGATCGCCGCAGGTCTGCGCCGTCACGCGATGGCGGTCGACATCGCCTACGACGGGGCCAGCGGACTGGACCGCGCGACGGTCAACGACTACGACGTGATCGTGCTCGACCGAGGCCTACCGGTGCTCTCTGGTGACGATGTCTGCGCCGAGCTGACCGGAACCGGGGGCGTCGCCAGAATCTTGATGTTGACGGCGGCCAGCGCCGTGGCCGATCGGGTCAATGGTCTCCAACTCGGCGCCGACGACTACTTGAGCAAGCCATTCGCCTTCACCGAGCTGGTGGCAAGGGTGCAGGCCCTGGGCCGGCGATCCCAGGCCGCAGTGCCACCGGTATTGGAACGCAGCGGCATCAGACTCGATCCGCACATGCTGACGGTCACGCGGGACGGTGCACCGGTGAGTCTGTCCCGCAAGGAATTCGGGGTACTTGCGGAGCTCCTTCGCGCCGACGGCGCCGTGGTGTCCGCTGAACATCTACTGGAGAAGGTCTGGGATGAACACGCCGACCCCTTCACCGGCGCCGTGCGGTACACCATCATGATGCTGCGCCGGAAACTCGGCCCTCCCCCGATCGTCGACACCGAAACCGGCGCCGGTTACCGTCTGGCATGACATCGGCGCCATCTCTGCATCTTCCCCAACCCCCGCTGTCACAGCACGTCAGCTACATCGGCCATTGGAGCCACACCGGCAATGCGTCACATCGCAGCACGGCGCTTCCCCGTGGCGCGGTGACACTCGTGATCGATCTCAGCGGTGCGGATCTGGTGGACATCGCCGTCGTCGGCCAACAGCCGGTGCAGGTTCCGTCGGCGTTCATCGCCGGCGGGGGTACGACATCCTATGTCACACAGATCGATCCGGGCCAGACCGTCATGACCGTGCACTTCCGGCCGTCGGGCGCCCGGGCATTTCTGGAGATGCCGTTGGGCGAACTACAAGACCGCTGCATCGGCATCGACGACATCTGGGGCGAGGCTTCCCGCGCCTTGAGGGAACGGCTCACCGCAACCACGTCGGCCGTCGGCCGGGTGGCAGTGATGGAGCAATTCCTCCTAGGCCGCATGACCGTTCGCAACAGCCGGATACCCGGACTGCTGGCTCACCTCGACGCTTCCCCGTCGATCACGGTGACCGAGGTGTGCGGGATCACCGGGCTGTCGCCCAAGCGGCTGACCGCTGTGTTCCGCGCGGAGGTCGGACAGAGTCCGAAAACGTATTTGCGCGTGCGACGACTGCAGGCCGCCCTGCAGCGACTCGATGCCGGTACGCACCGCGGTGCCGACATCGCCGCCGATCTCGGCTACTTCGACCAGGCGCACTTCGTGCGCGACTTCCGCAGCTTCACGTCGATCACCCCGAGCGAATATTGGCGCCACCGATCGAGCTTGCCCAGCCACCTCGAATCGGCCGAAATGTACAAGTCCGCGCGGGCGCTGTCATGACAGCATCCGGATATGGAATCCAGACGAGAAGCGGTGGCCGACACCGGACTGTTGGTGGCCGCAATCCGTGCCCGCGAATCGATCCGTGCGGACCGGCTCTTCACCGATCCGTTCGCCGACAAGCTCGCCGGTGAGGCCGGGCACCGGATCCTCGATGCGGCCCTGGCCACCTCCGGCGACCGCTCCACCATGCAGATCGTGGTGCGTACGCGATTCTGGGACGACGCCCTGCTGGATGCGTCCTCGTCCTGCCGACAGGTCGTGCTGGTCGCCGCAGGCATGGATGCGCGCGCCTACCGGCTGAGCTGGCCGGCGGACACCACCGTCTTCGAACTCGACCAGCCGGCCGTGATCGCCGCGAAGAACTCCCTACTGGCCGAGGACAATCCGCGGTGCACACGCGTGCCGATCGGGGTCGACCTGGCCGACGACTGGCCGTCCGCGTTGACGGCCGCCGGTTTCGAGCCCGCGGCTCCCGCGGTGTGGCTGACGGAAGGGCTTTTGCAGTACCTCGACGAAGACGCCGTGCTCCGGCTCTTCGAGCGCATCCACGTGTTGTCGGCGCGAGGGTCGGTGCTCTGCTACGACGTCGTCGGAAAGTCGTTGCTGGAGGCACCTTTCATGGCCGAGCTGCTGAAATCCATGGCGGAGAACGGCGCGCCGTGGTTGTTCGGCACCGACGATCCCGCGGAGTTGGTGCGCGACCGCGGATGGTCGGTGGAGGTCACCGATATCGCCGAACCCGGCAACCGGTGGAATCGCTGGTATGCGCCGGTCACGCCGGCCGACGTAACCGACGCGCCTCGCGGGTACTTCGCGATCGCGACCAAGGTCTAGAGCGTCAGGCGGCGTCATTACCCACGTCATCAGGCGGCGAGTCAGAGTCGTTCTCCAACAGCCGTTCCGGGTGGTGGTAATCGTTAGTGCCGCCGCGGAGCATGGGTAGGTTTGGTGGTGGGATCCATTGAGTCTGGCCGCCTGCGAGTTGGCGGGTGGCCCAGCCGCCGGTTTCGACGAGTTCGTTGTCGGGCGGGCAGGCCAGGGTGAGGTCACCGATGTCGGTGCGGCCGCCGTTCTTCCAATCCTTGGCGGCGTGGTGGACCACACTGTGATAGCCGGGCGCATCGCAGCCGGGGCGGGTGCAGCCACGATACTTGGCGTGCAGGATGATTCGCTGGTCTGCCGAAGCGATACGTTTGGTTCGGCCCAGCCACAGTGCGCGACCGTTCACCCCCTCGAACAGCGCGAGGTAGTGGTAGGCGTGCGCCCCTAACCGGATTACCTCGGAGATCGGCATGACCACCCCGCTGG
>NZ_JACBJQ010000141.1 GCF_013404075.1 Mycolicibacterium vinylchloridicum
TCACTGGATATCGGTGTTATCAAGAAGTGTCGAATTCACCCGCGCCTGTGCCTTGTGAGCCTCAAGTCGAGGTCGGCAACTGAAGCGTCGTCGGCTGCGTTGAGGTGTCGCTAGCGTTGCCGTGCCGGCTCGACCATGTCACTAGTTGGTTTGGATTGGTCCGGTGCTAATCGTGAGGATGATTTCATCGCTGAAGGGTGCCGTTGTTCCCTCGGGTGGTTTCGTGGCAACAACACAGTCGGGCGGCACTGTGCTTGAAACGACGTGAGCGCGTCTGGTGTGGGTGAATCCTGCCTGCTGAAGGATGTGTTCGGCTGTGTCGCTTGGCATCCTTCGCACGTTCGGTATCTGGCCGTGGCTTACCGGGTGTGCCGAGCATCCCGCGAGGACCAAGAGTCCCAAGATCAGTAATGTGGCCGATCGTGTCCGCGGATGTCTCCGCTGCTTCTTGTGGCGCATGCGATCTATTTATTCGTGTGCGCGTGTTGCGCGTCAACGCGTTGAGCGCCGGACATTCAGTTGGTTCGAAGATGTGACCTTGGGCGGTTGATGGCGGGGTAGGTGGCCATGGGTACTGCGGCGCGGGCGGCGTGGATGTTCATGACTTGGGTGGAGTAGCCGAGTAGGTCAGCCAGTGAGGCTGCGTCGATTTCTTTGGCGAGGTCATGCAGTGCTGCGTTGCGTGCGGCCGTGATGTCGATCCCCAGACTGCGCAATCGGTGCATGAGTGATTGCTCCGATATATGTTGTCCTGCAGTGTATCCCGGAAACAACCAAGGGGAGCGGTGGTTCATCGTTCGGCTGTTGGCCCGCTGTTCGAGGTGCTGGTGAAATAGGGGGAGTAGCGCCGGTGGGATGGGGGCGGGCACTGCGCCGAGGGCGATGGTGGTCCGTGTGGGAGTTGTGACCACGTCGTCGATGGTGAGGCGGCAGATGTGGTCGAGGGGCGTGCCGAAGAGCATCAGCAGGAGCGCGGCGATTCGGGTGGAGAGGAGGACGTGGTCAGCTTCGATGACGTGTTTGATGAGGTCGAGGTGCTGTCGTGTGGAGGCTAGTGGGGCGGTGCGGGCCACGCGGTAGCGGGTTTTGAACGGTGGTGCGATGCCGGCGCGGGCGCGCCACTGGATGAAGTTGCGGATGGCGGTGCGGGTCGTCGTGCCGTCGCTGAGGTAGGTGTCGAGCTGGCCTTGGGTGAGGTCATCGATGGTGGTGTCGTATTCGGCGAGCAGCCAGGTGAGGAACTTGGCGGCTTCGGTGATTTCTTGTTTGGCGCAACGGGTGGCGTTGTCCATGTTGCGTGTCGGGTCGTTGTTGTCGCGCAGGCGCCGCAGATGATGCCATCGGGCGAATTGTTCGATGGGGGTCGCGATCGTGGGGGTGTCGCGCAGCGTCTGTAGCCGTTGGTCGAGCCACCGTTCGAACCGGGCGAGGTATCGGTCGCCGCGGTCGGGCATCATGCGGTGCGCGATCAGCATTTCGCGTAGGTGCTCGAGTGCCTTCGATGGGGGCATCGCGTCGAAGGCGTCGTGACTCAATGGCAGTTGGCGGGTGCCGATCAGGTTGAGCAGTTCGGCGGTGGCCGGTTGGCGCATCCAGGTGATGATGCTTTCTGGGCGGGGGACTGCGGCGAGTTCGACGATGAGTCGTTTGAGGCGCATGTCGGGTGGCTGGTGCGGGGCGAGGATCTGTTCGAGGTCGGTGGTGACGATGCAGCGGGCGCAGTGTCCGCCGCGCAGCCGCTCGGCTTCGCGGCCGCAGTTGTCGCAGTCGAGGTTGGTGGTGATGCCGGCGCAGTTGCGGCATAGTGCTGCGCCGGTGGCTGTTTGGCCGGGCACGAGTCGCTCGGTGCCGCAGAATGAGCACAGGCCGTAGGTGCGGGCGGCGGTGGTGAAGCACGGTCCGCAGATGGCGCCCTCTGGCCAGTGCACCCGGATCTTGGGTACGAGGTGGTGGCATCGACTGCATTCGATGTCGCCGATGGTGCGGGGGCGTCCGCGGCGGCGGGGTTCAGTCATCGGTGATGATGCGGGCCTTCACCGGCCGGTAGGCGTTGAGCAGGGGAACGTCGCTGGGGGCGTTGACGGCCTTGGTGCGGGATTGGCGGGTGTCGGTGGCGGTGTAGGTGATCAGGTCGCCGGCCTCGATGCCGAAGATGTCACAGAGGGCGACGAGGACCTTGAACGAGATCCGGTCGGGTTCTTGGCCGACGATGCGGTAGATCTGCGATTCGGAGAGCGTGATGCCGCGTTCGCGTAGCGGCGCGACGAGGTCGCGGCTGTTCTTCATCCCGGCGCGGGCCATGAATTCCCTGACCCGCCAGTGGTATTGAATCTCTCGCCTCATCGGGACTCCCGTCGTCTGCTCTCACTCAGGTCGGCCTTGCTGCGGGTCAGCGTTGCGCTGAGGACCCGCTCCAACTCGCGGGCCCGGTAATCGGGGGCGGCCAGGGTGTAAATGGAGGTCGTGGCGGCGTGCTCGTGGCCCAGCTGCAGCTGCACGAAACTCACGTCGTAGCCGTACGCGGTCTGCAGATTGGTCGCATACGAGCGGCGAAACGAATGCAGGTCCAGACCTGCGGGAAACCCAAGCTCGTCGATAAGGTCCCGCATCCGCTGCCAGAGGTTGCGTTCGGGCACCAGCCCACCCTTCTCGGTGGGGAACAGGTCGGTGACTGGCTGGCCATAGCGGGGAAGTCCACGCTCGACCCAATCCGCGACCGCCTCTGCAGCCCAGTCGAAGACGGTCAACACGGTGCGCTGCTTGGGCGGCGAGTTGCGCATCGCCTTGCCGTGCCGTATCCGCACCAGACCCCAGTCGCCGAAGAACGGCGCTCGGGCGTTACGGGAGAAGTCGACGAGCTGCAGGTGCCGGACCTCGTTGCGGCGAAGGCCCCAGCCGTAGAGGGTCTTGAACGCCACCGCATCCCGCCACGCCGCCAACGCGCCCTTGCGCCCGGCGTGCAGGATCCGTTCGGGCTCCAGATCTGCCAGGTCGAAGAACTGTTGGAGCTCATCGAGGGTGAAGGGCCGCTTCACCGCCCGCGAGTCATCGACCTGCACGTGT
>NZ_JACBJQ010000142.1 GCF_013404075.1 Mycolicibacterium vinylchloridicum
AATTGCAGGCATTCAACATCAACTCCACACACATGAACATCACGATCGCATTGCGCCGCAACAACACCCCCGCCGCACCAATCGTGAACAACAACGCCGACAGGTAGAGGTAATTGTCCGGATTCATTGACTCACTTCCTGATTCAATGCGTCGTCATCCTCATGATCGTTCGCGATCAGCAGAGTCAGAACGGTGCCGTCGCGGGTGAGCGTCCGGCTCACCGAGAGCGCGCAGTCGGTTCCGTCCGGCAGGCGGGCCGGGGTGTTGACGGCGTTGTGCAGGGCCAGCACCCCCGGGTTGGGCATTGGAGTGGCCCGGGCGCCGGTTGCGAACCGTTCGATGACCAACTCACGCTGGGTCTTACGTCGCTCGAACCGCTCCCGATGCGCCAGCACCATCGCACCCAACGCCGCGGTGATCAACAGCGCACTGGTCAACTCGAACGCCCACAGATCCCGAGTGAAAATCAGCACCGCCAGACCCTGCACATTGCCGCCCGCGTTGGCCTCCGCCAGCCCGACAACTCCCGACGTCGCCACGCTGCCGATCCCGGCGATCAACAGAACGCCGAAACCCAGGCCGGCCAATGCCGCGGCCACACGCTGTCCGCGCAGCGTCTCGATCAGCGAGTCCGCCGAGTCGACGCCGATGAGCATGAGCACGAACAGGAAGAGCATCATCACCGCGCCGGTATAGACCACCACCTGGACGACCCCGAGGAACAGCGCGTCCTGCGCGACATACAGCACGGCAAGGATGATCATCGTGGCGCCGAGAAACATGGCGGAATACACAGCTTTTCGACTCGCGACGACACCGATGGCGGCAATCACGGTAAGCGGCGCGAGAATCCAGAAGATCACAGCTGTCATCGCTTCGATTCCTTCACATGGCCGAGGTAGTAGTCGTCGTCGGTGGCTCCCGGCGCCATGGCGTGTGGTGGTGGTTGCATTCCGGGCTGCAGGGGTGCCAGGAGTTTGTCCTTGTCGTAGATGAGGTCGGAGCGGTTGTCGTCGGCCATCTCGTAGACGTTGGTCATGGTCAGCGCGCGGGTGGGGCAGGCCTCAATGCACAGTCCACACCCGATGCAGCGCAGGTAGTTGATCTGATACACCCGCCCGTAACGTTCACCGGGAGAAAAGCGTTCGTCCTCGGTGTTGTCCGCACCTTCGACGTAGATGGCGTCGGCGGGACAGGCCCAGGCGCACAGTTCGCAGCCGATGCACTTCTCCAGCCCGTCGGCGTAGCGGTTGAGCTGATGGCGGCCGTGGTAGCGCGGCGCGACCGGGCCGGGCTTTTCCGGATACTCCTCGGTAATGGGGCGTTTGAACATCGTCGAAAACGTCACACCGAAACCCTTGACCGCATCGAGGAACTCAGGCATCGCCCCTCCCCCACGGCGCGACGGCGACCCGATCGTGGACATGTTTTCCGTTGCGCATCGGCACTCCATATGTCAGGGTCGGCCAGTCAGCGGTGACCCGCTGACCGGGAAGCGGCGGCACCGGAAATCCGCCGGCCATCGGATCAAACTCTGTCGGCGTCAAAGGTGTTCGGCCCGACCGCCTGTCGCGGGCCAAGCGCCGAGCACCCACGATGAGGGCCAGCAGCGCAGCGGCAGCGATGAGGTTTTCGATGATGCCGGTGTGGCCGATGCTGTGCAGGACGGCCACGATCATGATCCACACGAGTGAGACCGGGATGAGCAGTTTCCAGCCCAGCGCCATGAACTGGTCGTAGCGCAATCTGGGCAGAGTGGCGCGTAGCCACATGAAGATGAACAGGAACGTCCACACCTTGGCCACGAACCAGATCAGCGGCCACCACCCAGTGTTGGCGCCGTCGATCAGGCTGATCGGCCACGGGGCATGCCAGCCGCCCAGGAACAAGGTGGTGGCCAGCGCCGAGACGGTGGTCATGTTCACGTATTCGGCGAGCATGAACATCGCGAACTTCAGTGAGGAGTACTCGGTGTGGAAGCCGCCCACGAGTTCGCCTTCGGCCTCGGGCAGGTCGAACGGGGCCCGGTTGGTTTCCCCGACCATCGCCGTCACGTACACCGCGAATGACGGCAGCAGCAGGAAGACGTACCAGGTGTGCTCCTGGGCGGCCACGATTCCCGAGGTCGACATGGTGCCGGCGTAGAGGAACACCGCCGCGAACGACAGGGCCATCGCGATCTCGTAGGAGATCACCTGCGCGCTGGACCGCAACCCGCCCAACAACGGGTAGGTGGATCCCGACGACCAGCCAGCCAGCACGATGCCGTACACCCCGATCGAGGTGGCCGCCAAGATGTAGAGCACCGCAACCGGCAAATCGGTGAGCTGCAACGGGGTTCGGTGCCCGAACACCGACACCACCGGACCGAGTGGGATCACCGCGAACGCCAGGAATGCCGGGATTACCGAAATCACCGGAGCCATCAAATAAATCGGCTTGTCCACCCCCGCCGGCACCAAGCCCTCTTTGAGGGCGAGTTTGATGCCGTCAGCCAGCGATTGCAGGATGCCGAACGGGCCGACCCGGTTGGGTCCGTACCGCATCTGCATACGGCCCAAAATCTTGCGTTCGGCCAGGATCGCCACCAACACCGTCAACATCAAGAACACAAACACCGCAACGGTTTTGACCACCATCAACCACCATGGATCCTGGCCGAACACCGTCATATCCGGATAGCTCATGAGCTCGCCTCCCGCTCGATGCACACGACCGCACCCGCCGTCACGCCGAGTTGTTCGTGCACCGCACTACCCGGTGAGTTCAGCGGCAGCCACACCACCCCATCGGGCATCGCGGTGACCACCAGCGGCACACGGATCGCGCCCCGCCCCGCGACCCCCGGCCTCTTATCACATTCTCCTGCCCCCCCAACCCACAG
>NZ_JACBJQ010000143.1 GCF_013404075.1 Mycolicibacterium vinylchloridicum
CCGCCGACATGGCGTATCAGGCATGGTCGGACGCGGTCACCGTGGGCCGCGACGCGCTGCTGATCGCGCCCACCAACCCGATGGTCGCCGAACTCAACGAACGTGCCCGCCTGGACCGGCTGCGCCGCGAACCGCACCCGGACAACACCCGCACCGTCACCCTCTCCGACGGGTTGACCGCCAGTGTCGGGGACCGCATCTTGACCCGCGACAACGCCCGTTGGCTGCGCCTGCCCAGCGGTGGCTGGGTCAAAAACGGTCAGCTCTGGATCATCAAAGACATCGACGACCGAGGCAGGATCTCGGTGTCCCGGCTCACCGGGGACGACACCGAATCCGTCATTCGGCTGCCCGCCCGCTATGTGGCCACCAACACCACGTTGGGCTATGCGCGCACCATCAACGGCGCCCAAGGATGGACTGCGCGGCACGAATGCCACGTCGTCGGCACCGACGCGATGACGCGCCAACAGCTCTACGTTGCGCTCACCCGCGGCAAGGCCGAAAACCACATCTATTTCTCCACCAGCGAGGCCGACCCGCACGCCATCCTCACCCCCAAAGCCACCCACCCCCCGACCGCGGTGGACATCCTTTCGGGCATCCTGCGCCGCGACGGCGCACAGGTCTCCGCGCACGGCGTGCAGCGCGCCGAGCGCGATCCGTTCACCCGCCTGGCCCGCGCCGCCGACATGTACACCGACGCGCTGTCCAGTGCCGCCGAGCAGCTCGCCGGCACCGACACCATGGCCCGTATCGACGCCGCCGCCACCGCCTTGCGTCCCGAACTCACCAGCGCCGAAGCATGGCCGGTACTGCGGCGCAACCTGGCCCTGCTGGCCCTCGACGGCCACGACCCCCAGCAGGCGCTGGCACACGCCGCGCAACGCCCGCTGGGTAACGCCAGCGACCCCGCCGCGGTGCTCGATTGGCGCCTGCCCACCCCCGTTGACAGCGCTCTCGATATCGTCGGGCCACTGCGCTGGCTGCCCTCGATTCCCACCGTCCTGCAGGATGACTCGGCATGGGCGCGCTACCTCGCCGCGCGCGCCCAGCTCGTCGACGAGGTCGCCGAACAGATCCGCGAACAGGCCCGCGCCTGGACCTCGGCCACCGCCCCGGTGTGGGCGCGCCCGCTGGCTGGACAGCGACCCGGACTGCTCGCCGAAATCGCGGTGTTCCGCGCCGCCCACGACGTCGACCCGGCCGACACCCGCATCACCGGACCCACCCAGCACGCCAACCGCTCCGCGTCCTTCCAGGCCCTGCTGCACCAGCGCCTCGACACCGCGCTGATCAGCGGTGGACAGGGCGCCACCCGGTGGCGCACCCTGGCCGACAACGTCGACCCGAACATCACCGCCGACCCGTTCTGGCCCCGGCTGTCCACCCATCTCGATCAGGCCGCCCGCGCCGGCGCCGACGTGACCGCGCTCGTCGAGGAGGCGATGGCCCGCCATGGGGCATTGCCCGACGAGCTGCCCGCCGCCGCGTTGTGGTGGCGGCTGGCCGGCACGCTGGCCCCGGCGATGCTCGACACCGCCAACGAGCGGCTACGCCCGCCCTGGACCGCCGAGCTGCACCGCATCTTGGGCAGCACGGCCGCGGAAACCATCACCGGCGACCCTGCCTGGCCCGCGCTGGTCGCCGCGGTCAATGCCTCAGACTGGCCGCCGGCCGACCTGCTCGCCGCCGCCGCCGAATACCTGCTCGACGCGCTGCACGACGACCCGATCCGCCCCGACGAATACGCCCGCGTGCTGACCTACCGCGTCGAGCTGCTCACCCACTACGCCGCCGACATCGACACCGACATCCCCCACCCCGCCGACGGGCTCGGGGACCCGCTGCGCGAGGCGCCCGCCCATCCGGCCGGCCTCGGCGATCGCGGCGATCCCGGTTACGACGACGAGTTCGGTTATGTCTCTGAGTACGACGACAGCCTCGGTGACCTCGACTTCTACTCCCTGCTCACCGAACGCCCGGCGATCACCCCGAATCTCGACATTGACATCACCGAGCTGCGGGCTCGCAGTGTCGATGCCAAGGCGCGCCTTCGGGCGCTGGCCGACGCGGTGCTCTCCGCCCGCGGTGGGCCGGCCGAACAGGCCGCCGCTGCCGAACTCATTGCGCTGCACCGCCGCCACGTCGAGCAGCGGGCCGCCCAGCACAATCTGGCGCACGCCCACGCCGATTGGGTGGCCGCCGAAGCCGCCTACGAGGGCCAGCAGAACCGCATGACCCAGCTGGAAAAGCTCATCACCCGGGCCGAGAGCGAAAACGACCCCAACCTCGCCCAGGCCTACCGCGAACGTCGCGGCGACCTGGCCGCCGACGCAGCCGACCTTGGTGTGGCGGTCATGCGTGCCCGCGCCGAACGTGACGCCGCCACCGCACGTCTGCACGCGCTGGCCGGTGGGCCCGATCGCGTCGTGACCGCCGAGGACATCGAAGCCCGCCGGGCGGTGGCCGTGCACGCCGACATCGCCGCCCTCAACACCGCCCGCGCCGAAGCGCGCGAGCTGGACAACCAACTCAGCCGCGCCGAGGCGCGCACTGCCCGGACCTTCGCCGAAAATCCCGCGCGCGAGCGCGAGCAGGCCCGCTGGGCGACGGTGACCACCGAGCGCGATCTGATGGTGTTGCGTGTTGAGGTGGATTTCGTGGAGGCGGCGGGGTCGCGGTCCCCGGCCACGGTGTACCCGCCCCCGGCCGGGGACCGGACCTGGGAGGAGTTGGACGGACCGGCCCGCGCTGTCGTGGAGACGATCACCGCCAGCATGC
>NZ_JACBJQ010000144.1 GCF_013404075.1 Mycolicibacterium vinylchloridicum
CCGCCGACATGGCGTATCAGGCATGGTCGGACGCGGTCACCGTGGGCCGCGACGCGCTGCTGATCGCGCCCACCAACCCGATGGTCGCCGAACTCAACGAACGTGCCCGCCTGGACCGGCTGCGCCGAGAACCGCACCCGGAGAACACCCGCACCGTCACCCTCTCCGATGGCCTGACCGCCAGCGTCGGGGACCGAATCCTGACCCGCGACAACGCCCGTTGGCTGCGCCTGCCCACCGGTGGCTGGGTCAAAAACGGCCAGCTCTGGATCATCAAAGACATCGACGACCAGGGCCGCATTTCGGTGTCCCGGCTCACCGGCGAGGACACCGAATCGGTGATCCGACTACCCGCCCGCTACGTCGCCACCAACACCACACTCGGCTACGCGCGCACCATCAACGGCGCCCAAGGCTGGACCGCCCGCCACGAATGCCACGTCGTCGGCACCGACTCGATGACCCGCCAACAGCTCTACGTCGCGCTCACCCGCGGCAGGTGCGAAAACCACATCTACTTCTCCACCAGCGAGGCCGACCCGCACGCCATCCTCACCCCCAAAGCAACCCACCCACCGACCGCAGTGGACATCCTCTCGGCCATCCTGCGCCGCGACGGCGCACAGATTTCCGCGCACGGCGTGCAGCGCGCCGAAGCCGACCCGTTCACCCGCCTGGCGCGGGCGGCCGACATGTACACCGACGCCCTGTCCAGTGCCGCCGAACAACTCGCCGGCACCGACACCATGGCCCGCATCGACGCCACCGCCACCGCGCTGCGTGCCGACATCACCAGCGCCGAAGCGTGGCCGGTACTGCGACGCAACCTGGCCCTGCTTGCCCTCGACGGGCACGACCCGCACGAAGCGCTGGCGCACGCCGCGCAGCGCCCGCTCGGTAATGCCAGCGATCCCGCCGCGGTGCTGGATTGGCGCCTGCCCACCCCCGACAATTCCGCCCTGGATATCGTCGGCCCGCTGCGCTGGCTGCCGTCGGTTCCCACCGCGCTACAAGACGATTCGGCGTGGGCGCGCTACCTGTCCGCACGTGCACAGCTGGTCGACGAGATCGCCGAGCAGATCCGCGAACAGGCCCGGGCCTGGACCCCGGCCACCGCGCCGGTGTGGGCGCGTCCGCTGGCCGGGCAACGCCCCGGACTGCTCGCCGAAATCGCCGTCTTCCGCGCCGCCCACGACGTCGACCCGGCCGACACTCGCATCACCGGACCCACCCAGCACGCCACCCGCTCCGCGTCCTTCCAGGACCTGCTGCACCAGCGCCTGGACGCTGCCCTGATCAGCGGCGGACACGGCGCCAAGCGGTGGCGCACCCTGGCCGACAACATCGACCCGAACATCACCGCCGACCCGTTCTGGCCGCGGCTGGCCACCCACCTCGACCAAGCCGCCCGGGCCGGTGCCGACGTCTCCGCGCTCGTCGACGAGGCGATGGACCGCCACGGCGCGCTGCCCGACGAGCTGCCCGCCGCCGCGTTGTGGTGGCGGCTGGCTGGCACCCTGGCCCCGGCGATGCTCGACACCGCCAACGAGCGGTTACGGCCGCCGTGGACGGCGGAACTGCACCGCATTCTGGGCAGCGTGGCTGCCGAAACGATCACCGGTGACCCGGCCTGGCCCGCGCTGGTCGCTGCGGTCAACGCCTCGGACTGGCCGCCGGCCGACCTGCTCGCCGCGGCCGCGGAATATCTGCTCGATGCGCTCACCGACGACGCGATCCGGCCCGACGAATACGCCCGTGTCCTCACCTACCGTGTCGAGCTGCTCACCCACTACGCCGCCGACATCGACACCGACATCCCCCACCCCGCCGACGGGCTCGGAGAATCGCTGCACGAGCCGCCGCACCACCCCCTCGACCTTGACCAACATGGCGACCCCGGCGAGGACGACTACCTGGGGTACGACTCCGAATTCGACGACAGTCTTGGAGATCTGGACTTCTACTCCCTGCTCACCGAGCGCCCAGCGGTCACCCCGGACCTCGACATCGACATCATCGAGCTGCGGGCCCGCAGCGCCGACGCCCGGGCGCGCGTTCGGGCGCTGGCCGATGCGGTGCTCTCCGCGCGCGGCGGACCGGCCGAGCAGGCCGCCGCCGCCGAACTCATTGCGCTGCACCGCCGCCACGTCGAACAGCGCCCCTACCAACACGACGTGGCGCACGCCCACGCCGACTGGGTGGCCGCCGAATCGGCCTACGAAGGCCAGCAGTACCGCATCACCCAGCTGGAGAAGCTCATCGCCCGCGCCGAGAGCGAAAACGACCAGGACCTTGCCCAGGCCTACCGTGAGCGTCGCGGCGATCTGGCCGCCGACGCCGCCGACCTCGGATTGGCGGTCGTGCGGGTCCGCGCCGAGCGCGACGCCGCCACCGCACGTCTGCACGCGGTGGCCGGTGGACCCGATCGCGTCGTGACCGCCGAGGACATCGACGCGCGCCGGGCGGTGGCCGTGCATGCCGACATCGCCGCACTCAACGCCGCCCGGGCCGAAGCCCGCGACCTGGACAACCAGCTCAGCCGGGCTGAGGCGCGCACCGCCCGCACCTTCGCCGAGAGCCCCGCCCGCGAGCGCGAGCAGGCCCGTTGGGCATCGGTGACCACCGAACGCGATCTGATGGTGTTGCGTGCTGAGGTGGATTTCGTGGAGGCAGCTGGTGCGCGGTCCCCGGCCACGGTGTACCCGCCCCCGGCCGGCGATCGCAGCTGGCAGGAGCTGGACGAACCGGCCCACGCGG
>NZ_JACBJQ010000145.1 GCF_013404075.1 Mycolicibacterium vinylchloridicum
AGTCCCTGCGCATCGTCGCGCAGTGTTTGGACCGCTTGGAGCCGGGCCCGGTGATGATCGCCGACAAGAAACTGGCCTGGCCCGCCGACCTGCAGGTGGGCCCCGACGGCCTGGGTAACAGCCCCGCCCATATCGCCAAGATCATGGGCACCTCGATGGAAGGGCTGATCCACCACTTCAAACTGGTCACCGAAGGCATCCGGGTGCCCGCCGGGCAGGTCTATGTGGCGGTGGAATCCCCGCGCGGCGAGTTGGGGGTGCACATGGTCTCTGATGGCGGCACCCGCCCCTACCGGGTGCACTACCGCGACCCGTCCTTCACCAACCTGCAGGCCGTCGCCGCGATGAGCGAGGGCGGCATGGTCGCCGACGTCATCGCCGCCGTCGCCTCCATTGATCCGGTCATGGGAGGTGTCGACAGATGAGCATCGATCTGGTGTTGGGGCCGCGCCCTGAGGAGCCCGGCCCACCCATCAGCGGACCCACCACCTACACCGCCGACGTCGAACAGCGGCTAACGGTGGACGCGGCCACCATCATCGCCCGCTACCCCCAGCCCCGTTCGGCGCTGCTGCCGCTGCTGCACCTGGTGCAATCCGAGGATGGCTATGTCACCACCGCCGGGATCGGCTTCTGCGCCGCCCAACTCGATCTGACCGACGCCGAGGTCGCTGCGGTGGCCACCTTCTACTCCATGTACCGGCGCACCCCCACCGGCCAGTATCTGGTCGGGGTCTGCACCAACACGCTGTGCGCCATCATGGGCGGCGACGCCATCCTCGACACCCTCGAACGTGAACTCGGCGTGCACGCCGGGGACACCACCACCGACGGCGCCATCACCTTAGAGCACATCGAATGCAACGCCGCCTGCGACTACGCCCCCGTCATCATGGTCAACTGGGAATTCTTCGACAACCAAACACCAGCCACCGCACGCCAACTCATCGACCAACTCCAAACCGGCCAACCCCCACACCCCACCCGCGGCACCCAACTCTGCCCCTTCCGCGACACCGCACGCACCCTGGCAGGGCTTTCCCGGGACGACGAGTCCGGCGGCGGCGCACCGGGCGATGCGACGTTGGCCGGTCTCCGGGTGGCACGCGAGCTCGGTATGTCAGCACCCCCGGTTACCGAAAGCGAGGTGTGATGTCACCTGCGACACCGCTGACGCCGGTGCTGAGCCGGTTCTGGGACGAACCCGAACCGTGGACGCTGGAAACGTATGTGCGCCATGAGGGTTATCAGGCGTTGCGCACCGCGCTGAGTATGAAACCGGACGACGTCATCGCGACGGTCAAGGAGTCCGGCCTGCGTGGGCGCGGTGGTGCGGGTTTCCCGACCGGCACCAAGTGGTCGTTCATCCCGCAGGATGCGACCGGAGCCGGCGCCAAGCCGAAGTATCTGGTGGTGAATGCCGACGAGTCGGAACCCGGTACGTGCAAAGACATTCCGCTGATGCTGACCACCCCGCACTTTCTGGTGGAGGGTGCGATCATCGCGGCGTACGCGATCCGGGCCCGGCACGCCTTCATCTATGTGCGCGGTGAGGTGGTGCCGGTGTTGCGGCGCCTGCAGGCGGCCGTGGCCGAAGCCTACGCGGCGGGGTACCTGGGAACCGATATCCAGGGCTCGGGATTCGACCTGGATCTGATCGTGCACGCCGGCGCCGGGGCCTATATCTGCGGTGAGGAAACCGCACTGCTCGACTCGCTGGAAGGCCGCCGCGGCCAGCCCCGGCTGCGGCCGCCGTTCCCTGCGGTCGCCGGGCTGTACGCCTGCCCGACCGTGGTCAACAACGTCGAATCGATCGCCAGCGTCCCGCCGATCCTGCTGGGCGGGGTGGACTGGTTCAAATCGATGGGTTCGGAGAAATCGCCTGGCTTCACGCTGTATTCGCTGTCGGGGCATGTCACCACACCCGGGCAGTACGAGGCCCCGCTGGGCATCACGTTGCGTGAGTTGCTCGACTACGCCGGCGGGGTGCGGGCCGGGCACGAGCTGAAGTTCTGGACCCCCGGCGGGTCGTCAACGCCGCTGCTGACCGCCGAACACCTTGACGTGCCACTGGATTACGAAGGCATGGCCTCGGTCGGGTCGATGCTGGGCACCAAGGCGCTGCAGATCTTCGACGAAACCACCTGTGTGGTGCGCGCGGTGCGGCGCTGGACCCAGTTCTATGCCCACGAGTCGTGCGGCAAATGCACCCCGTGCCGCGAAGGAACCTACTGGCTCAGCCAGATCTACGAACGCCTCGAGACCGGGCGGGGCACCGAAGAGGATATCGGCAAGCTGCTCGACATCTCCGATACCATTTTCGGAAAGTCGTTCTGCGCGTTGGGCGATGGTGCCGCATCGCCGATCATCTCGTCGATCAAGTACTTCCGCGCCGAGTACGAGGCCCACCTGAACGGCGGCTGCCCGTTCGATCCGTATGCCTCGATGCTGGCCGCACCGGAGGGGGTGGGGGCGTGACGGTTCCTCCCGCGAGCAGACGTGAAACCCCCCAAAATGAGGCGAAAATGGGGGGGTTTGTGTCTGCTCGCGAGGAAGAATCGCCGGTGGAGATGGTCACCCTCGTCATCGACGATGTCGAGGTCGCGGTGCCCAAGGGCACGTTGGTCATTCGCGCCGCGGAGTTGATGGGTGTGCAGATCCCGCGGTTCTGCGATCATCCGCTGCTCGATCCGGTCGGGGCGTGCCGGCAGTGCCTGGTCGAGGTCGAAGGCCAGCGCAAACCGATGGCCAGCT
>NZ_JACBJQ010000146.1 GCF_013404075.1 Mycolicibacterium vinylchloridicum
AGTCCCTGCGCATCGTCGCGCAGTGTTTGGACCGCTTGGAGCCGGGCCCGGTGATGATCGCCGACAAGAAACTGGCCTGGCCCGCCGACCTGCAGGTGGGCCCCGACGGCCTGGGTAACAGCCCCGCTCATATCGCCAAGATCATGGGCACCTCGATGGAAGGGCTGATCCACCACTTCAAACTGGTCACCGAAGGCATCCGGGTGCCCGCCGGGCAGGTGTATGTGGCGGTGGAGTCCCCGCGCGGCGAGTTGGGGGTGCACATGGTCTCTGATGGCGGCACCCGCCCCTACCGGGTGCACTACCGCGACCCGTCCTTCACCAATCTGCAGGCCGTCGCCGCGATGAGCGAGGGCGGCATGGTCGCCGACGTCATCGCCGCGGTCGCCTCCATTGATCCGGTCATGGGAGGTGTCGACAGATGAGCATCGATCTGGTGTTGGGGCCGCGCCCTGAGGAGCCCGGCCCACCCATCAGCGGACCCACCCACTACACCGCCGACGTCGAACAGCGGCTAACGGTGGACGCGGCCACCATCATCGCCCGCTACCCCCAGCCCCGTTCGGCGCTGCTGCCGCTGCTGCACCTGGTGCAATCCGAGGATGGCTATGTCACCACCGCCGGGATCGGCTTCTGCGCCGCCCAACTCGATCTGACCGACGCCGAGGTCGCTGCGGTGGCCACCTTCTACTCCATGTACCGGCGCACCCCCACCGGTGACTATCTGGTCGGGGTCTGCACCAACACCCTGTGCGCCATCATGGGCGGCGACGCCATCCTCGACACCCTCGAACGTGAACTCGGTATCCACGCCGGAGACACCACCACCGACGGCGCCATCACCTTAGAGCACATCGAATGCAACGCCGCCTGCGACTACGCCCCCGTCATCATGATCAACTGGGAATTCTTCGACAACCAAACACCAGCCACCGCACGCCAACTCATCGACCAGATCCGCACCGGCCAACCCCCACACCCCACCCGCGGCACCCAACTCTGCCCCTTCCGCGACACCGCACGCACCCTGGCCGGACTCGCTCCCACTCACGAGGAAGAGGTCTGAGATGGCGTTTGATCGTGTGCTGACTCGTCACTGGAACGACCCGCAGTCGTGGACCCTGACCAACTACTTGCGCCATGACGGCTATCAGGCCCTCGGCAAGGCACTGACTATGACGCCCGTCGAGGTCATCGACACGGTGAAGGAGTCCGGGCTTCGCGGGCGGGGCGGTGCGGGTTTCCCGACGGGTGTCAAGTGGTCGTTCATTCCGCAGGACGATGCCAAGCCGCACTATCTGGTGGTGAATGCCGACGAGTCGGAACCCGGTACGTGCAAGGACGTTCCACTGATGTACGCGAGGCCGCACTCTCTGGTGGAGGGTGCGATCATCGCGGCGTACGCGATCCGGGCCCGGCACGCCTTCATCTATGTGCGCGGTGAGGTGGTGCCGGTGTTGCGGCGCCTGCAGGCCGCCGTGGCCGAGGCGTATGCGGCCGGCTATCTCGGCACAAATATCCAGGGCTCGGGATTCGACCTGGAACTCATTGTGCACGCCGGCGCCGGGGCCTATATCTGCGGCGAAGAAACCGCACTGCTCGACTCGCTGGAAGGCCGACGCGGCCAACCCCGGTTACGCCCACCGTTTCCCGCCGAAGCCGGGCTGTATGCCTGCCCGACCGTGGTCAACAACGTCGAATCGATCGCCAGCGTCCCGCCGATCCTGCTGAACGGCGTCGGCTGGTTCGCCTCGATGGGCACCGAGAAGTCACCTGGTTGCACCATCTACTCGTTGTCAGGACATGTGGCGAAACCCGGGCAGTACGAGGCCCCGCTGGGCATCACGTTGCGTGAGTTGCTCGACTACGCCGGCGGGGTGCGGGCCGGGCACGAGCTGAAGTTCTGGACCCCCGGCGGGTCGTCAACGCCGCTGCTGACCGCCGAACACCTTGACGTGCCACTGGATTACGAAGGCATGGCCTCGGTCGGGTCGATGCTGGGCACCAAGGCGCTGCAGATCTTCGACGAAACCACCTGTGTGGTGCGGGCGGTGCGGCGCTGGACCCAGTTCTATGCCCACGAATCGTGCGGCAAATGCACCCCGTGCCGCGAAGGAACCTACTGGCTCAGCCAGATCTATGCCGACCTCGAGAACGGCTGGGCCACTTATGCGGATTTGCACAATCTCCTCGACATCGCCGACACCCTGAACGGAAAGTCGTTCTGCGCCTTGGGGGATGGAGCTGCTTCGCCGGTCATCTCGTCGATCAAGTACTTCCGCACCGAGTACGAGGACCATCTCAGCGGCGGCTGCCCGTTCGACCCACGGGCCGCCATGCTCTCGGCAGAGGAGGTGGGCGCGTGACGTTTTCCTCCGCGAGCAGACGTGAAACCCCCCAAAATGAGGCGAAAATGGGGGGGTTTGCGTCTGCTCGCGGAGAGTACGTGACCCTCGCGATCGACGGTACCGACGTACAGGTGCCCAAGGGCACGTTGGTGATTCGCGCCGCGGAGTTGATGGGTGTGCAGATCCCGCGGTTCTGCGATCATCCGCTGCTCGATCCGGTCGGGGCGTGCCGGCAGTGCCTGGTCGAGGTCGAAGGCCAGCGCAAACCGATGGCCAGCT
>NZ_JACBJQ010000147.1 GCF_013404075.1 Mycolicibacterium vinylchloridicum
ATTCCTTTGCTCGAGTGACTTTCGCGGGTCTCTCGAAGAATCACGCGATGACCTTCATTCATCCGGCTACGACACGCCGGTACCGCTGATCAGGTCCGACTCGTACACCACTCTGCTGGACGCAACCCGGGACCAACAACGTCGAATTTCGGGTGAGTGCAAACAGCGCGCAGCCGTCGCTATTGGGCGCACGGAGTCGGCGCCCACGCCGAGATCACGCAATGCTTGATATGACGTGTGTTATCTGTGTCCTGTGCCCAGGCGCACCGTTGCGAGATGTAGGAGGGCAACGCACCCGACGCGGCCAGGCGGAAGTAGCGCACTCGTGGGTGCGGCCTTTGAGAGGCCGATCCGGCCCTTGCACCGATCGGAACCTTCCTCGTCTGATTGGACAAGCGTGACTGTGCTGGTTCGGCGGTCTGGCGGCGAAATCAACGGTCTTTACTAATTCTTCATCGAATATCGAGCTGACGCTTAGGTGTTGACTCCAGGCTGGGGGATGAGGGCAACAGCCGGCACGCGGTTTCGTAGTGGGCGATCGGGTACCGGTAATGAGTACCTTTTAATGACTACAGAAGGAATTGGTGTGCAGACCAAGCGGATCGTCTCCGTCATCACCGCCGCGTTCGCGGCCGCGCTGGCGCTAAGCGCATGTAGTAACAACTCAGGAAGTAACCACAACATGTCGTCAATGACACCCTCGGTGGCCGTCTCGTCACCGTCGGTATCGGGTGGTGGCGACAGTCAAGCATCAGCGCATAACGACGCCGACGTCGCGTTCGCGCAGGGAATGATTCCGCATCATCAGCAGGCGATCGCTATGAGCGACGCGTTGCTGGCCAAGCAAGGCATCGATCCTTCAGTGGTGTCGTTGGCGAACGAGATTAAGGCAGCTCAGGGGCCTGAAATTCAGCAAATGCAGGGCTGGCTGACGAACTGGGGTGTTCCGGCGACCACGACGTCGGCGGGCAGTGGTATGCCGAGCATGCCGGGCCATGACATGGGAAGCACGGGTGGCGGCGGCATGATGTCGGAGCAAGACATGTCCGCACTGCGTGCTGCGCAAGGTGTTGACGCCAGCCGGCTATTTTTGACCCAGATGATCGAACACCACAAGGGCGCGATCGCGATGGCACAGACCGAGCAGGCGAGTGGGCAATTCGCGCCGGCGGTCGAGCTGGCGCGGTCGATCATCGCCTCCCAACAAAGGGAGATCGAGACCATGCAGCGGATGCTGGGCGCGTTGTAACCCCGTCGCGGGTCGCAATTCGGCGAAACGTTCCTCCCGTCCCCGTGCCGGTGTCACATTGCGCCGGCATGGGGTCCGCCTGATCCGACCGTCAATGTCAACAGACGCCGCGAGGGCGTGGCACACAGGGAGTCTCGCCACGAATCTCGTTTTCGGCGTACATGATTGTGGTGGTCGCGGCCGAACGTCTGCCCGATTGGCGCTGAACAGCTAGATCAGTACTCGATGAGCCGGGTAACGTACGGCATCATGCCGTTGGTCCGCACGGGGGCGATGCGCACCTGCGAACCGGTGTAGGGAGCTTCGAGCATCTGCCCATTGCCGAGATACATCGATTCGTGCTGGCTGGCATTGGGCCCGTAGAAGATCAGATCCCCCCGGCGCATTTGCGATGACGGAATCTTGCGCCCCGCGTTGTACTGCGACCCCGAATAATGATCCAGCTTGATCCCGACCCCTGCGAAGGCGTAAAGATACAGCCCAGAACAGTCGAACCCAACAGTTCCCGCACCGGAGTCGATTCCCCGAGATGGACCGTTGGCGTTCCCGCCACCCCATGAGTACGGCACGCCCAGCTGCGACATGGCACGTCGGATCACGGATTCCATCGCCTGCTGGCCGTACACCCGCGGGATGCGGCCGTTGGTGAATCCGGGATCGGCGGGTGCGGACGCTTGGTCTTGGGGCAATATCCCTAGTTGGATCAGGAACTTTCGGCCCATGTCAGCCGTCAGCTGCGCCGAAGTGGCCGAGATCTGCAGCACGGAGTTGATAATGGCGATGGGGTCGCCGGTGACGTTGGCGCTGGGCACCATCGGTAGGGTGGCGTCCCATCGACTGGTGCCGGCGGCCGCGGGCGACCCGGCAGGGCGTTGGGGATCCCATCGGTCCGTGGGCGGTGGCAAAGCGCCCGCGGCGAGTATCGCCGCGGCGCTGCCGGGGGGAGCGGGGGGCCGGGCCGCGTTCAAACGTGCTTGGGCGGTGTCGCGGGCGGCCACCAATCGGTCGACTTCTGCCTGCTGGGCACCGAATTGGCGTTGTGCATCGGTGAGCGCGGCCACCGCGGCCTGTTGACTTCTTTCGGCGGCGGCGGCCGCGTCATCGGCGCTCTGTAGGGCAGCGCGCGCCGCCGAGACCTTGTTGGCCTGCTCGGTGCGAGCGCGCTGCAGATCGGTCAGCGCGTTGCGGTGGCTGAGTGCCAGGGTGTAAACGTCGCTCGCGGTGGCGATAGAGCAATGATCAGAACCTGTGGATGACCCTCGGTGGGGCGGCATGAAAGTGGGCGCACCTTCCCGGGGATGATCTGAAGTCCAAGGTTCTCTGATCAAGACCGGCGTTGACGCGCTGGTTGGGAAGG
>NZ_JACBJQ010000148.1 GCF_013404075.1 Mycolicibacterium vinylchloridicum
CTTCTACAATCACCAACGCCGCCACAGTGCCGCCGACGGGCTATCGCCCGTCAACTACGAGATCAGGGAATCCAAGACCAAGCCCGAAGCGGCATAGGAAACCCTCCACGATTTCGGGGGAACCACACCGCGATTTCTCGAATCTGGCCACCGGCCTGATCGACGACACCAAGACCGATCTGGTCAAGAACCTGCAGAACCTCGAGCCCACGCTCAAGGCGCTGGCCGACGTCGGTCCCAAACTGGACACTGCGCTGGCCTACTTGCCCACGTTCCCCTATACCCAGCAGGTGATCGACCGCGCCATCCGCGGCGACTACCTCAATCAATTCATCATCTTCGACTTCACCGTTCCGCGGTTGAAGAAGACACTCATGCTCGGTACGCGCTGGGGCGACGAGAATGCCAAACTCGTTCCGGCGCCCGGTGATCCGTGGTACGCGACATACACCTACGATCCGCTCAATGCGCCGTTCAGCCCTGCGCCACCACCGACGCAGGTGGCCGATCTGTCGCAGGAGTTCGGTCCCGGTCCAGCGCCGGTACCCGGGCGGGCGTCGCTCACCAATGCGACTCAACCCGCGCCGGGAACGGGCGCCGGTCCACTGCCTGGGCCCGCCCCGCAGGCCATGCCATCCGACGGGGGTAACTGATGCTGACGCGTTTCGTCCGAAATCAGCTGATCATCTTCACGATCGCGTCGGTGGTCGGTATCGCCGTGATGGTCGTGGTCTACATGCAGGCGGCGACCCTGCTCGGCATCGGCAGGATCACGGTCAAGCTCGAGCTGCCCAGAACCGGTGGGCTCTACCAGTTCTCGAACGTCACCTATCGCGGTGTCCAGCTCGGCAAGGTGACCGAGGTGGTGCCGACCCGCACGGGCGCGGTGGCCACCCTGTCATTGGAAAGCAATCCGAAGGTGCCTGCTGACCTGCAGGCACGGGTGCTCAGCGTGTCGGCGGTCGGTGAGCAGTACGTGGATCTGGTTCCGCGCACCGATTCCGGACCGTACCTGCAGGACGGTGCGGTGATTCCGGCCAAGAACGCGGTCCTCCCGCAGGCCATCGGGCCGATGTTGGACCAGACCAACGCTCTGCTCAAAAGCATCCCCACCGACCGCCTGACCGAGCTGCTGAGCAACGCCTACAAGGGGCTCAACGGTGCGGGTGACGACCTCACTACGCTGAATGACTCCGCGTCGAAGCTTGCCGCGGACTTCAG
Organism: Mycolicibacterium vinylchloridicum; assembly: GCF_013404075.1. Taxonomy (GTDB): domain Bacteria; phylum Actinomycetota; class Actinomycetes; order Mycobacteriales; family Mycobacteriaceae; genus Mycobacterium; species Mycobacterium vinylchloridicum. Next base: position 1,222 of record NZ_JACBJQ010000148.1, read on the forward strand.
CGCCACGGCCGATCAAACCCGGACGCTGGTGGAGGACAGCCGACCGCTGCTCGACGGCCAGGTGGCCTCCACCGACGCGATCCGCACCTGGGCGCAGAGCCTGGCTGGGATCACCAGTCAACTCGACACCAACGACCCACAGTGGCGCAGCATCCTGGCCAACGGTCCCGGTGCGGCGGACGAAGCCACAGCGCTGCTGAATCAAGTCAAACCGACCCTGCCGGTGCTGCTGGCCAGCCTCACGACCGTGGGTCAGGTGGGTGTGACCTACAACAGGAGCCTCGAACAGTTGCTTGTCCTGTTGCCGCCGTACATCGGCTCGATCCAGGCGGTCGGCTCGCCGCTGAACAATCCGACCGGCATGACGCTCGGTGACTTCACGCTGACCATCAGCGATCCGCCGGCCTGCACCGTGGGCTTCCTGCCGCCGAGCCAGTGGCGCTCACCGGAGGACACCAGTGACGCGGACACCCCGGACGGGCTGTACTGCAAGCTGCCGCAGGATTCGCCCATCGCCGTCCGCGGTGCGCGCAACTATCCATGCCAGGGAGAGCCTGGCAAGCGAGCGCCGACGGTGGAGATCTGCGACAGCGACAAGCCGTACGAGCCGCTGGCCATGCGGCAGCACGCAACCGGTCCGTACCCGATCGACCCGAATCTGATCGCGCAGGGCATCCCGCCCGACGATCGGGTCACGCTCGGAGAGAACATCTACGGGCCGCTTCAGGGCACCCCGATGCCGACGGGGCCGGTGCCGGCGCCGCCGGCTGCTCCGATACCCCCGCAGGCGGGATTCACCGGTCCGGTCGGTGCGCCGAGCATCGCGCCGACCGATACCGGTGGTGCACCGGGAGTCGCGCCGAGCGCCTTCACTCCCGGCACGCCGGGGGGCCCGTCGGTGGCGATCGCCACTTACGATCCGGCGACGGGGCAGTATGCCACGCCGAATGGACACGTGTTCCGCCAGAGCGATCTAGCGCAGTCCGGTGGCCAGCAGTCGTGGAAGGATCTGCTGCCCACGACATGACCACAGGTGAGGGGAGAGACCTAATGCGTACTACGCCACGGGTGCTGATCGGCGTTGCGGCGCTGACCGCTGCCGGGGTCGTCGGTGTGGTGAACCCCGCGACCGCCGGCGCCAACGACAAATGGGCGCTGAACGGAACTTTCGTCGCCACGTCCAACGGCGAGTGGGCCACCACCAACGATGTCTTCCACGACGAGCGCAGCATCCGCAGCATCTGGATGGCCTTCCCCCGAGACCGTGGAGGCATCGGCTATAAGGAGTAGCGATGTCAGAGAAACGGAAGAAGTACGACCGGGAGTTCCGTGAGGGCGCTGTGCGGATCGTGCTTGAGACGGGTAAGCCGATC
>NZ_JACBJQ010000149.1 GCF_013404075.1 Mycolicibacterium vinylchloridicum
CCGCAACAAAATATTCAACGTAAAAGACACCAACACCGTGAACGGAATCGCCACCAACAACGTCGGCGCCAACGACACCCGCGCCACAAACCACGACTGCTCCAAAAACTCCCGCCACTGAAACGGCTTCCGAAACACAAACCGCACCGCATCAGCCGACATCGCAAACAAACCACCAATAGCCTGCATCGGCCCCGACATACCACTCAGAAAGCCGCCTGTTACCACAGCAGTGGCGAGGCTGACCGCACGCGGGGAGCGAATGCTGACAACCGAATTCATGAAGTGGTCGGGTTCAGGTGCGATGTCACGGTGGCTGAGTGCACCGCACAATGTGCTCGGTGCCACATCCGCTTCCCAGTCAGCGGGAGACATCTCACCGCGACGAGGCGCTCCCAGCCCGGATCGCATCCGGCATACCCGGCTCAGCCCAGAAGTCGACCCGCCGGGGACTGGTGTTCGGCTACATTGCCTCCCACGACGCCGCGGCGAGGCCCGACACCCTGAACCCGCTCACCGGGAGTCGTTGTTGCTTCCTACCGCGTCACCGATCACAGTGGGTGCGACAAAGGAGGCCGATGACCGTGCAGGACACCTTGTTCGACGAGACCGTTGACGTCATTGTGGCCGGTTCCGGCGGGGGCATCACCGGCGCGTACACCGCCGCCCGAGAGGGCCTGTCGGTGGCGCTGGTGGAGTCGACCGACTTCTTCGGCGGAACAACCGCCTATTCGGGTGGCGGCGGCATGTGGTTCCCCTGCAATCCGGTGCTGCGACGGGCGGGCAGCGATGACACGATCGAGAAGGCGTTCAATTACTTTCACACCGTCATCGGCGATCGCACCCCCCGAGAGCTACAGGAGACCTACATCCGCCGCGGCCCTGGCCTGATCGAATACCTCGAAGCCGACGCCGAGAACTTCACGTTCTCCGTGCTGCCGTGGCCGGACTATTACGGCAAGGCCGCCGACTCCCGCGGCGACGGGATGCGCCACATCGTGGCCAATCCGATCCGCGGCGAGAAGCTCGGCCCCTACGCGGGTTTCGTGCGCGGGCCCCTCGACCACGACCGCCTCGGTGCGCCGGCACCGGACAAGCTCTTCGGCGGGCGGGCACTGATCGGCAGGTTCCTTGCCGCCCTGGCCGGTTACCCGAACGCCTCCCTGTACCGCAATGCGCAGCTGACCGAGCTCATCGCCGAGAACGGCCGCGTGGTCGGTGCCGTCGTGCAGCGCGACGGCAAACCGGTGCGGATCGGCGCCCGGCGCGGAGTGCTGTTGGCGGCAGGTGGATTCGAGCACAATGCCGCGCTGCGGCAGACCTACGGCGTCCCCGGTGACGCGAAGGACAGTATGGGCGGACCGGGCAGCACCGGCGCCGCGCTGGAGGCGGGGATCCGCGCGGGAGCCGCCACCGACCTGATGGACCAGGCGTGGTGGTCGCCGGGCTTGACTCATCCCGACGGCCGCTCCGCATTCGCGCTGTGGTTCACCGGGGGCATCTTCGTCAATCAGGCCGGCGAACGGTTCGTCAACGAGTCTGCGGCATACGACCGGATCGGCCGCGAGATCATCGCCGAGATGCAGGCCGGCCGCCTCGATGTCCCGTTCTGGATGATCTACGACAACCGCGACGGCGAGGTCCCGCCGGTCAAGGCGACCAACGTCTCGATGGTGGACACCGAGAAGTACCGCGCCGCCGGATTATGGCGCAGCGCAGGCACTCTGGCGGAGCTGGCCGAGTTCATCGGGGCGCCCGCCGACACGCTGGAACAGACGGTCGCCCGCTACAACGCGATGGTCGCCGCCGGCGCCGACACCGACTTCGGGCGCGGTGACGAGGCATACGACCGGGCCTTCTCCGGCGGTGAATCGCCCATGGTGCCGATCGACACGCCGCCCTTCCATGCCGCGGCCTTCGGCCTGTCCGACCTTGGCACCAAAGGTGGTCTGCGCACCGACAAAGATGCCCGGGTGCTCGACGAATCCGGGCAGCCGATCCCCGGCCTCTATGCGGCGGGCAACACGATGGCAGCGGTCAGCGGGACGACATACCCCGGTGGCGGGAACCCGATCGGCGCGTCAATGTTGTTCAGCCATCTCGCCGCTCTCGACATGGCCGGTGACGTCAGGTCTGCTTGACCAATTTGAACGGCATGTTGATGAACAGGGCCAGGCTGCGCCCGCAGGCCCCCGGCTGGCCCGTGGTCGAATCCTGGCCCACCAACATGTTGGAGCTCGGGTCGGTCTGGTCGCCGCCGGGGCTGGACCCATGAAATCGATACACCTGCAGCCCGGGTGCGCTGGTGCCGTCCTGGCAGGGCATCCAGTCCGGGATCGTTCGCTTGACCCGCCAGTCCCCGCCGGCCTGGAAGATCGGCGCCGTCCAGCCCGCATCGCTGCTGACAGTACCGACGCATTCGGTGGGATAGCTGCACGTCGAAGAGATCGTCCTGTGGTTCCCCCGAAATCGTGGAGGGTTTCCTATGCCGCTTCGGGCTTGGTCTTGGATTCCCTGATCTCGTAGTTGACGGGCGATAGCCCGTCGGCGGCACTGTGGCGGCGTTGGTGATTGTAGAAG
>NZ_JACBJQ010000015.1 GCF_013404075.1 Mycolicibacterium vinylchloridicum
ACGCGGACGTTGATGATGCGCCGCTCAGTACGCGTCGGAGTCCGGTTGGGGCTGTGATGAGGCCGTGAGCTGCGGTCGGCCATGCCTGCGGCTCCCATCGTGCGATAGCGGCCAGCCCACCGGGCCGCCGTCGTGGTCGCAACCTGGAAACGTTCAGCTGCCCGCCGCAGTGTCCAGCCATCTTCGACAACACAACGCGCCAAACGCAGACGACCCAGCTCCGACAATGGGGCATTACGGTGGGACACGAAGACCTCCGGTGTGTGAGTGCTTTCCTAGACAGCTCGCACTTCACTCGGAGGTCTTCGTCATGTCACCACGCCACGCCGTCACCAACGTCCGTGGTCAGTACAACTAGCGCTGTTGCTGCGCGGCCATCTGTGAGTTGATCACCGAGCCCAGATGCTGCAGCCCGGTGAAGGTCAGGCCGTGCAACTGGGATTCGATCGAGCGCACGATCGCCGAGTCGCTGATGACCTTCTCGCTGGACTGCACGAGAATCGTTCCGGCACCCGTGAAGTCGAACTGGCGCTCCTCGCCGGTGTTGATACCCATGCGCGCCGCGCCGGCCGAGACGAACCCACTGATCCAGCGCTGATCGAAATGATGACTGGGGGCCGGGCAATCGGCCCAGCCGACGAGCGCTTCGGGATCGACCCGTGCGGGCGGTTCGACGAACAGCACCGGCCCGTTGGAGGAGGCCAGGAATTTTCCCGTGCCGATGAGGGTGACGAAACCGGGCACGATCGACTGGTTCATCGCCAGGCCCGGTTGGAACGCCAGCAGATTGGCCGCGCGAATGGTGAGGTTGCCGTCGTCGAGGTCGTAGGAGTTGATGTCGTAGCCGCGGTCGCCGATGATGAGGTTGCCCTGGCCTTCGGCCACCACATAGTCGCCCAAATACAGTGGGGCAGAGAACTGTTGGGACACCATGTGCAGCAGCCCCGCGTGCAGGCCGGTGGTGAGTGCGCGGAATTCGATCTGCCCGTAATAGGCGATCATGGCGCCCTTGCGCATGAACCACGGCGCGGTCAGGTTGATGTGGAAGGCGTAGTGATTGTCCGGGACGTTGTCGTCCGGCGGCAGGTTCGAGGGGTTGACCACCTGCGTCACAGCTTGTCCTCCGATGCCTGAACGTAGACGATTCCCTGGCCTTGGCAGTTCAGCTGCATGCCCTCGCCGGAGCCGCGGCCGACAGCGTCGCGCCAACTCAGCGCGGTCTTGAGTTCGGTCTGCACATTTCCGTAGGCGCCGACGAAGGCCTGCGGGTCCACGACCACCGGGGCCGGGCCGCCGACTTGCAGCTCGAGAACGCCGCCATGGGCGAGTAGCACCGCGGCTCCGTGTCCGGACAGCTGGGTGGTGAACATGCCCTGGCCGGTGAGCGCCCCGGTGGCAGCGCCGCGCAGCATGCCCATCACCCCGCCACCGCCACCGCCGCCACTCGATCCGCCCGCGACCGAGACGATCGAGCTCTGCAGGCCGGCCGTATTGGCCAGCAGCCGTGAAGCTTCGACGGTCAGCACGGCCCCGGGCTGGATCTCGACGATGTGCAGGTCGAGGCCGGCGAAGCCGTAGTGGACCTCGCCGTAACCCTGGGCGAGCATGGTGCGTTCGTGTTCGCCCTGCATCATCCGGCCCGCGATGCGCATCAGGCCGCCCATGCCGCCCATCTGCGCGGCGCCGGGGACCTGATGCGGACTGAACGACACGTCGCCGGTGTAGAGCAGCATCGCGCCGGTGCGGGCTACGACGCCGCCGGCCGCGGCCACGTCGACCTTGACGACTTTCGAGTTGACCTTCGTGAAGACCATTCGACTACCGTTCCGCCGGCTGAATGGACACCAAACCGCTTCCGTCCCAACGCAATGAGAACGCTTCGCCGGATCCTTGGCCGACCACGGTGCGCCAGGAAACGTCGGTGATGAAGGACTGCTGCAAGTTGCCTTTCGCGCAGACGAACGCGTCGGGGTCGACAACGAGCGGGTACTGCGGGGACACCTCGAGGTGGATCAGCGGTCCGCCGGCCGACAGCAGTGCCACCTGCCCGACGCCGGACACCACGGTGGTGAACAAGCCCTGCCCGGAGGATGCGCCGCGCAGACCGGCGAACGTGACGTTGGTCTGCAGATTGCCGGCCATGGCCAGCAGTTGGCGCGATTCCACGCGCAGCTGTTCGTTGTTCAGATCGACGATCGCGACGTGCTGCGCGTTGACGGCGAGGAACACCCGGCCGTGGCCCTGACATTCCATCAGCGACAGGGATTCTCCGGTGGCACGTTGCTTGATGCCTGCCACCAGGCCCGCTCCGCCGCCGAAACCGGCCGCCTTGAACGTCACGTTTCCCTCGTAGGCGACCATCGAACCGCTCAGCGCCTTGATCGAGGTGTTGTCCAACCGCGCTTCGATGATCTTGCCCGACGCCTGGAACAACTGGGCCATCGACACCCGCCTTCCGTAGGTCAGCGACAGACTAACCGAATACGCCCGAACGCAGCGGGTTTCGGTTTGTAGGGTGATGGCGCTATCGGCGGCCTGCTAGCGTCTTGGCCCATGACCGGCAGCGATGCGCAGGAGTGCCGCACATGAGTGGCGCGGTATGTCCGGGATCGTTCGATCCGGTGACGCTGGGTCACATCGACATCTTCGAGCGCGCCGCCGCGCAATTCGACGAAGTGATCGTCGCGGTGCTCGTCAATCCCAAGAAGTCGGGAATGTTCGATATCGACGAACGCATCGCGATGATCACCGAAGCATGCGCCCATCTGCCGAACTTGCGCGCCGAGTCGGGGCAGGGGCTGGTGGTCGACTTCGTCAGGGACCGCGGGTTCACCGCGATCGTCAAGGGCCTGCGCACCGGTACCGACTTCGAGTACGAGCTGCAGATGGCCCAGATGAACAAGCACATCGCCGGGGTGGACACCTTCTTCGTGGCCACCACACCGCAGTACTCGTTCGTCTCATCGTCGCTGGCCAAGGAGGTCGCGATGTTCGGTGGCGACGTCTCGGCGCTGCTGCCTGAGCCGGTGAACCGCCGGTTGCAGGCCAAGCTGGCTCACTGATCTATCGCGAGCGTGCGGGTTCGTCCGCGACACGCCGCCCGGGGCGGATCTCAGCGCACACTCGCGAATTCGCTTCCCGTCCGGGCTCAGCCCGACATAATCACCGGCGGGACGCCCTCTGACCGGTGCGGTTGCCAAAATGTCTTGCCGACACACCGGCCCGCCACCGCAGTCACAGGCGTAACACCAGGCACACTAGTCACTACCAACGAAGCCAGGAGGGTGGCGCCGTGTACCGAGTTTTTGAAGCGCTTGATGAACTGAGCGCGATTGTCGAAGAGGCCCGCGGCGTCCCGATGACGGCTGGCTGCGTGGTTCCCCGCGGCGACGTGCTGGAACTCATCGACGACATCAAGGACGCCATCCCCGGTGAGCTCGACGACGCCCAGGATGTGCTGGACGCCCGCGACTCGCTGTTGCGCGAGGCCAAAGAGCATTCCGACTCGATGGTGATGAACTCCACCGCTGAGGCCGACTCGCTGCTGAGCCACGCCCGAGCCGAGGCGGACCGGCTGCTGGCCGAGGCCAAGTCGCAGGCCGACCGGATGGTGGCCGAGGCCCGTCAGCACAGCGAGCGGACCGTCGCCGAGGCCCGCGACGAGTCCACCCGCCTGGCGGCCACCGCCAAGCGCGAGTACGAGGCCGCGATCAGCCGGGCCAAGGCCGAGGCCGACCGGCTCGTCGAGAGCGGCAATATGTCCTACGAGAAGGCCGTGCAGGAAGGCATCAAGGAGCAGCAGCGGCTGGTCTCCCAGACCGAGGTCGTGCAGTCGGCCAACGCCGAGTCGACCCGCCTGATCGACACCGCACACGCCGAGGCCGACCGGCTGCGCGGCGAGTGCGATATCTACGTCGACAACAAGTTGGCCCAATTCGAGGACTACCTCAACGGCACGCTGCGCTCGGTGAGCCGGGGCCGTCACCAGCTGCGGACGGCCGCGGGGACGCACGACTACGTCCAGCGCTGATCGACGCGACCCGTGCCTACCGGCTGAATCGGGGAGCACCGGGTTTTAAGATTGGATTCATGGCGACGCCACGCAGTGCCCGAACTAAGCACAAGACGCGGTCGCCGCTCGTTCTCGACATCTCCCGGTTGGGCCGGCGTCCCGGCGCGATGCTGGAGATGCGGCAGACAGTCCCCAGTCCGTCGCGGATCGGGCTGGATCTGATCGCGATCGAACGCGGCGCGGATCTGAACCTCGACCTTCGGCTGGAATCGGTGTCCGAGGGTGTGCTGGTCACCGGCACCGTGCACGCGGCCACTCGCGGTGAATGCTCTCGGTGCCTGACCCCGGTCACCGGTGACGTCGAGATCTCGTTGACCGAGCTGTTCGCCTACCCGGACAGCGCGACGGAATCCACCACCTCCGAAGACGAGGTCGGTCACGTCGTCGACCAGACCATCGACCTCGAACAGTCGATCGTCGACGCTGTCGGCCTGGCCCTGCCGTTCGCTCCGCTGTGCACCGAGGACTGCCCCGGGCTGTGCACGGAATGTGGAGTGTCGCTGGCCGCCGAGCCGGACCACCACCACGATCAGATCGATCCTCGTTTTGCCAAGCTGGCGAACATGTTTCCCGTTGCAGACGAGGAGACCACCCCCGGGCCGGGGTCGGGCGATTCGTGAGCCCGCCACGCGAGAATCTGTTGGACGCCTTGGGCGTTGACATGCCCGAAGAGCTGCTGACCCTGGCGCTCACACACCGCAGCTATGCCTACGAGCACGGCGGGCTGCCCACCAACGAACGGCTGGAGTTCCTCGGCGACGCGGTCCTGGGCCTCACGGTGACCGACGAGTTGTTTCACCGCCACCCGGAACGCTCCGAAGGCGACCTGGCCAAACTGCGCGCCAGCATCGTCAACACCCAGGCGCTGGCGGACGTCGGACGCGGGCTCACCGCTGCCGGACTGGGGGCCTACCTGCTGTTGGGCCGCGGCGAGGTCAACACCGGCGGCGCCGATAAATCCAGCATTCTCGCCGACGGCATGGAGTCGCTGTTGGGCGCGGTGTACCTGCAGCACGGGATCGACACCGCGCGCAAGGTGATCTTGCGGCTCTTCGGCAATCTGCTGGATACCGCACCGACGCTGGGCGCCGGCCTGGACTGGAAGACCAGTCTTCAAGAGCTCTGTGCGTCAAAGGGTTTGGGGCCACCGTCCTACGTCGTCACGTCGACCGGCCCAGACCACGACAAGCAGTTCACCGCCACCGTCGTGGTGGGGGAGGCCGACTACGGCACCGGCGTGGGCCGCTCCAAGAAGGAAGCCGAACAGAAGGCCGCTGCGCAGGCGTGGCAGGCCATCACGGACGCAACACCGGATGCCTGAACTGCCGGAGGTGGAGGTCGTCCGGCGCGGCCTGCAGGCCCACGTGGCCGGCAAGACGATCACCGCGGTGCGGGTGCATCATCCGCGCGCGGTACGCCGACATGAAGCCGGCGCCGCCGATTTGACCGCGCGCCTGCTCGACGCGCAGATCACCGGAACCGATCGGCGCGGAAAGTATTTGTGGCTCAACCTATCTGATGGCGAGACAGCATTGGTGGTGCACCTGGGGATGAGCGGGCAGATGCTGCTCGGCGAGATCCCCAACACCAACCATCTGCGGATCGCGACCCTGCTCGACGACGGCACGACGCTGAGTTTCGTCGACCAGCGCACGTTCGGCGGTTGGCAGCTGGCCGACCTGGTCGAGGTCGACGGCAGCCGGGTGCCCGAGCCGGTGGCCCACATCGCCCGCGACCCGCTGGATCCGCTGTTCGATCGCGAGGCCGTCGTTACGGTGTTGCGCCGCAAACATTCCGAGATTAAGCGCCAGCTGCTCGACCAGACCGTGGTGTCCGGCGTCGGCAACATCTACGCCGACGAGTCGCTGTGGCGGGCCAAGATCAACGGCGCGCGGCTGGCCGCGAACCTGACCCGCCGCCAGCTCGGCGAGCTGCTCGACGCGGCCACCGAGGTGATGCGCGAGGCGTTGGGACAGGGCGGCACGTCGTTCGATTCGCTGTATGTCAACGTCAACGGCCAGTCCGGCTACTTCGACCGGTCGCTGAACGTCTACGGCCGCGAAGACCTGCCCTGCCCGCGCTGTGGGACGGCGATCCGGCGCGAGAAGTTCATGAACCGCTCGTCGTTCTATTGCCCGAAATGCCAGCCGCGTCCGAGGCGTTGACCTCACCGCGAGTGTGCGTGTCTGCGCACGACACGCCGGCCAACAGTGACACTCCGCGCACGCTCGCGGAGGCTTTACCCAAGGAGACGACACACATGACCGATCTGTGGGTGGAACGCACCGGCGTCCGGCGCTACACCGGGCGCAGTAGCCGCGGCGCGCAGGTGCTGATCGGCTCGGAGACCGACGAGGGCGTGTTCACCCCCGGTGAACTGCTCAAGATCGCATTGGCCGGGTGCAGTGGCCTGAGCAGCGACCAGCCGCTGCGGCGTCGCCTCGGCGACGACTACAGCGCGGTGATCAAGGTCGCCGGGCCGGCCGACCGCGAGCAGGAGCGCTACCCACTGCTGGAGGAAAAGCTGGAGATCGACCTGTCCGGGCTGTCCGCCGACGAGGTCGAACGCCTGGTGGTGGTGGTCAGCCGCGCGATCGACCAGGTCTGCACCGTGGGGCGCACCCTGAAATCCGGCACCGAGGTCCGTTTTGAGGTGACCGACGTTGGCCGAGACTGACGTCCGCATGACCGCCTGGGTGCACGGCTACGTCCAGGGCGTCGGCTTCCGTTGGTGGACCCGTTCGCGGGCACTGGAGCTGGCGTTGACCGGTTATGCGAGTAATCAAGCCGACGGCCGCGTACTCGTCGTGGCACAGGGTCCGCGTGACGCATGTGAACAACTGTTACAGCTGCTACGTAGTGGGAAAACGCCGGGGAAGGTCGACAACGTTGTTGTCGACTGGTCACCGCGCGGCGAACCCATCAGCGGCTTTTCCGAGCGGTAGTCTGGCTCGCCGTGTACCTCAAGAGTCTGACGCTGAAGGGCTTCAAATCCTTCGCCTCGCCGACGACTCTGCGTCTGGAGCCCGGGATCACCTGTGTGGTCGGCCCCAACGGGTCCGGAAAGTCCAATGTCGTCGACGCGTTGGCCTGGGTGATGGGGGAGCAGGGCGCCAAAACGCTGCGCGGCGGCAAGATGGAGGACGTCATCTTCGCGGGCACTTCATCGCGCGCGCCGCTGGGCCGCGCCGAGGTGACGCTGACGATCGACAACTCCGATAACGCGCTGCCCATCGAGTACTCCGAGGTGTCGATCACCCGGCGGATGTTCCGCGACGGCGCCGGCGAATACGAGATCAACGGCAGCAGCTGCCGGCTGATGGACGTCCAGGAGCTGCTGAGTGACTCCGGCATCGGCCGGGAGATGCACGTCATCGTCGGCCAGGGCCGGCTCTCCCAGATCCTCGAGTCGCGGCCAGAAGATCGCCGGGCCTTCATCGAAGAGGCCGCCGGTGTGCTCAAGCACCGCAAGCGCAAGGAAAAAGCGGTCCGCAAGCTCGAGTCGATGTCGGCCAACCTCGCCCGCCTCACCGACCTGACCACCGAACTGCGCCGCCAGCTCAAACCACTGGGCCGCCAGGCTGAGATGGCCCGCCGGGCCCAGACCATCCAGGCGGATCTGCGCGACGCGCGGCTCCGGCTGGCCGCCGACGACCTGGTGAATCGCAGAGCCGAATTCGCCGGTGCCGACAACACCGAGACCACACTGCGTCGCGAGCACGACGAGGCGTCGACCCGCCTGGAAGTCGCGACCGAGGCACTGACCGCCCACGAGGCCGCCGTCGCGACGCTGTCCGAACGTACCGACGCCGCCCAGCAGGCCTGGTTCCGGATGTCCGCGCTGGCCGAGCGGGTCAGTGCCACCGTCCGGATCGCCAGCGAGCGGGCGCAGTACCTGGATGCCGAACCGGCCGCGAGCAGCGGCCCGGATCCCGATGCCCTGGACGCGGAAGCCGACGAGGTCGCCGCGCGCGAGCAGGAGCTGTTGGCCGAGCTGACCGAAGCCCAGTCCCGCCTCGAGGTCGCCCGCGCGGAGCTCGCCGAGCGCGAACGCGCGGCGACCGAGGCCGAACGCGCACACATGGCGGCCGTGCGCGCCGAAGCCGACCGCCGCGAGGGCCTGGCCCGGTTGTCGGGTCAGGTGGATACTTTGCGCGCGCGGGTCGAGTCCATCGACGAGGGCGTGGCGCGGCTGACCAACGCGATCGAGGAGGCCGCTGCCCGTACCCAGAACGCCAGGGCCGAGTTCGAGACCGTTCAGGGCCGGGTCGGTGAACTCGATCAGGGTGAGGTCGGTCTCGACGAGCAGCACGACCGCACGATCAGCGCGCTGCGGCTGGCCGACGAGCGGGTGGCCGAATTGCAATCCGCCGAGCGCGCCGCCGAGCGGCAGGTGGCCTCGCTGAGGGCCCGCATCGACGCGCTGGCGGTTGGGCTGGAGCGCCGGGACGGTTCCGCATGGTTGACCGAGAACCACAGTGGCGCAGGTCTTTTCGGAACGATCGCGAAACTGGTCCGGGTCCGGCCGGGTTACGAGGTGGCGTTGGCCACGGTGCTCGGTGCCGCCGCTGACGCGGTGGCCGCGGACGACTCTGATGCGGCCCGGTCGGCGGTCCGCGCATTGAAGGAAGCCGACGGCGGCCGAGCCGCAATCGTATTGGGGGACTGGCCGATCACGGCACGGCAGTTCGGCTCGCTGCCCGATGGTGTGTCCTGGGCGCTGGATCTGATCGAGACGCCGGGGCGTCTGCAGGGTGCCATGACCGCGATGTTGGCCGATGTCGCCGTCGTTTCGGACCTCGGCGCGGCGCTCGATCTGGTTGCCGCGCGGCCGAGTCTGCGCGCAGTGACCCTCGACGGTGATCTTGTCGGTGCCGGATGGGTCAGCGGCGGTTCCGACCGCAAGCCGAGCACGCTGGAGATCGCCGGCGAAATCGACAAGGCCACAACCGAACTGGCTGCCGCGGAGAAACTGGTCACCGAGTTGTCGGCCGCGCTGACGGGTGCGCTCGCCGAACAGGGCAATCGTCAGGACGCCGCCGAGCAGGCGCTGGCCGCGCTCAACGAATCGGATGCGGCGATCTCGGCGATCTACGAACAGCTCGGACGGCTCGGGCAGGAAGCCCGGGCCGCCGAGGAGGAATGGCGCAGGCTGCTGGGCCAGCGCGGTGAACTCGAAGCCGGAAGGCTGCAGACGGTCGAAGAGCTCACCGAGCTCGAAAACCGTTTGGCCGCAGCGCAAGACGGTCAGATGATCGTCGACGACGAGCCGGTGGACCGCCAGTACATGCAGGCAGCCGCCGAGGAAGCACGTGCCGTCGAGGTGGAGGTCCGCCTCGCCGTGCGTACTGCCGAGGAGCGCGCGAATGCCGTTCGCGGGCGTGCGGATTCGCTGCGCCGCGCCGCGGCGGCCGAGCGGGAGGCGCGGATCCGCGCGCAGCGCGCCCGCGCCGCCCGCGAGCACGCCGCCGCGGTCGCCGCCGCGGTGGCCGAGTCCGGCCGCCGCGTCGCCGAACGCCTGGCCGATGTGGTCGCGGCGGCGTCCCGCCGGCGCGACCGTCTGGCGGCCGAACGCCAGGAGCGGGCCACCGCCGTGGCGGCGGCCCGCGACGAGGTCACCGCGCTGAACAGCCGCATCACCGCGCTCACCGATTCGCTGCATCGCGACGAGGTGGCCAAGGCACAGGCCGCCATGCGTATCGAACAGCTCGAACAGATGGTGCTCGAGCAGTTCGGGATGGCCGCCGATGATCTGATCGCCGAATACGGGCCCGACGTGTCGCTGCCGCCATCGGATCTGGAGATGGCCGAATACGAGCAGGCCAAGGAGCGCGGCGAGCAGGTCACCGCGCCCGCGCCGATGGTGTTCGACCGCCCGACCCAGGAGCGCCGCGCCAAGCGCGCCGAGCGGGAGCTCTCCGAGCTCGGCAGGGTGAATCCGCTTGCGCTGGAAGAGTTTGCGGCACTGGAGGAGCGCTACAACTTCCTGGCCACCCAGCTCGAGGACGTCAAGGCCGCCCGCAAGGACCTGCTCGACGTGATCGCCGACGTCGATGCCCGGATCCTGCAGGTGTTCGCCGAGGCCTACGCCGACGTCGAGCGTGAATTCGGGCAGGTCTTCTCGACGCTGTTTCCCGGCGGCGAGGGCAGGCTGCTGCTGACCGACCCCAGCGATCTGCTGACGACCGGCGTCGAGGTGGAGGCCCGCCCGCCGGGAAAGAAGGTCAAACGGCTCTCGCTGCTGTCCGGTGGCGAGAAGTCACTGACCGCAGTCGCCATGCTGGTGGCCATCTTCCGGGCCCGCCCGTCACCGTTCTACGTCATGGACGAGGTCGAGGCCGCGCTCGACGATGTGAACCTGCGCCGCCTGATCGGGTTGTTCGAGCAGTTGCGGGCGCAGTCTCAGCTGATCGTGATCACCCACCAGAAACCGACGATGGAGATCGCCGACGCGCTCTACGGCGTCACCATGCAGGGGGACGGCATCACCACCGTCATCTCGCAGCGGATGCGTGGCGAAGAGCTGGTGTCCGCAGGCAGCTAGGTTCCGCGGGTCGCCGGATCAGCAGGCGAGCACGAAGTGCTGCGCGACGAGTTCGCGCGCCAGCGGGAACTCGGCGAGCTCCGCAGGCAGCAGGCGGGCCAACTCGGCGACCGCGGCGGGATCGACGCCGCGGGCCGCCAGCACATCGGCTATCCATCCGGCGGTTTCGCTGATCGGCCGGCTGTCCCCGGTGAGCAGTGCCGCCGAAATCGCATGCAGCACTTGGTTCAAGGTGTCTGCCGCCAGGTCGGTCAATGCCGCGCTCGGAGCAGGCTCGCGGGTCAGCGACCACTGGTCACGCAGCGACTCGACGGTGCGGCGGTGATGCAGGTCGAGCAATGCCTGCTCGGTGGCGGCCGCTGCCGGAGGCTCGGGCAGCGCGTCGACCACCGTCGGCAAGGCAGCCATCGCCTCGACCGCAGAACGTGCGTCGGGCGCCCACGCCGTCGCGCCGAGCGCACGGGCCCGCACATCGTCGTACCCGAATGCTGGACCGCCGACCAGGGTCGGCACCCCCGCCGCCGCTGCCGCCTCGATGAAGCGGCGGGTGGTCGGCAATGCCCCGAGCACCGAGCAGCTGATCGCGACCGCATCGGGTCCCCGATCGGCCAGGTGTTGGCTGAGCCGCAGTGGCGACGTGGCCGCTCCCAGCACCGTGGTGTCCCAGCCGTGCGCGCGCAGTGCGCAGCCGATGATCATGGCGGGCAGCTCATGCCATTCCCGTTCCGCACACGCGACCAGGACGGAGCCGCCGCGCAGGGGGCGTTCGGCGAGGACCTCGGCGACAGCGCGGGTGGCGGCCACCGAGATCGCCGTGCAGGCATGCTCGTCGGCCACCGTCCATTCGCCTCGCTGCCAACGCATTCCGACGTCGCGCTGGGATGCGGCGATCACCTCGGTCAACACCGTTATCGGGTCCGCACCGTCGCGCAGCAGTTGCGTGACGATACCGGTCGCCTGCGCGTGGTCTCTGCCCGCCAATGCGTCCCGATAGTCCGATAGCGAGCTCACCTCTCGCACGTCACGGCCAACAGCGCCATGTCGTCGTGCGGGTCGCCGTCGAGGTACTCCAGCACATCGCGTTCGACGGCCTCGCAGATCACGTCTCCGCCCGCGCCGCCGTAGGCGTGCAGGATGTTCAACAACCGCGGCACGCCGTAGAAGACCTCGTCGCGGCGGGCCTCCTCGACACCGTCGGTGAACAACAACAGGGTGTCGCCGCGCTGCAGTCGCACCGTTGCCGGGCGGTAGAGCACACCGGGTTTCACCCCTGCCGCGATTCCGGAGACCTCGACCTGCTCGACATGGCCGTTGGCGCGGATCAGGATTGGAGCGGGATGACCGGCCGCGGCGATATCCGCCTGGGCGCCTTCGCCGCCGGGGCCGGTGCGCACCCGGGCGCACAGTGCGGTGACGAAGCCGCTTGCCTTCTGCTCGCACAGCACCGAGTTCAGTGCATCGAGTACGGAAGCGGGGCTGCGATCGAAATATGCTGCGGTACGGACGGTTTGGCGGGCCTGCAGGGTGAGGGCCGCGGAGTCCACGCCCTTGCCGCACACGTCACCCAACGTGACGAGCACGTCGTCGCCGGCGCCGGCCACATCGTAGAAGTCGCCACCGACTTCGAGGTGTTCGACGGAAGGGCGGTATCGTGCGGCAACTCGAAACCCGTTGAGCTGCGGTAGTTTTGGCGGCCGCAGGGTGCGTTTCAGCACCGCGGCCAACTGTCCCCGCTCCTCGTACAGGCGAGCGGAATCGAGAGCGAGGGCGGCCGTCGCGGCCAGCCGTTCGGCCTCGCCGATGGTGTCGTCGTCGAACCGGCGGCCGGCGGCGCGGGCGAGCACGAAAGCTCCCGTCGTCGACCCCCGCGCCGTCAACGGAAGGACCAACACGTCGACCGGGGTCAGTTCGGCGAGTTCGGTGGCCAGGCCGGCATGTCGCAGCCGGGTGGCGATATCGGCCGCCGACTCGTCCTTGCCGATCAGCCGGTGGACTCGCTGGCCGGTGCGCAACACCTGATCCATGCCCCGCTCGATTGCCGATGATCGGGAAATGACGGTGGCGAACGAGACATCGGCGCCACCGTAGAGTGCCAACCCGCCGGTTCGGTGATCGGGCATGGCCAGCACCGACCAGTCGGCGAGCACCGGCCGGACGGTGCTGAGGAGCTTCAGGACGGTCCGCCGCAGATTCAGCGACCCGTTGAGCGCAAACTCGACATCGTCGTCACGCGTCGGGGCGTGGGGACCCGGTTCGTTTGCCATCACGTCCCACGCTAGCGTCTACCGAACGCAACTTGCGAACCTTCCGGCCACTGTGGACGCCGTCGCGAGCTAACGTGTCAGCGGGTTCAGCAGCAGCCTCACCGAATCAGTCGTCGCCCGCACTTTCGGGCACCGAATGTCGAAGGACGGCATTGGACGCACACGATCCCCGTCGATATTGGCTGGGAAGAACAGCCGTCGTCGGCGCCTCGGGCGCCTTGGACCTGTTGACGTCGCCGCGTCTGGAGCAACTTCTCGCGGACACTCTCAAACAGACCCCGACCGGTCTGATCGTCGACCTGACCGAGGTCGATTTTCTCAGCTCGGCGGGCATGCAGGTGCTCGTCAACATCCATGCCGCAGCAACTCCCGACGTCGGATTCGTGGTGGTCGCCGAGGGGCGGAGCACCGCCAGGCCGCTCGCACTCGTGGGCCTCACCGAGGTGTTCGACGTCGTTGCGACCCTGCAGGACGCCGTCGACCACCTCAGCTGATCGCAGGCGGGGCGCCAAGGCCGCGCAGCGCGGTCAGGTCGGCCACCCCGCAGCCGTGCAGGCAGATCCGCAATTCCTCGACGAATCGGTGCAGCGTGTCCAGGGCCGCGGCAGGTGACTCGATGGCAGGGGCCAGCAGTGGGCGGGCCAGCGCCACCACGTCGGCGCCCATCATCAACGCCTTCGCGGCATCCAGGCCGGTGCGGATGCCGCCGGAGGCCACCAGCGGCATGCCCGGCAGCGTTGCCCGGACCTCGGTCAGCGCCTGTGCGGTCGGGACGCCCCATTCGGCGATCGCCGGATCACGCACCTCGCCGTAGCGCACCAACTGCTCCACTCGCGCCCACGACGTTCCACCGGCACCGGCGACGTCGACCGCGGCGATCGGCAGGCCGCGCAGCCGTTCGGCGGCCGCGGCGCCGATGCCGTGGCCGACCTCCTTGACCAGAACCGGGTAGGGGAGATCCTCGGCCAGTTGGCGCAACCGCTGCAGTGAGCCGCTGAAGTCGGTGTCACCGTTGTCCTGCATCGCCTCCTGCAGGGGGTTGGTGTGCACCGCCAGCGCGTCAGCACCGATCCGATCCAGCGCGGCAGCCAGCTTGGGCACCAGCGTGCCGGAGAGCTGAGCCAGGCCGATATTGCCGATCAGCAAGATGTCGGGGGCCAGCTCGCGGACGTTGAAGGATGCCGCCACAGTGCCGTCGGCGTCGTCGTCGAGCATGATGCGCTGCGAACCGAGCATCATCCCGATCCCGAGCTTCTGCGCGGCCTCGGCGAGATTGCGGTTGATCGTGCGGGACAGTTCGGCGCCGCCGGTCATCGCGCCGACCAGAACCGGCGCGCGCAGCGGGGCGCCCAGGAAGGTAGTGCTCACGTCGACGGCGTCGAGGCTGGTTTGGGTCAGCGCGTCGTACGGCAGCTGGTAGCGCTCGAAGCCGGTGGTGACGGTTTCGTAGGTCACCGGCCCATGCAGGCAGGCGTCGATGTGGCGCAGCTTGCGGCTGGCCATCGAGCGCTGATGCATGCTCACCCTTTACCCCGTTGCCCAGGGCTGGCGCAGGCCCACTTCGCGCCCTGAAACAATGGCACGGTGTCAGAGGGTCTCTGGATCGCTATCGCGGTCATCGCCGTCCTGGTCATCGCTGCACTCGTCGTCGGCCTGGTGCGGTACCGGCGGCGCCAGATCAGTCTGCGCCCCAGCTCAGAGGGTCCCACACCGATCGACCGATCCGGTGGATACACCGCGTCGTCAGGCATTTCCTTCAGCCAGACGCCGACGGTGGAAGCGCCCACGGTCGATGCGACCGGGCTGCCGGGTGTCGGGGACGACGCGGCGCTGCCGCGGGACTCGGTCAAGCGCCCGATCGCCGACGTACGGCTGCCCGAGCCCTCGGTGGTCTCCGAGCCGGTCGCTGACGTGGTCCCGGAAGCTCCGCCGGTCGAGCCGGAAGTGTCGCCGGCCCCGGCCGCTCCCGAGATCGACACGATCGCCCCTGCGGAGGGCCGCCTGGAGCGCCTGCGCGGGCGGCTCGCCAAATCGCAGAACGCGCTCGGCCGCAGCATGCTCGGCCTGCTCGGCGGCGGCGACCTGGATGAGGCGTCCTGGGAAGAGGTCGAGGACACCCTGCTGATCGCCGACCTCGGGCCGGTGGTCACCGCCTCGGTGATCGAGCAATTGCGCAGCCGGCTGGCCAGCGCGACCGTGCGCACCGAGGCCGACGCCCGCGAGGTCCTGCGCGACGTGCTGATCGCCGAACTGAACCCCGGGCTGGACCGTTCGATCAAGGCACTGCCGCACGCCGACAAGCCGTCGGTGCTGCTGGTCGTCGGCGTCAACGGGACCGGCAAGACAACCACCGTCGGCAAGCTGGCCCGGGTGCTGGTGGCCGACGGGCGGCGGGTCGTGCTCGGTGCGGCCGACACCTTCCGCGCGGCCGCCGCCGACCAACTGCAGAGCTGGGCGTCGCGGGTCGGCGCCGAGGTGGTGCGTGGTGCAGAAGGTGCCGATCCCGCCTCGGTGGCCTTCGATTCGGTGGACAAGGGGATCGAAGCAGGCGCCGACGTCGTCGTGATCGACACCGCCGGACGACTGCACACCAAAACCGGTCTGATGGACGAACTCGGCAAGGTCAAGCGGGTCGTGGAAAAGCGGGCCGCCGTCGACGAGGTCCTGCTTGTTCTCGACGCGACGATCGGTCAGAACGGTCTGGCACAGGCTCGGGTCTTCGCTGAGGTCGTCGCGATCACCGGGGTGGTGCTCACCAAACTCGACGGCACGGCCAAGGGCGGCATCGTCTTCCGCGTGCAACAGGAACTGGGCGTACCGGTCAAGCTGGTCGGTTTGGGTGAAGGACCCGACGATCTGGCACCATTTGAGGCGGCAGCATTCGTCGACGCGCTGCTCGGATAGCCCGCAAATCCCTTCTGAGCGGTGTGAATTGCGGGATGTAACACCGGCGAAACGCAGACTGCCAATCCGTTCACACATGCGAAACACCTAGGCGTCTTAGCTGAAACAACCACTGCGCATTGTCTTGGCCTAGGTCAACGGTGCCTAACCGTGGCATGGGTGAAGGAGAAACTGCGAGTGGATGGATTTCCCGTAATGGGTGTGCCGGACACCGGCGACACAGCATGGATGCTTGCGAGCTCCGCGCTCGTGCTGCTGATGACGCCGGGACTGGCCTTTTTCTATGGCGGCATGGTGCGTGCCAAGGGCGTGCTCAACATGATCATGATGAGTGTCAGTGCCATGGGCGTCGTCACGGTGCTGTGGGTGCTGTACGGCTACTCGATCGCCTTCGGCAATGACAAGTTCAACTTGTTCGGTGATCCGAGCCAGTACTTCGGCCTCAAGGGGCTGATCGGTGGTACCTACCTGCAGCTCACGCCGGAGGACGCCGCAGTCTCGATCCCGCTCGCGGGAACCATTCCACAGGTCGTTTTCGTGGCCTTCCAGCTCATGTTCGCCATCATCACCGTCGCCCTGATCTCGGGCGCGGTGGCCGACCGCCTGAAGTTCAGCGGCTGGCTGGTGTTCGCGGGCCTGTGGGCCACCTTCGTGTACTTCCCGGTCGCCCACTGGGTGTTCGCCTTCGACGGTGTCACCGGTGAGACCGGTGGCTGGATTGCCAACAAGCTCAAGGCAATCGACTTCGCCGGTGGTACCGCCGTGCACATCAACTCCGGTACCGCGGGCCTGGTGCTGGCGATCATCCTGGGCAAGCGCCTCGGCTGGCCCGGCACCCCGATGCGTCCGCACAACCTGCCGTTCGTGATGCTCGGCGCCGGTCTGCTGTGGTTCGGCTGGTACGGATTCAACGCCGGTTCTGCGGTGGGCTCCAACGGAATTGCGGGCGTCACCTTCATCACCACCACCGTCGCCACCGGTGCGGCGATGCTGGGCTGGTTGCTCACTGAGCGGATCCGCGACGGCCACGCCACCACCCTGGGTGCGGCATCGGGCATCGTGGCCGGCCTGGTCGCGATCACCCCGTCCTGCTCGTCGGTGAATGTGGTTGGCGCGCTGGCGATCGGCGCGGGCGCCGGCATCGTCTGTGCGCTGGCGGTGGGGCTGAAGTACAAACTGGGCTTCGACGACTCGCTCGACGTGGTCGGCGTCCACCTGGTCGGTGGTCTGTTCGGCACCCTGATGGTGGGCCTGGTGGCCACTGCGGAGGCGCCGGCGGCGGTGTCCGGCCTGTTCTACGGCGGCGGCGCCGACCAGTTGATCAAGCAGGCCATCGGTGCCTTCGCGGTTCTGGGGTACTCGGCCGTGGGTACCGCTATCTTGGCCTTGATCGTCAAGTACACCATCGGACTGCGGCTTGATCGCGAGGAAGAGGCATCCGGTATCGACGAAGCCGAACATGCGGAGACCGGGTACGACTTCGCAACGGCTGGTACCGGCTCGGTTCTCGGCAAACACGGCGCGGAGGAATGAGGGACATGAAACTGATCACTGCGATCGTCAAGCCGTTCACGCTGGAAGACGTCAAGACCGGCCTGGAGCAGACGGGTATCCTCGGGATGACCGTCAGCGAGGTTCAGGGCTACGGACGCCAGAAGGGCCACACCGAGGTGTATCGAGGCGCGGAGTACTCCGTCGACTTCGTGCCGAAGGTCCGCGTGGAGGTCGTGGTCGATGACTCCGCCGTCGACAAGGTCGTGGACGTCATCGTGCAGGCCGCGCGTACCGGCAAGATCGGCGACGGCAAGGTGTGGGTCAGCCCGGTGGAGACCGTTGTTCGGGTCCGCACGGGCGAGCGGGGGTCCGACGCCCTCTGACGCACCCGATGTGACGTTCTCGTACGGCCACACCGAGTAAGCGTTAGTTGGGGTCGGCCGTGGGAGGACTGAGATGACAAAGCAATCAAGAGATTCCGCCGCCGGCGCTTCCCGATGGGAGGCTCCGGCGGCGGGCTCGTCCAAGCCCGCCAAAGACTTGGCCAAGGCGTGCCAGCAGTTGCTGGAAGGCGGTCAGCGCCAACTTGATTCGGCCGCCCTGCGGGATGCACTGCTGGATCTGCACGAATTCTGGTTGTCCACCAAGGCCACCGAGATCGGCATCACGCCGACCAGTGGATTCGCCATCGTTGCCACCGGGGGGCTGGGCCGCCGGGAGTTTGTCCCGTATTCCGATCTCGACCTCATGCTGTTGCACGACAACATGCCCGCCGACATCGTCACTCAGGTGGCCGAACTGCTGTGGTACCCGTTGTGGGATGCCAACATCCGCCTCGATCACAGTGTCCGCACGGTTCCCGAGGCGCTCACCGTCGCCAGTGAGGACATCTCGGCAGGGCTGGCGATGCTGGAGGTCCGACATATCGCCGGTGACTCTGAGCTGTCCCAACTGTTGATCGGCGGCGCCCGGCGTCAGTGGCGTACCGGAATCGCCACCCGGTTCGACGAACTCGTCGACCACACCAAGGATCGCTGGCAGCGCAGCGGTCAGATCGCGCACCGCGCCGAGCCCGACCTGAAATGCGGCCGCGGTGGGCTGCGCGACGTCCAGTTGCTCAATGCACTGGCCATCGCGCAACTGGCCGACGTGTACCCGAGCAACTCGCTGGCCGGGCCGACCGGATCGCTGGGCGGTGCCCACCTGGCGCTGCTGAACGTGCGCACCGAACTGCACCGGGTATCCAAACGTGGCCGTGACCATCTGCTGGCCCAATTCGCCGACGAGATCGGTGCGTCGTTGCGCATCGGTGACCGGTTCGATCTGGCCCGGGTGCTCTCCGATGCGGCGCGCACCATCAGCTACTACGTCGACGCAGGCCTGCGCACCGCCGCCAATGCCCTTCCCAAGCGTGGACTTTCGGCGCTGCGCCGTCCGACGCGCCGCCCGCTCGACGAGGGTGTCGTGGAATTCGCCGGCGAGGTGATACTGGCCCGCGACGCCCGCCCGGAACGAGACCCGGGCCTGATCCTGCGGGTCGCGGCCGCCTCGGCGACCACCGGGTTGCCGATGTCGGGCTCCACACTGAGCCGGCTTGCGGCGTCGGCACCCGAACTGCGCGCGCCCTGGCCCCGTGATGCGCTCAAGGACCTCTTGGTGCTGCTCGCGGCCGGCCCGACGACGGTGGCCACCGTCGAGGCGCTGGACCGCACCGGGTTGTGGGGCCGGCTCTTTCCGGAGTGGGGAGCCGTGCGGGACCTGCCGCCCCGCGATGTCGTCCACATCTGGACCGTCGACCGACATCTCGTCGAGACTGTCGCGCGGGCAAGCGCTTTCACCACCCGGGTGTCGCGACCGGACCTGCTGGTGCTCGGCGCGCTTCTGCACGATATCGGGAAGGGGCGCGGTGGCGACCACAGTGTGATCGGCGCTGAGCTCGCTGTCCAGGTCGGGACCCGGCTCGGGCTGTGGCCGTCCGATATCGACCTGCTGTCCGCGATCGTGCGCTATCACCTGCTGCTGCCCGACACCGCGACGCGCCGGGATCTGCAGGATCCGCAGACCATCGCCCGTGTCGTCGACGCGCTCGGCGGCGACCCGGTGCTCCTCGAGCTGCTGGACGCACTGGCCGAAGCGGACTCGCTGGCCACCGGGCCCGGCGTGTGGGGTGACTGGAAGTCCTCGCTGATCGGCGACCTGGTCCGCCGCTGCCGGCTGGTGTTGGCAGGAGAATCCCTTCCGCAGGCGGATCCGATTGATCCGCATCACCTTTCGCTCGCCGCCGATCGTGGGGTGCACGTCGAGATGACGCAAGGGGAGAGTGCCCACACCTACAACGTCGCGATGATCGCCCCCGACCGGCGCGGCTTGTTGTCCAAAGCCGCAGGCGTGCTGGCGCTCAATTCGCTACGGGTCCATTCAGCCTCGGTCAACAGCGCCGAGGGTTCGGCGATCAACACGTTCGTGGTGTCCCCGCATTTCGGTGCGCCCCCGGCCGCCGAGCTTCTGCGACAGCAGTTCATCCTGGCCCTCGACGGCGAGCTCGACGTCATCGCCGCGCTGGAGAAACGTGACGCCGACGCCGCGCAGTACGGCACCGGCCGGGTCGGCGAACACAAGCCGGCGGTGCCGATCAACGCCGTCCCGGCGCCACCGCGCATCCTCTGGCATGAGGGCAGCGGCGAGGGCCAGCTGATCGTCGAGATCCGCACCACCGACCGCACCGGGCTGCTGGCACTGTTGACCGGAGTGTTCGAACGGGCCGCGGCCGACATCGCCTGGGCCAAGATCACCACCCTGGGCTCGTCGGTGGTCGACGCGTTCGGGATCTCGGTGCAGCCAAAGGACTCCGTCGACGATGTCCGCGCGCAGCTCGAGAGAGAGCTCTACGCAGTCCTGCCGGCGCCCCCGCCGGCCAAGCCGGTCGAGGAAGCGAGCTAACTGGTCTTCTTCTGCGGGATCAAGCCGAGCGTGCCGGTGTCGGTCTTGGTGCCCAGGTAATACACGACGTCGTACTCGTAGAACAGCGAGATGCCGGTGTTCAAGTAGTACACCGGGGTGGTATCGCCGTCCTGGGCCGGATCCTGCACCTTGACCTTGCCCGCATTCTCGTCATCGGTGGTGACGAACTGGAAGTACCGAACCGGGGTTTGGCCCGTGGTCGTTCCGGTGAGCCAGAACAGCATGTCGGTCTTGAGCTTGCCGACTGTTTCGGCGCTGGAGTCCCAGTCGATGATCGAGTTGTACTTGTCAGGATGGGGGCTCTTGTCGACGTTGTGCAGGGTGGTGGTCGCGCCGGTGTCTGGGGTGATGCCGACATTGGGGTCGTTGATGATCAGGTTGCCGCCGCGGTCGATGATGTTGATCGCGGCGTTGAACAGCTGCAGCCCGTAGAAGTGCAGGCCACTGTTAGGGAAGCTCTGGTCGTCGATGTTCTTGGGGTCGGGCAGCATCGGGAAGTACATACCTTGCGAGTTCGCAATGTTGTTGTTGGTCAACCCGATCTGCATCCAGGCCTCGCCGGTGTCGGGATCGATGTGAACGACGTAGCCGGCCTTGACGCCCCGCCCGAACGTCAGCTGGGCGATGACTTGGTCGATCCCATTGGCTGAATACGTCGGAGCTATGCCGAAGTCGCCGTAGAACGCGTTATCGATGGGCGGGGGCGAATCGGACTTCGGAAGACCGGACGGCGTCCAGAGCACGTCGCCGGTCTTGGTGTTCGTTATCGAATCCATCTGGCCGACAGCGATGTTGCCGCTGGTGACCAAAGGCGTGGAGCTGCCGACGGTGTACAACGACACCGTCCCCACGGCCGAATAGCCGGTGTACTGCAAGCCGCTGTCGAAGGTGTCTTGGATCGGAATCCGAATCGGGTCGGTGACGACGTCGCTACCCCACCAGGGCGACTTGGTGGGATCGTCCGAGGCGTACGCCGCGTAGAAACCTCCAGCGCCGGTGTCGAATTCGAATAGCTGGGGCGGCGCGCCGTAGCCCAGGGAGACGTAGATACCCAGTTTCTGGGTTCCGGCGTTGTCGATCGCCTGGAAGTACAGCGGCACCTTGATCGGCCTGGTGATCACCCCGACGCTGGCCGGAAACAAGGTGCGCTGGATCAGGTACACGCTATCCCGCAGGAACCTGTTGACCGGGGTGGGCGGCTCGTTGGCGAGCCTGTTCGCCGCACTCGCCAGCGCCTGCTGCAGCGCGTCGGAGATCGACTGGAGCGCCTGGCTCCCGCCGACGCGGTCGGCCGTCGTCAGCGTCCCGGCCGTGGCTGGCGATGCGCTCGGAGTTGTCGCCGCCGCCATGATCCGCGGAGTGCCGACGGCGACACGGCGGGTGCGCACACCGGTGGCCTGCGCGCCGGCGGCCGACCCGCGGGCCGAGGCGGCCGGCGAGGCGGCGCCGCGTCGGCCACTGCCGGCCGTGGTTGGGTGACGGTCCACCGATGCGGTGTTCCGCGCCGAGGAGCCGCCGGAGGCAGAACTGTGCGACGAATTCGCCGTCGAGGAGCCCCCGCCCGCATCGGCGGACGCGACGGCCGGGGCCGCCAGCATCGCGATTCCGATTCCGGTGGCCACGGTGCCCAACTGGAGCCACCGCACCACGGGCAACGTGCGGCCCCTGCCGTGGTTGCCGACAGAGCTCGTACTGCGCACCGGATTTCCCACCCCGACCTCCAAGCCCGACCCCTGGGAGCGCATTTGCTGCACTTCTCGAAGGGATACCACATGCCTGGGATGCGAGCGGAGATTTTGCCAGGGTTGGCGATATCGACGCCGCGGTTGCGATTCGTGGCGCAGGCGCGACCGTGGTGGCGATCTCGCGATGGACTCACGCCAGATAGGCTTGCCCCGTGTTTGAATCCCTGTCCGACCGGTTGACCGGTGCGCTGGCCGGCCTGCGTGGCAAGGGCCGGCTCACTGACGCCGATATCGATGCCACCACCCGTGAGATCCGGCTGGCCCTGCTCGAGGCCGACGTCTCGCTGCCCGTCGTGCGCACCTTCGTCAATCGCATCAAGGAGCGGGCGCGCGGCGCCGAGGTCTCCGGCGCGCTCAACCCTGCCCAGCAGGTCGTCAAGATCGTCAACGAGGAGCTCATCGGCATCCTCGGCGGCGAGACCCGTCAGCTGGCGTTCGCCAAGAACCCGCCGACGGTGATCATGCTGGCCGGCCTCCAGGGTGCGGGTAAGACGACGCTGGCCGGCAAGCTCGCCAAGTGGCTCAAGGGTCAGGGCCACACCCCGCTGCTGGTGGCCTGCGACCTGCAGCGTCCCGGTGCGGTCAACCAGCTCAAGATCGTCGGCGAGCGGGCCGGGGTCAACGTCTTCGCCCCGCACCCTGGCACCGCACCCGATGCCGCGGACACACTGGACGCCGGCCCCGGTGATCCCGTCGCCGTCGCGGCTGCAGGCCTCGCCGAGGCGCAGACCAAGCACTTCGACGTCGTGATCGTCGACACCGCCGGCCGCCTCGGCATCGACGATGTGCTGATGGCCCAGGCCGCCGCGATCCGTGACGCGGTGCACCCCGACGAAACCCTGTTCGTCCTCGACGCGATGATCGGCCAGGACGCGGTGGCCACCGCCGAAGCGTTCGGTTCCGGCGTCGGGTTCACCGGGGTCGTGCTGACCAAGCTCGACGGCGACGCCCGCGGTGGTGCGGCCTTGTCGGTCCGCGAGGTCACCGGCGTGCCGATCCTGTTCGCCTCGACCGGCGAGAAGCTCGAGGACTTCGACGTCTTCCACCCCGACCGGATGGCCAGCCGCATCCTCGGCATGGGCGACGTGCTGAGCCTGATCGAGCAGGCCGAGCAGGTCTTCGACCAGCAGAAGGCCGAGGAGGCTGCGGCCAAGATCGGCTCCGGTGAGCTCACGCTGGAGGACTTCCTCGAGCAGATGCTGATGATCCGCAAGATGGGGCCGATCGGCAACCTGCTGGGCATGCTGCCCGGTGCGGGTCAGATGAAGGACGCGCTGGCCACCGTCGACGACAAGCAGCTGGACCGGCTGCAGGCGATCATCCGCGGCATGACCCCGCAGGAGCGGGCCGACCCGAAGATCATCAACGCCTCACGACGGCTACGCATCGCCAACGGCTCGGGTGTCAACGTGTCGGAGGTCAACCAGCTCGTCGATCGGTTCTTCGAGGCCCGCAAGATGATGTCGCAGATGGCCGGTGCGATGGGCATGCCGTTCGGCCGGCGCTCGTCGAAGAAGCAAGCCAAGGGCAAGAACAAGCAGGCGGGCAAGAAGAAGGGCGGGCGCGGGCCGACGCCGCCGAAGAGCAATCCGTTGCTCGCCGCCGGCATGCCCGATCTGTCCGGAATGCCCCAGGGCCTCAACGAATTGCCGCCCGGTCTCGCCGACTTCGATCTGTCCAAGCTGAAGTTCCCGGGCAAGAACTAGCGTGCGACTGCACGTTCGGGGCCGCGGCCTGCCCGACGGCGAGCTCGTCGAATGGTGGATCGTCGACGGGGTGCTGCGCGCCGAGCCGGTCGCCGATGCCGAGACCGTCTTCGACGGTGGCTGGATCGTGCCCGGACTGGTCGACGCGCACTGCCACGTCGGGCTGGGGGAGCACGGCGAGATCCCGCTCGAGGATGCGATCGCCCAGGCCGAGGTGGAGCGCGGGGTCGGTGCCTTGTTGCTGCGCGACTGCGGCTCGCCGACCGACACCCGTAGCCTCGACGATCACTACGATCTGCCCCAGATCATCAGGGCCGGAAAGCATTTGGCCCGTCCCAGGCGCTACTCCCACGGCTTCGCCATCGAACTCGAGGACGAGTGGCAGCTGCCTGAGGCGCTGGCCGAGCAGGCCCGCCTCGGCGATGGCTGGGTCAAGCTGGTCGGCGACTGGATCGACCGGTCCGTCGGCGATCTGGCGCCGCTGTGGTCTGATGACGTCTTGCGCGCGGCGATCGCGGCCGTGCACGACGAGGGGGCTCGCGTCACCGCGCACGTGTTCAGTGAGGACGCGCTGCCGGGCCTCATCGGAGCGGGCATCGACTGCATCGAGCACGGCACCGGACTGACCGACGACACCATCGCAATGATGGTCGAGCACGGTACCGCCCTGGTGCCCACCCTGATCAACATCGAGAACTTCCCCGGATTCGCCGACGCCGCAACCAAATACCCGACCTACGCGACCCACATGCGCGCCCTCTACGACAGTTGCTATCCGCGGATGGCCGCCGCCCGGGAGGCCGGTGTGCCGATCTACGCCGGCAGCGACGCGGGCAGCACGATCGCCCACGGCCGTATCGCCGACGAGGTCGACGCCCTCAAACGGATCGGGATGAGCCCGACCGAGGCACTCGGCGCAGCGTGCTGGGATGCGAGGCGGTGGCTGGGCCGGTCCATCATCGACGACGGCGCCCCGGCGGATCTGGTGTGTTTCACCGAGGACCCGCGCGGTGGCGCCGACGTGCTGTCGAACCCGGACGTGGTGATCCTGCGCGGGCGCGTCTACTAGCGTTGATCACTGGCTGTAGTGGCCGAAACCCCAGTCGAGCAGTTTCGCGGCCTGGTCCCACAGATCGTCGCTGCCATACATCTGCACCACGATCAGTCGTCGCCCGTTGCGCTGGGCCATGCCGACGTAGGTTTCCTGGGCCAGATCGGTGTATCCACTCTTGCCGCCGATGAAGCCGGGGTAGCTGCGCAACAGGCGGTCCTGGTTCGTGATCTCCTTGAACCCGGACCTAGCCGGGAACAGTGCCGAGGGCTGGTGCACGATCTGCGCGAACAACGGGTAGCGCAATGCTTCCCGGTAGATCACCGCCAAATCGTGTGGCGTGGTGACTGATTCCCAGCCGGGCCCGTCCAAGCCCGAGGGCGATCCGGCCCGGGTACTGCGCGCGGTGAGCTGGTAAGCCTTGGCGTTCATTTTCTGCACGGCGACTCCCGCGCCACCGAGCATGTCGGCGAGCAGGTTGGCGGCGTCGTTGCCCGACACCAGAAGTAGCCCGTCGAGCAGTTGTCGGGCGGTGTAGACCTGACCCGGAACCAAACCGACGCATGAGCATTCGACTTGAGTGTGTGCGCCGGTCGCGCGAACCGCGGCGTTCGGCGCCAACTGATCGAGCACGACCATCGCCAGCAGTGCCTTGATGGTGCTGGCCGGTGCATGCGAGCTATAGGGCTCGCGGCCACCGAGAATCTGGCCGGTGTCGAGGTCGGCGACCAGCCAGGCCTGCGCGGGGCCGTCGGGTGGGGCCGCTACCGCTCCGGCCGGTTGGGGCGCGGGTGCTGCGGCGGCGGGAACCACCAGCACAAGAGACATGGCAATGCTCAGCAGCGCGACGAACGGGCGGGCCGGCATGGGTGCCGAGGCTAATCAGCGTGCGCGTCGGCAACGACGCGATCGAATCTCGAATGCATAGCGATTTCGGCGTGCAAACGTTCGCTCAAGCGGCGGTTTTCGCGCCGAAATCGCATAGTCGGGGTGGTGTTACCTAGGTCACAGTAAAATTTTCCGAGTAAGCGTCGGGGATGTTGGCACTGATCAGTGGGGAGAGACTGTGAAGATCGCGAAAATGACCGGAGTGGCCGCCACCGTTGTCACTTTGGGCCTTGCCGGCGTCACCGCCGCGCGGGCCTGGGCAGCGGACAGCATCAAGGTGTTCGGCCAGCAGGAAACGTTGAACGGGCCCAATGGCCTGCCCTACATCGGCTATGCCGTGGGCAAGCTCGCGCCCAGTTCGGACCCGGTGCCACACAATGGCACGTTGTACGCGGCCAAGCTGGTGGTCGACGGGTTCGGTGCCAATTACCCGGTATTCGTCGAGCGCTTCGGTGCCCGGGCTGAGTCCGGCGACTTCTACCCCTCCATCTGGGGGGCATCGAACGCTGGAAAGCTCTACTTCGACGTCGTCGGCCCCATCCCGAACAGCGTCGTCTTCAACGACGGCACCCGCGACCTCCTGGCCTGGGTGCCGGGTGATCCCGGCACCGCGGCACCGGTCGTCGTGCCGGATTCCGACGAGAACTTCCAGGTCGTGCCGGACCAGGCCGCCGCCGGTGCCCCGACGCCTTCGGGAGACAACTCGTCGATCGTGGCCACCCCGAACGACCTGGCCACCTCGCCCTATCAAATCACCGAGGGTGAAGCTGCTCAGCCGGGGTTCAATGCCGGCGGAGGACACCGCTAGCCAGGGGACCTAGAGCGCGGCGACGCTCTCCGAGCGGTTCTGGGCGAATCCCCAGTCGAGCAGTGTGGCGGCCTGATCCCAGTAGGTGGGCCCACCCTCGTGGATCAGCCCGTACATCATCGCGATCACCAGCCGGCGGCCGTCGCGGTCGGCGGCGCCGACGAACGTCTTGCGTGCGGCATCGGTGAATCCGGTCTTGCCTCCGATCGCGCCGGGGTAGCGACCGAGGAGCTCGTTCTGGTTGACCAGCGGCTTGTCACCGGCGTCGGTCGGAAACATGGCCACCGATTCCGCGGTGATCTGGGCGAACACCGGGTTGGCCATCGCCGCCCGGAAGATGGCCGCCAGATCGTGCGGAGTGGTCCATCCCGGACCGCCCGGACCGTCCAGGCCCGACGGCGTGGTTGCGTGCGTGTTGGTCGCGCCGATGGCGACGGCCTTGGCGTTCATCTTGTCCACCGCGGCGTCGAAGCCGCCGATCATGTCGGCCAGGGCGTTGGCGGCATCGTTGCCCGACACCAGCAGCAGCCCGTCGAGCAGCTGGCGTGCGGTGTAGGTGCGGCCGGGACGCACTCCCGCGCAGTTGCATTCGACGAGAGCTTCGGTGTTGTTGGCGACCATGGTGGCGTTCAGGTCGGGCAGCTCGTCGAGGACAGTCAGCGCGAGCAGCGTCTTGATCGTGCTGGCCGGTGGGTGCGGGGCGTACATATCGCGGCCCGCCAGCACCTGGCCGGTGTCCATGTCGGCGATGATCCAGGCGGTTGCGGGGCCGTCGGGAATCGGTACCGAACCCGCGGGCTGGTCGGTGTCGGCGCCGGCGATGCCTGCGGTCGAGGTCAGCAGGAGCAGTGTCGCGATCGCGCTCCCGAGAAGTCTGCGCATGGGCTCTGAGCCTAACCCGAGGCGCCGGGGGTGTGCCGCCTCAGTAGACGTCGCGCACGTAGCGATGGGCCTTGATCAGCTCGTTGACGTAGGAGTGGGCGGCGGCAGCGTCCATGTCGCCGGCCTCGGCGACGATGTCGTGCAGCGCTCGGTCGACGTCCTTGGCCATTCGATCGGCATCGCCGCACACGTAGAGGTACGCACCGTCGCGAAGCCAGGCGTAGAACTCTTCCGCGTTCTCCTTCATCCGGTGCTGGACGTAGGTCTTGGGTGCGCCGCTCTCGCGGGAGAAAGCGAGGTCCAGCCGGGTGAGCACGCCGGAGTCGACGAATCCCGACAGTTCGTCGCCGTACAGGAAGTCGGTGCTGCGCCGACGGTCGCCGAAGAACAGCCATGCCTTGCCCGACGCCGCCGTGGCCTGCCGCTCGTGCAGGAAGGCACGGAACGGGGCGATGCCGGTACCGGGCCCGATCATGATGATCGGTACGTCGGGGGCGGGCAGCCGGAAATTGTGGTTGGGGCGCAGGTGGATTCGCACGGATTGTCCGCGATCGGCCAGGAATGTCGAGGCGACGCCCCCGCGGTCGCGTTCACGTTCGCGGTAGCGCACGGTCGCGACCGTCAGGTGCAGCTGGCCGGGATGTACCAGCGGGCTGGATGCGATCGAGTAGTCGCGGAACTGCAAGGGCCGCAACGATTCCAGCACCTCGTCGAGGGTGAGGTCGGCGAGCTCGAGCAGGTCGAGGACATCGCGGCCGTACAGCCACGACGACACCACTGCCGGGTCGGGTGAACTCAGCGCGGCCCTGGCCTCGGCGTTGTCGGTGCGGGCCGCGACCAACGCCTGCAATGCCCGTGACGGTGTGCAGATCTCGAGCTCGCCGGCCAACAGTTCGCCCAGCGGCCGGTCGGTACCGGCGGCGACGCAGGTGCCGTCGACGCCCAGCTTCGCCAGGATGGCTGCGACCAGTTCGGGGGAGTTGACTGGGTGCACGGCCACCGAATCGCCTGCGTCATAGGTGATTCCGGAATCCCCGAGGTGCAGCTCGATGTGGCGGACTTCCTTGTCGGAATCCGGCGCGGTCAACAGCCGGTTGATCACAGCGGTCGCCGGATAGGGATTCGCGTCCGTCCATCCAGTGGCGTTGCGGGTCGGCGTCGGCCGCGATGCCACTGGCGCGGCGGCGGTGTGTCCGGGCAAGGTGGTGCTGGCTTCTTCGACCATCTTGGTCATCTCGGCTATCCACTGGCGGGCGTCGCCCTCGCGGTAGCAGTCGAATTCGACCCGTTCGGTCAGCGCGCGTGCGCCCAGCTCGGCCAGCCGGGAGTCGATGATCCGCCCGGCGTTGCAGAACAGCTCATAGGAGCTGTCGCCGAGCGCCAGGACCGCGTAGCCGAGGTCGTCGAAGCGGACCTCGGACGTGGACAGTTCCTCCCAGAACACCGTGCCGTTGTCGGGCACTTCGCCCTCACCGAAGGTCGAGGCCACCACGATGAAATGGCTCGCCGCCGCCACCTCGTCGAGCGTGACATCGTTGAGTTCGGTCTCGGTGACGTCGACGCCGATGGCTTTGACGGCGTCTGCCAGCTGCATGGCGATGTACTCGGCGGTGCCCATGTCACTGGCGTAGCCAATGATCAGTGAGAATTCAGGGCCCTGGAACACTCGTCCTCCGCGGGAAAGTCGACTTTGGTTAGGGTTACCTTAGTCGTGTTGTCCCGCTGGCGTGGACCTCCCCACCGGGGCTCGGCGGGACGGTGTTGAATCTCACGAATGCTGAGTCTTGAAGAGATTTCGGATCGGTTGGAGATCCAGCAGCTGCTGGTGGATTACTCGACTGCGATCGACAATCGCCGGTTCGACGACCTGGATCGCGTCTTCACTCCCGATGCGCACATCGACTACACCGAGCTGGGTGGAATCGCGGGCACCTTCCCCGACGTCAAAGCGTGGCTGGCCGAGGTATTACCCAACTTCCCGGCCTACTTCCACATGCTCGGCAACTTCGACATCCGACTCGACGGCGACAACGCGACCTCCCGCACCATCCTGTTCAATCCGATGGCGCTCGGCGACAACGGTCAGGTCATGTTCTGCGGGCTGTGGTACGACGACGCGTTCGTTCGCACCGCCGAGGGCTGGCGGATGACGCGACGCGTCGAATCGAAGTGCATCCAGAAAGTGGTCTGAGCAACGCCGGGGCGGCCGGATCGCCCGACCGCCCTGCGGCGCCGTCAGGATCAGCTGGCCGGCGGGGTCAGCACGGTGTCGATCAAGTACACCGTTGCGTTGGCTGTGCGGACACCGCCGCACACCACCGACGCGCCGTCGACCTTGAGGTCATTGCCCGCACCGGTGACAGTGACCGGTGCGCCTTGCACGGTCGGGTGCGAGCCGTCCACGTCAGCCGGGCTGAGCTGACCGGGCACGACGTGATACGTGAGAATCTTGGTCAAGGCGGCCGAGTCGGACTTCAGCTCTTCGACCGTGGCCGGCGGCAGCTTGGCGAACGCGGCGTCCGTCGGCGCGAACACGGTGAACTGTCCGCCGTTCAATGTGTCGACGAGGTTCACGTTCGGATTGAGCTTGCCCGACACTGCAGCAGTCAGGGTGGTCAGCAGCGGGTTGTTCGACGCGGCCACCGTGACGGGGTCGTGGGCCATTCCGGCCACCGAGCCCGGACCGGTGGGCACCTGCATGGCGTACCCCGCGCACCCTGGACCGACCAGGTTGCTGGTCATGTCGGCGCCGGCAACGCCGGTCGAGATCGTCATGACGGCAGCCGCACCCAGGGCCGTCGTTGCCACCGCCACCGCGAGTTCGCGTTGAATGTTCATTGACGTGTTTCTCCTCCGTGTCGTCGACGGCGAGTTGCCGCCTTCGTGATGTACGACCGGGATTCGGAGCCGGACGCGCCGCGGATTGGTCGGCAGCGAGACTTGCTCGATAAACACGCCAACCATCCGCGGCCTCGCCGGTGTCGAATTCCTTGTGTGTCAGGAACCCGGGCCCAGAGTCAGCTCCGCCGTGTGGCGGTGCCGATGGTGGCGGGCCCGCACGCCTGCCGGCAGTCCGCCGTCGGACATCGGTTGCGGATCGGCCAACTCGGGGCGGTCGGGCGAGCCGACCCACTACGCTTCGCTTCGATGACTGCACCGCCGCAATCCGGCAGCGACCTCGACGCGTTGCTGTCTCTGGTCGGCCGCGGCGATGTCGACGCGTTCGCCGCCCTCTACGACCGGACCCGTGCGCGCGTGTACGGGCTGATCCTGCGGCTCCTTCGCGACCCGGGTTACAGCGAAGAAGCCACCCAGGAGGTTTACCTTCAGGTGTGGCGCGGTGCCGCACAGTTCGATCCCGCGGCGGGTTCGGCACTGGCGTGGCTGATGACACTTGCCCATCGGCGCGCTGTGGACCGGGTGCGCAGCGAAGAAGCTGCCACCCGGCGAGACCTGCGCTACGGCGCCGCGAGCGGTGAACCGTCGGTCGATGTCGTGGTCGAAGCCGCGATCCAGCGCGACGAGGCCCGGCAGGTGGCAGATTGCCTGCAGTCACTGACCGACCTGCAGCGCGAATGCATCGAATTGGCGTACTACCGCGGCTTGACCTATGTCGAGGTGTCGCAGCGGTTGGCCGCGACCCTGCCGACGGTCAAGTCGCGGATGCGTGATGCGCTGCGCGGCCTGCGCACGTGTTTGGGGGTGTCATGACCGGTCCCGCGGATTTCGAGTTGTTGGCGTTGGCCACCCCGTATGCCCTCGACGCCGTGTCCGACGCCGAGCGTGCGGACATCGAGCGGCGTCTGGACGCTGCACCTGCTGTCCTCGCCGAGGAGTTCCACGACGAAGTGCGGGCCGTGCGCGAGACGATGGCCGCATTGTCGGCCAGCACGAGCGCCGAGCCTGCACCGGAGTTGCGGGAGCGGCTACTGGCCGCGGTGACACCGCCGCAGAGCGTCGGAAAGCGCACGCGCACAACCCTTTTGTTGGCAGCAGCGAGTGCACTGGTGGTTGCCCTGGCTGCGGTGAGTGTGGGGTTGGCGTTGCGGCCGCCGCCGCAACGGTCGACCGCCGAGCAGGTGATCAGCGCGCCCGACATCCATACCGTCAGTGCCCCCATCCCGTCCGGCGGCGTCGCGACGGTCGTGTACTCGCGCGACAAGAATGCGGCGGTACTGGTGATGAACGACGTCAGTCCGCCCCCTCCGGGCAGCGTCTACCAGATGTGGTTGCTGGGCGGCCAGGAACCGCGCTCGGCAGGCACGATGGGGCCCGACGACGTCGGCGCGTCGACCACCGCGGTATTGCCAGACCTTCGGACCGCACGCGCGCTGGCGTTCACCGTCGAGCCGGGCACCGGTTCGACCCAGCCGACCACCGAGCCATTCGCCGAACTGCCGCTGACCTGAGCCGCGACCGTCCGGTCCTGAACAGTCCGGCATCACCACTGACTTCACCCGAGCACCGATCCGTACCCGCGGCGGCTCCGAACTCCTTGATAGGCGCTGTCGGCAGCGACCTACCGAGGCGGGTGGAAGGGGCCAACATGGACGGTCTGCGGGTCACGGCGCGAGTGCTCACCCGCGCAGCGATGACGACGACCGCGCTGTGCAGGGCCGTCGCAGCGTGTGGTCGCAACTTGTGGGGCGATCACGATCCGGCGACGACGCGTCCCGCCACCTCGAAAACCACCTCGCCGGGGGCTTGCGGGCGCACCGGTGCCCTGAACCGCACGATTAACACCTGACCAGGGCGCTCTGGCACAATGGTCGGCTGTCCGGCTTGCGACCACGGTTGCTTGTCGGTCACGCACGCGGGGCAAAACCGGATCCGGCACTTCCGCCGGCATCGCTGAATTGCAGCGTGATACCCACAGGAGTTAGTTCATGGCTGTCAAAATCAAGCTCACCCGGCTCGGCAAGATCCGCAATCCCCAGTACCGCATCGCGGTCGCCGATTCGCGCACCCGTCGCGACGGCCGCGCGATCGAGGTCATCGGCCGCTACCACCCCAAGGAAGATCCGAGCCTGATCGAGATCGATTCCGAGCGCGCCCAGTACTGGCTGTCCGTCGGAGCCCAGCCCACCG
This sequence comes from Mycolicibacterium vinylchloridicum, assembly GCF_013404075.1. Classification (GTDB taxonomy): domain Bacteria; phylum Actinomycetota; class Actinomycetes; order Mycobacteriales; family Mycobacteriaceae; genus Mycobacterium; species Mycobacterium vinylchloridicum. The sequence continues at coordinate 32,408 of NZ_JACBJQ010000015.1, forward strand.
AGCCCGTTCTCACGCTGCTGAAGATCACCGGTGACTGGCAGAAGTTCAAGGGCCTGCCGGGCACCGAGGGCACGCTGAAGGTCAAGGAGCCCAAGCCGAGCAAGCTCGACCTCTTCAACGCCGCGCTGGCCGAGGCCGACGGTGCCCCCAGTGGCGAGGCCGCCCAGCTCAAGAAGAAGAAGGCGCCCGCCAAGAAGGCTGAGGCCACCGAGGCCGAGCCGGCCGCCGAGGCCGCTGCAGAGCCGGCCGCCGAGGCCACTGAGGCTGCCGCAGAATGAGCTCGGTCGTCGTCGACGCCGTAGAGCATCTGGTTCGCGGGATCGTGGACAATCCCGATGACGTCCGCGTCGACATGGTCACCAATCGGCGGGGACGCACGGTTGAGGTTCATGTTCACCCCGAGGATCTGGGCAAGGTGATCGGCCGCGGCGGTCGCACCGCGACCGCGTTGCGCACCTTGGTCGCCGGAATCGGCGGCCGGGGTATCCGCGTCGACGTGGTGGACACCGACCAGTAGTCGCTATGGAGCTCGTCGTCGGGCGCGTGGCCAAAGCTCACGGGATCACCGGCGAACTGGTGGTGGACGTCCGCACGGACGACCCCGACGAGCGCTTCGCTCCCGGTAATCGGTTGCATCTCAAGCCTTCCCGTGGGGGCGGCGGCAGGGATGTCGTCGTCGAGACGGCGCGTCAGCACGGCGCCCGCCTGCTGGTCCGGCTCGACGGGGTGTCCGACCGCAATGCCGCTGACGCGTTGCGCGGCAACCTATTCGTCGTCGACACCGCGGACCTGCCGGAGATCGACGACCCCGACGAGTTCTACGACCATCAGCTCGAAGGGCTTTCGGTACGTACCGTCGACGGCCGGTCGATCGGCACGGTGGCCGAAGTGCTGCACACCGCGGGCGGGGAGCTGCTGGCGGTGCGCGGCCCGGAGGGCGCCGAAGTGCTGGTTCCGTTCGTCGGTGCGATCGTGACGTCGGTGTCGCTGGCCGACGGGGTTGTCGAAATCGATCCGCCCGACGGTCTTTTGGATCTGGACGGCTTGAGTTGAGATGCGCGTTGACGTCGTCACGATCTTCCCGGACTATCTAGCGCCGCTGCGACAGTCTCTGCCCGGCAAGGCTATTGAGTCGGGCATCTTGAATGTCGAGGTGCACGATCTGCGCCGCTGGACCCATGATGTGCATCACTCCGTCGATGATTCGCCGTACGGGGGTGGGCCCGGCATGGTGATGAAGGCGCCGGTGTGGGGTGCTGCACTCGATGAGATCTGCACCGAGTCAACACTTCTGGTGATCCCGACACCGGCGGGTCGGCTGTTCACCCAGAGTGACGCCCAGCGCTGGACGGGGGAGTCGCACCTGGTGTTCGCGTGCGGTCGTTACGAAGGCATTGATCAGCGGGTCGCCGAGGATGCGCGCCGGCGGATGCGTGTCGAAGAGGTGTCGATCGGCGATTACGTGCTGGCGGGCGGCGAGGTGGCGGCCCTGGTGATGTTCGAGGCGGTGGTCCGGCTGCTGCCCAATGTGATGGGCAATCCGCGCTCACACCAAGATGATTCGCACTCGCCGGAGGTGGACGGTCTGCTGGAGGGCCCGAGCTACACCCGCCCGCCGGTGTGGCGCGAGCTGCCGGTGCCCGAGGTGCTGCTCTCCGGTGACCACGGCAAAGTCGCGGCCTGGCGTCGCGAACAGGCGTTGCAGCGCACGAGGGAGCGCAGGCCAGACCTGTTAAGGGATCCGGCGGGCAGGAGCGAAGCGACCCGGGGAATCACCTGAGCGCTCGGCGTGGCGGAGATTATCGACCGCCGCCGAAGGGTATGGAGGAAGGCGTGACTCGTCCATCAACCGGCGCTCCGCCAGAACCGGCGGCTGCACCGGTGACGGGCCGGCAACGCAATCTGGTCTTTCTCGCCGTGGTGTTGGGCATGCTGCTCGCCGCTCTCGACCAGACGATCGTGGCCACCGCATTGCCGACCGTCGTCGCCGACCTCGGCGGGGCCGGTCACCAATCCTGGGTGGTGACCAGCTATCTGCTGGCCTCGACGATCGTGACGGCGGTGGTCGGCAAGCTCGGTGACACCTTCGGCCGCAAGGTGGTCTTCCAGGCCGCCATCCTGTTCTTCCTCGCCGGCTCGGTGCTGTGCGGGCTGTCCGGGTCGATGAGCATGCTGGTGGGTGCGCGCGCCCTGCAGGGCATCGGCGGCGGTGCCATCACCGTGACGGCGGTCGCGGTCATCGGAGAGGTGATCCCGCTGCGGGAGCGCGGCCGCTACCAGGGCGCGCTGGGCGCGGTGTTCGGTGTCACCACGGTGGTGGGGCCGTTGCTCGGCGGGTTGTTCACCGACCATCTCGGCTGGCGGTGGGCGTTCTGGATCAACGTGCCGGTCGCCGTGGTGGTACTGGCGGTCGCGGCGTGGGCGATTCCGCAGCTGGGCCGCACCGCCCGGCCGGTCATCGATTATCCGGGCATCGTCTTGGTCGGCCTGGGTGCCGCCGGGTTGACGCTGGCCACCAGCTGGGGTGGCACCACCTATGCGTGGGGTTCGGCGACGATCATCGGTTTGTTCGTCGGATCGCTGGTCGCGCTGGTGGCATTCGTCGTCGTGGAAAGCCGTGCGGCTGAGCCGATCCTGCCGATCCGGCTGTTCAAAGACCCGGTGTTCACGGTGTGCTGCGCGCTGTCGTTCGTCGTCGGATTCGCGATGCTCGGCGCGCTGACGTTCATGCCGACCTATATGCAGTTCGTCGACGGGGTGTCGGCGACGGTGTCCGGACTGCACACGCTGCCGATGGTGGTGGGTCTGCTCGCGACGTCGCTGACCAGTGGTGTCATCGTCGGGCGCACCGGGCGCTACAAGATCTTCCCGATCGCGGGCACCGCGATCATGGCCGTCGGATTCGTCCTGCTGTCATTCATGGACGCCCGCACCTCGGTGCTGGTGCAGTCCCTCGACCTGCTGATCCTGGGCGCCGGCATCGGGTTGAGCATGCAGGTTCTGGTGCTGACCGTGCAGAACACCGTGGACTTCACCGACCTCGGCGTCGCCACCTCGGGTGTCACGTTCTTCCGCACCATCGGCAGCTCCTTCGGTGCGGCCATCTTCGGCTCGCTGTTCAGCAATTTCCTGGCCGACCGGCTGCCCGGGGCACTGGCCGTCAGCGGCGCCTCGCCCGAGGTGGCGCAATCCCCGCAAGCGCTGCACAAGCTTCCCCACGAAGTGGTCGCACCGATCGTCGACGCCTACGCGGACTCGTTGAGCAAGGTGTTCCTGTTCGCGGCACCGGTCGCCGTCGTCGGCTTCGTTCTCGCGTTGTTCCTCAAGCAGGTTCCGCTGCGCGACGCCGCGGCCATGGGGAGCACCGACCTCGGCGAGGGTTTCGGAATGCCCACCACCGAGCCGGCCGAGAAGGTGCTGGAGGTGGCGGTCAGCCGGCTGATGCGGGAAACCCGCGGCATGCACCTGCCCGCGCTCGCCCGCTCCGGCGGCAGCCATCTCGACACCCCGCGGATGTGGGCGCTGCTGCAGATCTACCGGCACGGACAGGTGACCGGCCCGGTTGACGTGGCCGACGTCGCCGCCCGGCACCGGGTGCCGGTCGAGATCCTCGAACCGACCTTTGACCGGCTGGTCGCGTCGGGCTATGCCCAGCGCAGCGGCGATCAGCTGTGGTTGACGCCCTCGGGTGCCGCCGAAGTGAACTACGCCCGCAACCAGATCGCGAATTGGATCACCGATACCCTCACCCGCTCACCGGCTTTCGAAGGCCGACCCGACCGTATGCAGGTGCAGGGTGTGATGGAACGCATCGCCCGCAACGTGCTCGCCGAGAACGACGGCCCCGAGCCGGCCACCCGGCCGTTGGTCGTGGGACCGCGCCGTGCGGCCACTGCGACGGCGCCGACGACACGACTTCAGACCGGGACGGCAATGACCGCGGGCAACGAACCCACTCGGCCTTTCCGGCCCCGCGCCGCATTCCGTGAGCCGCCGCCGGGGCCGCCGCGCCGTTAGCGGCTCAGATCCGCCCGCCGGGGAACATCGTCTTCACGGCCTGCGTCAACGTTGCCCGCGCGGTGGCGTCGTCGACGGGTTGCAATGAGGCCATCGCCATCACGAACCGCTGATCGGCCCCGATCACACCGGTGGTCATGTGCAGCCAGTTGCCGCCGTTCCAGCAGCACATCCAACCTTGTTTGACCGCAACGGGTTCCGCGAACAGCCCGTCGGGAATGCCGAACCGCTGCGGGTAACCGTCGACTCCGGTTGGGGTCGACTTGGACAGGTCACCCAGGATCAGAGCAGCTTGATCGGCAGGCAAGCCGCCCGCGCCGTCGAGCAGCATGTCGTAGTAGCGCACCAGATCAGCGGTGGTGCTCATGGTGTTCCACCAGTTGCCGTCGTAGGGCGCGCTGGTCGATCGCAGTCCGTACCGGGAGCTCACCCGGCCCACGATCGCGCTGCCGCCGCCCTCGCCCCAGAACACCTCGGCGGCGCTGTCGTCGGAGGAGCGCAACATCACGTCGAAGGACTGCCGCTCTTCGGGGGTCATCTGGCGCTGGCCCTTGGCCACCTGCAGCAGCAGATCGTCGGCGATGAACAGTTTGCTCACCGATGCGATCGGGAAGGGTGCGCCGTCGCCGCCGGAGACGGTCCGACCGGTGTTCCGGTCGAGCACCGTGAAGCTGATGTCCGCGCCGTCCTGAGCGGCCTCGGCGGCGGCCTCGCGGGCCCGCACATCGAGGCCGACGGTCGCATCCGGCGGAGCATCGGCCAATGCGCCCGGTGCGGGAGCTTGCGCGATCGAATTCGGGTCGGCCGACAGCAGGTTCACCGGGTGAGCAGATCCGTCATCGGGGCCGGCGTTGACCTGAGCGGAAGATGCGGCGACCAGCACGCCGATCAATGCCGTCGCGGTGCCGGTGACCAGCATCGACAGATGCCGTCGCATGTCCATCTCCTCGAGGGACTGGGGAAACGCCGTAATGTTGGGTGCTGCGCTGCCGCCCGACCGTAATTCAGGTTAACCGTACCTTTTCTACACCGCGCGATTAGCCAGCCGAATCATCCGATGACCTCGGCGGGTCGCGCGATTTCACTGCTCGCGGTGCATCTGGCACAATTGAGCAGTTGCCGCGCGGGCCGGACCTTGTCGTGAAGCCTGCTGCGCCAAACACCACGTGCCCGAATCCATCGGCCCGGCGACCGCCAGCGCGTTTGCGCAGGCAGTCGGCTGCGTCGCAGAACCACAAGGAAGTGTCACCGATGAACACGCTGGACTTCGTCGACCAGGCGTCGCTGCGCGACGACATCCCGACCTTCAGCCCCGGGGACACCATCAATGTCCACGTGAAGGTCATCGAGGGCAACAAGCAGCGCATCCAGGTCTTCAAGGGTGTTGTGATCCGCCGCTCCGGTGGTGGCATCCGCGAGACCTTCACCGTCCGCAAGGAAAGCTACGGCGTCGGCGTCGAGCGGACCTTCCCGGTGCATTCGCCCAACATCGACCACATCGAGGTCGTCACCCGCGGTGACGTGCGCCGCGCCAAGCTCTACTACCTGCGCGAGCTCCGCGGCAAGAAGGCCAAGATCAAGGAGAAGCGCTGAGCTTCCGGGTGGCTGCGGCACTGACCGGTCAGCTCGGCTGACTACGCTGACGACGTGACCGACAAACCCGGCTCGGACGACTCCATCCCGGAATCCGCCACTGCGACGGACGCTCCGGACGACACCACCGCTGACGACGCCCCTGAGGAAGGGGAGAAGAAGCGGTCGGCTCTCAAAGAGGGCGCGATCCTCGTTGCCATCGCGGTGGTCCTCTACTACGTGATGCTGACGTTCATCGCGCGCCCGTACCTGATTCCGTCGGAGTCGATGGAGCCGACTCTGCACGGCTGCGCCGGCTGCGTCGGCGACCGGATCATGGTGGACAAGGTCACCTACCGGTTCAGTGAGCCGAGCCCCGGTGACGTCGTCGTCTTCAAAGGCCCGCCCAACTGGAACGTGGGCTACAAGTCCATCCGCTCGGACAACACCGCGATCCGGTACCTGGAGAATGCGCTCTCGGTCGTCGGTTTCGTGCCGCCGGATGAGAATGACCTGGTCAAGCGGATTATCGCGACCGGTGGTCAGACCGTGGAGTGCCGCGCCGACACCGGTTTGACCGTCGACGGCAAGCCGCTCAAGGAGCCGTACCTCAACGCGCAGACCATGAACGCGGACCCGTTGGTCTACCCGTGTCTGGGCAACGAGTTCGGTCCGGTCAAGGTGCCCGAGGGCCGGCTGTGGGTGATGGGCGACAACCGCACCCACTCGGCGGACTCGCGAGCGCACTGCACCAGCACTCCCGAGGACGCCCAGAAAGGCATCCTGTGCACCGGTGACCCGATGGCCGGCACCGTTCCGGTCGACAACGTCATCGGCAAGGCGCGGTTCATCGCGTGGCCGCCCTCTCGCTGGGGTGGTGTGTCCTCGGTCAACCCGCAGCAGGGCTGACCGTGCCGGCGATGACGTGGCCGCCGCGGACGGTGATCCGCAAATCGTCGGGACTGCGCACACTCGAATCTGCTTTGTACCGAAGCGGTTTGGGTCCGGTGGCCGGGGTCGACGAGGTGGGCCGCGGAGCCTGCGCGGGGCCGTTGGTGGTGGCGGCCTGCGTGCTCAGCCCGAATCGCCTCGAGAGCCTCGCGGCCTTGGACGACTCCAAGAAGCTCAACGAGGCCGAACGCGAGCGCCTGTTCCCGATCATCAAGCGCTACGCGCTGGCCTATCACGTGGTGTTCATCCCGGCCCCCGAGGTGGATCGCCGCGGAGTGCATGTGGCCAACATCGAAGGGATGCGCAGGGCGGTGGCGGGGTTGTCGGTACGGCCGGGGTATGTGCTGTCCGACGGCTTCCGGGTGCCGGGGCTGCCGATGCCGTCGCTACCGGTGATCGGCGGGGATGCCGCGGCGGCCTGTATCGCGGCGGCCAGCGTGCTGGCCAAAGTCAGCCGGGACCGGCTGATGGTCGCGATGGACCAAGAACACCCCGGCTACGGCTTCGCCGAACACAAGGGGTACAGCACCCCGGCGCACAGCGCGGCGCTGAGCAGCCTGGGCCCGTGCCGCCAGCACCGGTTTTCCTACATCAATGTCCGGCGGGTGGCGGGTATCGGTGGTAGCGAGATGGTGGTGGACTGCCCACCACCGCAGCACGGTGATCAGGTGTCAGTCGCACGCGAGGACACGGTGTGAGACAAGATGGACGAACGCCCCGATGAGACGACAAGAGGACCGCTGAGCCGATGAGTGCCGAAGATCTCGAAAAGTACGAGACCGAGATGGAGCTCTCGCTCTACCGCGAATACAAGGACATCGTGGGGCAGTTCAGCTATGTCGTGGAGACCGAGCGCCGCTTCTACCTGGCCAACAGCGTCGAGCTGGTGCCGCGGAACACCGACGGCGAGGTGTACTTCGAGCTACGCCTGTCCGATGCATGGGTGTGGGACATGTACCGCCCGGCCCGGTTCGTCAAGCAGGTCCGGGTGATCACGTTCAAGGACGTCAACATCGAAGAGGTCGAGAAGCCCGAGCTGCGGCTGCCCGAGTAGGTCAGCGCAGCGATGCGTCGATCGCTCCCGCCGACAGGATCTTCTCCAGAATCAGTGCTGCGCTGCCGATGTTGCCGGCCTTGTCGCCGTAGGTGGACGGCACGACCTGCAGGTGTCGGGTAGCCAGCGCAGTTGCGTTGCCGTACAAGGTTTCTCGCAGGCCGGCGACGAAAACGTCGTAGGCGCCCGACATGTCGCCGCCGACGACAAGCACCTCGGGGTTGAGCAGGTTCACCGCGGCGGCGACCACTTCGCCGACGTGACGGCCACTTTCGCGCAACAGCCGGCGCACCTCGCCGTCGCCGTGATTGGCCAATTCGACGACGTCGCGGATGTGGTTGACGGCGCGGCCCTGCTCTTGCAGGGTGCGCACCAATGCCCACCCACCGGCGATGGCCTCCAGGCAGCCGGTGTCACCGCAGCGGCACGGGATGCCCGCGGCGGCGGCGGTCTTGTTGTGGCCGAATTCGCCGGCAGCGCCCAGGGCGCCGCGCTGCAGCACGCCGCCGCACACGATGCCGGCACCCAGCCCGGTGGAGGCCTTGATCAGGAGCAGGTCGCGGTGGATCTTCAGCGGGCCGCGGCGTTCGGAGAGGGCCTGGACGTTGGTGTCGTTGTCGAGCACGATCGGCGCCGACGTCAGCTTGCGGAAGTAGGGCTCCAGGGGGACGCCGTCCCAGCCGCTCATCACCGGCGAGGCCAGGCTGCAGCCGTTCTTCTGATCGACGGTGCCGGGCAGCGACACCCCGACGCCGAGGACATCACGGGTGGTCCGGCCGGTTTCGTCGAGCAGCACTTCGAGGCGTTTGACCAGGTCGGGCATCAGGTCGTCGGGGCCGATGCGGATTTCGGAGTCCATATCGGTCAGCGCGTGGATGTCGCCGGCGAGGTTGCAGACCGCCAGGCGGGTGCGGCTGCGGCCGATGGCTGCCGACAGGACCACGCCGGCTTCGGCGTTGAATCGCACCAGTGCCGGGGGGCGCCCCCCGGTGGACGGCCCGTCCTCGCCTTCGGAGACGAGCCCGCGGCGGCCCAGTGCGGCGATCCGGCTACCGACAGCCGTCCTGGACAGTCCGGTCAGCTCGCGAATCTCGGTGCGGGTGGTGGCGACGCCGTCGCGGATGAGCGCGAAAATCTCCCCGGCAGTAGCGGGGGCGGCGGAACGCCTGGTGACCGGCACCTTTCCATTGAACCAAGATCTATCGCCGATCAAAAGCAATGGAGATGCGTGTCACTTTGACCTCATTTAGACAAAAGTCAGTTGGAAGTGCGGTCTAAGTGGCGCTAGGGTCGTGGGCAGGGATCAGACGCTGCAATGCGGCAGCACACCGCCACCGCACAGAAAGGCGACATCCCGTGACTGTCACTTCCCGACCCGCCCCGGCGGCGTCTCCCGCGCTGTGCCCGACCCGGTCAGGGCTGGGCATTCTCGCCCTGGCGCTGGGCTCGTTCGGCATCGGCACCAACGAGTTCGTCGCAATGGGGCTCTTGCCCGAGATCGCCGGCGGACTGCATATCTCCGAGCCGACCGCGGGTCACGTCATCTCCGCCTACGCGCTCGGCGTGGTGGTCGGTGCCCCGGTGCTGGCCGCGATGACTGCCAAGTTCAACCGCAAAGTCGTACTGATGAGCCTGATGGCGCTGTTCGCCGTCGGCAACGTCGCCACCGTGCTGGCGCCCAACTATCCGATCTTGATTGCCGCGCGCTTTCTCGCCGGCCTTCCGCACGGGGCGTTCTTCGGTGTCGCGGCGCTGGTGGCCGCCCAGTTGCTCGGCCCCGAGCGGCGCGCCAAGGCCGTCGCGCAGGTGATGACCGGACTGACGGTGGCGACCGTGATCGGGGTGCCGCTGGCCTCGTGGCTGGGCCAATTGCTCGGCTGGCGTAGCGCTTTCGCGTTGATGGTGGTGATCGGCGTGCTGACGCTCGCCGCGATCTGGATCTGGCTGCCCGACGTCGCCCCGAGTTTTGCCACGAGTACCCGATCCGAGCTGGGAGCGCTGCGCCGGCCGCAGGTGTGGCTGGCGCTGCTGATCGGCATGGTCGGCTTCGGCGGCATGTTCGCCGTCTACACCTACATCGCGACCACGCTGACCGACATCTCTGGGGTGTCACGGTCATGGGTTCCGTTGGGGTTGATGGTTTTCGGTGTCGGGATGGTGGTCGGGAACTTCGCAGGCGGCCGGATGGCCGACCGGTCGGTGATCCGCGGGCTGTATGTGTCGATGGCGTCCCTGGCTGTGGTGCTGGCGATCTTCGTCGCCGCCGCCCACAACCCGTACACCGCGATGCTGCTGCTGTTCGGCATCGGTGCCAGCGGGGCGGCGATCGCCCCCGCGTTGCAGACCCGGCTGATGGACGTCGCTGCGCAAGCGCAGACGTTGGCCGCTGCGTTGAATCATTCGGCGTTGAATATCGCCAACGCGTCGGGGGCGTGGATCGGCGGCCTGGTGATCGCGCTCGGTTACGGGTACACCGCACCGGCCGCCGCGGGCGCGGTGTTGGCCGTCGTCGGTTTGGTGGTGCTCACCGTTTCGGTGGCGCTGCAGCGTCGTACGTCGGCGGTGAACGCATGATCCGGTTCGTGGTGGCTCTTCTTCGGCGGCGCGACCCGGTGTGTGTTGATCTGTATCTGCCTGCGCGGCAACGGGTGACGATCGTCCTGGGGGAGCGGGCGGTTCGGCGGGAGGCTAGCTGATGACCGATCACGTGATCTTCCGCTACGACCCGGCGCATCAGCCGGAGATCACCTTCCGTAGTGTCCCGAGCGGGTGTGCCGGGGGTGCGAATACGCTGAGCGAGGCTCGTGCGGCCTACCGGAACTGCCTGGCGGCCCGGCTGCACGTGGACCGGCGCGCGCTGCCACCCGTCGTCGAGCACATCGAAGGTTTGGTCTGCGGCATGTGGGTTCGCGCCAAAGTCGGTGCGGTACATCGAGATAAATCCAGCGATCGGATGCTGTTGCAGATCTTGCTGGCCGAGCAGGCCGGATTGCGCGATGAGGTTTCCCGGTTGGCGTCGGCAGGGGCTCGGCCCGTTGTGGTGCTGGCCGAACCGGAGCATGCACTCGAGACAGTGGTGGATCAGCTGTCTGCGCGCGATGTGCTCGTCGTGGCCCATTCCGACGGCAACGGATCGGTGGGCTGGGGTGTCCTGTACGGGGCCGATTCGGCTGGCAGTCAAGGTGTTCCGCGGATTTCCGACGACGAGGCTCGTACGGTGGCCGGGTTCACGCAGGGGTGTCTGGGCGGGCGAGTGGTACGGCACCGGCCCGCTGCTGGGATCGCATCATGACCCCGTTGCTCGATAACGGGGTCGGCGGCACGGTGTCGGGGAACACTGGTGCGCAGGATGTACGCGAAGGGAGGACCATGCGTGCGACACCGCAGTGCTGGCTGACCGATATGGACGGTGTGCTGGTTCGTGAGGAGCATGCGCTGCCCGGGGCCGCGGAGTTTCTGCAGTGCCTGATCGACAAGCAGCGGCGTTTCCTGGTGCTGACCAACAATTCGATCTACACCCCGCGTGACCTGGCGGCGCGGCTGGCACGCTCGGGACTCGATGTGCCGGAGGCGGCGATCTGGACCTCGGCGCTGGCGACGGCGGCGTTTCTGAACGACCAGCTGCCGGGCGGGTCGGCGTATGTGATCGGCGAGGCGGGGCTGACGACGGCGCTGCACGAGGCGGGTTACACGCTGACCGATACCGGCCCGGATTTCGTGGTGCTGGGGGAGACGAGGACGTACTCGTTCGAGGCGATCACGAAGGCGATCCGGTTGATCGGCAAGGGGGCGCGGTTCATCGCGACCAATCCTGATGTGACCGGGCCGTCCGCCGAAGGGCCGCTGCCGGCGACCGGATCGGTGGCCGCGATGATCACCAAGGCCACCGGACGTGAGCCGTACTTCGTCGGCAAGCCCAACCCGATGATGTTCCGCAGTGCGCTGAATCGGATTGAGGCGCATTCGGAAAGCACGGTGATGGTCGGTGACCGGATGGACACCGACGTGGTGGCCGGCATCGAGGCGGGGCTGGAGACGATCTTGGTGCTGACCGGGTCGACGACGGTCGAGGACGTCGAGCGCTATCCGTTCCGGCCGGCGCGGGTGTTGCCCTCGATCGCGGAGGCGATTGATCTGATCTGAGGCGTGCGACGGCCGCTACGGCTCGGGCAGGTCCAACGTCGCCAGGCGCGCGGGGTCGGCGATCGAGGTGATGGCTGTCAGTCGTCCGTCTGTCACCGTGCACACCATGATGCCGAGCGGCTTGCCCTGTGTGTTCCACGCGGCGATGCCCGGCTTCCCGTTGACCAGAACGCGGCGCGCGGTCACCTTCGCGCGTCCCCCGCGTCGCACCGCGCCGATGACTTCGGTGGCTCCGATGGTGACGGTAACTCCGCGTGCGGTGTGCTGTTCCCACCTGAGGTCGGGCGCCAGCACGTCGAGCAAGGCGTCGAAGTCACCATCGCGGGCGGCCCGCAGGAACGCATCGACGACGGCACGCTGCTCGTGGAGGGTTGACGCCGTCGGCGCCGCGCGTACTTTACGCCGCGCGCGGCTTGCGGCCATCTTCGCCGCGTCCGCCGATTTGCCGACGATGCCTGCGATGTCGGTGAAGGGAACGGCGAACATGTCGTGCAGAACGAATGCCAGCCGTTCCTCGGGTCCGAGTGAACCCAGCACGGATAACAACGCGATGCCGACCAAGTCGGCCAGCACAGCGGAATCTTCGGGCGCATCGACATCGTCGGCCACGACGAGTTCGGGCGGACCATCGCCGAACGGAACCTCGGCCCTAGCAGCGCGAGCACGCAACATGTCGATGCAGATGCGACCAACCACGGTGGTGAGCCATCCGGCGGGGTTGTCGATCGATTCCGGTTCCTGCCAAGAGAATCGCAGCCACGTCTCCTGCACAGCGTCCTCCGCGTCGGCGTATGAACCGAGGATTCGGTGCGCGATCGTCAGCAGGCGTCCTCGCTGTGACTCGAATTGCTGCTCTGTGCTGGCGTCATGCGTCATGGTGTTACCTCGCGTCGGTGGAACCCGTCATCACCAATGACGAGTCCGGACGGACTGAGGTAACCACAGAGAGCGAGATCATGAACGCGGGACTTTGGGTAGTTGCCGGAGTATTGGCCGTCGCATTCGCAGTCGGCGGTGCAAGCCAGATCCTGCTGAGTAAAGCCCGATATCGGGCGCTCTCGGCGAGCCAGCAGTGGGTCGACGACTTCAGCCCCGCTCACATCAAAGCGATAGGAACGATCAAGCTCATCGGTGCCACGGGGCTGGTGCTTCCCGCGTTGTTCAACGTTGCGCCGATACTGGTGCCGCTGGCGGCAACCGGGCTGATGTTGTTCATGGCCGGTGCGGCCACGACTCGCTTCCGCCGCAGTGAATGGGGCCTGATGCTCGCTGATGTCGTGTTCATCTGCGCATTCGCCTTAGTGGCGTGGGGCCGCTTCGAGCTCCACCCCTTCAGCTGAACCGACAATGTGAACCCCAGTTTCGGTGTCCTCGGGGGATGAGCGTGGATCTGGGGATAACTCGGCGTGTTTCGGGTGTGCAGGCTGATGGACGTTCGCGCGTGTCGGTCATGTCCTCGACTCTGCACCCATGACGACGTTGACGCGCAACCAGCTCGGTGCGCTGGGCGAGCAGCTGGCGGTCGAACATCTGACCGCCCAGGGGTTGCGGATCCTGGCCCGCAACTGGCGCTGCCGCTACGGCGAACTCGACGTGATCGCCGCCGGTGCCGACGGCGCGGTGGTGTTCGTCGAGGTGAAGACCCGCACCGGCGACGGCTTCGGCGGTTGGGAGTATGCGGTCACGCCGACCAAGGTGCGCCGGATCCGCCGGCTGGCCGGCTTGTGGCTGGCCGCTCAGGACCAGAAGTGGGCGGCGATCCGTATCGACGTCATCGGGATCCGCATCGGCCGGAAGCGCACTCCGGAAATCACCCATCTGCGCGGGGTCGGCTGATGGCACTGGGACGGGCCTACTCGGTGGCCGTGCGCGGCCTCGACGGCGAGATCGTCGAGATCGAGACCGACATCAGCTCTGGGCTGCCCGGCGTGCACCTGGTCGGACTGCCCGACGCCGCATTACGCGAGTCCTGCGACCGGGTCCGCGCGGCAATCACCAACTGCGGCAACGACTGGCCGCAATCGCGGTTGACGCTGGCATTGTCGCCGGCCACGTTGCCGAAGACCGGCTCGCTGTATGACATTGCGATCGCCGCGGCCGTCTTATCGGCGAGCGGCAGGAAGCAGTGGGATCGCCTCGAGAAGACAGTGTTGTTGGGAGAGCTGGCATTGGATGGCCGGATTCGCTCGGTGCGCGGTGTGTTGCCCGCTGTGCTGGCCGCCAAGAAGCAGGGCTGGCCCACCGTGGTGGTGCCTATCGCGAATTTGGCCGAGGCCAGCCTGGTCGACGGCATCGAGGTACTCGGCGTGCAGACGCTTCGGCAGCTACAAGGCTGGCTCAACGGGAAGGCCACGCTCGACGAGCGAGTCGATGCGCCCGCGCCGCAGCCCACCTCCGTTGCCGACCTGGCCGATGTGGTGGGCCAGACCCACGCCCGATTCGCCGTCGAGGTCGCCGCCGCGGGCGCGCATCACCTGATGCTCACCGGGCCGCCCGGCGTCGGGAAAACCATGCTGGCACAACGCCTTCCCGGGCTATTGCCCGAGCTCACCGAGGGTGAGGCTTTGGAGGTGACTGCCATTCATTCAGTCGTGGGCCTGCTGTCGGAGACCACGCCGCTGATCACCCGTCCGCCATTCATCGCCCCTCATCACTCATCGAGTGTGGCCGCACTCGTTGGCGGTGGTTCGGGCATGGCCCGCCCCGGGGCGGTCAGCCGCGCGCACCGCGGCGTGCTCTTCCTCGACGAATGTGCCGAGATCCGGGTCAGTGTCCTGGAATCCCTCCGAACGCCGTTGGAGGACGGCGAGATTCGGCTCGCCCGCCGCGACGGAGTGGCGTGCTACCCGGCGCGGTTCCAACTCGTGATGGCGGCCAACCCCTGCGCCTGCGCCAAGACCGACCCGAAGGACTGCATCTGCACATCGGTGGAGAAGCGGCGCTATCTCGGCAAGCTGTCGGGTCCGCTGATGGACCGCGTGGACCTGCGGGTGCAGATGCACACGGTGCGTGCCGGAGCCTTCACACCCGACGCGGCGGAAAGTACTGCAGCCGTGCGCAATCGGGTCGCGCAGGCCCGGGCGGCGGCCGCCGAGCGCTGGCGTCGGTACGGCTATACCACCAACGCCGAGGTGACCGGTTCGGTGCTGCGCCGCAAGTTCCGGCTCGACAACACCGCGATGGCCCCGCTGAAGACAGCACTGGAACGCGGCGTGCTGAGCATCCGGGGCGTCGACCGGTCACTGCGGGTCGCCTGGACATTGGCCGATCTGGCCGGGCGCACGACGCCCAGTGTCGACGATGTGGCGGTGGCCTTGAGCTTCCGCCAGGGAGGAGTCAAACCATGACAGACGACGTCAGGACGTTGGCATGGGCGTATCTGTCGCGGGTGGCCGAACCACCCTGTGGCGAGATCGCCGAACTGGTCGGCGAGGTCGGCCCCATCGAAGCCTCGTATCGGATCGCCGCGGGCGAGATCAGCGATGAATTGCGGGAACGCACCGCCGCCCGACGGGACATCCAGGCGGCGGAGGCAGATCTGGATCTGCTGGAGCGCCGCGGCGGCCGGCTGATCACGCCGGATCACGACGAGTGGCCGACCCTGGCTTTTGCGGCCTTCGGCGGAGCGGCCGTGCGGGACAGGCAACAGGGCCGCTCCCCGCTGGCATTGTGGGCCGTCGGTCCCGCCCGGCTCGATGAGGTCGCCGAGCGGTCCGCCGCGATCGTCGGGACGCGGGCGTGTTCCAGCTATGGCGAACACGTCGCCGCGGACCTGGCCGCGGGGCTGGCCGAACAGGAGGTCACCGTCGTCTCCGGTGGGGCCTACGGGATCGACGGCGTTGCACACCGCGCGACACTGTCCGTCGAGGGGGAGACGGTGGCGGTCCTGGCGGGCGGCATCGACATTCTGTACCCGGCCGGACACTCGTCGCTGCTGCACCGGATCAGCAACTCCGGCCTGCTGCTCACCGAATATCCGCCCGGTGTGCGGCCCGCGCGGCACCGCTTCTTGATCCGCAATCGGCTGGTGGCAGCGCTTGGCGCGGCCACCGTGGTGGTGGAGGCGGGTGTGCGAAGCGGTGCCGCGAACACCGCCGCGTGGGCACGCGCGTTGGGCCGGGTGGTGTGTGCGGTGCCGGGCCCGGTGACCTCCGCGTCGTCGACGGGATGCCACATCCTGCTGCGCAACGGAGCCGAGTTGGTGACCCGTGCCGAGGAGGTCGTCGAATTGGTCGGTCGGGCAGGCGAATTCGCCGACGAGGCACCCCGGCCAACCGGACCGCTCGATGGTCTCAGTGATGCCGAAAAGCAGGTGTACGAGGCGCTGCCCGGGCGAGGCACCCGAAGTGCCGACGAGATCGCGGTAGCCTCCGGCCTGCCGCCCACCGCCGTGCTGGGTCCGCTGGCGATGCTGGAGATTGCGGGCCTGGCCCGCCGTGAGGACGGCTGCTGGAAGCTGGTGCGCAAGCCGGCATGACCGACGTAGCCAGCCCAGCCACCCGGCCGATCCGTATAGTCGACAAGGTTGGCTAACGATTCTCGTCGGGAGGCGATGTGGCGGGTCGACCAGTGCACACGTTTCAGGTCGTCAGTACCGAGCAACTCGCGCCGCACATGGTGCGCGTCGTGCTCGGCGGTACCGGCTTCGATACCTTCACCCCCGGTGAGTTCGCCGACTCGTATGTGAAGTTCGTCTTTGTGCGCGACGACATCGACGTCGCGTCGCTACCGCAGCCGCTCACGCTCAACAGCTTCGACGAACTGCCGCCCGAACAGCGGCCCACCGTGCGCACCTACACGGTGCGCCGGGTCGACCCCGAAGCCCGCGAGATCACCGTCGACTTCGTGGTGCACGGCGAGCACGGTGTCGCCGGTCCGTGGGCCGCGGCGGCGAAAGCGGGGGACACCATCTTCCTGATGGGTCCCAGCGGTGCGTATTCGCCCGACCCGGACGCCGACTGGCATCTGTTCGCGGGTGACGAAGCGGGCATCCCCGCCATCAGTGCGGCACTGGAAGCATTGCCACCCAACGCGGTTGGCAAGGTCTTCATCGAAGTCGCCGGTCCTGAGGACGAGATCGACCTGGCCGCACCGGAATCGGTCGACATCACCTGGATCTACCGCGGCGGGCGTGCCGATCTCGTGGGGGACGACCGGGCCGGCGACAACGCGCCATTGGTCGAGGCCGTCACCACCGCGCCCTGGCTTCCCGGGCAAGCGCAGGTCTTCATCCACGGCGAAGCCCAGGCCGTCATGCACAACCTGCGGCCCTACGTCCGCAAGGAGCGCGGCGTCGACGCCAAATGGGCCTCCATCTCCGGCTATTGGCGCCGCGGCCGCACCGAAGAGACGTTCAGGCAGTGGAAGAAGGAACTGGCCGACGCCGAAGCCGGCCAGGACTAGCCGCCACAACGGATTGGTCACGACGCCGGGACACGCCGCGCACGCGTGCGCGCACGGGCGTGCGCGAGTGCAACGGTAGAGACGTGGAGCCCGGCGACTACTCGGCGATCCTCGACGACTACGCCGAGCATCTCGCGTTGGAGCGTGCCCGCTCCGAGCACACCCAACGGGCCTATCTCACCGACCTGCGTTCACTGTTCGCGTTCGTCGACGAACGCGCGCCCGGCGCCGGCCTCGCCGGCCTGAGTCTGCCGATGCTGCGGTCGTGGCTAGCCGCGCAATCGGCCGCAGGCGCGGCCCGCACGACCCTGGCCCGCCGCACCTCGGCGGTCAAGACGTTCACCGCCTGGGCCACCCGTCGCGGCCTGCTCACCGAGGACCCGGCAGTCCGTCTGCAGTTGCCCAAGGCGCGCCGCACCCTGCCCGCGGTCCTGCGCCAGGACCAGGCGCTGGCCGCGATGGCCGCCGCCGACCTCGGCGCCGAACAGGGCGACCCGCTGGCGATCCGCGACAGGCTGATCGTGGAACTGCTCTACGCCACCGGAATCCGCGTCAGCGAGCTGTGTGGGCTCGACGTCGACGACGTCGACACCGGCCGCCGCCTGCTGCGGGTGCTGGGCAAGGGCAACAAACAGCGCACCGTGCCGTTCGGGGCGCCGGCCCTGGCGGCACTGACCGCGTGGCTGAACGACGGCAGGCCCGAACTCGTCAACGAAGACTCCGGCCCCGCGCTGCTGCTGGGGCCGCGAGGCAGGCGCCTGGACCCCCGCCAGGCCCGCACCGTTGTGCACCAGACCATGTCGGCGGTCGACGGCGCACCCGACATCGGCCCGCACGGGCTGCGCCACAGCGCGGCCACCCACCTGCTCGAAGGCGGGGCCGACCTGCGGATCGTCCAGGAAATCCTGGGCCACTCGACGCTGGCCACCACACAGCTCTACACCCACGTCACCGTGGCGCGGCTACGCGCCGTGCACGACCAAGCGCATCCGCGCGCCTGAATGTCTAAGTGCCACAGAAGGTTTGGAAGCAGCGCCCGAAGTCATCGGGAGCGGGCTCGGCGTAGCGCTCGAACCCCGGACGTTCGTCGTACGGCGACGTGATCACCCGCAGCAGCCGCTCGAACGGCTCCATGTCTCCTGCTGTCGCGGCGCTCAGCGCCTCCTCCACCAGGTGATTGCGCGGAATGTAGACCGGATTGACCCGCTGCATCGCCTCGACGTCCGGACCCATACCGCGCCATCGGGTGGCCCACGCCTCGAACGGTGGCTCGACCGCGCCGGCGGCGAGCCGGCGGAAGAACGAGGTGTAGTCGGCCTGCTCCGGCTCGAGCAACTCCAAGAGCTCCTCGCTGAGCTGTTGGACCTCGGCGTCCCCGACTTCATCGCTCAGTCCCAGCTTCCTGCGCATACCTGCGGTCCACGCCGCCGAGTACCGGCCAGGGAACTGCTGTAGCGACGCGGTGACCAGTTCGATCGCGCGCTCCTGGTCGTCGTCGATCAGCCCGAGCAGCGCCTCGGCCAAGCGGGTGAGATTCCAGGCGGCGATCGCCGGCTGGTTGCCGTAGGCGTAGCGGCCCCACGAGTCGATCGAACTGAACACCGTCTTCGGGTCGAAGGCGTCCATGAACGCGCACGGCCCGTAGTCGATCGTCTCGCCCGAGATCGTCATGTTGTCGGTGTTCATCACGCCATGGACGAACCCGGCCAGCATCCACTGGGCGATGAGTCCGGCTTGCGCGGCGATCACCGAATCCAGCAGGGCGAGGTAGGGATTGTCGGCCTCGGCGGCGGCGGGGTAGTGCCTGCTGATCGCGTGGTCGGCGAGTCGCCGCAATACCTCGAGTTCGCCTGCGGCCGCGACATATTGGAAGCTGCCGACCCTCAGGTGGCTCGCCGCGACGCGGGCGAGGACGGCGCCGTCGAGCTCCGTCTCGCGCTGGACGGTGCGCCCGGTGCCGACCACCGACAGGGAGCGGGTGGTCGGAATGCCCAGTGCGTGCATCGCTTCGCTGACCAGGTATTCGCGCAGCATCGGGCCGATCGCTGCCAAACCGTCGCCGCCGCGGGCGAACGGCGTGCGTCCCGAGCCCTTCAGATGCAGATCGCGCGGGCTGCCGTCGACATCGAGTTCACCCAGCAACAACGCGCGACCGTCGCCGAGGCGCGGCACCCAGCCGCCGAACTGATGGCCGGCATACCCCTGCGCGACGGGTTCGGCATCCGCCGGGAGCGCAGTCCCGACGAGCAGGCCGATTCCGTCGGGGCTGCGCAGCCACGAGGCATCGAGGCCCAGCTCGAGGGCGAGCGACTCGTTGAGCACGAGCAGCCGCGGATCAGGTGCGGCTTCGGCCTGCCAGCGCAGCGCTATCTCGGGCACCTCGGTGGCGAATCGGTGGCCGAGAACGACGGTCCTGTCAGGCGCGATGCTCATCGGTGACCAGCCTACGGACGCCCAAGTTGGGTTCGGTAGCCCCAGCGGCGGCGTGCACTTCCCCCATGCACAGGATCGCGATCTTCACACTGGCCGCAGCGGTACTGACCGGCGTCATGGCACCGACCGCTCACGCGGCGGCGTCCAGAATTCAATTTCTGTCCCCGTCGGGGAACGTCGGCTGCCAACTCGGCACCGCGCGGGAAGGAGCGTTCGTGTGGTGCAAGGTCAACGAACACAGTTGGGTCGCACCGCAGTCCGACACCTGCCCGCGCGCCAACGTTCCCGGCGCGATCGGCGAACCGGGAGGTGAGAACCTTCAGCTCGCCGAGGGGCAGGCACCGTGCTTCGGGTTCGTGATGAGCCAGCTGTTCTTCAGCGGGCAATACGCGCCCCCGACCCTTTCCTACGGTGACCGGCGATCGGTGGGCAGCATCACGTGCACGGTCGAGCGCGACGGGGTGAGCTGCGCCGACAGCAAGACCGGCCAGTCGTTCCTGGTGTCACGCGAGGCTTACCAGCTCAACTGATCCCCGCGAGCGTGCGCATAGTGCGCAGGTTGGCGGCGTGTCTGCGTGCGGACACGCACGCTCGCGGCAGGAAATTCACCCCGCCAGCGGCTTGAGCCGGATCGTCGTCGACGCCAGCAGCCCCAGCGGGTCGACGTAGTCAGCCCGCGACGCCGGCCCCCACATCGCGCCCCAGTGCAGGCACGCGGCCACCGGGCACCCCGCATGACCAGGCACAAGCCGGCCCAGCGCGGTCGACGAGTCCACCAGCTGCCCCGCCCGCACGACAGCCTCGACCGGCTCGTAGCTGGTGCGCAGGCCGCCGGCATGGGCCAGTGACACCACCGGGCGCCCGGCCAGCGTGCCAGCGAACACGACCGTCGCCGGGCCCGCGGCATACACGGGCTGGTCGGGCACCCCGGCCAGGTCCACTCCGCGATGCCCGCGCTGCCAGTCGGGAGACGGCGCGTCGAACACCCTGGTCACCGTCGGCCGTGGCCGCAGCGGCCACTGCAGCCGCCCGTCATCGGCCCGCCCGACCCCGGTGCCGAGCGTGACGACCGCCGCAATCAGAACAAGCCAGCGCATCGCTCCAGTTCAGTGGCCTACGGAACCAAACAACAGCCCCAGAACCCAGCGCTGTGGACCAGCCGGCCGCTGTGGACAAAGCACCCGTTGCGGCGGTGTAAACTTTGATCCGCAACTCGCGCGAGCGGGTTGACTTCGCGCGCCTGTTCCGCAAGTCCGTTTCATCGACTTGCACCACGCATGCCGGTTGGTCCCGTCCGCGGGTCGGCATGCCTCAGACGCCAGGGCTTGGCTTCACCCGAAGCCGGGCGACAACCGACACAAGTTAAGGCACACGCATGGCCGTAGTAACCATGAAGCAGCTGCTTGACAGCGGCACCCACTTCGGGCACCAGACCCGACGCTGGAACCCCAAGATGAAGCGGTTCATCTTCACCGACCGCAACGGCATCTACATCATCGATCTGCAGCAGACGCTGACCTACATCGATCAGGCTTACGAGTTCGTCAAGGAAACCGTCGCCCACGGCGGCAGCATCCTGTTCGTCGGCACCAAGAAGCAGGCCCAGGAGTCCATCGCGGACGAGGCCACCCGCGTCGGCATGCCCTACGTGAACCAGCGCTGGCTGGGCGGCATGCTGACCAACTTCTCCACCGTTCACAAGCGTCTGCAGCGCCTCAAGGAGCTCGAGGCCATGGAGCAGACCGGTGGTTTCGAGGGTCGCACCAAGAAGGAAATCCTGATGCTGACCCGCGAGAAGAACAAGCTCGAGCGCAGCCTCGGCGGTATCCGGGACATGCAGAAGGTGCCGTCGGCGATCTGGGTCGTCGACACCAACAAGGAACACCTCGCCGTCAGCGAGGCCATCAAGCTGGGCATCCCGGTCATCGCGATCCTGGACACCAACTGCGACCCCGATCAGGTCAACTACCCGATCCCGGGTAACGACGACGCCATCCGCTCGGCGGCCCTGCTGACCAAGGTGATCGCCTCCGCGGTGGCCGAAGGCCTGCAGGCTCGCGCCGGCGTCGGCTCGGGCGACAAGCCCGAAGCCGCAGCCGAACCGCTGGCCGAGTGGGAGCAGGAGCTGCTGGCCAGCGCAACCGCGTCGGCCCCCAATGACGCCGGGCCGGCCACTGAAACTGTCGCAACCACCACTGACGCTTCGTAATTCACAGGAAGGCCACATGGCTAACTACACCGCTGCCGACGTCAAGCGGCTTCGGGAGCTCACCGGTGCGGGCATGCTCGACTGCAAGAACGCCCTGGCCGAAAACGACGGCGACTTCGACAAGGCCGTCGAGGCGCTGCGCATCAAGGGTGCCAAGGACGTCGGCAAGCGCGCTGAGCGCGCCACCGCCGAGGGCCTGGTCGCCGCCAAGGGCGGTGCACTGATCGAGCTCAACTCCGAGACCGATTTCGTCGCCAAGAACGCCGAGTTCCAGAAGCTTGCCGACGACGTGGTCGCTGCCGCCCTGGAGGCCAAGGCCACCGATGTGGAGGCCCTCAAGGCCGCCACAATCGGTGACAAGACCGTCGAGCAGGCCGTCGCGGAGCTGTCGGCCAAGATCGGCGAGAAGCTCGAGCTGCGCCGTGCCACGTACTTCGACGGCAAGGTCGAGGCCTACCTGCACAAGCGTGCCGCCGATCTGCCGCCCGCCGTGGGTGTGCTGGTCGAGTACACGGGCGATAGCACGGACGCGGCGCACGCCGTGGCCCTGCAGATCGCCGCGCTCAAGGCCAAGTACCTGACCCGCGAGGACGTTCCGGCTGACATCGTGGCCAACGAGCGCCACATCGCAGAGGAGACGGCCAAGGCCGAGGGCAAGCCCGAGCAGGCGCTGCCCAAGATCATCGAGGGTCGCGTCACCGGCTTCTACAAGGACGTCGTGCTGCTCGAGCAGCCGTCGGTGTCCGACAACAAGAAGACCGTCAAGGCACTCCTCGACGAGGCCGGCGTGACCGTCACGCGGTTCGCCCGCTTCGAGGTCGGCCAGGCCTAGCTCCACACAAACTTGGGCGGCGCACCAAACCGTCCAACTGGAAAACCCCGCGTCATATCCGGCGATCCCGGAGACGCGGGGTTTTACCGTCTTTGGGAAGCTTCCCCGCCCCGCTGGGGTTGGATGAGCCATGCGCATCGGAGTCACGTTCCCTCAAACCGAACTCGGGCCCGACGTGGGCGCGGTCCGCGCTTACGGCCAGCGGGTGGAGGAACTGGGGTTCACCCACATCCTGGCTTACGACCATGTGCTGGGCGCCGATCGTGAGGTGCATCGGGGCTGGGCCGGACCGTACGACGTGCACACCACCTTCCACGAGCCGCTGGTGATGTTCGGTTACCTCGCGGCGGTCACGACCACTGTGGAGCTGGTGACCGGCGTGATCATCCTGCCGCAGCGACAGACCGCCCTGGTGGCCAAGCAGGCCGCGGAGGTGGATCTGCTCAGTGGTGGACGGCTGCGGCTCGGAATCGGATTGGGTTGGAACCCAGTCGAATACGAGGCACTCGGCGAGGACTTCTCCAACCGCGGCCGCCGATCCGAGGAACAGGTCGACGTGATGCGCCGGCTCTGGACCGAACAATCCGTCAGCTACGAAGGGCGCTACCACACGGTCACCGGCGCGGGCCTGTCTCCGCTGCCGATCCAACGACCCATCCCGGTATGGTTCGGCGCCGCCTCCGAACGCGCCTACGAGCGCGCGGGACGCCTCGGCGACGGCTGGTTCCCGATGATGGCACCCGGGCGCGGGCTCGACGAGGCGCGGGTCGCCGTCGGGCAAGCCGCTGCGGCCGCCGGTCGCGATCCCGCCGGATTGGGCATGGAGGGCCGGGCTGACTGGTCCGGGGGTCGCGACACGGTGGGCGAGGAGCTGGCTGCCTGGCGAGCGGCCGGTGCCACTCACGTCTCGATCAACACGATGGGCGCCGGCCTGCGCGGGGTCGACGGGCACCTTGCGGCGTTGGAAGCGGTGGCGGCCGATCTTCCGCGGTGAGCCGGGCGGTTATTGCACACGTGCCTGCTAGCGTCAGGTGAATGCGACATGTGCACGCCTTCGGCGACGACGCCCTCGGCGACCTGGATGCGGTAGCCCTGGTCGACGCCCTGCGCACCGGCAAGGTATCTCGCCCTGAACTCGTCGAGGCCGCGATCGCCCGCACCGAGAAGGTCAACCCCATCCTCAACGGCCTGGCGCACGAGACCTTCGAGCGGGCGCTGGCCCGGGCCTATGCGGGCGGGCGTGGCTACTTCGACGGGGTGCCGACGTTCATCAAGGACAACGTCGACGTCGAGGGCATGCCGACCATGCAGGGCACCGACGCGTGGGAACCTCGCCCGCACGCCGCTCACGGTGACTTCGCCAAGTTCTTCCTGGCTTCCGGGCTGGTGCCGCTGGGCAAGACCCAGCTGTCGGAATTCGGGTTCAGCGCCTCGGCCGAGCATCCCCGCATCGGCGCCGTCCGCAACCCGTGGGACACCGATTTCACCGCGGGCGCGTCGTCGTCGGGCTCGGGGGCGTTCGTCGCCGCCGGCGTGGTGCCGATCGCACATGCCAACGACGGCGGCGGCTCCATCCGGATCCCCGCGGCGTGTAACGGCCTCGTCGGCCTCAAGCCGTCGCGCGGCCGGTTGCCGCTGGACAAGATGACCCGGCAGATGCCGGTGCGCATCGTCAATGACGGTGTACTGACCCGCACTGTGCGCGACACCGCCGCGTTCTACCGGGAAACCGAACGCATCTGGCGCAACCGCCGGCTGCCGCCGATCGGCGCCGTCACCGGACCCGGCGCCGCCCGGCTGCGTATCGCGGTCGTGACTCAATCGGTGAATCGACAAGCCGCTCCGAGCGTTCGCGATCTCACCCTGCAGAACGCCGAATTGCTTGCGGGCCTTGGTCATAGCGTCGAGTACCTGGACCAGCCTCCGGTTCCGAGTTATTTCCTGGACGACTTCCTGTTGTACTGGGCGTTTTTGGCGATGACGCTGGTGCGCACCGGACAAAGGACGTTCGGGGAGAGCTTCGACAAGACGAAACTCGACAACCTCACGCTGGGGCTCGACCGGCATGCGGGCCGCAACCTGCACAAGCTACCGGTCGCGATCACGCGGCTGCGCCGGCTCCGGCGGATCACCGAGCGGCTTTATCAGACCTACGACGTGCTGCTGATGCCTACGCTGGCCGAGGAGACGCCTCGCATCGGGCACCTGGATCCCACCGCGGATTATCAGCAGATCATCGACCGGCTGATCGACTGGGTGGCGTTCACGCCGCTGCAGAACGCCACGGGGGAGCCGGCAATCTCGTTGCCGCTGGGCCGATCTGCCTCGGGTATGCCGGTGGGCATGATGCTGGCGGGTCCGCTCGGGCACGAGCGGCGGCTGCTGGAGCTGGCCTATGAGCTCGAAGCGGCCAAGCCGTGGCCCCGCATTCAAGGCTGACTGCTGACCTGAGTGCGGAATCCGTGGCCGCTGTGAACGTGTGTCGCGTCATGACCATGTGGGCGATCGGCCAACATGAGCTGGCGAGACCTCGAATCCCCTGAGCCGAAGCCCCTGCGCCGGTACAGGTTAATTCCGATCAACCGGCCTGACCTGCAACGAAATCCGTTGCCGCGATATGGTTCCCATCGATACCTGGATTTAACGGCGGAACCGTCGAGTTAACCTGATGGATATCGATCGCGTGCGGTCCGCGAAACAGGGCGGCCGGAATATTGCCGATGTGGAAACCTCTGCCTCCACAACTATTTCGCGACCATCGGCGATCGCCACCTCTTCGGGGAACAACACTTTTGTGTGTCTTCTCCGGTTTGCGTGGGCGAACATCCGCCGCAGGCCCGAACGGTTTGTGTTGTCTGTGCTCGGCATCGCACTCGCCCTCACGTGTGTGACGGTGGTGCGCACCATCTCGTCGAGTTTCGCCATCACCGGTGCGGACTCGGTGACCGAGGTGCTCGGTGGCGCCCAGCTATGGGCGGTTCCCGCCGCCGGAGTGCACTACGACAGCGCGGTGCAGGCACTGGTTGCCGACGGGCCCGCGCCGGCGATCGTCGCCCCCGGGGGGTGGCGTGCGATCAAGACGCTTTCGGGCACCACCGACGTCAACGGCACTCCGGTGTCGTTGCGCGGTAGCGACGAAACACCAGACGGCCAAGCGGTTTTGGGCTCTGAAGTCGCTCAGCGACTCGGAGTCCACGACGGCGACCGCATTGTCGTCGGCGGCCGGGATCTCGGGGTGCAGGTTGGTGGCGGCGGTCAGTCGGTGACGGTAGCGACACCACTTGCCGCATCGGTCGTGGGTGACAACGGGTGGTGGACGGTGTTCGCGCCCGCGGGGCAGGAGAAGAGCCGCACTCTCGGCAGCACCTTCGGCGGTGCGGTCGGGCTGTCCTCGACCTCGGACCCCGCCGTCAAGCCGGATCCGGCCGGGCCGGGGTTGATCTATGACACGGTGGGCGGAAACGGCCCGCTGACGTTCGACCAG
Organism: Mycolicibacterium vinylchloridicum; assembly: GCF_013404075.1. Taxonomy (GTDB): domain Bacteria; phylum Actinomycetota; class Actinomycetes; order Mycobacteriales; family Mycobacteriaceae; genus Mycobacterium; species Mycobacterium vinylchloridicum. Next base: position 58,506 of record NZ_JACBJQ010000015.1, read on the forward strand.
AAGTACTCGGCCCTGTTCTCCGGCAAGGTCACCAGTTCGACGCTGGGGATCATCTCGATCATCGGCCTGGTCCTGGGCTTCATCATCGCCGTGTCGTCCTTCCTCGCGGCGGTGCAGGAGCGCAAGCGCGAATTCGGCATCATGTCCAGCATCGGCCTGGCTGATGAGGTGCTCTACTTCTTCCTGGTGGAGTCCGCTGTCGTCTTCGTCGCGGCCTACGTGCTGGGTGTCGCGACCGCGGGAATCGCTGTGTGGCTGGTGATCCCGGGTATCGCCACCCCGATCGCCTGGCTGCAGGCCGCCGGCATGGTCGCGGGCTTCCTGCCCGCGATGTCGATCGTCGGCGCGCTGATACCCGTGCACCGGCTGCTGCAGAACCGTCCGGTCGACCTGCTCGGAGGCCGCTGATGATCACATTCGGACTGTCCTACGGCTGGTTGTCGGCACGGCGGCGGGTGCGCGAGATGGTGCTGCCGATCGTCACCACCGCGACGGGCGCCTTCCTCGTCGTCATCGTCTTCGGGATGTCAGCGGGCATCCAGGCCCAGTCCGCATCGCTGGGCCACGCCACCGAAATCGGCCGGGCCGTCATCTTGATCGCGATCACCGTGCTGCTTGTCGGTGTCGTCGAGGTGGCCGTCGCGACCACCCGAACCATCGCGCACCGCACCCGCGAACTCGGCGTACTCGGAGCGACCGGCGTTCCCCGCCGGCCCGTAATCGCCGCGCTGCTGGTCGAACCCGCGGTTACCGCGGTCCTCGGGGCGGTAGCCGGTGTCGCGCTGGCGATCGTTGCCGCGATCGTGCTGGGCGTCCTCGGCCTGGTCCCCACCGGAGTCTCGTCGGTAGGCCTTGGCCTCGGTTCGGCGATCGCCGTCGTCGTCAGCATCATCGCCGCCCTGGCCACCAGCATCGTGCCCACGTGGAACGCGGCGTCGCGTCCCCCCATCCGCTCCCTGTCGACCGGAGGTTAGACATGACCGCAGTCGAAGACGCCACACCCGACATCGTGCCGGCACCCGAGCCGTCGCCGGTGATCGAGATCAACGACGTGTGGAAGTTGCACAAGCTCGGTGACGAGGTCGTCAAGGCCCTGATTGCCGCCGAATTGACTGTCATGCCAGGCGAATTCGTCTGTCTGATGGGCCCGAGTGGTTCGGGCAAGTCGACCCTGCTGAACATCATCGGCGGCCTCGACCGGCCCACCAAGGGCTCGGTGACGATCGCCGGCCGCGACACGGCCAAGCTGACCGAGAGTCAGTTCGCCGCGCTGCGCCACGACACGATCGGGTTCATCTTCCAGAGCTACAACCTGATCCCGTTCCTGTCGGCGGTCGAAAACGTGGAACTGCCATTGATGTTCGAGCCCTACGACCGCAAGTCGTTGCGCCAGCGGGCGTTGGAGCTGCTCGACCTCGTCGGCCTGAGCCACCGCGTACATCACCAGCCGACCAAGATGTCGGGTGGTGAACAGCAGCGCACCGCGATCGCGCGCTCGCTGATCAGTAGCCCCACGCTCGTCCTGGCCGACGAGCCGACGGCAAATCTCGACCACCGCACGGGGGAGACGGTGGTGCGCATGCTGCGCGACCTGTGTTCGACGCTTGGCGTCACGGTCGTCGCCAGCACCCACGATCCCACGGTGGCCGACGAAGCGAGCCGTGTCGTCCGTATGAGAGACGGACAAATCATCAACTGATCCAGACGGATTGGAAGTGAACGTATGACGCAAGAACTCGAGGCGCCAGCGTCGGCTCGTGACAAGCTTCTGGCCACAGAGCTCGTCCCTGAGCAGGTGCTGCCGAAGGTGATGACGACGTTCGGCCTGACGGCCACCTACGTCTTCATCATCTGCTGGATCACCGGCTCGTCGATCATGGCGGCTGGTGGCTGGACCGCGATCCCGATGTGGATTCTCGGCATCCTCACCTTCCTGATCCCCGCGGGTATGGCGGTCGCCGAACTGGGCAACCTGTGGCCCGGTGAAGGCGGTGTGTATATCTGGGCCACCCGGACCATGGGCGAGACATGGGGATTCATCGGCGGCTACCTGTCGTGGATCCCCGTGGTGCTCAACTCCGCATCGTCGCCGGCGATCATCCTGCAGTTCCTGCTGCTGGCCTTCCACGCCGAGCTCGGTCTGACGCTCACCATCATCTTGCAGGTGGTGATCCTGTGGGCGGTGATCGGTTTGGCCCTGGCGAAACTCGCTGCCAACCAGAAGATCATGAATACCGTCTTCGTCGTCTACTGGGCGTTGACGGCCGTCATCTTCGTCTCGGGCGTGATCTACGCGATCCGCAACGGCTCGGCGCAGGAGTTCACCGCGCACGCCGCGCTGGTGCCCGACTTCGCCGGTGCCGGTTTCCTCTACGGCACCGTGCTGCTGTACCTGGTCGGCGTCGAGACGCCCTACAACATGGGTGCGGAGTTCCTCTCGGTGCGTAAGAGCGGACCGAAGATGGTGGTCTGGGGTTCGATCGCGTTGGTCCTCATCTACCTGCTCACCACGCTGGGCACCGTCATGGTGTTGCCGGCCGACGAGATCAACCCGGTCACCGGCGTCATCGGCATGCTCGGCACCGCCGCACCCGCGGGCGTGATGGAAGTCGCCGCCGTTGTCCTGGCATGCATCGTGTTCGTCGCGTTGATGAGCTACCAGGTGACCTACTCGCGGTTGATCTTCGTCTCCGGTCTGGAGCGTCACCTGCCGCGGATCTTCACTCACCTGAACCCGCGGACGCGTAACCCGGTGACCGCCGTGCTGATCCAGGGCGTGCTGTCGTCGCTGATCCTGGTCGGCCTGTACTCCCAGAGCAGCATGGCGAATGTCACCGTGTTCCTGCAGGGCGGCCTGTCCATCGCCTGGCTGATCTCCGGGTTCTTCTTCCTGGTCCCGGTCATCATCGCCCGGAAGAAGTACGCCGATCGCTATGCGGCCGAGAAGTTCTGGCGCATCCCCGGCGGGATGGTCGGTGTGTGGATCACGATCGTCATCGGCTCGGTGGGCACCGTCGGCGGCATCTACTACTCGTTCGCCAAGTCGTGGATCGCCGATGTACCCGACAGCACCTGGATGACGTGGACGGGCAGCATCGCGATGGGCATGTTCGCCCTCGGTGTGATCGTCTACATCTTCGGCCGGCGCTCCGCACACAAGATGACCCAGGAAGACGCACTGGCACATCTGGCCGTGCTGGATCTCAAGAAATCCGAAACCACTAGCCCTGAGGCGGTTTAGCTCACAATGACGATGGACAGTACCGTGCTCAACACGGCGACTACCGACGACCGTGCCTGTTACCCGCTCGACCCGCTGACCGGTGCCGAGATCGAGGCGGCGGCGGCCGTCGTCAAGGACTCGGAATATGCCAGTCCGACATTGAAATTCGTGATGATCCAGCTCGCGGAGCCGGACAAGAACGCGCAGTTGACGTTCGAATCCATGTCCGACGTACCGCGGCGGGCCTTCATCACGATGTACGACGCAGCGGCCAAGTTGGTCTACGAGTCGGTCGTCGACATCGGTGCCCGAGTGGTGGAGTCCTGGAAGGCAATCCCGGGCCGCTTCCCGTCGTATCTGGTCGAGCACATGACCGGGGTGGAGGAGGTGGTCCGCGCCGACCCGCGTTGGCAGGAGGCGATGCGTAAGCGTGGGATCACCGACTTCGACCTGGCGATGATCGACCCATGGCCCGCAGGCTATTACGGCGCGCAGGACCACTACGAGAACTCACCGCTGATCTGCCGGCCGCTGACGTTCATGCGCGCCGCGGCCTCAGAGCACGGTTACGCCCGGCCGGTCGAAGGGGTGATCGTGACGTTCGACCTCGACGAGATGAAGGTGCTCGAGGTCGAGGATCACGGGGTGGTGCCGCTGCCGCCGAAAGCGGGTAACTACTCGGCGCAGTTCATGTTCGACGAGGACAACCGGCCGGCCTTCACGCAGTTCCGCGACGACGTCAAGACCATCGACATCACTCAGCCGGACGGACCGAGCTTCACCGTCGACGGCTGGAAAGTTCAGTGGCAGAAGTGGTCTCTGCGGGTCGGGTTCAACCCGCGTGAGGGTCTGACACTGCACGAGATCACCTACAACGACCGCGGCACCGTTCGGCCGATCATGTATCGGGCAGCGCTCTCGGAAATGGTGGTGCCCTACGGCGACACCTCGCCGACGCACTGGAACAAGAACGTGTTCGACATGGGTGAGGTCGGCATGGGCTTCTCGGCCAACCCGCTGACGCTGGGGTGCGACTGCCTGGGTGAGATCTTCTACTTCGACGGCACGGTGCACGACTCCGACGGCAACGCGGTCACGATCCCGAATGCGATCTGTATGCACGAAGAGGACTACGGGATCTCCTGGAAGCACACCGACTTCCGCACCGGAGAAGTCGAGGTGCGCCGGTCGCGCCGACTGGTGATCTCGATGATCTGCACGGTCGGCAACTACGAATACGGGTTCTTCTGGTACCTCTACAACGACGCGTCGATCGAGATGGAGGTCAAGCTCTCCGGGGTGCTCACCACTGGTTCGATCCCGGAAGGGGAGAAGCCGAGGTGGGGCAAGCTCGTCGCTCCGGGCATCTACGGCCCGAACCACCAGCACTTCTTCAACTTCCGGCTCGACATGAGCATCGACGGGCCGAGTAACAGTGTCTACGAGGTGGATTCGGTGGTCGAGCCCGAGCCTGAGCTCAACCCGCACCACAACGCCTGGATCGCCAAGGACACGTTGATCGCGTCGGAGGCCGAAAGCGCCAGGGACTGGAACTGGCAGACCGGACGGTACTGGAAGGTCACCAACCCGTCGAAGGTCAACGAGCTCGGCGCGGAGGTGGGCTACAAGCTGATGCCGCGCGACCCGGTGCCGGTGATGGTGCAGGAAGGTTCCTACATCTACGATCGCGCCCGGTTCCTGCAGCACAACCTCTGGGTGACCAAGTACGACCCTGCCGAGAAGTTCGCGGCCGGCGACTACATGTACCAGTGTGCCGAGGCGCAGGGTCTGCCGCAGTATGTGGCCGACGATGCGCCGCTGGAGAACACCGACATCGTGCTCTGGTACACCGTCGGTGCCCATCACATCGTCTGCCCGGAGGACTGGCCGGTAATGCCATGTCACTACACCGGATTCAAGATGAAGCCGGTCGGCTTCTTCGACGGCAACCCGGCACTGGACCTGCCGCCGTCACCGCCGAAGGGCTGCCACTCACACCACTGACCGGCCTAGGAGCTGCCGAGGGCGGCGAGAATTCTGCGGAATTCTCGCCGCTGTTCGGCGCTCAGCTCCGCCATCAGCGCCTGCTCGGAGTCGCGCACCCCGGCGTCGGTGCGCTGCAGGAGTTCCACGCCGGCGCGGGTCAGCTTCGCCGGCAGTGAGCGGCCCGATTCCACACTGGCCGGGCGCGTCGCGAGGCCGCGTTCTTCGAGGCTGCGTAACACCATGTTCATCGCCTGCGGTGAGACCCCGGTGTCGCGGGCCAGCTCCGCGTTGGACCGGTCGGGAAACTTGGACAGGATCCGCATGCAGATGTACTGCGGGAAGGACAGGCCCACCGGTTCGAGCGCGGTGGCGGTCACTTCGGCGCGCAGTGCGGAGGCCACCCGGTACAGCAAGTAGCCCAGTGGCTCGTCGTGGGCTGCGCTCATGTCAATGATATTGACATATATCAACTCAGTTGATATTCGTGGAGATATGACCACACCGCAAGATCTCTTCGATTCGGCATACCGGCGTTCGGCTCCGGAGTTCGAGGGCTTCCGGCCGCCGTGGAGCATCGACGAGCCGCAGCCCGAGATCGCCGCGCTCATCGAACAAGGCAGGTTTCACGGCGACGTCCTCGACGCCGGCTGCGGGGAGGCGGCGCTTGCGTTGTTCCTCGCCGAACGTGGCGTCACCACCGTCGGGCTCGACCTCTCGCCGACGGCCATCGAGCTCGCCCGCGCCGAAGCAGCCAAGCGCGGCCTGACCAATGCCAGCTTCGAGGTCGCCGACATCAGCGACTTCGGCGGCTACGACGGCCGGTTCGGCACGATCGTCGACTCGACCCTGTTCCATTCGATGCCGGTCGAGCTGCGCGACGGTTACCAGCGCTCGATCGTGCGGGCGGCCGCGCCGGGGGCGTCGTACTTCGTGCTGGTCTTCGACGCCGGAACCATGCCGGCCAACGGGCCCGCGCACCCGGTGACGGCCGACGAACTGCGCGCCGCCGTCGAGCCGTACTGGGTGATCGACGAGATCCGCCCCGCGCGTATCCACGCCAACGTGCCCGAGGAATTGGCATCGATGGCGAATTTCGCCGGCGGGGATCTGCGTGACGAGCCCAAGGGCCGCAAATCCATGCCGGCGTGGCTGCTGTCAGCTCACCTCGGCTGACCTCCGCGGTGTCGTAGGCTGACCGGCATGGAACTACTACGCCATGTAGTTGTGCTGGTGCACATCGTCGGGTTCGCCCTCACCTTCGGCGCCTGGGCGGCCGAGGCGGCGGCTCGGCGCTTCCGCACCACTGGGCTGATGGACTACGGCCTGCTGGTCTCGTTGCTCACCGGAGTCGCGCTCGCGGCTCCATGGGGGCTCGCGGGAAATGTCTTGAACTACCCCAAGATCGGGGTCAAGTTGGCCATCCTGGTCGTGATCGGCGGCCTGCTCGGCATGGGCAATGCCAAGCAGCGGCGTACCGGCGATCCGGTCCCGCGGCCGGTGTTCGTTTCGGTCGGTGTCCTGTCGCTCGCGGCGGCCGGCATCGCCGTCCTCTGGTGACCCGCACCAGGCACAACCCGCGAAATTGCCAGGTTCGCCGATAAGGCAGGATGGAAGTGCCGTCCCGATAGTCGCCGGGATGGCACCCTCGTGCCAGGAGCCCGACTATTCCGGAGGAGTCTGATGGGGGAGACGGCCAGTGGCAACGGCGCCGTGACGCAGGATCTGCGCCCGCGTTTCAACAGGGTGGTGCTCAAGCTCGGCGGGGAGATGTTCGGCGGCGGATCGGTCGGCCTGGATCCCGACGTCGTCGCCCAGGTGGCGCGCCAGATTGCCGAAGTGGTGCGCAGCGGCGTTCAGGTCGCCGTCGTGATCGGCGGCGGTAACTTCTTCCGGGGCGCCCAACTGCAACAGCGCGGCATGGAGCGCACCCGCTCGGACTACATGGGCATGCTCGGCACGGTGATGAACAGTCTTGCGCTGCAAGACTTCCTGGAGAAGGAAGGCATCGTCACCCGGGTGCAGACCGCCATCACCATGGGTCAGGTCGCCGAGCCTTACATCCCGCTGCGGGCGGTGCGCCACCTCGAGAAGGGTCGGGTGGTGATCTTCGGCGCCGGTATGGGGCTGCCGTACTTCTCCACCGACACCACCGCCGCGCAGCGCGCTCTGGAGATCCGCGCCGACATCGTCTTGATGGCCAAGGCGGTCGACGGCGTGTTCACCGCCGACCCGCGCCAGGACCCGAACGCCGAGATGCTCACCGAAATCAGTCACCGTGAGGTCATCGATCGCGGGCTTCAGGTGGCCGATGCGACGGCGTTCAGTTTGTGCATGGACAACGGGATGCCGATCCTGGTCTTCAACCTGCTGACCGACGGGAATATCGCCCGGGCGGTCGCAGGTGAGAAGATCGGAACCCTGGTCAGCTGATGAGTACCGCGTGCGGTTGAGGAGTACCAAGTGATTGAAGAGGCTCTCTTCGATGCCGAGGAGAAAATGGAGAAGGCCGTCGCGGTTGCTCGCGACGACTTGTCGTCCATCCGGACCGGGAGGGCCAACCCCGGCATGTTCGCCCGCGTCGTCGTCGACTACTACGGCTCACCGACCCCGATCACGCAGCTGTCGAGCGTCAACGTGCCCGAGGCGCGGATGGTCGTCATCAAGCCGTACGAGGCCTCGCAATTGAGGGCGATCGAGGATGCCATCCGTAACTCGGACCTGGGCGTCAACCCCACCAACGACGGCAACATCATTCGGGTGTCGATCCCGCAGCTGACCGAGGAACGCCGCCGGGATCTGGTCAAGCAGGCCAAGTCCAAAGGCGAGGACGCGAAGGTGTCGGTGCGCAACGTGCGCCGTCGCGCGATGGAGGAACTGCACCGCATCCGCAAGGACGGCGAGGCCGGCGAGGACGAGGTCGGGCGCGCGGAGAAGGATTTGGACAAGGCCACCGCGACCTATGTCGGTCAGATCGACGAGTTGGTCAAGCATAAAGAAGGCGAGTTGCTGGAGGTCTGATGACCGCTCAGCAGCGATTGCCCGTGGCAGACACCGAATCCGGCGCCCCCGGTTCCCCGGCGCCGGAGAACAAGAAGACCTCCCGCGCTGGTCGTGATCTGCCTGCCGCGATCGCCGTCGGCGCCGCACTCGGCGCCATGGCGATCGGCAGCCTGCTGTTCGCGCCGAAGTGGTGGTTCCCGCTGCTGGCGATCGCGATCGCGATCGCCACCCACGAGGTGGTCCGCCGACTCCGCGAACACGGCTATGTGATGCCCGTCGTGCCGCTGCTGCTCGGTGGCCAGGCGATGATCTGGCTGGCCTGGCCGTGGGGTGTGGCGGGGACGCTGGGCGCCTACGGCGCCACGATCGTCGTTGCCATGGTGTGGCGCCTGCTCGGCCAGGGTCTGCGTGAGCAGCCGGTCAACTATCTGCGTGACATCGCCGCCTCGGTCCTGTTGGCCACCTGGGTGCCGCTGTTCGCCAGCTTCACCGCACTGCTGATCTGCCAGGACAACGGCGGGGCCCGGGTTTTCACCGTGATCGCCACCGTCGTCTTCGCCGATATCGGCGGCTATACCGCCGGTGTGCTGTTCGGCAAGCATCTGCTGGCCCCGGCGATCAGCCCCAAGAAATCCTGGGAAGGACTCGGCGGCTCGCTGCTGTTCGGCATCGCCGCGTCGGTGCTGTCGGTCACGTTCCTGCTGCACAAGCCGGCCTGGGTCGGGCTGCCGCTCGGGCTGATGCTGGTGATCACCGGCGTCCTCGGCGACCTGGTCGAATCGCAGGTCAAGCGCGATCTGGGCATCAAGGACATGGGCACGCTGCTGCCCGGTCACGGCGGGATCATGGACCGCATCGACGCGATGCTGCCATCGGCGGTTGCCGGCTGGATCGTGCTCACGCTGCTGGCCTGACCCGCCGCAGCAGCGATACTGGACGCAATGAAACAAGAGCTCGTCTTCTCTGCGCCCCGGCGTGCGCTGCCGCCGCGCCATCTCGCCGACCTGGACGCCGAGGGCCGGGCGGCCGCGGTGGCCGAGCTCGGGCTGCCCGCGTTTCGGGCCAAGCAGCTCGCCCAGCAGTACTACGGGCGGCTGCTGGCCGACCCGCAGCAGATGACCGATCTGCCCGGTGCGGTGCGCGAGGCCGTTGCCGACGCGCTGTTCCCGAAGCTGCTGACGGTGGCCAAAGAAATCGAGTGCGACAAGGGGGAGACCCGAAAGACGTTGTGGCGCGCCCACGACGGCACCACCTTCGAGTCGGTGCTGATGCGCTACCCGAATCGCAACACCGTCTGCATCTCGTCGCAGGCCGGCTGCGGCATGGCGTGCCCGTTCTGCGCGACGGGCCAGGGTGGGCTGACCCGCAACCTGAGCACGGCCGAGATTCTCGAGCAGGTCCGCGCCGCCGCGGTGACCTCGCGCGACGAATTCGGTGAGCGGCTGTCCAATGTGGTGTTCATGGGGATGGGCGAGCCGCTGGCCAACTATGCGCGGGTGCTGGCCACCGTGCGGCGCATCACGGCCGCGCCGCCGGAGGGCTTCGGGATCTCGGCCAGGTCGGTGACGGTGTCGACGGTCGGGCTGGCGCCGTCGATCCGCACGCTCGCCGACGAACACCTCGGTGTGACGCTCGCGCTGTCGCTGCACACGCCCGACGACGAGCTGCGCGACACCCTGGTGCCGGTGAACAACCGCTGGAAGGTCAGCGAGGTGCTGGACGCGGCGCGCTACTACGCCGATGTGACGGGCCGGCGGGTGTCGATCGAGTACGCGTTGATCCGCGACGTCAACGACCAGCCGTGGCGGGCCGACCTGCTGGGCAAGAAGCTGCACTCCGCACTCGGCCCGCTGGCCCACGTCAACCTGATTCCGCTCAACCCGACGCCGGGCAGCGAGTGGGACGCCAGCCCCAAACCGGTGGAACGTGAGTTCGTCCGCCGGGTGAAGGCTCAGGGCGTGTCGTGCACGGTGCGCGATACCCGCGGGCGTGAGATCGCCGCGGCCTGCGGTCAGCTCGCCGCCAGCGGTTAGCTAGCGGATCCAGCCGCGGCGACGGCCCCACCAGTCGCGGACGGTGGCAGCGAAGACCAAGACCGCGAACACGATGAGCACGTAGTCCTCGACGTGGCCGACGTGGTTGCCGCGCAGCATCGCCAGCAGAAAGAGGGTGACGAAGATGCCGACACCGTGCCAGGTGCTCGGGGTGATCTTGCTCCAGCCCCAGGCGGCCGAGGGGACATCGGCGGGGTCGACCTCTGTGTAGCGCTCCACCTCGGTGCTGACCATTGCGGCTCCTGTCGGACTCAGATCGGCGATCGGCGTAATTCTGGCACACCGACCCGGCGTGGGCTCAGCCGATCTCGCCGTAGCGTCGCAACGCCTCGGCCCGCTCGGCCGCATGCTCGACGATCGGATCCGGATATCCGGCGGGCCGGCCGTTTTTCAGGCGGTGGACGTCGACGCTGGCCAGTTCGGGGCCGGCCAGCTCGCGCACCCAGCGCCGTACATACGCACCCTCGGGGTCGAACTTCTGACCCTGCGTGATCGGGTTGAACACCCGGAAGTACGGCGACGCGTCGGTGCCCGACCCCGCACACCACTGCCAGCCGTGCTGATTGCTGGCCATATCGCCGTCCACCAGCTGCTCCAAGAACCAGCGTGCGCCCCACTGCCACGGCAGGTGCAGATCCTTGACCAGAAATGACGCCACGATCATCCGTACCCGGTTGTGCATGAAGCCCGAGTCGCGCAGCTGCCGCATCCCGGCGTCGACGATCGGATAACCCGTGCGGCCCTGCTTCCAGGCCTCGAACAGCTTCTCGGCACCGGCGTCAGTGTCCACGTCCATGGCGTCGAAGCTGCGGTTCCAGTTCCACCACGCGCTGTGCGGCCACTCGTGCAGCACGGCGGCGTAGAAGTCGCGGAACGCCAGTTCCCGCAGATAGGCGCCCGGCCCGTCGGCCCGGACGTTCAGGTCGGCGGCCATCGTCCGGGGATGGATCGTGCCGAACTTCAGGTGTGCCGACATCCGGCTGATGCCCGGCTTGTCCGGGCGGTTACGGTCCTCGGCGTAGTCGGCCAGGCCGGAGCCGACGAACTCTGCCCACCGTTGCCGGGCCGCCACCTCGCCGGCCGCGAGGTCCAGGTCGGCGCCGGGATCCGGGGCGTCCACCCGGTATTTCGACGGCGGGTCGATCCAGTTCACCCTGGCGGTCGCCGACTGCGCGGGCGAGCGCCAGCCGATCTCTCGCCACCGGGCCAGATACGGCGTGAAGACCTTGTAGGGGGTCCCGTCGTCCTTGGTGACGCGGCCCGGCGACACCAGATACGGCGAACCGGTCGCTCGCAGCTCGGCGCCTGCGTCGGCCAGCGCAGCGGCCACCGCCTCGTCGCGCCGCACCCCGAACGGACTGAAGTCGGCCGAGATGTGCACCGAAGAGGCCCCGATTTCCTTGCACAGCAACGGGATTCGCTTCTCGGGCCGGCCCCGGGTGATCAAAAGCCGCCCGCCGAGGGCTTCGGAGAGCTCGCGCAGGGAATCGCCGAGGAACTGCAACCGGCGCGGGCCCGACGATTTCTCCAGCCGCGGATCGAGCACGAAGCAGCCGAGTACTTCGGCATCCTCGGCCGCCGCCTCCAGCAGCGGCGGCAGGTCGTGCAGGCGCAGATCGCGGCGGAACCATAGCAGTGCGGGCATGCTTCCATGCTGCCCGCTCGGGTCGGAACCTAGCTGGCCCGCACGCCGCCGGAGTTGTCGATCGACAACACCGGCTGACGTGCGGGCCCTCGACGTCATTGAGCCGGCGGCATCAGCACCGTGTCGATGAGGTAGACCGTGGCGTTGGCCGTCAGGACACCGCCGCACACCACACCGGCGTCGTTGACCTTGAGGTTGTCACCCGATCCGGTCACCGTGACCATTCCGCCCTGGACCGTCTTGTGCTCGCCCACGACCTGGGCGGGACTGGCCTGGGCCGGAACGACGTGATAGGTGAGGATCGAGGTCAACAGATCGCTGTCCGTCTTGAGCTTCTCCACGGTGGCCGGGTCCAGCTTGGCGAACGCGTCATCGGTAGGTGCGAACACGGTGAACTGACCGCTGTCCAGAGTCTGGACCAGGTTGACGTTCGGGTTGAGCTTGCCCGACAACGCCGACGTCAGCGTCTTGAGCAGCGGGTTGTTACTTGCAGCCACGGTCACCGGGTCCTTCGACATGCCCGCTACCGACCCTGGGCCGGTGGGTACCTGTTCTGCATAGCTCGCGCACCCAGGGCCGACGAGCGTGCCGGCCGGTGCGGCTGCCGCCGAGGTGGTGGTGGTGGTGGTCGTCGTCGCGGTCGCCGCCGAGGTGGCGGTCGACGATTCCGCGGTGGTGCTGGTCGACGAGCAGCCTGCGAAAAGTGCGGTGGCCGCCGTCAATCCGACGGCGCTCAGCACGATCCGGTGAAATGCCATGAGTGACTCCCTTGTCCTGTGAATCGGTGCCGGTTGGTGCGACCGGCTGTTCGGCAATGCACAGGTGATTCGGCGCCCGCAGCGATGCGGATGGGTGCGTTGCCGCCCAAATCCGAAGCGATGTGAGATCGCGACCGTCGCCGATGCCGGAATCGCGGTCCGGAGGCGGCACAATTGATGGGTGAGCTCCGCCAACCGCCTGAAGGTCCTGATCCTGGGTAGCACCGGTTCCATCGGAACCCAGGCGCTGGAGGTCATCGCCGAAAACCCGGACCGCTTCGAAGTCGTCGGGTTGGCCGCCGGTGGCGGAAATCCCGACCTGCTGGCCCGCCAGCGCGCCGAAACGGGCGTGACGAACATCGCCGTCGCCGACCCGGCCGCCGCCGAGAAGATCGGTGAGGTCACCTACAGCGGGCCCGACGGCGTCACCCGGCTGGTCGAAAACACCGAAGCCGACGTCGTGCTCAACGCCCTGGTCGGGGCGCTGGGACTGCAGCCCACCCTGGCCGCGCTGGCCAGCGGCGCCCGACTGGCGCTGGCCAACAAGGAATCGCTGGTCGCCGGCGGACCGCTGGTTCTCAAGGCCGCCCAGCCCGGCCAGATCGTGCCTGTCGACTCCGAGCACTCGGCGCTGGCCCAGTGCCTGCGCTCGGGCAGCGCCGACGAGGTCGCCAAACTGGTGCTCACCGCCTCCGGCGGGCCGTTCCGCGGCTGGTCGGCCGCCCAGCTCGAGCCCGTCACACCGGAGCAGGCCGGCGCCCATCCCACCTGGAACATGGGCCCGATGAACACGCTGAACTCGGCGTCGCTGGTCAACAAGGGTCTGGAGCTGATCGAGGCGCACCTGCTGTTCGGCGTCGCGTATGACCGCATCGAGGTCGTCGTGCATCCCCAGTCGATCGTGCACTCGATGGTGACGTTCACCGACGGCTCGACGATCGCCCAGGCCAGTCCGCCGGACATGAAGCTGCCGATCTCGCTGGCGCTGGGCTGGCCGGCCCGGGTGCCCGCCGCCGCGGCGGCCTGCGACTTCAGCACAGCCTCGACCTGGGAATTCGAGCCGCTGGACGCCACGGTTTTCCCCGCGGTCGACCTGGCCCGGCACGCCGGGCAGACCGGCGGCTGTCTGACCGCGGTCTACAACGCCGCCAACGAAGAGGCCGCCGAGGCGTTCCTGGCCGGAAAGATCCGGTTCCCGGCCATCGTACGAACAATTGCCGATGTCCTGCACGCCGCCGACCGGTGGGCCGCGCAACCCGCTACCGTGGAAGAAGTACTTGACGCGCAGCGATGGGCACGGGAACGCGCCCGCGAGGCCGTCACACAGGAGGTCGCTTCAATCCGATGATGTTCGTTATCGGCATTGCGCTGTTCGCACTCTGCATCCTCATCTCGGTGGCGCTGCACGAGTGCGGTCACATGTGGGTGGCGCGCGCCACCGGCATGAAGGTGCGCCGCTATTTCGTGGGCTTCGGTCCGACCCTGTGGTCGACGCACCGGCCCAACAAGCTCGGCTCCACCGAGTACGGCCTCAAGGCCGTCCCGCTCGGCGGCTTCTGCGATATCGCGGGAATGACCTCGGTGGAGGAGCTCAAGCCCGAAGAGCGTCCCTACGCGATGTTCAAGCAGGACACCTGGAAGCGGGTGGCGGTGCTGTTCGCCGGGCCTGCGATGAACTTCATCATCGGCCTGGTGCTGGTCTACGGGATCGCCGTCGTGTGGGGTCTGCCGAACCTGCATGCGCCGACGACCGCCGTCGTCGGTGAAACACAGTGTGTCGCAGCAGAAACCACCAAGGGCAAGCTCGACGACTGCACCGGCCCCGGCCCGGCCGCTTTGGCCGGCATCAAGTCCGGCGATGTGGTGCTCAAGGTCGGCGACACCGATGTGAAGAACTTCGACGAGATGGTCACCGCGGTGCGCAAGGCGTCGGGCCCGACACCGTTTGTCGTGCAGCGCACCGAAAACGGCGCCACCCGCGAGTTCACCACCACCGTCGACGTCACCCCCACGCAGCGGTTCGCGGCCAAGGAAAAGGGCGGTGAGCCGGTGCCCACGAGCGTCGGCGCCGTCGGTGTCAGCATGGCGACGTTCCCGCCGACTCAGTACAACGTGCTCACCGCCGTGCCGGCGACCTTCACCTTCAGCGGTGACCTGGCCGTCGAGCTGGGCAAGTCGCTGGCCAAGATCCCCACCAAGGTCGGCGCCCTGGTCCACTCCATCGGCGGTGGCGAGCGCGATCCCGAGACACCGATCAGCGTGGTGGGTGCCAGCATCATCGGCGGCGACACGGTCGACCATGGCCTGTGGGTGGCGTTCTGGTTCTTCCTGGCCCAGCTCAACTTCGTGCTCGGCGCGATCAACCTGGTGCCGCTGCTGCCGTTCGACGGTGGACACATCGCGATCGCCGTGTTCGAGAAGATCCGCAACCTCATCCGATCGGCGCGCGGCAGGGTCGCCGCAGCGCCGGTGAACTACCTGAAGCTGATGCCCGCCACCTACGTGATCCTCGTCGTGGTGGTCGGCTACATGCTGCTCACCGTCACCGCCGACCTGGTCAACCCGATCCGACTGTTCCAGTAGTTAGTTTGGAGATGAAGACGTGACGTCCATTGGCCTGGGTATGCCGGCCCCGCCCGCACCCGTCCTGGCACCACGCCGCCCGACCCGCCAGCTCATGGTCCGCGACGTCGGTGTCGGCAGCGAGTCCCCGATCTCGGTGCAGTCCATGTGCACCACCAAGACTCACGACGTCAACACCACGCTGCAGCAGATCGCCGAGCTGACCGCCGCCGGTTGCGACATCGTCCGGGTGGCCTGCCCCCGCCAGGAAGATGCCGATGCGCTGGCCGAAATCGCCAAGCACAGCAACATTCCGGTGATCGCCGACATCCACTTCCAGCCCAAGTACATCTTCGCCGCGATCGATGCCGGCTGCGCGGCCGTGCGCGTGAACCCCGGCAACATCAAGGAATTCGACGGCCGGGTCGGCGAGGTCGCCAAGGCGGCCGGCGCGGCGGGCATCCCGATCCGCATCGGCGTCAATGCCGGCTCGCTGGACAAGCGCTTCATGGAGAAGTACGGCAAGGCCACCCCGGAGGCGCTCGTCGAGTCCGCGCTGTGGGAGGCCTCGCTGTTCGAGGAGCACGGCTTCGGCGACATCAAGATCAGCGTCAAGCACAACGACCCCGTCGTGATGGTGGCCGCCTATGAGCAGCTGGCCGAAAAGTGTGACTACCCATTG
Organism: Mycolicibacterium vinylchloridicum; assembly: GCF_013404075.1. Classification (GTDB taxonomy): domain Bacteria; phylum Actinomycetota; class Actinomycetes; order Mycobacteriales; family Mycobacteriaceae; genus Mycobacterium; species Mycobacterium vinylchloridicum. The sequence goes on from NZ_JACBJQ010000015.1 coordinate 74,416, forward strand.
CATCTCGGCGTGACCGAGGCCGGCCCGGCATTTCAGGGCACGATCAAGTCGGCCGTTGCGTTCGGTGCTTTGTTGTCGCGGGGGATCGGTGACACCATCCGGGTGTCGCTGTCGGCCCCGCCCGTCGAAGAGGTCAAGGTCGGCATCCAGATCCTGGAGTCACTGAATCTTCGGCCCCGCGGTCTGGAGATCGTGTCCTGCCCGTCCTGCGGGCGGGCCCAGGTCGACGTCTACACATTGGCCAACGCGGTCTCGGCTGGTCTGGACGGTCTGGACGTGCCGCTGCGGGTGGCGGTGATGGGTTGCGTCGTGAACGGTCCGGGTGAGGCGCGTGAAGCCGATCTCGGGGTGGCGTCGGGCAACGGCAAGGGCCAGATCTTCGTCAAGGGTGAAGTCATCAAGACCGTGCCGGAGGCGCTGATCGTCGAGACGCTGATCGAAGAGGCGATGCGACTTGCTGAAGACCAGCGCGGCACGGATGCATCTGCCAGCGGTTCGCCGGTGGTGACCGTAAGCTGATGGCGTAACCCCGCAGGGGTTTTCAAAACCTGCCAGAAAGACACCGCCATGTCGGCTCCGCCACTGTTTCGTCTGACCGACGAACGACGGGTGTCGGTGGTTCGCGATGCCGCGGCGGTGGGCCGGGTGCTCGCCGACGATCCGGTCGGCTCCTGCATGGTGGCTGCGCGGGTCGCCGACCACGGTGTCGAGCCGCAGGCGATCGGCGGGGAGCTGTGGACACGGCGGCGTGCCGAGGAATCCCTGTGCTACGCCGGGGCCAACCTCATCCCGCTGCGCGGCGCGCAGCTCGATCTGCACGCGTTCGCCGACAAGGCGATGAGCACTGCGCGGCGGTGTTCGTCGCTGGTCGGCCGGGCCGAGCTGGTGTTGCCGATGTGGGACCGGCTGCAGCACGCATGGGGTCCGGCCCGCGATGTGCGCGACCACCAACCGCTGATGGCGCTCGGTGTGCCGCCGGCGTGCCGGATCGACCCGGCGGTGCGCCGGGTGCGGGTCGACGAGCTCGATGCCTATCTGGTGGCTGCCATCGACATGTTCATCGGTGAGGTCGGGATCGATCCGCGGATCGGTGACGGCGGTCGGGGATACCGGCGGCGCGTCGCCAGCCTGATCGCGGCCGGCCGGGCTTACGCCCGCTTCGAGCAGGGCCAGGTGGTGTTCAAGGCCGAGGTCGGTTCGCAGTCCCCGGTTGTCGGCCAGATCCAGGGGGTCTGGGTGCATCCCGAGTGGCGCGGCCACGGACTCGGCACCGCGGGCACGGCAGCGGTGGCCGCCGCGGTGGTCGACGGCGGGCGGATCGCCAGCCTCTACGTCAACAGCTTCAACGCGGTCGCACGGGCGGCCTACGCGCGGGTCGGCTTCGCCGAAGTCGGCATGTTCGCGACCGTGCTGCTCGACTGAGCGCCGAAGTCAATTTGCTCGATTACAGCCGAGTTGTCTCTGCTTCCGCTTAATATCGCTGTAGCGCGCCGAAAGTCGCGTACTTGTCGAAAGTCCGTGGCGTGCCGGGGGTTTGCGACCGGCTATTCGCGGTATTGGGTCGGGGGGTCCAAATGCGGTGGTCTCGCTCTTCTCGTCGGCTCGGTGTGGGTGCCTTGATGGCGCTTGGGTTCGGCGCCTCGATCACTGCGGGATGTGCTGTCGCTGCTGCTGACGCAGGGTCTGCGGCTGACGGCGCCGCCACATCCGGCGCGGCGCATTCGCGGCAATCCGTTGTGTCGAACCATGTTTCGGCCCGTTCGGCGCAGTCAGCACCAAACTTTGCTGCGAGCCGCGCCGCCCGGGGGCAACAGCCTAAATCGGTGGTCTCCGGCCGGCGCGCCACCTCGCCGCCGGTAGCCGTCGGCTCCAGCGGACGTCGGGGGGCTACGCCGGCCACTTCCGAACCTGCCGCGGCGATCACGTCGGCCCGATCGTCGGATAGTGCGACGGCCACCAAAAACGTTTCAGCACTTGCTAATCCGATCGGATTTCTGAATTCGATCGCCCGCAAGATCCAAGTCACGTTCTTCAATCGGACACCGACGCTCACCTATGACGGGTCCGATAACGTCATCCACGACGACGGCACCATCACCGGGCAGGTCATCGGCGACGATCCCGACGGTGACGCGCTCAAGTACTCCGTGAGCACTGCGGCCAAGGGGACCGTGACGATCGACGGCAGCGGGAATTTCACGTTCACCCCAGGCGACGGTTTCGTCCCCGCGACCGGCGACATCTTCACCGCGACCGTCAGTGACGCCACCGCCGGGCAATTCCATGGGCTGATGGGCTTGCTGGTCCCCGGCTGGGGGTCGACCGCGAAGCTCACCGCGAAGGTGCTCGGAGCGGTCCTGCCGCCCGGCGACCCGGGCGGCGTCGGGGCTTGGGGGACGCCGTCGCGAACCGCGTACTTCACCGACTGGTCGGTGCTGTCGGATTGGTGGATCTACGAGGGCAGGACCCAGCACGGTAACCGGACGGCGAACCAGATCTCGTTCGCCGACGGCATCATGACCCTCAACGGCGACGCTGCCGGCAACGACACCGGCATTGCGTGGGGGCCGGGCCAGAAGTACGGCGCGTGGGAGGTTCGGGTCAGGATTCCGGCCGGTGCGCCCAACTACGATCCGGTGCTGCTGCTGTGGCCGGACGCCGAAAACTGGCCCACCGGTGGCGAAATCGACTTCATGGAGATCTGGGGCGACGGGTCCCGGCAGGCGGTGAATTCGGTGTTGCATTACGGGTCGAGCAACCAGCAGGCCGGCGCAACCAAGGTCGTCGACGCTACCCAATGGCATACCTACGCGGTGAGTTGGACGCCGACTCAGATCACCACCTACGTCGATGGCACGCCGATTTTCACCACCACCGACACCGCGACCTTCCCGCCGGGGCCGATGCATCTGGCGATCCAACTCGACATGCTGGGCCCCGACATTTCCGCGGGCGCACAGATGCACGTTGCGTGGGTCAAGGAGTATTCGTACGACTCGTTCACCTGACGGCTGACGCGTCTCGACTGAACGGCCGGCCGCCGGTGTGTTGGCGCCGGATTCCGGTCACGGGCTCATAACATCTGTCCCAATGGTTACTTGCACCCCACAGGCAACACGAGTCACAGGAATTGTCGCCATTCTCGCCGTGGTGGCGGCCTCTGCCACGCTGTCGGCGTGCACTCCGCGCCCCGACGGCCCAGGCCCGGCCGCCGAGAAGTTCTTCGCCGACCTCACCAAGGGCGACACCGCCGCCGCGGCGCAACTGTCCGACCGGCCTGCCGACGTCCAGGCCGCTCTCAACGAGGCGTGGGCCGGCCTGCAGGCTACCCACCTCGACGCGCAGGTCCTCGGCTCGCGCTACACCGAGGACACCGGCAGCGTGAACTACCGCTTCACCTGGCAACTGCCCAAGAAGCGGACGTGGACCTACGACGGCGTGCTGCAGATGATCCGCGACGAGGGCACCTGGCGGGTGCGCTGGACACCCGCCGGATTGCACCCCAAACTCGGTGAGCACCAGCACTTTACGTTGCGCTCCGACCCCCCGCGGCGGGCCTCGGTCAACGAGCTCGGCGGCACCGACGTGCTGGCGCCGGCCAACCTGTATCGCTACCAGCTCGATGCCGCCAAGGCCGGAAGCCAGCTGATGTCGACCTCGCGCGTGGTCGCCGATCAGCTGCGCCAATTCGACAACACTCTCGACCCGCAACGCCTGGCCGAGCAGGCCAGCTCGTCGAGCAAGCCGCTGGAGCTCGTCACACTGCGGCCGTCCGATCACGACAAGGTCGGCCAGGCGCTGGACGCCCTGCCCGGCGTGATCGTCACGCCGCAGGCCGATCTGCTGCCCACCGATGATCGCTTCGCCCCGGCTGTGATCAGCCAGGTGAAGAAGGCGGTGATCGACGAGCTCGACGGCCAGGCCGGCTGGCGGGTGGTCAGCGTGAACCAGAACGGCAACGACGTCGACGTGCTGCAGGAGGTAGCGCCCACGCCGGCACCGTCGATCTCGATCACGCTGGACCGCTCGGTGCAGAATGCCGCCCAGCACGCCGTCGACACCCAGGGCCGCAAGGCCATGATGGTCGTCATCAAGCCGTCGACCGGCGAGATCCTGGCGGTGGCCCAGAATGCGGCCGCCGACGCCGACGGACCCGCGGCGACCACCGGTCTCTACCCGCCCGGCTCGACGTTCAAGATCGTCACCGCGGGTGCGGCCATCGACCGCAACATGGCCACCCCGAACACCCTGCTGGGCTGCCCGGGTGAGATCGACATCGGCCACCGAACGGTCCCGAACTACAACAAGTTCGACCTCGGTACGGTCCCGATGTCCAAGGCGTTCGCGAATTCGTGCAACACCACCTTCGCCGAGCTGGCCAGCCGGATGCCGCCGACCGCGCTGACGGTCGCTGCTTCGCAGTACGGCATCGGCCCGGACTACACGATCGACGGACTGACGACGTTGACCGGCACAGTGCCACCGACAGTGAACCTGGCCGAACGCACCGAGGACGGCTTCGGCCAGGGCAAGGTTCTGGTCACCCCGTTCGGGATGGCGCTGGCCGCAGCGACGGTTGCGGCCGGCAAGACACCGAGCCCGCATCTGATCGTGGGCAGCCAGACTGCCGAGACCGGTGATCATCCGCCGATCACGCCGGCCATGATCGAGGGCTTGCGCCCGATGATGCGGCAGGTCGTCACCAACGGCACCGCCAAGGACATCAGCGACGCCGGCGATGTGCGCGGCAAGACCGGTGAGGCCGAATTCGAGGGCGGCTCGCACGCCTGGTTCGCCGGCTATCGCGGTGACCTGGCATTCGCGGCGCTGATCGTGGGCGGCGGCAGTTCGGAGTACGCGGTGCGAATGGTCAAGATGATGTTCAGCGAGCTGCCGACCGACTATCTGGCCTGAGCGGCGCCAACTGGACGCAACCGTTGCGTTAAATCTTCGGTGCGCCCATACCCATCGCGATCGGCTCCTCGGATGATGGTGAATATCCGGAGCCGACGTCGTCTCGCGAAGTAGGGGCGAAATCGCGACGGACGGTGGGGGCGGGCCCGTGACAATGGATTGGACTCGGCGACGCTGGATCAGATTCCGGCGGCGACTCAGGTACGAGGCTCGCTACGGCGGGGAGGTTCACCCGGTCGCCAAATTTGTGCTTGTCGCACTGGTCGCCGCGGTCACACTGGCTTTGGCGTTGTACACGTTGAAAGTCACCTGACCGCACTCGATTAGCAAGTAGGACAAGCGCTTCAGTGTGTATAGATGAGGCGTGACCAACCGGATCCAAAGCTTGCTGGGCGTGACCTATCCCGTCGTCCAGGCGCCGATGACCTACATTGCGAGAGCCTCGCTCGCCGCCGCGGTGTCGGAGGCCGGCGGCCTTGGCGTCATCGAGACGCTCACTGAAGAAGGCCGTGCCGACCTGCTCAAGGTTCGCGATCTCACCGACCGGTCGGTCGGCGCCAACCTGATGATCCAGGGCTGGAAGAAGGATCCGTCCATCGTCGACGTGCTGGTCGAGGCCGCGGTGCGGCACGTGTTCACGTCCGCTGGCGACCCGGGCCTGTTCACCGCGCGACTGCACGACGCCGGCATGACGGTCGTGCACGTCGTCGGTTCGCTGAGCGGTGCCCGCAAGGCAGTCGACGCCGGCGTGGACGCCCTGGTGGTCGAGGGCGTCGAAGGCGGTGGCTTCAAATCTGCGCTCGGTGCCTCGACCATGGTGCTGCTCCCGCTGATCGCCGAGCAGATCGATCTGCCGCTGATCGCCGCCGGGGGGATCTGCGACGCCCGGTCGACCGCGGCGGCGGTGGTGTTGGGTGCCGAAGGCGTACAGATGGGCACCCGCATGCTGGCCAGCCGCGAAGCGGCCGTGCACGCCAACTTCAAGGACGCGATCGTCGCCGCCGACGATGCCGGGACGATCCTGCTCGATCTCCCCGGAAATCCCACGATGCGGGTGCTGCACGTCGGCCTGGCTCGGCGCGTGGCGACCGAGGGGGCCACCGCTCCGCTGATCAGCGGCGTCACCGAGCTCTACTTCGAGGGCGACATGGAGGCCAGCGTGGCCAACACCGGCCAGGTGTCGTCGCGCATCGTCGAGGTCCTGCCTGTCGCCGACATCATCCGCAGTACCTGGGTCGAGGCGCAGAGCGCGCTGAGGGGGGCGGCGGCGCGGCTGTGAATCAGCCGGCGACGACGTCGGCGCCCTGAACCTTCACCGCGACCGGAGCCAGCGGCGTCGCGGCGGGCCCGCGCAGCACCGCGCCGTCGAGCGCGAATTGGCTGCCGTGGCACGGACAGTTGAGCGTGCCGTCGGTGACCGCGGGCAGCTTGCAGCCGGCATGGGTGCAGCGGGCGACGAAACCCTGGAACACCCCCGGCTTGAGCTGGGTGATCACGGTGTCGCCGACGACCTTGCCCGAACCGACCGGGATATCGGCGGTGGCGGCCAGCACCTCACCGGGAGCTGTCGTCGTCGGCGACGCGGTGAGCTCGCCGGGATTGGTGTTGCAGGCGGCGATCGGCGCGACAGCGGCTCCGATCAAGACGGTCCGGCGCGGCAGATCGAACATCGGCCCAGGCTAACCGACGGTTGCCGAGATGGGCGTTTGGCCAGGGCGAACAGGTACCGTGGAGTGGCTATGACCGGATTCGACAACACCCCTGCGCTGCGGGTCTCCGATGCCGACCGCAACGGGACGTTGCGGCGGCTGCACAACGCCGTCGCGTTGGGGCTGATCGACATCGGCGAGTTCGAGGAGCGTTCGGCGCAGGTGTCGGCGGCCCGGATGCACGCCGACCTCGAGATTCTGGTCGACGACCTGCCCGGTCCCGGGGCCATCGTCACCTCCGCCGCCGACCGGGTCGAACTGCGCGGCTGGATGGGCTCACTGAAACGGCAGGGGGAGTGGACGGTGCCGACCCGGCTGGCGCTGGTGCGCCGGATGGGCTCGGTCGACCTCGACCTGACCAACGCCCGATTCGCCGGGCCCGTCGTCGTCATCGAACTGGACATGGTGCGCGGCTCGGTGGACCTGCGGCTGCCTCCCGGGGCGAGCGCGTCCATCGACGACATCACCGTCTACGCCGGCAGCGCCCGCGACCGCCGCAAGGACGCACCGGCCGAGGGCACTCCACACGTCGTGCTCACCGGTCGGGTGGTCATGGGTTCGGTCAACGTCCGCGGTCCCAAGCGACCCCTGCTGCGTCGCCATTAGGCTGGCCCACATGCCCGTACGCACTGCACTCCGTCCCGGAGTGGTTTCACCCGAGCTGCCGGTTCCCCAGGCCATCGAGCGCCCCGAATACGTCGGCAAGTCGACGGTCGCCGAAGGCAGCGAGCCGTGGGTCCAGACCCCCGAAGTCATCGAGAAAATGCGCATCGCGGGGCGGATCGCCGCCGGGGCGCTGGCCGAGGCGGGAAAGGCGGTCGCGCCCGGGGTGACCACCGACGAGCTCGACCGGATCGCCCACAACTACATGATCGATCACGGCGCGTACCCCTCGACGTTGTACTACAAGGGATTTCCGAAGTCGTGTTGCACCTCGCTCAACGAGATCATCTGCCACGGCATCCCGGACTCGACGGTGGTGGAGGACGGCGACATCGTCAACATCGACGTGACCGCTTACATCAACGGCGTGCACGGCGACACCAACGCCACGTTCCTGGCCGGTGACGTCAGCGAGGAGCACCGCCTGCTCGTCGAGCGGACCCACGAGGCCACGATGCGGGCCATCAAGGCCGTCAAGCCCGGCCGGGCCCTGTCGGTGGTCGGCCGGGTCATCGAAGCGTATGCAAACCGGTTCGGCTACAACGTGGTTCGCGATTTCACCGGTCACGGTATCGGTACCACGTTCCACAACGGTCTGGTCGTGCTGCACTACGACCAGCCCGAGGTCGAGACCGTGCTGGAGCCGGGGATGACGTTCACCATCGAACCGATGATCAACCTCGGTGCGCTGGACTACGAAATCTGGGACGACGGCTGGACGGTGGCCACCAAGGACCGCAAGTGGACCGCGCAGTTCGAGCACACCCTTGTCGTGACCGAGGACGGCGCGGAAATCCTGACCCTGGCGCCTTAGCTGTGGTGAGTGTGCGTACTCGTACGCGATTCGCGGTGTGTTGCGCACGAAACCGCACACTCGGCGCAGCGATATGACCGGCGGCGCGCTGCTGATCGCCGGCACGACCTCGGATGCCGGCAAGTCGATGGTCGTTGCCGGGCTGTGCCGAATGCTGGCGCGCAAGGGAATTCGCGTCGCACCGTTCAAGGCGCAGAACATGAGTAACAATTCGGTGGTCACCGTGGACGGCGGCGAGATCGGCCGGGCCCAGGGCATGCAGGCACGCGCGGCAGGCCTGCAACCCAGTACCCGGTTCAACCCGGTGTTGCTCAAGCCCGGTAGCGACCGCACCTCGCAGCTGGTGGTCAAGGGTCACCCGGTCGGGCAGGTGAGCGCGCAAGACTACATCGCGCACCGCGAACGTCTGGCCGGGGTGGTGGCCGACGAATTGGCATCACTGAGAGCCGAATTCGATGTCGTGGTGTGCGAGGGCGCCGGATCGCCCGCCGAGATCAATCTGCGTGCAACCGATCTGGCCAACATGGGCCTGGCGCGTGCGGCCGATCTTCCCGTTGTCATCGTCGGCGACATCGACCGTGGCGGCCTGCTGGCCCACCTGTTCGGCACCGTCGCGGTGCTGTCACCGGAGGACCAGGCGCTGATCGCCGGCTTCATCGTCAACAAGTTCCGCGGCGATCCCGCGCTGCTGGCGCCGGGCCTCGACCAGCTGGCCGAGCTGACCGGCCGGCCCACGTACGGGATCGTGCCGTATTGCGAGGAGCTGTGGCTGGACACCGAGGACTCGGTGTCGGTGCTGGCCGGCCATGTGGTCGGGGTGCCGGCGCCACCGCGCGGTGACCAGTGGCTGCGGGTGGCGGCGATCCGGTTGCCGCGCATCTCCAATTCAACCGATATCGAGGCGCTGGCCTGCGAACCCGGGGTGCTGGTCAGGTGGGCGGACGAGCCCTCGGCGGTGGCCGACGCCGACGTCGTGGTGATCCCGGGCAGCAAGGCCACCGTTGCCGACCTGCGCTGGCTGCGGGAGCGCGGCCTGGCCGAGGCGATCGCCTCGCACGTAAGGTCCGGCCGTCCGGTGCTCGGCATCTGCGGCGGGTTCCAGATGTTGTGCCGCCACATCGGGGACACGGTCGAGACCCGCGTGGGCGATGTCGACGGGTTGGGACTGTTGGACGCTGACATCGACTTCGCCGACGACAAGGTGCTGCGGCGCTGGTCGAGTCCGTTGAGCGGCTACGAGATCCACCATGGCCGCGTGACGCGCTGCGCCGAGGAGAGCTGGTTCGCTGCCGACGGCGGCGTGCAGGGCTACGTCCGGGGTGCAGTGTTCGGCACCCACTGGCACGGCTTGCTGGACAACGACGAATTCCGTCGCGACTGGCTCACCACCGCCGCCGTGGCGGCCGGCCGGCCCGGATTCCGGGTTGCCGTCGACACCCATGTGGCCGGCCGCCGAGACGCTCAACTCGACGTCATGGCCGATCTGCTGGTCGCCCACCTCGACATCGACGCATTGTTGTCGCTGCTCGACTCAGGCGCGCCCGCGCGGCCCACGGTCAGTACGCGACTGAATCGGTAGCCTGAAACCCATGTGGGGTCGGACGGTGCTGGTCATCGCGGCGATTGCTGCCGCCGTGCTGGTCGCAGGCTGCGGATCGACCGTCCCTGGTACCGCGACGTGGCCGGGCGCCACCCTGGAGAAGGCCACGCTGGGCCCGGCGGACTTCCCGCCGGGTGTGCAGTACGACCGCATCGTCGAGCAGGCCGGCGAGCCCGACAACAGCGGCAGCCCGCCGTCGATGCTGTCCCGCCCCGAGGGCTGCGCCAACGCCATGACCAACGTCATCGCCGACTCGGCTGAGCGCGGGCCGGGCAGTGCGTCCAAATACGCGGCCACCTACAACGGCGCCCGCATCGTGATGACCGTGCTGTCGTGGCCATTGGATCTCGACAAGCTGGAGGCGGCGGCCGGCCGCTGTGCGGAATTCGAAGCGTATTTCGACCCGCGGAGCAGGGGCATCCCCATCACGACCACCGAGCTACCCCCTTTGGGGGACGAAGTGCTGGCGTATCAGCAAACAATGCAGCTGACGGGTTCGCCCAGTAGTGTCTATATGGCATTCCAGAATGTGGGCAGGTACGGAATGTTCGGAATCGCTTTTCCCACGCCCGATCCCAGCGTCGAAGCCAAAGCGACACTGCCGCAAACGTTCCTGGACGTTTTTGCCAAGCAGGCTGCCAAGATTCGCCGTGTTACCTGAGTAGGAGTTGAGGGACCCTGCGAAAACCGTCCGCCGAAAGCCACTTTCACAGTAACGTGGCGAAATGCCTTCGACAATGGTGACTGTCGATGGGTTCCCCGTGCCGGTCAGCGTGACCGGCCCGGAGAAGGGCCCCTACGTCGTCGTGCTGGGTGCGGCCCAGCATGCACCTGCCGCCTATGACGGGGTCTGTCAGCGCCTGCACACCGCGTCCGTCCGGACCGTCGTCATCGGTGCCGATCCGCGGCTACATCCCAAAGCGGTCGTGGGCATCCTCGACGCGCTCGACGTCCGCTGGGGAATCCTGGTGGGCGACCGCGCCGGCGCCGAGCTCGCCTGGGAGCTGGCCGCGACCCGGCTCGACCGGTTCACCGGTCTGGTCGTGATCGACCGCGGACACCCAAAAGTTCCCGACCAGAACGGCGTGGTCCGCGACGAGGACTGCCCGCCGGTGGAGATCAACACCACCGCGTTGGTCAGCACGCCGGCCGCGAGGGCTCTGGCCCGGGCCAGCCAGCGCTACGTCTACAGCGATTTCCGCCTGGTGGAATTCACCGGGCGGCGCAATGCCGCGGAATCCACTGCGCAACTGGCGGCCGAGATCGTCCTGCGCACCAGCACCTGGTGAGCTCAGTGCGGCGGCGCCTCCGTGACCGGTTGCGGAGTCCACGCCTGGGGTAGCCCCGGTTGCCCGGGAAACAGGAAATCGACGAAAGCCTGTGCGGTCGGCTGGGGCTCGTGATTGGCCAGCCCGGGACGCTCGTTGGCTTCGATGAACACGTACTCGTCGCGGGTCACGTCGGGAACCAGAAGGTCGATGCCGGTGACCGGGATGCCGATGGCCGCTGCGGCCGCCACACCGACCCGGCACAACTCCGGATGCACGGTGGCCGTCACGTCGTGAATCGTGCCGCCCTGATGCAGATTCGCGGTCCGGCGCACCCTCAACCGTTCACCTTCTGGTAGTACATCGTTGAACGAATAGCCGGCTTCGGCGACCGTCGACTCGGTGACCTCGTCGACGGGAATGCGCGATTCACCACCGGTCGCCGCCGCGCGGCGACGACTCTGCGTCTCGATCAGTTCCAGGATGGTGTGCTTGCCGGTGCCCACCACCTCGGCGGGCTTACGCAGCGCGGCCGCCACCACCTTGCCGTCGATGACCACCAGACGAAGATCGTCGCCGGCGGCGCGCTGCTCGATGAGCACTTCGGGATGCTGCTCGCGCGCCCGGGCCAGCGCGGCATCCAGTGCCTGCGGTCCGTCGACGCCGACGGTGATGCCCTTGCCCTGTTCGCCGCGGGTCGGTTTGACCACGACGTCGCCGACCTCGGCCAGGAACGCGTGATCTTCGGCATCGAAGGTGGCCAACCTGCCACGCGGCACCACGATGCCGGCCTCGGCGACGATGCGGCGGGTGAGGCGCTTGTCGTCGCAGCGGCTCATCGCCACCGCAGAGGTGTACTCGCTCAACGACTCCCGCGTCACCACGCTGCGCCCGCCGTGTGACAGCCGCATCTCACCGGTCTCGGCGTCGAGCACCTCGACCCGGATACCGCGGAGCATGGCCTCGTCGGCGATGATGCGCGCGTACGGATTCAGGTCGTCCACGGTTTCCGACGGCGGCGTGAACAGCGGCTCGTTGATCGCGTTCTTGCGCTTGACGGCCAACACCGGGACCCGCTCGAAACCGAGCTTCTCGTACAACCCGATCGCGGCCTCGTTGTCGTATGCCACCGACAGGTCCAGATAGGCACGGCCCCGCCCGCGGAAGATCGCGGCCAGAGTGCGGGTCAGAGAGGCGCCGATACCGGGCAGGCTGGCGGTCGGGTCGACGGCCAACGTCCACAGGCTCGAGCCGTCTTCGGGGTCGTTGAACAGGCGCTTGTGGTCCACACCGGTGACGGTCCCGACCACCGATCCGTCGTCGTCGCGTACGGCGACGAGGTACTCCACCGCGTCGCAGTGCAGGTGGTTGTTCCAGATCAGCTCGCTCGGCGCGGGCACCATGCCGCAGCGCAGGTACACCCGGTTCATCTCGTCGGCTTCGGACTGATCGCGCAACGGGCGCACCGAGAACCCGGCCTGGCGAGGGCCCTCCGGGTCGTCTTCGTGGAATCGCCACCGGTAGGTGTGGCTGGGGTCGATGAACAGTTCCGCCGGCGACTTGGCGACCAGCACATGGGATTCGCGGGCGTAGATGCAGATGTCGCGCCGGCCCCGCTCTTCCTGTTGCAGCACAGCGGCCAGCTTGTCGGGTTCGGCGAATGTCTGTCCGAAAATCAGTCGGCCCCAACCAAGTTCGAGTACGACGTCGTCGGACATTTCGTCGACGAGATGCTGGGGCGACGCGTCGTGCAACCCCAGTGTGATGGCCTCGGTGTGCGCTGTACTCATGCGGCCGGCCCGGTGATTCCGTGTTGCTGCAGCCACAACTCGAGCAGTCCGATCTGCCACAGTTCGTTGCCGCGCAGCGGGGTCAGTCGTCCATTGGGGTCGGCCAGTAGTCGTTCGACGGCCTCGGGCCGGAACAGGCCGCGTTCCTTCGCTTGCGGAGCATACAGCGCGTCGCGGACCATCTCCAGGTACGGCCCTTCCAGGTGGGTGAGCGCCGGCACCGGGAAGTAGCCCTTCGGCCGGTCGATCACCTCGGCCGGGATCACTTGCCGCGCAGCCTCTTTCAGGACGCCCTTGCCGCCGTGTGCGGTTTTGAGTTCCGGGGGACAGGTGGCCGCGAGCTCGACGAGTTCGTGGTCGAGGAACGGCACCCGGCCTTCCAGCCCCCACGCCATCGTCATGTTGTCGACGCGTTTGACCGGATCGTCGACCAGCATCACGGTGGTGTCCAGTCGCAGCGCACGGTCCACCCCGGTCTGCGCGCCCGGCCGGGCGAAATGCTCGGCGACGAACGCCAGGCTCGGATCTTCGCGCCCACTGAGCCGATCGGCGGACAGCAATTCGGCCACGCCGTCATGGTCGCGGTCGAAGAACGCCGCCCGATACCGGGCGACCGAACCGGCGACACTGGCCGCGTCCGGTTCGCCCATCGGGGGATACCAGTGGTAGCCGGCGAACACCTCGTCTGCGCCCTGTCCGGACTGAACGACCTTGACGTGCTTGGCGACTTCCTGGCTGAGCAGATAGAAGGCCACGCAGTCGTGGGAAACCATCGGCTCGCTCATCGCACCGATCGCACCTTCGAGGGCGGGCAGCATGCGGGCGGTGTCGATGCGGATCTGGTGGTGGTCGGTGGCGAACCGCTCGGCCACGATGTCGGAGTAGACGAACTCGTCGCCCTTCACGCCGCCGACCGATTCGAAACCGATGGAGAACGTGGAGAGCCCGTGCTGGCCCGCCTCGGCGAGCAGACCGACGATCAAGCTGGAGTCCACCCCGCCCGAGAGCAGGCAGCCGACCGGGACGTCGGCGACCAGGCGGCGCTTGACCGCCGTGCGCAGAGCGTCGAGGACGGCGTCTTCCCAATCCCGTGCGCTCCACCCGGAGCGTTCGTCTCGGCGGGTGAAATCGGGTTCCCAGTAAGTGATTTCGCGCTGCGCGCCGTCGGGTTCGATCACCAGCAGCGTGCCGGGGGGCAGCTTGCGCACGCCGCACAAGATGGTGTGCGGCGCGGGCACCACCGAATGGAAGGTGAGGTAGTGGTGCAGCGCGATCGGGTCGATGCGGGTGTCGACGCCGCCACCGGCCAGCAGGGCGGGCAACGACGACGCGAACCTGATGCGGTGCGAATCCTGGCTGATGTAAAGCGGTTTGATGCCGAGGCGGTCGCGGCCGAGCAGCACCCGGCCGCTGTCGCGTTCGGCGATCGCGAACGCGAACATCCCGTGCAACCGCTCGACGAACTTCTCGCCCCAGTGGTGATAGGCCTTCAGCAGCACCTCGGTGTCGCTGTGCGAGAAGAACCGGTAGCCGTGCCCCGTGAGCTCGTCGCGCAACGCCTCGTAGTTGTAGATGCAGCCGTTCCAGCAGATCGTCAACCCGAGTTCGGCGTCCACCATCGGCTGCGCCCCGGCCTCGGACAGATCGATGATCTTGAGTCGGCGATGGCCCAGCGCCACCCGGCCCTGCGACCACACACCCGCCGCATCAGGCCCCCGGGGAGTCATCGTCTCGGCCATCGCGGCCACCGCGCCCACATCCGGGGCCTGGTCGTCGAGACGGACCTCACCAGCCGCTCCACACATCGCTTCGAACCCTACCCGTGTCGTTTGCCCGCCGATACCCGGGCGCTACTCGCGACTGCGCCTGGACGGGTGTTTACCCAGGCAAGGGGGTTCCTAATCTCACTGACTTCTTAGTGTTGGAAACTCGCTGAAGGGATTGGCCCACAGCCAAACCGCGCCCCTCGGCTTGCGGGCACGAGGGGCGCGGGGCCCGCCGCGAGGCGGGCCAGGGGTGAGGTCTTGAGTCAGTGACTCAGGAAACCCCCTCCAGCTCTTCGCCGGTCACATCGACCTGCTTGATCGGACCGGTGAACCAGTTCTTCACCGATGCATGCCAGTAGACCCACAGCAGGATCAACACGCCGCCCACGACCAGCGGGGTGTAGTTGACGAACTTCCATTCGAAGCTGGCATCCCAGGGCGCACCGCCGATGGAGGTGGGGAACATCGCGATGATCGAGGTGATGATGATCTCGGCCAGCGCCAGCGGGGCCATCCACTTGTGGTGGCCGCGCAGGTTCCAACTTCCGAGCGGGAACGAATCGCCGGCTTTCCACCGGTAGTAGATCGGCACCGCGAAGCACAGGTACAGACCCACCACGCCGATGGAGACGACCGCAAAGAACGCGATCGGCACCGGGGCGCCGTTGATGTCCACCTCCACCAGGGCGGGCAGCGTGAGGATGGCCGCGATCGACGCGGTGACGATGACGGCGTTGGCCGGCACCTTCTTGGCGTTGACCTTCGACCACAGCTGATGGCCGGGCACCGCCCGGTCGCGGCTGAAGGCGAACAGCATGCGGGAGGCACTGGTCTGGCACGCGGTGGTGCAGAACAGCTGGCCCGCCGTCGAGATCAGCAGCACCACGGCGACCCACTTGGAGTCCATCGCCTGGGCGAAGATGGTGGCGACAGCGCCGCCGCCCTTCGTCACGCCGTCGACATCCTGCACGGCGAACAGGAAGGTCAGCAGCAGGATCCAGCCGCCGATCGCCGAGTAGAAGATCGACCGCCAGATGCCCTTGGCGGAGGCGTTTGCGGCGCTCTTGGTCTCCTCGGACAGGTGCGCCGAGGCGTCGTAGCCGGTGATCGTGTACTGGGTCAGGATCGCCGACATCGGCAGCACGAACAGCAGGAAGCCGAAGCCCGAGGTCGATCCGCCGAAGAATCCGGTGTTGTTGACGGTGGTGGCGAACACCGTGGAGAAGCTGGCGTGCTGTTCGGGGATGGCCCACAGGATCACGACCACCGCGGCGGCACCGATGACGTGCCACCACACCGAGATGTTGTTGATGACCGCCAGCAGGTGGCTGGAGAAGATGTTGATGACGGCGACGACCACCAGGATCACCAGGAACATGACGAACGTGCGCTGCAGGCTGTAGCCGGCCAGCCAGGTTTCACTGAAGGTGCCCAGTGTCAGGTCCAGGAAGGTCGCCGACCCGTAGGCCACCGACGCCAGGATGGCGATCAGCCCGACCAGGTTCAGCCAGCCGGTGTAGTAGCCGGCCTTGGGGCCGCCGAGTTTGGCTGCCCACCAATAGATCCCGCCGGAGGTCGGGAACGCCGACACCATCTCGGACATACAGAAGCCGATCAACAGGATGAACGAGGCCAGGATCGGCCAGCCCCAGGCGATGGCCGCCGGTCCGCCGTTGTTCCAGCCGAGGCCGAACGACGTGAAGCAGCCGGCCAGGATCGAGATGATCGAGAACGAGATGGCGAAATTGCTGAAGCCGGACCAGGACCGGTGCAACTCCTGGGCGTAACCAAGACTGGCGAGGTGTCGTTCGTCCTCGTCGAGTAGTTCGTGACCTTCAGGCACAGTGCTTTTCCTCTCGGGGGTTTGCGGGTGCGGCACACCGCGATTCGACGGTGTAACGGATTGGTCGGGTCGTCAGTCGGTGTGGCCCTTGAGGATCTCGTCCTCGATGGTCCCGCCGAGCCCTTCAGATGCCGGGTCGTACCCGTGCAGGCCGCCCGTCACCGCGTACTCCTCCTCCGGCGACAGCACCAGCCGATGGCGGCCGTAGAACCCGAATATCAACAGGCCGATGACGTAGAGCACCACGATCGTGTACACCGCCATCCGATAGGTCGGGTTGATCAGCACCGCGACGAATGTGACCGCCGCGATCACGAACGCCACGATCGCGCCGGCGTTCCCGGTCGGGCTGACCCATGGCCGCCGCGCATTCGGGAACTTGCGGCGCAACAGCACGAACGAGGCCATCTGCAGCATGTAGGCCAGCACCGCACCCCACACTGCGATGTTCAGCACGACGTCGCCCGCGCCGGAGTTGAAATTCACGATCAGCAAGGCGAGGAAGCCGATAACCGCGCCGGTGATCAGCGCAACATACGGAGTCTGGCGACTCCCGGTGAGCGACAATACTTTCGGGTAGTAGCCTGCGCGGCTCAGCGAGTACAGGTTGCGACCGTAGGCGTACATGATTCCTTGCAGGCTGGCCAGCAGGCCGATCAGTGCGAACGCCGACAAGATCGCCGCCCAGCCGGTCGGCAGGAACGCCCGGAACCCGTCCAGTAGGGGTTCGCCCGAGGATCCCAGTGCGGCGGCACCGGTGACCGCGGGATTGAGGAAGTACACGATCGCCGCGCAGACAACCAGCGAGATCATGCCCCAGATCCCGGCCTTGGGAATGTCCCGACTCGGGTTGTGCGCCTCTTCGGCGGCCAGTGGAAGCTCCTCGATGCCGAGGAAGAACCACATGGCGAACGGCAGCGCATACAGCACCCCCATCACACCGAACGGCAGGAAAGTACTGGTGCCGCCCTTACTCGGATCGGGCTCGATGTCGAAGAGCTTGCTGAAGTCGACGGCGCCGTTGGCGAACGCCAGAATTCCGAACAGCACCAAGATGCCGACCGAGATGATCGCGACCACGATGGCGAACTTGAACGAGACCTCTGCGCCCCACGAGTTCAGGCCCACGAAAATCGCGTAGAGGATGATCCACCACACCCAGCCCGGCAGCGACAGCCCGAACAGGTCACTGGTCACCGCGTCGGCGTAACTCGCGGAGAAGTAGACCACCACCCCGGTGGTGAACACGTACTCGATGGACTCGGCGAAACCGGTGATGAACCCGCCCCACGGGCCCATAGCCGCGCGGGCAAACGAATAGGCACCGCCGGTGTGCGGCATCGCTGCCGACATCTCGCCGATGGAGAACAGCATGCCGAAGTACATGACGATGATGACGATCGAGGCGATGCCGAGCCCGCCCCAGCCGGCCTCTCCGATCCCGAAGTTCCAGCCGGAGAAGTCGCCGGAGATGACCGCGGCCACGCCGATGCCCCAGAGCCCCCAGAAGCCGGCCGTGCGCAGTAGCGTCCGCTTCTCGAAATATCCCTCGCCGGCCTGGGTGTAGGTAACACCCCCGGATTTGAGCTGCTCATCGGCCATTGCGGTGGCTCCTAACGGGTTGCAGCGCAGGTGCCCCTGCGAGGACGTCTCCCATGCCTGTAGGGAGAATAGAATGCCAAAGGTCTGGTGTCCTACCTTTGGAGTGACAGCTGTGTTAATCCTGTGGCTGTTAGCCCGGCGAAACCGGGCTGCAATGGTTGACTTCACGGCACGCCCCGTCACCAGCTGGAGGGAGAACATCGGATGAGTCAGAGGCTGCGTCCCGGTCTGTTGGTGCAGGCTGAGCTGGATGCCATGGTGGCCGCCGGTGAGATCGACACGGTGATCGTCGCCTTCGCCGACATGCAGGGCCGGCTGACCGGCAAGCGGGTCGCGGCCCGGCTGTTCGTCGAGGAGGTCGCCGCGCACGGCGCGGAGTGCTGCAATTACCTGCTGGCCGTCGACGTCGATATGAACACCGTCGACGGGTACGCGATGTCGAGCTGGGAGTCCGGCTACGGCGACATGGTGATGACGCCCGATTTCACCACTCTGCGGGTGCTGCCGTGGTTGCCCGGCACCGCGCTGGTGATGGCCGACCTCTCGTTCGTCGGGGGTGGTCCGGTGCTGCCGGCGCCGCGCAGCATCCTGCGCACTCAGCTGGACCGGTTGGCCGAGCGTGGGCTGCAAGCCTTCATCGGCACCGAACTGGAATTCATGGTCTTCGACGACACGTTCCGCGATGCCTGGGCGGCGGGCTACCGGGGACTGTCGCCGGCCACCGACTACAACGTCGACTACGCCATTCACGCCTCCACCCGGATGGAGCCGCTGTTGCGCGATATTCGACTCGGCATGGACGGCGCCGGAATGTACTGCGAAGGCGTGAAAGGGGAGTGCAACCTCGGCCAGCAGGAGATCGCCTTCCGCTATGACACCGCGCTGGTGACCTGTGACAACCACACGATCTACAAGAATGGCGCCAAGGAGATCGCCGACCAGCACGGCAAGAGCCTGACATTCATGGCGAAATACGATGAGCGCGAAGGTAACAGCTGTCACATCCACATTTCGCTGCGCGGTGAGGACGGCTCGGCTGTGTTCGCCGACCCCGACGATCCGCTGGGCATGTCGCCGATGTTCCGCAGCTTCATCGCGGGACAGCTGGCCACGCTACGCGAACTGACCCTCTTCTACGCGCCGAACATCAACTCCTACAAGCGATTTGTCGAGGGCAGTTTCGCGCCGACGGCGATCGCCTGGGGGCTCGACAATCGGACCTGCGCGCTGCGGGTGGTCGGCCACGGTCATTCCATGCGGATGGAGTGCCGCGCCCCCGGTGGGGACGTCAATCAGTATCTGGCGGTGGCCGCGCTGATCGCCGGCGGGCTGCACGGGATCGACAACGGGCTGGAACTGCCCGAGGCCTGCGCCGGCAACGCATACACCGGCGGCGCCGAGCGGCTACCCACCACGCTGGCAGAGGCGGCCGCCTTGTTCGCGGAGTCGGCGATCGCCCGCGAGGTGTTCGGCGACGAGGTCGTGGAGCACTACCTCAACAATGCCCGGGTTGAGCTGGCCGCATTCAATTCGGCGGTCACCGACTGGGAAAGGGTACGCGGCTTTGAACGGCTCTAGACCGAGACCCGTCATCGGGCTCACCACCTACCTCCAGCAAGCCAAGAGCGGCATCTGGGATGTGCACGCGGCATTCCTCTCGGACCGTTACATCCACGGCGTGAACCGGTCCGGCGGTATCGCCACGTTGCTGCCGCCGCAACCGGTCGACGACGATATCGCCGACCGGATCCTCGCCCGCGTGGACGGCCTGATCCTCACCGGCGGCCGCGATGTCAACCCGGCCGCCTACGCGCACGAGCCGCATCCCACCACCGATGAGCCGGACACAGCTCGCGACACCTGGGAGTTCGCACTGGTCGCCGCTGCGCTACGTCGGCACCTGCCGGTGCTCGGGATCTGCCGTGGCGCACAGGTACTCAACGTGGCGTTGGGCGGCACGCTACATCAGCACCTGCCCGATGTCGTCGGCCACACCCACCATCAAAAGGGCAACGCGGTGTTCGCCACCTCGTCGATCAAGACGGTGGAAGGCAGCAAGCTGGCCGGGCTGCTGGGGGAGAGCGCGAACGCGCAGTGCTACCACCACCAGGCGATTGATCGGCTGGGTGACGGGCTGGTGATCACCGGGTTGGACGAAGATGGTGTGATCGGAGCTGTCGAGTTACCTGGCCATGACTTCGTTCTCGCGGTGCAGTGGCATCCAGAGGAGACACTGGAGGACCTTCGGTTGTTCGCCGGCCTGGTCGAGGCGGCGCGCGCCTATACGACAGAGAGAGTGAATTGAGTACCACCGAACTGGTCAATCCGGCGACCGAACAGACGTTGCGCACGGTCGAGTTGACCGACTCCGCCGGGGTCGACGATGCCGTGGCACGGGCCAAGGTCGCACAAAAGGGCTGGGCCGCCGCGGCTCCCGCCGAGCGTGCGGCTGCGCTGCGGGCGTTCGCCGCCGCGGTCGACGCCCACGTCGAGGAACTGGCCGCGCTCGAGGTCGCCAACTCCGGGCACCCGATCGGCGCCGCCGAGTGGGAAGCCGGGCACGTACGCGACGTGCTGCAGTTCTATTCGGCCACCCCGGAGCGGCTGTCGGGCAAGCAGATTCCGGTGGCCGGCGGCCTGGACGTCACGTTCAACGAGCCGATGGGTGTGATCGGCGTGATCACGCCGTGGAACTTCCCCATGCCGATCGCGGCGTGGGGATTCGCTCCCGCGCTGGCGGCCGGCAACGCCGTGGTGCTCAAACCGGCCGAGTGGACCCCGCTGACTTCGATGCGCCTCGGGGAACTCGCGCTGGAAGCCGGCCTGCCGCAGGATCTTTTTCAAGTATTGCCCGGTCGGGGTTCGGTGGTCGGCGAGCGGTTCATCAGCCACCCGGATGTGCGCAAGATCGTGTTCACCGGCTCGACCGAGGTGGGCACGAAGGTGATGGCCGGGGCCGCCAACCAGGTCAAGCGGGTGACCCTGGAGCTGGGCGGCAAGAGTGCCAATATCGTGTTCGCCGACTGCGACCTCGAGAAGGCCGCCGCCACCGCGCCTTACGGAGTGTTCGACAACGCGGGGCAGGACTGCTGCGCGCGCAGCCGGATCCTGGTGCAGCGCAGCGTGTTCGACAGGTTCATGGAACTCCTCGAGCCGGCCGTCAAGGGCCTGGTCGTCGGCGACCCCGCCGCCCGGGACACCGAGATGGGTCCGCTGGTGTCGCGCAAGCACCTGGACTCGGTGGCCGCCTACGTACCCGACGACACCAACGTCGCCTTCCGCGGCTCGGCGCCCGGCGGTCCTGGATTCTGGTTCCCGCCAACGGTGCTCACCCCGGAGCGCACCGATCGGACCGTTATCGAGGAGATCTTCGGCCCGGTCGTCACCGTGCTGCCGTTCGAGGACGAGGCCGATGCCATCGCACTGGCCAACGACACCGAATACGGCCTGTCCGGGTCGATCTGGACCGACAACCTGTCGCGGGCGCTCCGGGTGTCGCGGGCAGTCGAGGCCGGCAACCTGAGTGTGAACTCGCATTCGTCGGTGCGGTACAACACCCCGTTCGGCGGATTCAAGCAATCCGGACTGGGCCGCGAGCTCGGGCCGGACGCACCACTGCACTTCACCGAAACCAAGAACGTCTTTTTCGCAGTAGAGGAGAGCTAGATGGATTTGTCGCAGCGACTCAAGGACAAGGTCGCGGTCGTCACCGGTGGTGCGAGCGGCATCGGCCTGGCGGCCGTCAAGCGGATGCGGGACGAAGGCGCGGTCGTCGTCATCGGGGATCTCGACGAGGCAACCGGCAAGACCGTCGCCGACGATCTCAACGTGACGTTCGTCCAGGTCGACGTATCGGATCAGGTCGCGGTGAATCGCTTGTTCGACACCGCTTTCGAGGTGCATGGCGGGGTCGACATCGCGTTCAACAACGCCGGTATCAGCCCACCCGATGACGACCTCATCGAGAGCACCGGCATCGACGCCTGGGACCGGGTGCAGGACGTCAACCTCAAGTCGGTGTTCTTCTGCTGCAAGGCGGCGCTGCGGCACATGGTGCCCGCGCAGAAGGGCTCGATCATCAACACCGCGTCGTTCGTCGCGGTCAACGGTTCGGCGACCAGCCAGATCTCCTACACCGCCTCCAAAGGCGGTGTGCTGGCGATGTCGCGCGAACTCGGAATCCAGTACGCCCGCCAGGGTATTCGGGTCAACGCGCTGTGTCCCGGACCGGTCAACACCCCACTGCTACGCGAGCTGTTCGCCAAGGATCCCGAGCGGGCTGCGCGCCGGCTGGTGCACGTGCCGATGGGCCGGTTCGCCGAACCCGAGGAGCTGGCGGCGGCGGTGGCGTTCCTGGCCAGTGACGATTCCTCGTTCATCACCGGGTCGAGCTTTCTGGTCGACGGCGGCATCACCGGCCACTACGTGACTCCGCTGTAGGAGGCGAGTACTCATGTCAGCTCCGGAACCGCAGCAGGCTCACGAGGCGTTGCTGCGTCCGGTGCGCCTCGGTAACGCCTTCGAGGACACGGTTGCCCGGCTGCTGCAGACGATCAAGCTCGGGGTTCTGACACCGGGCGATTCGCTGCCGCCCGAACGAGAACTCGCCGCCCGGCTCGGGGTCAGCCGCGACACCGTGCGTGAGGCGATCAAGTCACTGGCCGACGCCGGTTACCTGGTGTCGCGCCGCGGCCGCTACGGCGGCACGTTCCTGGCCGAGGAACTGCCCGCACCGACCGAAGGCGTGGTGCGGTTCAGCCGCGCCGACATCGACGACGCACTGCGGCTGCGCGAAATCCTCGAAGTGGGCGCGGCCCGGATGGCCGCCACCCGGACGCTGACGGCCGCCGAACGCGAAGTGCTGTGGTCGCGGCTGACCGACGTGCGCTGCGCGTGTGCCGACGACTACCGGCGGCTGGACTCCCGGCTGCACCTGGCGATCGCCGAGGCGGCAGGGTCGGCGTCGCTGGTGCCGCTGGTGGCCGAAAACCGGATGCGGCTCAACGCCCTGCTGGATCAGATTCCGTTACTGCGCCGCAACATCGCGCACTCCGACGAACAACATGAGGCGATCGTCATCGCCATCCTGGCCGGTGACCCCGACGCGGCCGGCACCGCGATGCAGGCTCACGTTGCAGGCTCGGCCGCCCTGCTGCACGGCTTTTTGGACTAGATTCCTGGGAGTGAGCTGTGAACCGGTGCCGCCGAGCGCGAGTGGACAGTGAACGATGGGCGTGCGGTTCCGCCTGCTAGGTGACATCGATATTCGCCTGGATGAGCAGCCGCTCGATCCCGGGCATGCTCGCCAGCGGTGCGTGTTGGCCGCCCTGCTGATGGACGTGAACCGGTCGGTGCCGGTGGACCAACTCGTGGACCGGGTGTGGGCCGATGCGCCGCCGCACCGGGCGCGTAACGCACTGGCGGGCTACGTGTCCCGGTTACGCAGCCTGCTCGCCGAGGCCGACGGCGTCACCATCGGGCGCGGCCCCGGTGGCTACCAGCTCAGCACCGACCCGCTGTCGATCGACGTGCATCTGTTCCGTCACCTGGCCGTGCGCGCCCGCTGCGCAGACGATCCAACCGAGGCCACAGCGCTGTTCGGCGAGGCGCTGGCGCTGTGGCGCGGTGAGCCGTTCGCCGCACTGGACACCCCGTGGGTCCTCGAGGTCCGGGGTTCCCTTGACGTGGAACGGCTTTCGGTCACCTTGGACCGCTACGACGCGGCGCTGCGCGCCGGCCGGCACCACGAACTGCTTGGTGAACTGGTCGCCGCCCAGGCGGCTCATCCGCTCGACGAGCGCCTTGCCGGACAGTTGATGCTCGCCCAATATCGCAGTGGCCGGCAAGCCGAATCGCTGGACACCTACCGGCGCATGCGGGAACGGCTTGTCGACGAACTCGGTGTCGACCCGGGTCCGTCGCTTCGCGAGGTCCACCAGAAGATCCTCGACGGTGAGGAGGGCCAACCGGTTGAGGTGAGCGCGCAGCAGATGCGCACTCGCCCGCATGCCGGACTGCCCCGACGGGCGACGAGTTTCGTCGGCCGCGAACAGGAGCTGGCGGCCGCGGGCAAGGCGCTGCGGGAAGGGCCTTTGGTCACGCTGACCGGGGTGGGCGGCGTCGGCAAGACACGGCTGGCGCTGGAGGCCGCCGGCCGCGACCAGCAGCGGTTCGCCGACGGGGTGTGGCTGTGCGAGCTCGCCCCGGTCGACGACGGCCAGGCCGTCGGCCATGCAATGGCGGCGGCCCTGACGCTGCAGCAGCGCCAGGGCCTGACCATCGACGAGACGTTGATCGAATACCTGCGGGCCCGGGACGTGCTCCTGCTGGTCGACAACTGCGAACACGTCCTCGACGATGCGGCCCGGCTGATCGACCGGATCGTGCGGCACTGCCCGCAGGTCTCGCTGCTGGTCACCAGCCGCGAGGCGCTCGGTGTCGAGGGGGAACGGATCGTGTCGGTCCCGCCGCTGGGAGTGGATGAAGCCACCGAGCTGTTCGTCGACCGGGCCAGGGCGGGGCGCCCGGATTTCGACCCTGACAGTGAGCCGATCGGCGCCGTCGCCGAGATCTGCCGGCGACTCGACGGCCTGCCATTGGCGATCGAATTGGCTGCCGCGCGGATGCGCGCGATGTCCAGCCTCGATGTGGCCCGGCGGCTGGATCGGCTGCGCCTGCTCAGCGGCGGGGTGCGTGGCGCTCATCCCCGGCACCAGAGCCTGACCGCGACGATCGATTGGTCGTACCGCCTGCTCGCCGAGGACGAGCAGGCGCTTTTCACCCGGCTGTCGGTATTCGTTGGCGGCTTCGACCTCGCCGCGGCGCACGGGGTGTGCGCGCCCGACGGCGCCACCGAGGACGACACCCTCGAACTGCTCACCGGGCTGGTCGACAAGTCGATGGTGGTGGCCCGCTCGGGCCGCGAGTCGTCCCGCTTCGCGGTGCTGGAGATGCTGCGGGCGTTCGGCCGAGAGAAATTGCGGGAAGGCGGGATCGGCGACTCGTGTGCGACGCGGCACTCGGTCTACTTCACCGGGCTCGCCGAGCGAGTGGCCGCGGGCATGCACACTGCCGATGAAAGAGCCTGGGCTGAGCGGATATTGCCCGACTATGACAATCTGCGGACCGCATTCGAGATCGCGATGACCGACGGCGACGTGGACCGGGCGATGCGGTTGGTGGCATCGCTGCCCGAGCCGGTCCACCTGCGAATCGGCTTCGAGCCCGGTGGGTGGGCTCGACGCCTCCTGGATCAGGCACCGGCAGACCACTCGCTGTTCGCCGCGGTAGCCGGGTACGCCGCG
Source organism: Mycolicibacterium vinylchloridicum (assembly GCF_013404075.1). Taxonomy (GTDB): domain Bacteria; phylum Actinomycetota; class Actinomycetes; order Mycobacteriales; family Mycobacteriaceae; genus Mycobacterium; species Mycobacterium vinylchloridicum. The sequence continues at coordinate 99,689 of NZ_JACBJQ010000015.1, forward strand.
CGCGCGGCTTGGAACCAGGCCGATCACGTCATGGCCCGGGCGTTGGCGGCGCGGGCAGAAGGCCGGATCCCCGCTCGCGGTACCGGCCGGATCGCCTACCCTGGGGACGTACTCGCCGACGTCGCCCTCTATGAAGGGAAACCGGCAGAAGCGTTGCGCCACTATGACGCCGAGGTGACTCGCGCCCGGCGCGAGGATGACCCGATCCGGCTGGTGTGGGCGTTGTTCTATGTGGCGATCTGCCACGCCGCGTTGCGCAATCCGGACGCCGGTCTACAGGCGGCCGAAGAGGCGCTCGCGGTAGCCGAGGCGACCGCCAACCCGACCGCCCAGTCGATGGCGGACTACGCAATGGGGTTGGTGCTCAAGAAGTCTCAACCGGGCCGAGCGTTGGCCCTGTTCGACGAGGCGGCAGAGCTGGCGGCGTCGGCACACAATTTCTGGTGGCACGGCATCGCGTTGATGGAGGCGGCGTCCACCCGCGCGGTCCATGGCGATCCGAACACGGCGGCAGGCGATTTCATCACCGTGCTCGATCACTGGGACCGGGTGGGGGATTGGAGCCAGCAGTGGCTGAACCTGCGTTACGTGACCCGCCTGCTGGTGCGGCTCGGTGCCGATGAGGACGCTGCCGTGTTGCACCGCGCGCTGGTGGAAGCGGGTAAGCCGTCACCGCTGAGTGAGACCCAGATCGTCAGGCTCGGCACCGGTCTGAGGGCGCCGCGATCCGAGGCACTCGGCGGCGCCGACGCGGTCGCGCGGGCCCGCGCGAGCCTCCGCCGATTTAGCTCCTGAGCTGCGGATTTCACGATCGCTTCAGCTTTGCTGAATCGGCGGGGCGCATGGTCTGCCCATGACCGAATACATCGGGCGTGTCGGAGCACTCGCGGTAGCCCTCGGGGTGGGGGTCGCGGGGTTCGTAGCGCCGTTCACCGCGGATAACACACCGACAAGCGCACCGCCCCGAGTGGAGGTCGCCGTCCGGCTGGCATCCGACTCGGAGCCGCTCATCATCTACCCGACCGTCTCGCACACCGATCCGCCCGCGGGAGACCGGGAGATCTCGGTCCCGGCCGCGCGAGTGGTGGGTCTGACATCCGGCGTACGCCCGATCATCGGCCCGGGTGGGTGGCTGATCGGTAACGGTGTCGAGCCCGGCCAGGACGGCGGGCTGCTGATCGGCAACGGGGCCGACGGTGCGCCCGGTCAGGACGGCGGCAACGGCGGCATGCTGTTCGGCAACGGCGGCCGAGGTGGCGATGCACTCCCCGGAAAGACCGGCGGAAATGGCGGCAACGCCGGGGTATTCGGCAACGGCGGCGCCGGCGGTACCGGGGGCGACATGGCCGTGAACTCCCCGCTGAGCACAGTGGCCGGCGCCGGCGGCAATGGCGGCCACGCCGGCCTCTTCGGAGATGGTGGCGTCGGCGGAGTGGGCGGCAAAGGTCAGAATGTCGGCACTGGCGGTGCGACAGGCGGTGTAGGGGGCGCGGGCGGCACCGGCGGTCTGGTCGCTGGAGATGGAGGTGCCGGCGGTGCAGGTGGGGCTGCGAGCAGCTTCACGGGAGCGGTCCGGGGCGGCGACGGGGGTGCGGGCGGCAGCGCGTCGGTGGCGGGTGACGGTGGTCGCGGCGGAGAAGGGGGACTGGCCGGCACCACCGATGGTGATGCGACCGGCGGCGGCGGCGGAAACGGCGGAAGCGGTGGCAGTCTCACGGGTTCCGGTGGCGACGGTGGCGGCGGCGGTGAGGCCGGAAGCCTCCATAACAGCGTCGACGGCGGCTCCGGCGGCAACGGTGGTAACACCGGGGTCTTCGGCCGGGGTGGCGACGGCGGCAACGGTGCGCGGGCGATCACCGCCTCGGGTGCGGCACAAGCAGGCCACGGCGGCAACGGGGGGTCGGCCGGCCCCGGGGGTGCCGGCGGCGCAGGTGGAAATGGTTCCGGAGCAAGCACTTTCGACGGGAATGCCAGCGGAGGCCACGGCGGCAACGGCGGTTCCGGTGGGCTGGCCGCCGGGCCTGGGGGCGACGGCGGAAACGGTAAGACCGATCTCGGCATGGCTACCGGAGGTAATGGTGGGGTCGGCGGCAATGGTGGCCTTGGTGTCAAAGGGGGTACCGGCGGTGACGGCGGGAACGGAAATACTGCGCTTGGAAACGGCTTCGGCGGCAACGGAGGTCCCGGCGGAGCAGGCACGCCTGGCGGCAACGGCGGCACCGGGGGAACCGGCAGCGCACGCAACGGCAGCAATGGGCCAAACGGCCCGAATCGGTAGATCAGGAGATTGGGACAATGAATATTGCACAACAACAAGATAATTCGACCGATCGGGCGCTGAAGGCCAAACATCGGGCGCTGTGGGCGTCCGGTGACTACCCGGCCGTCGCCGCCGAGCTGATCCCGGCCCTGGGGCCCGAGCTCGTTGCGGCCGCCGGCATCCGGCCCGGCCAGCTGGTGCTCGATGTGGCCGCGGGTTCCGGCAATGCCGCGATCCCCGCCGCGGCGGCGGGTGCGACCGTCACGGCGAGCGACCTCACCCCGGAACTCTTCGATGCCGGGCGGCGAATCGCCGCCGAGCGCGGTGTCGAGCTGGAGTGGGTGGAGGCCGATGCGGAAGAACTTCCCTTTGCCGACAATGGTTTCGATGTGGTGATGTCCTGCCTTGGCGCGATGTTCGCACCGCACCACCTTGCGGCCGCCGGCGAACTGGTGCGTGTGTGCCGGCCGGGTGGAACGATCGCGATGATCAACTGGACGCCGCAGGGGTTCATCGGCCAGCTGTTCGCGACGATGAAGCCGTACGCGGCGCCGCTGCCCCCGGGAGCCCAGCCAGCGCCACTGTGGGGTGACGAGGATCATGTGCGAGAGTTGTTCGGCGACAACGTCGTCGACCTCACGTTCCGGCGGCAGACGATCCGCATCGAACAGAGTCCGAGCCCCGTCGAGTTCCGGGAATATTGGAAGCGCAACTACGGCCCGACCATCGCTGTGTACGCGTTCAACCAGGGTCACCCAGATCAGGTGGCGGCACTGGACCGGGATTTCCTGGCCTTCCTGGAAACGTGGAACCAGTCCACCGAGCCGGAGCGCACCAGCTACGACGCGGAGTACCTGCTCGTCACGGCGGCCAAGCCCGCTTAGCCGAGGCCTGGCCCCTGATCGGTGTGTGAGCGGCGCAGGGCCCATGCCGCGCGGAGCAGCCGGGGTCTGGACGCACGAGAAGTAGCACTGGTCATCGCGGGGTGCGATCATGCCCGGTGTGGCCACCGAGAAGTTGCAGACCATCGCTCACCCCGCAGTAGGCGCTCGTCCACACCGTGGTGACGCCGAGAGCCTCGAACCTCACGTCATCCTGCTCTTCGGGGCGACAGGCGATCTCGCCAAGCGCAAGTTGCTGCCCGGGATGGCCTATCTGGTGCAGTCGGCGCTCGCCCCCGAGATCCGGGTGGTCGGCACCTCGCTCGAGGAGCTCACCGACGACGAGTTCCGCACCATCACCAGGAATGCCGTCGAAGAATTCGGCACCCACAAACTGACCGACGAGCAGTGGGCCCACTTCGCCAGCCGGGTCACCTACGTCCCGCAGGGTGCCGGCCCGGCCGCGCTGGCCGCCGCAGTGGCCGACGCCGAAGCGGAACTCGGCCCGGATGTGCACAGACTGCACTACCTTTCGGTGCCGCCCAAGGCCGCCAAGGCGGTCATCACCATGCTCAAAGAGGCCGAGCTCGTCGAGCGGTCACGGGTGGTGATGGAGAAACCCTTCGGTACCGACCTCGCCAGCGCGATCGAGCTCAACGACTTCGTGCACGAGACGTTCCGCGAGCGACAGATCTTTCGCATCGACCATTTCCTCGGCAAGGAGGCCGCCCAGAACATTCTGGCGTTCCGGTTCGCCAACGGGTTGTTCGAGCCGATCTGGAATCGTAACTTCATCGATCACATTCAGATCGACATCCCGGAGACCCTCGGGCTTGACCAGCGCGCGAATTTCTATGAGAGCACGGGCGCATACAAGGACATGGTCGTCACCCACCTGCTGCAGGTGATGGCGTTCGTGGTGATGGAGCCGCCGACCGCGCTGGAGCCGCGCGCGATCAGCGAGGAGAAGAACAAGGTCTTTCGGTCCATGCTGCCGATCCAATGCGACGACGTGGTCCGCGGCCAGTACGCGGGCTATCGCCAAGAGGACGGCGTCGCAAGGGATTCCGACACCGAGACGTTCATCGCCCTCAAGGTCGGCATTGACAACTGGCGCTGGGCCGGGGTACCGATCTACCTGCGGACCGGTAAGAAGATGGCCGAGGGTCAGCGGATCATTTCGATCGCGTTCAAGGAGGCGCCACGCACCATGTTCCCCGCCGGTTCCGGGGTCGGCTCGCAGGGACCCGATCACCTCACCTTCGACCTGGCCGACAGTTCCAAGGTGTCGCTGTCGTTCTACGGCAAGCGTCCCGGGCCCGGCATGAAGCTCGACAAGCTCTCCATGCAGTTCTCCACCCAGGAGACCGACTCGGTCGGCGACGTGCTGGAGGCTTACGAACGGTTGATCCTCGACGCGATGCGAGGCGACCACACCCTGTTCACCACAGCCGAGGGCATCGAGTCACTCTGGGATCGCTCGGCGCACCTTCTGGAGGACCCGCCGCCGGTCAAGAGCTACCCGGTCGGCACGTGGGGTCCCAATGCGATCCATCAGCTCATCGCCCCGAATGCGTGGCGGCTTCCGTTCGAGCGGGCGTGGCGGGAAAAGAAGCCCGAGAGCTGATCAACCCACCTGGTCGTCGCGGTGGGCGGCGGTAATCAGATCGTCGCGGGCTCGTGCCACCCGCGAGCGAATCGTGCCGACCGGGCACCCGCACACCTCGGCGGCCTCGGCATAGGACAGCCCCAGCACCTGGGTGAGCATCAGAGCATCGCGGCGGTCGGAGTCCAGGCCGTCGAGCAGCATCCTGATCTCGATGATGTCTTCGAAGCGGGCCGCGCTGGGCCGGGTGTCGAGCAGCTGATCCAGATCGATCGCCGACGCGGTGCGCGGCCGGGCCTGGTTGCGCCGGATCTGGTCGACGACAACCCGGCGGGCGATCGACATCAGCCAGGTGCGCGCCGAGGACCGGCCGGAGAACCGGGGCAGTGCGCCCAGGGCACGTAGGAACGTCTCCTGGGTCAGGTCGTCGGCATAGCCGGGGTCACCCAGAAAGGCGACCGTGCGCCAGACGTCGCGCTGAGTGGCTTTGATGAACGCCTCGAGCGCGGCCGAATCGCCCCGCCCAGCGGCCAGGGCGAGCACGGTCACCTGGTCGTCGTCGCGTTCACCCACGGTCAATGAGATTAGGGGATCACCACGGGCGGTACATCTGGGGGCTGGCGACGAGGCGTATTTTGGGTGGTCGGGAACCCGACGGCCGCCAGGGCCGACTCTTCACTCGGGCACCACCAAAGCCAAGGAGGGCGATGACGACGGCATCCGTCGTGGGCGGTCCAGCCGCCGGCGTCGCGCACCGCATCGAACTCGACGTCTCGGGGATGTCCTGCGCGGCGTGCGCGGCCCGGATCGAGACCAAGCTCAACAAGCTCGACGGAGTCCGTGCCTCGGTGAACTACGCCACTCGCGTGGCCAGCGTCGACGCCCCGGATTCGATGCCCGCCGAGGACCTGTGCGCGGTGATCCGCAAGGCCGGCTACGACGCCGCCCCGCGGTCGGCTTCGGCCACCGACGCCGTCGACCCCGATGACCGGCTGGCCCGCAATCTGCTGCTCCGGCTGGCCGTCGCCGCGGTGCTCTTCGTCCCGCTGGCCGATCTGTCGGTGATGTTCGCCGTCGTCCCCAGCACCCGCTTCACCGGCTGGGAGTGGGTGCTGACCGCGTTGGCCGCACCGATCGTCACGTGGGCGGCGTCGCCGTTCCACCGGGTGGCCCTGCGCAACGCGCGCCACGGCACCGCCTCGATGGAGACGCTGATCTCGGTCGGTGTCACAGCGGCCACCCTGTGGTCGCTGTACACGATCTTCTTCGGCCACCGCGACCACCAGGTCGACGGCATCTGGCAAGCCCTGATGGGCAGCGACGCCATCTATCTCGAGGTCGCCGCGGGTGTGACGGTGTTCATCCTGGCCGGCCGGTATTTCGAGGCGAAGGCCAAGTCACGCGCGGGCAGCGCGCTGCGCGCGCTGGCCGCCCTGAGCGCCAAGAACGTGTCAGTGCTACTGGCCGACGGCACCGAGATGGTGCTGCCGGCCGACGAACTGAAGGAGCAGCAGCGCTTCGTCGTGCGGCCCGGCGAAACCATCGCCGCCGACGGCCTGGTCGTCGAGGGCAACGCGGCCATCGACATGAGCGCGATGACCGGCGAAGCCAAACCGGCGCGCGCGCAAACCGGGGGACCGGTGATCGGCGGAACCGTGGTGCTCGACGGCCGGCTCATCGTCGAGGCCGCCGCCGTGGGTGCTGACACCCAGTTCGCCGGAATGGTGCGGCTCGTCGAAGAGGCGCAGGCGCAGAAGGCCGACGCGCAACGGCTGGCCGACCGCATCGCCGGGGTCTTCGTGCCCGCCGTCTTCGTGATCGCCGCGCTCACCGCGACCGGGTGGTTGCTGGCCGGGGCCGACGCGGACCACGCGTTCGCCGCGGCGCTGGCCGTGCTGGTGATCGCCTGCCCGTGTGCGCTGGGGCTGGCCACGCCGACGGCGATGATGGTGGCCTCCGGGCGCGGCGCGCAGCTGGGCATCTTCCTGAAGGGCTACCGGGCGCTGGAAGCGATCCGTGCAGTGGACACCGTGGTGTTCGACAAGACCGGCACGTTGACGACGGGGCACCTGGCGGTCACCGAAGTGACGGTCGCCGACGGCTGGCAACGTTCCGAAGTCCTCGCAGTGGCTGCAGCGGTCGAGGTGGCGTCCGAACATGCCGTCGCTGTCGCGATCGCGACCGCCACCGAGGAGCGCCGCCCGGTCGAGGACTTTCGTGCCCACGCCGGGCGTGGCGTGACGGGTACGGTGTCCGGTCGCCGGGTCGTGATCGGACGGCCCGGCTGGGCCGCCGGGCAGGCCGAGGTCCCCGAACTGATGATCGCGGCCCGCCGTATCGGTGAATCCCGAGGCGAGACAGTTGTTTTCGTCACCGTCGATGATCAGGTGTGCGGCGCGATCGCGGTGGCCGACGCCGTCAAGGACTCAGCGGCCGATGCCGTGGCGGCGTTGCATCGGCGCGGTTTGCGCACCGTGTTGCTCACCGGGGACAACGCCGCGGCCGCGGGTGCGGTGGCCGCGCAGGTGGGCATCGACGAGGTCATCGCCGAGGTGCTGCCCGATGGCAAGGTCGACGTCATCGAGCAGTTGCGCGAGCACGGCCGGGTGGTCGCCATGGTCGGCGACGGCATCAACGACGGCCCCGCGCTGGCGTCGGCCGATCTGGGCCTGGCGATCGGCCGCGGCACCGACGTGGCGATCGGCGCCGCCGACATCATCCTGGTGCGTGACGATCTCGACATCGTCCCGCAGGCACTCGACCTGGCCAAGGCGACGATGCGGACGATCAGAACCAACTTGTTCTGGGCGTTCGGCTACAACGTGGCCGCCATCCCGATCGCCGCGGCCGGCCTGCTCAACCCGCTCATCGCCGGTGCGGCGATGGCGTTCTCATCCTTCTTCGTCGTCTCGAACAGCTTGCGGCTGCGCAACTTCGACGCCCGCACGCGTTGATCACCGAAAGGTACATCGGATGTCACAGCAGACGTTCATGGTCACCGGCCTGCACTGCCAGAGCTGCGTGCGGGTGGTGAGTGGCGCCCTGACGGAGCTGCCCGGTGTCAGCGCCGTCGAGGTCGACCTCGATGCCGAGGGCGCGTCGACCGTGCGGGTCGAAACCGCCGCCGACCTCGGCGTCGAGCAGGTCCGGGCAGCACTCGCCGACGAGGGTGACTACACCGTCGTCGGCTGATATGCCGAGCAGGCCGCGCACAACGCGACTCTCGTCGGTCCGCGCCATCGCTGGGTGGTGCGCGGGTGAGAAGCTATGCAGACCGTATGAATCGATCGCCAGCGCTATCGGGTTGCATGTCGTGGCACGACGATAGAGAACGCAACCCGTTGGTCATGGTTGGCAAGGATTGAGTTCTCGGAGGCTGTGGCCCGATATGCGTGTAACGGTTCGTAGCACGTCGCTCGCGGTCGCCGCGCTGGCAATGGTTCTGTCCCTGGCGATGATGTCGACGACGGCGGCCGTCAAGCTGCTTCTCACCGGCGCAACGGTTCTCGCGATGGGTGGCACGGGGCACTCGCTGTCGCCGTCGGAAGATACGGACGAGTTCGTCGAGAACTACCTGTCCGCGGCGGTCGGCAATTACGTCGATCCCGCCTCGACTTTGAGCACCGGCATCCCGGAGGGGCCGTACAACACCGTCGCCGTCGTCACGCCTGCAGAGTTCGCGCCCGACACCGGCACGCTGACCTTCGATCAATCGGTGGCCCTGGGCCGGCAGAACCTGGATAACTGCATCAAGGGCACGTCCTGCAACTACAACACCGAGGTGGGTTCGGTGGCGCCGTCGGTCGGTGACACGTTCGTGGTCTACGGCTTCTCGCAGAGTGCCACGGTCGCGACCCTCGAAAAACGTTTGCTAGCAGCAGAATATGCCGATGGCGAGGGTCCCCAAGTATCATTCGTGCTGGTCGCCAACGGTAACCGTCCGAATGGCGGGTTCTTGTCCCGTGGGCCTACCGGGATCACAATTCCGTGGTTTCTGACGTTCGGCGGGGCGACGTTCAGCGGGCCGACCCCGACTGACACCCAGTACGCCACGGTGGACATCGCCGCTCAGTACGACGGCTGGTCGGATTTCCCCGTGAATCCGCTCAACCTGCTGGCCGTTCTCAACGCGATGATGGGCATCACCTATCTGCACCTGGCGGGTGTCTATGACGACACCAGCCTGACCGATTCGGGTGTCATCGATCAGGGCCAGTACGGCGACACTCATTACTATCTGATCTCCACCGACATACTTCCGCTGTTGATGCCGCTGGACAACTTGGGAACGCTGGGTCATGCGTTGGCGGACATGCTCGACCCAGCGTTGCGCGTCATCATCGAGTCGGCCTATGACCGCAGCACCAGTCCCGGTGAGCCGACGTCGTGGAACATCTTCTACTTCGAGAATCCGATCAAACTCGCCAAAGATTTCCTCGAGGCAATCCCGGTCGGGCTGGACAACGGCATGGAAGATCTCTTCGGGGTACGTCCGTTCAGGACGACGCGGCCCGGACCCTATGGCGTTGGCGGTGCCGACGTCGAGTACACCACCTCGGAAACGACCGACGATGCGACGGCCAGCTCGACGACGAGCAGCTCGACGTCGACGTCCAGTACCCAATCGTCATCGGCCGATTCCAGCGACTCCAGCGATTCAGCGGCCGCGGCGAGCACCAGCCGCGGCATTGGTCATGCCAATCGGCGCACCTCATCGACGTCTTCTGCGACTTCCAAGTCGGCGACATCGAATTCGACAAGCTCGAGTTCGACGGCCACTCACAGCGGTGTGGGCTCGTCTAAGCGTGCGAAAGCAGGCTAGCCGCAACCTCTTTCGTGAGGTCGGTTCCCAGTGGAAACGCGACGTCAGGGACTGAGCACGCCCGCCTGCGACGTCACCGAAGGCACCGCCGCGCCGCTGAGCGAATTCAGCGTGCCCGAAGCCTGGTTGGCGGTGCTCAACATTTGCATGAGCGGCGCGAAGTTTCCGTTGGCGAGTTGTGTCATCACTGAGGGGCATTGGGACTGGATGGCTTGCTCTGCCACGAATCCGGTGACTTGGGAAGCGAGCCCGCCATAGCCGCTCGCTTCCGTGGCGTTGGAGACCACGCCACTGCCCGACTTGGCGAAGAAGGGGCAGATCTGCTGTCCTATTTGCTCGATCAACTGAGTGATTGGACCACCGTTTCCGATGCCGACGGCGTTCAGGACTCCATTGAGTTCCGTTGTGTCGGCGTTGGCGGGCGCCGGCCACGCGGTGGCGGCGACCAATATCCCCGAGGTGACGGCACATAATCCGATGCCGAGTTTGTGAACGGTCATGAGGTTCCCCACTATGGGTTCGTTTGGCGTCGTCGGCGACAGCCAGAATGTCACTTCGGTACGTTCCGGCACTTGCGTCACGCTAAGAGCACAAAGTCGTCAAGGTTCGATGCCTATGCGTTTCCCATGTGTCGCCTGTGCGGCCGAGATGCGACACTGCCCCGCCGCGATCGAGCACTCAGCGACGCCGGTGCAGAAGTGCGCGCTCGATGTATCAGCGCCGGTTCTTGGCCAGCTCAGCCAACATGGCGTTGTAGGCGTCGAGGTCGTCGTCATAGTTCGCGTCGGAGTGCCGGTCGCTGCGCACAGCAGCGCGGCGATCCTGGCGTGACCACTGCACCACCAGCGCCACCACGACCACGATGATCGGCAGTTCGCTCGACCCCCAGGCGATCGCGCCGCCGAGATGCTGATCGTCGTTGAGGCTGGCCAGCCACGGCAGGTGCAGGCTGCGATAGAAGGTGCCCCCGAGCACTGACGTCATCGTCATCGTCGCGATGCCAAAGAATGCGTGAAACGGCATCACGGCGAACAACATTCCGAGCCGGCCGATGAACGGCAACCGCTTCGGTCCGGGGTCGATGCCGATGATGCCCCAGAAGAACAGGTAGCCGGTGATCATGAAGTGCAGGGACATGAACTCATGGCCCCAGTGGTACCGCACCAGCGTGTCGAACAACGGGGTGAAATACACCGCGTACAGCGAGCCGACGAAGAGCACGAAAGCCGTTGCGGGATGGGACAGGAACCGCGAGACCCGCGAATGCACCAGCCACAGCAGCCATTCCCGCGGTCCCGGCGGGTTCCCGGCGCCCGCGGTGGGCAGTGCCCGCAGTGCCAGGGTGATCGGTGCACCCAGCACGAGGAAGACCGGGATGAACATGTTCAGCGTCATGTGCTCACCCATGTGCACACTGAACATCGCCGACCCGTAGGCGCGCACACCGGACCCGGTGGTGAACAGCAATGCCGCACAACCGAACAGCCAGGCGACCAGCCGTCCCGGCGGCCAGCCGTCGCCGCGCTTACGCAGCCGCAACACCCCGATCACGTAGGCGAGCGCCATCACCACCGCCGCAACCCCGAGCAGTACGTCGAAGCGCCAGACAGTGAGCAGCCGCAGCGCATTCGGGGGATCGGGGAGCTGATAGCCGAGAAACACGTCCCACGCGGTGAATTGGTGGGCGAGAAGTCGTGGGGCGGTCTGTACGGCCATGGCCGAGATCGCCGCCACCGCCAGGATCGCGGCCAGTGCGGCCACCGTCGCGCGTTTCATGAGCACGCTGACCACGAGTGCCGCGCCGGCCAGCATCCCAAAGCGCCCGTAGTCCGAACCGGTCAGCCCGCCCGGGGTGGCCAGCAGGAGTAGCAGCAGCGTGCCATACCCCAGGGCCACCGCACCGGCGACGACCTCGACCAGCCGAACCCTGCGGCGCAGTCCGGCATTCGGAGGGGCGATGGCCGCGCTGACCTTCAGGCCCACCAGAACTGCCAGCGCGAGCGCAAACACGATGACGGCACTGGTCCCGTAGTCGTGGTCGGGGCCCTGGCCGGCGTTCCCGGTCACCGGCAGTGCGATGACCCCGATCAGCGTCGGGATCACCAGCACCGCGTGCGACACCCATCGCACACTGAGCCGCAATGTGACACTGACGATGGCAGCCATGATCGCGGCGGCGATCCACCCGCGAGCCATTTCGGATGCCCCGAGCGCACTTCCGATGCCCCCGCCTCCGATGAGCCGGGAGACCGGAACCCCGGCGGCATTGGCGGACTGGATCACCACCATTGCGAGCGCGCTCGCCAGCCAGAGCGGGGCGAGGCGTTCGGCCAGCAGGTGCACTCGGAACGACGCGGCATCGAGCAGCCCGCGCTCGTCGGGATCGGCGGTGACGACGATGAAGACCAAGGCGCCCAGACAGATCGCCGCGGCCAGGGTGGCCGTGAAGTAGCCGACCACCTCGGCGACGCTGGTTGCCGCGCCCGGGTACGAGTCGCCGTCGGCGGTGAACCGGCGGTCGCCGGAGGCCACGGCATAGGCGACCAGGGCCGCGGCCACGACGAGGTAGCCGCCGAGGATCCACCGACCCGCCGGCCGGGCGCCTGCCTGGGTCGACTCCATCAGCGAGAGTCTACGACTGATTGTCGTAGTCAAGTCGCTGTGGTGGGAACTTTCTGGTGCGATGGATCGACCATTGCTCGGGCGCGAACGATGAGGAGGCACAATCCGGTGATTCAGGATCTGGCGTTGCGCTGGTTCGTCACCATCCTGTTCGTTCTGGCGGCCGGCGAATGCCTGTATGCCCTCGCTGCCGGTAAGCGGCGACCGGCGGCCGTCATCGGGCAGTTGCTGCACGTCGTGATGGCGGTGGCAATGGCGGTGATGGCCTGGCCGTGGGGTGCCGCGCTGCCCACCGTCGCGCCGATGGTGTTCTTCCTGCTCGCGACCGGATGGTTCGTCGGTGTGACGGCGAGCCCGCTTGGCGCCGGCCACCGGATCGCGGGCTCCTACCACGCGCTGATGATGCTGGCGATGGCCTGGATGTATGCGGTGATGAACGGACGTCTGCTGCCGGGCCAAGCCTCGTACGCCGCCGACGTTGCGCCCGCCGCGGACGGCGCGTCGGGGCATGCCGGGCATGCGGGGATGAACATGCCGGGCATGGACATGTCCGGGACGGACCCGGCGGTCAGCGACCACGGCGTCGGATACCCCGCCTACATCGCGACGCTGAACTGGGCGTGCACGCTGCTCTTTGCCGTCGCCACGGTGTACTGGCTCTACCGGTACCTTGCCGTGCGGATGAGCGGCGCATCCACCGAGGCCGGAGCGCCGCTCGGCATCCTGTGTCAGTCGATGATGGCGGCCGGCATGGCGATCATGTTCGGCGTGATGCTTTAGGACGAGACGAGCTGTGGCCCGATCCGCGAGGAATCGGGCCACAGGTCGTGTTGCATCGGTCTAGCAGGAACCCTGTGCGCGCAGCGCTGTCTTCGCCGTCGTTGCGGTGCATGCCCGTATGGATGGCGATGACGCGCTCCGGTGGGGATCGGGTGCGGTCTGGTGACCGCTGAGTTGGCGGATCACCGTTGCGGAGAGGTCGGCCTCGTCGGGTAGTGCCACGCCCCTGGCTTGCAGGGAGTCATAGGTCGTTTTGATCAGGCCGCCGTTGAACAGGCCCGTCACCGTGCCGTTCGACCCGTGGGTCGGATGTTCGTAGTTCGCCGTTCCAAAGGCGTTGTGGTAGTTGATCCCAAGCGGTGAATCGTCCAAGGCCTTGTTGAAAGCCGTGCTCTGGTTGAACACTCGGTCGCCGAGTGCCTGGACGGCGCGCACGCCCGGTGCCGGATTGCCCGGAGTCTCTTCACTTCCGAAGCCGGGGCGGCCGACCGCGTCGCCTGACGGTGTGCTGTAACCATGGGCGTGCGCGATACCCGTTCCGGGGGTCGCCACCATCAGGACTGCGGCGAGAGTGGCCGCGCCCAGCGTGGTACTTGCGAGAGTGCGGCGCCGGGGATTGTCGTGTTGCGTGATCATCGGGATTTGCCTTTCGTTGGATGGTTGTGTTTCAGCGGCCCTGGCCGTCGCAGGCCACTGCGGCGGGCACGCCGGTGTCGGTGCACACGGCTTTCGACCCGTTGCCTCCGCCGCCGGTCGCGCTGCCAGCACCGGCGCCGCCGTTGGTCTTGGCGCTCCCGCTCTTGGCTCCTCCGCTGGTGCTGCCGCCGTTGCCGGAATCCGAGCCACCGTGGTCGTGGCCGGGATGTGCGGTCGCGTTCCCCGACAGGGCGGCACTGAGTGTGAGCGCCCCGGCAGCCAAGAACGCGCCGAGCAGTCGCGGCACCCGCTTGTGTTTTCTGACCTTCATTCGTCTCTCCCGTGTTCGGAGGCCTGATCTACTACAGGACGTAGTAATCGAGGGCACATTGATGCCCTCGAGGGCCGACTGACTCTGCTTCCCGTCAGTTGCGCGCGGGCCCTGGAACCCCCGCTGCGACGAGCAAGTCGTCACAGCGGACATTCAGGAAACGCACAGACAATTGGTCGTGAGACGGTGGGAAAAGTTCCCGGCAGTCAGGCCGCCGAGCCGTCGGTGGGGTAGAGGTGTCCACGCCGACGACCGCGAGTGGCGTTGTCGGGCAACATGACATCGGCGGTGACGGGCGCGGTATCGGGTCGAGGCTCCGGCCCGGACGTGCGGGTGGCGCGCCACACCATCAGCGCCAGGACGGTCCCGGCCAGGACGGGCAGGTGCGACAGGATCCGGTCGAGGGTCACTGCGCCGGCGACCGCGTCGGTGATGACGTAGCCGGTCAGGATCGCGGTGAACACCGACAGCACCCCGGCCAAGCCGGCGGCCGCCGTCGGCCGCGCGGCGGTGACGATCATGATCACGCCCAGTGCTGCCGACCATGCCGTCGACTCGTTGAGAAGGTGGCCGCCCATCATCGCGTGGTGAGTGGCCGCCGACGTCCCGACATTGACGCCGAAGGCCTGCGCACCGGCCAGCCCGAGCTGCATCAGCCCGACGACGGCCAGCGTCGCGCGCACCCAGGTGTTGGCGGGGAGCCGGGGCGCCCGCGACGACGGCGCAGGACTCGGCGCGGTGACGGCGGCCACCTGGGATCGCCCAGACAACCGCCGCAGCAGCTGGGTCTGCTCGACGGCCTGCGCGTACCAGGCGCCGCAGTGGTCACAGGTGGCGACATGCTCGTCGACCCGGGCCGCGGGAACGGGTTCACGTTCTCCGTCGATCCGGGCTGACAACGCCTCCCGGGCGACAGCACAGTCCACGTTGCAATAGTCGCCTAACCGGGCCGGATTGTTCCAGCGTCCCTGGCCCAATGTCCGTCCTGGGCTAGATTCCTAGTCATGGACGGGCCAGGAGACGAGGTCAAGGTCGCGCTTGCTTCGTCCGCACTGGCCGATGTCGACATCCACGGCTGGACCCAACGGTTCGATCTGCTGTCCGACCCGCATCGCCTGGAGATCCTGCTCGGACTACACCGCGCGCCGGGTATCTGCGTCGGTGACCTGGCGGCGGCGGTCGGCCGATCGGAAAATGCTGTCTCCCAAGCCCTACGCGTGCTGCGCCAACAGGGCTGGGTCACCTCGACGCGGGTGGGCAGGCAGGCAAGTTATCGCCTCGAGGACCACACCGTGCACGACCTGCTGCATTGGATCGGTGCCGCGCACACCGAGTGAGCTGGTCGGTTCATTCGAATATCTGTACATGTAGACAGATATCGGGGTGCGGGCATAGGGTTCGAGGCATGTCGAGCGTCCAGATCACCGCCATGCACATGAGCGACGGCCTGGTCAACGCACCCACCTCGGTGGTCTTCGGGATCTTGGCGATCGCCGTGGTCGGCTTCTGTGGCTGGCGGGCCCGGACCGAACTCGACGAGCGGACGGTCCCGCTGGCCGGCTTGGTCGCGGCGTTCATCTTCGCGGTGCAGATGATCAACTTCCCGATCCTGCCCGGCGTCAGCGGTCACCTGCTCGGTGGCGCGCTCGCCGCGATCCTGGTCGGTCCCTACACCGGCGTTCTGTGCATCACGATCGTGCTGGTCGTGCAATCGCTGCTGTTCGCCGACGGCGGAGTGACCGCGCTCGGGATGAACATCACCAACATGGCGCTGATCGGGGTGGCCGCCGGCTACTCGACCGCCGTCATCCTCTACGCCCTGGTGCGACGGCGCCGACCGGATTCGGTGCCCGCATTGGGCGCCGTCGGCTTCGTTTCGGCGGTCATCGGAACAGTCTGTGCCTCAATGGGATTCGTTGTCGAATACGCGATCGGGGGCGCCGCGCCGACATCGCTGGGCACGGTGGCCGCCTACATGCTCGGCACCCACGTCCTCATCGGTATCGGGGAGGGGCTGATCACGGCGGTGACCGTGATGGCCGTGGCCCGGTCCCGGCCCGACCTCGTCTATCTGCTGCGCCGCAGTCGTGAGCGCGCGGCGGTGGCCGCATGAGCGCGCAGACTGTGGGCCGGCGCTGGCAGTTCTGGGTCGGCTTCGGCGTCGCGATCCTGCTGATCGCCGGCGTGGTGTCCTACTTCGCCAGCTCGAGCCCGGACGGGCTGGACTCGGCGACCCTGCAGGGCTGCCAGGTGGTGGAGGCCGAGCACGGCGAGCAGCTGACCGGCAACTGCATCGCCCAACACGCGACCGAACATCCCATGGCGGTGTCGCCGCTGGCCGACTACACGATCTTCGGCCACGCCGACACCAGCGGGCCGGCCGGAATCATCGGCGCCGTCGTGGTGCTGGCCCTCGCTTTCGGCGCGTTCTGGTTGATCGCGCGCACTCGCCGCTCGAAGGGCTGAGATGGGCGCCGGGCACTCCCACCCGCTCTACCGGGATGGCGAATCGGTGGTGCACCGCGCGCCCGCCGAGGTCAAGATCGCCGGTCTGGTGTTGTTCGTCCTCGCGGTGGTGGCCACCCCGCGCGAGATGATCTGGCCGTTCGCCGCCTACGCGGCGATCGTGCTGGTGGTCTGGCGGGTCGCCGGGATTCCGCTGCGCTGGATCCTGCCGAGGATGCTCATCGAGGCGCCGTTCATCGTGCTCGCCGTGCTGCTGCCGTTCGCCGAGGGCGGTGCGCGCGTCGAGGTCGCAGGCATGCAGCTCTCGGTGACCGGGCTGTGGGCAGCGTGGGGGATCGTCGTCAAGGGCACACTGGGCGTGGCCGCGTCGCTGACCGTCGCGGCCACCACGTCGGCGCGGGAGTTGCCGCTGGCGCTGAGCCGGCTCGGCGTGCCCGGCCTGGTGACCTCGATGCTCGTACTGATGATCCGCTACATCGACCTGCTGTCGGCCGAGGTTAGCCGGATGCGGATGGCCCGGATCTCCCGCGGAGACTCGCCGCGCGCCATCCATCAGATCGGCGCGATTGCCAAAGGCGTTGGTGCGCTGTTCCTTCGATCTTATGAGCGAGGTGAGCGCGTGTACCTGGCGATGACGTCCCGCGGATTCGACGGCAAGGTTCCCGAATTGGCGGCCGTCGGCGCCGGACCTCGCGCGTCGGGTACACAGTGGGTGTATGCGCTGACGCCGGCGGTGGCGGCCGCCGCGGTGGCGGCGTCGGCGTGGGTGCTGCGATGACTGCTCCCGCGATCCACATCGAAGGCCTGCGGTACCGCTATCCCGACGGCCGCGTTGCGCTCGACGGTGTCGACCTGTCCATCGCGCCCGGTGAACGGGTGGCGATCCTCGGGCCCAACGGTGCGGGCAAGACCACGCTCATGCTGCACTTGAACGGCGTGCTCAGCGCGACGTCGGGAGATGTTGAGATCAGCGGAATCCCGTTGAGCCGCAAAACTCTTCGTGACATCAGGCGCCGGGTCGGCCTGGTGTTCCAGGATCCCGACGACCAGCTGTTCATGCCGACGGTGGCCCAGGACGTGGCGTTCGGCCCGGCCAACTTCGGGGTGACCGGCGATGAGCTGGCCGCCAGGGTGGCCGCGGCACTGGACGTGGTGTCGATGACCGAGCACGCCGATCGCAGTCCCGCGCACCTGTCCGGCGGTCAGCGCAGGCGTGCGGCGCTGGCCACAGTGTTGGCGTGCGAGCCGGAGATCCTGGTACTCGACGAACCGTCGGCGAACCTCGATCCGGTGGCGCGCCGCGAACTGGCGCAGACGCTGGCGAGCCTGCCGGCCACCATGGTGATCGTCACCCACGACCTGCCGTATGCGGCGCAGTTGTGCGACCGGGCGATCGTCCTGGACGCCGGCGTGGTGGTGGCCGACGACACCGTCACCGCAGTGCTCTCCGACAGCGACCTGCTGGCCGCCCACCGCCTCGAATTGCCCTGGGGTTTTGTGGTTCCCGCGCGCTGAGTTCTTCCAGCTCGCGGAAGAAGGTGACCTCAGTGGCGGCGCGACGGCGGCCATGGCGGCTCGCCGCACAGCGCGAGCAGCGCATTCTCGATCACCTCGGGCAGCGCCGGGTGGATCCAGTACTGGCCGCGGGCCATGTCCTGGCCGGCCAGCCCGAAGCTCATCGCCTGGATCAGCGGCTGAATCAGCGACGACGCCTGGTGGCCCATGATGTGCGCGCCAAGGATCTTTCCGGTGTCCGCCTCGACGACGATCTTGGCGATGCCGGTGGTGTCCTCCATCGCCCAGCCGTAAGCGACGTCGGCGAAGTCCTGCACCTTGACCCTGATCTTGTAACCCGCTGCGCGAGCCTCATTTTCGGTGAGGCCGACGCAGGCGATCTGCGGATCGGTGAACACCGCCGACGGCACGAACCGATGATCCGACGGCATCAACAACTCGGTGTCGTCCCAGCCCTGCAGCAGGTTGTGCCGCACCACCCGGGCCTCGTGGTTGGCGACGTGCTTCAGCTGATACTGCGACGACACATCACCGAGGGCGAAAACGCCTCGCGCCGTGGTCCGTTGGAACTCGTCGACGACGATAAGGCCGTTCTCGTCGAGCTCCACCCCGGCCGAATCCAGGTCCATCAGATCGCCGTTGGGAATCCGGCCGGTGGCCACCAGCACCGCGTCAGCTGCCACCTCGGAGCCGTCGTCGAGTTCGACGACCACCTGTGAACCGTCGTGGCGCGCCCCGATCATGTTGCGGTGAGCCCGGATCTCCCACTTCTTGGCGGCGATGTCGGTGAACCGCTCACAGATCGTGTCGTCGCAGTGCGACAGCATGCCGCCGCCACGGATCACGATGGTCACGCGGGTGCCCAACGACGAAAACACGTGAGCAAATTCGGCGGCGACGAATCCACCGCCGATGATCACCAGATGCCCGGGTAGCTCGGGAATGCGCATGATGGTGTCGCTGGTGTGGACCTCGACTCCGCAGCCGGCGATCGCCTCGGGGACCATCGCCCGCGCGCCCGCCGCGATCACCACCTGCTCGGCGGTGAATTCCTCACCCTTTTCGGTACGCAGCCGGTAGCCGGCCTCGCTGCGGCCGGTGAAGCGGGTATGGCTGTCGTAGACCGTCACATTCGGCGACGAGCGCCGGTAGTGCTCACCGCCGATGGCCAGCGGGTCGATCCGCCCGAAGACCCGCGAGACGATGTCCGTCCAGCGCACACCGTCGACGTGGGCGTCGACGCCGAACCGCGCGGCCTCGCGCACGGTCTGGGCCACCTCGGCGGCGTAGACGAACATCTTGGTGGGGATGCATCCTACGTTCAGGCAGGTGCCGCCGAACACGGCCTGCTCGCAGATCGCGACCTTCTTGTCGGCGTAGCGCTCGTCGAGAATCGAGTTGCCCGAACCCGTTCCGATGATCGCAATGTCGAAGTGCTGCAACAAAATCCCCTTAACTACGGCCTGCGGCCGACGAGGCCGATTCCAGATGCGCACGATAGAAGTCCAGCCAGGCGTCCAGTTCGCGGTAGGACTCCGCCCGGGGACCCCTCAGCGACAGGAACACGTCGTGTTTGGCGTCGCGGACCGGAACGACGGTGGTGCGGTTTCCGATACAGCCCGCCCACCGCGCGATCTGGGTGACGTCGAGGACGGCGTCCCCGCGCTGCATGCCCGCGGCATCCGCGCTCTCGGTCACGCTGTGGTCGGAACGCAGGATCAGGTTCGGCACACCGACATCCAGGCCGCGATGCAAGGTGGCGTGCCCGCGGCGAATCGCATGGATCCAGCCGAAGGTCACCGGGAAACCGCCCAGCGGCTTCCACGTCAGGTTGTAGTCGAACTCGCCGTGATAGTCCCGGTGCAGGGTCAGCCCGTAGCCGCCCTTGGTGGTGCCGCGCACCACCCTGGTCTTGCGGACCCGCGACATCGCACCGATCGCCGTCGACGTCAGCCGGGTGCGCAGGATCGCCGGGCCGTGCAGGTCCAGCCACGGACTGTTGAGTACCAGCCCGCCCAGGGACAACGCCGCCGTCGCGTTGCGCCGTCGCACCCGGTTGAGCCACAGCGACACGATCAGCCCGCCGGCGGAGTGGCCGTACACCAGAATCGTCGTGCCGGGGTTCTCGGTGGCGATCACCGCGACCGCCCGCTCCAGTTCGCGGTCGTAGCGGGCGAGGTCGGTGGTGAAGTGCGGAGTCTGGCCCTCCCGCCAGGACCGGCCGCACTTGTGTTGGTCCAGCGCATAGAACCGGAATCCGGCCGCCGCGAAGTGGTCGGCGAGTTCGGTGTTGAAGAAGTAGTCGGTGAATCCGTGCACCGCCAGCACGGTGTTCGCGGCCGGGGCCCCGTCCGCTCGCCGCACCAGGGTGGCGAACAGATCGCCTTCACCGTCGGGGTCCGGCCCCAGAGCCATGGTGGCCTGTTGGTAGCCGGGAAGGACATCGTCGGCCCATTCGGCCCGAGCTGCCGTCACACGCCATACCCTAGCCGGGTGTGGTGCTGGCTACATCGGGGTGTGGTGCTGGCGACTCTGAAGAATAAGTCGGTACCCGGCGGGATAACCTTGACTATCAATACAGCTGTCACGAGTAAAGGACGACAAAGCGGTGTCTGATACGACCAAGACCGACGTGGTGCTGGTTGGCGCGGGAATCATGAGCGCGACGCTGGGGGCGTTGCTGCGGCTGGTCCAACCCGACTGGTCGATCACGCTGGTCGAGCGCCTCGACGCGGCCGCCGCCGAGAGTTCCGATCCGTGGAACAACGCCGGCACCGGCCACTCGGCGCTCTGCGAGCTGAACTACACCCCGGAAAAGGCCGACGGCACCATCGATATCGCCAAGGCCATCAACGTCAACGAACAGTTCCAGGTCACCCGCCAGTTCTGGAGCTACGCGCACGAGAACGGCATCCTGCCCGACGTCCGCAGCTTCCTGAATCCCATCCCGCACGTCAGTTTCGTGCAGGGCGCCGACCACGTCGACTATCTGCGCCGCCGCCGCGACACCCTGGTGCGCAATCCGCTGTTCGCGACGATGGAGTTCATCGACGACCCCGACGAGTTCACCCGCCGCCTGCCGCTGATGGCCAAGGGGCGCGACTTCTCCGAGCCGGTGGCACTGAACTGGACCGAGGACGGTACCGACGTCGACTTCGGGTCGCTGACCCGTCAGCTGCTCGGTTACGGCACCCAGCGGGGCATGACCACGCTGTTCGGCCACGACGTGCTCGACCTGCACAAGGAGTCCGACGGCGGCTGGACGGTCAAGATCCGCAACCGTCGCACCGGCCAGAAGCGCAAGCTGTCGGCCAAGTTCGTCTTCGTCGGCGCCGGCGGTGGCGCCCTGCCGCTGCTGCAGAAGGCCGGCATCCCCGAGGCCAAGGGCTTCGGCGGTTTCCCGGTCAGTGGCCAGTGGCTGCGCACCGGCAACGCCGAACTGGCGGCCGCACATCAGGCCAAGGTGTACGGACTGCCGCCCCTGGGCGCCCCGCCCATGTCGGTGCCGCACCTGGACACTCGCGTCATCAACGGACGCTCGTGGCTGCTGTTCGGCCCGTTCGCCGGGTGGTCACCGAAGTTCCTCAAGGAGGGCAAGATCTCCGATCTCCCATTGTCGGTGAAGCCCAACAACCTCGCCTCGATGATCGGCGTCGGGCTGACTGAGATGGGTCTGCTGAAGTACCTGATCGGCCAGCTCGTGCTCAGCGAAGCCGACCGGGTGAACGATTTGCGCCAATTCGCGCCCACCGCAGTCGATTCCGACTGGGAGATCGACATCGCCGGCCAGCGTGTGCAGGTGATCCGCCGCGATGCCAAGAAGCTCGGTGTTCTCGAGTTCGGCACCACGGTGCTGTCCGCCGCCGACGGATCGATCGCTGGGCTGCTCGGTGCGTCCCCGGGTGCCTCCACCGCCGTCCCGGCGATGATCGAGGTTCTGGAGCGCTGCTTCGCCGACCGCTACCAGGGCTGGCTGCCCAAGCTGAAGGAGATGGTTCCCTCGCTGGGTGTCAAGCTCTCGGAGAATCCGGAATTGTTCGCCGAGGTATGGGCGCACGGCACCAAGGTGCTCGGGCTGGAGAGCCGGGCCGATGCCGCCCGCGAGGCGCTGGTTGCCGGGGCCGACCGCGCCCCGGTCGCGTCGGGTTCCGGAAGCCCGGAACCCGCGGGGGTGGTGTGACGGTCGCCCTTCGCCGCTCCTGGGCCAAGGACCTCGACGCGGCCACCCTCTACGAACTGCTGAAGTTGCGCGTCGAGGTGTTCGTCGTCGAGCAGGCGTGCCCGTATCCCGAACTCGATGGGCGGGACCTGCTCGCCGAGACTCGGCATTTCTGGCTGGAGCAGCCTGATGGCACCGTGATCGCGACACTGCGACTGATGGAGGAGCACGCCGGCGGGGAGAAGACGTTCCGCATCGGCCGGGTGTGCACTCAGCGTGCCGCCCGCGGCCACGGCCACACCACTCGGCTGCTGCAGGCCGCCATCGCCGAAGTGGGCGATTACCTGTGCCGGATCGATGCCCAGACCTACCTCGCCGACATGTACGCCCGGCACGGCTTCGTCGCCGCTGGTGACGAGTTCGTCGAAGACGGCATTCCGCATGTGCCGATGGTGCGGCGGACCACTGGAGCCGAAAAGGCATGAGCGCGGCCGCTTTTCCGTTCAGCGCGATCGTCGGGCACGACCAGCTGAGGCTCGCGCTGGTGCTGTGCGCGGTGCGCCCGGAGATCGGCGGTGTGCTGATCCGTGGGGAGAAGGGCACCGCGAAGTCGACGGCGGTGCGGGCGTTGGCCGCCGTTCTGTCCCAGGTGGATTCGCAATCCCGGCTGGTCGAGCTGCCCATCGGGGCAACCGAGGACCGCGTGGTCGGCTCACTGGACCTGCAGAAGGTGCTGCGCGACGGCGAGCACGCGTTCTCGCCGGGTCTGCTGGCCCGCGCGCACGGCGGGGTGCTCTACGTCGACGAGGTCAACCTGCTGCACGACCACCTCGTCGACATCATGCTCGACGCCGCGGCGATGGGGCGGGTGCATATCGAGCGTGACGGGATCTCGCACTCCCATGAGGCGCGCTTCGTCCTGATCGGAACGATGAATCCCGAAGAGGGCGAATTGCGTCCGCAGCTGCTGGACCGCTTCGGGCTGACCGTCGACGTGCATGCCTCCCGCGATGTGGCGGTGCGCAGCGAGGTGATTCGCCAGCGGCTGGCCTACGAGGCCGACCCGGCCGGGTTCGCCGCGCGGCACGCCGGGCAGGACAGCGAGCTGGCTCGCCGAATCGCCGCCGCCCGCTCGCGGGTCGCCGATGTGGTGCTGCCGGATGCCGAGCTGAACCGGATCGCCGCGCTGTGCGCGGCTTTCGACGTCGACGGGATGCGCGCCGATCTGGTGGTGGCGCGCACGGCGGTGGCACATGCCGCCTGGCGTGGCGTCGGAGTCGTGGAACAGCAGGACATCCGGGTGGCCGCCGAGCTGGCGCTGCCGCACCGCCGTCGGCGTGACCCGTTCGACGATCCTGGACTCGATCCTGCTCAGCTCGACGAAGCGTTGGCTTCGACCGACGGCGAGCCGGAACCCGACCCCGACCCGCCCGGCGGCGGACAGGCCACCGATGGTTCATCGGGGCCGTCTGCGCCGCAGGGTAATTCGTCGTCGGCACCGCGACCGGCCGCGCCGCCCGCGGCGACGTTTCGCACCCGGACGCTGACCGTGCCGGGAGTGGGGGAGGGTAATCCCGGCCGGCGCTCGCGGGCACGCAACAGATCCGGGGCGGTGGTCACCGCCACCGAGGCCCCCGGGCAGGGCCACGGACTGCATCTGTTCGCCACGGTGCTCACCGCCGCCGGCAACGGCAGACTGCGGCCACAACCGGAGGACGTGCGCCGGGCAGTGCGGGTGGGCCGCGAAGGCAACCTGGTGATCTTCGTCGTCGATGCGTCCGGGTCGATGGCCGCGCGGGACCGGATGTCCGCGGTGTCCGGGGCGGCCCTTTCGCTGCTGCGTGACGCGTATCAGCGCCGCGACAAGGTCGCCGTCATCACGTTCCGGCAGGACGGCGCCCGAGTTCTGCTTCCGCCGACGGCATCGGCGCATATCGCCTCGCGGCGGCTGACGCGATTCGACACCGGCGGCACGACGCCGTTGGCGCAGGGTCTGCTGGCTGCGCGCGACGTCGTGGTGCGCGAGCGGGTACGCGATCGCACCCGTCGCCCGCTGATCGTGGTCCTGACCGACGGCCGGGCTACCGGCGGCCCGGATCCGTTGGGGCGCAGCCGTTCCGCGGCCCGCCGGCTGGTGGCCGAAGGCGCTGCCGCGGTGGTGGTGGATTGCGAGACCTCATACGTCCGGCTGGGTTTGGCCGCCGACCTCGCCGAGCATCTGGAAGCCCCGCTGCTGCAACTCGAACAATTGCGCGCAGACTATCTGGCACAGGCCGTGCGCCGCGCCGCCTGACGCAGAAGGGACCGTCCATGCCGCAGGGTCAGCCGATCGCCGTCCCCGATGACGGCCTGACCACCCGCGCCCGCCGCAACACCCCTGTGCTCGCCGTGCACACCGGGCCTGGCAAGGGGAAGTCGACGGCGGCATTCGGAATGGCGTTGCGGGCGTGGAACGCCGGGATGAGCGTGGCGGTGTTCCAGTTCGTGAAGAGCGCGAAGTGGAAGGTGGGCGAGGAGTCCGCGTTCGCCGCGCTCGGCCGGCTGAATGCCGAGCAGGGCATCGGCGGCGCGGTGGAATGGCACAAGATGGGTAAGGGTTGGTCTTGGATACGCCAGCCCCGAAAGTCCGACTCTCCAGACGACCATGCTGCGGCTGCCGCCGAGGGCTGGGCTGAAATCGCCGGGCGGCTGGCCCAGCAGCGGCACGACTTCTACGTCCTTGACGAATTCACCTACCCCCTGAAGTGGGGCTGGGTTGACGTGGATCAGGTGGTCGAGACGCTGCTCGCGCGCCCAGGCGGCCAGCATGTGGTGATCACCGGACGCGATGCCCCGCAACGCCTGATCGATGCCGCCGACCTGGTGACCGAAATGGGCTGCGTCAAACACCCGATGGACGCCGGCCGCAAGGGCCAGCGCGGTATCGAGTGGTAAGCGTGGTGTCCATACCCGCTGTCGTGGTCGGTGCTCCCGCCTCGGGAAGCGGGAAGACCACTGTTGCAACGGGTTTGATCGGTGCGCTGCGAGCGGCAGGACATCGGGTAGCGCCGTTCAAAGTCGGCCCGGATTTCATCGACCCCGGCTACCATGCGCTCGCTGCGGGACGGCCGGGCCGCAACCTCGACCCGGTGCTGGTGCCCGAAGAGCTGATCGGGCCGCTCTACTTGCACGGGACCCGCGATGCCGACATCGCCGTGATCGAGGGCGTGATGGGCCTTTTCGACGGCCGCATCGACGAGCACATCGTCATCCCCGCGCGCGGCTCGACCGCACATGTCGCCGAAATTCTCGGCACCCCGGTACTGCTGGTGGTCGATGCGCGCGGTCAGAGCCAGAGCATCGGCGCTGTGCTCCAAGGGTTTTCGACATTTCATCCCGGCGTTCGCATCGCCGGGGTGATCCTCAACCGGGTGGGCACCGCGCGCCACGAACACATTCTGCGCCAAGCCTGCGAAGCGGCCGGGGTGCCGGTGTTCGGCGCGATCCCGCGTCATGACGAATTGGCAGTGCCCTCGCGGCATCTGGGCCTGGTCACCGCCGTCGAGCACGGTGAGCACGCCAAGGCCGCGGTGGCCGCGATGACCGCACTCGTCGCCCGCCACGTCGACCTGGCCGCCGTAGTCGCGGTCGGTGGATCCCGGGTCACCGCCGCACCCTGGGTGCCCGGCGACGTCATCGGGCCGCCCGCAGACGGCCGGCCGGTGGTGGCGGTGGCCGCCGGAAAGGCCTTCAGCTTCGGCTACGCCGAGCATCCCGAACTGCTGCGGGCCGCCGGCGCCGACGTCATCGAATTCGACCCGCTCACCCACACTCTGCCCGCGCAGACCGCGGCGCTGGTACTACCCGGCGGCTTTCCCGAGCAGCACCTGGCCGACCTGTCGGCCAACACCGAACTGCGCGGCCAGATCCGCGAACTGGCCCGGCATGCGCCCGTGCACGCCGAATGCGGTGGGCTGGCGTATCTGATGGACGACCTCGACGCGCATCCGATGTGCGGGGTGCTGCCCGGCTCGGCCCGCTTCACCCAGCGGCTGACGCTGGGCTATCGAGAGGCCGTCGCGCTGTCCGATTCGTCGCTGCACGCGGCGGGGGAACGGGTCGTCGGACATGAATTCCACCGCACCACAGCCGAATTCACTGCAGGCATGAAACCGGCTTGGGGGTTCCGGGCGCACGATGGCCAACCGGTGACCGAGGGTGCGGTGTGCGCGGGGGTGCACGCCTCGTATCTGCACACCCATCCCGCGGCCCAGCCGCGGTCGGTCGCTCGATTTGTGGCCCACGCTGCCTTGACTAAGCTGCCCCGGTGACCGAGAACGCCTACCTCGTCGGCTTACGCCTGGCCGGTAAGAAGGTCGTCGTGATCGGCGGAGGCACCGTCGCACAACGACGCCTGCCGCTGCTCATCGGAAGTGACGCCGACGTACACGTGATCACGCGGGCCGCGACGCCGGCGGTGGAAGTCCTGTCCACCACGACACCGGGCATCACATTGGAACTGCGCGACTACCGCGACGGCGACCTCGAGGACTCCTGGTACGCGATCGCCGCCACCGACGACGCGACCGTCAACGCCGCCGTCGTCGCCGAGGCCGACCGCCGCCAGATCTTCTGCGTCCGCGCCGACATCGCACGGGAGGGCTCGGCTGTCACCCCGGCGTCGTTCGACCACGACGGCCTTGTGGTCGGCGTCCTGGCAGGCGGGGAACACCGCCGCTCGGCGGCCATCCGCTCGGCTATTCACGAAGCGCTTCAGCAGGGACTCATCGCAGCCGATACGAGCGACGCCGTGCCCGGCAGTGTGGCCCTGGTGGGTGGCGGACCCGGCGACCCCGAGCTCATCACCGTGCGCGGCCGGCGACTGTTGGCCCGCGCCGACGTCGTCGTGGCCGACCGGCTGGCGCCACCGGAGTTACTCGCGGAGCTCGCACCGCACGTCGAGGTCATCGACGCCGCCAAGATCCCGTACGGGCGGGCGATGGCTCAGGAAGCCATAAACAACGTTCTTATAGAACGGGCGAAGGAGGGGCGCTTCGTGGTGCGCCTCAAGGGCGGCGATCCGTTCGTTTTCGCCCGCGGATATGAGGAGGTGCTCGCCTGTGCGGAGGCCGGGATACCGGTCACCGTCGTGCCGGGTGTGACAAGTGCCATATCGGTGCCTGCGATGGCCGGAGTTCCGGTCACTCATCGCGCGGTCAATCACGAGTTCGTGGTGGTCAGCGGCCATCTTGCGCCCGACCATCCGGAATCGTTAGTGAATTGGAATGCACTGGCGCAATTGACTGGGACGCTAGTTTTGCTGATGGCGGTCGAACGCATCGAATTGTTTGCCGAAGCACTGATTGCAGGCGGTCGACCTGCGGAAACACCCGTCCTGGTGGTGCAACACGGCACCACGGCCGCAGAACGGGTGGTGCGGACCACTCTGAGCGATGCTCCGGAGCGCATCCGATCGGACGGCATAAGGCCTCCGGCAATCATCGTGATCGGCCCTGTTGTGGGCCTTCCCACGGCCTTCGGCCTTTAACATCTTCTTAAGATTACTGTAGGGTAGGCCGCTATGACGGCTCTCAACGACGCTGCGCGGGCGACCGCCAACAGCTCCGAGCGCGCTGTTCCGATGCGCCTCGAGCCGACCTCTCTGGAACGCGCCAGCAAGTACCCGGCCTGGCTGCCGTCGGGGCGCTTCTTCGCCGCGGTCACCGCGATCGGCGGCATGCAGTTGCTGGCCACGATGGACAGCACTGTCGCGATCGTGGCGCTGCCCAAGATCCAGGACGAGCTGGCACTGTCCGACGCGGGCCGCAGCTGGGTCATCACCGCCTATGTGCTCACGTTCGGCGGCCTGATGCTGCTGGGCGGCCGCCTCGGCGACACCATCGGCCGCAAGCGCACCTTCATCGTCGGCGTCGCACTGTTCACCATCGCCTCGGTGCTGTGCGGAATCGCCTGGGACGAAGCAACTCTGGTGATCGCGCGCCTGCTGCAAGGGGTCGGCGCGGCGATCGCCTCACCCACTGGCCTGGCCCTGGTGGCCACCACTTTCCCCAAGGGGCCGGCACGTAACGCCGCGACCGCGGTGTTCGCCGCGATGACGGGCATCGGTTCGGTGATGGGCCTGGTGGTCGGCGGTGCACTGGTCGAGGTGTCCTGGCGGTTCGCGTTCCTGGTGAACGTGCCGATCGGCCTGCTGATGATCTACCTGGCCCGCAACACCCTGCGGGAAACCCAGCGGGAGCGGATGAAGATGGACGCCGCCGGCGCGCTGCTGGCCACCATCGGCTGCACCGCGGCCGTGTTCGGATTCGCGTCAGCCCCCGAAAACGGCTGGTCGTCACCGATGATCCTGGCGGCGGGTGCCGTGGCTGTGGTCGCGCTGGTCGCCTTCGTCTTCGTCGAGCGCCGTGCGGTCAACCCCGTGGTGCCGTTCGCCCTGTTCCGTGACCGCAACCGGTTGGCCACCTTCGCCGCCGTGTTCCTGGCCGGTGGCGTGATGTTCACGCTGACCGTGCTGATCGGGCTGTACGTGCAGGACATCATGGGCTACAGCGCGCTGAAGGCCGGGATCGGCTTCATCCCGTTCGTCATCGCGCTCGGCATCGGCCTTGGGCTGTCGTCGCAGCTGGTGTCGCATTTCCCGCCGCGGCTCCTGGTGATCGCCGGCGGGGTGCTGGTGCTGGCCGCGATGCTCTACGGCTCCACGCTCAACGGCGGCATCCCGTACTTCCCGAACCTCGTCATCCCGATCACGGTGGGCGGCTTCGGGATCGGCATGATCGTCGTGCCACTGACCGTGTCGGCCATCGCCGGGGTCGGCTTCGACCAGATCGGCCCGGTGTCGGCGATCGCGCTGATGCTGCAGAACCTCGGCGGACCCGTGGTGCTGGCCATCATCCAGGCCGTCATCACCTCGCGCACGCTGTATCTGGGCGGCACCACCGGCCCGGTGAAGAAGATGAACGACGCGCAGCTGCACGCCCTGGACCAGGGCTACACCTATGGCCTGCTCTGGGTCGCCGCCGTCGCGGTGATCGTGGGTGCGGTCGCGCTGTTCATCGGTTACACCGCGGCGCAGGTCGCCCACGCGCAGGAAGTCAAAGACGCGATCGACGCCGGAGAGCTTTGAGCTCGACATCGGATTGAGCAGAGCTCTAGTCTCGATCCCGTTTCGGCGCGGTTTCGTGCGCCCGGCGCTTTCGAAGCGCACCCGATTGCGGACGGTAGGGTAGCTACCCATGTCTGGCGCGAGCGGTCCGCTACCGGCCACCAGACCGCTTGCCTCCCGCGTGCTGGGCCTCGCGATCGTCGCGATCACCGGCATGCAGCTGATGTCCACGCTGGACGGCACCATCGTGATCGTCGCTCTGCCGCGAATGCAGGCCGAGCTCGGCCTGTCCGATGCTTCCAAGAGCTGGGTGATCACCGCCTACGTATTGACCTTCGGGGGGCTGCTCCTGCTCGGCGGCCGCGTCGGTGACGCCGTCGGCCACAAACGGGCGTTCATCTCCGGCGTCGGCGTGTTCACCATCGCCTCGCTGGCCTGCGGGCTGGCCAATGATCAGTGGACGCTGATCGTGGCGCGAGCGGTGCAGGGCATGGGCGCCGCGGTGGCCGCTCCGACCGGGCTGGCGCTGATCGCCACCACCTATGCGGTCGGGCATCCCCGCAATCAGGCGCTGGCGGTCTCGGCGGCCATGCAGGGCCTGGGCTCGGTGCTCGGGCTCGTCCTGGGCGGTGCGGTGACCGGCCTGTCGTGGCGGCTGGCGTTCCTGGTCAACGTGCCGATCGGCATCTTCATCATCGTCGTCGCGCTCACCCGCCTCGAGGAAACCCGGCACGAACGCCTCAAACTCGACGTCAGCGGCGCAATGCTGGCCACGCTGGCGTGTACCTCGGCGGTGCTCGTCTTCACCCAGGGCCCGCCCCGCGGCTGGATCGATCCGTGGGTGATCGGCGCGGGCGCCGCGGCCGTCGTCTTCTCCATCGCCTTCCTGGTGGTCGAACGCAAAGCCGACAACCCGCTGGTGCCGTTCGAGGTGTTCGACAACCGCAGCCGGGTCGCCTCGTTCGCCGCGTACTTCCTGGCCGGCGGCGTGATGCTGACCCTGAGCGTGATGATCGGCCTGCTCGTCCAGGATGTGCTCGGGTATTCGCCGCTGCGGGCAGGCATCTGCTTCATGCCGTTCGCGGCCGCGTTCGTGGTCGGCAATGTCGCGGCCACCAGGCTGGCACTGCGAATTCCGCCGCGCTGGGTGATCCTCGGCGGCGGGCTGCTGGTGCTCGCCGCGATGCTCTACGGGTCGACGCTGAACCGCCAGATCCCGTATTTCCCCGATCTGTTCGTCCCCATCGTCGTCGGCGGCCTGGGGATCGGCATCATCTCGGTGATCCTTCCGCTGTGCACGCTGGCCAACGTCGGCCCGCGCGAGGTCGGCCCGGTCTCGTCGATCACGCTCATGGTGTTCAACCTGGGTGGTCCGCTGGTGCTGGTGGTCATCCAGGCCGTGCAGACCTCCCGCACCCTGTATCTGGGCGGAACCACGGGGCCGGTGAAGTACATGACGCCCGCCCAACTCGACGCGCTCGGCTATGGCTACACCTACTCGCTGCTGTGGGTGGCGGGCATCGCGGTGCTGGTGGGCGTCGCCGCGCTCGGGATCGGTTTCTCGACCCGTGATATCGCCGCCGCCCAGCACACCCGCGAAGCGGTCGAGGCCGGCGAACTCTAGCGCTCACAGTGCGGCCTGCGGCGGCGTGAACGAATCCTTACCGAGCCGGTACGGCGCGGTAATTGATCAGGGCGCGACGAGGTCGAGGCTATGGCTGATGAGCGTGGTAGCTGTTTCCCCCGAGGACTTCGAGCCGTGGCCCACCCGGTCGGCGCATCCCGCTGATCAGGCGCAGGCGCGCCGTTTCGAGGAAATCCTGCGCCTGGAGCTCGACGAACTCGAAATCTTGGCTGCGCGCACGCGGGGCGCGAGGGCCGGTCACAGCGAGATCCGGCTGCGGCACGACATGCAGCGGATCAACGCCCGGATCAACGAGGTGCGCGGACTACTCGACGCGCTGCAGGCCCGGTTCAGCCCCTAAGGCCTTCAGCGGCGCGCGCGCACCATCCGATAGCCGCCGTAAACCGCCACTGCGACAAGGAAATTCACGAAGTAGGCCAGATCGGCGCCATGCAGCGCAGTGGCCGCCGGGCCGACGATGAGGTTGGTGTGCATGAACGGGACTGCCGCGGCGAACGCCACGAAGAACGCCCCGAGTGCGACGAGACCGTCGGTGCGCGGCGTCACCTCGGTGGCGGGGTCGACGGTGTCCCGCCCGGCGCTGCGGAAGCGCCAGTCGATGGCCACGATCGCGACGAACGCCGGAATCCAGTAGCTGACGAACAGCAGCACGCCCTGAAAGCGCGACGCCATGTCGCCGGAGTGCAGCCACATGATGAGTGCGAACGCGATCACCACGACCACCACCGCCGACACCGGCCGTCGCACCCGCACCCCGACGGTCTGCAGCGCCAGCGAGCCGCTGTAGTCGTTCATCGCATTGGAAGCCACTGAGCCCAGCGCGATCACCAGCAGCGCGACCGCGCCCAGCACGCCGCCGCCCATGATCTCCCGCACGCCCTGCGCGGTCTGATCGGTGAGGGTGCCCGCGGCCGCCACCCCGATGGCCTGCACGGCGATGTAGGCCACCGCCAGACCGCCGAACGTGTAGCCGAACACCGCGTTGCGCGATGTGTTCACCGGAAGGTAGCGACTGTAGTCGGAGGCGTAGCTGGCCCACGAGATCGCCAGGCTCAGTGCGATGGTGACCTCGAGAACGAACGCGCCCGCGAGATCCGCACCGCTCAACGTGGGCAGTGAGATCACCTGATGGCCGCTGACCAGCTTCCAGGCGAACACCGCGAAGGTGGCGATGAGCACGACGGTCATCACGGCTTGCACGCGGTGGATCACCTCGTAGCCGAAGACGCCGACAGCGCCCTGCGCGGCCAGCACGATGACGACCGCCAGCCAGAACGGCATGCCGACCAGCTCGGCCAGTACCTCACCGCCGAACAGCCCGACCAGCCCGTCCCACGCGATCGAGGACAACCACTGGATCACCGCAACCACGCTGACAGTGCCGCCAAATGCCATGCGCGCGTTGGGCAATTGGGCGGTGCCGGTCCGCGGGCCCCAGGTGGACAGGTAGCCGACCACCAGCGAGCCGACCACCGTGCCGATCACCATGGCCAGCAGCCCGAGCCAGAACCCCAGCCCCAGCACCACGGCGAGCGTGCCGGTGAACACCACGGTCATGTTGACCTGGGGTGCGAACCACACGGTGAAAAGCCGGCGCGCGGAGCCATACCGGTTGTCCGGCGGGATCGGTGCGATGCCGTGGGTTTCGACGGCCATGTCGCCGACATGCGACGGCATCCGGCCGGAGTAGGTTTGGGCCGCCAGAGAAGATCCTGCAGATCCTGTGGGCGACGATTCAGGTGCCACCCACCCACCCTAGTTCGCCGGTGCTCGCACGGTTCCGGCGGAGGAAGATGAGCCGAATGGTGAACAAGCACGTAGCCCCCGAGACGCCGGAGACCTGGCAGGACCGCTTCCGCGACGCGGTTGCGCCGCGCACCCTGGCGCTCGGCGCCGGCGTGCTGATGTTGCAGTTCGCGTTCATCCTGTCCTACCTCGGCGCCTTCCATTCGCCGACACCGCATCAGATTCCGGTCGCCGTCGTGGCGCCCGCACAGGTGGCCGGGCAGGTCGTCGGCCAGCTCAACGACCTGGCCGGTGATCCCGTCACGGCTTCGGCGGCCGGCGACGAGGACACGGCCCGCGCGGCGCTGCGCTCTGGTGACGTCTCCGGCGTCTACATCCTCAACCCGGCCGGCACCGAAGACCGGCTGCTGGTCGCGTCCGGCGGCGGCACCGCGGTGTCTGGGGCGCTCGAGCAGATCTTCACCAAGGTGACCGCAGCCCAGCAACGCACCGTCGCCGTCGACGACGTCGTCCCGCTGTTCTCCGGCGACGCCCGTGGGTTGTCCGGTTTTTACCTCGTCGTGGGCTGGGTGGTCGGCGGCTATCTGTTCGCCTCGATGCTCGGCATCGCGAAAGGCTCACGGCCGGCGACCTTTCCGCGCTCACTGTGGCGATTGGGGGCGACGGTGCCCTACGCGCTGGCCTCCGGGTTCGGTGGTGCGGTGGTCGCGGAGCCGGTACTGCACGCGATGAACGGCCACTTCTGGCCGATCGCCGGGATCGGCACGCTGGTGACGTTGTCGGCCGCGACGGTGACGATCGCGCTCCAGATTCTGTTCGGGGTCATCGGGATCGGGCTGACCGTGGTGATCTTCGTCATCCTGGGCAACCCGTCGGCCGGTGGCGCATATCAACCGTCGGTGCTGCCGCCGTTCTGGCGTGCGATCAGCGGTGTGCTGCCCAATGGCGCGGGCACCGACGCGATCCGCCGGATCGTGTACTTCGACGGCCACGGACTGACGCACTCGATCGTCGTGCTGGTCTGCTGGATCGTCGGCGGCGTGGTGGTGAGCCTCATCGGCGCGGCGATGTTCCATCGGGGGCAATCCGCGGCGGCCGCGTGAACCGCCAGGAGATCTCTGAGGCGATCGACGGCTTGGGCTGGCGGCTGGTGCTCGGCGCCATCTACGCCGATGTGCCCGTGTCGTCACTGGCCCAGGCCGGCGAGGTGGCCGTACTCGCTATTCAGGCCGCCGGCGAGGACGGGCAGGGGCATCTGAGCGTCGACATCCGTGCCGAGCGTGCGGTGCTGCGTCTGCAATCGGCGGATCAGTGGGCGGTGACGGGCCTGGACATCGAGCTGGCGCACACCATTTCGGCGGCGCTGGCCGACCGTGGGCTGGGGCGCAGGCCCGGCTCGGTGCAGGCGCTCGAGATCGCCATCGACGCACTGGACATCGCGGCAGTCCGGGCGTTCTGGAAGGCGGCCACGGGGTATGTCGACGAACCCGGGCCCTCCGACCTGTCCGACGGGCTGATCGACCCGTCGGGACGTGGTCCGGCGATCTGGTTTCAGCAGATGGACGCCCCGCGGCCGCAGCGCAACCGCATCCACCTCGATATCGACGTGCCCCACGACGCCGCCGCCGACCGCATCGCGGCGACGATCGCGGCGGGCGGGACCCTGATATCCGATGAGGCCGCGCCGGCGTTCTGGGTACTGGCCGACCCGGAGGGTAATGAGGCCTGCATCTGCACCTGGCAAGGACGCGACTGAGGCGATCGCTAGGCTTGCCCACTGTGATCACCCGCATGTCCGAGCTGTTCTTGCGCACACTGCGCGATGACCCGGCCGACGCCGAAGTGCCCAGCCACAAACTGCTGATCCGGGCCGGCTACGTCCGGCCGGTGGCGCCGGGGCTGTACACCTGGCTGCCGCTGGGCCTGCGGGTGCTGCGCAAGATCGAGAAGATCGTGCGCGAGGAGATGATCGCGATCAACGGGCAGGAGATCCTGTTCCCGGCGCTGCTGCCCAAGGCGCCCTACGAGACCACCAACCGCTGGACCGAATACGGCGACGGGGTGTTCCGGCTCAAGGACCGCCGGGACAACGACTACATGCTCGGCCCCACCCACGAGGAGTTCTTCACCCTGACGGTGAAGGGGGAGTACAGCTCGTACAAGGACTTCCCGCTGCTGCTGTTCCAAATCCAGACGAAGTACCGCGACGAGGCCCGTCCGCGGGCCGGCATCCTGCGCGGACGCGAGTTCATCATGAAGGACTCGTACTCGTTCGACATCGCCGACGACGGCCTCAAGACCGCCTACCATGCGCACCGCGAGGCGTACCAGAACATGTTCAAGCGCATGGCAATTCGCTATGTGATCGTCTCGGCGGTGTCGGGTGCGATGGGCGGGTCGGCGTCGGAGGAATTCCTGGCCGAAAGCGAGATCGGCGAGGACACGTTCGTGCGCTGCCTGCAATCCGGGTACGCGGCCAACGTGGAGGCGGTCATCACCGCGATCCCGGAGTCGCGCCCGGTCGAGGGACTGCCCGAGGCCACGGTCTACGACACCGGCGACACCCCGACGATCGCCACCCTGGTCGAATGGGCCAACTCCGCGGGTCTGGGCCGCGAGATCACGGCGGCCGACACACTCAAGAATGTGCTGCTCAAGGTGCGGGTGCCGGGCGGTGACTGGGAGCTGCTGGCCATCGGTGTGCCCGGCGACCGCGAAGTCGACGACAAGCGCCTCGGTGCCGCGCTGGAGCCGGCCGAATACGTGATGCTCGACGATGCCGACTTCGCCAAATACCCGTTCCTGAAGAAGGGCTACATCGGTCCGAAAGGCTTGCTGGCCAACGGTGTTCGCTATCTGGTGGATCCGCGGGTGGTGGACGGGACGACCTGGATCACCGGCGCCGACGAGAACGGTAAGCACGTGGTCGGCCTGGTGGCCGGCCGTGACTTCGTCGCCGACGGCACGATCGAGGCCGCCGAGGTGCGCGACGGCGACCTGTCACCCGACGGTGCCGGGCCGCTGGTGTCGGCGCGCGGTATCGAGATCGGCCACATCTTCCAGCTGGGCCGCAAGTACACCGACGCCTTCTCCGCCGACGTGCTCGGCGAGGACGGCAAGCCGGTGCGGCTGACCATGGGCTCCTACGGAGTGGGGGTGTCGCGGCTGGTCGCGGTGATCGCCGAACAGCAGCACGACGAGCTCGGGCTGCGCTGGCCGTCGTCGGTGTCGCCCTTCGACGTGCATGTCGTGATCGCCAACAAGGATGGGCAGGCGCGCACCGGCGCCGAGGAGCTGGCCCGCGACCTTGACCGGCTGGGCCTGGAGGTGCTGCTCGATGACCGCACCGCCTCCCCGGGGGTGAAGTTCAAGGACGCCGAGCTGATCGGGGTGCCGTGGATCGTCGTGGTCGGGCGTGGCTGGGCCGACGGGGTCGTCGAGCTGCGGAATCGGTTCACCGGCGAGAAGCACGAGGTCGCCGCGGCCGGCGCGGTCGCGCAGATCGCGGCGGCGCTGGCCGAGCCACAGCCCTAGCTGCCCAAGTGCGGTAGCCGACTACTGCACCCACGGCCCCGGCCGGGGCCCAGACTCTCCAGACAACAGCTCGGTCTGGGGGTGTGCTGTGAACGCTGGTCGGTTTGTCGGTCGAGTGGGTGGCCTGGCGGTGCTGCTGGGCGTCGGTATCGCGCTGGGTCAGGGAGTCGCAACAGCTGACGCGACGCCGTCGGCCGGGTCATCGTCGAGCTCGTCGCAGGCAGCGCATCACGCTCCGCGCAAGGCAAGCGCGCCGAGCCGAACCACGGTGCGCAACCGGATCTCCGCGCCGGTCGCGACGCGCCCAAGCGATGTGCAGAACCCGGGACCGTTGACCGGCAAGCGTTCGTCGCAGAAGACGGTGTTATCAGCGGTGACGCTTGCCGACGGCTTGGGGCAGGCCGTGCGCGACCTTGAGCGCAAGCTCTCCGGAATCTCGGTGATCGGCACCCCGATGATCACCGGCAGTCCCATCAGTCAGGTGCTCAGTGCGGACGGCACCCGTGCCGTGGTGACCACGGCCGTCTACGCTCCGGGCGCCTACTCCTATTCCTCGACACGGGTGGCCGTGATCGATACGGCCACCCAGAAGCAGGTCGGCGACACACTCACCTTTGCCGGTACTGGCTATCCACCAAAGACGGTGCTGACCGCCGACGGTTCCCGCGCCGTCGTGACCGCTCCTGGCGCGGGCAACTCGACGATATCGGTGGCGGTGCTCGACACGGTCACGGGCAAACAAGTGGGGGACACGTTCAGCGTCGACGGGACATTCGTGTCGACGGTGTTGAGCGCCAAGGGTTCTCGGGCGGTGGTGACCACGAGCGTCTACGACTCGTCGAGTTCGTACTCCCACTTCGCCTCCACCCGGGTGGCCGTGATCGATACGATGACCGGCGAACAAGTGGGGGACACGTTTTCCGTGGCAGGCGGCAGCATCTCGACGGTGTTGAGCGCCAAGGATTCTCGAGCGGTGGTGACCACCGGCGTCTTCGACCCGGCCACGTACCTGTATTCGGCGTCGACCGGGGTGGCGGTGCTCGATATGGCTACCGGCGAACAGGTTGGCGACTCGCTGACCGTCGACGGCGCCGGGTTCTGCGCGGTGAGTCCCGATGGTTCGCGCGCGGTGTTGACCACAACCGAATACGCCCCCGCCACCTACAGCTACTCCGCGCCCCAGGTGACGGTGATCGACACCGCCAGCGGTGACCAGGTCGGTGACAGCTTCTTCTTCGCCGGTTCCGGCTCGGCGGCGGTGTCGGGTTCGACGGTGTTCACCGCCAACGGTTCTCGCGCGGTGATCGCCATCGGCAGCGGAGTGGTGGTCGTCGACACTGCCGAAGGCGTCCAGCTGGGTGACACACTCACACTTGCGGACACCGGCGCGGAAGCCCTGAGTTCGGTGGTGCTCACCGAGAACGGATCTCGCGCCGTCGTGAGCGCCAGGTACAACGACTCGACCAGCAGCGACCCGTGGACCTACCAGACGGCCTGGTCGTCGCGACTGGCCGTTGTCGACACGGCCACCGGCGATCAGGTGGGGAACACGATCGCCGTTCCGGGATCTGGCGATGTGTGGGGCGGTTCGGCACGGCTGAGTGAGGACGGTGCTCGCGCGGTCTTCGCCGTCGTCAACGATGACAGCACCGGATACGTCACCTCCGTGGTGGTCGTAGACACCACTACCGGCCAGCAGATCATCGATGTGTTCGGCGTCGCCGGCCTGGGCGGCGTTGCAGCGTTGAGCGATGACGGGTCTCGCGTGCTGGTGGTCACGAACTCGCATGCGGCCGTGTTCGACACCGACACCGGCCAACGGGTAGGCGGCATGCTCGTCGGCAACAATCTCACGGTCGCGGTCAGTGCCGATGGTTCTCGTGCGGTGATCACCGCGGACCAGTCGGACATTCTGTACGTGACATCGTGGGTTGCGGTGATCGACACCGCCACCGGCCAGCAGATGGGCGCCACCGTCAACCTGCCCAACGACAGCACAGAATTCTCAACGGTGTTGAGCGCCGACGGTTCTCGCGCGGTTGTCGCCGCGTACATCATCGGGAATTCGCACACTGACGACACCGTGCGGGTGATCGTGATCGACACCGCGACGGGTCGACAGGTGGGCTCGACGCTCGACATCGCCGGAGTCCGCAACGGTTACCCCACGGTCGGCACCGACGTTCGGTTGAGTCCCGATGGCGCGCGGGCCGTCATTCAGACCGTGGCTGCCGCCCCGCCCATCGTGGCGGCCCTTCAAGGGTTTGCCGGTCTGTCGATCTTCGTCCCGTTCTTGTGGCCTTTCGCACTCCCGGCCATGCTCACCGCGATGCTCTACAACAGCTTCTTCAGCAAGGAACTGTGGACGGTGATCGACACCGAGACGGGCAGGCGCGTCGGCACCCGTACTGTCTCCGGCCTCGACGGGAGATACCTGGGCAGTGAACCATCGCCGATCTTCCTGGCCGACGGCACTCGACTTCAGGTGGTAAGCGCTACCGACTGGAAACTGTCCAATCTCGGTCGTGCATCAACTGCGGTGAGCACCGTGCGAATTGGCTAGCTACTCGGTGCCGCCGGGAAACGCCACCGTCACCGGCTGGGTCCCGAGGATCTGCTTCCAGCGCGCTGCGGTGACCGCCGCTTCGGTCAGCGCGGTGACCGCGAAAGCGCGGTCCTGTTCGGAGTTCGCCTGCTCCAGCGTTGCGCGCCAGGCGACCGCACAATCCTCTTCCATCCGCACCGCGAGCTTGGCCGCGTCGGCTGGGTAGTGCACCGGCATCGGCAGCTGATAGCCCGCCGCAGGCAGCGGCGCTTTGGCCCCGCGTCCGGTCAACATGGCGATCGCCGCCTCACGACGCTCACGGTGCTCGGCCATCGCCGAGGACACCAGATCGTTCTCGTCGGGGGAGCTGTGGGCCGACACGATGCCGTAGCCGTAGATCGTGGCGTGCTCGGTGGCCACGGCGTCGAACAGCGTGGCCGTCGGGCCATCCGACGGGCGGTCGGGATCCGGCGTGGTCGACGGTGTCGGGGACGTCATTGCCCGGCCTTCCCCGATGGCAGTGCCACCGTGTACGCGCTGACACATGATGCCGCGATCGAGCCCAGCAGCCCCGCCCGGTACCCGGACAGGGTGGGCGCCAGCTTCATGGCGCTGTCC
Organism: Mycolicibacterium vinylchloridicum; assembly: GCF_013404075.1. GTDB lineage: Bacteria > Actinomycetota > Actinomycetes > Mycobacteriales > Mycobacteriaceae > Mycobacterium > Mycobacterium vinylchloridicum. The sequence continues at coordinate 138,960 of NZ_JACBJQ010000015.1, forward strand.
GCCGAGCTGCGCAGCGCTGCGACGACGTCGGACACCGTGGGCGGCGGTGCGGCGGCGGCCGACGTGGTGGTCGGGGCGGTACTGCTCGTGGTGGTGCCGGGTTTGCCGGCCAGCCGGGCGATCTCCTGGTCCAGCGCGGCGGCGTGCCGCCCCCGCTCGGCGGCCAGCTCGGTCAAGGCCGCCGCCAAGGCGGGTGGGGCGGCCTTGGCCGCGGCCGCCGCGAGTTCGCTGTCGTGGCGGGCCAGCTCGGCTTGCCGCTCCAGCGGATCGGGTTCGGGCGGCGGATTCGTCCGGCACGCGGTGCTCGCCGCACCGAGCAGCGTCAACAACGCCAGCCCGCGGGCGCCGTCAACGAGAGCCCGGCGCCGGGTGATGGCTGGGAAAGGGCTGGGATCTGGGCTCAGCACGACAACATCCTGCCATTGTGGCGGCCTGTGCTGGCGTATCGTTGAGGGCTGGCTCTCGCAGAGCCCTGCATCCGACGCAGATCAGGACAACTCAAGATGAGGAGCTCGCCGTGGCTGGCCGTTCTACGGGGCTACCAACCCAGAAGCAGGTGATCGAGCTACTCGGTGGTGAGTTCATGCGCGCCGGATATGAAATCGAAGACGTCGTGATCGACGCCCGCCCCCGGCCGCCGCACATCACCGTCATCGCCGATGGCGACACTCCGCTGGACCTCGACACCGTTGCTGAGCTGTCCCGGTCGGCCTCGGCCCTGCTGGACAGCCTGGACAGCGGCGACGCCTATGTCCTGGAGGTCACCTCACCCGGGGTGGAGCGGCCACTGACCTCCGAGAAGCACTTCCGCCGCGCACACGCCCGCTTGGTCGATGCCGAGCTCGCCGACGGAACCCTGGTCACCGGCCGGGTGGGCAGCGTGTCCGACGGTGCCGTCGACCTGGTGGTCCGCGATCGCAGAGATTGGACGGTACGCCGGATCCCGCTCGCTGAGATCGTCAAAGCGGTTGTCCAGATTGAGTTTTCACCACCAAAAGCGCGCGAGCTGGAGCTGGCGGGAGCAGCAGGAACGGAGGCCGGAGCATGAACATCGACATGACCGCCCTGCACGCGATCGAAATCGATCGCGGCATCTCAGTCGACGAGTTGCTCGACACCATCAAGTCGGCCCTGTTGACCGCCTACCGGCATACCGAGGGGCATCAGCCCGACGCCCGCATCGAGATCGACCGCAAGAGCGGTGTCGTCCAGGTGATGGCCCGCGAGACCGACGCCGACGGCAACGTGATCAGCGAATGGGATGACACCCCAGAGGGATTCGGCCGCGTCGCGGCGACGACGGCCCGCCAGGTCATGTTGCAGCGCTTCCGCGACGCCGAAAACGAGCGCAGCTACGGCGAGTTCTCCGCGCGCGAAGGCGATATCGTCGCAGGGGTCATCCAGCAGGACGTCCGCGCCAACAACCGTGGGCTGGTGGTTGTGCGACTGGGCACCGAGGCCAAGGGCGCCGACGGCGTCATTCCCGCTGCTGAGCAGGTGCCCGGTGAGAGCTATGCACACGGCGATCGGCTGCGCTGCTACGTGGTCGGGGTGAGCCGCGGCGCGCGTGAGCCGGTGATCACGTTGTCGCGCACCCACCCCAACCTCGTCCGCAAGCTGTTCTCGATGGAGGTGCCGGAGATCGCCGACGGGTCGGTGGAGATCGTTGCGGTGGCCCGTGAGGCGGGGCACCGGTCCAAGATCGCCGTCGCTTCGCGAGTGCCCGGGCTGAACGCCAAGGGCGCCTGCATCGGCCCGATGGGCCAGCGGGTGCGCAACGTGATGAGCGAGTTGTCCGGCGAGAAGATCGACATCATCGACTTCGACGAGGACCCGGCCCGCTTCGTCGCCAATGCGCTCTCGCCGGCCAAAGTGGTGTCGGTCTCGGTCATCGACGCGGGCACCCGCGCCGCACGGGTGGTCGTCCCCGATTTCCAGCTGTCGTTGGCGATCGGCAAGGAGGGGCAGAACGCCCGCCTGGCCGCGCGGCTGACCGGCTGGCGCATCGACATTCGCAGCGACGCCGCAGCCCCCGAAGGTGATGCGCCCGAGGCGTAAAACCGCGCCAGCAAATTTTCTTCTACGCCGCGGCAGAATCATGAGATGCGTAAATTTCGCGCAAATGTCGCGGGAGCGAACTTGGCTGCGGAATTCGCTGTTCGTACCGGAATGATGGCGGTTCATTGGTAACCGGATATTGGCATCCAGCAATTGAATACGATGCCGGGACTGTAGTGTCTAGCCGATGGGGGGAACGGCGTGACGGCGCATTTCCGCGCCGCAGCAAATGGTCTGTCGGGCAGATCGGGCGTCGGTGGTCGCGATTAATTCCGGCCACGATGTTCACCAAGCTGTCGACGTTTTGATAATCGGTGCCGGCCCAACGGGATTGACGGCGGCCGACGCCTGCGTGGCCGACGGCGCCTCGGTGGCGATCGTGGAACGCACCGCTCACGTGGGCGGGCTCGCGCGCTCGGCGAGCGTGGCCGGCAACGAAATCGACCTCGGCGGTCACCGCCTGCTCTCGTCGACTCCGAAACAGCGCCGCGCCTGGCTGGATTTCGCCGACCGGCTCGGCGGTGTGCCGATGTCGGACATCGGCCGGCGCAGCGGCATCCTACGCGACCGGTATGTCGTCGCCTATCCCTTCGACACACGACAGTTCCGCGCTTCGGTACCCTGGCCCGTCCGCGCCCGCGGCGCCGCATCGTTGGCGGCCTGGAAGTTGCGTGCGCCGACCGGTCGTGAGGACCACAACCTGGACGAATGGGTGAAGAACCGGTACGGGCCCTTCCTCGCCGAGACCTTCATGGCGCCTCATGCGCGCAAGGTTTTCGGAGTCGACCCCAGGGATATCCCTGCGGGATGGGCGGCGCAGCGGATTCTGTCGCCGGGCCTCGGTTCGGTGCTGGCTACCGCACTACCCAACCCGGGCCGCACGCCGCGGCCGGCTGACGTGGTGGACCGCTTCTTCTATCCGCAGGGCGGGGTCGGTGTGCTGTGGTCGGGGTTGGCCAAATTGCTTGGCAATCAAGTGAATTGGCTGTTCGGCTCCCGGGTGACCTCGATAGCCAAGCCGGCGGGCGGCCGTATCGCCGTTACCGTGGCCGGGCCCGCCGGCGACACCACGGTGTCGTGCAACCGGGTCATCTCCACCGGCCGTCCCGAGGATCTCGCGATGAGTCTGGGTCTGGACGAGTTGGGTGTGGCCATCGCCCAGCGATCGGGGCGGCGGGATCTCGTCGTCGGGGTGGTCCACGTCCGCGAGTGCCCCGACAGCTGGTACGGCTATCAATGGCTCTACACCCATGACACCGGCATCCGGGCGCACCGATTCAACAACTATGGCGAGTGGCAGAGCCTGCACTGCCCGTTGGGTGTCATCGGGCTCGAGTACACCGTGCCGACAGGGGAGACGCTCGATGTCGCCGTTACGGCGTTGAAGGACATGTCGATCCTGCTGCCGGGCGGCGCGGTCGACTTCCTCGGATCCGAGCGGGCCACCGACGCCTACTCCAACTTCGACGCCTCGGCCGATCAGCTCGGTCTGCTCGACGAGGCGCTGCGCGGCTTCGGTGAGGGTGTCGTCAGCACCGGGCGCCAGGGGGCGGGGATCTACATCAACCTGGATCAGGCGATGCGGCTCGGCGAGCGGGTCGCTGCGCTGTCGCCCCGGCATTCCGGTGTCGTCGGACGCGACGAATACTCGCCTTATCAGGAGAAAGCGAGCTGACCGTCGGTGCAGGCCGCTCCCGGACCCCGGCCAGGATCAGGCCAGCGAAGGGTGGTTCTGAGCGGTGCCGCGATGACGGTAGACTGTGCCGTGATCCAGCGCGAGACTCCGGCCCCCGAGAGACCGCATCGACGTACCGAAGGACCGGTGCGGACGTGCGTCGGGTGTCGGAAGCGAGAGTTGGCCGTCGATCTCCTGCGAGTGGTAGCGGTGTCGAACGGGAACGGTGAATGCGCCGTAAACGTTGACCAAGCCGGTAACCTCCCGGGTCGGGGTGCGTGGCTGCATCCCACTGATCGGTGCCTCGAGGCAGCGATTCGGCGGCGAGCATTCGGCCGAGCGTTGCGCATCACCGGTTCACCGGACACCTCCGCGGTGGTCGAGCACGTCGAGAAGTCGATGAGCCCGGCCAGCCCGGCAAGAGAGAACAGGCAAGCGAAGAACATGAGCACACCGTGAAGTCCCGACGATGACCATGCGTCGTAGCTAAACCCGAGGCGCGGCCTACCACCGCTGTCGCCTCTTGAGTAGGAGATGTAGTGGCAGGTAAGGCCCGTGTACACGAGTTGGCCAAGGAACTCGGTGTTACCAGTAAGGAAGTTCTCGCCCGTCTGAGCGATCAGGGCGAATTCGTCAAATCCGCGTCGTCGACAGTGGAAGCCCCGGTTGCGCGCCGCTTGCGCGAATCGTTCGGCGGCGGCAAACCCGAAAAAGCTCCGGCCAAGCCCGCACCGGCCAGTGCCGCCGGCAACGGGGCGCCCAAGCCGGCGGCACTGGCCGGTGCGGGCTTGGCCGGAGCTTTTTCGGGTTTGCCGCCGCCGAACGATTCGCGCAAGCGGCGCTCTCGTATACACATCTGACGCTGCCGAAGACACTCCTACGGTGCTTGTGCCAGGTCGG
>NZ_JACBJQ010000150.1 GCF_013404075.1 Mycolicibacterium vinylchloridicum
TGTCCGTGGCCATGAAAAAGTACCCGCTGGTGGCCAAGTAGAGGTCCCCGCTGGTGGCCAGATAAAAGTCCCCACCCTGTGTTCGTCGTGTCGATCAGGAACTGTGGGCCCCGATGGTGACGGTGAAGGTGCCAACCAAACGCCACCACCACCGGGGAGTTCCATTGAAGTCTGCGAAGGACCGCATGGACATCATTTCCGCCTACCAACAAGTCGGGTCGTACCGAGGTGCTGCCGACCTCTGCCACACCACCCCCAAGACCGTCAAACGGATCGTGAAGAAGTTCGAAGCCGGCGATAGCGCACCGCCACGGGCCCAACGGGCCCACAACTACGATGCGGTGACCGACCTGGTCACCGACCGTGTCGAGAAGTCCCAGGGCCGGATGTCGGCCAAACGGATGCTGCCGATGGCCAGGGCTGCCGGTTATCAGGGATCCGCCCGTAACTTCCGCCGCCTGGTCGCCGAGGCGAAGACGTTGTGGCGCAACGAGCATCACCGAGGGCGACGTCCCGCGGTGTGGTCACCGGGTGAGTATCTGGTCATCGACTGGGCCCAGGCCGCGCCGGGATTATTCCTGTTCTGCGCGGTGCTGGCGTTCTCACGGTGGCGCTTCGTCGCGTTCGCCACCGACCAGAAGGCATCCACCACGCTGGCGTTGATCGCAGAAGCATTCAATGCGATCGGTGGTGTTCCGGCGCGAGTGCTGGCCGACCGGATGGCGTGCCTCAAGGGCGGGGTTGTCGCCAACGTGGTGATCCCGACGGCCGAATACGTAAGATTGGCAGGACATTACGGATTCACTCCGGATTTCTGCCACGCCAACGACCCGCAGTCCAAGGGAATCGTGGAGAACCTCTGCGGCTATGCCCAACGCGACCTGGCCGTCCCGTTGTTGACCGAAGCCGCCATCACCGGACGGCCAGTCGATCTGCGGGTCGCGAACACCGCCGCCGCAGCGTGGTGCGCCGAAGTCAACGCCACGATGCATTCGGAGATCTGCGCCGTTCCCAACGAACGGCTGATCGTCGAACGTGAACTGCTGCAACCACTGCCGACGCTGCGGTTGCAGATCGGGGCACCCTCGGTACTGCGCAAGGTCGACCGACTGTCATGTATCCGATACGGCTCGGCCCGCTACTCCGTACCGACCCGGCTGATCGGGACCAACGTCGCCGTCGTGGTCGATCACGGCGCGGTCTGTCTGGTTGAACCGGCCACCGGGATGATCGTGGCCGAACACGAGCTCGCCGCCCCAGGCAGTGCGTCGATCCTCGACGGGCACTACGACGGGCCACGACCAGCACCGAACCGGGGTCCACGACCCCGAACCACGACCGAGCAGCAGTTCTGCGCCCTGGGTGCGGATGCCGAGGCCTTCCTGGTCGGGGCAGCGGCGATCGGCAACACCAGGCTGGGCTCTGAACTGGAGGTCCTGCTCGGGTTGGGAGCCGCGCACGGCACCGACGCACTGACCGCGGCGTTGCGTCGGGCGGTGGCGTTCCGGCGGTTCCGTGCCGCTGACGTGCGCTCCATCCTGGCCGCCGGCGCGGGAACACCGCAGCCCCGCCCGGCCGGTGACGCGCTGATCCTGGACCTCCCGGTCGCCCCGATGCGTTCGCTGGACGCCTACACCGTGAGCCCGGCCGACGGGGGTGTCACCTCATGACCAGCACATCAGCGAAGGCCGTAAAACCCGTTGCGCCACCGTCGGTTCCGCCGCTGGCCGCTGATCTCGACGCCGGGTTGCGGCGACTCAAACTGGCCGCGATCCGACGCACCGCACCTGAAGTGTTGATCACCGCGAAGACCCAACGCTGGACCCCCGAGGAGGTGCTGCGAACCCTGATCGAGACCGAACTCGCTTCACGGGATGCCTCCAACGTCGTCAACCGCCTCAAGGCCGCCGGCTTCCCCGTCACCAAGACACTCGAGTCGTTCGACGTGACAGTCTCCTCGATCCAGCCGAAAGTGTTCGACTACCTATCCAGTCTGGAATGGATACGCACACAACAGAACCTGGCCATCATCGGACCTGCCGGAACGGGCAAGTCCCACACCCTGATCGGACTGGGAGTCGCCGCCATCCATGCCGGGCACAAGGTGCGCTACTTCACCGCCGCCGACCTCGTGGAAACCCTCTACCGCGGCCTGGCCGACAACACCGTCGGCAAGATCATCGAATCCCTGCTCCGGGTCGACCTGATCATCCTCGACGAACTCGGCTTCGCCCCACTCGACGACACCGCCACCCAACTATTGTTCCGGCTCGTCGCCGGCGCCTACGAACGCCGCTCCCTGGCCATCGGCTCGCACTGGCCATTCCAAGAATGGGGCCGATTCCTACCCGAACACACCACCGCCGTCAGCATCCTCGACCGGCTCCTGCACCACGCCACCGTCGTCATCACCGACGGCGACTCCTACCGCATGAAAGACGCCCAACACCGGAAGGAGAACACCCAACCAACCTAGGAATCACCACACGGGGTGGAGACTTTTATCCGGCCACCAGCGGGTACTTCCATTTGGCCATTGACA
>NZ_JACBJQ010000151.1 GCF_013404075.1 Mycolicibacterium vinylchloridicum
CGGCGCCGTCTTCCACAAAGGCAAGCTACTCGAACGCCCCGCCGACATCACACCGCCCGAGCCGGCCGAATCAACCGAAACGGAGGTCGCCTGAAACACCCCGATCCACAGGTATTGACAATTCCTCCGGATCTGGAAAGCGGTCCTCTTCGTCATCGCGCTCGGTATCGCGACCGCATGCTATTTCGCGCCGGTGCTTCTCATTGTGATCGGCGTCCTTCTGATCGGGTTGCTTTGCGCGCGCTTGGTTTACCGCGATCGCGGCCACTACATCCCAAACCTGTACGCGCGGGACATCAGGCAGTATGACGAGGCTTATCAAGCGTTCATCACCGAGTCGCTGGCCGAGTTGCGCGGCCACCGGATTGCCGGCCACCCCCTGCTGTGGGAAGCCGCCCGGCTTCCCGAACCATCGCCGGAGAACTCCGATGAACTACTGCTCGACCTCGGTGTGTGGATCGGGTGGTCGACACGGCTGACATCGGAGGCGTCGGGGCGGACGGTGTACGGCTTCGACACCTTCGAAGGTCTCGTCGAAGACTGGCAGATCGAAGACCAATTCCTTATCAAGAAGGGAACCTTTTCGCTGTCAGATCCGATGTCCCAACGCTTCATCCGGGATACCGGTGTGACACTGCACGACGGAATTCCGGCCACGCTCGGCCGGAAGGTGCAGTACGTCAAGGGCAAAACCTACGACACGTTGGCGCCGTTCCTGGCCGAGCGGCCCGGGGCCCCGATCAGGCTCTTCCACATGGATCTGGATACCTACGAGAGCTGCTTGCACGGGCTGGAAACCTGTAAGGACCGGTTCGTCGAAGGGTCGATTCTGATCTTCGATGAGTACCTCGTGACCAACGGTGAGATGCTCGCATTCTTTGAGTTCCAGGACCGCTACGGACTGGAATTCCGTTATCGGGCATGGGGTCTTGAGGTCGGTGAAATGAACGCTGAGATGGTGAAGTCTCCGTTCAAGCGAGTCATGTATTACCTGGCCGCGATCGCCATTCACCTGCTGGACGGCCGCTATCTGTGGAAGATCTTCACCAAACGCTATTGGCGGTTCTGGCTGGGAGCACCGATAGGCGACATCGTTTTCATGCTGGGAGCGGCCGGAGTGCGAAAGTCGGTCAGCCTTGAGATCACCGGCCTGGGAACGCTCGACCCGACGCGGCGCTAGCCCGAAGGCGCTCAAACACGAGAAGAGGAATGGCATGTCGAGTCAACAACCGACCGAAACCAAACGATCGACGTTTGCGACCAAACTCCGGATTCTGAACCAAATTGTCTTTGACCGCCGCAATACCCGCCTGTTTTCTCAGCTTTTCTATCGATCAACAGGCTCGGAGCCCGAGGAATATTCAAAGTGGTATTTCAACAACCTGGTGTGGCAGGACACCACCTGGATGGGTGTCGAGACGTTCAAATCGCCCTGCGATATGTGGAACTACCAGGAGATCCTGGTCAGTCTGAAACCCTCGTTGGTGATCGAGTTCGGAACGGCGTTCGGCGGTTCGGCACTGTACTGGGCCAGCGTCATGCGGCAGATCGGCCAACCATTCAAGGTTCTGTCTGTTGATATCAGCCATTCACTTCTGCGGCCCGAAGCGCGACGTGATCCCGATGTTGAATTCCTCGAATCCTCCTCCGCTGCACCTGAAGTCGCCGAACGCATCCGGCAACTCAGAACCGAGTACCCCGGGAAAGTCTGGGCCATCCTGGATAGCGACCATTCCATGGACCACGTACTCGCTGAGATGAAACTCCTGCGCCCGGTGCTCTCGACAGGCGACTACTTGGTTGTCGAAGACTCCGTCCTCAACGGACATCCGGTCGCACCCGAATGGGGCCCTGGTCCCTATGAGGCTGTCGAGGCGTACGAGAAGGAGTTCCCATCGGACTACACCCATGACACGGCTCGCGAGAACAAGTTTGGCTGGTCATTTTCGCCGTACGGCTTTCTGATCCGCAATTAACGCGAGCCCACGATTGTTTGGACGTCGCGACCTCCTCGACTACAGCCCTCCTCAGGTAGGTGACTTTGCGCCAGGCCGACCGCGTTAGCCCTGCCGACGAGCGGCTGGATGAACGCACGGAACAAAGGACGTTTCGCCCCGATATCGAGGGTTTACGCGCGGTGGCCGTGGTTGCTGTCGTGCTCTTCCACGCTTCGGTGCCGGGCATCGGCGGCGGCTACGTAGGGGTGGACGTCTTCTTCGTCATTTCCGGGTTTCTGATCACCGGACTCTTGTGGCGCGAGGTCAGCAGGACAGGTTCGGTAGCGCTGCGCGCCTTCTACGGTGCACGAGCCCGGCGCCTGCTGCCGGCCTCGGCGGCGGTCGGCGTCGTCACAATGATCGCCACGACTTTACTTCTGCCGCCGCTGCAAGCGGAGGAATTGTCAATACCTGTGGATCGGGGTGTTTCAGGCGACCTCCGTTTCGGTTGATTCGGCCGGCTCGGGCGGTGTGATGTCGGCGGGGCGTTCGAGTAGCTTGCCTTTGTGGAAGACGGCGCCG
>NZ_JACBJQ010000152.1 GCF_013404075.1 Mycolicibacterium vinylchloridicum
TGACCGAGCCCGGACCACCGGCAGCGGGGAAAACACCTTGGGCAGAGGCCAACACCCGGTCAACCTGCGCGATATACGCGCCCACACCCGAGCCGCCCACCCGCTCAAACTAAAACCGCCACCACCCCAACAGCACCGCCCCAAAAAAGCTGATCGAGACGGTTTACGTGTGCTGGGCGATCTCCGCCTGATGCGCCGCGATCTTCTGGGCGGACGCGTGCAACCGCTCACGGGTCTGCTTGATGTGGTCCTGCATGGCCGCAAGACGGTCGTCCATCTGCGACACCAGCAGCACAAGGTTGTGTGGGTCGGACCCCTCGGCCAGCACGGCCCGCGCACCCGTCGCGGCGGTCTGCGCGATCGCCCGGGCCGACTCGTTGGCCTGCCGAGCATGGGTGACCGCTTCGGTTACCGAGCTGTGCAGGGCATCGCTCAGCGCCACCGCGCGCGCATCGTCACGCCGATAACGGTCGGATGCCTCCCCCGTCGCTGTGGCCAGACCACTGTCACCGTCGGGAAGATCCCCGCCGGCCGGCGCTGGATCGCGCTGCAGCTCGGCGCCGTGCGCCTCGGCAGGGAACAGTGACACGGCAGCGGCCAAGATGCGGTCCACCTGCGCTACGTAGCTCTGCGCGGCATCCATACCCGCCAGAATAGAGTCCCGGCTGGTCAACCGAGGTCACGCCACTCCCCTGCATTGGTCCAGGGCATGGCCTTCCTCGGCGACAAGTGCGTCGACAAGCGCAACGTAGGACCGTTGATTGTCCGCGAGCGTGGTTGCGGGATCAGCCTGGCCGGGCTGGCGCACCCGCTCGACGACACCCACGATTTGAGCGCCAAGAACGGCGATCCGGTGCAGATACAGCGCTGTTGCAGGGTCGCTGTCGGCCTCAGCAGCCCTGCGCCGCAACGAATCCGACCAGTCCTGATACTCCGACAACGGCGGGCCGTCCGGTCCGAGCGCACCGGCGGCGAACAGTGAATCGCGGTCTCGGTAAATTTCCGACACGACAGCATTGACCGCTCGGCACGCGGTACGGCGGGGGCTGTGCGTCATGGCGACTTGGAGCGCCACGACGCACACCGCCGCCAGGACGACAGCTGCCACGGTCCACCGCACTCGCCGCGCCCGGGTCAGGGGCGACGCCACCGCCACGGGCTGCGCCACCGCGGCCGCCACCTCAGGATCGGCCTGAGCCGCCGCACGCAGCTCCGCGAGCCTCGGCTGCTGGCGTCGGCTTCGCAGTGCAGTCGCAGTGGGCGCGGCGACCATCACCACACCGAGGAGCAAAAACATCACCGCAGACGGGGACACCGCATGCCGATCGGCGACGGACGCGGCCACAAGCATCACGGTCGCCATGCCCACCAGAACTCCGCCAGCTACCCGCCGGGACCGGTTGGCCTGCCGATACCGGTCGAGGAGGCCGTGTAGCCGCAGCACGGCGATAAGCACAGCCGAATCTGTGGGCACCGGCCCCCGCCTCCACACCCTGGCAACCTGCCGACGCTGATCGGCGGACAAGCCGTCCAGAGCGGCGGCGTAGCTTGCCGCCACACCCCGCTCCATCCACGCTGTCAGCGCACCGGTACTCAACCCGACCAACAGCGAGAATCCGACGATAGGCAGCCACCAGCGGTAACCACGGGCCCCGAGCGGAATTAGCGTCACCGAGGCATAACCCAAGCACCACAAAAACCCCCACCCTGCGCTGAACCAACACCGCGTACGCGGTGAAGCCACCGCCAGCCGCCACCTCATTCGCATGACCCCTACTCAGTCATCTATATATGGGATAGATTGTGGTGCAGCAACAGGTTTCGTGCTAAATCAGTAGCCACGGGCTGCTCGGCGTGGGTCCGATTGTTGAATTTTTGAGGCCAGGTCACTCCCGTCGAAACTAACCCCGTATCGCCTCATGGCGTAGTTGATGAACGCGCACGCCTGACCGAAGGTATCGCGGTGATTCGGAGACGTCCCGGGCTCCTGGTAAGCCCGATAGGTAGTGGCGATGAACTGAAACGGCCCCCCAGAAGGGTTGCCGGCGCGCGCATTCGAGTCCGAGTTGTTGACGACGTCACGAAAGTTCGACTCACGCTGGGCGACCAGCATCATGCCAGACTCCCAGCGGGCCCGGGCGGCCGGATTGCGAATTCCCTTGCGGTCCAAAGCTGCTCGAATCGCAGCACGCACATTCTCAGCACCCTGGCCGCTGTACGACGACGGAAAGTTGCCAGGAACCGCATCATCCAGTGGATTCGGACGTCGTGAGTTTTGGCCGGTGAGCATGCCGGGCAGCTTGGAGAACATGCCCATGCCGGGGAACCCGCCCCCGCCGCCGCCCATGCCCATCGAGGGCATTCCGCCACCGCCCCCCATGCCCTCCGACGCACCACCCATTCCAAATAT
>NZ_JACBJQ010000153.1 GCF_013404075.1 Mycolicibacterium vinylchloridicum
GATCGGCTTACCCGTCTCAAGCACGATCCGCACAGCGCCCTCACGGAACTCCCGGTCGTACTTCTTCCGTTTCTCTGACATCGCTACTCCTTATAGCCGATGCCTCCACGGTCTCGGGGGAAGGCCAGGGGGCATGCGGCTCGTTCTGCTCATCGCCATCGCCGACTCCGAGCATGACAAGCACGCCGGCGATCACCTCGACGCCGCGCAGCGTCATATGACCGCCCACGGTGCCAGCATCTTCAAGCGGCTGCACACCCCGCACGTCGAGGCAGGCCACACCTGGACCGACATCGACACCGGCGACACCGGAACCACCGTCGACTACCGCACCTCCGAGGTCGGCCTGCTGATGGCCGTCGAACATGGCCGCATCGTGCGCGCCACCCGCGACGACATCGCCGGCGAGTTCACCCCCACCGAACAGGCACCGGCACCCGACGTCGACGCCGATGCCGCCGAGTTCGTTACCCAGACCGTCCAGGGCATGTCCACCGCGTTCGAGGACCCCGCCACCCTCACACCGCAACTGGCCGCCAACGCCGGCCTGCTCATCACCGCGAACATCACCCACCGTGACGCCCTGCTCATCGTCAGCACCGAGCACCCCCAGACCGGCGCCACCGTATGGACTCACCTGGCACGCCAGCTGCGCGGCCGAGCCCGCGTCGAAGCACTTGCCCTCGCTGCTGCCTGCTTCTACTGCAGCGACGACGCCGTGCGCGCCGCCATCGCACTCGAGGCCGCGCACCACACCGCAGCCGACGCCGGGCAACCCGACACCACCCTGGTCATCCTGCTCGACACCGCTGTGAAGGCCGCGCTCCCGCCGGCCAAGCTCCGCCAGCTGTTCGCCCAACTCGCCGCCAAGCCGCCCGCCGAGTGACCAGTCCGCGCAACCCAACACGTGGCCGGCCGCCTCACACCCGAGGTGGCCGGCCACACCCATTCACCCACCACCCCCGTCCAGAGAGGACCACACATCATGACCAACCCCGTGCCCACCCAGCGTCGCGACGGACACACCCCTCGCTACTCCTACGAGCCGAACGACGGCACCCACTACATCGAGCAGTCCGTCCGGGTATACCTGCGACTCTCCGATGACCGCACCAGCTGGATCGTCGACGCCGCCACCGTGGACGGAGCCGCCCTCGACAGCGCGCAATCCGACGAGAGCGCCACCAACACCGAATGCGCCTGCGATTCCGCCGAATGCGACGCGATCCGCGCCGCTGCCGATGGACTCCCGCTACCCAACGGCGAGGAACTCGCACAGCTGATCCTCGACGCCTTGCCACCGTCCTAACGCGCCACCGTGGGGCCTCGTTGACTACTCACCACCGAGTGGTCGGCGAGGCCCCCTTTTTGTTCCGGCCAACGGCCCCGTAGTCGCGGCGCACCCCGTGCGACCGACGCAGAGTCCCGCCTACGGCGGAACTGACTGCCGCCACTCACCTTTGAGCAATCAGCAGGGGTGCGCAGCGTAATGGGCCGGGGGCCCGACCTGTCCAGGGACGCCCGGCGCCGATGCCGGCGACGGAGGACATGTGCGGCCCTATCAGCTCGCTGCCGCTCGCGGGCCACACATCCGCCGGCACCACCACCGGACTCTCCGCCCTGGACAGCCCACCCTCACCCCATTGCACCCACACCAGCGCTAACCGGCGCACTCAACACCTTCTGAAACGGAGAACAACCATGACCACTGACCCAAAAGGCTTCTGGGCCAATGTCGATGCAGCCCTGGACCGCTGCGCCCAGGCCGACACGGTTGAGGACGTCATCACCATCCTCAACGAACACTTCGAGCCCTCCAGTGGAGAAGCCTTCTTCGCCGGATCAGGCGGCGACAACCAACTCCTGGACAAACTGCACTGGTACAGGCCCGTACGCACATGGAAGATCGTCCGCTACGACGCCCCCTACTACTGGTGTCTCGCAGACCCCAACGGCGACCTCCTCACTTACATCGAGGGCGACGTCTACCGCGGCAACACCATGACCACCTCAACACCTCGATCGTGAGCGTTCCGGTACCCACCCGTGCCGGGACGCTCACCTTCGGCCGTGGTCGGTCGGGCCCCCCTTTTCTTCCGGCCGCCGGTCTCGTAGACGTCGGCGCACTAGGTGCGACCGACGGACAGCCCACCCTCCGGGCGGGCTCACTGGCGCCACTCACCTATTGCCGTTAGCAGGGGTCGCAGCGTAATCGGCCGGGGGCCCGACCCGTCCAGGGACGCCCGGTGCTGGTGCCGGCGGCGGAGGACATGTGCGGCCCCATCAGCTCGCTGCCGCTCGCGGGCCACACA
>NZ_JACBJQ010000154.1 GCF_013404075.1 Mycolicibacterium vinylchloridicum
ACCACCCGCCTGCACTCGGCCCTGGGCTATCTCTCGCCCTCGGAGTACGAGGACCGGTACCGTCACACCGTCGCCTCAACAACAGAGGTGGCATAACCGAGGTCTCCATCCAGACCAGGACGGTTCACCGGTCACCACCGAAGACCGCCACGCCGCCGACCTCCTAGCCCGCCGCGACACCCTGCACGACACCTACCAAACCCAGTACAAACCCCGCCTGCGCACCCACACCCATGAACACACCCGCGACCACGGCCTCGACCTCTAAAAATCGCCGCGACGACGTAGTCGGCGCGCCTGCACGCCCAACTAGACAGACCCCGTTGGGCTGAGTCATGGCCGGTACCCCAACATCGTGTACGCCACGAGGCCGAGCGCACCGATGCACGACCCGAGCACTCGAAGCCTTCCGCTCACCGCCAGGTACAGAAGCATGTAGCGCACGGTGTAGTCCCAACCTCGGTCGACGATGCGCTGCAGGCGCTTCGGAGTGTGTTCGCTCTTCATGGGCAGCATCGTGGCGAAATCTTGGCGGTGCGTCCTCTCGGTCATGGGTATCTGCTAGCGGATAGTCGGGTACCCGCTGGCGGGATGTACCAAATACTCCCTATACACTTAAGTAATGACCGCCAGCAGATACCCCGCGTCGAATTACCCGTCCGGCTTGATTTGACCATGAAAACCGGCTTTGGCCCGATCCTGGAGGCAGTCCAGGAAGCCGAGAAGAACGATCGCTGGCACCGATCACGTCGTCAGAAGGCCCAGGCCATCCGGCGTCGAAGACTGAAGCTGCTACGTGAGCGGTCGAACGCCATCAGGGCAGCCCTGAAGGGATACAGCCGCCTGGACCGGGGGCAGCAACCGACGATCCGTCTGCGCACCGACTTCATCTGGCTTGACACACCCCGAGCGCCGCGCACCGCCGGAAGTCTCCTGGCGACGCGCCAGGGCGACGTCGACACCCGCCCCCCTAACACCAAGCTGATCCACCGGCCCGGCAACGCTCAACAGGTCTACCTCGGTGCGATCTATGCCGCACACCTCGAGTTCGCGCCCGGCGCGCGCGTTGACAATCGACATCACAATGTGTTCGACCGACCATCGGCGGACTCGTGGGCCACTTTGAACGCCCTCGGCGGAAGCGGCGTCGACACCCGCGAACTCAACTTGCGGATGGTTCGCGCCCTGCGCGCACTCCACGCCCACCGCCTGGTTGGTGTAGGCCACGCCGGCGCCGCCGGGCGCTACGACGCGTTCACGCTTCTCGATGAAGGCGCGTCGGGAAAACGGTACCGAGTGCCCGGTGAAGGGGCCGCTGACGTCATCGGCATCCCCGCCGGCTTCTTCCGTGCGGGATGGCACCTCGTACTCACCGCCGAGGAACTGGCGACCCTACTGATCATCATCGACGCCACGCAGCGATTCGGCGATATCCCCCGACCCCCCGACGACGGCATCGGCATCGGCATCGCCGACAAGACGAAATGGGGGCACTACGGCATACGGCCCGAGGCCTACACCTCGCTACACGAACTCAAGGAATTCGGCCTGATCGACGTGCACGACCTCAACGGCCGCGTCGGCGGCATGATCCCGGGCGACGACCAAGCAAGCACGTCAGACAGGCGAACCCTTCGCCTGATCTACCCGCTTAAAGAGGAAACGGACTACGACGACAGCGCATTCGACGTCGTCACCACGTGCCTCGCCGACTCACCGCTGCCGCCCCGCATGAACGACTGAGTCGCCGGAGACCGCGACCCACTCACTGCAGGAGAACTGGGCGATGCCATGACCCCGATGAGCGCTCCCGACTAGGCCCTGGGCTTGGTCGTCACCCCAACCGGGTGTGCGTCGTCGCGGCGATTTAGAGGTCGAGGCCGTGGTCGCGGGTGTGTTCATGGGTGTGGGTGCGCAGGCGGGGTTTGTACTGGGTTTGGTAGGTGTCGTGCAGGGTGTCGCGGCGGGCTAGGAGGTCGGCGGCGTGGCGGTCTTCGGTGGTGACCGGTTCGCGCTCGGCCAGGTGGGTGTGGGCGCGGTCGATCGCGGTGTCGCGGTCGGTGTCGGGGGTGCCGAGTTTCTGCGCCCAGGGCAGGTTGTCGGCCAGGGCGTCGATGAGGCTGTGTGCGGGAGTGCGGCTCTCGGTGGGGGTGGCCTTCCCCCGAGACCGTGGAGGCATCGGCTATAAGGAGTAGCGATGTCAGAGAAACGGAAGAAGTACGACCGGGAGTTCCGTGAGGGCGCTGTGCGGATCGTGCTTGAGACGGGTAAGCCGATC
>NZ_JACBJQ010000155.1 GCF_013404075.1 Mycolicibacterium vinylchloridicum
ATTCCTTTGCTCGAGTGACTTTCGCGGGTCTCTCGAAGAATCACGCGATGACCTTCATTCATCCGGCTACGACACGCCGGTACCGCTGATCAGGTCCGACTCGTACACCACTCTGCTGGACGCAACCGTCGAGCTGCCACCACTCATCGGAGGGCAGCGCCTGTCTGTCGTTTTGCAACCCGATATTGAGGTGGTCGACTTCATCGCCGACCTCGGCTATCGCGCCGACCACCTCTCCAGCAAGCAGCCGCAGCGCGACAACATCCTCAAGATCGCCAACGACGGCCGCAACGCCTCCCTGGATCCCCGGTTGGCCCATCTGGATGCGCCCACCGCCAGCCGGGCTGCAGCGGTCGCGCAGGAGATGATGCGGACCTACCGCGCCAACCACGATCGCGAATACCGGCACCCCCAGACCGGGGAAACGATGCCGGTTCGGGGCTGCCTGCAGGTGGCGTTCTGCGACCGCGGCACCCCGTCGAAGGACCCCGAGCAGTTCACCATCTACGCGGCCATCAAAGACGAGCTGGTCGCGCGCGGTATGCCGGCGGAGAAGATCCGCTTCGTCCATGAGGCGCGTAAGGCCCATGAGGTCGGGCTGCTGCGTGAGCAGTGCATCAACGGTGACGTGGCGGTGCTCATCGGAAGCACCGAGAAGATGGGCACCGGCTGGAACATTCAGCCCCGCCTGGCCGCCCTCGACCACGTCGATGTTCCCTGGCGGCCCGCCGACCTCGAACAGCGTGAGGGGCGTGTGCTGCGGCAGGGCAACCAGAACCTCGACGGGGTAGAGATCCGCACCTACGTCACCGAGGGCACCTACGACACGGTGATGTGGCAGAAGGTGCAGGCCAAGTCCCTGTTCATTGAGCAGGTGCGCCGCAATGAAGTGTCCGACAGCGAGATTGAGGACCTCTCCGGCGGCGACATCGGGGCTGCGGCGGCCGAGACGAAGGCCCTGGCCACCGGTGACCCCCGCTATCTGCGTCAGGTCGAACTCGACGAACAGGTGCGCCGCTTGCAGGCCCTGGAACGCGCTCACTACGAAGCCATCCGGCGCCGCGACTGGCTTGTGGACACCCACGAACGCACCATCCCGCACAAGGAACGCCAGCTCGCCGACCTGCGCCCCGTTGCCGAGCGCGCCGCCGCCCTTGCGGTCAGTAAGTCCGCGCCGCCGGTGTTGGTGGGCGGTCAGGTGGCGTCGGAGAACGCGGTCACCGCCGAGCGGCTGGCCGCGGCCTGCCGGCAGGCGTTTCTGTCTAGCCGCGACCGCGGTGCCACGCAGTACAGCCCGCTCGCAGTGACCGTCGATGGGGTGGAGCTGCTGGCTGCGCGCGACCTCACCCACGACTCGCTGCTGCTGCGGCTGGCGACGTCCTCGCGGATCGTGGAGGTTAAGAAGGACGATCTGATGGCCACCGCCGCCGAGGCCTCCGGCGCGAAGTCGCGCGGCTTGCTGACCAGGGTGGACAACCTGTATCTGGACCTGCCACGCCTGCATGCCACGCTGATCAGCGAGCTGGACCAAGACCGCGCCGAGCTGGCCGACCTGCTGGCCCATCCACCGGCCCCGTTCGAGCACACCGGTGAACTCACCGACCGCCAAGCCGAGCTGGCCACCTTGACCTTGGAACTGCGGTTGGCCGCCGAAAGCCCCGAAGCAAAGGCGAAAGCCGAGGCGGCGCAGGCCCGCATGACCGCCCGCAGCCGCGAACCCGGGTGGTCTCTGCTCCACAATCCGACACCATTCGTGGTGCAGGAGACCGGCTTCCGGTCGGCTCGTGAGCTTCGAGAGGCGTTGCGCGACAGAGAGTTACGCGCCGCTGTCGCGGAGATGCCGCAGGCGCAGTCCTCGGCGACCAGTAAGGAGGATCTGATGGTGTTGCGTGCTGAGGTCGATTTCGTGGAGGCGGCGGGGTCGCGGTCCCCGGCCACGGTGTACCCGCCCCCGGCCGGGGACCGGACCTGGGAGGAGTTGGACGGACCGGCCCGCGCTGTCGTGGAGACGATCACCGCCAGCATGC
>NZ_JACBJQ010000156.1 GCF_013404075.1 Mycolicibacterium vinylchloridicum
CAGCAAATCCCGAGCCGATCAGAGCTCACCGACCGAACAGGAGGCCACCCCCGCGGCACTGACCGCCTGAACCATCACATCGAAGAATCACACGACGACGTCGTACACCACGCCCCTGGACTTGACCTGCCAGTACGCGGATTACGCCAGATGTAGACACGTCAGGTATAGCTGCGCAAGAATGCCTCTACACCATCGATCAGGACCTGATCGACCGCATCCCATGCGCCGGTTATCGTCGGATCCAAGCTGTCAAGCGCCAGCTGAAAGGTCAGCGCGACGAAGTGTTGGGCCGCACGAGCCGGGTTGTCGGTCTTGATCACTCCTTCATCGGCAAGAGCCTCCATGCGATGCACGAAGAGCTCTCGTGGCGCATTGGCCACCGACCGAGGATTACGCCTCCACGGCGTAGACCGGGTGGTCAGATACCGATAGTCGGCATAGTCCGAGGACGGGAACGCCTCCGTGGCGACCCGGCGCGTGAACGCCAGCAGCCCGGTCCGCAGATTGCAGCCCGGAGCCAACTCGTCGTCCAGCGCGGCTTGGATCGTGACCGTGAGTCGCTCGCTCACCCCGTCCAGCACCGTTGAGTAGATGAGCTCCTTGTCGCCGAAATGGTCGTAGACAGTTCGTTTGGACACTCCGGCCATCGCGGCGATGGCATCGACACTCGTCAGCTCGTAACCATTTCTGACGAAGAGCTCCCGTGCGGCATCGAGAATTGCGAGGCGCTTCTGCGCCGAGCGACCCCGCCGCCGCACTCCGTTGCCTGTTGTCATGCCACCCGTTGTCATGCCACCCGTCTTCGCGGTTTTCACCGATCTAAAACTAAACTAGTCGGTGTAGTGTAGTCTATCGCGGTGGGCAACGCGGCTCCAATGGCGCATGCAGTAGGTTCATCCTTAGCAGCAACCATGCTTGCTTCTACCGGCGGCGTCCCGACTGCCCTTCGCCGGCACAGCACCCCGATGGGGTGCCACAAGGAGGCAAACCGTGCCAATTCCCACGATCACGTTGAACGACGCCCCTCGTCCGGCCTCAGCAGGCGACCACGCTCGACGAGGAGCACTGGCGGAGTTTCTTCGAAGACGCCGAGAATCCCTTCAACCTGAAGACATCGGTATCCCCCGCCGTGGTCGCCGACGCGTCAAGGGGCTGCGACGCCACGAGGTCGCTGACGCCGCGGCGGTCAGTGTCACCTGGTACACGTGGTTAGAGCAGGGCCGCGACATCCACGCCACCCCGCAAGTCATCGAAGCCCTCGCTCGCGCCCTCCGGTTGGACGACAGCGAACACAGCTATCTGTGCCGCTTG
Organism: Mycolicibacterium vinylchloridicum; assembly: GCF_013404075.1. Lineage (GTDB taxonomy): Bacteria > Actinomycetota > Actinomycetes > Mycobacteriales > Mycobacteriaceae > Mycobacterium > Mycobacterium vinylchloridicum. The sequence goes on from NZ_JACBJQ010000156.1 coordinate 1,315, forward strand.
GCCGGCGTTGCCCCCAAGCCTCTTGTGCTCGGTCGGCCATACGTCGGCGAGAGCCTGATCACCCTGGTGGATAGTCTGCTGCCGAACCCAGCCCAACTCATGCTTCCCGCAACGGATCTCATCACCTGGAACAGCGCGTATGCCTGCCTCTTCGTGGATCCCTCGACGCTGGCTGCCCAAGACCGCAATGCATTGTGGATTCAGGTCATGTGCCCCGAGGTGCGGGACCGGTTGCTCAACTGGGAGGCCGAAACCCAATTGGCAGCCGGACAGTTTCGAGCCGAGGCGGCCAAGTATCCCGGCGATCCGCACTTCGGCCGCGTCATCGACAAGCTCACCCACGACAGCGACATCTTCCGAGACATCTGGAACCGCCACGAAGTACAGGGTTTCGTAGACGACGTGAAGGCGGTGAACCACCCCGAAGTTGGAGTGGTTCGTGTCCGGTTGATCAAACTACGGCCGCTTGATCATCCTCAGCTGTTGTTGATGGTGCACATGCTCGCCGACGAGGAGTCCAGGATGCGCATGGCTCAGCTTCTCCATCTCAGCTGACCGTCGTGGCCGGCCAAGTGGTCGGTGTGTGCGGCCGCGGCCTGCTGATACAGCCGGCCCGCGCGGTAGGAGGAGCGCACCAGCGGTCCGGAGAGCACTCCGGCGAATCCCAGCCCCTCGGCGTAGGCCGCCAGCTCGACGAACTCCTCGGG
>NZ_JACBJQ010000157.1 GCF_013404075.1 Mycolicibacterium vinylchloridicum
AGTAGGTACGGTCTTCATGGCGGTCCCTTACTCCTTCTTCGAGGTGTACTTGGTCGTTCACCCGAAGACCTACCATCTGGCGGGCATCAGGTGAGGGACCGCCACCTCAAATTCCACGAAGACCGGGACAACCTCCGAACACTGGCTGACCGGTATACGGCGTTGGGTTCTGACCCGCGGGTGTGCCCTCGGGGATTACGGAGGGCTGGGCGGCCAAGGAGTCCGCCGGCGGCGGTTCGAACGAGTTCGGCAACTCGAACGGCGACGCGGGAGGTGACGGTGCGAGCGGGTCGAGTGGCGGTGACGGGGCGGGCGGATCTGGTGGGAAGGGCGCGGCTGCTGGGTCGTTTGGTACCGGCGGAGGGGCGACGCCGGGTTCGGCCAGCGCGAGCGGGTTGCCAAAAGTCAGCCCAGCCATCATGGCGCAAGTGATGATCGCAACCAGCAGCCGCGGTTTGTCGTGTTTGGCCATCGGTCGCCTCCTATCGTCCGCGCCGTGCCCCTAGGTGTGGGTCTTCGACAAGTCTACTGTGTACGTAGTTACTAAGTAGGATAGATTGGATCTTGGCGGATGATTTACGGGTAGTTTCTTCGGGCCAACTTCAGTTTGCTGATCAGGCGGTATAGTTGGCGAACGTCTCTGAACATGGTTCAGTGCAGCACATTAATTCTTGTCTACCCCAAGTGATTCCAGCCGCGAAGGCGGGTTCTGTCAAGGCGTACCCAATGTGCGCCTTCGGGCATTGGATCGCTCGCGCACACGAACGGCGTACCTCCGCTGACCTACTATTTGTGTACATACAGACTAGCTGGGTCCTGGATCTGTTGACACAGTGTGCTGTTGAGAACGAGCACGCGTGTGCCCGATATGCCCCGGATCCGATGCTTGCTACTGAGTTCGATAGTAGAACGCGCGCGAGGGCCCCCGAGGGACGAATACCATTGTCTGTCCGTAGTCCTGTGTGGTGTCGAAGTCGCAGCCGATCCTGAGAGGTTCTGGTGGAGTTTTCCCGGTTGAGTTCAAGGGTCTAGTGCAACAGCTCCTTGTTGAGGGGTTGTTCGATGCGTCCTGGTCCTTCGTCGTCGATTGTTCGTTTGTTTTGGGCTCATGTGCGGTCAGGGTTGTCGATCGAAGAAGCTGCTGTGGCCGCTGGTGTGCCGGTGACCACAGCCGGGCAGTGGTTCCGTAACGCTGGCGGTGTGAAACCCCGGGTTGTTGGTGATGCGCCGCGACGATACTCACGGCTGACTTTCCTTGAGCGCGAACAGATCGCGTTGGGAGTTGCGGCCCAGGAGCCGATCAGATGTATCGCCGAGCGGTTGGGGCGTTCGGCGTCGACAATCAGTCGAGAGATTAAACGCAACAGCTCCCACGGCCGCAACAAGTACCGTCCGCAGTTCCGATTCGGCGCACCATGGCGGGGCGGACCCTTGCGGCGACCGCATTACATCGCCAGCGCCGCCCAGGGCCGTGCACAACGCAACGCCTGTCGCCGGCACCCGCGCAAGCTGGCCACCAACGACCGCCTCCACGATCAGGTGCAGACTTGGTTGAAGGACTTCCTTAGCCCTGAGCAGATCACCCAACGGCTGGTGGCTGAGTATCCCGACGACCTGGAGATGCGGGTGTCCCACGAAACGATCTACCAGTCGATATATGTGCAGGGTAAGGGCAATTTGCGTCGTGAACTGCACACCTGTCTGCGCACCGGGCGCGCTCTGCGTCATCCGCGGCGCCGGTCGGGCGAACGTCGCGGACGCATCCCTGGCATGGTCAATATCAGCCAGCGGCCCCCCGAAGCCCTCGACCGGGCCATACCCGGACATTGGGAGGGTGATCTGATCCTGGGCAGCACGGAGTCCGGATGAGGAATTGTCAATACCTGTGGATCGGGGTGTTTCAGGCGACCTCCGTTTCGGTTGATTCGGCCGGCTCGGGCGGTGTGATGTCGGCGGGGCGTTCGAGTAGCTTGCCTTTGTGGAAGACGGCGCCG
>NZ_JACBJQ010000158.1 GCF_013404075.1 Mycolicibacterium vinylchloridicum
AATCGAGTAGGGGGCCGGGGCTACCGGCCCCCTCTCACACCACCGGACGTGCGGGCCTCGCATCCGGCGGTTCGTTAGGTCGCTTGGAATCGGGTCCAGGCGCGGTGAAAGTAGAGCAGGCCCAGTTCCTCCCAGTACAGATTCGGAAGGGCCCGTGTCAGGATCGGTGACCCCGCGATACGCCAGTAGCCGCGACTGCTCATCCCCCACTGCCAAGCCACATTGGCCTGGATCCCGCGGGCACGCAGATTCGCAACCCTGGTGCGGGAGCGTTTCCATTCCTTCCAACGGATCTGGCGCATCCGACGACGAAACCACTCATCCAGGTCGCGGAACTTTCGCGGGGTATCCGCCAAACGGAAGTACCCCATCCAGCCCCGGATGTACTGATTCAGCCGCGTGATGCGGACCTGCATGGACACACTCCACTTCCGCGACGTCAGCACCCGGATACGAGCTTTCGCTCGCTGCCACGCCTTCGGCGCGACTCGGATCTTGACCCCAGAGGCGGTGAAGTAGAACCCGAAACCCAGCAAGACAGCTGTCGTTGCCGGGACGATCGAGGACTTCGTCCGGTTCACCTTCAACTTCAACCGCTGCTCCAGGAGCGCCGTGCTCTGCGCGAGCACCCGCTCGGCGGCCCGCTGTGATTTCACGAAGACCCGGATATCGTCGGCATACCGGACAAACCGGTGCCTCCGCGCCCAGAGCTCCTGATCGAAATCGTCGAGCATGATGTTCGACAACAATGGCGACAAAGGTGACCCCTGCGGGGTTCCCTCGTTCACCGGCTGTCGCACACCGTCGGCCATGATCCCCGCTTCCAAGTAGCGGCGGATCAGCTTCAGCAGCCGTTTGTCTTTCACCTTCCGCGCAACCCGGGCCATCAGCACGTCATGGTTGACCCGATCAAAGAACGCATCCAGATCAACCTCGACCACCCAGCGATATCCCTGCTCGATCACCAACCTGGCGACCTTCACAGCATCGTGGGCGCTTTTGCCCGACCGGAACCCATACGAGACCGGCACAAACCCGGGATCAAAGACCCGAGTCAGCACTTGCGCGATCGCCTGCTGGATCAACCGATCCAACACCGTCGGCACCCCTAACTTCCGCTGCCCGCCATCAGGTTTGGGAATCACCACCTGACGCACCGGCAGCGGACAGTACGTGCCCGCATCCAACGCCGCACGCGTATCCGCCCAATGCTGGCGGCACCAGTCACGCAATTCCTGCGTGCTCACACCATCCACACCAGCCGCACCACGATTACGTTCAACACGTTCCAGCGCAACAACCAGATTCGCCGGAGCGAACACCTGCTCCCACAAATCCTGGCCATCCCTGAGGCCCTCCCCGACACCCACCGAGACACCACTACGCGCAGACACCGGCACTTCCGGATTCACCGGTCCCTCCACTGCGTCTGCCCCGCCCACGGCGAGTTGGCTGCGATCACCGCGATCTCCACGAGAAATGCCGCTTCGAACCATCAATTCCCAACGTTCAGCCCTTCCCAGCCACAACCACAATTCCCGCTGGTACTACGACCTCTGCTGACTTCTGCCCCATCAACACCACCCTCACGAACGATGCCGCTCCGACACAAACGCCGACGCACTGGGACAGATCTCCCCAGATAAGAACATTCACTTTCGCCCTACCGCCGCCGCATTTACACACCAGCCGCTTCGGTGGAACGGGCTTCACCATCTGTTGCTGGCTCACCCCAACTGGCATGCCTTCTATGCGGTTCGTATCCCTCGGTGCAGGACTTCGTCTCCGGCTTCCTTCCCACCCCACCTCACAGTGACGCAGTTGCCATCGACTCGGAGTTAAACCACCTTCACCTCCAGAGGACTCACACCTCCAAGCGAATGCCCATGCTGGGCGTACAACGA
>NZ_JACBJQ010000159.1 GCF_013404075.1 Mycolicibacterium vinylchloridicum
TTTTGTTTTTTACTGTTCAGGCAGCACACAGCATTAACACACGGAGTATCGTCGGCAGCGTCCGATTGGGATAAGAGACCGAACCCGGACCCCACCCCCCAACCTGCCGCGACACCCGTCGTTTCGGACGCACCGGTATCCCGAGGTTCCGATGGCGGATTCAGCCCTGGCAGTGGCAACGCGAACGGCGCAGGCGACCCCCCTATCACACAGCCGGTTGGGGCACCCCCAGTCGATCCGGCGGCTCCCGCTCCAAACCAGCCGGGTTGGAAGGGGCCGACGTTTCGGGTGCAATGGCCCGACGTCACGATCAATCTGAATCCAGCGGCGCCGGGGCCGTGGAGGCCGCGCAACCCGAATCCGTCGCCGCCGGACGGCGAGTCGAATGGGACGACCGCCGCCGCGACAGAGGGAGCCGCGGGTTCGCCTCAACCTGCACAGGGCGATACCCAGACGTCGAGTAGTTCTGACTCCGACTCGACCAAACCGACGCCGCCCAGCCCGACACAGCCGACGTCGCCCAACCCCGAGCCGGCGGCCGTCGAATCCAGCTCGTCTTCGTCCTCTCCTGCTCCCTCGGCCACGGCGCATCCGTCGCCAACCGCTCCAACAACGACGGTGGCTCCCGCCGCACCGATGGATCCGACAACGACGGTCGCTCCGACAACGACGGTCGCTCCGACAACGACGGTCGCTCCGACAACGACGGTCGCTCCGACAACGACCACGACAGCCCATCCGACAACGACCTCTCCCAAAGCGACCGCGTCACCGGCTCCACCGCCGACCCCGGTATCAACGGCGGCCCAGGCTCCCGCATCGACTCCCGCTCCCGCCCCGGCCGAGGCCGCGTCCGTGCCAGCGCCTGCCGCACCGCAACTGCCGAAGCTTCCGCCGCTACAGCTGCCCAAGGTGCAGTTGCCCAACCTTGGAGGCGGCAAGCCGGCGGCTCCGACGACGACAATCGTGCCGTCGCCCTGAAGCCGCGTCAGTAGAGATCAGTGAGGCTCAGGATTCCGTCTTCGATCGCACGCGCAAGCAGAGCCGATTTGGTCGGAGCCGGTCGGCCGGCGCTCGCATACTTCGCCCGGGCGCGCTGGAGGTGGGTTCGCACTGTGGTCGGCGCGATATACAACCGCTTGCCCACGAGCTCCTTGCTTTCGGTCTGGAACCAGGCGATCAGCACTTCCTTCTCACGGTCCGACAACTTCAGCCGGCCCAGTGTTGTGTCATTGACGAGGGCTTTGCCCATCCGCGGCCCGACATATGGGGTGCTCGTATGAGCCGAGTGGATGGCCTCGATGAGGTGAAGCTTGCCCTCGGACTTGACCAAATAAGTGACCGCCCCGATTTCCAGGCACGTCAGGATGACTTCGTCGGTGACGAGGTGGGAGTAGACGATGATGCGTTGCCCTGACTCGCAGAGCTTCCGCAGGGTGTCGAAGTCGGGGCGATGACCATCGATCTGCAAGTCGAGAAGGATGACATCGACCTCGCCTGGTGTGGCGACCTCGCTCGCGAAAAACTGCCGGGGATCGGAGAACTTGCCGACGACGTCGATGGGTGGATCGGCATCGGCGCACCACGCCTCGACTCCGGCGTGGACCACATCATGGTCGTCGATCACCGCGACCCTGACTGGCCGCAGGTGCACTTCTTCGGACGGCATAGCGCTGTTTCCCCTCCAGCAGCGGACGGACCGACAAACGTAGAGCAATGATCAGAACCTGTGGATGACCCTCGGTGGGGCGGCATGAAAGTGGGCGCACCTTCCCGGGGATGATCTGAAGTCCAAGGTTCTCTGATCAAGACCGGCGTTGACGCGCTGGTTGGGAAGG
>NZ_JACBJQ010000016.1 GCF_013404075.1 Mycolicibacterium vinylchloridicum
CGTGTCGTCGCCAGGATCAGATCTGCAACCGGCGCCCACCCAGCCCGCCGTCGCCAAGGGCAAGTGGCGTTCCCAGGCGGGCAAGGACCTCCTGGCACCGGTCACATCGCAGTTGATCGTCGCGGGCGTGCTGCAGGCGCTGCTGACTCTGCTTCAGCTGGCCCCGTTCGTGGTGCTGGTCGAGTTGGCACAGCTGTTGCTCAGCGGTGCCGATGACGCCCGGGTGTGGAACACGGTGACGGTGTTCGTGGTGCTGCTCACCACCGGGACCACGCTGGGCGCGGTCCTCGTGCTGTGGCTGCACGTGGTGGACATGCGCTTCAGCGCCGAGATACGACGACGCCTGTTGGACAAACTCGCCCGAATGCCGTTGGGCTGGTTCACCGATCGCGGTTCCGGCTCGGTCAAGAAACTCATCCAGGACGACACCCTGTCACTGCACTACCTGGTCACCCACGCGGTGTGCGATGCGGTCGCCGCCGTGATCGCCCCGGTCGCTGTGCTGGTGTACCTGTTCGCCGTCGACTGGCGCATGGCGCTGATCCTGTTCCTGCCGATCCTCGTCTACATCGGCACCACCGCGACGATGGTGTACCAGAGCGGGCCGAAGATCGCCGAGGCGTCGAAGTGGGCCGAACGGATGAACGGCGAATCGGCCGCGTTTCTGGAGGGTCAGCCCGTGATCCGGGTCTTCGGCGGTGCCGCGGCCTCTTCGTTCCGCCGGCGCCTGGACGACTACATCGCCTTCCTCAACGAGTGGCAGCGCCCGTTCATCGGCAAGAAGACCTTCATGGATCTGGTCACCCGGCCGAGCACATTCCTGTGGCTGATCGCGACGGCGGGCACCGGGTTCGTCGTCGCGGGCTGGATGGCACCGGCGACGTTGCTGCCATTCCTGGTGCTGGGCACCACCTTTGGCAGCCGCCTGCTGGGCATCGCGTACGGGTTGGGTGGTATCAAGGAGGGCACCCAGGCCGCGCGGCGCATCGCCGTGACGCTCGACGAGACCGAGCTGAGCACGCACGATGCTGCGCCGTACCCGACGGCTGCCGGTGTCGTGTTCGACGGGGTGAGTTTCGGCTATCGCCCCGGAGTCCGGGTGATCCACGACGTCACGCTGGCGTTGAGCCCCGGGACCGTCACCGCGCTGGTGGGTCCGTCCGGTTCGGGCAAGTCAACCCTGGCAGCGCTGCTGGCGCGGTTCCACGACATCGACACCGGTGCGATCCGCATCGACGGCCGCGACATCCGGTCCATGACGCCCGACGAGCTCTACGGACGCGTCGGATTCGTCTTTCAGGATGTGCAGCTCGTGGCGGGCACCGTCGGTGACAACATCGCGCTGGCCCGCCCGGATGCCAGCACCGCGGAGATCGAGGCCGCAGCGCGCAGTGCGCAGATCCACGAGCGAATCCTGCGGCTGCCAGACAGATACGACACCGTCCTCGGGGCCGGCAGCCAGCTGTCCGGCGGGGAAAAGCAACGTCTCACGATCGCCCGCGCGCTGCTCGCCGACACCCCGATCCTCATCCTCGACGAGGCCACGGCGTTCGCCGACCCGGAATCGGAATACCTTGTGCAACAGGCTCTGAGTTCACTGATCCAGCACCGCACCGTGCTGGTGATCGCACACCGGCTGCACACCATCACCGGCGCCGACCAGATCGCCGTCCTCGACCACGGGCGGATCGCCGAAATCGGCACCCACACCGACCTGATTGCCGCCGAGGGCCGCTACCGTCGCCTGTGGGACAGCCGCCTGGCCGGCGCCTCGGCCCCCAGCGAGGCCGCCCGATGATCCGCACCCTGGTCCGCTTGATCCCCGCCCAGGCCAGGGGACAGCTCACCATCTACGTTGTGCTGTCACTCATTTCAGTGATGCTGCGAGCGGCAAGCGGCCTACTGCTCGTGCCGCTGCTGGTCGCTCTGTTCGGCCCGCACCCGGCCGACGCCTGGCCGTGGGTCGGCGCTCTCACCGCCGTGACCGTCGGTGGGTGGGTCATCGACATGACCCTGGCGCGGATCGGTTTCGGTATCGGCTTCACGCTCGCCGACACCACCCAGCACGAAATGGCCAACCGGCTCACCGAGACTCCGCTTCGCTGGTTCACCGCTGACAACACCGCGATCGCCCGCCAGGCCATCGCGGCCAGCGCTCCGGATCTCGTCGGCTTCGTCGCCAACCTGCTCAGCCCGTTCATCGGGGCGCTGCTGCTGCCCGCCGCGATCACGATCGGCCTGTTCTTCGTCTCCTGGCCGGTGGGAGTGGCCGCCGCGATCGCGCTTCCGTTCCTGCTCGGCGCACTGGCCGCGAGCCAACGACTGGTACGTAAGGCCGATGCCGCCGACGCGGCCGCGCACAGCGCACTCACCGAACGCCTCGTCGAGTTCGCGCGCACCCAGCAGGCGCTGCGGGCCAGCCGCCGGGTCACCGCGGCACGCAGCCAGACCGGTGAGGCGATCGGCGCCGTGCGTGGGGCGACATTGCGGCTGCTGCTGTTCGCAATCCCGGGCCAGCTGCTGTTCAGCGTGGCCAGCCAGATCGCTCTCATCCTGCTGGCGGGCACGATCACGACGCTTGCGCTGCAGGGTCACCTCGGCGCCCCGGCCGCGGTGGCGCTGGCGATCGTGATGGTCCGGTTCCTCGAACCTTTCACCGTGCTGGCCGATCTATCCGGCGCGATGGAGTCGTCTCGCGGACTGCTGGAGCGGCTGAACACCGTCACCACCGCACCGCTGGAGAACTCGCCCCAGGGCAGCCCGCTGCCGTCGGGCGAATCCCGTGCGCCCAGAATCGAATTCCGTTCGGTGGGCTTCGGCTACCAGGGCACCGAGGTGCTCAAGGACGTCAGCTTCACCCTCGAACCGGCCACCACCACCGCGGTTGTGGGCCCGTCCGGCTCCGGCAAGAGCACGATCCTGTCGCTGATCGCCGGGCTGCACACACCCGAGCGTGGGCAGATCCTCGTCGACGGCACCGACGTCGGCGAGATCGACCCCGACGCACGGCGAGCGCTGGTCAGTGTGGTGTTCCAGCATCCGTACCTGTTCGACGGAACGATCGCCGACAACATCCGGGTCGGCCATCCCGAGGCCGGCGACGAGGCCGTCCGCAGCGCGATGGCGCTGGCCCGCGTCGACGACATCATCGAGCACCTGCCCGACGGTGCGCAGAGCTTGGTCGGTGAGGCAGGCACCGCTCTGTCCGGTGGTGAACGCCAACGCGTCAGCATCGCCAGGGCTCTGGTGAAGCCGGCCGGTGTGCTGCTGATCGACGAGGCGACCAGCGCGCTGGACACCGAGAACGAGGCATCGATCACCCAGGCGATCGGCAACGATCCGCATCAACGCACCCGGGTCATCATCGCGCACCGGCTCGACGCCATTCGCAATGCCGACCAGGTGCTGTTCGTCGACGACGGTGTGATTGTCGAGCGCGGCAGCATCGACGAACTCACCGCGCGCGGTGGACGATTCGCCGAGTTCTGGCGACAGCAAGAGACGACCGCCGGCTGGCAGATCGCCGCGGACGCATCCGGTCGGGTATGAGAGTTCTTTCCGCCGCCAGGCGGGCGTGGATTCCGCTGGTGCTCGTAGTGGTTCTCGCCGCCGGCGCCTTCGCGGTGTCGCGGGTGCGCGGCATCTTCGGCTCCCATCAGCTGCCGACCTACGCCGGCAGCATGTCCGATGAGAAGCGGAAGTCGGATCCCAAACGCGTTGTCTACCAGGTCTTCGGCCCGCCCGGGGCGGTCGCCGACATCAACTATCTCGATGACAGCGGAACCCCGCACCAGGTCAACGGGGCAACGCTGCCGTGGTCGGTGGAGATCGTCACCAACGCACCAGCGATGGCGGGAAATGTTCTGGCGCAGGGCAACAGCGATTCGATCGGGTGCCGCATCACCGCCGATGGAGAGGTCAAGATGGAACGGACCGCTGACGCGGTGAGTGCCTACATTTATTGCTTTGTGAAGTCGGCATGACACCGCCGCCATCGCCAAGGGATCCCCGGCCGCTGGCCCGCTGGATTCGGCGACTGGCCATCCCGATCATCCTCGGCTGGCTGGGCGTCGTCGTCGTGTCCAGCATCGCCATACCGCCGCTGGAAACCGTGGCGAAGATGCGGGCAGTGCCGATGAGCGCACCGGATGCGCCGTCGGTGCAGGCGATGGCGCAGATGGGCCGGGCCTTCGGCGAGTCCGAGTCGGACAGCGTCGCGATGATCGTGCTGGAAGGCGATCAACCGCTGGGGCCCGATGCGCACCGCTACTACGACGGCATCATTGCGAAGCTTCGGGCCGATCCCTCTCACGTCACGAACGTCCAGGACTTCTGGGGCGACCCCCTCACCGAGGCTGCGGCGCAGAGTGCCGACGGCAAGGCGGTGTACGTTCAGCTGAACCTGGCCGGCAACATGGGTACGACCCAGTCCAATGAGTCCGTGGCCGCGGTGCGTAAGGCAGTGAGCGAGACGCCGGCGCCGGCCGGGGTCAAGGCCTATGTGACCGGACCTGCCGCGCTGCAGTCGGATATCGAGGCTGCCGGCGGACACAGCATGGCCAAGATCGCGCTGGTCAGCTTCGCCGTGATCATCGCGATCCTGCTGTTCTTCTACCGGTCGATCGTGACCGTGGTGTTGCTGATCGCGGCGGTGTTGGTCCAGGTCGCGGCGGCGCGCGGCATCGTGTCCGCACTGGCCTATTACAACGTCATCGGATTGTCGACGTTCGCCGTCAATCTACTTGTCTCACTGGCGATCGCGGCCGGCACCGACTACGCGATCTTCCTCGTCGGCCGCTATCAGGAAGCGCGCCAGGCCGGCGCGGACCGCGAAGCGGCGTACTACGAAATGTTCAACGGCACCGCTCCCGTCGTGCTGGGATCCGGCCTCACCATTGCCGGTGCGTCGTTCTGCCTGAGCTTCACCCGCCTGCCCTTCTTCCAGTCACTGGGTCCCCCGTGCGCTGCCGGCATCGTGGCCGGTGTGGCGGTCGCCCTCACACTGGGTCCGGCCATCGTCACCGTCGGCAGCCGGTTCGGGTTGTTGGAGCCCAAGCGCACCATGCGCATTCGCATGTGGCGCAGGATCGGTGCCGCGGTGGTTCGGTGGCCGGGGCCGATCCTCACCGCCTCGCTGGCCATTGTCCTACTCGGCCTGGCCGCGTTGCCCGGATACCGCACCAGCTACAACGACACTCGATACATCCCGAAGGACATCCCGGCCAACGAAGGGTTTCAGGCCGCCGACCGCCACTTCAGCCAGGCTCGGATGAACCCCGAGATCCTGCTGGTCCAGGCCGACCACGATCTGCGCAACCCGGCCGATTTCCTGGTCATCGACAAGATCGCCAAGTCAGTCTTCCGGGTTCCCGGTATCGCGCGGGTGCAGACGATCACCCGCCCCGACGGCATGCCGATCGCCCACACGTCCATTCCCTTCCTGGTCAGCATGCAGAACGTCGGCATGGTCCAGAACATGAAGCTGATGAAGGACCGGATGGCCGACATGAAGCATCAGGCCGACGAGATGGGCACCACCGTCGCAACGATGCAGCGCATGTACGACCTGATGTCACAAATGACCGGCGTGACGCACGATATGGTCGCCCAGACCATCGAACTGCAGGAGACTGTCCACGAATTACGGGACCGGATAGCCGATTTCGACGATTTCTACCGTCCGATTCGCAACTACCTGTATTGGGAACCGCACTGTTACAACATCCCACTGTGTTGGTCGACGCGGTCGATATTCGACACGATGGACGGCGTCGATGAGATGACCGGCACGATGGACAAGGTCATCGCCAACATGGGCAACTTGGACCGGCTGTTGCCGGAGATGCTCACCACGATGCCGCCGATGATCACCACCATGCAGAACATGCAGCAGATGATGCTGACCACGTACAGCACCATGTCGGGCATGTGGAATCAGCTCGATGAGCTGAGCCAGAACTCGACGGCCATGGGCAAGGCCTTCGACGACGCCAAGAACGACGACTCGTTCTATCTTCCGCCGGATGTGTTCGACAACCCGGAGTTCCAACGCGGGATGAAGAGTTTCGTATCGCCGGACGGTAAGTCAGTGCGGTTCATCATCTCTCATCGCGGCGATGCCGCCTCGCCCGAAGGCCTGACGCACGTCGAACCGATCAAGATCGCGGCGATCGAAGCCGTCAAGGCCACCCCGCTGGAGGATGCCACGATCTCGCTCGCGGGTACGGCGGCCACCTTCAAAGACATGGCAGACGGTTCGAAATACGATCTGCTGATTGCCGGAATCGCAGCGCTGTGCCTGATTTTCATGATCATGGTGGTGATGACGCGCAGTCTGGTCGCGGCGCTGGTGATCGTCGGAACGGTCCTGGTGTCGTTGGGCGCGGCCTTCGGGTTGTCAATCATCCTCTGGCAGTACATCTTCGGCATCGAGCTACATTGGCTGGTGCAAGCGATGGTGGTGATCGCTCTGCTCGCAGTCGGCTCGGACTACAACCTTCTCTTGGTCGCCCGCTTCAAGGAGGAACTGCCCGGAGGTATCAAGACCGGCATCATCCGCGCCATGGGCGGCACCGGCAGCGTCGTCACGGTAGCCGGCTTGGTGTTCGCCGCCACGATGTCGTCGATGGTGGTCAGCGATCTGCGCATCATCGGCCAGATCGGCACCACGATCGGCCTCGGGCTGTTGCTCGACACTATTGTGGTGCGGTCGTTCATGACACCGTCGATCGCCGCGCTGCTGGGCCGGTGGTTCTGGTGGCCGATCAACGTGATCCGACCCCGGCCGGCGCGTTCGGCGACAGTCGCGCCCGAGACTTCGGTTCCAGCGCACACCTGAGTTAGATTGCGGGCGTGACCCGCGAGGCGCCGGGCGCGGGCCGGTTCGCCCCCAGTCCGTCAGCCGACCTGCACATCGGCAACCTGCGCACGGCTGTGCTGGCGTGGCTGTTCGCGCGCTCGACCGGGCGACGCTTCCTGATGCGCGTCGAAGATCTCGACGACCGCACCCACGACGATGTGGCGCAGCAGCAGTTGGCTGATCTGGCCGCGATCGGCATCACGTGGGACGACGAGCCGCAGTGGCAGTCGCGGCAACGGGAGCGCTACGACGCGGTCATCACCGAGCTGGCGGCCCGGGGGCTTTCCTACGAATGTTATTGCAGCAGAAAGGATATTCTCGGCGCTCCGCGCGCACCGCACGCCCCGGAAGGGGCCTACCCCGGCACCTGTCGCGACGTGACCGAAGCCGAACGGGCCGCCAAGCGCGAGACCGGCCGCCCGCCCGCACTGCGGCTGCGCGCCGACACCGGCCAATACACGGTCACCGATCTGGTGCACGGCGACTACACCGGTGTGGTGGACGATTTCGTGCTGCGCCGCGGCGACGGTGTGCCGGCCTACAACCTGGCCGTCGTCGTCGACGACGCACTCTCCGGCATCGACCAGGTGGTCCGCGGTGACGACCTGCTGGCGTCCTCGCCCCGGCAGGCCTACCTGGCCGGCCTGCTGGGCTATCCGCAGCCGGTCTACGCCCATGTGCCGCTGGTGCTCAACGGCGAGGGTAAGCGGCTGGCCAAGCGTGACGGCGCGGTGACACTGGCCGAGCTCGGCGTCTCGACGGCCTTCGGATTGATCACCGAATCGTTGGGCTGGCCGGCCTCGAACATGGGCGAACTGCTGGCGCGCTTCGACCCGGCCGACCTCCCCCGTGAACCGTGGATCTATCAACCGGTTTGAGCGCAACAGCACCCGACGCTGTGCCACAGTGTCCATCATGCCGAAGCAGGAGATCGACGCGGACGTCGTCATCGTCGGCGCGGGGCTCTCGGGAATGATCGCCGCGCGCAAGGTTCTGGAGGCCGGACTGACGCCGGTGGTGCTGGAGGCCGACGAACGCGTCGGCGGCCGCATCCTCACCGAGGAGGTCCTGCCAGGGCTGCCCGTCGAACTCGGCGCCCAGTGGATCGGCGACACCCACGAGCGGATGTTCGCGCTGGCGGCCGAGCTCGGGGTCGAGACCTATCCGCAGTTCGAAGACGGGGAGACGTCCTACGACCTCGTCGGCTCCGGTGTGCTGCGGGAGACGGAGTTTCACGCGAGGTTCGCCGGGGAACTGGCCGAACTCGAGCGCGTGCTGCGTCGCCTCGACGAGTTGGCCACCGAAGTTCCGGTGGAGGCGCCCTGGCTGGCACCCCTGGCTGCGGACTGGGACTCCGTCACCGCCGGTGCGTGGTACGACGCCCAGGGCTTGACGCCGGTTGCCCGCACCCTGCTCGAGATCTGCACCGTCGGGATCCTGGCGGTGCCCACCGCCGAGGTGTCCTTCCTGCATCTGCTGTTCACCATCCAGACCTGCGGGGTGACCTCGGAGCTGTTCGCCGAATCGGAGGGCGGCGCGCAAACCACCCGGTTCGTGGGCGGCACCAGTGAGATCCCGCGCCGACTCGCCGCGCTCATCGCCGACCACATCATGCTCAACGTCCCCGTTCAACTCATCGAGCACACCGCCTCCCATGTGACCGTGACGTGTCGCGGTGGGCTGGTCGCCCGTGGCCGCCGGGTCATCGTCGCCATCTCGCCGACGCTGGCCGGCCGAATCATGTACGACCCACCGCTTTCCGGGGTTCGCGATCAACTCACTCAGCGGCTGCCTAACGGTTCGTCGATGAAGGCGTTCTTCGTCTACGACGAACCCTTCTGGCGCGCAGACGGTTTCAATGGTCAGCTCATCTCCGACGTCGGCCCGGCTCGGATGTCCAACGACACCTGCCTGCCCGGCGATGACCATGGTGTGATCCTGATGTTCCTGGAAGGCGAGCAGGCCCGTACCTTCGGACGCCTTCCCGAAGGTGAGCGCCGCGCGGCGCTGACCGCGGAGCTGGTCCGGCACTATGGCAGCAAGGCCGCGAAGCCGGAGTTCTACGTGGACGGCGAGTGGTCGGATCGGCAGTGGACACGCGGCTGCTACAACGCCAATCTCGGACCCCACGTGTGGACCGCGTATGGCCCTGCCCTGAGCGCGCCGATCGGCGTGATCCACTGGGCGTCGACGGATACCGCGACCTATTGGAGTGCCTACATGGAAGGTGCCGTCGACGCCGGCGAGCGGGCCGCTCAGGCGGTGATCGCCGAGCTGGTCGGGTGAGGAGTCAATTCCCATGCGGATCAGCCGCATTCAACGTCGCCACCACCTGGTCGTAATCGCCGCGGGCTTCTCCGTACCGCAAGAATTTCACTCGTTCGACCAGGATCTCGTGTGCGTCGGGTCGGCTTTCCAGCAGCGCCATGACCTCGCTGACGAAATCCTCGAGCGGCATCGCGAAGTCGCTGTCCTCCTGCCCGGGCAGTAGCCCGGTCCGCACCGCCGGCGGAACCAGTTCCAGGATCTTGACACTGGTGTCGGCCAGCTGCAGTCGCACCGACTCGCTGAGCATGTGGATCGCCGCCTTGGCGGCGTTGTAACTGGGCGTGACCCGCAGGGGTGCGAACGCCAGCCCCGATGAGACCGTGACGATCGTCGAATCCGGTTGCCGTTGGAGGTGTTCGACGAATGCCGCGATCAACCGGATCGGCCCGAGCACGTTGGTGGTGATGATCGCCTCGGCGGAGTCGAGGAAGGCGCTCGGACGATGCCAGTCCTCGATCTTCATGATGCCGGCCATCGCGATCACCACGTTGAGCGCAGGATAGTCGGAGAGCAGCCGGTCGGCCGCCTCGTTGATGCTGGCCGGGTCGGTGATGTCGATGCGCACGGCGCCCAATTCCGGGTGCTCGGCGGTGATGGCGTCCAGCTGCTCGGCGCGGCGACCGCCCACGATGACGGTGTTCCCCTTGGCCGCCAGGGCGGTGGCCAAGGCCAGTCCGATACCGCTGGTCGAGCCGGGGATGAAGATGGTGTTGCCCGAGATTTGCATTGCCGATCTCCTTCGCTCAACGAAATGCCATGCCTAGAGTTACCTTTGCGGGGCGGCATGGAATTGTCGTCAGCGCTGACCGCCATGTCCACTACCGGCTAGCGGTAATACCGGCAGGAGGATAGATGTCTGGCACACGCGTGGTCGTGGCCGATGACGATGTGCTGTTGAGGGAGGGACTGGCCAGCCTGCTCAGCCGATCGGGCCTCGAGGTGGTCGGGCAGGCCGGCGATGGCACCGAATTGCTGGACCTGGTTCGCGCCGAACACCCCGATCTGGCGATCGTCGACATCCGGATGCCGCCCACTCACAGCACCGAAGGCCTCGACGCTGCCCGACTGATTCGCGAAGAAGCGCCGAACACCGCGATCCTGGTGTTGTCGGCCCACGTCGACGTCGACCATGCCCTGGAGCTGTTGTCCGGTGGCCAGGCCATCGGCTACCTGCTGAAAAGCCGGGTGACAGACGTCAACGACTTTCTCGATACGCTGAGCCGCATCGTCGGCGGCGCCTCGGTGATCGACCCGGCGTTGGTGACCGAGCTGGTTTCGGCAAGCAGGCGCAACGATCCGCTGGCCGCACTGAGCAGCCGGGAACGCGAAGTGCTGGCACTGATGGCCGAAGGGCTGTCCAACGGCGGGATCGGCCGGCGGATCTTCGTCACCGAAGGCACGGTGGAAAAACACGTCCGCAGCATCTTGACCAAGCTGGACCTGCCGGAGACCACCGACGATCATCGCCGGGTGCGTGCGGTGATCCTGTACCTCGAATCACTGTGAGCGACAATCGATCAGAGTGCGCCGACCAGGTCCCGCACCGCTTTGGTGGAGAACGCGAACTTTGGCAGGAACCCTGATACCGGGCTGATCGCGATCAGGTCGGTGAAGTCGGATTCGGCGTGTGTGGAGATCAGGATCAGCCCTGAGGCCGGCGCCCCGACCTCGTGAAGGGCCTGTACGACGTCGAATCCACTCTCGGCCCCGAGGTCGACGTCGACCAGGGTCACGTCGGGCCGCAATTCCTGATAGCTGCGCACCGCATCGGCGGCGGTCGACACCATACCGACGACGGCTATCCCACCCCGCTGCAGAATCGTGCTGGCCGTCGTGCGGAACTGAGCGCTGTCGTCGACGATCAAGCAACGCATCACGCACCTCCGAGGCCGAACATGTGTTCAGCATGGCAGAACGGGCCGAAGCTTCGCATTACTGCTACCGGTAAAGCTCGCTGTGCACTTACCTGATCCCCCGGCTGCCCTTTACGATCGACTCCACACCATGACACAAGCGCGTGATCGCCTGCTGGCGTTGCTGATACGCCCCACACCACCTCGGCTGTTGTGGGGCGTGCTGACCGCGATCTCGTTCATCGCGGTCGAGATCGCGATCGTCCACCTCCTCAAGCGCGTTGCCCCCGACAATGCCTTCGGTGCGATTTTCCTGCTCGGTGTCCTGGTGGTCTCGGCAGGCTGGGGTGTCGGCCTCGCGGTCGCTACGTCGCTGGCCAGCGCCATGGCCTACGTGTGGTTCCACGTCATGGAAGGCACCGGCAGTGTGGTGCCCGCGGTGGTGGTCTTCTTGACGTTGGCGCTCTTGACCAATGCGCTCGTGGGCCAAGCCCGGCTGCGCGCCGCCGAAGCCATGCAGATGAGTGCCGAGTTGCGAGCGTCCCGTGCCCGCATCGTCACCGCCGCCGATCAGGCCCGCCGCGGATTCGAGCGCGACCTGCACGATGGCGCCCAACAGCGCATCGTGTCCTTGGGCCTGGAGTTGCGGGCGTTGGAGGCCTCGGTGCCCGAAGACCTGACGGACGTCCGCACGCAGCTCACCGGAATCATCGACGGCCTGTCCCATTTGCATACCGACCTGCAGGAACTGTCCCGCGGCATCCACCCCGCGATCCTGTCCAGGGGCGGGTTGGGGCCGGCGATCAAGACGCTGGCGCGGCGCTCCGCCGTCCCGGTCAGCCTCGACCTCGACGTCGACCGGCGGCTGCCCGAAACAGTGGAGGTGGCCGCCTACTACGTGGTCGCCGAGGCCCTCACCAACGCCGCCAAGCACGCGCGGGCCGGCGAGGTCACCGTGTCGGCCCGGCTGACCGACACCGAGCTGAACCTCCGCATCGCCGATGACGGTATCGGCGGGGCCGGTGCGGGCGGCGGGTCGGGGTTGATCGGGCTCAAGGACCGCGTCGAGGCATTGTCCGGACGCCTCGGCATCGTCAGCGAGCCCGGCGCCGGGACGACGCTCAGCGTGACGATCCCGTTGCCCACTGGGGGCTAGCGCTACCACCGAGTGTCCGGCTAGCGCTCTGGTCTGTGCCGTCCCGGTCGAGCACACTTCAACCATGACTTCGCCTGACGTGCAGAACGGTCCACTGACCGACGGGTTTCACCTCGTGGTCGACGCGCTCAAACTCAACGATGTCGCCACCATCTACGGCGTGGTCGGTATCCCGATCACCGACCTCGCCCGGCTGGCTCAGGCCTCCGGTATCCGCTACATCGGGTTTCGCCACGAATCCGCTGCCGGTCACGCCGCTGCCGCCGCGGGGTTTTTGACCGGTAAACCCGGTGTGTGCCTGACCGTTTCGGGTCCGGGCTTCCTCAACGGCCTGGTGGCGCTGGCCAATGCGACGGTGAATTGCTTCCCGATGGTCCACATCGCCGGCTCCAGCACCCGGGCAATCGTCGACCTGCAGCGCGGCGATTACGAAGAGCTCGACCAGATGGCGATCGCCAAATCCCTTGCCAAGGCCAGCTATCGCGTCGACCGGGTGGAGGACATCGGCCGCGGCATCGCCAGGGCGTTCCGCACCGCGGTGTCCGGCCGGCCCGGCGGGGTGTATCTCGACATCCCCGGCGATGTCCTGGCCCAGACCATCGACGCCTCCGCCGGTGCGGCGACGTTGTGGAAGGTCACCAACCCCGCGCCCAGCCAAACCCCTTCCCACGAGGCGGTTTTGCGGGCATTGGAGTTGCTGGCCGGGGCGCAGCGCCCGCTGATCGTACTGGGCAAAGGTGCCGCGTACGCCCAGGCCGACAGGCGGATCCGCTCCTTCGTCGAGACCACCGGGATCCCGTTCCTGCCGATGTCGATGGCCAAGGGCGTGATCCCCGACGACCACCAGCTCTCGGCCGCCGCCGCACGATCGCTGGCCATGGCGCGCGCCGATGTCGTTCTGCTGGTCGGTGCGCGGCTGAACTGGTTGCTACAGCACGGCGAGACACCGCACTGGGCCGGCGACGTCAAGTTCATCCAGATCGACATCGATCCGACCGAGTTCGACAGCAACCAACCGACGGCCGTCCCGCTGGCCGGTGACGTCGAATCGGTCATCCACGCCCTCGCCGCCGGTCTGCAACGGCATCCGGTCATGTGTGCGGACGAGTGGCTGGCCGAGCTGGCCGAGAAGCGCGAACACAACGCCGCGGGCATGGCCCGGCGGCTGGCCGAAGACCCACAGCCGATGCGCTTCTTCAACGCCGTGCGCCCGATCCGGGACTTCATCCGCGACCACCCCGAGGTGTATCTGGTCAACGAGGGAGCCAACACCCTCGACATCACCCGCAACGTCGTCGACATGCGGGTACCGCGGCACCGTCTGGACTGCGGCACCTGGGGTGTGATGGGCATCGGCATGGGTTATGCGATCGCCGCGGCCGTTGAGAGCGGCGAGCCCGTCATCGCCGTCGAAGGCGACAGTGCCTTCGGGTTCAGCGGTATGGAGATCGAAACCATCTGCCGCTACGGCCTTCCCATCACGGTCGTCATCCTCAACAACGGCGGCGTGTATCGGGGCGACGGAGTCGACCCGTATGGGACCGATCCCGAGCCGACCGTGCTGGCGCCGCGTGCGCATCACGAGCGGCTGATCGAAGCGTTCGGCGGGACCGGCTATCACGTCGACACCCCCGATGCACTGACCGCCGCACTGGCCGCCGCCGTCGCCTCCCGACGGCCCGCACTCATCGACTGCGAACTGGATCCCTCGGCCGGCACCGAGAGCGGCCACCTCACCAACCTCAACCCCCGCAGCGCACTGCAGCACAGCCCGGCCTGAGTGGAAGGAAGACCGATGAGTACACAAGCCCCACAGCCGCTTTCCGGTATCAAAGTGATCGACTTCACCGGCGTCCAGGCCGGGCCGGCCTGTACGCAGATGATGGCGTGGTTCGGCGCCGACGTCCTCAAGGTCGAGCGACTCGACGGCGGGGACGTCACCCGCCACCAATTGCGCGATATCCCCGGTCACGACGCCCTGTACTTCACGATGCTCAACAGCAACAAGCGTTCACTGGCCATCAACACCAAAACCCCTGAGGGTCTTGAGGTCATGGAG
This sequence comes from Mycolicibacterium vinylchloridicum, assembly GCF_013404075.1. Taxonomy (GTDB): domain Bacteria; phylum Actinomycetota; class Actinomycetes; order Mycobacteriales; family Mycobacteriaceae; genus Mycobacterium; species Mycobacterium vinylchloridicum. Next base: position 14,256 of record NZ_JACBJQ010000016.1, read on the forward strand.
AAACTGATCCGTGATGCCGACGTGCTGGTGGAGAACTTCGCTCCGGGCGCTCTCGACCGAATGGGCTTGTCCTGGGAGCACATCCACGAATTGAACCCGCGGCTGATCTTCGGTTCGGTGAAGGGCTTCAACGATCAGTCGCCGTGGAAAGACCTCAAGGTCTACGAGAACGTCGCGCAGGCCGCGGGTGGTGCACTGTCGACCACCGGGTTCTGGGACGGGCCACCGACCGTGAGCTCCGCGGCGCTCGGTGACAGCAACACCGGCATGCATCTGCTGATCGGAATCCTGACAGCGCTGCTGGCCCGCGAGAAGACCGGTGTCGGACAGAAGGTTTCGGTGTCCATGCAGGATGCGGTGCTCAACCTGTGCCGGGTGAAGTTGCGCGACCAGGAACGCCTGGAGGCTCTCGGCTACCTCGAGGAATACCCCCAGTACCCCGACACCCCGTTCGGTGACGCGGTACCTCGCGGGGGTAACGCCGGTGGCGGCGGCCAGCCCGGTTGGGTGCTCAAATGCAAAGGCTGGGAGGACGATCCGAACGCCTATATCTACTTCACCATCCAGGAACAGAATTGGGCGAAGACCTGCGAGGCCGTCGGCAAACCGGAATGGGTGGACGATCCGGCCTACCGCACCGCGCAGGCCCGTCAGCCGCACATCTTCGACATCTTCGCCGATGTCGAGAAGTGGCTGGCCGACAAGACGAAGTACGAGGCCGTCGACATTCTGCGCACCTACGACGTGCCGTGCGCGCCGGTGTTGAGCATGAAGGAGATCGCCTACGACCCGGCGTTGCGGGCCAGCGGCACCGTCGTCGAGGTCGAGCAGGAGGAACGCGGCACGTACCTGACGGTCGGCAGCCCGGTGAAGTTCTCGGATTTCACCCCGACAATCACCGGCGCTCCCCTGCTGGGAGAGCACACAATCGATGTGCTCAGCGACCTCGGGTACACCGCTGACCAGATCGAGGACCTGAAGACCGCACACGTCATCTGACCGGAGGCCATCATGTTGCTGGGCGAGTTGGTCGCACATCATGCCGCGACCCACCCCGCGGCGGTTGCGCTGGTCGTCACCGCCGAGAACCGTTCCATCAGCTACCCCATGCTGGCCGATCTCATCGAGCAGGCGGCCACGGCACTGGCCGGCACCGGACTGAACGGCGGTGACGTGGTCGGGCTGCGGGCGCCCAACACCGCCGCATACATCGTGGGACTGCTCGGCGCCGCGCGAGCTGGGCTGGTGGTGGCTCCGCTGGATCCGGCACTGCCCGTCGCCGAGCAGCGGGACCGCATGCACCGGCTGGGTGCGCGAGCGGTCCTGACCGACGCGCCTGCTGCGGCATTGGACGGCGCACCCGAGATCATCGTCGGCATCGACGGATCGCAGTGCACGGTCAGCGGTACCTCCGCCGAGGGCGGCGACCCCTCGGCGATCGGCCTCACCACCGACGATGCCATGGTGATGTTCACCTCGGGGACGACCGGCAGGCCGAAAATGGTTCCGTGGACCCATGATGCGCTTACGGCGGCGATGCACAACGTCGTCTCCGCCTACGGGCTGCGGCCGGAAGACGCCACCGTCGCGGTGATGCCGATGTTCCACGGGCACGGTTTGGTGGCCGGGCTGCTGGCGACACTGTCCGGCGGTGGCACGCTGGGATTGCCTGCGAAGTCTCGTTTTTCGGCTCATACATTCTTCGACGAACTGGCCGCGACGCGGGCCACGTGGGTCACGGCGGTGCCGACGATCTATCAGGTGCTGTTGGACGTCGCGCCGGCCGGCGCCCCGGCCGCAGCGCGGTTGCGGTTCCTGCGCAGCTGCAGTGCGCCGTTGCCGCCCACCGTGGCGGGCCGTCTGGAAGAGGCGTTCGGGGCGCCGGTGCTGCCGGCGTACGGGATGACCGAGGCGACACACCAGGCCTGTGCGGTGACCGCTACCGCCGACACCGGGACCCGCTTGCAGACGGTCGGGGCGCCGGTCGGAGCCGAACTGCGGATCGCCGATACCGGTGAAGTGTGGCTGCGCGGCCCCGCCGTTGCCCGCGGTTACCTCAATGACGCGGCCGCCACCGCCGCCACATTCGGCGATGGGTGGTTGCACACCGGCGACCTCGGATCGGTGAATTCTGCTGGCGTGCTGACACTTCGGGGCCGGATCAAGAACATCATCAACCGGGGTGGGGAGAAGATCTCACCGGAACGGGTCGAGGACGTGCTGCTGGCGCACCCCGACGTGGTGCAGGCGGCGGTGTTTGCGGTGCCCGACGACAAGTACGGCGAGCAGGTCGCCGCGGTGGTCGTCCTGCGAGCCGGCACTTCCTTCGACGATGCAGCGCTGCGCGCGTTCTGCGCATCCCGGCTTGCCAAGTTCGAAGTACCGGAACGAATTTCCCCGGTGGCGGAACTACCGGTGACCGCGAAGGGTTCGGTCGACCGTAACCGGCTGGCCGAGACGTACGGGCACAACACCTGCTGAATGAGGGCATGATCGGTGGCTGTCAGCGGTGTGCCGGGTGGTCCGGCGTGCCGGAGAGGAGTGCTCGTGGGTCGGGAATCGATTCTCAAGGCCGCTTCGGTCATCACGATGAACCCTGCCCAGCCCCGGGCAGAAGCTGTCGCGGTCGACGCAGGGACCATCACCGCGGTGGGTTCACTGGCTGAATGTCGGGCGGCGGCACCGGGCGCCCCGATCGAGGATCTCGGCCCGGCCGTCTTGATGCCCGGGTTCATCCAGGCACACGACCACCCGGTTCCCGCTGCGGTCCTGTGCCAGCAGCCTGCGCATTGGATCGCCCCGTTCGTCGGCTTCCCCACCTGGCCCGAGCTGGAGGAGCTCTTCGACCGGCTGCGCAAACAGACCCCGGCCGGCCAACCTCTGCTGTTCAACGGCCTCGACCGGCTGCTGTTGTCGATCCCGATGCCGGACCGCACAAGCCTCGACCGGTACTTCCCGGACCACCCGGTGCTGATTTTCGACATCACCGGCCATGCTTTGTATTTCAACTCCCGTGCCACCCAACTGTTCGGCTGGAAGAACGCGACACCCCCGGCGGACACCCCGGATGCGCGGTGGACACGCCGGTCCGATGGAACCGCGGGGGGAGTCGGGTTCGAAACCCAGGCGACGTTGATGGCGCTCAGCGCCTTCCTGCCCGGCATCGTCCCGTCGCCTCTGTTCAATCTCGGCGCGTGGTACGCCACGCTGGCGCGCAACGGTTTCACCGCGGTCGGCGATCTGGGATTCATGAGCAGGCTTCGAGCGCCGATGGAGGCGCTGGCGGCACTACCCGGCTGCCCCGTCCGGTACTCGCTGTATCAGACCACCTACGACCCAGCAGCCCACTCGGACATGGACTTCGGTGAGCTGTCCGGGATGATCCGCCGCGTCGGCTACAAGATCTGGATGGACGGCAGCCCGTCCATCGGAACGGCCGCCATCAGTGTGCCCTACCTGGACTCCACCCGCGCCCGCATCGCCGACGTTCCGGTGGGCACCGTTCCCGGCTTGTCCGTACTGAACTACTCCCTGGATCAGTTCCTCGCGCTGGTAGGCCAGTTCGGCGACAAGGACTTTCAGATCGCGACCCACATCAACGGCGACGCGGGCATCGATGTCGTACTCGACGGATATGAACAGGCGCTGCGCCAGCTCGGACTCACCGGCCTCGACCATCGTTGGCGCGTCGAGCATTTCGCCACTCCCAGCAGGGAGCAATGCGCACGGGCCGGCGAGCTGGGTGTCACCGCGTCAATGTCGCCATTCCAGGCGCTCTATTGGGGCGATCTTTATGACGGGGTGATCTTCGAGCCGTCCTACGGAGCCCGCTGGCAGCCCTATCGGGACGCCTACGACGGTGGGGTTCGGCCCACGTTCCACAACGACGGGTACCTGTCGCCGCCGTTGCCCTGGCTCAACATCCAGAACGCCGTCACCCGGCGCAGTGCGTCCGGGACGGTTCACGCACCAGAGCAGTCGCTGACTCTCGACGAGGCGCTCCAGGCGCACACGATCAACGCGGCCTGGCAGCAGAAGCGCGATCACGAGATCGGCTCGATCGAAACCGGCAAGCTTGCCGACTTCGTGCTGCTCAACACGGACCCCTACACCGTCGAGCCGGAGCGGCTCCAGGACACCATCCAGACTCTGGGCACCTGGATTTCCGGGCGTCGCGTCGACCTGGACGCATTCATGGAGTCGGTCAGGGGAATCGCGCCGCGCTACGACCAGGCGCTGATCACAGGAGCGCCACCCCACCAGTGTTGAGCGCTCACACCGTGACGTCGAGGCGGGCCATGCCCCGCAGGGTGACGTGCGGCTTGTAGACCGGTTCGCCGGCCAGCCGGGCATTCGGGAAGCGTTTCGTCACCGCCGACAGAGCCACCGCGGCCTCCATCCGCGCCAGCGGAGCGCCCAGGCAGAAGTGCGGGCCGTGCCCGAACGCGAGGTGCCGGATCGTGCCGCGGGTCGGGTCGAACTCGTCGGGGCGCTCCACGGCGGCGGGATCGCGGTGGGCAGCGGCGAGCAGAATCATGATGATGTCGCCCTTGGGGACTTCGATAATCCCCCGGTCGCTTCGCTCCTGCCCGCCGGCGATGATCCCCCGGTCGCTTCGCTCCTGCCCGCCGGAGCTGGTGCCGATCGTCATGTCGGCGCCGGCGACCCGGCTGGCCAGCTGCACCGGCGGGTCGAAGCGCAACGTCTCCTCGATGATGGCCGGGGCCCGGCCGGGGTCGGCACCCAGCGCCGTCCAGTACTCGCGGTTGCGCAGCATCGCCAGCACCGCGTTGGCGATCAGGTTCACCGTCGTCTCGTGCCCGGCGATCAGGAGCAGGTTGCACGTGGCGACGATTTCTTCCTCGGTGAGCTGGTCGCCTGATTCCTCGACAGAGATCAGGGCCGACATCAGGTCGTCCGCCGGTTTCGAGCGCCGCTGCTCGAGCAGTTCGCGCAGATAGCCCCGCAGCCACAGTCCGGCTTGCAACCGCTCCTCGAGCCCCTGCGTCTCACCGGAGAACGTGACGAACGGATCCAGTCCCTGCGCCAGAAGCGTTGACGCTGAGCTGAATTGGGGTTCGTCCTCGATCGGCACGCCCAGCAGCCGGCAGATCACGGCCACCGGCAGCGGATGGGCCAGGCTCTCGATGACGTCGAACTGGCCGGTGTCGTCCACCTTGCCCAAGAGGCCGTCGACCAAGCCGTTGATGTCGGGTTCCAGCGACTTGACCACTTTGGGCGAGAACGCCTTGCTGACCAGTTTGCGCAGCCGGGTGTGGTCGGGCGGGTCGAGGAAGAGAAATCCGGGGGTGCCGAACGGCCGCGGCTGTTCGCCGGCTTCGATGGCGCGCTGCGCGGCGGTGGACTTCAACCGGTCACTGCACGAGTCGGGGTGGCGCAGTACCTCGTCGCAGTCGGCGAAGCTGGACAGCACGTGCAGCGTGGACTCGGGCATGTGCATGGGCCCGGCGTCGAGGATCTGCCGGTACACCGGGTACGGGTTGGCCCTGATCGCGGGGTCGAGCAGTTTCAGCAGGAGGGCTTGCGGCTCGGCGGGAGCAGTCATCTACCTATTGTGCACGCGTCGAATGGCCGTAGTACTGACCGAGAACGTGATCGCGCAATTCGTCGAACTCGCCGGCAACGATCGAAGCCCGAATCTGGTCGACGAGCCGGATGACGAACCGCTCGTTGTGGATCGTGCACAGGGTCGCCGAGAGGATTTCCTTGGCCTTGAACAGGTGGTGCAGGTAGGCCCGGGTGTAGTTGGCGCAGGTGTAGCAGTCGCAATCGGCGTCGATCGGGGTGAAATCGCGGCGGTAGCGCGCGCCGGTGATGTTGAACCGCCCGGTCGGCGCGTACACCGCCGCGTTGCGCGCCACCCGGGAGGGCGACACACAGTCGAAGGTGTCGGCACCGGCGGCGACCGCCGCAAACAGGTCGTCGGGCTCGCTGATCCCGAGCAGGTGCCGCGGCTTGTCGTCGGGCAGCTCGTCGGTACACCACCCGACGATCGTGGCCAGGTTCTGCTTCTCCAGCGCTCCCCCGATGCCGTACCCGTCGAAGCCGCGCCCCTCCGCGTCGACGATGCCCGCCAAGTCGCGGGAAGCCTGGCGGCGAAGGTCCTCGTACTGCGCGCCCTGCACGACACCGAACAGCGCCTGACTCGGCCGCTCGGGGCGCGCCGCGGTGAGCCGTCGGTGCTCGGTCAGACAGCGCACCGCCCACGCCTGGGTGCGCGCCACCGACTCCTCTTGATAGCCACGGGTATTCACCAACGTCGTCAGCTCGTCGAAGGCGAAGATGATGTCGGCGCCGATCTTGTGCTGAATCTGCATCGACACCTCGGGGGTGAACCGGTGCGTCGACCCGTCGAGGTGCGAGATGAACGTCACCCCGTCGTCGTCGACGTGGGCGAGCCGCTGCTTGCCTTCGGCGATGACGTCGTCGGCCTGAACCCGGTTGGCGTCCATCGACAGCACCTTGCGGAACCCGGCGCCGAGCGAGAGCACCTGGAAGCCGCCGCTGTCGGTGAACGTCGGCCCCGGCCAGTTCATGAACGCACCAAGACCGCCCGCTTCGTCGACGATGTCGGGCCCGGGCTGCAGATAGAGGTGGTAGGCATTGGCGAGCACGGCCTGCGCGCCGAGCTCGCGCATGGTCTCGGGCAGCACCGCCTTGACCGACGCCTTGGTGCCCACCGCGATGAAGGCCGGCGTGTGGATATCGCCGTGTGGGGTGTGGATCACCCCGGTGCGCCCACGGCGACCGGGCAGCTCGGCGTCGACGGTGAAGAACGGCACTCCAGGTATCTAACCAGCGCCATGGATGGCCGGGACGATCGCTCCGGTGCTGGGATCGTCCTGGACAACCAGGAGGGTTCGCCATGTAACAGCGGCACCGGTTCGGCGTCTTCGAGTCCGTCGCCGATCCACGGCACCCGGACGCGACCGCATTCAGGCCCGCCGAGCGTCGAATAGCGTGGTGCATAACGGCAATTCGGGCTTTCAGCACATCACTCGTCAGGTGTTCGCAACGTCTGCAGAGCGGTGAAGACACCGACTTTCCCTGCGCCGTCCGCGATTTGCCCGATACCACGCTTCATTTCCGCGAGTTGGCTGCCAGGCAAATTTTTCTTCCATTCCTGCCACCAGCGGGAATTCGCAAACCATACTTTCCCTCGATGATCCGTCAATGGCGACGGATCACGCCTACATAAGGAGACATCGGTGAAGCGTGGATTGGTGGTGACCGTCGCCGGCGCCGCAGTCTTGGTGGCGGGGCTGTCCGGTTGTTCCAAGGACGAGAAGAAAACTGAGTCGACGACGAGCGCGACGGCGACGACTTCGGCAGCGGCAACAACGAGCGCGGCGGCAGGGGCCCCCAGCGCGACCGCGGGTGCCGGCAGTGCCAAGGTGACGATCGACGGCCAGCCGCAAAACGTCCAGGGTCAGGTTGTCTGCGCCACGGCGGGCGGCAACATGAACATCGCGATCGGCGAGGCGATGACCGGTATCGCGGCAGTCCTGTCCGCGGACGGCTCTACCGTGCAGTCCGTCGGGCTCGGCAACGTCAACGGTGTGACGCTCGGCTACACGCAGGGCGTGCCCGGTGGGGCCAATGCCACCGCGACCAAGGACGGCAACACGTACAAGATCAGCGGAACTGCGACGGGTGTGGACATGGCCAACCCGATGCAGCCGGTGACCAAGCCGTTCGAAATCGAGGTCACCTGCCCGTAGCGGGGGCCAAAACGGAGCGGCGGCGCCCTGAGGGGTCGCCGCCGCTTCTTTGGGTCAGACCCCGACCGCCTTTTCCAGCGCGGCCAGCGAGTCTTCGAGCTGCCCGAGTAGCCGCTGTAGATGCGGGATGCTGCGCCGGCAGCCGACCAGCCCGAAGTCGAGGTTGTCGGCGTTGTTGGACAGCGTGATGTTGAGGGCTTGGCCGTCCAGCGCGATCGACAGCGGGTAGTTGCCGTCGAGCCGCGCGCCGCGCCAGTACAGCGGCTCGCGGGCGCCGGGCACATTGGAGATCACGATGTTGAACGGCGGCGAGGCGGCGGCCGCCAGCGCCGGGATCAGCGTGAGGGCCAGCGGTGCGACGTTGAACGCCGACAGTGCCAGTTGCTGAAGCCTGGGGAGCTGTTGGAAGACTTCCTTGTTCCCGCTGATCGAGTCGCGGATGATCTCGAGCCGCTGGGCGGGATCACTGACGTCGGTGGCCAGGCTGCACAGGATGCTGCCGACTTGGTTGCCGCCGCTGGAGTGATCGTCTTCGGAGCGAAGGTTGACCGGCACCATGGCGATCAGCGGCCGGTCGGGCAGCGCGTCCTGTTCGATCAGGTAGGCGCGCAGGGCGCCCGCGCACATCGCCAGGATGACGTCGTTGACGGTGACGCCGGCCGCGTCCTTGATGGCGACGATGCGTTTGATCGGCCAAGACTGCGCCGCCACCCGGCGGGCCCCGCCGATCGACACGTTGAACATCGTCTTGGGCGCTCCGAACGGCAACGTCAGCTGCTGTTCGAGCAGGCCGGCGCGGGCCACGGTCAACGCCGAGGGGCCGAGGCCGACGATCGATCCGGCCAGTCGCTTCAGCTCACCCACCGGTGTCACGCTGCGCTTTTCCTTGGTGCGTTGACGTGGCGGGAGGCTGTACGGCGCCCGCACCTGGGTATCTTGCGGATCAGTGGACAGCGAGCGACGCATGAGCTTTACCGCAGAGACGCCGTCGAGCAGCGAGTGGTGGACCTTGGTGTAGACGGCGACCCGACCATCGTTGAGCCCTTCGACCAGGTGGGTCTCCCACAGCGGCCGGTGCCGGTCGAGCAGGCTGCCGTGCAGCCGCGAGGTGAGCTCGAGCAGTTCGCGGACCCGTCCGGGCGAGGGGAGTGCCGAGCGGCGCAGGTGGTATTCGAGGTCGATGTCGCGGTCGAAGGACCAGGTGAGGTTGGCGATACCGCCAAGCAGTTCACCAGGGTGCTTGCGGAACGTGGGCTGGACGTCGTTGTCGGCGAGCATCTCGGCGTAGATGTCGGCCAGGAATTCCGGTCCGGCACCTTCGGGGAGCTCGAACAGTTGTAGGCCGCCGACGTGCATCGGATGTTCCCGCGACTCGGCCAGCAGGAACATCGAATCGGTCGGCGACATCAGCTCCATAGAGGACCTCCGCGTTGGTTCTACCCCGTGTGCCCATTACACCGGTTTGTCACACGGCGCGAGCAGTCCTCGTCGGATCAGCGGTGGCCGCCGCCCCCGCCACCGCCGCCGCCACCGGGATGGGCGTTGAAGCCCGGCTCGGCCACCTCGGCTTCGGTGAGTTGATCGCTGGTGTCGGGGATGATGGTCGGGGCGCAGTCCAACGAGAAGCTGTCCTCGGTGTCGGTGTCCTGACACTGGGCGGCCAGGCGCGGCGCGGGCGCAGCGACGCCGGCGAACACCGCGACCGCCGGGGCGGCCGCGATCACCAATCCTATTGCGGCATAAAGCAACCGGCGAGTGCCGATTGAAGCGGTCGTCATGATCACATACCCCCTGGCCTACAGCGTTGCGTCTCCAACCCGCCAGGGTAGGCGAGGTTCCTGGGAATCACGGTGCGTCAGATCCGATTCACAGCAGTCACGCAGGACGCGGGTCCTCCGGCTGCACTCTCATCGCTTCGTCCACCACGCCGAGCGTGGGGAATGAAAAAGCCCTGAGCCCAGATGGGTTCAGGGACTTATGGCGGTGGCGGAGGGATTTGAACCCTCGGACGGGGGTTACCCGTCACACGCTTTCGAGGCGTGCTCCTTAGGCCGCTCGGACACGCCACCGTCGAAGAGCTTACGGGGCGCAGCCGGGCTAACCCAAATCGCGCTGACGGGCGAAAAACCCCTCCATCAGCGCGGCGCACTCGTGCGCCAGCACTCCCCCGCGCACTTCCGGCCGGTGCGTCAGCCGCCGGTCGCGCACCACGTCCCACAGTGAGCCTGCCGCACCGGTTTTGGGCTCCCATGCCCCGAACACCACCCGCGCCACCCGCGCCATCACCAGCGCGCCCGCGCACATCGTGCACGGCTCGACGGTCACCGCCAGCGTCGTCCCCGCCAGCCGCCAGCCGTCGCCGTACACCCGGGCCGCCGCGCGCAACGCCAGGATCTCCGCGTGCGCAGTCGGGTCGCCCAGCTGTTCGCGGGCATTGGCCGCGCGGGCCAGCTCGGTTCCGTCGGGGCCGAACACCACCGCGCCGATCGGCACGTCGTCGTCGCCCGCCAATTCCGCAGCCGAGATCGCCGCGCGAATCAAGGCTTCGTCAGGCCCCGCCCGATGGCGCCGCTCCTCCTCCTTGGCTCCGCCTGCGGCATCGTCGCCGGCGCGACTCACCGCTCGAGGCGGTCGAGCACAGCTGCCAGCTCGTCGGCAAAACCCATCTCCCGCGCGATCCGGCCGAGCTGTTCGTCGGCATAGAGATCGGTTTCGTCCAGGATCACGCTCAGCACCGGTTCCGGCAGCCCGATATCGGCCAGCACGCCCAGATCACCCTCTTCGAAAGGGTCGGCATCCTCGAGGTCTTCGGGCGAGATATCGGCGTCCAACGTCTCCAGCGCCTCGGCCGCAATGTCGTAATCCAGCGCCGCCGTCGCGTCCGACAGCAGCAGCCGAGTGCCCGCCGGTGCGGGTCGCACGATCAAGAAGAACTCGTCGTCGATGTCCAACAGCCCGAACACCGCACCGGCACTGCGCAATTCTCGCAACTCCGTCTCGGCTGCGCTCAAGCTGGTCAGCACCTTCGTGCTCATTGCCGAGCAACGCCACTTGCCGTCCTCGCGAACCACAGCAACCGCAAAGCCATCCGGGGTGTCCGACCCCGGGCTGTTCTGCGCTCGCTGTGCTGCCATGGGCGCATACGCTAGTCGCTGATCAGGCGTTTTGACCAGGTACCCATCGGTTGTGGCGCGTTGATATGCCAACCTGGAGACGTGACGAAGACACCCGTGTGCGTCCTCGGGCTTGGACTGATCGGCGGGTCGCTGTTGCGCGCGGCAGTCGCCGCCGGACGTGAAGCGTTCGGATACAACCGGTCCGTCGAGGGCGCCCAAGGTGCCCGATTCGACGGTTTCGCCGCGACCACCGACCTCACCGAGGCCCTGCAGTGGGCCGCCGATCGCGACGCGCTGATCGTCCTGGCGGTCCCCATGCCCGCGGTGTCCTTGCTACTGGGCCACGTCAAAGACGTCGCCGCCGAATGTCCGCTGACCGACGTCATCAGCGTCAAAGGCGCCGTCCTCGAGCAGGTGCGTCAGGCCGGGCTGCTCGACCGCTACGTCGGCGGTCACCCGATGGCCGGCACCGCACACTCAGGCTGGACCGCGGGCGATGCCAGGCTGTTCGCCGGTGCGCCGTGGGTCCTCAGCGTCGACGAACACGTCGACGCAACGGTATGGGCGCAGGTGATGGACCTGGCCCTGGACTGCCGTGCCGTCGTCGTCCCCGCCAAGTCCGACGAGCACGACGCTGCCGCGGCGAGCATCTCCCACCTGCCGCACCTGTTGGCCGAGGCGCTGGCCGTGACCGCCGCCGAGGTGCCGCTGTCGTTCGCCCTGGCGGCGGGCTCGTTCCGGGACGGCACCCGGGTCGCGGCCACCGCCCCCGACCTCGTCCGCGCGATGTGCGAGGCCAATGCCGACCAGCTGTTGCCGGCCCTGGACCGAGCGCTGGAGCTGTTGAAGCAGTCCCGTGATTCGTTGGCACAGAAGGGCTCGGTGGCCGAGCTGGTCGAGGACGGCCATGCCGCCCGCACCCGCTACGACAGCTTCTCGCGCCCGCAGATCGTGACGATCGCCATCGGCGAAGAGAATTGGCGGGACGAGCTGGCTGCCGCCGGTCGCGCCGGCGGGGTGATCAGATCCGCTCTGCCAATCCTGGGTAGTCGGTGATGAATCCGTCGGTGTCGACGGTGATCGTGGTCTGGGCCACCGGCGAGTGCAGTTTGATGCCGTCGCGGCCGTCCGGGCCGACGCTGCTGTAGCTGATCGTCGCCTGACTGACGGTCAGGTCGGGCAAACTCACGTACACCACCGGCAAGCTCACCGAATCGGCCCGTCGGTACAGGCCGGTGCGGCGGATCGGCAGTGCGTTGAAGAACGGGCTGAAGACGACGTCGACGTCGAGCGCGCCCTCGTAGGAGGCCCTGGTCTGGCCCTGGTGGTCAGTGATGAGCCACATGTTCTCTTCGTCACGGGCGATCGACAGTTGCCGGTCCCGCTCGGCGAGGGTGACGCTCATGGACAACCGCTTGGTGGCCCCCGTCTCGTCGGTCACCAGGTCGTAGGACGCGCTGAAGGCGGGGTTCGTCGCGGCGGCCGCGGCGACGATGCGGCCGTACGCCTTGATCCGGCTGCCCGATAGCTGAACCCGGGCCGATTCCATCCGCGAATCATCATGTGCGCGCCAGGTCAGGATGGCCGGCCAGGCGCTTTCTGTCGCGTCGTTGGCTGCACTCACCCGTCTACCGTATGCGACGGACCACCCAGTTCGTAACCAGGTGGCGAACTGCGGCCCTTCCGTGACGTGGGTGCTTGCGCATCGAAACTCACCTCGTCGTCGAGCAGTGGTTGCGGCATCCGCCGGATTCGCCCGGTGCCCGGCACCGACGCCCACACCGCCAACGCCAGCAGCCCGTCGAGCACCAGGGCCAACACCGTCACCAACAATGCCCCCACCAGGGCGAGGTAGAACTGGCGGACCTTGATGCCGTCGATCAGGTAGCGACCCAGTCCGCCCAGGCTGGCGTACGCGGCCACCGTCGCGGTCGCGACGACCTGCAGCGTGGCGGTGCGCAGCCCACCCAAGATCAACGGCAGTGCGTTGGGCACTTCGACGCGCAGCAAAACCCGCATCTCGGTCATGCCCATCGAGCGGGCGGCATCCTTCACTGCGGGGTCGACGTTGGCGATCCCGGCGTAGGTGCCGGCCAGTAGCGGCGGGATGCCCAGCAACATGAGCGCGACGGTCGGCGGCAGCAGTCCCAGCCCCCACAGCAGCACGCCGAGCAGCAGCACGCCGAGAGTGGGCAGCGCGCGCAGCGCGTTGACCCCGGTGACGACCAGGAACGTGCCGCGCCCGGTGTGCCCGATCGCCATCCCGATCGGGATGGCGATCAGGGCAGAGAAGACGACGGCGACCGCGGTGTATTGCAGGTGCTCGAGGATGCGCATCCCCAGGCCGGCCTTCCCCTCCCAGTTGGCGGCGGTGAAGATGTAGGCAAGCGCCTGATGCAGGAAGTTCATGACGTCGCCTTCACCCGGGCCCAGGGCGTGATCAGCCGGCCGGCCAGCAGGATCAGCACGTCGATGATGATCGCCAGCAGGAAGATCGCGATGATGCCCGCGACGATCTGGTCACTCTTGTCCGCCTGATAACCCTCGGTGAACCAGGTTCCCAGCCCGCCGATCCCGATGACCGAGCCCACCGACACCATCGAGATGTTGGTCACCGCGACCACCCGCAGCCCGGCGATGAGCACCGGAATCGACAGCGGCAGTTCGACTTTGACCATCCTGGATAACCTGGTGTAGCCGACTGCGGTGGCGGCGTCACGCACCTGGGCGGGCACCGCGTCGAGCGCCTCGGGCACGGCCCGCACCAGCAGCGCGGTGGTGTAGAGGGTGAGGGCGACGATGACGTTGGTTTCGTCGAGGATGCGGGTCGGGATGATCAGCGGAAGCACCACGAACAGCGCCAGCGACGGGATGGTGAAGATGATGCTTGCCGTCACGGTGGTCAGGCGCCGCAGTGCGGTGGTCCGCCAGATGTAGGCGCCGAGCGGCACCGCGATGACCAGACCCAAGGCCACCGGAACCAGCGAGAGCCGAAGGTGGATCACCGTCAGCACCCACGCTTTGTCGAGATGGGTGAGCAGATAATTCATACTCAGCCGGTCCGCCGTTGGACTTCCAGCGCCTTCAGAACGTCGTCGGCTTTCACCCCGCCGATCACCTGGCCGTCGTCGTCGACGGCCACCCCCAGCCCGGCGGGCGAGGACAGCGCCGCATCCAGGGCCAGCCGAAGCGTGCCGTCCGGCCCGAACAACGATCCGCCCGCAATGGTGCTGTCGTACAACGAACTTCCACCGCGGTGCAGCTGCACACCTTCAGCGTTGAGCCACGCATACGGCTGGCCGTCGTCCTTGGTCACCAGCCGCCATTGCCCCGGCTGCAAGGAGAGCGCGTCGATCTCGGCCTCTTTGACCGTCTGAATGTCATGCATCGGCAACCCGGCCGCCTGCCGGAACTGCAGGCCCCGGTAGCCGCGGTCAGTGCCGATGAAGCCGGAGACGAATTCGTTTGCGGGATTGGACAACAGCCGCGCCGGGGCATCGTACTGCTGCAGGGTGCCGCCGGGCCCGAACACCGCGACCCGGTCACCGAGCTTGATCGCCTCGTCGATGTCGTGCGTGACGAAAACGATGGTCTTCTGCAATTCGCCCTGCAGGCGCAGGATTTCGGCCTGCAGTTCGTCGCGCACCACCGGATCGACTGCCGAGAACGGTTCGTCCATCAACAACACCGGCGGATCGGCGGCCAAGGCGCGGGCGACGCCGACCCGCTGCTGCTGGCCGCCGGACAACTGCGCCGGATACCGGTCCCCCAGCTTGGGATCCAGACCCACCCGCTCCAACACCTCGTAGGCGGCCTTGCGCGCCGTACGCCGTGACTCACCCTTGAGCACCGGCACCGTCGCGACGTTGTCGATCACCCGCTGGTGCGGCATCAGCCCACCGCTTTGAATGACATAGCCGATGCCGAGTCGCAGCTTCACCGGATTGACGGTGGCGATGTCGCGCCCGGCCACGGTGATCGTGCCGGAGGTGGGGTCGATCATCCGGTTGATCATCCGCATCGAGGTGGTCTTGCCGCAGCCCGACGGGCCGACGAAGACCGTCAGTGTGCCGGTCGGCACCTCCATGCTCAGCTCGTCGACGGCGACGGTGCCATCCGGGTACGTCTTGGTGACCGCTTCGAAGGTGATCATCTACTTCCCGATCGGCTTGTCGAAACCGTTGTCGCGGATCCATTTTCGCGCCGCCTCGTCGGGATCGACCCCGGAGTTCCCGGACACCGCGGTATTGAGTTCGATGAGGCCCTCGGTGCTCAGCTTGGCCGACACCGCATCGAGCACCTGCTTGAGTTCGTCGGATTTCTTCTGCGAACTCACCAGCGGCACAACGTTGGCGGCCAGGAAGTTGTTCTTTGGGTCCTCGAGCACCACCAGCTTGTTCTCCGGGATGGCCGGCGAGGTGCTGAAAATGTCGGCGGCAGTGACGGTGCCGTCCACCAGTGCACGCACCGTCGCGGGACCACCACCATCACTGATCGCGACGAAGTTGTCCGGCTTGATGTCCAGGCCGTACTTGGCTTTCAGCCCGGGCAGCCCCTCGGTGCGGTTGAGGAATTCCGAGGGCGCACCGAACTTGACCTCCGCGGAATGCGCCGCCAAATCCCCGATTGTCTTGAGATTCCACTTCTGCGCGGTGGATTCGGAAACCGCGACAGTGTCGGTGTCGTTGGCCGGCGAGGGGGTCAGGATCGACAGATCGCCGGGAAGCGCCCGGACCAACGCCAGCTCCACCTGGTCGGGTGTGGTCACCGTGGTCTTGGGATCGAAGTACTGCAACAGGTTTCCGGTGTACTCCGGCACCAGGTCGATCGAGTGATCGCGGACGGCGGGGATGTAGGTCTCTCGGCTGCCGATGCCAAATTGCCGCCCCACTGTGAAACCGTTCGCTTCTAAGGCCTGCGCATAGATCTCGGCGATGATCTTCGATTCCGGGAAGTCCGCAGATCCCACGACGAGCGTCTTGAGATCACCCGATGCCGATCCCCCGCCGAGCGGATTAGCACTCCCGCACCCCGCGACTACCAGCATGAACAGCGTCGCTACCAACCACAATCGCTTGCCGCCCCGCGACGCCTTCATGTGCGTCCTTTCACCCGGCCCGTTTCACCGACAGTAACGGCAGTGACCGCCACCCGCCCAGGTTTAAACCCCGGTTGTTTGCTTATCGCCCCGAAGGGGCAAAGATGACGTGATGAGCAGTGAATTGCCGGGACCGCCCAACGAGCCGATGCCACCGGTTGCGCCTGCGCCGACGCCGCCGGAACCGCCGACGCCCGGCCCGGTCGCAAACGTGTCGGAGGTCAAGTTCACCCGGGCTGCGGCATTGTGGTCGTCGGTGATCGCCGGGTTCTTGGTCCTGACGGTCCTGCTGATCTTCATCGCACAGAACACCGAATCGGCATCGTTCGCGTTCTTCGGCTGGCGCTGGTCGCTTCCGTTGGGAGTGGCGATCCTGATGGCGGCGGTGGCCGGCGGCCTGGTGACCGTCCTGGCCGGCGCCGCGCGGATCTTCCAGCTCCGCCGTGCGGCGAAGAAGAACCTCAAAGCCGCCAGAAGGAACTAGGCGAGTGTCTGTAGGCCGCGCGCGATCAGGACGGCGACGGCCTGCCCCGCGCGGTCGTCGTTGTCCGGAGTGTCTGCAGCCATCCGCCTGCGGAAGTCAATGCCGGCCGCGATGATGGCCAGCTTGAAGTATCCCAGCGCCATCTGAAATTCCCAGTGTGCCAGTTCATTTCCCGACATCACCGAATAGCGGTGGGCCAGCTCGTCCGCAGACGGCATCTGCGGTGCGGTCCAGGCCGTCTCCTCGTTGAGGATCAGGTTCAACGCCGGATCGCGGTGCACGCACATCAGCGCCGCATCCGAGAGCGGGTCGCCGAGCGTGGACATCTCCCAATCGAGCACGGCCCGAACAACAGTCGGGTCACCGGAGTCCAGGATCGTGTTGTCGATGCGGTAGTCGCCGTGCACGATCGAGGTGCGGCTCTGCTCGGGCACCGCATCCGCCAGCTCCGCGTGTAGTCGTTCGACATCGCCGTCGCGCGGATCGTCGGCCAGCCGGACGTGTTGCCACTGCGAACCCCACCGCCGCACTTGGCGTTCGAGGTAACCGCTCGGCTTACCGAAATCGCTCAAGCCCACCGCGCTCGGGTCGACCTCGTGCAGGTCGACGAGCACCCGGATCAGACTGTCGACGCACGCGCTGACCACCTCGGGGCCACCGAGGGCGTCCAGCTCGGCACGGCTGCGAACCACATTGCCCGCGACGTATTCGACCATCTGGAACGGCGCACCCAGCACCGAGTCGTCGTCGCGCATCGTGACCGCGCGAGCGACGGGCACAGGGCTGTCGGCCAAAGCGGCCACCACACGGTATTCGCGGCCCATGTCGTGGGCCGACGGGGTGAGGCCGTGCAGCGGCGGGCGGCGCAGCACCCACTTGGAGGCGTCGTCGAACACCAGGAAGGTCAGGTTGGACCGACCGCCGGAGATGAACTCGCCCCGTAGCTCACCGGTGCGCGGGATGCCCGCTGCTCGCAGATGCCGGTCCAGTGCCGCCAGGTCGAGACCGTCCAGTGAAGTCATCAGCTATGTATAGCTAATAGCGCTGGTTGCGCGGCAAGAGGTCCCAAACGTGCTCGGTGGTGTTCACCGCGGCCACGGTGGCGAACCCGTTGCGGGCATAGAGCAGGCGGGTGATCGACACGTAGTCGATCGGGAACGACAGCAGCCGCTTGGTGCCCAACAGCTCGTGCAGGATCACGTTGATCACCCCGCCGTGGCTGAATACGGCCACCGTGTCGTCGTGCCCGGCGGCCTCGACGATGTCGGACAACGCCGCGGCGATCCGGCCGCGGAACTCACCCTCGTCCACACTGCTGGGCAGCCGGCCTTCGGCCATCCGCGCCCACTCCTCGGGCTTCTCCTTGCGCACCTGTTCGATCGGCACGTAGTGAGACAGCCCGCGGTCGTATTCAGCGAGCCGATCGTCGATGTCGAGGGTCAGGTCAAGGGCCTTCGCGACGGGCTCACCAGTCTGGATCGCCCGGCGTTGCGGACTACTGACCAGTCGCGTGATCGGAAATCGGGCCAGCGCCTCAGGCAGCCGGTCGGCCTGCCGCCACCCGTCCTCGGACAGTTCAGGATCGGCCCCTTCGCCCGCCTCGGTCCGGTGCGGCAACGCATGTCTGACGAGCAACAGCTGCATGCGTGCAACGATAAAGCCCATGCGCGCCTTCGTCTGTCCGGTGTGCCACAACTTCGTTCCGTTCGAGGGCAGCACCTGTCAGTCGTGCGGCACCGAGGTGGGCCTGCACCTGGCAAGCAGGTCGATGATCGCTCTGACCCACGGGGCCGCGACGGTCGACGATGTCCGGTGGACGCGCTGCACCCAGTCCGGGCCGCTGGCGTGCAATTGGCTGGCGTCGGAGTCCACCGACATCGCGGCCCGCGGACGGTGCCTCGCTCACTCGCTGATCCGGCGCGAACCCGATCCGGACGACACGATCGCCAGGGAAAAGTTGCCGACGGCCACGCTGGCATTGCGCCGGCTGGTCTACCAGCTCGACGACCTCGGCCTTCCGGTCGACCCGTACTGGCGCCGCGAGGGCGGCCTCGCTTTCGATCTGCTGTCCAGCTTCAGCACCGGCGAGCGGATCACGATCGGCCACGCCGACGGCGTGATCACCATCGATCTGGTGGAATCCCTTGACGCATACCGGGAATCGCTGCGGGTACAACTCGGCGAGCCGTACCGCACGATGCTGGGCCACTTCCGCCACGAAGCCGGTCACTACTACCAGAACGTCCTCGTCGAGACCGGTGCGGGTGCCGCGCGCTACCTCGAGCGCTGCCGCGAACTGTTCGGCGACGAACGGGCCAGCTACACCGAGGCTTTGGCCCGCCACTACGAGCACGGTGCACCGGCCGGCTGGCAGGCGTCGTTCATCTCGGAGTACGCCACCATGCATCCCTGGGAAGATTTCGCCGAGTGCTTCGCGCATTACCTGCACATCACCGACACGATCGACACCAGCCGGGAGGCGGGCATGGTGCTGCACGCGGACCGGGTGCGCTTCGCCGCGCCGCGTGACGTCACGCCGCTGGAGTCCTATGCCGAAGCGCCCATCGAGCAGCTGCTCGACGACTGGAGCTGGATTTCGCTGTTCTTCAACCGGGTCAACACCGCGATGGGCAAGGGCCCGCTCTACCCGTTCCAGATCACCGGGCCGGTTGCCGACAAGCTGGGGTTCGTGCACACCGTGGTGCGGGCTACCGTTTGACCGGCGGCGCGTAGGCGGGCCGGCCGAGGCCGAGGATCTGCTGGGCGATCATATTGCGGAAGATCTCCAGCGTGCCGCCGTAAATGCCTACCGGAGAGGCCAATCGGAAGATGTATTCGGCACCCCCGTCGTCGGCGGCACCCTTGGTCTCGACCGGCAGGCTGGCGGCAGCGCCGAGAATGTCCATCAGGTCGGGTGCGATGTCGCGCATGGTCTGGGCGATCAACACCCGACCTGACATCGCCGGAGCGCTCAAGGCGGCCTCCAGGCGGGCGGCGGCTCGGCCCAGTCGGTAGGCGACAGCATCGTCGTCGACCCGTGCCACGGCGGCGACCCCGTCCACTGCCTCGGCTGTCAGCAAGATGTGCTCGGTCATCGTCGCCAGCTTGTCCAGCCCTTCGGCGTTGCGGTCGACCGTGCCGTGTTCGGAGTTGAGAGCATCCCGCAAGACAGCCCAGCCGCCGTTGACCTCACCGATGCGGTACTTGTCGTCGACGCGGACGTCGCTGTAGTAGGTGATGTTGGTGCGGTCGCCGTCGACAGTGCGGATGCCCTGCACCTCCACCCCCGGCGAGTCCATCGGGACCAGGAACATCGTCAGGTTCTTGTGCTTGGGCGCGTCTGGATCGGAGTTGGTGATCAGGAAGACGTACTGGGCGTTGTGCGCGTTCGAGGTGAACATCTTGGCGCCATTGACAATCCACGCGTCGCCGTCGCGTACTGCCTTGGTCTTGACCGTCGCGACATCCGATCCGCCCTCGGGCTCGGTATAACCCAGGCACAGCCGGGTGCGGCCGGCGAGCACCTCCGGCAGGAGCTCGGCAAGCAGGTCGGGGTGGGCGAACTTGACCAGTGTCCTGGCGACCATCATGGTGGTCGGCCAGTGGAACCACGGAGCGTGCGCACGCCCGATCTCCAGCTCGAAGATCCTGCGCTGCACGGCGCTGAAGCCGCCGTCGGCCTCGGTGTTGAAGTCCCTGGCCAGGTAGCCCAGCTCGGCGAGCGCCAGGTGCAGGCCCTCATGGAAGTTCTCGCCGGTCTCCCGGTCGTGACGATGGACGTCCTCGGTCACCAGGCGGTCGAGATCAGCGCGCAGCTCACGCTGGAACGCCTCGTCTTCCTCAGACAACACGACTTGGGAGAAGTCCACGCCGTTACACTACTCAGCGCTGTTGTAACTCCGCCAGAATCTCCTCGGTGTGCTCGCCGAGCTTCGGGGCCGCCGACCGGGGCGCCCACGGGGTGCCGTGGAAATCCGCAGGTGTGGCAACCATCGGAAGCGAACCGCCCTCGTCGGGCACGTCGACGAGACCGCCCGCGGCGTGGAACTGCTCGTCGCCGAGGACATCCTCCATCGAATTCACCGGGGACCAGAACAGGTCCGGCTCGGCATCGAACGCCTCGGCCCATTCGGCGAGTGTCTTGGTTGCGAAGATCCCGTCGAGCGTGGCGATGAGCTCACGGGAGTTGATGGCGCGGTCGCGGGCAGTGGTAAACCTGCTGTCGCTCAACCACTCCGGATGCCCCACTGCCCGGCAGAGCGACGGCCAGTGCCGGTCGGCTTCCAGCCCGACTATCCAGAACCGCCGTCCATCAGCGGCAAGATAATTGTTCATGCACGGGTTGAACATCGACTCGCGCTGACCGATCGCGATAGGCCGCCCGCTCAGCAGGAACGTGTTGAGGTCGAAGCTGACGGTGTAGGTGCCCTGGCGGTACAGCGACGTGGTGACCAGCTGCCCCTCGCCGGTGCGGGCGCGTGCGACGAGCGCGGCGTTGATGGCCGCAGCGAGCGTCATCCCGGTCATGTGGTCGCCCATCCCGCCGCGCTGGAAGGGCGGGCTGTCGCCGGGGCGGGTGAGCAGGTCGGCCACCCCGGAGCGCGCCCAGAACGCCGCGACGTCATATGCCGGACGGTTCGCTTCGGGCCCCTTCTCGCCGTAGCCGGTGATCAGCCCGTACACCAGAGCTGGATTGAGCGCAGCCACGTTCGGATAATCGAGGTCGAGCCGGCTCAGCGCGTCGGGCCGCACGTTCGTGATGAAAACATCTGCGCCGGAGAGCAATTGGCGTGCAGTCGCCAACCCACCGTCGGTGGTCAGATCGAGCACGATGCTGCGCTTGGACCGGTTGTCCATTTCGAACGGCGGGTTGCCGCCATCGTCGAGGCCGAGCATCCGGCCGAACATGCGGGCCGGGTCACCGGTGGGCGGTTCGATCTTGACGACGTCGGCGCCCCAATCCGCAAGGATTCCCCCGGCAGCCGGACCGGCGACCCACACGCCAAGCTCGACAACCCTGATGCCTTCCAACGGACCGGCCATCGTTGCCCCTTTCGTCTGCGCCCAAAGGCTAGTGGTTCAGCGCGCGGAGAATGCTATTCTCCACAAGGAGAGTGAGGAGTTCCATGACGAGAACGGAAAGTTCCGCAGACCTGGACACCGCGACCCTCGGCCGGTGGCTCGACACCCAGGACGCCCCCGGTGCGGGCGAAGAGCCCGCTGTCGACGTCCTCAAGGGCGGATCGCAGAACATGCTCTTTCGGGTCAATCGCGGCGGTCAGGGCATGGTGCTGCGGATGCCCGGTCCCCGCGCCGACGAACGCCGATTGAACGAACTACTCCGCGAGATCCGGCTGGAGCGGGCGCTGAAGGGCACCGACGTGCCGCACGCCGAACTGATCGCCGCCGACGAGACCGGCGAGGTGCTGGGCAAGCCCTTCTACCTGATGAAGGAGGTCGACGGCTGGAGCCCGATGGAGGGCGGCTGGGAGGCCCCGTTCGACACCGACCTCGGCGCCCGCCGCGATCTGGCCTTCCAGCTGATCGAAGGCGCGGCGAAGCTCGGCCGCGTCGATTGGAAGGGCCAGGGCCTGGAGGGCTTCGGCAAGCCCGACGGTTTCCACGACCGTCAGGTCGACCGCTGGCTGGCCTTCCTGGCGGCCTTCCAGGTCCGCGAACTGCCCGGCCTCGACACCGCGTCGCAGTGGCTGCGCGACAACCGGCCCGCGCATTACACCCCCGGGATCATGCACGGCGACTACCAGTTCGCCAACGTGATGTTCGCCCACGGCGCGCCGGGCCGGCTGGCCGCGATCGTCGATTGGGAGATGACCACCATCGGCGATCCGTTGCTCGATGTCGCCTGGGCGCTGCTCGGCTACGACGGTGAGGAGCCCAAAGACGGCGGTTTCTACCTGCCGATGGAGGGCATGCCGACCCGTAGCGAGCTGCTGGCGCACTACGAGAAGGTCAGCGGACTGTCCACCGAGAACATCCACTATTACCTGGTGCTGGCCAACTGGAAGCTGGGCATCGTTCTGGAGAAGACCTACGCCGCAGCGGTCAACGGTGGCAAAGCCGATCCGCAGGTGGTCGAGGCGTTCGGCGCGATGGTGCCTGGCCTGATCGCCACCGCAGCGGAGCTGGCACAGGCGGGTGGGGATTAATGGGTTACGCCGACGACCTTTTCGACCTGACCGGACGCGTAGTGCTGGTCACCGGCGGCAGCCGCGGCCTGGGCCGCGAGATGGCGATGGCCGCCGCGCGCTGCGGTGCCGATGTGATCATCGCCAGCCGCAAGTTCGACTCGTGTGCGGCCACCGCCAAGGAGATCGAGGACCAAACCGGCCGCACCGCAATGCCGTACGCCGTTCATGTGGGGCGCTGGGATGAGCTAGACGGGTTGGTGCGGGCCGTCTATGACCGATTCGGCAAGCTCGACGTGCTGGTGAACAACGCCGGCATGTCGCCGACCTACGACAAGCTCACCAACGTCAGCGAAAAGCTGTTCGACGCGGTGGTCAACCTGAATCTCAAAGGCCCGTTCCGGCTTTCAGCGCTGGTCGGTGAGCGGATGCTCGACGACGGTGGCGGGGTGATCATCAACGTCAGCACGCACGGATCGTTGCGGCCACACCCGTCGTTCATTCCGTACGCCGCCTCCAAGGCCGGGTTGAACGCGATGACCGAAGGCCTGGCCGCCGCGTTCGGGCCGACCGTGCGGGTCAACACCCTGATGCCCGGTCCGTTCCTCACCGATATCAGCAAGGCGTGGGACTTCGGCGAAGGCAATCCGTTCAAGGCACATGTCCTGCAGCGGGCGGGCAACCCGCACGAAATCGTCGGCGCCGCACTGTTCTTGATGTCGGACGCATCCAGCTTCACCACCGGATCGATCCTTCGGGTCGACGGCGGCATCCCCTAAAGGAGTCAGACATGGCATGGGATTTTTCCACCGAACCGGAGTTCGAGGAGAAACTCGAGTGGATCCGGACCTTCGTCCGCGACGAGGTCGAGCCGCTCGAGGTGATTTTCCCCAGTTGCGAGTTCCTGCCGCTCGATGAGGAGCGCCGCCGGATCATCGACCCGCTGAAGCAGAAGGTCCGCGATCAGGGCCTGTGGGCGCCGCATCTGGGACCCGAGCTCGGCGGGCAGGGCTTCGGCGCGGTCAAGCTCACACTGATCAACGAAATCCTCGGCCGCGCAACGTGGTCGTCGATCATCTTCGGCACCCAGGCACCCGATACCGGTAACGCCGAGATCCTCGCCCGGTTCGGCACGAGTGAACAGAAGGACCGCTACCTGACCGGGCTGCTGTCCGGGGAAATCTTCTCCACGTTCTCGATGACCGAACCGCAGGGCGGCTCTGATCCGCGGGTGTTCACCACCCGCGCCATGCGCGACGGCGACGACTGGGTGATCAACGGCCGCAAGTACTGGTCGTCGAATGCATCAGTGGCGTCATTCTTCATCGTCGTGGCGATCACCGATCCCGACGTGCCGGTCCACAACGGGGCGTCGACGTTCCTGATCCCGGCCGACACCCCCGGGGTTAACATCGAAGCGACCCACCACCTGGTCGGCTCGTATTCCCACGACCCCGGCCATTCGCTGGTGCACTACGACAACGTCCGGGTGCCCGCCTCGGCGATGCTCGGCGAGGAGGGACAGGGCTTCCGCGTGGCACAGTCCCGGCTGGCGGGCGGCCGTCTGCACCACGCGATGCGCTCCATCGGGGTGGCCCAGCGCGCCATCGACGCGATGGCCCGGCGAGCGAAAAGCCGCTTCACCCAAGGCAGTCTGCTCGCCGACAAGCAGCTCATCCAGGAGATGGTCGCTGACTCCTTCGTCGAGCTGACCCAATTCCGGTTGATGGTCCTGTACGCCGCCTGGCTGGTCGACACCGGTGGCGAGCGGGCCGCCCGCGAGGCGATCGCGGCCTGCAAGATCCAGACCGCGAACGTGCTGAAGTCCATCGGCCTGCGCGCCATACAGGTGCACGGGGGCCTCGGGCTCACCGACCAGATGCCCTTGACCAGCGTGCTGATGGGCGGGATCACGCTGGGGCTGGCCGACGGACCCACCGAGGCACACAAGGTCAACCTGGCCCGCCAGATCCTCAAAGGGTACGAGCCGGACGACCCGGTGTGGCCCAGCGAGTTCCTTCCCAATCGCATCGAGCGGGCCCGCGAAAAGTACGGCCACCTGATCGATCGCATTCCCGCGCTGCCTGTTTCGCGGTGACCGATCGCGCCGCGGCCGCCGTGGTGCGGGCCCTCGACGACCGGCAGCGGGAGGCCACCGCGGAGGTGGAGCGCATCCTGGCCGCCGCCATCACGGTGATGCAGCGAGTCTCCCCCGACGCGCCGAGGGTCAGCGACATCGTCGCCGAGGCCGGGGTGTCCAACAAGGCGTTCTACCGCTATTTCGCGGGCAAGGACGACCTGATGCTGGCAGTCATGGAACGCGGTGTGCGCCTGGTGGTCTCGTATCTCGAGCACCAGATGGCCAAGGAGAGCACGCCGGTGGGCAAGATCACCCGGTGGATCAGCGGATCGCTGG
This sequence comes from Mycolicibacterium vinylchloridicum, assembly GCF_013404075.1. Taxonomy (GTDB): domain Bacteria; phylum Actinomycetota; class Actinomycetes; order Mycobacteriales; family Mycobacteriaceae; genus Mycobacterium; species Mycobacterium vinylchloridicum. The sequence goes on from NZ_JACBJQ010000016.1 coordinate 39,258, forward strand.
CCCAGGTGGCCGATCCGGAGCTGATCGGTATGAGCCGGGCGCTGGTCGGGCAGATGTCCGCCTCGGACAAGCGGCGGATGGGCGAGGAAGAGACCATGGCTGCCATGCGCGACCTGCTGGTCGGTCCGATACGCGATCTGGGCAGCGCCGATCCCCGGCGTGATGCCGACGCGGTGTTCGTGTGTACCGTCGGCACGATGCGCCGCTACGTGGACTCCACCGACCAACCCGGTCGCAAGGACATCAGCCACCTCGTCGGGTTCTGCCTGCGCGGGCTCGGCGTGGAAGAAGGAGAACGCTGATGCGCGCGATCGTCTGCCGCGAGTACGGCACCCCCGAGGATCTGGTCCTCGACACCCTGCCCGACCCCACACCGGGTCCCGGACAAGCCGTGGTCAGGGTGCGGGCCGCCGCGGTCAACTACCCCGACGTGCTGATGATCGCAGGCAAGTACCAGATCAAGGTACCGCCGCCGTTCAGCCCGGGCAGCGAGATGGCGGGTGACGTTCTGGCCGTCGGTGACGGCGTCGACTACCAGCCCGGCGATCGGGTATCGGCCACCACCTTCGTCGGGTCTTTCGCTGAGCAGGCCCTGGTCGATGCCCGCGGTCTGACGCGCATTCCCGACGGTGTGGACTATGCCGATGCCGCGGCGTTCGGGGTGACCAACCGGACGGCGTACTACACCCTGCGCACCGTCGCCCCGGTGCAGCCCGGCGACTGGGTGGTGGTGCTCGGCGCCGGTGGCGGAGTCGGCCTGGCCGCCGTCGACATCGCGGTCCTGATGGGCGCCAAGGTGATTGCGGCAGCATCGGGCCCGGAGAAGCTCGAAGTGTGCCGCCAACGCGGTGCGCAGGCCTGCATCGATTACGACACCGAGGATCTGAAGGCCCGGCTCAAGGAGATCACCGGCGAGGGCGGCGCCCAAATCGTGGTCGATCCGGTCGGTGGTCGCTACTCCGAGCCGGCACTGCGCGGGCTGGGGCGTGGCGGCAAGTTCGTCACGCTGGGTTACGCCGCCGGCGAGATTCCCAGGATTCCGCTGAACCTCGTGCTGCTGAAGGGAATCACCGTGCAGGGCATGGAGATCCGCACCTTTATGATCGACTACCCCGAGCAGATGGCCCGCGACGACGCCGAGTTGGCTCAGCTGTTCGCCGAGGGTCGGCTGCGCCCCTACCTGGGTGCGCGGTTCCCGCTGGAGCAGGCGGCGACCGCGCTGCGCTACGTTGCAGACCGCAAGGCGATCGGCAAGGTCGTCATCGACGTCACCTAACCGCGCGAGCAGACGCGAACTCCCACATTTTGACCACATTTCGGGGGAGTTCGCGTCTGCTCGCGGGAAAAAGCCTAGGGCGTGATGATGTTGAAGCTGGGATCGGGCTGATCCAGGGCACCGAGCAGCGTCTGCAATGCCTGGCCGTCACCGCTGACCTCCAGGCCGGGCGAGGTGAAATCGCCTGCTGCGGCTGCCAATAGCCGCAACTTACTCAGTAATCTGACCGTGGCGGTCGCCGTCGACTCGTCGGCCGCGCACTGGCGGTAGACCAGCACACCGTTGCGCAGGGTGAGCCGGTAATTGGTGCCGAGATCATCGAAGGTGATATCGAGGGCGATGTCGAGATCCCATGCCCGCGGCCCGTTCACGCTGATCGCCAGCACATCGAACATCTGCTCGGGGGTGAGCTGAGCCAGCAGCGTCGTCGACGACGACTGGGTGGGCGTGCCGAAGTTCCCATTCCGCAGCTCGGTGGCACCGGATAGGAAGAAGTTGCGCCACGTCGCACACTCCGCGCCGTAAGCCATCTGTTCCAGCGTGTCCGCATAGAGTTCGCGGGCGCCCGTGTGATTCTCGTCGGTGAAGATCACATGATCGAGAAGTGTTACAGCCCAACGGTAATCACCGGATTCGGCAGCGGCGCGCGCGAGCTCGACCACCCGGTCGACGCCACCCATCGCCTCGACGTAACGCGGTCCGGCCGCCTCCGGCGGATGCGCCCACAGCCGTCCGGGGTTGCCGTCGAACCAGCCCATGTACCGCTGATAGACGGCCTTGACGTTGTGGCTGACCGAGCCGTAGTAACCGTGGGCATGCCAGGCTTTGTGCAGCGCCGGCGGCATCTGAAAAGACTCGGCGATCTCGATGCCGGTGAAGCCCTGGTTGAGCTGCCTCAGCGTCTGGTCATGCAGATAGGCGTACAGATCACGTTGCAGGGACAGGAATTCGACGATGTTGTCCTTCCCCCAGGTCGGCCAGTGATGGGATGCGAACACCACGTCGGCACGGTCGGTGAAGGTGTCGATGGCCTCGGTCAGATATCCGGCCCACCCGTGCGGGTCGCGGACCAGGGCGCCGCGAAGCGTCAGCAGGTTGTGCAGATTGTGGGTGGCGTTCTCCGCCATGCACAGCGCGCGGAATTTCGGAAAGTAGAAGTGCATTTCGGCGGGCGCCTCGGTGCCCGGAGCCATTTGGAACTCGATCTCGACACCGTCGATGGTGTGTTCCTCACCGGTGGTGGTGATGTCGATCGTGGGCACGATGATCGCGACCTCACCGGTTGACGGTGTCTGGCCCAGCCCGCAGCCGACCTGACCCTGCGGGCCACGATCGAGCACGGCCCCGTACATGTAGCCGGCACGACGGGCCATCGCGGTACCCGCGTACACGTTCTCCTGGACCGCGTGCTCGGTGAACCCCTCCGGCGCCAAGACAGCGACCTTGCCCGCATCGACGTCGGCCTGCGTGGTCACGCCGAGAACACCGCCGAAGTGGTCGACGTGGGAGTGGGTGTAAATCACCGCGACGACGGGCCGGTCGCCGCGGTGCGCGCGGTAGAGCGCCAGTGCGGCCGCCGCGGTTTCGGTGGAGACCAGCGGATCGATGACGATGATGCCGGTGTCGCCCTCGATGAAACTGATATTGGACAGGTCCAGCCCGCGCACCTGGTAGATGCCTTCGACGACCTCGTAGAGACCCTGCTTCGCGGCCAACGTGCTCTGTCGCCACAGACTCGGATGCACCGACGTCGGCGCATCACCGGAGAGGAACCCGTAGGCGTCGTTGTCCCACACCACGCGGCCATCGGCGGCCGTGACGACGCACGGTGTCAGCGCGCCGATGAAGCCGCGGTCGGCGTCGGCGAAATCGGCGGTGTCCTCGAACGGCAGGGACTTCAAATGCTCGGCGTGGGCGGCTTCGATGACGGCAGACGGCGGCTTGGGAGTCATACCCGTCAATCCTTCCGCATCCTCCAGGCCAAGTCGATGACCAAGTTCGGGTCGGGCCTCCGGCCGCCGTGGACTACCGAGGGCTCATTAGCTATGCAGGTGCCGAACTCGACGAGCCGCGCAGTGTGGGATCTCCAGGGTTGACACTCGCCACGATCGCGGATTCGATGCCGAATCAAGGGCTAGATCCGCAATACGAATCTAGCTCACGCCATCTATGTCGAATAGAACAAATTACCCGAATGAAAATCCGCATTACGAATCTTCGCTGATACGCGGCCTGCGTCGCCCAGCACACCGGAAATGTGGGTTGCGGTAGCACCCCACCTGGGGTCATCATGACGCACAGAAATTCGCTGAGGAGGGGCCATGTTCCTGCGGTCGGAGCTTGCGCACGTGGTGGCGGTGGCGGCTCTAGGTGAACTGACAGCTGCGGTGACGCTCGGCGTCGATCACCCCCGGCCCATTCCAGAGTTGAGCGCGGTCTCGACGCCGTGGACGCCAGGATCGCGCGCGACCGCAGGCCCGGCTGGAGCCGTCCGGCTGCCTTCCGGCGCGGTGGTGCACTGGACAGCACCGCCGGGAACCGACAGCGCCACCGCCGAGGCGGTGTCGAACCTGGCGAACGACGTGGCGGCGCGCGTGAGCGCCGGAAGGGACCAACTCAGCGACGCGGTCGCCTCAGCGGCCGCGACCGCCACCTCCCGGGCAGGTCGTTCCGGCGGCGCTCACCGAGATTCGGTACCCGCGCTGATCACCGTCACGAGCGGCCCGTCGACGGTCACATCACTGTTCCGCATCGCCGTCGCCAACAGCAACGTCGAGGTCATCGCCGGCGGCGTGCTGCTCATCGGTAACGCCACCGAACCGGGGCAGGATGGTGGCCTGCTGTGGGGCAACGGCGCCGACGGCGCGGCCGGTCAGAACGGCGGCGACGGTGGAATCTTCGGCGGTAACGGCGGGAATGGCGGCACCGCAACCGATTCCGGTGCCGACGGCGGAAACGGCGGTCGAGCGGGGCTGTTCTTCGGCAACGGTGGAAACGGTGGAAACGGTGCCGACGCCACCGAGCCCGGCCAGACTGGCGGTAACGGTGGAAATGGCGGCGCAGCAGGACTTTTCGGAAACGGTGGCAGCGGTGGAAACGGTGGCGCGGGGGCGGCAGGCGCCGATGGCGCCAATCCGAACCCGGCACCCGCTCCGGCCAGCAACGGCACCGCGGGAGCTGACGTGACCACCGGCGCGGCCGGCAACGGCACCGACGGGGCCGACGGCACGTCGCCTGGCCAAGCCGGTGGGGCGGGTGGCGCCGGTGGCTCCGTCACCGGGGGAAGCGGCAAGGCGGGCTCGGGCGGTAATGGTGGCGACGGCGCGGTTGGCGGTGGCGCCGGCGGTGACGGCGGCGCGGCTGGCTACGGAATCCAGGGTGGCGGATCAACCTGGAACAACGGCGGCAACGGCGGCATCGGCGGCGCGGGCGCCGACGGGCAGGGCGGCGGGACCGGCGGCAACGGTGGCGCCGGTGGCAGCGGCGGTCTGCTGGTCGGCAACGGCGGCACGGGCGGACACGGCGGCAGCGGGGGCACCGGCGGCGACGGGGACAACGGCGGAACCGGCGGCAATGGCGGGACTGCACATCTGATCACCATCGGGGCCACCACGCCGGTCGGTGGCAGCGGCGGCGCCGGAGGTCAGGGCGGCGCGGGTGGATCCGGCGGAACCGGAGGAAACGCCGGCGCGGGTGGGCGCAGCGGGCTGACCGGCGGCCAGACCGGCGCCAACGGCACCGGTGGCAGCGGCGGCGCCGGTGGCAACGGCGGCGCGGGTGGAGCCGGCGGCAACGGCGGCTCGGGCAGCACCAATGGCAACGGCGGCGACGGTGGCAACGGCGGTGTCAGCGGTGCCGGCGGCCAGGGCGGTGTTGGCGGCGGGCAGAGCGGTGCACAGGGCCAGGGCGGAGCAGGAGGCCAAGGCGGCATCCGCGGTACCGGAAAGAACGACAACGGGTCGAACGGCAGCGCGGGCAAGCCCAACGGCGGTCAGGGCAACTGAGGAAAAGCCGTTCTGGTCACGTCCAGAATCCGTTGAGCGGTTCGGCGTACTTGTCGTTGTTGGTCATCGTCGGCACTCCGAGCGCATCCTCGATCGTGCGCAGCGTGCTGTAGTGGTCGTAATGATCGGTGACGACGAAGGCGCCGCCCTTCATTCCGCCCGCGCTGACCGCCAGCGGCGATGGGATCACCACGGTGACGACGTGGTTGCCCTCGTTACCGAAACCTAGCGTGATGTTGTTGTTGTCCTCGTCGAACGTGACGATCAGCACCGACTTCGTGTTGTTCCACTCATCGGAGTTGATGATCGTCGTGACGTTCTCCTGCAAGAACTCGTCGAGCGCGGCGACGTTGTACTGGTGGCGCGGATCTATCTGCGACAGCGCAAAGTGTGCCACACCGGCCAGGGTGTCGACGGGGCCTTCGCCGTTGGAGTCCTCGTCGGCAGCGAACCACACGAAATCTGCTGTCTTTCCAGGGGTGTTGAGATCGTCGGCCAGTTGCGTCAACGGGAACATGTGCGCGGCGGCGTAGGCCTGATTGTCGCCGATTCCGGCGAACGCCGGCCAGGGCGTCTGGTCGGTCGAATAGTCCGCCGTGGACTGTAACGGCTGGCCGGGCGTCATGCCCTGTGCATAGGCGGCCCATGTAACACCGGCGTTGTCCATGGTGAAGGCAAGGTTGTTCGGGTCGTTGATGCACACCGACTTGCAGTTGTAGGTCTTGCCGTAGACCTGTCCGCCGACGATCGCGTAGTAGTTCGGCAGGCTGGGATGGGTCACCGCGTAGTAGTTGTTGGCCAGCCCGTAGGCGTTCATCAGACTGTTCAGGTACGGCGCGTTGGGGCTTCCGACGATGTCGTCGTAGCCCTTGTTCTCCATGTAGACCAGGAACACGTGGTCGAGCGGCTGGACCTCAGATACCGGTGGCGTTGGCGCAGGTGGCGCGGATTGGGCGGTGCCGATACTGAAGGACAGGTTGTCGGCGTAGGCGTTGTTGAACCTCGCGGTGAAGCCGATCACGACCGGATTCAGATCGTGCATGGTCAGCGTCACGACCGCGCTACGAGTTCCCACCGGGACCGTACCGGTAGTGGTCCGCTGGCGGAATCCTGTCTGTCCCAATCGATCCAGGTTCGAGACCGGCCCGATCGTCGAACTGCCGAGATAAAGCTGATTCTGGTCCAGGAAGGTCACTTTGACCGTAGCGAAGGACGGGTCGAGCAGGTATCCGCCCAGGTAGCCGTTGAGGTTGAATGGCACTGTACCGCTGTCGATCTCAGCGCTCGAGGCGCTGAGGTCCACCGTCTGCGCGAGCGCCGACGTGGCGACGTCGCCGCCACTGAAGAATTGATTGCCGCCACCGGGCGGCGCGGCGTTGACGCCTGGAAACGACACGATGGCAGGAAGATTCGGCCACGCGAAACTCAGGCCCACCGGCCATGCATTGCGGAGCTCACCATACTTGACCACTGTCGGAGTACCCGTCGCCGTCCACCCGGGAACGCTGACTGCGCTGTTTCCGTACCCGGCGCTATCTCCTAGTTCGGCGCCCGGATTCGTCAGCAGATTGGGACCCGTGACGGGGACTGCGGCGGTCGTGACCGCACCCGCCTTGCCGATACCCGTAATGCGACGCAACTCGTTGCCCACGTAGGCCAGCATCGACGAGATCGTCGCCGGCGAAGGCGGCGCGCCACCTCCGACGAGCGAATGCAGGCGAATGCTGGCAAGTGGCTGTGAAGACGAAAGTTGCTGAGGCTTACCTAATTTCGACGACGACGGCCCTTTCGCCAAGCTGGGCGTCACACGGTGCGTCTTGCCCACTGCCACCGGTTTTGGTTTGGCTGCCGTGCTATCCGAAGCAGAAGACGCGTTCGACGGCTGGGCATCCGCGACACACGGTGTGCTCGCCAACCAGGAACCGATTCCGAGGGCGACCGCGAGTGCCCCCACCCTGCCGATGTGTGCTGCATTGCCCATGACCCGTACTCCCGCCATCAGATAACTCAGATGGTACGAAGTGCGGGCCCTCCCCGGCTGGGAATTGACGGGGTCCGTTGGGGCGCTCAGTCCGTACACCTCGCCGGGAGCGGAGTCACCACCCGGGGCCACCGCCATGCCCGCTGGCGACGTAAGCCTGGAACTGATCCAAACTAGGCGAGTTGTCGGCACCGTTGAACCCACCGATCGACATGATCAGCGTGCCCGAGCTCAGCTCCAGACTGCCGGTGTGCGGCGCGATAGTGGCTGCAGCCCAACCATCATCGTCTTCAAGCGGACGACCGCTTGGGCGTCATGCCGCGAATCCTTCCGTAAACCGCCGCCGCTGAGGGTACGTTGTGCCGACGGTGAGGTCTCGTCCGGGAATCAGCGCGGGCTGATCCGGCTCGCGGACAACTCCTGGAGATAGACCTCCAGGTCGGTGTACCCCAACTCCGACAGGTCGGTGGCGTTGGTGTTCGACGAGTTGGGATCCAATCCTTTGGCGATCTCCCAGGCGTCGGGCATGCCGTCAGCGTCGGTGTCCAGCGGCGCGGCGGGAGCGGCACCGGAGTAGGCCGGCAGTAGAGCGTCATTGGCCGGGTTGGTGTTGGGCGGCGCGATTGAGATGGTGTCTTGGGCCACGGATTGGAGCAGCCTGGTATCCATGGGGTCGCGGGGCCACGCGCCGGCGCTGTCCAGCAGGACTGCGCGCAACATATCCGTCGGGGTGTAGGTGATGGCCGGGAAGGGATGCCGCGAGCTGCGCGCTTGTGCTTGGCCGGATGCGCCGTCGGGCTGGGCCACCGACGGATAGTCGTTGCAGCAGTAGAAGAGTTCGTAATCCGACCTCGACGGGTACCCGCTCATTTCGTTGCCGCTCACGTACAACTGGTTACCTGCGACGCGCAGAATCTGGTCGTCGAACATTCCGTACTGGAACTGAGGACCGGTCTTGAAGTAGTTGTTGACGGCGTTGATGTTCCAATAGATCGGGTACGGGTTGCCTCGGGAGTCGGTGACGACATTCGTGCTCACACCGAGGACGATGAAGAAGCGTGGATCCCAGTACAGGTTGTTGGACAACTCCAGGTTCATGGTCGAATTGGCGGCGGCCAGGGACTCGCGGCTTCCTTCCGGCAACCTGCCTTCGATCCGATTGAAGATGTTGTGATGAAGTGAGACGTTGTTCAACTCGAAGCCGTTGGCCGGGTTCGAGTAGTTCATCAGCACACCGCCGTAGAAAGAATGGCCCCCAAGGGTTTCGGCGAGTACGGAGTTCTGAACGGTGATGTTGTTCGAGTAGGAGATTTCCACGGCTTCGTCGGTGGCGTTGCCGATCGAGACATGGTCGATGATCGCATTGCGGGTGTAACGCAGACGCAATCCGTCATCGCTCGGCCCACTCACGCCCGGGCGAATTCGCACGTGCTGCAGAATCCAGTTCTCGGCGAAGTCGGCTGGGGCGCGGACCGTTTGATCCTGATATGGGGTTTCATCGGTCACGAATCCCCGAATAGTGATGCCGCCCGGGGAGGTTTGGCCGGCAATCGTCACATCGCCGTTCGTCAGATGAATCTGGGCGTCGATCACCCCGCTGACTTTGAAGAGAATGTATTTCGGGCCGGGCTGGTCAATAGCCCATTGCAGCGAGCCCGGGCCGGAAGCCGCGGTGTTGGTGACGTAGATGACGCTGCCGCCCCGTCCGCCGGTGGCGAAGCTGCCGAACCCTTCCGCCCCGGGGAAGGCCGGCAGTGGCCCCGGCGGCGGGGGTGGTGTCGGCACCGGCACCAGCGACACTGTCACCGGGATGGCAGCTGTGCCGCCGAAGCCGTCCGCGATGGTGACGGTGAAGGTGTCGGCTCTGTCGGCGGGGGTGGCGGTGGGTGCCGCGGCGTTGTCCCGTGCGCTGGGGGTCGGGGTGTAGCTGAACACGCCGGCGGGAGTGACGATCACCGCGCCTTTCGTCGTGGTGGCGGACCCGCTGTAAGTCAAGGCGTCGCCGTCCGCGTCGCTGCCGATTACGGCGCCGGTCACCACCCCTGTGGTCGGATCGGGGCTGCTGACCACGGGGGTGCCGGCAGGGGCTGTGTTGGCTGCGGTGAACGGGCCTACCGTGACAGCCACGGTGCCAGCGGTGGTGTGGCCGCTGTCGCCGACCAGACCGAAGGTGAGCAGGTTGATCAACCCCGACAAGCCGTGGAGGTGGAATCCGCTTGCTGCGTCACTGACACTGACCCCGAACGAGTCGGTGGCACCGGTTGCAGCCACCGCCCGGTCTGGGGTGTAGGTGTAACTGCCGTCGGGGTGGACCATCGCGACGCCGCGGGCGGCATTCTCGGTGACAGTGAAGGTGAGCGTGTCGCCGTCCCGGTCACCGGCGTTGAGGACGCCGCTGACTACACCGTTGCCTGTCTGGCCGCTCTGAGTGGGGTTCAGTGTCGGGCGCCGATTGCCGAAAGTCGCTGCCAAACCAGTGAAGAACGCACCGACCGGGTCGAAGCCAATTCGCTGCGAGTTGAACGGTCGAGCGCTCAGCAAGGGGGCGGCAACCACCGCCTGCGTCGGCGAGGGAGTCAGGGCTGGTGTCGAATCGGGCGCTCGTACGGGTCGGGAAGTGCTGGGCCGGGCGGTTCTGGCCAACGCCGAAGGCCTGCGCGTTGTCGCGGTGTTGTTTGCGTAGCCCCCCGCCCTGATCCTCACGCGGAGCGCAGGTGAGCGCTCGGCGCTGGAGCTGCGCTGCGCTCGTCCGGCGTCAACACCCGCTGACGACGAAGTGGAGGACGAGGAGGAGGAGGAGGACGACTCCGCAGCGGCGACTCCCGCGCCACCTACCGCGATCGCAGCACCCACGCCCAGCATCGCAGCAAGTGGACCGAGCCGTCCCGCGAACGTTGCGGTGCTCATCGCTTCCCCCCGATGTGCGTGGGAAACCCACGCGACCCTCTCAGGCCAGCACGCCACAACGGGACTTGTCAACACCCCCGGACTGCGATGGTTGAAAGGTTCAACATCCGATCAGTTCGGCATGCTCAGGTCGTAGACCTCGGTCCCGCCCACATCGCTCGCGGTGAAGTGCTGCTGGACCCACTCGGTGATCTGAATGCCCGCACCCGAGTCGCCGCCGGGACCGCCGTGGTGTCTGTCTCCCGCGATGAAGTAGCGCACCTGGCCCGAGGCCACGTAGGACTGGAACTGCTCCAGTGTGGGTGAGTTGTCACCGCCGCTGAACCCACCGATCGACATGATCGATGTGCCCGTACTCAGTTCCAGACTGCCCGCGGTGTGTGACCCGACAGTCGCTGCGGCCCAACGATTGTCAGCATCGGTGAGCATGTCCTTCAGCTCGGCGTTGTCCGATGCCTGTTGCTCGCCCGGGCCGCCGGGGCCACCGAATCCGAAACCCCCGCCCGTGCGGGCCGGACCGGAGGTCGGGATGCCACCGCCGTGGTCACCGGCGATCGTCTCCACGGTGTAGGCCGCGCTGGCGCCCAACCCGAACAGCAGGCCGGCAGCGGCGAACACCACCGTCCAGCGTCCGAGGCGATGCGCCCCGGCCAGCAGCACAGCCGAGGCCAGGATGGAGCCGATCAACACCACCCAGCGCAGCCATGGCAGCCAGTCGGGGGTGCGGTCGAGCAGGATGAAATTCCACACCCCGGTCACGACGAGCATGGCCGCCAGCGCGATCCGGGGCCCCACAAACTCCTTGCCGCGCCATAGTTCTCGCACGCTGATGCCGAGCACCGCACCGATCGCCGGCGCCAGAGCAACCGTGTAGTAGGGGTGCATGATCCCCTTCATGAAGCTGAACACCACGACGGTGACCACCAGCCAGCCGCCCCACAGCAGCAGCGATGCGCGGGTCCGGTCGGTGCGCGGGGTCCGTCGGGTGAACCACAAGCCGGCGACCAGCCCGATCAGCGCGGCGGGAAGCAGCCAGGAGATCTCGGTGCCCATCGATTCGCCGAACATCCGGGTGATGCCGGTCGAGCCGCCGAACATCGGTGAGCCACCCATGCCGCCTGGGCCGCCACCGGAATCCGAGCTGCCGCCAGGGTTGCCGTCGCCGCCGAACACCCGGCCCAAGCCGTTGTAGCCAAGGGCCAGCTGAAGCAGGCTGTTGTCGGTGGACCCGCCGATGTAGGGCCGAGAATCGCTGGGCCACAGGCTGACCAGCGCGAGATACCAGCCCGCCGAGACCACCATCGTGACCAGGCCGACCGCCAGGTCGCGAAGGCGCTGCCAGACATTGCCCGGCACCGCGACCAGAACCACCAGGGCCAGGGCCGGGGTGACCAGCAGGGCTTGCAACAGTTTGGCCAGGAATGCGAAGCCGATGGCGACACCGGCCAGGGCGATCCAGCGGGTGGATTTGCCGTCCAGCGCCCGGATCAGGCAGTAGCCGGCGACGACCATCAGCAGGACCAGCAGCGCGTCGGGGTTGTTGAAGCGGAACATCAACGCCGCCACGGGAGTCAGCGCCAGCACCGTACCGGCCAGCAGGCCGGCCCCGTAACCGCTGACCCGGCGCACCGCGCCGTAGACCAGCGCGACTGAGGCCACTCCCATCAGAGCCTGGGGCACCAGCATCGACAGCGTGCCGAATCCGAAGATCCGTCCGGACAAGGCCATCACCCACAGCGCGGCGGGCGGCTTGTCGACGGTAATCGCATTGCCGGCATCGATTGACCCGAACAGCAAGGCTTTCCAGCTTTGCGTACCGGCCTGCACAGCAGCGGCGTAGTACTCATTGGCCCACCCGGCGGCACTCAGGCCCCACAGGTAGAGCACGGCAGTCACCACGAGCAGAAGCCCCAGTGCCGGCCATACCCACCGCGGTCGCGCCAACTCCGGCGCCTCCTTCGGATCCACCACTCCAGGCCTCTCAGCGAGCACAGTCATCACTTGCTCCCGACAGTCTGGCCGGTGCGACGAGGGTGGAACACCCAGCCGCGCAGCAGGACGAAGCGGACGACGGTGGCCATCAGGTTGGCCGCGATCAGCACCAACAGTTCGACGATTCGGGGAGGCTCCCCGAGGGTGTGCAACAGAGCCAGCGCACCGCTGGTCAGGGCCAGCCCGATACCGAAGACGACGAACCCCTCGAATTGATGGCGCGCGACGCCGGGGCCGCGTACCCCGAACGTGTACCGCCGGTTGGCCGCGGTGTTGGCGATCGCGGTCACCAGCAGGGCCACCAGGTTGGCGCCCTGGGCGCCGATCGGCCGCAGCAGCAGGAACAGCAGCAGGTAGGCCAGCGTGCACGCGATGCCGATGGCGGCGAACCGCACGCCCTGGTTCAGCAATGATCTCGGGGCGCCGGCCTGGTTGCCGAACTGGGCGCCGATTGCCTGGACCGGAATCTGTCCGGACCCGAAACCCTTGAGCAAGCGCGCGATTCCCTTCAGGTCGGCGACAGCGGTGGACACGATGTCGACCCGGCTGTCCGGATCGTCGATCCAGTCGACGGGCACCTCGTGGATGCGCAGGCCGCTGCGCTCGGCCAGCACCAGAAGCTCGGTGTCGAAGAACCACCCGGTGTCCTCGACGTAGGGCAGCAGTTCGGCGGCGACATCGGCGCGGATCGCCTTGAAGCCGCATTGGGCGTCGCTGAACTTGGCGGCCAGCGTGGAGCGCAGGATCAGGTTGTAGCAGCGCGAAATGATCTCCCGCTTGGCCCCACGCACTACCCGGGAGCCGCGACCCAGCCGGGTGCCGATGGCGAGGTCGGAATGCCCGGACACCAGCGGCGCCACCAGCGGCGACAGCGCGGCGAGGTCGGTCGACAGGTCCACGTCCATGTAGGCCAGCACCGGCGCATCCGACCTCGACCACACCGCATGCAGGGCGCGGCCCCGGCCCTTCTGCTCGAGACGGACCGTGCGCACCTCCGGGATTTCGGCAGCGAGCTCGGCGGCGACCTCGGGGGTGGCGTCGACGCTCGCGTTGTCGGCGATGGTGATGCGGAACGAGAACGGAAAGTCCTCCCGCAGATGGCGGTACAGCCGGTGGATCGAGTCGGCCAGCGCGGCCTGCTCGTTGTACACCGGGACGACGACATCGAGCACGGGCACGCCGCGGTCGGAAGCGATCAGGGCTGCATTGCGTCGGCGTGCCACGCGGATGTCGGTGATGGTCATGAATTCATCGTTACGGGCACCGGTGAGGGGCGAATTTGCGCTCGCTATGCGGCAGCTGTGAATCCTCGCGAGAGGTCGTAGACGGTGACACCGTCGATCACGCGGGAGGTGAAATTGGCACTCACCCAGCGCTGAATCTGTTCAGCGGCATCGCTGCCCGACCGGTTGCCGAACATGAATCCGGGCATCTCGCTGCGAACGAACCAGTGGATGCGCCGCTGCGCGACATAGGACTGGAATTGCTCCAACGTGGGGGCCGGATCGGTGCCGTTGAAGCCACCGACGGCCATCACCGGCAGCCCGGTGGCGAGTTGATATCCGGCGGCGTTACTCGAGCCGACGGCGGCTGCGGCCCAGGTGTATTGGTCGCCGGCCTGGCTCAATGCCGCCGTCAACTCGGCACCGGGTCTGGGGGCGTCGAACAATCCACCGGGCGGGCCGCCGCGACCGTTCGAGGGGCCGACGGACGGGATGGCTCCGCTATGCGGTGCGGCAACGGTGGCCAAGGAGAAGGCGAGCGGTCCGGCCAGGGCGGCGGCCAGGGCCAGCACCCCCACCACGACACCGACCTGCCCGGGCAGGCGACCGATGACGAGGAGCAGGAGTGCGCAGGCGATCGCGAGCACCGCGATCGAGATCCGAAGCCAGGGCAGCCACTGCGAATCTCGTTGCAGCAGAATATAAGCCAGCACCGCGGTGATCGCGATCATCCCCGACAGCGTGGTGGCGGCCCGGATGTCCGCGCGGTGCCGCCACAGCAGCGTGGTGCCGATCGCCAGGCCTGCACCGACCGCCGGCGCGAGAGCCACGCTGTAGTAGGCGTGCAGGATGCCGTTGGCGAAGCTGAACACCACCGCGGTGACCGCCAGCCATCCGCCCCACAGCAGCAGCGCCGCCCGGGTGAGGTCGGTGCGCGGCGCCCGCCGGGTGATCACCAGCCCGGCGATGATCGCGATGACCGCGGCAGGGATCAGCCACGCAATGTAGGTGCCCATCTCCCCACCGAACAACCGCGCCCAGCCGGCCTCCTGATTGAGGTTGCCCAGCCCGCCCGTCTCGTCGCCGGTGAGCCGGCCTAAACCGTTGTAGCCCAATGCCAATTCGACGATCGAATTGTGCTGCGAACCACCGATATAGGGCCGTGCATCGGCCGGCCACAGCGCGACGAGCAGCAAGTACCAGCCGGCCGAGACCACCAGTGCCCCGACCGCCGCGCTCAGCCGAACGATCCGGGCGCGCAGCGGAGCGTCGGCGGCGATCAGGAACACCACCGCCAGTGCCGGCAGCACCAGAAAGGCCTGCAGCATCTTGGCCAGAAACCCGACGCCGACGGCGACCCCGGCCAGCGGCAGCCACCACCACGCCGCGTCGCGGTCGAGCGATCGCTGGGTGAGGTAGGCGGCGACAACCAGCGAAAGCACCAGCAGCGCATCGGGATTGTTGAACCGGAACATCAGTGCGGCCGCCGGCGTCAGTGCCAGAACCGCGCCGGCGAACAGCCCCGCCCACGGTCCGCTGACCCGTCGCACCGCGACGTACAGGACCGCGACCGCCGCCACCCCGGCCACCGCCTGCGGCAGCAGGATGCTCCACGGATTCACCCCGAACAGCCGCGCCGAAAGCCCGGTCACCCACAGTGCGGCGGGTGTCTTGTCGACGGTGATCGCGTTGGCCGCGTCGCTGGAGCCGAACAGCAACGCCGTCCAGCTCTGCGAACCGGCTTGGGCTGCAGCAGAATAGAACGCATTGGCCCATCCGCTGGCACCCAGGTTCCAGACGTACAGCAGAGCCGTCGCGAGCAAGAGCACCACCAGCCCGCCATGATGCCGGGCGCGGATCATGATTCGGCCGCGCGGGGCAACCGCACCGTGAACTCGGTCCGGCCGGGCACGCTGCACAGTTCGATGCTCCCGCTGTGCGCGCGCACCACAGCCGAGGCGATCGCCAGGCCCAGGCCCGTCGACCCGCCCTTACGAGATCGCGACGTGTCACCCCGGGCGAAGCGCTCGAAAACCTCGGACTGCAGGTCGGCAGGAATGCCCGGTCCGTCGTCGGTCACCCGGAGCACCGCCTCGGTCGGCTCGGCATGCAGCGACAGCGTCACCGAAGTTCCGGGTGGAGTGTGAGTGCGGACATTGGCCAGCAGATTGGCCACCACCTGGTGAAGCCGCGCATCGTCACCGGTGACGTAGATCGGGTCTGAGGGTACGTCGAGGTTCCACTGGTACTCGGGCCCGGCGATGTGGGCATCACTGGCGACGTCGGCCGACAGTCGCGACAGGTCGACCGGTTCTCTTTCCAGCGGGCGGCCCGAATCCAGCCGCGCCAACAGCAGGAGGTCCTCGACGAGCTGCGTCATCCGCTCGGCCTCGGACTCCACCCGGCTCATCGCGTGCGCGACGTCGGCGGGCACTTCATCCCGGTTCCGTTGCGCCAGTTCGGTATAGCCGCGGATAGCAGCCAACGGCGTGCGCAGCTCGTGGCTGGCGTCAGCGACGAACTGTCGTACCCGACTCTCACTTGCCTGCCGCGTCGACAGCGCGGTCGCGATGTGGTCGAGCATCCGGTTCAGCGCGAGACCCAACCGGCCCACCTCGGTGTGCGGATTGGCATCCGGTTCGGGAACCCGCACGGGCAGCTCCACTTCGCCACGATCCAGCGGCAGGTTGGCCACCTCACCCGCGGTCGCCACGACCCGGGTCAGCGGCGCCAGCGCACGGCGATTGATGAGGATGCCCGCGGTGGTGCCCACCGCCAGCGCGATGACTGTCACCACGCCGAAGATCAACGCCACCCGCAGCAGCGTCGCCTCGACATTTTCCATGGTCAGCCCGATGACCAAGGTCTCGCCGGTCAGCCTGCTCGTTACCGCGGTAACCCGATAGGACCCGAGACCGTCGAGGTCACGGGTGACCGTGTGAAGCGGCCCGACGTTCTGGGTCAGCTGCGCCACCGTGGTGGGCGGCACTGCCGCCCGCACCCCGCCGGGGCCGAGCACGCCCGCGTCTGTCACGGTTCCATTGGTGATGACGGCGGCGATCATCCCGACCGGCTGGCCGGGGGCGTCGAGAAATTCCGGCCCGGGCCCAGGCCGCGGCCACGGTGGCCGGTCGCCCCGCCATGTCGGCGGCAGCGGCGGGGGCGGCGGTTGGCCGTAGATGATGGCCGACCGGTGCGCCGTCTCATGCAGCTGATTGTCGACTTCGCCGACCAGATACTGGTGCAGGGCCAGAATCGTCACCGCCCCGATGCCGAGGCACACCACCAGAAGTAGGCAGAGCTGACCGATGAGCAGCCGGGCGCTGAGCGACCAGGTGCTAGCTCGCAGGCTTGAGAACATAGCCCGCGCCGCGCAGTGTGTGGATCATCGGATCGCGTCCACTGTCGATTTTCTTGCGCAGGTAGGAGATGTAGAGCTCGACGATGTTGGAGCGACCACCGAAGTCATAGCTCCAAACCCGGTCCAGGATCTGGGCTTTCGACAACACTCGCTTGGGGTTGCGCATGAGGAAGCGAAGTAGCTCGAATTCGGTCGAGGTGAGCGCGATCAGTTCGCCGCCGCGGGTCACCTCGTGGCTGTCTTCGTCGAGCACCAGGTCGCCGACGACGATCTGGGCACCACTGTCCTCGGTGGTGACTCCGGTGCGGCGCAGCAGCGCCCGCAGCCGCAGCACGACTTCCTCGATGGAGAACGGTTTGGTGACGTAGTCGTCGCCGCCTGCCGTCAGGCCGGCGATGCGGTCCTCGAGGGCGTCCTTGGCGGTCAGCAGGAGCACCGGCAGCTGCGGGTTCTGCTCACGCAGCTTGCGCAGGACGTCCAGCCCGCTCATATCGGGCAGCATCACGTCGAGCACCACCGCGTCCGGGCGCGCCCCGCGCGCCGCCGTGATCGCCGATGCGCCGTCGGCTGCGGTGGCGATGTTCCAGCCTTCGTAGCGCAGCGCCATCGACACCATCTCCGCGAGCACGGTTTCATCGTCGACGACGAGCACCGTGATGGGGTTTCCGTCGGCTCGCCGCATCACTACGCGTTCGGCCGCTGAAGAGGTCATGTCCTCCAGTATGGGAGCCCCGATGAGCTGTCCCTATGGCATTGCTATGCGTGAGCTGTGAAACCTCGCGCACAGACCCGGCTGATCGCATACACAGCGAGCACCCAGGTTGGCTGCCCACGGTGGTGGCATGAGCGTCCAACCGCAGCCCGTGTGGGGTTCTCCCACCGACCACCCGAAGAGCTGGTCAACCCGTACGACCGCGGCTGCCGTCGGCATTGCCGCCGCGCTCGCCGCAGTCGGCGGCGTGGTGGTCTATGCCGCCACCGGCGGCGGCGAAGGCCAGGGCCATGCGGGCGGTCCACCGGGCTGGGGTGGTCCCGGCGGTCCGGGTGGCTTCGAGCGGACGCTGCACGGTCAGAGCGTCGTCTCCGACGGCGAAGGCGGGTTCAGCACCGAGCTGACCCAGACCGGCAACGTCACCGCCACCTCCGACACCTCGGTCACCGTGCACAGCCAGGACGGCTTCAGCCAGACCTACCGCCTCGATGCCGACACCCGAAAGCCGCCGCAGCCATTGCAGACCGGTGAGCAGGTTTCGGTGCGCGCGACCCAACAGGGCGGCGTGGCAACGGCCACGACGGTGATGCCCGCCAGATAATTTTCGGGTGAACTTCTTCGAGGCCATCGAGACGGTCGGCAAGGCGATCGACGCGGTCGGCGTCGCCGTGATCGCGCTCGGCGCGCTGATTTCGGCGGCCGGCGTGATTCCGCGACTCAAAACCGGGAAGGCCTACCGGACGTTCCGGGAGCAACTCGGCCGCTCGATCCTTCTCGGGCTGGAATTCCTGGTGGCCGCGGACATCATTCGCACCGTGGCCGTGACTCCCGATGCCCGCAGTGTGGCGGTGCTCGCCGGGATCGTGTTGATCCGGACCTTCCTGAGCTTCTCGCTCGAACTGGAAATCACCGGTTATTGGCCTTGGCAGAAAGGCCGCCAGAAGCCGGCCTCCCCTGACCCCGCCGCGCCGACGCCCGTGCGCTGACCAGTGGACGATAAGCGACGGGCCCGGCGTACACGAATCTTCGACGCGATCCGCAAGACGCCGCCGGAACCACTGGGCCCGCCCGACACTCACGACCAGACCGAGGTTGCGGCGATGCTCCGGGAAATCGGCATTGCCCTGCTCGAGGTGGAGCAGCCGACCCAGCTGGTATCGGCGCGGCTGACCGAGATCGCCGCGCAATACACCACCCAACCCGTACGCATCGTCGTGCTGCCGACCGTGTTGATGATCCAGGTGGGCACCGTCGGCTACGAAGTCGACACGTCGACAACCTATTCGTTGCAGCTCGATATGGCCGGGCGCATCGACGACATCGCCAGCCTGGCATCCGTCGGCGGGATCACCCCCGCGGACGCGATCGGGGCGATCACCCGGGCCCGCAATCTGCGCCCTCGGTTCGGACCGGTCGCGACGACGCTCGGATATGCCGTCACGACAATCGGTTTCGGCATGGTGATCAACCCGACGTGGGCGTCGCTGCCGGGATATCTGTTCCTCGGCTTGGTGGTCGGGGCGATAGCCCAACTGGGCCGGCCGTTCCCCTCCCTCAACCCGGTACTACCCACTGCCGCGGCGATGGTGACGACGATGCTGGCAACCTGGTTCGTCGCCGACACCGCCAACGACGGGCTGTTGCGGGTGATCGCCCCCGCGCTCGTGGCGATGCTGCCCGGGATGGCGCTGACCATCGGTGCCATGGAGCTGGCCAGTAACCAACTGATCGGCGGAAGCAGTCGGCTGGTCTACGGGGTCGCCCAGCTGGCGCTGCTGGTGTTCGGGGTGGCTTTGGGCGTTCACGTCGCCGGACAGGTCAAACCGCAGACGCCGTCGGCGCAGATGGGTTCTTGGTCGTTGTACGTGGCGATCGTCGTGGTGGCGATCGGACTGTACGTCTACCTGTCCGCGCCACGCGGATCGCTGGTTTGGCTGGCCGCCGCGATCGGGGTCGCGTTGATCGGCCAGGCGGTCGCCGGAAAGTTCGTGGCCGCAGCCTATTCCGGGTTCATCGGCGCGTTCCTCACCGTCCCGTTCGCGATGCTCGCGGCGCGGATCAAGACCTCTCCCCCGGCGATCGTGATGATGCTGGCCGCCTTCTGGGCGCTGGTCCCGGGTGCACTGAGCTTCGAATCGGCCAGTGTGGCCGCCACCGGAACCGACGTCGGGCCGCACAGCCTCGGGGCCACCGGGGCCGCGGTCTTGTCGATCGCGTTGGGCACGGTGATCGGGTGGAGCGTGTTCCACACGATCGACAGCCGGTTGCCGTGGCCGAAGGGATTGGCTCAACCAACCGTACGGTAGGTTCACCGGGGTGGACGACCTGAGCGCAGTGAGCGCATGGATGTCGGAGCAGGGCCTCGGCGACGGCCCGCTGGAGAACGTCTCCGAGATCACTGGTGGCACCCAGAACATCATGCTCCGTTTCACCAGGTCAGACCGCGAGTACGTGTTCCGGCGCGGACCCCGCCACCTACGGCCGGTCAGCAACAAGGTGATCCTGCGGGAGACCCGAGTGCTGCATGCGCTGGCCGGAACCGACGTCCCGCATCCCCGGCTGATCGCGGTGTGCGAGGACACCGCGGTGCTCGGTGACGCCGTCTTCTATCTGATGGAGCCGGTCGACGGCTTCAACGCCGGATCCATGTTGCCCGCGCTGCACGCCGGGGATGCCGCGATCCGCCACGGGATGGGCCTCTCGATGGCCGAGGCTGCGGCCAAGCTCGGCGCCGTCGACCATGTCGCGGTCGGCCTGGCCGACTTCGGCAAGCCCGACGGCTTCCTCGAACGCCAAGTGCCGCGGTGGCTTTCCGAGCTGGAGTCCTACCGCGGGTTCGACAACTACCCGGGGCCTGACATCGGCGACGTCGACGCCGTCGCCACCTGGCTGCAGAAGAACCAGCCCGCCGAGTGGCAGCCGGGCATCATGCACGGGGACTACCACGCCGCCAACGTGATGTTCTCGCCGACCGGCCCCGAGGTGGTGGCGATCGTCGACTGGGAGATGTGCACCATCGGCGATCCGCTGCTGGACCTCGCCTGGATGCTGGCCACCTGGTACGCGCCGGGCCGCGACTCGGTGCTGGGCAATGCCCTGATGGGTGCCGGCGATCTGGCCACCCCGGACGAGCTGATCGAGCGGTACGCCCAGAACACCACCCGCGACCTGTCCAATATCGACTGGTACACGGTGCTGGCCTGCTTCAAGCTTGGCATCATCCTGGAGGGTTCGAATGCCCGAGCCGCTGCAGGCTTGGCACCCAAGGAGATTGGTGACCACCTACACACCGCGACGGTGCGCTTGTTCGAGCGGGCTGTGGCACTGATGGAGGGACAACGATGATCGATTTCGAGATTCCCAGCGACACCGCGGCGTTGCGCGACGAGATTCACGCGTTCGTCGTCGACAAAATCGTTCCCTATGAACGAGATCCGCGCATCACCAGGCACGGACCCAACGAGGAGCTGCGCACCGAACTCGTCGGGCTGGCCCGGGACGCCGGCCTGCTGACTTTCCAGGCGCCGCACCGATTCGGCGGCCGGGAGCCGTCCCACCGCGAGCAGGCCGTGCTCTTCGAGGCCGCCGGTTGGTCCACCCTCGGCCCGGTCGCACTGAACTGCGCGGCACCCGACGAGGGCAACATGTTCGTGCTGTCCAAGATCGCAACCGAAGAGCAGGCCGAGAAGTTCCTGGTCCCGGTGATTGACGGCAGGCAGCGGTCGGTTTTCGCGATGACCGAGCCCGGCGGGGCCGGCTCGGACCCGAATCAACTTGCCACCGAAGCAATTTTTGACGGCACCGACTACGTGATCAACGGCCGCAAGTGGCTGATCACCGGAGCCAACAAGGCACGCACGTGGATCATCATGGCGAGGGTGGCGCCGAATTCTCATGGCGCGGATGGCCCGACGTTGTTCCTGTGCGATGGACAGACTCCGGGCATCGAGCTCGAGCGCGTGATGGACACGATGGACCGAAACTACGTCGAGGGCCACGGCGTAATCGGTTTCAACAACCTGCGGCTGCCCGCATCAGCGGTGCTGGGCGAGGTCGGCCAGGCCTTGCGCTACGCCCAATTACGTTTGACACCAGCACGATTGACGCACTGCATGCGCTGGCTCGGTGCCGCGTCGCGGGCACAGTCGATCGCGATCGAACATGCCCGGACCCGCACCGGGTTCGGAAAGCCGCTCGGTGAGCACCAGGGTGTGAGCTTCATGCTGGCCGACAACGAGATCGCGCTGCAGCAGTGCCGGCTGGCGATCTGGTGGGCCTGCTGGGCGCTGGACACCGGGGCCAAGGGCCGCCACGAGAGTTCGATGGTAAAGGCCTACGTGTCCGAAGAACTGTTTAAGGTCGCCGACCGTTGTGTGCAAATCCTTGGCGGCATGGGCATTTCCGACGAGACGCCGGTCGGCATGATCTTCTCGGACATGCGGGCCTTCCGCATCTACGACGGACCGACCGAAGTGCACAAGTACGCGATCGCCCGCCAGATCCTGAGGAACCCGTCATGAGCATCCTTGATTTGTTCCGTCTCGACGACAAGGTCGTCATCGTCACCGGCGCGTCCTCGGGGCTGGGCGTCTCGTTCGCGCATGCCTTCGCCGAAGCCGGTGCCGACCTGGTGCTCGGCGCACGGCGGGTGGAGCAGATGGCAGACACGGCGGCCCTCGTCGAGCAGGCCGGCCGCAAGGTGTACACCCAGAAGACCGATGTCGCAGACCCCGAACAATGCCAGCAACTGGTCGACGCGGCGATCAAGGAGTTCGGCCGCGTTGACGTACTGGTCAACAACGCCGGCGTCGGTACCGCCGTCCCGGCCACCCGCGAAACTCCGGAAGAATTCCGCAAAGTCATCGACGTCAACCTCAACGGCTCGTACTGGATGGCCCAATCCTGCGGACGGGTGATGCCGGCTGGAAGCTCAATCATCAACATTGCCAGCATTCTTGGCATCACCACCGGCGGCCTGCCGCAGGCCGCATACAGCGCGTCGAAGGCCGCAGTGCTGGGCCTGACCCGCGATTTGGCCCAACAATGGGGCTCCCGCAAGGGAATTCGCGTCAATGCGCTGGCGCCGGGCTTCTTCAAGAGCGAGATGACAGATGAATACCAGCCCGGCTACCTGGAGAAGCAGCTACCGCGGATCGTGGTGGGCAGACTGGGCGACCCGGCCGAATTAGCCGCTACCGCAGTATGGCTGGCGTCCGCCGCAGCGGGTTATGTAACGGGACAGACAATTGTGGTCGATGGCGGCCTGACCATCACGTAGTGATAACGGTCACGCATCGACTTGGCGCCTCTCAGCGCTCTCACACGATTGCGACATCTCCTTTTAAGAAGTGTCTGGGACTCTCGTGTCATGTGGGTCGATGTGTATGTGGTGACGGCGGTCATCGTCGCAGTCGCCGTGTGGCTGCTCAGCCCGCACGTGCAGTCCACTGACCCACCCGGCGACATCACCCGCGGCGTCTGGTCGGCGGTTGCCGGTGCACTGTGGCCGCTCACTCTGGTGGGAGTCGGTCAGATTTATCTCGTCCGACTCATCGCGCGGCGGATTCGCCCCACACTCACCGAAGATCTGGAATTGGCTCCGCCGGTTGCACTACCCGAAGCGAGCTTGCGCTTCTGAGTTTCACCCGCTGTTCACCTCCTCGCCAACTGCAGCAGAAACCCTGAGCTGCGACGCGAAATCGACGAGATTGTCGCCTGACGAGGAGGAGATCCGTTCGTGATGGTGCGCGCAAGACTGGCGTCGGTGGGCCTGGCAGCCCTGGCGATCGCCGCGACCACGCTCTCGGCCGCCGCGACGGCCTCTGCTGACGACTCGGGTAGCGGCCTGCTGTGGCCGGACCCCACTGAGCCCTACTACTGGGACGCCAACGAGAATCCCGGCAGCACCGGCCCGGCGCCGCTGCCGACCGACGACCTGTACTGGAAAGAGGGCCAGGACGCCGGCGGGACGGGCAATGCTCCGCAACCGGGCGGGCCCGAGTACACCGATCAAGGTGAGGACGCCGGGGCCGTCTAGCCGCTCCCGTCGATGCTCGCAACGTGGATTGTTGCGTTGCCGCCGTTACGTTTTGCATCGAACATCGCCTGGTCGGCGCGCTCCACGATTGCATCGAGCAAGGCGATGAGGTCGACCCCCTCGGCGGCGAAACTGGCAATGGTGACGCTGGCGACTCCGACGCTGGCGGTGATCGGGGGATCGGCAGGCGCCGCGATCGCATGCCTGACGGAGTCCGCGCGCTGCCGCGCGTGGCCGGCACCCGCGAGATCGACGACCACGAACTCCTCGCCGCCGATCCGGGCCACCAAGGCGCCGTTACGAACGGCCGACGCTATCCGGCGAGCGCAGCGGATCAAGACCGCGTCGCCGGTCGTGTGGCCGAAGGTGTCGTTGATCGCCTTGAAGCGGTCCAGGTCGACGACCGTCGCGGCCACTTCACTATCCATCGGTGTGGCCTCGCGCAACAGCTCACCGATGTGAAGATGCAGGCCGCGCCGGTTCAGCAGGCCGGTCAGCGGATCGGTGACCGATTCGTTGGCATCGTTACGCAGCGCCCAGATTCCGAGCTGAATCCCCAGCGGAGTCATCACCACCGGTGTCACCAGCACGAGCGCCTTTGCGGTGACGGCCAGCGGATCCATATCCGCGGCGATGCTCACTTCAGCGGCAAACGCCGCCGTCACGAGCAGTATCCACACGATATGCCCGGTAAGGACTTTCGGGCCGTCGAAGAACATCAGCAGCACCGAGAGCATCGCGAAGGCATTGAACGCGAACAAGCCCAACAGCCAGTTGGTGTCCAGCACCGCCACGGCGGCGATCGCGATGTCGGCCGAGCCGACGAACGCAAGGGATACCTGCCGTGACGGCCAGGGCCGATAACACCACACCCAGCCCCAGAAGAGCTGCAGCACCGCAAATACCGCGACCGCGATCTGCGACGCGGGGGTGCGCGCCGACGGCAGCAGAATCAGCAGCGAGAGCACGCCGTTGAACCCGGTGCCCATACCGATGAGCACCTGAATCGGTCCCGACTTCGACCGCTTGGTGAAGTACTGCACCTGCGCGACGTAGTCGACCGGCTCACTCCACCAGTCGCGCAGGTGGCTGCTGAACCCGGCGAAACTTTTCAGAGATGCCTGCAAGGTGGTGCTCTCAAGTCAAACGGCGCGGTGAGATATTTGAATCGACAATAACGCGTTCGACTTAGCCAGCGATACCTGTCGGCGGGATTTTTACAGGCCGATGGGGGATTCTTGCTGGTGGCTTGCGGTTGCTGTGAGTGCGCCCGAAGGGATTCGAACCCCTAACCTTCTGATCCGTAGTCAGATGCTCTATCCGTTGAGCTACGGGCGCCGTCTGTATTCAGTTGTTCGTGGCTGACGAATCAGCCGCGGCGGAGGCGAGAGGATTTGAACCTCCGGTCCCCTGTAAGGGGGACAACTCATTAGCAGTGAGTCCCATTCGGCCGCTCTGGCACGCCTCCTGAACTACCTGAGCGTACCGGAGCCCACGTGCTGCCCCGAACCGCCGAGGGATGAGAGTACACAGCCCCCTTAGACTTGGACAAATGACTGCCCGCCTGCGCCCCGAACTGGCTGATCTCCCGGCCTACACCCCGGGTAAGACGGTGCCGGGCGCCATCAAACTGGCCAGCAACGAGACTGTGCACGGGCCGCTACCGAGTGTGCGCGCAGCCATCGCCGCCTCCGCCGAGACCATCAATCGCTACCCCGACAACGGCTACGTGGAGCTCAAAGAGCATCTGGCCAAGCACGTCGATTTCGCCCCCGAACACATCGCGGTGGGCTGCGGGTCGGTGAGTCTGTGCCAGCAGCTCATCCAGATCACCTCATCGGTGGGCGACGAGGTGATCTTCGGCTGGCGCAGCTTCGAGATCTACCCCCTACAGGTGCGGGTGGCCGGCGCCACCGCGGTTCAGGTGCCGCTGCGCGACTACGCCTTCGACCTGGACGCCATGCTGGCCGCGATCACCGACCGCACCCGGCTGATTTTCGTCTGCAACCCGAACAACCCGACCTCCACTGTGGTTGACCCAGACGAGTTGGCCCGCTTCGTCGCCGCCGTGCCGTCGGACATCCTCATCGCCATCGACGAGGCCTACGTCGAGTACATCCGCGACGGCATGCTGCCCGACAGCCTCGGCCTGGCCCGCAGCCATCCCAATGTCGTTGTGCTGCGCACCTTCTCGAAGGCCTACGGCCTGGCCGGCCTGCGCATTGGCTACGCCGTCGGCGACCCTGACATCATCACCGCGCTGGGCAAGGTCTATGTGCCCTTCACCGCCACCACCGTCTCCCAGGCCGCCGCGATCGCCTCGATACACGCCGCCGACGAGCTGCTGGCCCGCACCGACGCGGTGGTCGACGAACGCCGCCGGGTCTGCGCAGCGCTCACCGAGCTGGGCTATACGTTCCCGCCGTCGCAGGCCAACTTCGTCTGGCTGCCGCTGTCCCCCGAGCAGACCCCCGATTTCGTGGAGCAGGCCGCGGACGCCCGCGTGCTGGTGCGGCCCTACGGCACCGACGGTGTACGGGTGACCATCGGCGCGCCCGAGGAGAACGACGCCTTCCTGACGTTCGCCCAAAAGTGGAGCGCTACCCGCTGACGGGCACCCGGCCGGTGAACGCAGCGAGCCGGTCCAGTTTGGAGACATGCGCGGCGACGTCGACCGGATCGTCGAAGCCGGCCCTGGCCCGCCCCTCCGGGGTGATGATGCGCTGCGCCAGGGCCGCCACGTAGTCGGTCAGCGAGTCCGGAGCATCGATCGGGCGGTTGATCGCCGAGGCGTAATCCCAGGCATGGACCAGGAATTCGAGCGACAGGATGGCGGCCATGAATTGCGCCGGCGCCTGGTTGTCGCCGAACGGAACCGTGCCGTCCAGCCCGCGTCGATGCCAGGCATCCAGCGCCGGACGGGCGGCCGCGATGATCTGCTGCTCGACCGAGTCGTCGTGGTTGCGCTCCGGCAACTGCGCGCCGGCAGCGCCGCCCAGCAGGGTGATCGAATTCAGCAGATGATCGGTCAGCGCCGCGACGTCGAACTCGCGGCACGGGGTCTGCCTTTTCAGATCATCGGAAGCAATACCGTGCATTACCTGTTGAAGAATCTTGAGCGACGCTTCGGCGCTCGCCAGCTCGTCGGTGGGCGGAGCGTCCGGGCCCGGGATCAGTTCGTCAGCCATGCCCCAACCGTACGACCAGCTGCCGACAGAATAGTGTTCGTTGGAGTGCACGAGAAGGGACGCGCAGCATGGGCAAGATCTATGACAACGTCACCGAGCTGATCGGCCGTACGCCGCTGGTCCGACTCAACCGTTTGACCGACGGCATGGACGCCGAGGTCGCGGTCAAGCTCGAGTTCTACAACCCGGCCAACAGCGTCAAGGACCGGATCGGCGTCGCGATCATCGACGCGGCCGAGGCGTCCGGCGAGCTGCAGCCCGGCGGCACGATCGTCGAGGCCACCAGCGGCAACACCGGCATCGCGCTGGCGATGGTCGGCGCGGCGCGCGGCTACAAGGTGATCCTGACCATGCCCGAGACGATGTCCACCGAGCGCCGGGTGATGCTGCGCGCCTATGGAGCCGAGATCGTCCTGACTCCCGGCTCCGAGGGCATGGCCGGCGCGGTGGAACGGGCGAAGCAGATCATCGCCGAAACCGACAACGCGGTCTCGGCGAACCAGTTCGCGAATCCCGCCAATCCCGCGATCCACGAGAAGACCACCGCCGAAGAGGTGTGGGCGGATACCGACGGCAAAGTCGACATCTTCGTGGCCGGTATCGGTACCGGCGGCACGCTCACCGGGGTGGGGCATGTCCTCAAGGCGCGCAAGCCCGGGGTTCAGATCGTCGGGGTCGAGCCGAAGGACTCCCCCTTACTGACCGAGGGTGTCGCCGGACCGCACAAAATCCAGGGCATGGGCGCCAACTTCGTTCCCGAGGTGCTCGATCGCGACGTCTACGACGAGATCATCGACGTCGAACTCGACGACGCCGTTCGGGTGGCCAGGGATCTGGGCACCGCCGAAGGCATCCTGGGTGGGATCTCGTCGGGCGCGATCGTTTGGGCCGCATTAGAACTCGCCAAGCGTCCGGAGAACGCGGGCAAGCTCATCGTGGCGGTGGTGTGCGACTTCGGCGAGCGCTACATCTCCACCGTGCTCTACGAACACATCCGGGACTGAATTCATGGGCCTGCTGTCGACAGTTCGCGAAGACCTGAGCAATGCCCGCGGCCATGACCCGGCTGCCCGCGGCGATCTGGAGAACGCCCTGGTCTACTCGGGCCTGCACGCCATCTGGTCCTACCGGCTCGCGCACCGGCTCTGGGCCAGGCCGTCAATGCGCGGTCCGGCGCGGGTGCTGTCGCAGGTGACCCGTTTCCTCACCGGCATCGAAATCCATCCCGGCGCCACCATCGGCCGCCGCTTCTTCATCGACCACGGCATGGGCGTCGTGATCGGGGAGACGACCGAGATAGGTGACGACGTGATGCTCTATCACGGCGTGACTCTCGGCGGGCGCTCGTTGGAACACGGCAAGCGGCATCCCACACTCGGCAACCGAGTCGTTGTCGGCGCCGGAGCAAAAATACTGGGCCCCTTGGTTATTGGAGACGACAGCGCGATCGGCGCCAATGCTGTCGTCACTCACGACGTGCCGGCGGATTCGATCGCAACCGGCATTCCAGCCGTTGTCCGCCATCGCACCGAGAAGCAGCGCGAGCAGTTGGTGGATCCGACGACTTACGTCGACCCCGCGATGTACATCTGATACCCCATCGAATCCAGCTGATCCGAACTGTCTGATTCAGCCCGTCACGGGATTAGCGTCTGCAGGCGCGAACCCGCTGAACGGGCTTGAAAGGGCATCATGTCGAACCACATTCAGGAATCCGGCAGCGCTCCCGTTGCCGTGGCGACGACCGACGGCCGGCCACACCGCAAGCTTCGGGGGACGCTCGGAGTCTGGGGCATCGTCTTCGTGGTGGTGGCCGCCGCGTCACCGCTCGGCGTCATGGGCGGCCCGGTGCCATTGGGCATCGCCAGTGGCAACGGGATCGGCTTCCCGGCGATCTTCGTCGTCAGCACACTGATCATCTTGCTGTTCGCAGTCGGATTCACCGCTCTGACGCTGTATGTCCCCGACGCGGGCGCCTTCTACTCCTACATCGGCAAGGGCCTCGGCCGGGTGCCCGGCTTCGGGTTCGCGCTCGTCGCGCTGATCTCCTACCTGACGCTCGAGATCGCGGTCTATGGGCTGATCGGACAAGGCGCCCAGGCGCTGTTCGCGTCGTATGGTGTTCCGAATATCCATTGGGGCATCTGGGCTTTCGTCGCGTTCACTGTCGTGACGGCGCTGGGTCACTTCAACATCGACCTGTCCCGCAACGTGCTTGGTGTTCTCCTGATCGGCGAGGTGTTGATCGTCCTGGCGCTCGACGCCGCCGTCATCTTCAGCGGTGGCCACGAAGGTCTGTCCACCGGCATCGTCACTCCGTCCGAAATCGTCTCCGGGGCACCGGGTATCGCACTACTGTTCGCGATCCTGAGCTTCATCGGCTTCGAGGCCACCGCGGTGTTCCGAGACGAAGCCCGCGATCCACTGCGCACCATCCCCAAGGCCACCTATCTGGCCGTCATCCTCATCGGGGTGTTCTACACCGTCTCGACCTGGGCACTGATCTCGGCGGTCGGCGACAGCACGGCCGTCGAGCAGGCCCAGGCCGATCCCTCCGCACTGCTGCCCGACGCCACCGAGCAGTACCTCGGCACCGCCGGCCTGCACATCGTCCAGGTGCTGTTCGTCACCAGCCTGTTCGCCTGCATCCTGTCGTTCCACAACATCGTTGCCCGCTATGTCTTCACGCTGTCCAACCGCAAGGTGTTCCCCGGCCAACTCGGCGAGGCACACGCCGCCCACGGTTCGCCACACATCGCCTCCGGGGTGGACGCTGTCGTCGTGGCCGTGGCCATCGTGGTGGCGATCGGATTCCAGCTCGACCCGGTGACGCAGTTCTATACCTGGCTGGCCGGCATCTCCACGGTCGGCATCACCATCCTGCTGATCGCGACCACCCTCGCCGTGCTCGTCTTCTTCACCAAGCGCAGGCGGGCGGGCCGGCTGGAGGTGTCGACCTGGCGGGCGTTCATCGCGCCGGGCCTGGGCCTGCTCGGCCTGCTGACCGCCTTCGCCCTGATCCTGCAGAATCTGCCCACCCTGGTGGGCGGCTCGACACCCATCGCGATCGGCGTCGTGGGCCTGCTGGTCGCGTTCTTCGCGATCGGTGCCGGCATCGCGGCGCGGCGGCCGGACGTGACCCTCGAGTGACGCCGGCCGCGGCGCGCCGTAGCCTTCATGGTCATGAGCGCGCCGTATGAATCCCTCACTGTCGAGGTCAAGGACCACATCGCCCAGGTCACGCTGATCGGTCCGGGCAAAGGCAACGCGATGGGCCCGCAGTTCTGGGCCGAAATGCCGGTGGTCTTCGCCGACCTCGATGCCGACCCGGACGTCCGGGCGATCGTGCTGACCGGCTCGGGCCGCAACTTCAGCTACGGCCTGGACCTGGTCGCCATGGGCGGCACATTGTCTGCGCTCATGACGGGTGAGGTGTCGGCTCGGCCTCGAGCCGACTTCCACTCCCACCTGAAGCAATTGCAGCAGTCGATCACCGCGGTGGCCGATTGCCGCACACCCACCATCGCGGCGGTGCACGGCTGGTGCATCGGCGGTGGGGTCGACCTGATCAGCGCGGTCGACATCCGCTACGCCAGCGCCGACGCGAAGTTCTCGGTGCGAGAGGTCAAATTGTCGATCGTCGCCGATGTCGGCAGCCTGGCCCGCTTGCCCTACATCCTCTCCGACGGGCACCTGCGCGAACTGGCGTTGACCGGTAAGGACATTGACGCGGCCCGTGCCGAGAAGATCGGTCTGGTCAACGACGTCTATCCCGACGCCGAGGCCACGTTGGCCGCCGCGCATGAGACGGCCGCCGAGATCGCCGCGAATTCACCACTGGTGACCCACGGCATCAAGGACGTCCTCGACGAACAGCGCACCGCCGACGTGGCAGCCAGCCTGCGTTACGTGGCGGCGTGGAACTCGGCGTTTCTGCCGTCCAAGGACTTAACCGAGGGCATCTCGGCGATGTTCGGTAAGCGGAAGCCGGAATTCACCGGCGAATAGCCGCTAGCTGCCGGCCTTGATCGCGGGCACCGCTTTGGTAACCGCCAGAGCCGTCGGCTCGTCGGCGGGCTGGGTGGTCGTGGTCGCACCCATGTTCATCGCCCCAACGGCCGGCGAGGAGTAGGCCGGGAACTTGGTCTCATCACCGGAATCGGCGGTGTGGGTCAGGGACACCGGAGCCGGATGGGTCAGCCCGAACAGCCCGAGCACCGCGATCGCCCCACCACCCACGACAGTACCCAGCAACCTTTTATTGAAAGCCAAGCGTTTCTGAAGCTTCAGCGGAGATGACATGTTGACCTGCACCTTTCGGACATCTGAGGGCGGCATCGACCCGTCGGACCGCCCATAGGTGAACGGCCCGAGCTACTTTTGGAACGCCTTCCATCCTTTGTATGCCCGCGCACCACCAAAAAGCACGTGCCCCAAGGTGATCCACAGAAGTCCCGATACCGCCGCACAGTTGAATATCAGTGCACATTGCGCCGGGCGACGTGCCTCACATGGAGTCGAGTTGTGGTCCTGCGGTCAATCCTGCGATGCGGACCTGGTCGCGTCCCGCCGATTTCGCGGCGTAGAGGGCGGCGTCCGCCATGTCGAGAGCCTGCTCGACCCGGTGGCCGGGGATGAGTTCGGCGACCCCGATGCTGACGGTCACGCTGGCCCGGCCCTGCGCTGCCTCGACGTGATCCGCCGCAATCAAGCCGCGAAGTCGCTCTGCCATGTGAGCGGCGTCATCGATGCCGGTGTCGACCAGAATGAGTGCGAACTCCTCCCCGCCGAGCCGGCCGGCTCGCTCACTTCCGCCTGCGATTGCGGCACAGTGGCGGCCGACCATGACGATGACAGCATCCCCTACGGCGTGGCCGAATCGATCATTGATCACCTTGAAGTCGTCGATATCGACGACCAGTACGGAGGCGGGATCCCCTGTCCGCCAAGACCTGTCGGCAGCGGACCGGAATACCTCCAGAAAATGCCGCCGGTTGGCAACGGGGGCCAGCGGGTCACGCGAGGCCAGCACGGTGAGCTTGTCGATGAGCTCACGCCGTTCGCTCAGGACCGCCGCCACCACCAGTGCGACCAATGATCCGCTCGCAATGAAGAAGCTGACGTAAGCGATGCGATCCGGCACGCTGGCATCGGCCAGAAAGCCCTCACCGGATCCGGCCCAAATCACCGGCGGCGCCA
This sequence comes from Mycolicibacterium vinylchloridicum, assembly GCF_013404075.1. GTDB lineage: Bacteria > Actinomycetota > Actinomycetes > Mycobacteriales > Mycobacteriaceae > Mycobacterium > Mycobacterium vinylchloridicum. Next base: position 71,138 of record NZ_JACBJQ010000016.1, read on the forward strand.
ACAGGAGGTTCGCCATGACCGCTGGTCGGGTTCCACCGCGCATGCCCACCCACACCAGTAACGGATAGGTCACGGCCAGCAGCACGAGCGGAGGGACCGAGGTCCGACCGACCGCTCCAACCGTAACGGCCGCGATGCCGGCGACACAGACGGCGATCTCATACGGTCGCAGGCGCCGCCGCTCAGCCGGTTGACGAACCGACCACACCAGCAGCACCGGGGCAACCAGCAGCTGACCCATGATATTGGCGATCCACCAGTGCAACCAGGCCGTGCTGACCTCGCTCAGCGACGTCAGCGAGGCGGGCTGAGCTCCCTGGACCCACCACGCCCACGTCTCGGGAATGAGATCTGCCGGGATCCCGCCGGTGATCAGTAGCGCGGAGACACCGCCGGTGGCACTGATCGGTGCAAGGATGCAGCACACCAGGACCACGAATCGCGCCACGTCGCGGGGATGATCGAGGGATCGGCGCAAGGCCCAGCGCTCGAAAAGGTAAGCACCCAAGACACTTTCGAGCATGTTGACCGTGCCGATCAAAGCACCGGCCAGCACCGACGGTCCGGCCCAGACCGAAAGCAGAATCTCACCGAGGAGGATCCCCGGCGCCACCCGGCGGCCGAACAGGATGACGAAGGCGAGCGCGAGGCCCTCGGGCACGAACACCACGCTGGTGACGGTGCCGTGCTGCACCGAGACCGCGAACGCCAGCCTGCCGAGCACGACGTAGCTGACGGCGAGGATGACGATCAGCAATGCCGTCCGAACCGCCACGTTCCACCGGACCAACATCCGATGAGACTAAGTCCGGCCGGGGAATTCTGCCCTGCTATCGTGCCGCCAACTCAGCGGTGGCGGAGGGATTTGAACCCCCGGACGGTGTTAGCCGTCTCTCGCTTTCAAGGCGAGTGCATTAGGCCGCTCTGCCACGCCACCGCCGATAAGCGTAGCGGTTCAGACGCGGCCGACCTTGGCCGAGTTCCCGCCGCCCTTCAACGACGCGCTGATGCGGCGACAGTTCTCCCCCATCGCCGCCATCTGCGGACGCGACAGCGGGCCCAGGAACGTCTCCCGAACTCCCGTTGCGTACGTCAGCATCGCGTCCTCGACGACCTCGCGGCCCCGGTCGGTGATCCCGGCCAGAACTCCGCGGCCGTCGTCGGGACTGGCTTCGCGGTGCACCAGCCCCGCTGCCTCCAGCCGACGGATCTGGCGGGTCACCCGGCTCGGCAGCGACATGAGCTGCTCGGCCAAGTCCCCCATCCGAGCTGCACCGGTTTCCGAGTTGTCCAATATTTCCAACAGACGGACGTCGACCAAACTCAACTTGTGCTTCTCGACGAGTCCGCGATTCAGTGTTCCGTACAGCCGCAGTGCTGCGTCGAGGAAGTTCTGCCAAGCTCTCTGCTCGGCTATATCCAACCCCGGCATCTCACTAGCGGTCCGCCCCGCAATCATCCCTCCCATAGCGCAATCGTAAGCGACACAGCGCGGTACGACTCCGAAATGACTCGGGAGTAACCTAACCGGATGCTGGCCATCGTCGCTGAATCCACCGACCGTCTGTTCTGGCACGAGGTGCCGGATGTTTCGCCAGGCCACGGCGAGGTGTTGATCAAGGTCGGCACCGCCGGCGTCAATCGCGCCGACCTGCTGCAGGCCGCCGGGCACTACCCGCCGCCGCCCGGAGCCAGCGACATCCTCGGCCTCGAGGTCTCCGGCGCCATCGCAGCAGTCGGCGACGGGGTATCGGAATGGGTTGTCGGACAAGAGGTCTGCGCACTTCTGGCCGGTGGTGGCTACGCTCAGTACGTGGCCGTTCCGGCTCCACAGGTGATGCCCATTCCGCCTGGGGTCAGCGTGGCAGATGCCGCCGCACTGCCGGAGGTCGCCTGCACAGTGTGGTCGAACCTCGTCATGACGGCGCACCTCTCGCGCGGTGAATTGATGCTCATCCACGGCGGCGCCAGCGGAATCGGCACGCATGCGATCCAAGTAGCCAAGGCACTCGGCAACCGAGTGGCCGTGACCGCGGGCTCGAAGGCCAAGCTCGACCTGTGCGCTGAACTGGGCGCTGACACGCAAATCTCCTACCGCGACGAGGATTTCGTCGCGTGCGTCAATAATGCCACCGATGGTCGGGGTGCGGACGTCATCTTCGACATCATGGGCGCGGCGTATCTGGATCGGAATCTCGACGCGCTCGCACCCGACGGCCGGCTCGTCATCATCGGCATGCAGGGCGGGATCAAAGCCGAACTGAACATTGCCAAAATGGTCGCCAAGCGGTTGAGCGTGATCGCTACGTCGTTGCGGGGTCGGCCCGTCGACGGCGCGAACGGCAAGGGCGCCATCGTCGATGCCGTCGTGGATTCGGTGTGGCCGATGATCGGTGACGGCCGGGTCCGTCCCATCATCGGCGCGCGGTTCCCCATCACCGAAGCCGCCGAAGCGCACCGAGTCCTCGCTTCGGGTGAGACGTTCGGAAAGATCCTGCTGACGGTTGGAGACTGAGTCTCAGCCCAGCGACGCGAGCGCCCGCACGAGCTGATCCACCTCGGCCATGGTCGAGTAATGGGCCAACCCGACGGTGACGGCGCCGCCGATGTCGTTGACGCCGATCAGGTCCAGAACACGTGAATTGGCGTTGCAAACGGCCAGAATTCCGTTGTCGGCCAAGCGCTGGACCACCCGCTCGGCGGGCACCCCGGTGACCGCGAAGCTGACCACCGGGATGTGCGCCTCGGGCCGGCCGATCACCATCACCAGGGGCAGCGACCGAAGCGACCCCATCAGGTAGTCGAACAGCCCGCTGAGATACGAACTCGCGGATTGCGTTGACAGCGCGAGCCTTTCGCGCCGCGTGCCACGCGCCGACTCGTCAAGCGCGGCCAAGTATTCGATGCTGGCGACCACGCCGGCGAGCAGTCCGTACTGATGTCCGCCCAACTCCAGCCGCTCCGGACCGCTCGCATGCGGGTTCATCGACACCGACCCGAAGCTGTCGATGAGCGACGGATTGCGGAACGCCAGGGCACCGATCGGCGGGCCGCCCCACGCCGGTGCGTTGAGTGCGACGACGTCGGCTTCGATCTCCTCGATGTCCAACAGCGAATACGGCGCCGCGGCCGAATGGTCCACCACGACCAGCCCGCCGACGTCGTGGACGAGTTTGGTGACGGCTCCGACATCGGTGATCGTGCCCAGCGTCGACGACGCCGACGTCATCGCCACCAGCTTGGTGGGCGGCGTGATCAGGCTCTCCCACTGCCACGGCGGAAGCTCGCCGGTTTCGATGTCGACCTCGGCCCATTTCACCTTGGCCCCGTACCGGTTGGCCGCGCGCAACCACGGCGCGATGTTTGCCTCGTCGTCGAGCCGGCTGACCACCACTTCGTAGCCGATCCCCGCCCGCGACGACGACGCGTCGGCCAGCGATGTCAGCAGCACCGAGCGGTCCGCGCCGAGCACCACTCCGGCCGGGTCACCGTTGACCAGGTCGGCCACCGCCTGACGAGCGGCCTCCAGCACAGCGACGCTGCGCCGCGCGGAAGGGTGGGGACTGGCCGTGTTGGGTACCGAACCGCGGAACGCGGTGGACACCGTCGTGGCAACCGACTCGGGGATCAACATCCCGGCTTGAGCGTCGAAGCGCATCCACCCGTCGCCCAGCGCTGGGTGCAGACCACGCACCCGGGCGACGTCGTAAGCCATGGAGCCCACCTTAAAGCCTTGGCGATTCCGCGATCGAGACAGCAATGGCGCCTGCGGTCCCCCCAAGGACAGGATCACCTGGGCAGCCATACTAGTCCAGTGAGCTTCGCGTTCGGACTGATGATCGCGGTGTTGTTGCTGATCCTGCCGGGCGCGGTGGTGGCGCTCGCCGCGCGACTTCGGTGGTTCGTCGCGCTCGGGCTCGGCCCGGTATTGACGTACGGCGTTGTGGGCCTGGCCATCATCCCCTTCGGTGCGATCGGGATCCGCTGGAACACCTGGACCGCACTGCTTGCCCTGGTCATCGTGGCGGCGGTGGTATTCGGTTTGCGGGTTCTGCTCGCCCGCTATCGGTCCGCCGATTCGGCCGCCGGAGCGCCCGCACTGGGGCCGGCACTGGTGGTGGCGGCGGGGGTGACCCTAGGCGCCCTGTTCATTGCCGTCGCGGCCGCCAAGGGCATGCCCTATTGGCAATCCATCCCCAGCAACTGGGACTCCGTCTGGCACGCCAACACCATCCGCTGGATCCTCGACACCGGACAGGCGTCATCGACGCACATGGGCGAGCTTCGCAACGTCGAAACCCACGACGCCCTCTATTACCCCTCGGTGTTTCACGCGCTTGCCGCGGTACTCGCCCAGCTGATCGGCGCGGCGCCGACCACCGCCTACACGCTGAGCTCCCTGGCGGCGGCGGTGTGGCTGTTCCCGCTCAGCGGGGCGCTGCTGACCTGGCAGCTGATCCGCCCGCACACATCGCAATGGCGCACCGCGGGAGCGGCGGCCACCGCGGCCGCTCTGTCGGCGTCGTTCACCGCGGTGCCCTACGTCGAATTCGACACCGCCTCGATGCCCAACATGGTCGCCTACGGGCTCGCCGTGCCGGCGTTCGTGCTGATCACGTCATCGCTGCGGCACCGCGATCGGGTCCCGCTGGCGGTGGTGTCGCTGGTCGGGGTGTTCTCGGTGCACATCACCGGCGGCGTCGTCGTGGTGACGTTCGTCGTGGCGTGGTGGCTGCTCGACCCGATGGTGCGGCCGGTGCTGGGCCGGCTACGGGACTTCATCACCCTGGTCGCGATCGCGGCGCCCACCCTGGCGGTGCTGCTACCGCAGTTCCTGGGCGTCCTGCAGCAGGCCGAGGTTATCGCCGGGCATGCCTTCGTCACTCATCTGGGCCGCAAGCGGACCTTGTTCAATGCCGTCGTTCAGCACACCCGCCACCTCAACGACTTTCCGATCCAGAACATCCTGATCGGGCTGGCTGGTGTGGGTTTCGTGCTGTTGCTGACCAAACGAGTCTGGTGGCCGGCCGCGGTGTGGCTGCTGATGATCGTGTCGATCGTTCATTCCGGGGCGCCGTTCGGCGGCCCGGTCGGGGCGATCATCGGCAAGTACAGCGACCTGTTCTACAGCGACCCGCGCCGGCTGTCAGCGGTGGTGACGCTCTTGCTCGTACCGATGGCCGGAATCGCTGCGTATTCCGCTGCGCTGCTGGTCGTGGCCGGCGCACGCCGGTTGACTCGGCACTGGGCCGCCGACCGGGACCCCGACCGCGGATTCTGGATCGGCGCCACCGCGGTGCTGCTGGTCGCCCTCACCGTCGGGTTGGCGTGGCACTACTTCCCCCGGCACCGCTACCTGATGGGCGAGAAGTACGACCGGGTGATGATCGACGGGAAGGACCTCGAGGCGATGGCCTATCTGGCCACCCTGCCGGGGGCCCGCGACACGCTGATCGGCGACGCCAACGTCGACGGCACTGCCTGGATGTATGCGATTGCCGGCCTGCACCCGCTGTGGACGCACTATGACTACCCCGTCCAGCAGGGCCCGGGCTACCACCGCTTCATCTTCTGGGCCTATGCCGACGACGCCGATCACGATCCGCGAATCGCCGAGGCCGTGAAGGCACTGAACATCCGCTATGTATTGACCAGTACGCCGGTGGTCCGCGGGTTCGTCATGCCCGACGGACTAGTGTCACTAGACAAGTCCAAGTCGTGGGCGAAGATCTACGACAACGGCGAAGCTCGCATCTACGAATGGCGCGGATCTTCACCGCCGGACAGCCAATGACAATGGGACACCAGGGAACGCTCACTTCCATGACTACGAATACAGACGACGACAACATCGAGATCATCACCGAGCCGGACGGCGGCGTGGAGGACGATCAACGGTCCGTGACCGAGCTGGTGGAACAGCCGGCCAAGGTGATGCGGATCGGCACCATGATCAAGCAGCTGCTCGAAGAAGTCCGGGCCGCACCGCTGGACGACGCGAGCCGCAGCCGGTTGCGCGAGATCCACCAGACGTCCATTCGCGAGCTCGAAGACGGCCTGGCCCCCGAACTGCGCGAAGAACTCGAGCGCCTCGCACTGCCGTTCTCCGAAGACACGATTCCGTCGGATTCCGAATTGCGCATCGCTCAGGCGCAGCTGGTCGGCTGGCTGGAGGGTCTGTTCCACGGGATCCAGACCGCGCTGTTCGCCCAGCAGATGGCAGCGCGGGCGCAGCTGGAACACATGCGCCAGGGCGCGCTGCCACCCGGCATGGGACAACCTGGTCCGCCCGGAGTTCCCGGTCACGGCACCGGGCAGTACCTGTAACAAGAGATTCACGGTGACTGCCGACGATCCGTTCATCGAAACCCGGGACGCCTGGGTCGAGTTTCCGATCTTCGATGCGAAGACCCGCTCGCTGAAGAAGGCGTTCCTGGGGAAGGCGGGCGGCGCGATCGGCCGCAATACCGACAACGTCGTCGTCATCGAGGCGCTGCGGGACATCACGCTGTCGCTGAAGATGGGCGATCGGGTGGGCCTCGTCGGCCATAACGGCGCGGGCAAGTCGACGCTGCTGCGACTACTGTCCGGCATTTACGAGCCGACCCGCGGTTCGGCCACCGTGCGCGGGCGGGTGGCGCCGGTGTTCGACCTCGGCGTGGGGATGGATCCGGAGATCTCCGGCTACGAGAACATCATCATCCGCGGCCTTTTCCTGGGACAGACGCGAAAGCAGATGCTGGCCAAGGTCGACGAGATCGCCGAGTTCACCGAGCTCGGCGAGTACCTGTCGATGCCGCTGCGGACGTACTCCACCGGTATGCGGGTCCGCCTGGCGATGGGCGTGGTCACCAGTATCGACCCGGAGATCCTGCTGCTCGACGAGGGCATCGGGGCGGTGGATGCCGAGTTCCTGAAGAAGGCGCAGACACGTCTTCAGAGCCTGGTCGAGCGGTCCGGAATCCTGGTGTTCGCCAGCCATTCCAACGAGTTCCTGGCGCGGTTGTGCAAGAACGCGATGTGGATCGACCACGGCACCATCAAGATGACCGGCGGGATCGAAGAAGTGGTACGGGCCTACGAAGGCGAGGATGCCGCGCGGCATGTGCGGGAAGTGTTGGAAGAGCACAGGTCTGATTGGTCGGACGGGGTCGCCACCCCGTGACCGACATGGTGTGCGCCGTCGTCGTCACGCATCGCCGTCCCGATGAACTGGCCAAGTCCCTCGATGTGCTGAGCACACAGACCCGAATGCTCGACCACCTGATCGTCGTCGACAACGATTCCGACGAACGGGTGCGCGACCTGGTCGAAGGGCAGCCGGTGCCGTCGACGTATCTCGGCTCCCGCCGAAACCTGGGCGGTGCAGGGGGATTCGCGTTGGGAATGTTGCATGCGCTGACGCTTGGCGCGGACTGGGTCTGGCTGGCCGACGACGATGGGCGACCCAAGGACGCTTCGGTCCTGGCGACGCTGCTGGCGTGCGCGTCGCGCCATCAGCTGGCCGAGGTCTCCCCGATGGTGTGTGATATCGACGACCCCGACCGGCTGGCCTTCCCGCTTCGCCGTGGCCTGGTGTGGCGGCGGCGGGTGTCGGAACTGCTTGCGGAATCAGAACTTCCCGATCTGATGCCCGGCATCTCGCATCTGTTCAATGGCGCCCTGTTTCGCGCATCGACCATCGAAGCGGTGGGGGTGCCGGACCTACGGCTGTTCTTCCGAGGCGACGAGACCGAGATCCACCGGCGCCTGCTGCGCAGCGGATTACAGTTCGGGACCTGCTTGAATGCTGTCTATCTGCACCCGCAAGGCAGCGACGAGTTCAAGCCGATCCTCGGCGGTCGCATGCACACTCAATACCCCGACAATCCGACCAAGCGATACTTCACCTATCGCAATCGCGGCTACCTACAATCCCAGCCCGGTATGCGCAAGCTGGTGCCGCAAGAGTGGCTGCGATTCGGATGGTTCTTCTTGGTACAGCGCCGCGATCCCGCCGGCTTCGCCGAATGGATTCGATTGCGGCGCTTGGGCAGGCGGGAAAGGTTCAACCGATGACATTCACCGATGCCGCCGCTCAGTCGAAGACGTTCACCCGGGCGTGGGGCGACCTGCGCGACGGGTATCACAAGCGCGAACTGTGGCTGCACCTGGGCTGGCAGGACATCAAGCAGAAGTACCGCCGCTCGGTGCTCGGCCCGTTCTGGATCACCATCGCCACCGGGACCACCGCCGTCGCGATGGGTGGGCTGTACTCGCAGCTGTTCCACCTCCAGCTGTCCGAGCATCTGCCGTATGTGACGCTGGGGCTGATCATCTGGAACATGATCAACGCCGCGATTCTCGAGGGTGCCGATGTGTTCATCGCGAACGAGGGCTTGATCAAACAGCTTCCGACGCCGCTGAGCGTGCATGTCTACCGGTTGGTGTGGCGGCAGATGATTCTGTTCGGGCACAACATCGTGATCTACGTGATCATCGCGATCATCTTCCCGAAACCGTGGTCGTGGGCGGACTTGGCGGCCATCCCGGCGTTGTTGCTGATCATGCTCAACTGCGTGTGGGTGTCGTTCTGCTTCGGCATCCTGGCCACCCGCTACCGCGACATCGGACCGCTGCTGTTCTCGATCGTGCAGCTGCTGTTCTTCATGACGCCGATCATCTGGAACGACGACACGTTGCGACAGCAGGGTGCCGGCCAATGGGCGACGATCATCGAATTGAACCCGCTGCTGCACTATCTCGACATCCTGCGCGCTCCCCTGCTTGGCGCCGACCAGCACTGGCGGCATTGGGCGGTCGTGATCGGGCTGACGGTGATCGGTTGGCTGGTGGCCGCATTCGCGCTGCGGCAGTACCGAGCGCGCGTGCCGTACTGGGTCTAGGGTCTAGCCGGGTGACCGACCACGCACTGGAGTGGGCCCTGGAGCATGCCGACACCGGGCGGCACGGTCGATACACCGCGTGACCAGGGGTGACGCGTCCTGTCGGGGGGTTGATCTAGACTCGAACATATGTTCGATGAACAGATCGTGTCGCAGACCCCTGCCGAGCTGCTAGCCGCGATCGCCGAGTTCGACCGACGTGAAAAAGAAGCAGCGGCGCTGCAGTTGGTGCTGCTTGGAGAGTTGGTGCGGCGATGGTTCAACGACATATCGCTTGAGATTCAAGGCACTGCGCTGCCGGCATACTCGTCGTACGGACCGACGGCTGGACGCGATAGATGAGCGATGCAGCGGCGGTCGCGGTGGCCGCGATCGAGAGCGGTGCCCGCATGGCGGCCCAAGGTGAGGGGCGTCGGCTGGCGGGGATCGCGGACTTGGTGCGATTGCGCTGTTCTGGTGAGGAGCATGCGTGGTGGGCCTGTGATGACTGGGATGCGACGGCCGCTGAAATCTCGGCCATTCTCGGTGTGACGCACGGTCGGGCATCAGCGCACATGAATCTGGCGTTGTCGCTATGCGACCGGCTACCTCGAGTGAATGCGTTGTTGATGGCGGGATCGCTGAGTTACCGGGTGTGCGAGGCGATCGTGAGTCGCACCGACCTCATCGGTGACCTGGAGACATTGGCGTTGGTTGATGCTGCGATCGCCGAGCACGCAGTCTCCTGGGGTCCGATGTCGGCTCTGAAACTGCAGCGCGCCATTGATTTTTGGGTCGATCGCTATGACCCGGGTGCGCTGCGACAGGCCCAGTCCCGAGCCCGGGATCGTGAGATCGGCATCGGCAGCCCGGTGGGCGGAGTGGCCGAGATTTGGGGCCGGTTGCAGGCCGCTGATGCCGCGGTGCTGGACCGAAAGCTCACCCAGATGGCGCATTCGGTGTGTGAGGACGATCCGCGCACGATCGGGCAACGCCGCTCCGACGCCATGGGAGCCATCGCCGCTGGCTCGGATCATCTGGCATGCCTCTGCGGGAACTCTGAATGCCCCGCCGTCGGCGAGGACGCGCGGGCAGCCAATGTAGTCGTCCATGTGGTCGCTGACGCCGATATTCTCGACGCTGCAACGAATCCGGCGATGCACGGAGAGAAGCCCGACCCGCAACCGCAACCCGAGACGGAGCCAAAGAAGCCTGTCGCCGGTGGGGTGTTGACCGGCCACCGGGGCATCGTGCCGGCACCGTTGCTGGCCGAACTCATTCGCGCGGGCGCGAGGGTGCGGCCGCTCCGCCGCCCGGGTGCGGAGCCTGAACCGCAGTATCGGCCCTCGACGGCGTTGGATGAGTTCGTCCGGCTGCGCGATATGACGTGCCGGTTCCCGAACTGCGATATGCCGGCCGAGTATTGCGATGTGGACCATACGATCCCGTGGCCCTGGGGTCCCACCCATGCCTCGAACCTGGCTTGCAAATGTCGAAAGCACCACCTGCTCAAGACCTTCTGGGCCGGCTGGGGCGATGAACAGCATCCTGACGGCACCATCACCTGGACGTCGCCAACGGGTAGAACCTATCGCACTCAGCCCGGCAGCCGATTCTTCCTGCCGCAGTGGAATGTCACCACCGCCACCCTGCCCGCACCGGTCGGGCAACCTCCACCGACCATCGGCATCATGATGCCGACTCGGCGAAAAATCCGGGCCGCCCAACGCGCCTACCGCATCGCGGCAGAACGCAAACTCAACGACGCCCGCGTCGCCGAACGCAACAAACCGCCACCATTCTGATATGCGGCGGCGTCTGGAGTTGCCGCGTCGTCCTGCTTCTGCGAGCCTCGAAGGAGCATCGACGACAGCGGCGCCGTCCCGACCGTCCTGAAGAAGGCACCGCCATGACGTCGACACTGAACGCCCCCACTCATCCACGGTCGGATGCGTTGCTGCAGCGCGCACAACAAGTGATCCCCAATGGGATGTACGGTCACCAGAACGCGCGCGGATTATGGCCGGGTGCACCACAATTCGTCTCGCGAACGGCGGGGTCGCGGATCTGGGATGCCGACGGGCACGAGTACATCGACCTGCTCTGCTCGTGGGGACCGATCATTCACGGCTACCAACATCCGCGTATCGAAGAAGCCGTCAGCAGGCAGCGCCTGATCTGCGACACCGCCAACGGCCCTTCCGAACACTTCGTGGCCCTGGCCGAGAAACTCGTCGACGTGGTCGAGCATGCCGACTGGGCGATGTTCGCCAAGAACGGCTCCGACGTCACGACGCTGTGCCTGACGATCGCCCGGGCACATACCGGACGGTCGGTGATCCTGGTCGAGGAAGGTACCTATCACGGCGCCCTGCCGTGGTGTAACCCCGACAAGACGGGGGTGCTCCCGTCGGACCGCGCCGGCCTGGCGTACTACACCTACAACGACCTGGCCGGCGTCGAGAAACTGGTCGCCGAGCACGCTGGCAACGTGGCCGGCATCATCGTCGCACCGTTCCGACACGACCCGGCCGGCTCGGATCTGGAGATGGTGGATCCTGCGTTCGCGCAAGGCCTGCGACGAATCTGCGACGAACACGGCGCTGCCCTCATCCTCGACGAGGTCCGCACCGGATTCCGGATGTCGTTCGGTGGCAGCTGGGAACAGTACGGCGTGCGTCCCGACCTTTCCTCGTGGAGCAAGGCGATCGGCAACGGCTACCCGATCGCCGCGGTGCTGGGCTCCGAACCATTCCGGGAAGCGGCCGGATCCTTCTTTGTCACCGGCACTTTCTGGTTCTCGGCGGTGCCGATGGTGGCCGCGCTCACCTCGATCGAGCTACTCGAGGGACTCGAGGGAATCACCCACATGTTCGCGCGTGGCACCCAACTCGTGTCGGGCCTACGCGAGCAGGCCGCCTCCTACTCGCTCCCGGTGAACATCACCGGGCCGGTCACCATGCCTTACCTGTCGTTCGCCGGCGAGACCGACCATCAGCTCACGCTGGCCTGGGCAGCCGAGTGCGCTGCCCGCGGGGTCTTCGTGCATCCCAAGCACAACTGGTTCATGTCGACGGCCTTGACTCCCGCCGACATCGACACCGTGCTGATCGCCACTGAGGCCGCATTCAGCGAAGTAGCGAGGCAGTACTTCTAGCCGGGGTATGACCCGTGGTCAGGCTCCGGCCCGAAGACAAATCGCCTGCCGGACAGTTCATTTGGAGTTATGCGCACAAAGCGCAACTTCTCGGTGGCGACCCACGGCAACAGTTGCGCACGTTCGGCTTCGTGGATGTCATCGGACGCCGTCAACACCTGGGCGGTGCCGCGGATGATGACACTCCAACCCCCGACGACGTTATGGTCGTCGACTTCGAAGAGCACCTTGTCGTTCATCACCGTACCGAAGAGCTTGGTGCCCTCCGCCGTTCGGAAGAGGACCGTATGAGACTGTGTCACGAAGTTGACCGGGAAGATCTCGGGCTCACCGCCAACGTTCGTCACCAGCCGGCCCAGCGCGACACTCTTCAACAAATCCCAGCACTCGTTATCACTGAGGACCGTGATCGGCTCCTGTTCGCCTGTCATAGGCAGATCTTCCCTCGGCAAGAACTCGCGCGCATAGGGTCCAACGGCCCACGAGACGGGGCCGTTCAGTCAGTCAGCGTTGCCAGCTCGGCGCGTAGATTGCCCTGAGCGGGCGCTTCCCACTGGCGGCGGGCGTACGCGGTGCGGAACACTCCTGGCCCACCCAGCAGAGCGACCAACACCTGCACACGCCCGCGGCGGAACACCTCATCCGGCACGTGGCCGTACTCGGCGCGGATCGCGGCGGTATTGCGCTCGTAGTGCTCCCTCGACACAGCCAGCGCCGCCAGGTCCGCGTCGGAGAGAACCTCCCCGTTGTGGTCGCCCGGCGCGGGATCATGCGTGATCGTCATCCGTACCAACCGAGCCACCTCGTCGACCAGTTGCGGCTCGATCTCCAACCGCGACAGGTCCTGCTCGGCGCGGCGGGCACTGCGTTCCTCGTCGTCGGGAAGGCCGTGATACACCGCGTCGTGATACCAGGCCGCCAGGCGGACGGCGTCCGCGTCGTCGGCGAATTCGGCCAGCTCCTCGACGTGGTGGAGGATGCCGCGCAGATGCTCGACCGAGTGATAGCGGCGGTGCGGTTCAGACCAGGACGCGACCAGGTCGCGGCCGACCGCGGCCACCGCCGGGTTGTCGGTGTGCCGGGACATCAACGTCGCCCAGGCGTCAACCAGATCCTGCACATGACCATGGTGCACCGCGGTCTGACAGGTAGGCGAGCCGGGCTGATAAGTAAGCTTCCGGCGTGGCCGAATTAGCCCCGTCGAGTCCCCTGAGCCTCAAGACCCAGGTGGTGCGCTTCATCGTCACCGGCGGGCTGTCGGCGATCGTCGACTTCGGCCTCTATGTGCTGCTCTACAAGGTGGGCGGCGTCCAGGTCGACATCGCCAAGGCCATCAGCTTCGTCGTCGGCACCATCACCGCCTACCTGATCAACCGACGCTGGACGTTCCAGGCCCCGCCCAGCCGGTCCCGCTTCCTGGCCGTGATGGCGCTCTACGCGCTGACCTTCGCCGTACAGGTGGGGCTGAACCACTTCAGCCTCCACCTGATGCACTACCGCCCGTGGGCAGTGCCGGTCGCATTCGTCATTGCTCAGGGCACGGCGACGGTGATCAACTTCATCGTGCAGCGGGTGTGGATCTTTCGGCTGCGCTGATGGGGGTGAGGTCATGTACATCGCCGACTGGGAAGACGTGAAGGAAGGCCTCATCCTCGAGGGCCTGATGGATTTGATCTCCCTCGGTTGGGTGCATGGTGAGTTCTTCGGCCCGGACAGCACCCAAGCTCCGCCACCTGCGCACATTCAGAAGATGACCCTACGAATGATCCGGGAGTTGGTCAGCGAGGGTCTCTTCGTACTAGGCATCCCCAACCCCACCAAAGCCGATCCGGCCGGGTTCGATGAATGGGATGTGCCGCTCGACGAGGCGATGGCCAAGATCGATAAGACCTATGTCGACAACTACGACGACCGGCACAGTTGGGACTCGATGGTGTGGTTGACCCACACCGCAAAGGGCGAAAAGCTAGCGCTGGAAATCTACCGTCAGGACTATCCAGAAGGGCCAACCTGGCCGGGTTGGAAGCCACGATTTAACTGACTAAATGCGACCGCCACGGAGTGGCTGAGTTCTCTTATATCGGAACGTAGTTGGGCGCGTCGCTGAGTGACCGTGAACACGCTGTGCTCGATCAGCCGACCACAGCCAGCTTCCTGCGAACCAGCAACATACGTGCTGAACTGTGCCCACATCCGCAACCCAACAGCAGTGACGTATCCGGTGCTACGCACGGCCCATGCCTCCGGCTGTTCCGAGACGGTGAGGTTTCGGATCGTGATCCCGGAAGCACCCAAAGCGTTCAACGTGCAGGACGCATTCGCGGTCCCAAGCTCGCGAGGGACGATCCCGGTAAAGCCGAACGCAGCCAACGTGTCACAGCCTTGCCAGCCACCACGCGAGCGATGACCAGTGACCAGTACTCGCACCGGTTGAGCCACATTGACACCGGCAGATGCAATGAGCCAACCCGTCGGAACGGTCAGTGATTCGGCGCTAGCGGAAAGCACGTCGTGGACGGCGAGCGGCCGATAATCGGCCACCGCGCCGGCGATGATATCGCCGAGAGACATTGCAGCGGTTAGATGTTGGCGTTCATATAGCGACTGTTTCATGATCATCGCGCAATCTGTCCGCTTGGCGTCACGCCGCCCGCGATCAAGCCGCCAATGATTGCGATCCCTCCGAGTACGATGGCGCCACCGGTTTTGCCCGCTTCGGCGAGGTCATGTCCCAGCTCGGGGAGCAACGCTGGACCGGGTGAAGCGGGAGCGGGCGCCGGAACGTCCGGAACAGCGACGCCGGGCATGATGGCCGGGGGCTGGACTGGCGTGTAAAAGCCTGGCGTGGACGGGTTTTGCAGCCAGGGCGGCAAGCCGTTGGGTTCGAATATCCCGGTCGGCGGAAGCCCCACGGGTGCGTGGTTGGTCTGTGTTGGCGGAAGTGGCAGCGGTGCCGGATGCCCGGTCGGCGGAAGCTCGGGCGGGACTCCAATTGAGGGGAAGTAGGGCTTGTACGGCGTGTGGACCTTCTTGTACTCACCGTCCGGATACCAGACGTCGATGGTGTCGCCCCACCCTTTGCCGCTTTGGTGCCAGCCGATCTTGGTTCCATCAGGAAGCCTCCGAACGGGACCTTCGAAGGTGGAACTCCCTTGCGTATCGGTGGCGTTGCGGGTTAGGTATTCCCACAGCTGTCGCATCGATCCCTCGTCCCAGACTTCCTTAACTTCTGGGTTGGTGCCAACCCCGTTCGGCCCCCGCTTGCCACCGTTCTGTAGCGGGTCAAGAGCCCGTTTGACATCGTCGGCATTGTTGACGGGCGGCATGGGTCCGGGCGGCGGGTCTGGTGGCGGCGGTTGGGGTGGCGCCTCCTTGATGGTGTGGTAATCGACGGCTTGAATTGTTGGTTTGCCCTCGGCGCCATCACTTTCGGGGAAACGAACGGCGTCCACGCCCGCCGCCGCGGTGGTGATCTTGGCGGCAATCTGCTGGTCGGTGGCGATCAACTCTGCCACTCGGGCACGAATGTCGGCTGCCAATGACTGCGCCTGCGCTTGCCGGGTGGCCATCATCGCAGCGCTAACCCGCTGACGGTCGGTGACCGAAAAGTCTTCTCCGACAGAGAATCCCGCATTTTCCGCGGCGCTGACGGCAGCGAGCGCATTCCGCTTGGCGGCTTGAATCTCGGTTGCGCCCTTGCAGGCAATCGCCGAAGCTTGGTGGAGCTGGTCGGCCACACCAATGACTATGAGCCGATCGGAATATGCCCGGTGCTGGGCGGCCTCTGCGGCTTCCCCTTCCCACAGCGACCCCCCGGGCAAGACATCTGGGTGCCGACATGAGTGAACGCGTCCTCCCACACCGTGGCGGTGTTCGTCCATTGGGTGGCCGCCGTCGTCAGGTGCTCGCTGTCCCAGGCCTGCACCTGCGACAAGGTTGGAGCTGACAGGACGGCGGGCACTTACACCTCCGTGGCCAGTCCGCGTAGCTGCGTCGCAGAGTTCGCTTCATGCACCGCGTATTCGGCGCTCGCCGCCGTCAGCTTCGCAGCCGTCGACTGCATGCGAGCTATCAGGGTCTGGGCCGCCACGCTCACGCCGGCGTACACAACACCGACTGCCGCCGCTGAGGGTTGTCCCGACGCACCCGACGGGGGCGGTACCGCTGTCGCTGCGACCTCAGCGGCCCGCGACTGGCAAGCAGCCGCGAGTGCCCGCAAACCAGCGGTGTTAACGTCCAGCAAACCCACATCGGCAGTCTAGGACCTTTCCGCATTCCGCGTATTCGGGTGACTTGCTCCACTGCTACGGCCGAGTAGTCTCGCGATATTGACCATAGAGCGGGGCGACTGCATGGACGATTCCGACTACGACGATGTACGGGAGAGGCTCGTCATCGAGGGGCTGATGGACGCTATTTCCGTCGGGGAAATACACTCCGCGTTCTTGTTCGACAACCATGAGCCCAAGCGATCGGTGTCGGAAGCGCAGCAACTGACGTTGCGCATGATTCGGGACCTGGTCGGCGAGGGCCTGTTCGTCTTGGGGGTGCCCACCCGCCATGGATCCTTCAACGCCTGGGATGTCCCCTTGGACGAGGCCATGGCCCAGATCGAAGCGGCTTACATCGACAACTTCGACGACCGGTGGGGTTGGGTCTGCGCCGCCTGGCTAGACCAGACCGACAAAGGAAAAGAGCTGGCACTGCAGCTGTACTACGCCGACGAACCCGACGACACCGACACCCAGGCCAACCCAGGCTGATCTGAGGGCCTGCCCGCATTCAACTGGCCCGACGCCACCGCACGGTAACCTTTGGCACTGACATGGCTACCGAACTCCCCCTGACCCCGCGTTCCCTGACCGGGTTCGGCCGCACCGCGCCGAGCGTGGCGCAGGTGCTGTCGACTCCCGATGTCGAGGTGATCGCCGCCGCCGTCCGGCAGGTGGCCGACGCGGACGCGAACAGTCCCTCATACCTGCGCCGGGGCATCCTGGCCCGCGGATTGGGGCGCTCCTATGGGGATCAGGCCGGCAACGGCGGCGGCATCGTCGTCGACATGACGCGCCTGCACCGCATCCACTCGATATCGGCCGAAACTGCCATCGCCTACGTCGACGCCGGCGTGAGCCTCGATCAATTGATGAAGGCGGCGCTGCCGTTCGGCCTGTGGGTCCCCGTCCTGCCCGGCACCAGGCAGGTCACCGTCGGCGGTGCCATCGGATCGGACATCCACGGCAAGAACCACCACAGCGCCGGCAGCTTCGGCAACCATGTGCTATCGCTCGACCTGCTGATGGCCGACGGCGAAGTCCGCACGCTGACCCCCGATGGACCCGAGAGCGAACTGTTCTGGGCGACCGTCGGTGGAAACGGCTTGACCGGCATCGTGATCCGCGCCCGCATCGCGATGACCCGCACCGAGACCGCGTATTTCATCGCCGACGGCATCGCCACCGCCGACCTGGACGAGACCGTCGCTGTCCACCAGGACGGCAGCGAGGACAACTACACCTACAGCAGCGCCTGGTTCGACCTGATCAACCCGCCGCCGAAGTTGGGTCGCGCGGCGGTCAGTCGCGGCAGCCTGGCAAAACTGGACCAACTGCCGCCCAAGCTGGCGAAAGACCCCCTGCAGTTCAGCGCGCCCAAGCTGCCCGCAGTGCCAAACCTGTTCCCCGTCAGCGTCATGAACAAGCTGTCACTGAGTCTCGTCGGCGAGGCGTTCTACCGAGTCAGCGGCAACTACCAGAACAAGATCGTCAACCTGACGCAGTTCTACCACATGCTCGATATCACGACTGGCTGGCAATATGCCTACGGCCCAACCGGTTTCGCGCAGCACCAGTTCCTCGTACCACCCGATGCCCTGGACGAATTCAAAGACATCATTCGGTGGATCCAGACCCAGGGTCACTATTCGGCGCTGAACGTTTTCAAGCTGTTCGGCCCGGGAAACCCTGCCCCACTGAGCTTCCCGATGGCCGGTTGGAACGTCGCGATGGACTTCCCCAACAACGCCGGCGTCAACGAGTTCCTCAACGAACTCGACGACCGCGTCATGAAATTCGGTGGGCGGGTCTACACCGCCAAGGACTCTCGGGTGAGCGCCGAGAAGTTCCACAGAATGTATCCGCGGGTCGATGAGTGGATTGCTGTGCGCCGCAAGGCCGATCCCAACGGTGTGTTTGCCTCCGACATGGCCCGCCGACTCGAACTGCTGTAGAAAGGCATCCCCACACACATGATCGACGCCACGGGTAACCCACAGACCATCCTGCTGCTGGGCGGAACCTCTGAGATCGGCCTGGCCATCGTGGCGCGCTATCTGCGCAACGCCAAGGCCCGCGTCATTCTGGCCGATCTGCCGAACGCACCCAAGCGTGACGCTGCCATCGCCCAGCTGGAGGCCGCAGGCGCGAAGTCGGTGGAATACCTCGACTTCGACGCCCTCGATACCGCAAGCCACCCCGGCGTCATCGAAAAAGCCTGGGCCAATGGCGATGTCGACGTAGCGATCGTCGCATTCGGCATCCTCGGCGATGCCGAGGAACTGTGGCAGAACCAGGCCAAGGCCGTGTTGAGCGCCCAGATCAACTACACCGCCGCCGTTTCGGTGGGCGTGCTGATCGGCGAGAAGATGCGCGCGCAGGGATTCGGCCAGATCATCGCCATGTCGTCGGTGGCCGGTGAACGGGTGCGCCGCAACAACTTCGTCTACGGCTCCACCAAGGCCGGCCTGGACGGCTTCTACCTGGGCCTCGGAGAGGCCCTGCGCGAGTATGGAGTTCATGTGCTGGTCATCCGGCCCGGCCAGGTACGCACCACCACCACGCTGGAGCACTGGAAGGCGACCGGCGCGAAGGAAGCCCCCTTCACCGTGAACGCCGAAGACGTCGCCGAGCTGGCCGTCACGTCCGCGGCCAAGGGCAAGGACCTCGTGTGGGCGCCCGGGCAGGTACGCGTGCTGATGTCGGTGCTGCGGCACATCCCGCGGCCCATCTTCCGCAAGCTGCCGATCTAAACGCCTCATGGTCAAGGGCGCGCTGGCCACTGCGGGTCAGATGATCGCGGCAGTCGCTGTGGCCGTTGTGGTTTCGGTCATCGCGCTGATCGCGATATCTCGGGTCCAATGGCCGGCGTTCCCGTCGTCCAACCAGCTGCACGCATTGACCACCGTCGGTCAGGTCGGCTGCCTGGTCTTGTTGCTGGGAACCGGATTCCTCTGGCGCAAGGGATACCAATGGGCAGCGCGCATTGCCGCCGCGGTGTTCCTGTCGGCGTTCACGGTGGTCACCCTCGGGATGCCGCTGGGCGCGAGCCGGCTCTACCTCTTCGGCATTTCGGTCGATCAGCAATTCCGCACCGAATACCTCACCCGCTTGGCCCAGAGCCCGGCCCTGCACGACATGACCTACATCGGTCTGCCGCCGTTCTACCCCGCCGGCTGGTTCTGGATCGGCGGGCGGGCCGCCGCGCTCACCGGAACACCCGCGTGGGAGATGTTCAAGCCCTGGGCCATAACCTCCATCGCGGTCGCCGTCGTGCTGGCAATGGTGCTGTGGTCGGCGCTCATCAGGTTCGAGTACGCCCTGATCGTCACTGTCGCCACCACCGCGGTCACCCTCGCGTACAGCTCGCCGGAGCCCTACGCCGCCACCATCACCGTCCTCATCCCGCCCGTCTTCGTGCTGGCGTGGTCGGGACTGCGCGGCAAGACCAGGGGTGGCGGCTGGGCGGCCGTCGCCGGCGTCGGGCTCTTCCTCGGCGTCTCCGCCACCTTCTACACCCTGCTGTTCGGCTACGCGGCCTTCACCGTCGGCGTGATGGGCATCATCGTCGCGATCGCGCGGCGCAGCGTCGAACCGCTCCTGCGCCTGGTGGTCGCCGCCGTCATCACGGCGGCCATCGGGTTGATCACCTGGCTGCCGTTCCTGCGCCACGCCGCCCGTCACCCGATGAGCGACACCGGCAGCGCCCAGCACTACCTGCCCGCGGACGGCGCGGTCCTGACGTTCCCGATGCTGCAGTTCTCGTTGCTCGGCGCGCTGTGCATGCTGGGCACGCTGTGGCTGGTGTGGCGGGCAAGCACGTCCACACGCGCCGCCGCGCTCGGCATCGGCGTGCTGACCGTCTACGCCTGGTCGGCGCTGTCCATGCTGACCACCCTGCTCGGCACCACACTTCTGTCCTTCCGGCTACAGCCCACGCTGACCGTGCTGCTGTCGGCGGCCGGGGTGTTCGGGTTCATCGAGGTGACACTCGCGATCGCGGCACGCGCCAACCGCAAGGTCATTCCAGTTGGCGCCGCGATCGGACTGATCGGCGCCATCGGCTTCAGCCAGGACATCCCCGACGTGCTGCGGCCCGACCTGACCGTCGCCTACACCGACACCGACGGCTACGGCCAGCGTGGCGACCGCCGGCCGCCGGGGGCCGAGAAGTACTACCCCGAGGTCGACGCCGCGATCCAGACGGCCACCGGCCGTCCCCGTGAAGACACCGTCGTGCTGACCGCCGACTACAGCTTCCTGTCGTATTACCCGTACTACGGTTTCCAGGGCCTGACCTCCCATTACGCGAACCCGCTCGCCGAGTTCGACAAGCGCGCCGCCGCCATCGAATCCTGGGCCGGGCTGAAGAACGCCGACCAGCTGGTCCATGCGCTGGACTCGCTGCCCTGGCCGGCGCCGACCGTCTTCCTCATGCGTCGCGGCGCCAATGACACCTACACCCTGCGCCTGGCCCAGGACGTCTACCCCAACCAGCCCAACGTGCGCCGCTACACCGTCGACTTCGACGGCAAGCTGTTCAGCGGACCGCACTTCACAGTCAAGACGATCGGGCCGTTCGTGCTTGCCATCCGGAATCCGTAGCGATGAACCGCCCGAGTGGCCAATTAGCATCTAGCTCCGTGGAGAAGACGCGGGTGGATTATCGGACCGCCCGTCTCGTCGCCGTCGTGGCCGGCCTGCTCGGCGCCGCGCTGGCGATCCTGACGCCGTTGCTGCCGGTCAAGCAGACCACTGCCGAGCTCAACTGGCCGCAGAACGGCGTGCTCGACAGCGTCACGGCGCCCCTGATCAGTTACGTGGCGACCGACCTGACCATCGAAGTGCCCTGTAGCGCGGCCGCGGGTCTGGACCGGCCCGGCAAGACCGTCCTGCTGTCGACGGTCCCCAAGCAGGCGCCCAAAGCCGTCGACCGCGGTCTGCTGATCCAGCGCGCCAACGACGACCTCGTCGTCGTCGTCCGCAACACCCCTGTCGTCGTCGCACCGCTGAAACAAGTACTCAGCCCGGCCTGCCAGAAGCTGACGTTCACCGCCCATGCCGATCGGGTGACCGCCGAGTTCGTCGGCCTCACCCAGGGCCCCGACAGTGAGCAGCCCGGGTCCCCGCTCGAGGGCGAACGCAGCGGCTACGACTTCCGGCCCCAGATCGTCGGCGTCTTCACCGACCTGACCGGCCCGGCGCCGCCCGGCCTGCGCCTGTCCGCCACGATCGACACCCGCTACAGCAGCGCACCGACCGCACTGAAGATGGCCGCGATGGTGCTCGGCGTCGCGATGACGGTGATTGCGCTGATCGCCCTGCACCTGATGGATTGCGCAGACGGTGTGCGGCAACGACGCTTCCTGCCGGCCCGATGGTGGTCATTGAGCGGGCTGGACGGCGTGGTGTTCGCGGTCCTGGTGTGGTGGCACTTCGTCGGCGCCAACACCTCCGACGACGGCTACATCCTCACCATGGCCCGGGTGTCCGAGCACGCCGGCTACATGGCCAACTACTACCGCTGGTTCGGCACGCCCGAGGCGCCGTTCGGCTGGTACTACGACCTGCTCGCCATGTGGGCACACGTCTCCACGACCAGCGTCTGGATGCGGCTGCCGACCCTGGCCATGGCGCTGGTGTGCTGGTGGCTGATCAGCCGCGAGGTGATCCCCCGGCTCGGCCACGCCGTCAAGACCAGCCGCGCCGCCGCCTGGACTGCTGCAGGCATGTTCCTGGTGTTCTGGCTGCCGCTGGACAACGGCCTGCGGCCCGAACCGATCATCGCGCTGGGCATCCTGCTCACCTGGTGCTCGGTCGAACGCGGTGTGGCCACCAGCCGCCTGCTGCCGGTCGCATTTGCCTGCATCGTCGGCGCACTGACGTTGTTCTCGGGCCCAACCGGTATTGCCTCGATCGGCGCGCTGCTGGTGGCCATCGGCCCGCTGCGCACGATCCTGCACCGCCGATCCCGCCAGTTCGGCCTGCTGCCGCTGCTCGCCCCGATCCTGGCCGCGTGCACCGTGACGATCATCCTGATCTTCCGCGACCAGACCCTGGCCGGCGAGGTGCAGGCCAACATGCTGAAGTCCGCGGTCGGGCCGAGCCTCGCGTGGTTCGACGAGCACATCCGCTACGAGCGGTTGTTCATGGCCAGTCCCGACGGATCGATATCCCGCCGGTTCGCGGTGCTGGCCCTGCTCGTCGCGCTGCTCATGTCGGTGGCGATGATCCTGCGTCGAGGCCACATCCCGGGGACCGCGGCAGGCCCGAGCCGGCGCATCATCGGCATCACGATCATCTCGTTCATCGCCATGATGTTCACGCCGACGAAGTGGACACATCACTTCGGGGTGTTCGCCGGGCTGGCCGGTTCGCTGGGTGCGCTGGCCGCGGTCGCGGTCGGCGCGCACGTGCTGAGGTCCCGACGAAACAGGGCGATCTTCGCCGCCGCAGTCTTCTTCATCACGGGTTTGTCGTTCGCCAGCGTCAACGGCTGGTGGTACGTGTCCAACTTCGGCGTGCCGTGGTCAAACCAGCTCCCCGAGTGGCACTTTGGCTTCACCACGATCCTGCTCGCGTTGACGGTGATCAGCTTGCTGGTGGCCGCGTGGTTCCACTTCTCCGGCCGCGACAACGGCAGCAGCGGACGTACGAGCTGGTGGCGGCGGATCGTGGGTTCACCGTTGGCGGTGGTGGCCTGGCTGTTGGTGGTCTTCGAGGTGGCATCTCTGACCTTGGGAATGACCGAACAGTGGCCGGCCTGGTCGGTGGGCCGCTCGAACTTGCAGGCGCTCGCTGGAAAGACGTGCGGGCTGGCCGACGACGTGCTCGTGGAAGAGGACCCGAATGCCGGCATCCTCACCCCGATCACCGGGGTGTCGCTGGGCGACGCGCTCGGCGCGACCACGGCCGAAGGGTTCACCCCCGGCGGCATTCCCGCCGACGTCTCCGCCGACCCCGTGATGGAGCCGCCCGGCGGTGGCAACTTCGCCGACACCGACGGCGTGGTCACCAGCAGCGAGGCCGGTACCGAAGGCGGGACCGACGCCGTCGGCGGGGTCAACGGTTCGCGCGCACGGCTGCCCTACAACCTGGACCCGGCCCGCACACCGGTCATGGGCAGCTGGCGTCCCGGCGTGCAACAGCCCGCGATGCTGCGCTCGGCCTGGTACCGGCTGCCCGCCGACTGGACGTCATCCCCGCTGCTGGTGGTCGCGGCGGCGGGCCGCTTCGACCCCGACGAGGTCCAGGTCCAGTGGGCGACCGAACAGCAGGCGGCCGACGGAAAGCCCGGCGGCTCAATCATTTTCGGCGACATCGGCGCTGCGCCCGCATGGCGCAACCTGCGCGCCCCCTTGGCCGCGATCCCCCGTGAGGCCGCCATGGTCCGGCTGGTCGCCGACGATGACGACCTGTCACCTCAGCACTGGATCGCCCTGACCCCGCCCCGCATCCCGAAGCTGCGCACCCTGCAGGACGTCGTCGGGTCGCAGGATCCGGTACTGCTGGACTGGCTTGTCGGCCTGGCCTTCCCGTGCCAGCGGCCGTTCGGCCATCAGTACGGCGTCATCGAGCCACCGAAGTGGCGGATCCTGCCGGACCGCTTCGGCGCCGAGGCCAACTCGCCGGTGATGGACAACATCGGCGGCGGCCCGCTCGGTATCAGCGAATTGCTCTACCGCGCGTCGACCGTGCCGAGTTACCTCCGTGACGACTGGTTCCGGGACTGGGGCGCGCTGCAGCGGCTCAACCCGTTCTATCCCGCCGCGCAGCCCGCCCGCCTGGATCTGGGCACCGCGACCCGCACCGGATTGTGGAGCCCGGCTCCGCTGCGGCCGACATAGCGATCCAGTCTCGAATCGCCGGAGCCCCCGCAGGCCTTCGGAACTGACACAACTTCGTCGCCTACCATCGAGCCTCGTGCCAGCCGACAGAGCCGACGCCCCCCGGATCGCCCGGCTCGTCGCCGTTGTCGCAGGAATCCTCGGTGTTCTGCTGTGCGGTATCACGCCATTGCTGCCGGTCACCCAGACCACGGCCACGATCGCCTGGCCGCAGGCACCCGGACCGGACGGCATGGTGAGCGACATCACCGCACCGCTGGTCTCCGGCGCGCCGCAGTCACTCGACGTCACGATTCCGTGCCGGGCCATCGCGACGATGCCCGCCGAGGGTGGCCTGGTGTTCTCGACAATCCCCCCGGCCGGCATCGACGCAAGCCGCAACGGGCTGTTCGTGCGGGCCAACGCCGCCACCGTCGTCGTCGCATTCCGCGACACCGTGGCTGCGGTCGCCCCCCGCCCGGCAGTGGCCGCGGGCGCATGCAGCGACCTGCACATCTGGGCTGGGCCCGGTGGAGTCGGCGCCGATTTCGTCGGCATCCCCGGCGCCGCCGGCACGCTGGCTCCTGAGAAGAAGCCCGCAGTCGACGGGATCTTCACCGATATGAAGGTCCCCGCCGCAGGCCTGTCCGCGCGTATCGACATCGACACCCGGTTCATCACCAGCCCAGGCGCGCTCAAGATCGCGGTGATGGCGCTGGGCGTGGTCTGTGTACTGGCCTCGATCATCGCGCTGGGGGTGCTGGACCGGCGCTCGGGCCGCCGCGTGCCCGGAGCCTGGCGGCGTTTTTTCCGGGTCGGAGCATCCACCTGGCTGGTCGATATCGGGGTGATCGGCGGCCTGCTGCTCTGGCACGTGATCGGCGCCATCTCCTCTGACGACGGCTACAACCTCACGATCGCGCGGGTGTCCGAATCCGCCGGCTACAACGCCAACTACTTCCGCTACTTCGGGGCCACCGAGGCACCGTTCGACTGGTACCAGTCGGTGCTCGCCCATCTGGCCGCGATCAGCACCGCCGGGGTGTGGATGCGGCTGCCGGCCACCGCCGCCGGCATCGGCACCTGGCTGATCCTGAGCCGCTGGGTGCTGCCGCGACTCGGTCGACGCCTGTCCCTCAACAAGGTCACGGTGTGGACCGCCGGTGCGGTGTTCCTGGCCGCCTGGCTGCCGTTCAACAACGGGTTGCGGCCCGAACCACTGATCGCGTTCGGCGTACTGGCGGCGTGGATCCTGGTCGAGAACGCGATCGCCTCCCGCCGTCTCGTCCCGGCCGCCATCGCGATCGTCGTCGCGATGTTCAGCGTGACGCTCGCCCCGCAGGGTCTGATCGCGATCGCCCCGCTGCTGGTCGGCTCCCGCGCGATCGCCCGGGTGATCAAGGCCCGCCGCACCTCCGACGGACTGCCGGCACCGCTGGCCGCGCTGGCCGCCTCGTTGTCGGTCGTCTTCGTCATCGTCTTCCGCGATCAGACACTGGCCGCGGTCGCCGAATCCGCCCGCATCAAGTACGTCGTCGGGCCGACGATCGCCTGGTACCAGGACTTCCTGCGGTACTACTTCCTCACGGTCGAAGACAACGTGGAGAGCTCGCTGACCCGTCGCTTCGCCGTCCTGGTGATGATGCTGTGCCTGTTCGGCATGCTGGCCGTCCTGCTGCGCCGCGGCCACGTGCCCGGTGTCGCGGGAGGACCGGTGTGGCGCCTGATCGGCACCACCGCGATCGGCCTGCTGCTGCTCACCTTCACCCCGACCAAGTGGGCCGTCCAGTTCGGCGCGTTCGCCGGACTGGCCGGGGCACTCGGCGCCGTCACCGCATTCACCTTCGCGCGGGTCGGCCTGCACAATCGACGCAACCTGGCCCTCTACGTCACCGCGCTGCTCTTCGTGCTGGCGTGGGCGACCTCGGGTACCAACGGCTGGTTCTACGTCGGCAGCTACGGGGTGCCGTGGTTCGACCGCCAGCCCGTCATCGCCCACCAGCCCGTGACGACGATGTTCCTCGGGCTGGCCATCGTCACCGGCCTGCTGGCCGGCTGGCTGCATTTCCGGATGGACTACAGCGGTCACACCGAGGTGAAGAACACCGGCCGCAACCGGGCGCTGGCGTCGACCCCACTGCTGGTGGTCGCACTGATCATGGTGCTGCTCGAGATCGGTTCGATGACCAAGGCCTTCGCGCAGCGCTACCCGGTCTACACCACCGCGGCAGCCAACCTGTCCGCGCTGAAGTCGGGCCTGTCCCCGGCGAGCTGTGCGATGGCCGATGCGGTCCTGGTCGAGCCGGACCCCAATGCCGGTATGTTGCAACCGGTTCCGGGCCAGAAGTGGGGCCAGTACGGTCCCCTCGGTGGCGACAACCCGATCGGCTTCACCCCCAACGGGATCAGCGACACCCTCGAGCCGGCCGAACCGTTCGTGGCCAACCCCGGCACCGTCAACTCCGACGGCTCCCCGAACAAACCCAACGCCGGGATCGCGTTCGCGGCAGGCACCGGTGGCGGCTACGGGCCGGTCGGCGTCAACGGCTCGCGGGTGTTCCTGCCGTTCGGACTGGATCCCAAGACCACACCGGTGATGGGCAGCTACAACGAGAACACCGTTGCGGCCAAAGCGACTTCGGCCTGGTACCAGCTGCCGCCGCGCACCCCGGACCGCCCCCTGGTGACCGTCGCTGCCGCGGGCGCCATCTGGTTCTACGACGAGGAGGGCCAGTTCAACTACGGGCAGTCGCTGAAACTTCAGTGGGGTGTGCAACGTCCCGACGGCAGCTTCCAGGCGCTGAACTCGGTGCAGCCCATCGATGTGATCGCCCAAAAGGCTTGGCGTAACCTGCGATTCCCGATGGCGTGGGCGCCGCCGGAGGCCAATGTCGCGCGCATCGTCGCCGACGACCCGAACCTGAGCACCGACCAATGGTTCGGCTTCACCCCGCCGCGGGTGCCGGTACTGGAGACCGCCCAGCAATTCCTGGGCTCCAAAACTCCGGTGATGATGGACATCGCCACGGCGGCCAACTTCCCGTGCCAGCGGCCGTTCTCCGAACACCTCGGCGTCGCCGAGCTCCCGGAGTACCGGATCCTGCCCAACCTCAAGCAGGTGGTGGTGTCGAGCAATATGTGGTTTTCCGCCCGCGCCGGTGGACCTTTCCTGTTCATCCAGGGCCTGCTGACCACCTCAACCGTCCCGACCTATCTGCGCGACGACTGGTACCGCGACTGGGGCGCGATCGAGCGCTATATCCGTCTGGTCCCGCCGGCCCAGGCGCCCGACGCATTGATCGATCAGGGCACCAAGACGGTATTCGGTTGGAGCCGTAGCGGACCCATCAGGGCGTTGCCATGACCCGGGACGTCAACATCACCCGTTGGGTGGCCACGATCGCCGGCCTGGTGGGCTTCGTACTTTCGGTGCTGACCCCGCTGCTGCCGGTGGAGCAGACCACCGCGACGCTGAACTGGCCGCAGGCCGGTCAACTGAGCAACGTGACAGCGCCGCTGATCTCCCAGGCGCCGGTGTCACTGACAGCGACAGTGCCCTGCGACGTGATCCGGTCCATGCCGCCGTCGGGCGGCATGGTGCTGGGGCTGGCGCCGCAGAAAGGCAAAGAGGCGGCGCTGAATTCGCTGTTCGTCAACGTCACCGCCCAGCGCGTCGACATCACCGACCGCAACGTCGTCGTCGCCAGCGTCCCGCGGAACAAGCTCGCCGGCTGCTCGCGCATCGAGATCACCTCCTCCACCGATGGCACCTTCGCCACCTTCGTCGGATTGACCGATCCGACCACCGGCAAGGAGATGCGCAGCGGGTTCGCCGATCCCAACCTGCGGCCCGCGATCGTCGGGGTGTTCACCGACCTGACCGGTCCGGCGCCACCCGGCCTGAGCTTGTCGGCGACGATCGACACCCGGTTCTCTACCGCCCCAACGGTTTTAAAGCTTGCGGCGATGCTGCTGGCGATGACATCCACCGTGATCGCTCTGGTGGCGCTGTGGCGGCTGGACCGCCTCGACGGGCGCCACATGCACAAGTGGATCCCGCAGCGCTGGCGGACGTTCACCGCCGTCGACGTGACGGTAGTGGCCGGCTTCGTGGTGTGGCACGTGATCGGGGCCAACTCCTCCGACGACGGCTACATCCTGCAGATGGCCCGGGTCGCCGACCACGCCGGCTACATGTCGAACTACTTCCGCTGGTTCGGCAGTCCCGAAGACCCGTTCGGCTGGTTCTACAACGTGCTCGCGCTGATGACCCACGTCAGCGACGCCAGCATCTGGATGCGGTTGCCCGACTTGATCTGCGCGCTGGTCTGCTGGTTGCTGCTGTCCCGCGAGGTACTGCCCCGACTGGGCCCGGCCGTGATCGCCAGCAGGCCCGCGCTGTGGGCGGCCGGGTTGGTGCTGATGGCGGCGTGGATGCCGTTCAACAACGGCCTGCGCCCCGAAGGACAGATCGCCACCGGCGCGCTGATCACTTACGTGCTCATCGAGCGCGCCGTCATCTCGGGCCGGCTGACCCCGGCCGCGCTGGCCATCGTCAGCGCCGCCTTCACCCTCGGCATCCAGCCGACCGGCCTGATCGCGGTCGCCGCACTGATCGCCGGCGGTCGGCCGATCCTGCGAATCCTGGTGCGCCGGCGCGCCATTGTCGGCACCTGGCCGCTGGTGCTGCCGCTACTGGCCGCGGGCACCATCATCCTGACCGTCGTCTTCGCCGACCAGACCCTGGCAACGGTGTTGGAAGCGACCAGGATTCGCACCGACATCGGGCCCAGCCAGGCCTGGTACACCGAGAACCTGCGCTACTACTACCTGATCCTGCCGACCGTTGACGGCTCGCTGTCACGGCGCTTCGGGTTCCTGATCACCGCGCTGTCGCTGTTCGTCTCGATGTTCATCATGCTGCGCCGCAAGCGTGTTCCCGGGGTGGCTCGCGGTCCGGCGTGGCGGCTGATGGGTGTCATCTTCGCGACGGTGTTCTTCCTGATGTTCACGCCCACCAAGTGGGTGCACCACTTCGGCCTCTTCGCCGCGGTCGGCGCGGCCATGGCGGCGCTGGCCACCGTGCTCGCCTCGCCGGCGGTGCTGAGATGGTCGCGCAACCGGATGACCGTCGTCACCGCGGTGTTCTTCCTGCTCGCCCTGTGCTTCGCTACCACCAACGGCTGGTGGTATGTGTCGAGCTACGGTGTGCCGTTCAACAACGCGATGCCGAAGATCGGCGGAATCACCGTCAGCACAATCTTCTTCGCGCTGTTCGCGGTCTCGGCGATCTACACGGTCTGGCTGCACTTCAACGCCCGCGACCGTGGCGAGGGCCGCCTGGCGCGGGCGATCACCACCGCGCCGATCCCGCTGGCGGCCGGGTTCATGGTGCTGGTGTTCGTCGGCTCGATGATCGCGGGCGTGGTCCGCCAATACCCGACCTACTCCAACGCGTGGGCCAATCTGCGCTCGTTCTCCGGTGGCTGCGGGCTGGCCGACGACGTACTGGTGGAGCCCGACACCAATGCCGGGTTCCTGACCCCACTACCCGGTGATTACGGGCCGCTGGGGCCGCTGGGCGGAACCAACCCTGTCGGCTTCACCCCGAGCGGCGTACCGGAACACATTGTCGCCGAAGCCATTCGGATGACGAATCCACAACCGGGTACCGATTACGACTGGGATCAGCCGATCAAGCTCACCACCCCGGGCATCAACGGGTCGACGGTGCCGCTGCCCTACGGCCTTGATCCGGCGCAGGTCCCCATGGCCGGCAGCTATGTCGCCGGCCCGCAGCAGCAGGCCACCCTGAACTCGGCGTGGTACCAGCTGCCGCCCGACGACAGCGGCCACCCGCTCGTCGTCGTCACCGCCGCGGGCACCATCGCCGGCCGCAGCGTCCTCAACGGGTTCACCGACGGCCAGACCGTGGAACTGGAGTACGGCAAGCCCGGACCCGACGGCGCCCCGGTGCCCGCCGGCCGGGTGAGCCCCTACGATCTCGGCCCGGCGCCGTCGTGGCGCAACCTGCGGTTCGCCCGCTCCGAGATCCCCACCGACGCCACCACCGTCCGGATCGTCGCGCAGGACCGGTCGCTGACCCCCGGCGACTGGCTCGCGGTAACCCCGCCGCGGGTGCCCGAACTGCGCTCGGTGCAGGAGTTCGTCGGCTCCACCCAGCCGGTGCTGATGGACTGGGCGGTGGGCCTGGCCTTCCCGTGCCAGCAGCCCATGCTGCACGCCAACGGTGTCACCGAAGTGCCCAAGTTCCGGATCACGCCGGATTACACGGCCAAGAAGCAGGACACCGACACCTGGGAGGACGGCCGCAACGGCGGTCTGCTCGGCATCTCGGACCTGTTGCTGCGCGCCCACGTGATGGCGACCTACCTGTCGCACGACTGGGGTCGCGACTGGGGCTCGCTGCGCCAGTTCGAGACGGTCGTCGACGCCCAGCCGGCGCAGATCGACCTGGGTACGGCCACCCGCAGCGGTTTGTGGAAACCGGGGCGCATCCGAATCAAGCCGTAGTCGGGTCAAGTGCAGTAGTCCGCTACTGACGCAACAACCGCCGATTGGCCCCACGTTGGGACGATGGAACACGACTCTCACTACGGGCCGTTGACCCGCATAGTGGCGGTTGTCGCTGCGGGCGCTATCGTGCTGGCCACGCCCTCGTTGGCGCCCCCGCACCCGCCCGCGCAGCTGACGAGCTCCCGAGTCTCCACCCAGGCTGTCACGCTGGTTGCCCAACCCGAAGTGCTTGCGCCGGTTGCACGCGTTGCGGCCGCGGCATCTCCCGACGAGATCATCTCCACGGTCTTCCAGGCCACGATCGGCCGTGTGATCGCCGGCGCCGGCTCTGGATTTCTTGTCGGATTCTTCGGTGGCGGCGCTTTGGCACTTCAGGTGTTCGGTCGGATTCCGGTGCTGGGCACCCCGATCGTCCAAGCCATCGCCATCACCGCCGGAATCGTGGGAATACCGATCGGCGTGGTTTTCGGTGCGATTTCGGCCATCTCGAGTTGGGCGTCCGGCATTCGGTCGCAGCCGGCGCCTGCCGCGGGGGCGCTGAACCCCCAGACTTCCCAACGCCCCGCCGCGTCGTCGACCCAACAGGACAACATCGGTGATGCTCTCAAAAGCATCCCCGAAACGGTTGGCCGCGAGGTGGTCGGGGCGCTCGGTCAGGTGATAGCCGGAGCCGGCGGCTTTGCTTTTGCCGGGTTCCTGGGCGGCGGGTTCGTTGCCTCCGGCCTGATGGCGATTCCGGTCGTGGGACTGGCGCTCGCGCCGCTCGTCCCGGTCGCCGCCATCGCCGGCGCAATTGTGGGTGCACCAGTCGGCGCAGTCGTGGGGGCATTGTCCGTGGTCAAGAAGTGGGTATCCAACGCCTTCCCCGATGTGAGGCCGCCCATACCGGTCCGACCGTCTGCCGCCGAACGACTGGCCGCTGCTCCACGCCGCTCGACTCAGCCCGACTCGCGCTCCAACCGCAATGCAACGAAGCCAACCACCACGGTGCGCAAAGCCGCAGCGCCGCAACAGCGTTCGGAGGCCGCCAAGGCCGGTAGCGGTCGCGACCGTGATGCGGCGGCCAAGCGAGCCGGACGGCACTGACCCAGCTTTTGCCGTACCGGCGCCCAATCGACGTTTGCGGTGACACAATCCCGCACATGGCTGAAGACGCAGCGATCGTCGACCCTTTGATGCACGGCCTGCGATCCAAGGGGCTCAAAAAGGGATCGGTTTCCCTCGTCGGTGCGGTGGCGATCGGATTGGCCGCCACCGCACCTGCGTACTCGTTGACTGGTGCGCTCGGGCACGGCGCGGAGGAATCGGGCTATCAGCTGCCGATCGTCTTCATCATCGCGGTCATCCCGATGTACTTCGTCGCGCTGGCCTACAAGCACCTCACCGACGCCGCACCGGACGCCGGCACCGTGTTCACCTGGGGATCCAAGGCGATTGCGCCGCACATCGGCTGGATGGGCGGCTTTGCGCTGATGCTGTCGTCCATCCTGGCCGGCGTCGGCGCCGCGGGCATCCTGACCAACGCCACCGCCGTCTGGCTCGGGATGGACGAGTCGCCGGTGTGGTTCGACATCGTGGTGGCAGGAATCTTCATCCTGTTGACGACATGGCTGGTCGCCCGCGGCGCCGAGGAGTCGTCCCGCACCACGCTGATCCTCACGATCCTCCAGTACGGGGGGCTGCTCCTGTTCGCGATCATCATGGGAGTCGCGGTGTTCCGCGGCCAGCAGAGCCCGGATGCCGCGTCGTTCTCGTGGGAATGGTTCAACCCCTTCGCAATCCACGATTTCAGCAGCCTGCTCGGCGGATTCCTGGTGGCCATCTTCATCTTCTGGGGGTTCGACGCCTCCCTGGCCATGTCCGAGGAGACCTCTGGCACGTCGGCAGATGCCGGCCGCAGCGGCGTCACGGCAATCCTGATCACCGTTGCCACCTACGTGATCTTCAGCGTGGCGGCACTGGCATTCGCGGGCATTGATCCGGAGAGTCCGACGAGCCTGACGCACGAGGGCAATGTCGACGACGTCTTCACCACCCTGGCCACCCAGTCCATCGGCGAACGCGGTGCGATGATCGCGGCGCTGGTGGTCGGTTTGTCCGCGTTCTCGGCGACGATGTCCACCGTCATGCCGACCGCCCGCGGATTGTTGTCGATGGCGACGTACAAGGCGTTGCCGAATCGGTTCGCGTCGGTCAGCGAGGTGAGTTCGACGCCCAAGTACGCCACCTGGGTGATCGGCCTGACCAGCCTGGTGATCTATTGCGTACTCGATGTGATCAGCGACAGCGTCGTGTCGGACTCGGTCTACAGCGTGGGGATCGCGATCATGACCTACTACTCCGTGGTGGCGATCTCGTCGGTGGTGTACTTCTGGCGCACCGCTTTTCGGTCGTGGCGCACGGCGATGGGGCAGGTGATCCTGCCCGGCATCGGTGCGCTGATCCTCATCCCGGTAGGCATCGTCGAGGCATATTTGATGGCGGACCCGAGTACTGGCTCGGGCGGCTCCATCCTGGGTATCGGCACCGCGTTCGTCGTCGGCGTGCTGAGTCTGGCATTCGGCGTCGTGCTGATGATCGCGTGGAACCTGAAGGCCCCGGCCTTCTTCCGCGGTGAGACCCTGCCGAAGGAACGGACCTAGTTACCGTTGCGATTGCCGAAACCATTGGGCCCGAACTGGTGATTCGGCGCGACGGTGACGGTCTGCGTTGACGTTTCGGTATTGGTGACGGTCTGGGGATCCTGGGTCTGCACGACGGTCTGCGGCTGCTGATGATGGGCCACCCCGGCGGTGCTCGTGGTAGTGGTCGGCGTCGAGGTGACCGTGACGGTCGTCGGACCCGTCGCGGCTTTGGAGCCGCATGCTAGTGCGCGTGTTCACATCCATGATGGTCGGTTATTGACGCGCGGAAAGCCGCTGCACCACAACGGCAGCGGCGCGTGGAGTCCGCTGTCAATAGACTCCACAACCACTGGAAGTCGAGTAAATCGGTTGAGATACAATCGTTTACGATCCGTTATGACTTCCTCAGGCCGCGCCCACACGCCGCACAGCCCACACAAAGCCAGGCTCCATAACGTCGCTACCGGAAGAAGAACCAAGCAACGAAACGGAGATGACGATGAACCTGAAACGCATGGTGGTCACCTCGACCGCGGCGGTGGGTATCGGCGCCGCCGGGCTGCTGGGGCTGGGAGTCGGCACGGCGAGCGCTGATCCCGGCCAGCCTTGCGGAGGTCCGAATCCGCAAGCGTGCCAACAGGGACCGAACAACGGACCCAATAATGGGCCGAACAACGGACCGAACAACGGACCCGGCGATTGGCAACAGCGTGGCATGAACCAGGGGCGCCAGGACCACCAGCCGTTCAGCTACAACGGTCAGTGGGTGCAGCCGATGCCGGCAGGCAACGGTGCCGGCTGGGGCTTCTGGTTCCTGGGCCAGTGGATCCCGCTGTAAGCCGGATTGGCGAAGGCACGCCCGTATCGCAGCACCGCGGTACGGGCGTGTTCGTTGTCTAGCCCGATCCGGACTCGACCACCAGCTTCTCCGGCTGCAGCGACCACACGGTGGTTTCGGCCCCTGCGGTGGCGTGCGCGCAATACGCCGGCGCACCCTTCTCGCTGACCGCCGCCGCGCCCAGCACCGCGCAGTTCGCACCGATGACCACGACGGGCAGGTCCATCCGACCCGAGACGGCAGGCGGCGGCGATGACGTCCGCGGCGGCTGCGTGGTCGCGGTGGTGTTCACGCCGCGGTGGCCGAACAGCAGCGATAGCCCCGCCGCCGCGCCCGCGACGATCACGACGGCACCGAGGATCGCCGGGATCTTCAGCCGACGGCGCGACGCCGGCGCTTCCGGTTTGGCATGCCGGGCCCGTCCCTGCGCCTTCGGAGACCCAGACGCGAGAGCCGAGCTCGTCACGTCGGTCGCGTGGAAGTCCCGTTCGGCGGTGCCGAGGCCCTGGCGCAATGCCCGCGCGAAGTCGGTGCAGTGCTTGTAGCGCTGGCCCGGATCCTTGGCCAGCGCTTTGGCGAAAACAGGGCTCAGACAAGCTAATTCGGGTCGCTTGGCGCCGATCGCGGGAGGCTCGGAACTCAGGCACTGGCTGATCACGATCGCCGGATTGGTGTGTGTGAACGGCGGCATACCGGTCAGCAGGTGATAGGCGGTGGCGGCCAGCGCGTACTGATCGGCGTGTCCGTCGATGTCCTCACCCTTGAGCTGCTCCGGCGCGGAATAGGCGACCGTGCCGACCGTCATGTTCGTGCCGGTGAGCTGACTCGCCTGGCCCATCCAGCGGGCGATGCCGAAGTCGGCCAGCATGACTCGCCGATCGCCGCTGCCGGGCACACCCAGCAGGATGTTCGCCGGCTTGACGTCGCGGTGCAGCAGTCCGTGGCTGTGCGCGTAATCGAGCGCCTCGGCGATCCCGGTGATGATGCGCACGACCTCGTCGGGCGGCATTCCGTAGGGATAGCGCTCGGCGAGCAGGCGGGAGGCGTCGGTGCCGTCGACGTACTCCATCGCGATCCACAGTTTGTCCTCGAACTCACCGCGGTCGTAGATCGTCACGATGTGCGGGTTCGACAGCGTGGCCACCATGTCGGCCTCGAGGATGAACCGCTGCCGGTACTCCTCGTCAGAGCTAACCGACGATCCCAACACCTTGAGCGCGTCATAGCGGGGCAGCCGGGGATGCTGGGCGAGGTAAACCTCACCCATACCTCCGGCCCCCAGTGTCCGCAGGATGGTGTAACCAGCAACAACCTGGCCGTCAGCTAACGGCATTGGGGCATCTTAAGCGGCAAGTGTGACGATCACCGAACCGGAACGTTCGCGCCTGGACCGTCGTAAATCACCCGGCTGCCCAGCAGAATGTCCTGTACCGACCGTCGCTGCGGGTCGACCGCTACCCACAGCAGCCCGACGGGGAACAACACACAGGCCACGGCCCGCAGCGCCGCGATCGGAATCCGCAGCGATTTCCCCCGCTTGTCCACCACCCGCACCCCCAGCAGAACGGTGCCCACCGTCCGTCCGGAAACGGTCCAGCATCCGGTCAGATACAGCACCGAAACGGCCAGCGTCACAGTGGTCGAGAAGATCAGGTTCGGCGCGGGGAAGCGAAACGCCGCCGGATTGACGATCAGGGTGGTCAGCACCAGGCCCAGATAGATCGCCCCCATCGTGACGACCACGACCAGCATGTCGACGAGTGCGGCCAAGCCCCTCGACACGATGCCCGCGTGGGTCACGGGGATTCCCGGGTTCCCGGCTCCCGCCCCAACATCCGGTCGACGAACCCGGAGACCATGTCGTCGGCGCGTGCGGTCTGGGTGCGAACGTCAGTCATCACCTCGGCGGTGACCCCCTCGGTGGACTCGCGGATGATCGCGGGCAAGTCGACCCCGTCGATGATCTGGTCGGCCAGCCCGATCAGGTCGATGCGCGCGATGATGGCCTCGATGTCGACGTCGGTCACGATCGCGTCGATGTCGAGCTGTTCGCGAATCAATGCCGTCAGATCGATCTGCTCGACGACGAGTTCGGCGACCCGGGTGATTGCCGCGATGCCGATCCGGGTGGCCTCCTCCCGGGTGGCGCGCAGCGGCCCGCCGATCAGCGGAAGGCGTTCCCAGAACACGGATGGAATCGTAGTCAGCTGCCGACGGGCGGCGGCGCGCTCGCCTTCAACGAATCCAGGGCCGCCACACTCAGGCGGGCCAGTTCGTCGGCCTCGGCGGGCGTCAGCGCCGATTCGAAGATCTGCGCCATCCGCCGGTTGGTGACGGCTTCGACGTCGTCGTACAGACCCGCTTTGCCCGCTGCGTCGTCGAACGGTGGCTGCCACCCCATGAACGCGGCGTAATCCGTTCCGTGATTGAGGATGTGCGCCTCGACGGGACTGAGTCCCGAAATCGTGAGGGCGTTGAAGTGCACGGCCGCGCGTAGTTCGCGCAGCACCATCATCACTTGAAGTGCCCGCGCCGGGCCGTCGTCGGCCAGCGGCATAGCCCGCCAGCCCGCGTAGAGCGGCAGGCCGGGCTCGGGTGCCGCGGCGATGACCTTCTCGCCCAGCGCGGCAAGACGGTCCAGCCCCTCGGCACCGGTCAGGTACTTGCGCCCGAAGTTCGCGATCTGTTCCCAGTAGAGCCGGCAGCTCTCCGATGCACCGTGCACGGCGGTGCCGTTCTCCCAGCACGACCGGGCCAGGTTCGGTTCGAAGACGGCGAACACCGCATTCAGGGTGGTACCGGTGACGTCTCCGAGCACCCCGCCGCGGCCCGCGAAATACGCGGCGAACGGGTCCGGGTAGCCGGCCGCCAGGCTTTTCTCGAAGGTGTCCGGGTTCAGCATGAACACGCTGATGGCCTCGCCGATGGCCGCTCCGGCGGCGCGGATCGATTCGACGTCGATATCGCTCATGCGCGGAGTGTACGAAACACCGGGGCGACGATCACCGGAATGCCGTTCAATGCACCGTTGCCCGAGGGCTCGTCGAGGAATGTCGGCGGCGAGAGGATATTGGTGTTGACGCCGGGCGAGCTGTTGGCCACCGACATCCGGGTGCCGGGCTTGCCATGCCCCCAGCCGTGCGGCATCGACACCACCCCGGGTTTGATCGCCTCGGTCATCTCCACCGGCACTTCGATGTGGCCGGCCGAGGACCGCACGGTGACGGTGTCGCCATCTGCCACCCCGCGGCTGGCCGCGTCCTGCGGATGCATGAGCAGCGTGCACCGGTCGCGGCCCTTCATCAGCGCCGAAACGTTGTGCAGCCACGAATTATTCGACCTCAGGTGACGCCGGCTGACCAGCACCAGCTCGTCGGGCTCACGGTCCAGCCGGCGGGCCAGCCGCGGCAGGTCGTCGAGCAGGTACTCGGGCGCCAGCCGGATCTTCTTGTCGGTGGTGTTCAGGATCTCCGGCACCTGGGCGACCATCGGCCCGAAGTCAATGCCGTTGGGCTGCTCTTTGAGTTTCGCGAGACTCAGCCCGCCGGGGTTCTCGCCGTACCGATCGCCGAATGGCCCGGTGCGCAACGTCAGATCCAGGATTCGTTCCGGGCCGCCACTGGTGTAATGGCCTCTAACGGTCGCGCCGTCCAAGCCCTGGGTGAAACACAAGTAGTCGAAGAAGCCGTCGTCGATGGCGGCGACATCGACATCCTCGGCGGGCATCCCCGCGCACAACCCCGTGAGCCGGACCAGGATCTCCCATTCCTCGGGCCGATCCGGATCCGGCGGGCTGAACACCGGTTTCGAGTAGTTGGCGATGCTCCTGATCGCGAACATCAGGATCAGATCGTCGTGGTGCGGCTGCTCCAGCGGCGAGAGCCCGGGCAGGATCACGTCGGCGTGCCGCGTTGTTTCGTTGAGCCACAAGTCAACTGAGATCATCGCGTCGAGCCCTGGCAGCAGCTCGTCGAGGCGGTGTCCCTGCGGGGTGGACAGCACCGGATTGCCCGCCACCGTGATCAAGGCTCGGATCTGCCCTTCCCCCGGGGTCTCGATCTCCTCGGCCAGGCACGACACCGGCACCTGGCCGAGCACCTCCTTGGCGCCGCGCACCCGGGTCTGCCAGCGGCCGAACTCGGGCAACCCGCCCTCCAGCCCGGGTTGCGGCTGGGCGGTGACCGTCCACGCCGCCGGGCGGGGGAACATCGCGCCGCCCTCGTTGTCGAAGTGGCCGGTGAGGATGTTGACGACGTCGACCAGCCAGCTGGCCAGGCTGCCGAACTCCTGATTGCACAACCCGATTCGGCCGTAGACCACGGCTCTATCAGTGTTCGCGAGTTGACGGGCAAGTTGTTTGATGCGGTCGGCGCCGATACCGGTGACCGGCGCGACCCGCTCGGGTGGCCAGTCCCGCGCAACTTCCCGCAGCGTCTCGACACCATCGATGTGCTCGGCCAGTCGGCCCAGCCGAACCAGGTCCTCGTCGAACAGCGTGTGTACGACCGCCAGCAGCAGGGCGGCGTCGGTGCCCGGAGTGATCGGCAGCCACTCGTCGGCCTTGGCGGCGGTGGCGGTGCGCACCGGGTCGATGACGATCACCTTGTCGATGCGCCCGATGATGCCCATCACGTCCGGGGCCGCCAACAGCGAGCCTTGCGAGGCCGCCGGGTTGGCGCCCATCACCACGAGCAGGTCGGTGCGCTCGATGTCGGGTACCGGGAAGCCCCACCAGTTGCCGTACATCAGGTGCGAGGAGAGGTTCTTGGGCCACTGATCGACGGTGCCGGGCGAGTAGCTGACCGGGATACCCGACATGCCCAGCAGCACGCCGGTGTAGCGGCCCAGTGAGAACGAGTGGGCCAACGGGTTGCCGGTGTAGCAGGTGACCGCACTGATGCCGTGCTCGGCGATCACCGGCGCCAGCAGTTCGGTGCAGCGCCGGAACGCGGCGTCCCAGCTGACCTCCTGCCACTGCCCGTCGACCTTGATCATCGGCACCCGCACCCGGTCGGGATCGGAGTGGATCGCACCCAGCGATGTGCCCTTCGGGCACAGGTGCCCACGGCTCCAGACGTCGTCGGGGTTTCCCCGGATGCCGGCAACACGGCCATCGGAGACCTGAATCTCCAAGCCGCACATGGCCTCACACAGTGGACAGGTGTAGACGTGGCGGCCGTCTTGGCCGGTGGCGGCCAGCTCGATGGGTGTCACCGCCCCACGGTAATTCGGCGAAGGTGTCAGCGGCCCACGTTTCGTCAACTTTGACAAAAGTGCGACCGCGAGCTGAATTACACAGGTGTGAGTAAACCCTGGGGATAACCCGCCGGCGGCCTAGATCGGGATCAAGCCATGCTTGCGCTGCACCCGGCTGATCTGCTTGTCCCGCAGAATCCGCATGGCGCTGCGCAGCTTCAACCGGGTCTCGTGAGGTTCGATGACCGCATCGACGTAGCCGCGCTCGGCGGCCACGTACGGGGTCGCCATGTCGCGGTTGTAGCCCTCGATGAACTGCCGACGGATCTCCTGCACCTCCGGCGCGGTGGGATCGGGGAACCGCTTCACGATCAACTGCGCGGCACCTTCGGCGCCGATGACGGCGATCCGGGCGGTCGGCCACAAGAAGTTGAAGTCAGAGGTCAGCTGCTTGGAGCCCATCACCGCGTACGCGCCGCCGTAGGACTTGCGGATCGTGATGGTCACCTTCGGCACATCGGCCTCGACGACGGAATAGAGGAACCGGCCGCCGCGCTTGATGATGCCGTTCTTCTCCTGCTCCACGCCGGGCAGGAAGCCCGGGGTGTCGACGACGAAGACCAGCGGCGTGTTGAACGAGTCGCAGAACCGGACGAACCGGGCGGCCTTGTCGGATGCCTCGTTGTCGATGGCGCCCGACATGTGCATCGGCTGATTGGCGATCACACCGACCGGGTGGCCGTCGACACGGGCGAAGCCGGTGATGATGGCCTGGCCCGCCTGGGCGGCGACGTCGAGGAAATCGCCGTCGTCGAAGATGCGGAGCAGGATCTCGTGCATGTCGTAGGCGACGTTGTCGGCATCAGGGACGATGCTGTCGAGTTCCAGGTCGTGCGGGGTGATCTCGGGCTCGAGACCGGGGTTGATGATCGGCGGATCGTCAAAGGTGTTGGCGGGCAGGAACTCCAGGTAGTCCCGCACGTAGGCGAACGCGGCCTGCTCGGACTCGACGACCTGGTGGACATTGCCGTACTTGGCCTGCGCGTCGGCGCCGCCCAGCTCGTCGAGGGTGACCTCTTCACCGGTGACGTCCTTGATGACGTCCGGGCCGGTGACGAACATGTAGCCCTGGTCGCGCACAGCCACGATGAGATCGGTCTGAATCGGCGAGTACACCGCACCACCTGCGCACTTGCCCAGGATGATCGAGACCTGCGGCACCAGGCCGCTCAGCAGCTCGTGCCTGCGGCCCAGCTCGGCGTACCAGGCCAGCGAGGTGGCCAGGTCCTGGATGCGGGCGCCGCCGGAGTCGTTGATACCGATGATCGGGCAGCCGACCATGGCCACCCACTCCATCAGCCGGGAAACCTTGCGGCCGAACATCTCTCCCACCGACCCGCCGAAGACGGTGTAGTCATGGCTGAACACACCGACGGGACGGCCGTTGATCGTGCCGTGCCCGGTGACCACACCGTCGCCGAACAGGGCGTTCGGGTCGCCCGGCGTGCGGGCCAGTGCGCCGATCTCCAGGAAGCTGCCCGGATCCAGCAAGGCGTTGATGCGCGCCCGAGGACTCGGGATACCGCGTTTGTCGCGCTTCGCCGCGACCGCCGCACCGCCCGGTTCCTTGGCCAGCTCCAGCTTTTCGCGGAGCTCGGCGAGCTTCTCGGCCGTCGTGACCGGGGCGTGGGTGGGAGCACTCTCAGTGGTCACTGGTCTTGCTTCTCCTCGGCGTCGATACGGTTGATCGCCTCGCTCATGTGGGCGCCAACCTTGGCGATGTACGGTTCGTCGATCGCTTGGATGTGCTCACCGCCGATCGGCACAACCTCCAGGTCGGCGACGAATTGTCCCCAGCCGCCGTCGGGTTGGCGAACGGCGTAGCGCGGCTCGAACATGATCGCGTCATCGTGGTAGCGCTCGGCCATGTACAGCACGACGTGTCCGTCATAGGGCTCGATGTTCGCGGTGTCCAGCGCCCGGTTGTCCAGATACGACGTGCGCTGGTGCTCGATGATGCCGCCCGGGATGTCGACTCCGGCCTCCTTGACCGCGTCCAGGACGAACTTGACCTGGCCTTCGTCGTCGAGC
The DNA here is from genome assembly GCF_013404075.1 of Mycolicibacterium vinylchloridicum. Taxonomy (GTDB): domain Bacteria; phylum Actinomycetota; class Actinomycetes; order Mycobacteriales; family Mycobacteriaceae; genus Mycobacterium; species Mycobacterium vinylchloridicum. The sequence goes on from NZ_JACBJQ010000016.1 coordinate 112,542, forward strand.
TCTTCGAGCTGCTCGTAAGGGATCTCGGGGATCTCGACGTTGAACGTGCGCGAGGCGAACAAGGCGTAGCGATCCCAGCGGGCACGGATCTCCTCCTTGGTCTGCGGCACCTCCTCGCCGGCACGCACGGTGTCGATCAGCCCGACGAAACGGACATCGCAGCCGTTGCGCTTGAGCCCGACCGCACAGGCGTACGCCAGCGCCCCGCCCAGCGACCAGCCGGTGAGGATGTAGGGGCCCGTGCCATGGATTTCCATCAGCTTCGGCACGTATTCGGCAGCGCGCTCCTCGATCGATCCCTCGACCCGCTCCAGCCCGTAGATCGGGGTGTCGGCGGGCAGGCGCTTCATCAGCGGCTCGTAGACCACCGTCGATCCGCCGGCCGGATGGAAGACGAAGACCGGGGTCTTCGTGCTGCCCTCTTGCGGAGCACGCAGAATGCGCACGAACCCGTCGACCACGCCCTCTTCGAGTTGGGCGCGAACGATGGTGGACAACTGCTCGATCGTCTTGGCGGACTTGACCTCATCGACGCTGATGACACCTTCGGCACGCTCCGACAGCCGGTCGGCCATCTTCGTGGCCGCCGCGTCGTCGAGCGCGGGCAGCTCGTTGAAGATCCCGCCCGGCGACTTGCCGGTGACGATCGCCCACGTCGCGAACGTCACGCGTTCGGCGGCGTCACGCGGCGGCACGTCGGCACCGAGTGCCTCGGCGACGGCCTCCTGGGTCAGCACCTTGGCTGCCGCGGCTGCCGCCGTGGACTTCGTCGCTTCGCTCGCCTTGGGCCCAGGTCCCGCGGGATCTGTTGGCGGCGGTGGGATCGTCGGCTCGGATTCGGTCGCGATCGGGTGGCCCGCTTCGGCGAGCTTCGCCTCGAGTTCGGCGACCGTGCTGGCCCCGCCCATCAGTTCAGCTTGTTCGGCGGCAATCTCTTCGGCCGTCTTGCCCTTCTGCGTCTCGGCAAGCTCCTCGACCTCGTCGCGATGCTCGATCGCGTACTGGATCAGCTTTTCGACGGCGTACAGATTGGCGTCGCGCACCGCGGTCAGCTGGATCGGCGGCAGGTCGAAGTCGTACTCGACGCGGTTCTTGATGCGAACCGCCATCAGCGAATCCAGGCCCAACTCGATCAGCGGCACCTCCCACGGCAGATCCTCGGGCTCATAGCCCATCGCCCCGCCGACGATCGCCGCGAGCCGGTCATGCACGGTTTCACCGGTGTCGGGTGACCACTTGGCAAACCCGGCAGCAAGGCCGGCACCCGCAGTCAGGTTGTCGGACAAGATATCTGCGTCGTCGGCCTCTTCCACGGCCGCCACCGCAGGTGCGCTTACGGCGACACCCGTCGCCACTGCGGACGGCAGCGCCGACGCCGCACCGCCGCGGGTGACGACGGCGTCGTAGACCAGCGTGAACGACTCGTCGATCCGCGCATGCACCTGCACGGAGGCACCGCCGGGATGACGGGTCAGCGTCGTCACCAGCCGGGCACCGTCGCCGACGACCGCGCGCTGTTCGGATGCCGTCAGCTTCGCGTCGGGAAGAACCTGCACCGCAGCGGATTTCACCAGTGCGGCCAGGTCGGTCTGGCCCTTGGGCGAGTACTCCCAGACGTGACGGCCGTCAGGGGTGGCCACGTGGTTACCCGGCATCATCACCGAGCTGTCACCGGTGAACTGCGCGTCCAGCCAGTGCGGCTTGCGCTTGAACCGGGTCGGCGGGATGTGAGCGAAGTCGCCGGGCTCGAAGAGGGTGCGCAGATCGAGATCGTGGCCATAGACGTAGAGCTGGGCCATGGCCGCGACCATGGACTCCACCTCGTCCTGCTTGCGGGCCAACGTGGCGATCAGCTGCCCGTCGTGCAGGCCAGCCGAGGCCGTGGTGAGCCCAACCTGCATGAGCGCCACCGGATTCGGCGCCAGTTCCAGGAAGGTGGTGTAGCCGTTGTCGACTGCATTGCGGATGCCGTGGGTGAAGTAGACGCTGTGGCGCAGTCCCTTCTTCCAGTACTCGACATCGTGGATCGGCTCGCCGCCAGGGCGGATGTAGCTGCCCTCGTGCACCGTCGAGAAGTAACCGGTGTGCAGCGGGTGCGGCTCGATGCCCTGCAACTCGGCGGCGAGCTCGCCCAGCAGCGGGTCCATCTGCTGGGTGTGGCTGGCGCCCTTGGTCTGCAACTTACGGGCGAACTTGCCCTCGGATTCGGCGCGGGCGATGATCGCGTCGACCTGCTCGGGCGGACCGCCGATGACGGTCTGGGTCGGGGCGGCGTACACGCACACCTCGAGACCCGGGAAGTCGGAGAACACGGTCTTGATCTCTTCGGCGGAGTACTCCACCAGCGCCATCAGACGGATGTACTCACCGAACAGCATCGCCTCGCCCTCACCCATGAGGTGCGCGCGGGAGCAGATGGCGCGGGTGGCGTCGGCCAGCGACAGACCCCCGGCGAAGTACGCGGCAGCCGCCTCTCCGAGTGACTGGCCAACCACGGCGGCGGGTTTCGCGCCGTGGTGCTTGAGCAGTTCACCGAGTGCGATCTGGAGGGCGAAGATCACCGTCTGGACCACTTCGATGGGGTATTCGCAGGTCTCGTTGGTGTAGTCGATCGCATCGTCGAGGATCAGCTCGACAACCGAGTAGCCGCGCTCGTCCTGGATGTGCGCGTCTACCTTGTTGATCCATTCGGCGAACACCGGATCGCGCAGGTACAGGCTCTTGCCCATCTTGCGGTGCTGCGCACCGAATCCGGCCAGCACCCACACCGGTCCGTTGGTCACCGGCCCGTCCGCGCTGTACACCAGCGGGCTCTGCTTGCCGTCGGCGATCGCGCGCAGACCCTTGACCGCCTCGTCGTGGTCGTGGGCCAGCACGATGGCGCGCGAGCGGCCGTGGTTGCGCCGCGACAGCGAGCGTCCGATCGCCTCCAGCGAGGTCGCCCGGCCTTCCGGGCTGTCCACCCAGTCGGCCAGTTCGGCGGCAGTGGTCCGCTTACGTGAGGTGAGGAACCCCGAAACTGCCAGCGGCACAACGGGAACAGGCTTCTCGGCCGACTCCCACTCAACGCGGGCAGCCTCGATCAGTTCCAGCGCCTCGTCGGTCAGGCCGGGCAGGTCCGGCTCGGCGTCCTCGGCGAACGCGTTGGCCGACGCCGCGTACTCGTCGTCACCGTCGTCGTCGCTGTCCGATGCTCTTCGCGCAAGCGGCTCATCGACGAATTCGCCGTACTCATCCATCCGAACCCCGCCGACATAGCCGGCGTTGGGGTCGGACGCGGCCTTCTCCCCGACCGGCTCGGAGTCCGTCACCGGCGGTGCCAGATCCGAGGGCAGCACCTCGCGCAACACCAGGTGGGCGTTCGCGCCGCCGAAGCCGAACCCGGACACCCCGGCGATCGCATGGCCGCTGTAGCGGGGCCAGTCGGTGACCTTGGCGGCCACCCGCAGGTGAATGTCGTCGAAGTCGATGTAGGGGTTGGGCCCGGCGTAGTTGATCGACGGCGGAACCTTGTCACGGCTCAGCGACAAAGCCACCTTCGCCAGACTGGCTGCGCCGGCGGCCGACTCCAGGTGTCCCACATTGGATTTCACCGCGCCCAGCAGCGCAGGCCGGTCGGCGGCACGGCCCCGGCCGATCACCCGGCCGAGCGCGTCGGCCTCGATCGGGTCGCCGAGGATGGTGCCGGTGCCGTGCGCCTCGATGTAATCGACTGTGCGCGGATTGATTCCGGCGTTCTTGTAAGCCTTGCGCAGCACGTCTTCCTGCGCATCGGGGTTCGGCGCGAGCATGCCGTTCGAGCGCCCGTCGTGGTTGATCGCGCTACCGGCGATGACAGCGAGGATCTCGTCGCCGTCGCGGCGGGCGTCACTCAGGCGCTTGAGCACCAGCATGCCGCCGCCCTCGGAGCGCGAATATCCGTTGGCGTCAGACGAAAACGACTTGATCAGGCCATCCGGCGCGAGCACACCGCCGACCTCGTCGAAACCGATCGTGACCAGCGGGGTGATCATCGCGTTGACGCCGCCGACGACGGCGACGTCCGCCTCTCCCGAGCGCAGTGCCTGCACACCGTGATGCGCGGCGACCAACGAGCTCGAGCAGGCGGTGTCGACGGCGACCGACGGACCCCGGAAGTCGTAGAAGTAGGACACCCGGTTGGCGATGATCGAGCTCGTCGTGCCGGTGATCGCGTAGGGGTGCGCGGTCGTCGGATCGGCCACCGCCAGGAACTGGTAGTCGTTGTTCGACGCGCCGATGTACACCGCGACATCGGCGCCGCGCAGGCTCGACGCCGGGATGCGGGCGTTCTCCAACGCCTCCCAGGTGAGCTCCAGCGCCATCCGCTGCTGCGGATCCATGTTGTCGGCTTCCATCTTCGACAGCGCGAAGAACTCGGCGTCGAAGCCCTTGATGTCGGACAGGTAGCCGCCGCGGGTCGCGGCCTTGGCGACCCGCTCGGCGATCCGCGGTTCGGCGAGGAACTCCGACCAGCGGCCCTCCGGCAGATCCGAGATGCCGCTGCGGCCCTCCAACAGGGCCGCCCACATCTCGTCGGGGGTGTTCATGTCACCCGGGAACCGGGTCGAAACACCTACGATCGCAATGTCTTCGACGCCCTCGGCGCGCGACCAGTCTTCGCTGTCGCCGTCGAATTCGACCTCCGGTTCACCCTCGATGATCACCGTGGCCAGCGACTCGATGGTGGGGTGGCGGAAGGCTACCGTCGCAGTGAGCGTGACGCCGGTCAGGTCCTCGATATCGCTGGCCATCGCGACCGCGTCTCGAGAGGACAGGCCCAGCTCGACCATCGGTGTGGACTCGTCGATGGCGTCGGGACCCTGCCCGGTCGCGTTGGCCACCCAGTTGCGCAGCCATTCGCGCATCTCCTGCACCGTCATGTCGGTGCGAGGGGGAACGTCTGGGGTGTCGGGCGGTTCGGGCGTTTCTGATTCAGACATGAGGCCTCACATCGTGCGAAGGGGCGGCCACCCCTTCGTCGCTTGAGAACTTGCTTCGGTCGTCATTCCGATTCATCGGGGAAGGCATTGGCCACCTTCCCGCTGCGCAGGGTGCCGTCCAGATAGGCCGACCGGCAGGCTCGGCGACCGATCTTGCCGCTCGAGGTTCGCGGGATGGCCCCCGCCGGCGTGAGCAGCACGTCGCGCACCGTCACACCGTGGCGAACGGCGATGGCCGCGCGGATGTCGTCGGAGATCGGCCCCAGCTCCATCTTGTGCGAACCCGGCGCACGCTCGGCGACGATGACCAGCTGCTCGGAGCTGTCGTTGGCGTCGCGCTTGAGTCCGGCATGCGCGTTGTCGAACACTTCGTCGGGCAGCTGGTTGGCGGGCACCGAGAACGCCGCAACGAAACCGGTGCGCACGGCCTTGGTGGACTCCTGCGCCGAGTACTCCAGGTCCTGCGGGTAGTGGTTGCGGCCGTCGATGATCACCAGGTCCTTGACCCGGCCGGTGATGTAGAGCTCGCCGTCGTGGAACGCGCCGAGGTCGCCGGTGCGCACCCAGGTCGCCTCATCGGCGGCACCCTCGGCATGCGACGGGCTGGTCCGCGACTTGAGGATGTTCTGGAACGTCGCGACGGTCTCGTCGGGCTTGTTCCAGTAGCCGGTGCCCATGTTCTGGCCGCTGATCCAGATCTCGCCGATCTGGCCGTCGGGCAGCTCGGTGGCGGTGTCGTTGTCGACGATCACCGCCCATTCGGCGACGCCGACCTTGCCCGCCGAGGCCTGCGCCACCGCCGTCGGCGAATCATCGGGCACGACGACGAACGCGCCGCTGTTGAGCTGGTCGCGGTCGACGGAGACGATCTTCGGCTCTTCGGCCGACGGTGTGGTCGACACGAACAGGGTCGCCTCGGCCAGGCCGTAGGACGGCTTGATGGCCTTGGGCTGGAAGCCGAACGGGCTGAACGCATCGTTGAACCGCTGCACGGTGGCGGCCGAGATCGGCTCGCTGCCGTTGAGGATGGCCTTGACCTTGGACAGATCCAACGGCTCTTCGTCGTCTTTGGGCACCCCGCGCGCAGCGGCGTGGTCGAACGCGAAATTCGGGGCAACCGAGATGGTGCCTCCGGTGTCGCCCTCCCGGTAGGCCAGCTCACGGATCCAGCGGCCGGGCCTGCGGACGAACGCCGCGGGGGTCATGAACGTGAAGTAGTGACCGATCATCGCCGGCAGCAGTGCGGTGACCAGGCCCATGTCGTGGAAGAACGGGAGCCAGGAAACGCCCCGGTCGCCTTCCTCACCCTCGAGTGCCTCGATCACCTGCACCACGTTGGTGGCCAGGTTCAGGTGGGTGATCTGCACACCGCTGGGGATCCTGGTGGAGCCGGAGGTGTACTGCAGGTAGGCGATGGTGCTCTCGTCGACGGCGTTGAAAGGCTCCCAGGTGGCCCCGACCTCGTCGGGAATCGCATCCACCGCGATCACGCGGGGCCGCTCCTTGGCGGGGCGGCTGCGGAAGAACTTGCGGACACCTTCGGCAGCATCGGTGGTGGTCAAGATCGCGGATGCGCCGCAGTCGTCCAACACCGCGTGCAACCGGCCGACGTGCCCGGGCTCCGAGGGGTCGAACAGCGGGACAGCGATACGGCCCGAGTACATGGTGCCGAAGAAGGCGACGAGGTAGTTGAGGTTCTGCGGGCACAGGATGGCGACCCGGTCCCCGGGCTGGGTGACCTGCTGCAGCCGGGCGGCGACGGCGCGGTTGCGGGCCCCGAAGTCGGCCCAGGTGAGTTCACGGACGACACCGTCGCGCTCGACGGAGAAGTCCAGGAAGCGGTAGGCGATCTTGTCACCGCGGACCTTGGCCCAGCGCTCCACGTGTTTGACCACGCTGGCGCCCTCGGGGAAGGTGATCAGGCCGTTCTTGATGAACGGATTGTGGAACGGCATACCAATCTCCTGTCAGAACACATCTGTGTCGGGCCCTGCGGCGGCCGCGCATGACATCGCGCCACCGGTCGCCCTGCGTCGCGGGCCCCAAACCTCCAGATCGTACAGAGCCATCTTCGCCCTGACTGGGACGAAGATGACCGGGGCGCCATCGGCGCGTGCAGCTCTTATTTTCTTCTTAATGTTAGGCGTAGTAGCGGCAGCGGCCAAATCATGACCACCGGCGCGTCCACGTCAGCCATGTTTCGGGTGCGGCGCGTTCTCGATGAGGTTCTGCGCCCAGTTCAGCGTCCACTGCGTGGAGGTTTGGCCGTCGAGGTTCCAGAACTGCGGGGTGTTGTACAACGCGTGCACCGGTTGTCCGGCGCCGCCGGCCAGCACGTCCAGCGTGCTCGGCAGGTTGGTGATGTTGAACGCTTCCTGCGGTGCCGCGCAGATCAGGTCACCGGCCGCACAAATCTCGTTGGTGCGGTTGTTCAGCGCACCGAATCCACCGGGGCGCTCGCCGGTCATCGTCAGGCCTATCGCGGACAGCGCCGGCAGCTCGTGCAGCGTGATCTCGGCCCCCTGGCCGGGCGGGTTCGGGCCGATTTCCTGCCCGACGCCGGTCTGGCGGCGGCCGTCGGCGATCAGCGTCACGCCGAGGACCAGATCCTCGTCGACCGGACCGCGCCCATTGCCGATGTCGCTGGCGATGTCACCGGCAATCACCGCGCCCTGCGAGAAGCCGATCAGGACATAGCTGGTCAGCGGGCAGCGGTTGTTCATGTCGGTCATCGCCTGGACCGCACCCCGGGTGCCCTCGGCGCGGCTGTCGTTGTACGACATCTGCTTGTCCGACGACAGCGGGTTATGGAACTGCGCGGTGTAGGGGACGGTGTAGACCTCCAGCCGGTCTCGGCCGAACTGGGCGGAGAGCGGCCGGGAGACATTGCCGAGCAGCGAGAGCGGGAACTGGGTCGGGTTCAGCGGGTCGTCGGTCGGCCACGATTCCCAGGTGCCGGGAACGACGACGGTCATGACGTCCGGGCAGCTGGCGTCCTGGAACTCCGGCCGTGGTTTGGCGGCCCCGGGTGAACTGGTCGGCGGGAGCGCGGTCGGCGGCACGGCCGACGGCGGCGATTCCGGGCGCCGCACGACGATGACGATGATGGCGACGACGAGAGCGACGACGACGGCCATCGCACCGGCGGCGATCAGGCCGAGGATGCGGTGACGTCGACGCCGGGCAATGGTCCGGGAGTTTCGAGCCATGGAAAGGGGCGTTGTCTTCCTGTCAGCAGAGCCGCTGGGTAGCGATCCGGATGTAGTCGGCGGTGGCCTGGGTCACCTGCGGCTCTGGGGCGGTGTGCGGCGATGCCGGCGTACCCGAATCGCTGACGTCGCTGCGCACCATGGGCGTGATGTAGTCCCAGACTGCCTGATCGCTTTGACCGGCCGCGTGGGCCTGGCAGACGTGGGAGCCGATGCTCAATGCTTCCAGCTCGCTCGACGGGTGCACGCCCGCGGCGGAGAGCGCGTCGAGGAACGCGCGCTGCGCCGGCGTGACGTTGAGATTGGTGGACTGCAGGTCGACATCGGGGCCCAGCACTGCGCCCTGGCCGTGCACGGCGCCGTGGGTCTGGGCCGGCGGGGCGGTGGTCACCAGGTCCTCGCCGGAACTGCAGGCCGCCATCAGCCAGGCCGTAGAGGCCAGGAGGCCGATCACGAACGAGCGCTGCACGTCTCCACGGTACCGGCTGGCCGTACGGCCCTTAGAGCTCCAAAGGATTGCGGATAGTTAACAGTTCGTCCGCAGTTGTGACCTATTTGATGGCTGCCGCAACGTCGTTCGACATCGCCGCCAGCTGAGCCGACCAGTTGCCCCAGTCGTGGTTACCGCCGGCCGGAAAGTCGAAGTGGCCGTTGCGGCCGCCCAGTGAACGGTAGTGGGCGTAGAAGGTGCGGTTGCTGCCCTGGGCCTGATCGCAGTAGCCGATCATGGCCGGCACGTCACTGCAGGTCAGCGTCTGGGGGCTGAAGATCCACAGCCGGGTGTTGTTGTCGACCAGCAGCTGGGCGTGCACGTCGGGGTCGTGCCACTTCCACCGGCCCAGCTGCGCGGCCCCCCACATCGCCTGGGTGTTCACCCCGCCGAACTCGTTCATACCGGCCGTGATCGCGCCATTGAGGAAGGTGTTCGACGGGGTCAAAAAGCCCGACATCGACCCCGCGTAGCGGTAGCGGTCGGGGTGGAACGTCGCCTCCATCAAGGCGCCGGTGCCGCCCTGAGCGGCGCCGACGATCGCGTGCCCGCCCGGTGCCAGGCCCTTGTTGGCCGCCAGCCAGTTGGGCAGCTCATCGGATAAGAAGGTCTCCCACTGCCGGGTGCCGTCGGCTTCCCAGTTGGTGTAGAGGGTGAACGCGCCGCTGGCGGGTGCGACCACCGAGATGCCCTTACCGGCGAGGGTGTTGAACGCATTACCCGCGGTCACCCAGTTGCTCACCGGATCGCCGGCATTGAACGCGTCCAGCAGCACCACCGCATGCGGGCCACCGCCCATGAACGCCACCGGGATGTCGCGGCCCATCGCACCAGAGGGCACCATCAAGTACTCCACGTCGGCGGCATGAGAAACCGGCGCCGTCGCACCCCACAGACTGAGCGCCAGAACTGCGGCACAGACTCCCCGGAACAGGCCCGACACACTCATCATGGTCACCTCAAGTCGACTCGTTTACGTACGTAGCCCCGCCCACCTGCAACCGTAGTGAATCACACCGCTTACTGGCGATGGTCCGGATACGCCAACGGCGACGACCCGAAGGTCGCCGCCGTTGGGCTCAGTCGACTACTGACGTACGCGCCGATCAGGCGGTCGGCGTGGCGCCGAGTACGCGCTGGATGTCGGGCTTCATCTGCTGCAACTGCTGGCCCCAGTAGTTCCACTGGTGGGTGCCGTTGGCCGGGAAGTTGAAGACCCCGTTGGTGCCGCCCTTGGCCAGGTAGGTGTCGCGGAACGTCTTGTTGGTCCGCAGCGTGAAGCTCTCCAGGAACTTCGCGTTGAACAGGTTGCCGGAGCTGGTGCCGGCGTCCAGATCGGACGGCTTACCGTCGCCGCAGTAGATCCAGATGCGGGTGTTGTTGTTGATCAGCGTCTGCATCTGCACCATCGGGTCGTTGCGCTTCCAGGCGCTGTTCGGGTCTTCGGTCGGACCCCACATGTCGTTGGCCTTGTAGCCGCCGGCGTCGCCCATCGACATGTTGACCAGCATCGGCCACCAGCCCTCGGACAGGTTCAGGAAGCCCGACAGCGACGCGGCGTAGGGGAACTGCTCGGGGTGGTAGATCGCCAGCGTCAGCGCGGCCGACCCGGCCATCGACAGACCGACAGCCGCGCTACCGGTCGGCTTGACCTCCTTGTTGGCGGCCAGATACGCCGGCAGCTCCTGGGTCAGGAACGTCTCCCACTTGTAGGTGGAGCAGCCGTTCTTGCCGCACGCCGGCTTGTACCAGTCGGAGTAGAAGCTGGACTGGCCACCGACCGGCATGATCACCGACAGGCCGGACTGGTAGTACCACTCGAACGCCGGGGTGTTGATGTCCCAGCCGTTGAAGTCATCCTGGGCCCGCAGACCGTCGAGCAGGTAGACCGCCGGAGAGTTGGGCCCACCACTCTGGAACTGGATCTTGATGTCGCGTCCCATGCCTGCAGACGGCACTTCGAGGTACTCGACCGGCAGGCCGGGCTTGGAGAATGCTCCCGCCGTTGCGGAGCCGCCGACGACGCCGATCAGGCCGGGCAGCACAGCGGCGGCCGCGGTAGCGACCGTCAGCCGGCGCAGCCAAACGCCACGCAACTTCTCAACGAACTTCATTTATTTCCATCCTTTTTTGGGTGCCGCACCGCATGCGATCAAGGGCAGCCGTGCCCTGGTAGTCAACCACATGTGGCCTGATCGTTCCTCTTCTACAGATGTCATCGTGACCGCCTTCTCACCGGTTGATCGTGGCGATGAGGTCGGGTTTTAGTGCCGCCAGCTGGGCTCCCCAGTACGGCCACGAGTGGTTGCCGGACGGTGGAAAATCGAACGTCGCCGACGTGCCTCCGGCCGCGGTGTAGGCAGCCTGGAAAGCCTTGTTGCTCGCCATCGCCATCGACTCCAGGCTGCTGGCACTCAATGCCTGGCCCGGGTCGGCGCCCGTGTCCAGAGCGGTCTGCCCGCCGGGCGCGCAGTAGATCCACAGCCGGGTGCCGTTGCGGGCGATGGTGGCGGCCTGCACCAGCGGGTCGTTGCGCTTCCACGCGGGATCCCACGGTGCGCCCCACATGTTGTCGACGTTGTAGCCGCCGGCGTCGAGCATGGCCACCCGGATGGCCTGCTGCATGAGCAGGGACGAGGGATTCAGGAATCCCGACAGCGAGGCCGCGTAGATGAACTGCTGCGGGTGATAGGCCGACAAGATCAGCGCGGCGCCACCCGACATCGACAGGCCGACCACACCGTTGCCGGTTTGCGAAACCTGCCTGTTGGCGGCCAGCCACTGCGGCAGCTCACTGGTGAGGAATGTCTCCCACTTGTAGGTGTAGGGCTGCTTGTTGAAACTCGACGGCGAGTACCAGTCGCTGTAGAAGCTGGACTGGCCGCCGACGGGCATCACCACCGAGACGCCCGTGTCGTAGAACCACTCGAATGCCGGCGTGTTGATATCCCAGCCGCTGTAGTCGTCCTGGGCACGCAGACCGTCGAGCAGATAGACCGCTTTCGAGCTCGGGCCCGATGTCGCCGGCCCAGCGGCTCCGGCGCCCTGGAACTGGACGCGGATATTGCGGCTCATCGATGGCGAGTACACGTCGAGGTACTCCACCGGAAGACCGTCCCGCGAAAAGGCATGCGCCTTCGGCATCACGCCTGAGACTGTCGCCAGCGCGGCGAGCAGCAGGACGGCGGTGAGGGAGGCTCTCACAGCACGAACCATCGGTTGCTCAACTCATCATTCGTTCACTCACGTGGCGCAACCGCTGTCGACTTTGACGGTGGTAGGCCAAGCGTTGTCACACTGGACTGTGTATCGCCGCGATCTGACCGCAGCGTTACCGGTTAGAGCCCGGCTGGCAAACTAAGCTACCGGGTCGGCCCCGGAATCAGGAAACCTGCTGCACCAAACCCCACTGCGGTGAGATATCGACCACAGTTTACCTGAGCTCCAAGAACTTTCGCTCCACGCACAACAGGTTGCACTCGGCTCACAGTGGCCCCACATCAACAACTGACGCCCTCGTCAGTTGCGCTAGGGGCCTGTCGCCGGCAGGCCGGTGTACGGCGTGCCCTTCAGCGGCGGCTCGGGCAGATTGCAGCGCAGCAGCTCGTACTGAGGCACCCGATCGATGCGATAACGGGTGAATTCCAACGCATGCATCACGTTTGACACGAACCGCCGGATACCCAGCGGCGCCCGGATGGAGTTCAGCATCGCCTCGGTCTCCGGGCAGCCCAGTGCGACGCCGGCCTCTGTTATCCAGCCCTCGTCGAGATAAGGCGGGACGTAGGGATGTTCCTTGAGCCAGGGGCCCTCGGCAACGGCCCAATCCGGGAACAGGTTCTTGTCATGGCCGATGCGGCCGTCTTTCAGGCGCGCGGTGTGCGCCGCTATCGGGTTCGCCAGCCCGATCTGGTCGATCACCCTGACGTCCAGCCCGACATTCATGCCGAGCATCCCAAGGTTGGTGAAAAACACTGTGTGAGGGGCTATTTGGCGACGCCAGGTGTCCATCGACACGCCGGGCGGTGGTGGTGGCGGCGGGTAGGCGGGGACCACATCCCACTGGTCATAGTTGCCTGACGGCAGCAGTAGCGCGCCGTCGGGCGTGTTGTTGATCGCGGTCAGGACCGCGCGCATCCGCGGATAGTCCAGGTAGTCGGCGGCGGTCAGCGGATGCGCGTGCCCGGTGGCCTGGGAGTAGAACCGGCGTTCGTCGACGATGCCCGAATACGTGACCCGGGTGGCGTCCGGACCCATGCCCGGTGAGTTCGCCGCCCACAGCGACCAGCCGACGATCCCCAGCCAGAGCGCAGCGCTCGCGCCCGCGAGAACGACGCCGCGGTCTCGCGCCGAGCTGACCGAGTCGGGAAGCACGACGGGAATCACCGCGATCGGAGTCAGCAAGCAGAACACCGGCGTCAGCAAGACCCGACCGTGCATGAAATCGCCGCCCTGCCGAATCCAGTACAGACCCTGAATCAGACCACTGACGAGCATGAAAATGACGACGGCAGTCGGGCTTTGGACTCGGCGGGCCCACCGGCCGGTGGCGTGGGAGGCCTGCGGGCCCCGGGTGTCGCGGGCGGCCACCACGACCGCGGCGAGCGCGATCACCAACAGCGCGGCCAGCCACAGCGCGTAGGGCTTGTCGAAGTTGGCCAGGTAGATCAGGCCCTGCGCCCACTTGTCGCCGGAGGCATCCTTGGCCAGCGCGGTCTGTGGAAAGAGCAGCCCGTAATAACCCATCCGGAAGATCTGGTAGCCCACCGGGAACAGGCCGCCGGCGACCACGATGAGGAGCCGGGCCCGCCAGCCGCGGGTCGCGACGAGCATCATCACCAGGGCCAGCCCGCCAACCAGGGCTAGTTCGGGACGCACCAGCACACTCAGGCCGGCGACGAAGGCCAGCGCCGCGGTGAAGACCGGGCCGGTGCGGTCAAGTCGGGGCGCTTGCGACCAGGCCACCATCATCCACCACAGCAGGCCCAGCCAGGCGAGCACGAGGCCGTTCTCCAGGCCCGAGGTGGCGAAGTCACGCGCGGGTGGGATTGCGATGTAGACCAGCGCGCCCGCGGGCAGCAGCAGCGCCGGGCGTCCTTGCAGTCGGGGCGCGAATAGCCTTGCGGTGCCGATCATCACGAGCACCACTCCGGCTACGGACAAGCCCAGCGCCAGCGCGAGCGCGACGTACTCCAGGCGCACCGGGCCGCCGACGAGTGCCCCGAAATAGTTCAGGAAGGTCCACAGCGTTGAGGTGTTGGACTCCACCCGCTCACCGGCATTGAACACCGGCCCGTTGCCGGCCAGAAGATTGCGCACCGTGCGCAGCACGATCAAACCGTCGTCAGCGATCCAGCGCCGTTGCCAGGCCCCCCAGGCCCACAACCAGGCGACCACGACAACGCTGAGCCACAGGGTCACGCGCGCCAGCGGACGCAACGGAAATGCCGGCGCCCACGGCAATTTCAGCGGCCCGGCCTCGGCCGGGTTGGATTCGGGAGTCAGTCCGTCAACTGAAGGCGATCGCTGCACCGATGGTCCCGATCCACGCCAGCAGCAGCAGCTGCAGCACCCGATCCTTCAGCGCGATGTCCTCGGGTTCACCGGCCAGTCCACCGTCGACGTCGACGGCGTACCGCAGGATCGCGATGGTGATGGGAATGATCGTGACCGCATACCACGACGCATTGGCGCCGTCTCGCTCGAAGGCCCACAGGCTGTAGCAGACCACCATCGCGGTGGCCGCGACCGTCCAGACGAACCGGAGGTAGGAGGCGGTATAGCTCTCCAGTGACTTGCGGATCTTGGCACCGGTGCGCTCAGCGAGTTGCAGTTCGGCATAACGCTTTCCGGCCACCATGAACAGCGAGCCGAAGGTCATCACCAGCAGGAACCACTGCGACAGCGGGATGCCCGCCGCCGCGCCACCGGCGATCGCCCGAATCAAGTATGCCGACGACACGATGCAAATATCCAGCACCGCTTGATGTTTGAGCCCGAAGCAGTATGCGAGCTGCATAGCGATGTACACGCCGATCACGATGAGCAGATTCACCGAGGCCAGCAGAGAGAGCGCGAGCGCACCGACGCCCAGCACGACGGCCAACGCGTACGCCAGCGATTCGGGGACCACGCCGGCGGCGATCGGGCGGAACCGTTTGGTCGGATGCTGACGGTCGGCCTCGACGTCACGCGAGTCGTTCACCAGGTAGATGCAGGAGGCCGCCAGTGAGAACGCGGCGAACGCGATCAGGATCTTGACCGCGACCTCTTTGTAGTCGTATTCCACGTTGCCGCCGAGCGCCGCGATCGGGGCGAGCAGCACGAGCAGGTTCTTGACCCACTGGCGGGGGCGGATGGCCTTGATGACGCCGA
The DNA here is from genome assembly GCF_013404075.1 of Mycolicibacterium vinylchloridicum. GTDB lineage: Bacteria > Actinomycetota > Actinomycetes > Mycobacteriales > Mycobacteriaceae > Mycobacterium > Mycobacterium vinylchloridicum. The sequence goes on from NZ_JACBJQ010000016.1 coordinate 127,577, forward strand.
CGAACAGATTGCTCGGCGGCCCGGTGACCGGTTTCGCTTCCTCACTCATGGGCGCTTCAGCGTCTCCTTCTGCGGTGAGGCGAAACAGCCGACCGTCCGCGCGACGACGGCGCCGACTGCCGCCCCGGCAACGACGTCGGTCGGATAGTGCACGCCGAGCACCAGCCGCGACAGGGCCATCGCGGGGATCACTGCCAACGGCAGCCGTGACCGGGTGGCCCGGCTCAGCAGCATAGCCGCGGCGGTCGACGAAGTGGCGTGGGCGGAGGGAAAGCTCAGCGCACTGGGCGTGCCGACGTTGACCGCAACCGCCGGGTGGTGGGGCCGCTTGCGGCGCACCACCAACTTGATCGCGATCGCGGCGGCATGTGCGATCACCGCGCCGATGCCCACCAGCGCCCAGTCGCGGCGGCGCTTCGGCATGGCCAGTGCGCCCAGCGCCGACACCGCCATCCAGCCTTGAGCGTGCTCACCGAAATGCGACATCAACCGGGCCACCTCGATCACCGGGGGCTTGCCCAGCGCGGACTGGACCGCGACCAGGACGGCGACCTCGCCGCTCGCCGGTGGCGCGACCGGCTCCGACACGCTGCCGTCAGGCATCGGCTGTGGAGTTCTCGAGCAGCACCGTTTCCCACTTCTCCTTGCTGGACAGTACCGGCAGCGCCTGTCGGTAGACCCTGCGCATGCGGTTGAACTGTCTGGCCAGACGCAACTGGCGGCGCGCCGAAGCACGCAGCAGCGCAAACATTTTCGTGCGGTCGCGCTGCCGGTAGACCACGCCGCGGCCGTCGGCGGTGGTGACGGTGACGCCGTCGACCCGGCACAGCGAGAACCAGCGGGCGTCCTGGGTTGCGACATTGATCTGCGGGCGTTCGTGGTGCACCGGATGGTGCGGCGTGAGCTGATGAGCCACGCCGCGGGCGAGTCGCCACGAGATCGACAGCGGGTTGGTGGGGATGCTGACGGTCTTGCGCCACCGCTTGTCCGACGGCGTGGGCAGGGTGGTCGCACTGGGCAGCACGACAGCGTCGGGGTACTGCGACCGCATCTCGCGCACCTCGAGCAGAGCCGATTCCAGGATGCTGAAGATGTGCTCAGGCCCTTCGAGGAAGTCATCCATCGCCTTGTTCTGGATGGCGACAGTCGAATATTCAAGGCAGAGAAGGTGTTTGAGCGTAGCCTTCATGTGGCTGGCGATCAGACCCCGGACGTTGCCGTCCCAGTGTATGGCGGCCACCACCAAGCGGTTCCGCAGGTGGAAATAGGCCTGCCAGTCGATCGCGTCGTCCTTGTCGCTCCAGGCCATGTGCCAGATCGCCGCACCGGGCAAGGTGACGGTGGGATAGCCGTGCTCGCCGGCCCGCAGGCCGTAATCCGCGTCGTCCCACTTGATGAACAGCGGCAGCGGCTGCCCGAGTTCCTCGGCGACCTGCCGCGGGATCATGCACATCCACCAGCCGTTGTAGTCGACGTCGATGCGGCGGTGCAGCAGACGACTGCGTTCACTCTCCTCGTCATTGAGGGGGTACTTGGCGAAGTTGTGGTCGTACTCGGTGTTGATCGCGTTCGTCCACATGAAGTTCTCGGCGGCCACCATCTCACCCATGACGTGCAGGTGCGACGGCTCTTGCAGGTTCAGCATCTGACCCCCGACCAGGGTCGGCGTCTTGGCGAACCGGTTGAGCGCCAGCGCCCGCAGTATCGAATCGGGCTCGACGCGAATGTCGTCGTCCATGAACAGGATCTGTTCGCAGTCAGTGTTTTTCAGTGCTTCGTACATCACCCGGCTGTACCCACCGGACCCACCGAGGTTGGGCTGGTTGTGAATCGACAGGCGCGCACCCAGTGCTGCGGCAGCGGCCTCGAACCCCGGATGATCCTTGGCTTTCCGGGTTCCCTGATCGGACACGATGACCGCAGTGATCACGTTGTCCACCAGCGGATCCGACGTCAGAGCAGCCAGCGCATTGACACAGTCGGCGGGCCGGTTGAACGTCGGGATGCCGACGGCGACGCTGGCCCGGCCCGGGGCGGGCACGGGGGCATACCAGCCCGCGCTGCGCACCGTCGAGTTGCTGTCGGTGGTGATGTCGAACCAGATCCAGCCGCCGTCTTCGAAGGGGGCGAGGTCGATCTCGAACTCAGCCGATGTCGGCGTCGTCGCGTCGGGGCTGCTGACTTCGGTGCCACCGACCGTGATCCGGGCGCCGGTGGCCTTCGAGCGGTAGACGTCGACGCGCGCCGAACCGGTCAGCTCGACCCGCAGCACCACCGACTCCAGCGTCGACCAGCGCCGCCAGTAGCTGGCCGGGAAGGCGTTGAAGTATGTCGCGAACGAGACCTCGGACTCCGCGCCGATCTCGAGTGTGGTGCGGGTGGGCGCATGCGCCCGGCGCGCGTTCGTGTCCGACTCTTCGATGTAGAGCTTGCGGACGTCGAGGGGTTCACCCGGTCGCGGGAGGATCACCCGCGACAGCAGGCTGACCGCCTTGGTTTCACCGGCCGCGATCGGGCCGGAGGGAATCTCGCTCATTCTGTGCTGCTTTCAGTCACGGTCAGCGGCGCCCCGTCGCGAAGGTGTGGAGCCAGGACGTTGTCGTACATGCTCAGGGCGCTGGCGATCGCCATGTGCATGTCCAGGTATTGGTATGTGCCCAGCCTGCCACCGAAGAGCACCTTCGCCGCGGAGGTCTCCTCCCGCGCCCGGGTCCGATAGGCGGCCAGCAGTGCACGGTCGGCTTCGGTGTTGATCGGGTAGTACGGCTCGTCGTCGGCGGCGGCGAACCGGGAGAACTCCCGCATGATCACGGTCTTGTCGGTCGGGTAGTCGCGCTCGGGATGGAAATGACGGAACTCGTGGATACGGGTGTACGGCACGTCGAGGTCGTTGTAGTTCATCACCGGCGTGCCCTGAAAATCACCGGTGGGAAGCACTTCCAGCTCGAAATCCAGGGTGCGCCAACCCAACCGGCCCTCGGCGTAGTCGAAATAACGATCCAGCGGGCCGGTATACACGACAGGAGCGTCCGGGTTCTGCGCCCGCAGGGCGTCGCGGACGTCGAACCAGTCGGCATCCAACCGGACCTCGATACGGTCGTCAGCCGCCATGTTCTCCAGCCACTTCGTATAACCCTCGACCGGCAGACCCTCGTAGGTGTCGTTGAAGTAGCGGTTGTCGAAGTTGTAGCGAACGGGCAGCCGGTTGATGACGGCCGCGGGGAGCTCGGCGGGGTCGGTCTGCCACTGCTTGGCGGTGTAGCCCTTGACGAACGCCTCATACAGCGGGCGGCCGATCAGCGAGATCGCCTTCTCTTCGAGGTTGGCGGCCTCGTCGGTCTTGAACTCAGCGGCTTGCTCCTGGATGAGCCGGCGAGCCTCGTCGGGCGTGAAGTACTTGCCGAAGAACTGCGCCACCAACCCCAGGCCCATCGGGAACTGGTAGGCCTGCCCGCCGTGCATGGCGAACACCCGGTGCTGGTATCCGGTGAAGTCGGTGAACTGGCGGACGTAGTCCCATACCTTCTTGTTCGAGGTGTGGAAGAGGTGCGCGCCGTACTTGTGGATCTCGATGCCGGTCTGCGGCTCGGGCTCGGAATAGGCGTTACCGCCGATGTGCGACCGGCGCTCGACGACAAGCACACGCTTACCGAGCTGACTGGCCACCCGCTCGGCGATGGTCAGGCCGAAGAAGCCGGAGCCGACGACGAAGAGGTCGAAGGGGCGGGAATCTGGGTCGGCGGGCGGGAGCGGAGCGACCCGGGAGTCTGAAGTGCTCATCGGGGCCTAGGTTATCGGACCTGGGCGGTGTGACCCGCATCGCAAGCCCATGCGCCAGCGGGGAATCAAGCAGGCTCGTAACGAATCCAGGTCGCAATTGGCTCACGATTCCGCATCGTCACTTCTGTCACAACAGTCTCACTCGTACCATCAATCACGTTGGCTTCAGACTCGGCGTTCGGCCGGTTCCGGGGTCCCATGAAGTAGTTCAGACACGAACGTTGTCTAGATATTGAGGAGACTTCGGTGCCTAACAGCCGTCGACGCAAGCTCTCGACAGCCATGAGCGCAGTCGCCGCATTGGCCGTCGCAAGTCCTATTGCCGCTATTGGCGTGGTCGAACTGACCGCTACCCCACAGAAGGCACCCGAGCAGCGCGAGTTCGTCCGCGCCGCCGTGGTGACCGACCTGCCGAACGAAATCATGTCCGCGCTGCAGCAGGGTCTGTCGCAGTTCGGGATCAACCTGCCGCCGCTGCCGACGGGCCTGAGCCCCGCCGGAGCCCAGCCTGCCCAGGCCGGCCCGACGTTGACGACCCCCAGCCTGACCGCGCCCGGCCTCACCACGCCGAGCCTGACGGCGCCGGGGCTCACCACCCCGAGCTTGACCACACCCGGCCTGACCACACCCGGGCTGACCACGCCGAGTGTCAGCACGCCCGGCCTGACCACGCCCGGCCTGACCACGCCTGGCCTGACCACGCCTGGCCTGACCACACCTGGCCTGACCACACCTGGCCTGACCACGCCGAGCGTGACCACACCGGGGCTCACCGTGCCGTCGGCCTCGGCCTCGCTGACCGATCCTGGGCTGACCAACCCGGCCCTGACCACTCCCCAGCTCGGTGCGGGCACCCCGTCGTTGTCGACACCCGGGCTGACCAGCCCGTCGGCGACCGGACTCGGCCTGCCCAACGAGCAGCCGATCAGCGCCCCGCTGGGCCCGGTGAACGGGACCTACCCGATCCTCGGTGATCCCTCGCTGGCCATGCCCAGCACGCCGGCCGCATCCGGCGGGATCATCAGCGACCTGAGCAGCGCCGCCAACCAGCTCGGCGTCGGACAGGCGATCGATCTGCTCAAGGGCGTAGTCATGCCGTCGATCACCCAGGCGATTCAAGGCGCCTCGACGGCGGCCGCCGCTACCCCCGCGGCAGCGGCAGCCCCGGCCGGTTAATACAGACCTGCGTCGGAACGGCACCGCAGGGTGGGTCACGCCGTCAGGTCAGTGAACCCGGAGAGGCCCCTGCGGTGCCGTTGCAGGTCCCAAGTATCACTTTCTTCACACTGGCCCGTGTCGAAACAGTGGTATCAGAGGGCACATACGTAACATCGCCTTGTGCTGTCCCGTCGACCCGCGCCGTCGATCGTGTTCACCGCAATCGCGGCGACCGTCGTCATCCTGCCGTGGGCGGTCACCGGAGTGCCGGGTGCCGAACACAACGACGGGCCCAACGCCGCGGACACCGTTCTGTCCCAGCAGCCACTGACCGGACTCGGTGGCGGTGAGACGATCCGCGAAATCAGCCAGCCGACACCGTTCTCCATGGTGGCGTTGACGGGTACCGACCTCACCGGAACGTCGGCCCGGGTGCGCGCCAAGCGAGCGGACGGCAGCTGGGGCCCGTGGTACGACGCGGAGACCCTGGAGTCCAACGCCGACGACACCCAGGGTGGCGGACCGCGCGGCACCGATCCGGTGTTCGTGGGCACCACGACCTCGGTGCAGATCGCGGTCACCCGTCCGGCCAACGCCGCGCTCACCAGCGCGCCGCCCGAAACCGGACTCGACGCGGGCAAGGAACTCGGCTACGTCCCAGCCACCGCCGAACAGCCGTTCGCACAGAACATCTCGGCCGTGCTGATCACCCCGCCCAAGGCGCCCGTCGACTCGCAGTGGCAGCTCCCGACCGCAGCACTGGGGCCGGGTCAACCGCCGAACATCATCAGCCGCTCCCAGTGGGGCGCCGACGAACACATGCGCTGTGGTAATACCGCCTACGGCAATGGGATTCGCGCGGCAGTGGTGCACCACACCGCCGGTAGCAACGACTATGCACCAGAAGACTCGGCCGAGATCATCCGGTCGATCTACGCCTATCACACCCGCATCCTGGGTTGGTGCGACATCGCCTACAACGCACTGGTAGACAAGTACGGCCAAGTATTCGAAGGCCGTGCCGGCGGTATCACCAAGGACGTACTCGGCTCGCATACAGGAGGTTTCAATACCGACGTGTGGGGCGTGGCAATGCTCGGCGACTTCGAGGACGTGCCACCGACCGACATCCTGGTACGCACGGTCGGCAGATTGCTCGGCTGGCGACTCGGTCTGGATCGGGTGAATCCGCTGGGCACCGTGATGCTGCGGTCGGCCGGTGGCGGCTACACCTTCTTCTCGGGCGGGTCCACTCCCACACTGCCGACGATCTTCGCCCACCGCGACGTGGGCAACACCGAGTGCCCGGGCAACGCCGGCTATGCCGCGCTCGGTCAAATCCGCGACATCGCAGCACGATTCAACCGGCCACCAGACCTTCTCGAGTCGCTGCGCGGCGGCGCCATCTTCGCCAAATGGGAGTCCATGGGCGGCAGTAACGGACCACTCGGGGCGCCGACGTCACCGGAGGCATCCGGCGACGGCACCGCGCGGTACGTGACGTTCGAGCACGGCGCCATCTATTGGTCGCCGACCACCGAAGCCCAACCACTGACCGGCGCGATCTACGAGGCCTGGGCATCGCTGGGTTACGAGCGCGGCGCCCTGGGCTTGCCGACCAGCGGCGAGATCCAGGAGCCGGAGTGGATCGTGCAGAACTTCCAGCACGGCACCCTGAACTTCGACCGACAGACACACAACGTCTTGCGAGTGGTGGACGCGCTGACACTGGTGATGCCACCGCCGCCGGCCGACGGGCCGCCCGTTCAGCTGGAGCGCTTCAGCCGCGCGTCGAACCCGGTGCTGGAAGCGCCGGCCAGTTAGGCCTTTACAGCCACCAGCGTTCGAGAACCCGGGCCAACCCGTCCTCGGCGTTGGACGCCGTCACCTCGTTGGCGGCGGCGACCGCATCCGGGTGGGCATTGCCCATCGCGACGCCATGGCCGGCCCACCGCAACATCGGTACATCGTTGGGCATGTCGCCGAAGGCGACAACATCCTCGGCGGTGATCTCCAACGGCCGCGCGACCTCTTCGACACCGGTGGCCTTGCTGGTGCCGAGCGGATTGATCTCGATCAGGCCGTTGTTGGTGGAGTAAGTGATATCGCCCTGTATCCCAATGTGTTTGACAAGTTCGGCAGCCATATCGGAACTGCGCGCGCCGGACTTGCGGATCAGTAACTTCACCGCGGGCGCGCTGAGCAGATCCTCGATCGAGACCTCGGTGTTGTCCGGATTCAGCCAGGCGTGCTCGTAACCGGGCGAGCTGACGAACTGCGGCGTTGCCGAGTCATGCGCGGTGCGGCCGATCCGTTCGACCGCCAGGCCTGCTCCCGGAATCACCCGGGTGGCGATCTCGGCGAGCTCGGTGAGCATGTCGACGCTCAGTGTGCGCGCGGAGATGATGCGGTCGTTCTCGGAGTCGTAGATCACTGCGCCGTTGGCACACACCGCCATTGGCGCAAAGCCCAGCGCCTCGACTACCGGGGACACCCACCGCGGCGGGCGGCCCGTCGCCAAGACGAACTGGACACCGGAGGCCACCGCCGCGCGCACCGCTCGGCGGGTACGCGGCGTGATCCGCTCGTCGTCGTCGAGCAACGTGCCGTCCACATCGGTGGCGATCAGCGCCGGAAGCATCAGTGGTGCTCCTTTGCCCGGCGCGCGCGCTCGGCCAGCTCGGCCTCATCGAGTCTCTTGGCCTCGTCCGGGCTCGGGGCTGCGCCGCCGAGGACCTCGGGAACCCAATACACGCCGGGCGGATGCGGGTAGGCCAGCTGTACGTCGTGCAGAATCGTACCCATCTTGTCACGGAGCTCGGCTTCGAGCTCGACGGCGGTCCCACGCGGCGGGAGCGGCGGGCCGAACCTAACGGTGAACGGAATCTTGTTGCGGCGCAGCTGCTTCGGGTGATCCTTTGTCCATACCCGGTGGGCTCCCCACACGATGCACGGAATGATCGGCACCTGCGCCTCCAATGCCATGCGTGCGGCGCCGCTCTTGAAGTCCTTGAGAACGAAGGCCCGGCTGATCGTCGCCTCGGGGTAGACCCCGACGAACTCACCGGCTTTCAGCGCACGGACCGCCTCGGCGTAGGCCTGCGCGCCGGCCCGCCGATTCACCGGGATGGTTTTGGTGTGCTTGATCAGAAAATTCACGATCCGGATGTCCTGCATTTCGGCCTTGATCATGAACCGGATCCGGCGTTTGCGCGCCCGGGTGCCCAGCGCAGCCGGCAGGAAGTCGATATAGCTGGTGTGGTTGATCGCGATCACGGCACCACCGCGTGCCGGCAGGTTCTCGAGGCCCTCGAAGCTGATCTTGGTCCCCGCGGCCCTGACCGCCAACGCGGCGACGACTTCCAGGGTGCGGAAAACGGGTTCCATAGGTACTACCCCGCTGGACCCGGCGGATCACCGCGCTGCGCTCGTTTGGCCGCTTTCTCCGCGGCTTCGGCAGCTTCCAAGACGGAGGCTTCGGCCAATGTCGGTGCGCCGCCGCCCAAGCGGTGAGGCACCCAGAACTCGCCTGCGGGGTGCGGGCCGTAGCTGTCCTGCACCTTCTCGAGCAGGTGCTGCATTCTCGAGTGCAGCAGTGCGGTGAGCTCGTTGGCCGGCAGGGTCGGCGGGATGGGCTCGCCGACCGCGATCGAGATCGGCACCCTCGGCCGCCACATCTTGCGGGGATGACCCTTGGTCCAGATCCGCTGAGCACCCCACACGATGTGCGGGATGATCGGCACGTCGGCGGCAATCGCCATGCGTGCCGCGCCGGACTTGAATTCCTTGAGTTCGAAGCTGCGGCTGATCGTCGCCTCCGGATATACCCCGACGAGCTCGCCGGCCTTCAGCGCCAGGCAGGCCGCGTCGAAGGAGGCGGCGCCACTCTCGCGGTCCACCGGGATGTGCCGCAGGCTGCGCATGATGGGGCCGGTGACCTTGGCGTCGAACACCTCTTGCTTGGCCATGAACCGGACCTTGCGACCGCGATGCTGCAGATAGGCAGGCAGGCCGGCGAAAGTGAAGTCGAAATAGCTGGTGTGGTTGATGGCGATGACCGCCCCACCGGTGACAGGCAGGTTCTCGACGCCGGTCACGGTGAACTTCAGCCCCTGCACACGCCAGGTCAGGCGGGCGAGCTGGATGACAGTCCCGTATACCGGTTCCACAGCGGTCAGCCTAGCCCGCTGACATTCCGCGGCGTCGGGGGACCGCTAAGCTCGGGTGGGGTGCAGCGACCAGGGGAAAGGGAATTCGTGCAGGTCACCAGCATCGGCCACGCCGGTTTTCGGATCGACACCCAGGCGGGGAGCATCCTGTGCGACCCGTGGCTGAACCCCGCTTATTTCGCCTCGTGGTTCGTCTTCCCCGACAACAGCACCCTGGACTGGGCAGCCATCGGCGACTGCGACTACCTCTACGTCTCGCACCTGCACAAGGACCACTTCGATCCGAAGCTGCTCGCCGAGTACGTGAACAAAGACGCCGTCGTTCTGCTGCCGGACTTTCCGGTCCCCGACCTGCGGCGCGAACTCGAGAAGGTGGGCTTCCACCGGTTCTACGAAACCGCCGACTCGGTCAAACATCGAATCAGCGGCCCCAAGGGCGAGCTCGACATCATGATCGTCGCGCTGCGAGCACCGGCCGACGGGCCGATCGGCGACTCCGGATTGATCGTCTCCGACGGCACCACGACGGTATTCAACATGAACGACTCGCGGCCGCTGGCCGTCGACGTGCTGGCCGAAGCATTCGGGCACATCGACGTGCACATGCTGCAGTACTCGGGCGCAATCTGGTATCCGATGGTCTACGACATGCCGGCGCGCGCGAAGGAGTCTTTCGGGACGCAGAAGCGTCAGCGCGGCATGGATCGCTGCCGGCAGTTCATCTCGGATGTCGGTGCGACGTGGGTGATTCCGTCGGCCGGGCCGCCGTGCTTCCTGGACCCCGCGCTGCGAGATCTCAACGACGATCATGGCGACCCCGCCAACATCTTCCCCGACCAGATGGTCTTCCTCGAGCAGATGCGGCGCAACGGCAACGACGGCGGGCTGCTGATGATCCCCGGCTCAGTTGCTGAATTCACTGGCACACAACTGGATTCGCTGACACACCCGGTGTCGACGGCCGACGCGGAGGCGATCTTCACCACCGGTAAAGCGGACTACATCGAGGCATACGCCGAGCGGATGGCGCCGGTCCTTGCCGCGGAGAAGGCCAGGTGGGCGCCGGCAGCCGGCGAGTCGCTGCTGGAGCCGTTGCGGGCCAAATTCGAGCCGATCATGTTGCAGAGCGACCAGATCTGCGACGGCATCGGCTATGCGGTGGAGCTGCGGCTGGGTCCGGAGACCATCGTTTTGGACTTTCCGAAACGCGCTGTGCGGGATCCGATTGCGGATGAGAAATTTCGCTACGGCTTCGAGATCGCACCCGAACTGGTGCGGACGGTGCTCCGCGATGACGAGCCCGACTGGGTCAACACCATCTTCCTGTCTACCCGGTTCCGGGCGTGGCGGGTCGGCGGGTACAACGAGTACCTGTACACGTTCTTCAAGTGCCTGACCGATGAACGGATCGCCTACGCCGACGGTTGGTTCGCCGAGGCGCACGACGACACTTCCGACGTGACGCTGGATGGCTGGACGATGCAGCGACGCTGCCCGCACCTGAAGGCAGACTTGTCGAAATTTGGTGTGGTCGAGGGTTCGACGCTGACATGCAATCTGCACGGCTGGCAGTGGAACCTGGAGACCGGGCGATGCCTGACCACCAAGGGACACGAATTGCGGTGCTCCCGGCAATGACCGCGCCACCGCAGCAGTATTACGACGACGGCCTGGTTCAGCTGGACCGGTTCGCACTGACGTTGCGGCGCTACCACTTTCCGTCGGGCACCGCGAAGGTGATCCCGCTGCAGTCGATCAAGGGGTACAAGGCCGAGCCACTGGGATTGTGGATGCAGCGCTTCCGGCTCTGGGGCAGTTCAGACCTGCGGCGCTGGCTGCCGCTGGACATCTACCGGCCGATCAAGTCGACGCTGGTCACCCTCGATGTGCCGGGCACCCAGCCGAGCCCGGCGTTCACGCCGGTGAGGCCGCGGGAGTTTGTCAAGGTGCTCGATGAGCTACTCGGCGGCGCCTAAGCTCAGCGGATGCTCGAGGTGCTCACCAAGGGTGCCGGCACCGCCGCGCACCCGACGCCGCTGCTGTTCGTCCACGGCGGCTGGCACGGTGCATGGTGCTGGGCGGACAACTTCCTGGATTTCTTCGCGGGGCGGGGATTTCTCGCTGCTGCGGTGAGCCTGCGTGGACACGCCGGAAGCGGTTCGCCGACACCGCTGAAGTCGTGCACGATCGCCGATTACGTCGACGACGTCGCTGCCGCGGCGGCCCAGCTCGGCGCCAGCCCAGCGGTCGTCGGACATTCGATGGGCGGGCTGGTCGTGCAGAAATATCTCGAGCAGCATGACGCCCCGGCGGCAGTGTTGATGGCGTCACTGCCGTCGCGGTCTGCGGGTCGCGCTGCGGTGGCCTTCCGCATCATGCGCCGCCATCCGACGCTGTCGTTTCGTTCGTACACCGGGGGCACGGTCGCAGATCTGGTCAATACGCCCCGGCTTGCGCGCGAACACTTCTTCTGTGATGACACACCAGAATCCGTCGTCGCGGCATGTGCAGAGCGCCTGCAGGCCGAGAGCCACCACGGCGGCGGCTTGCACATGCGGCTTCAACCCGACCAGGTCACCACACCCCTGCTGGTTCTCGGCGGCGCAGAAGACCGGGCGGTCAGCACCCGGGCAGTGCATGCGACAGCCCGCGACTACGGCACCCAGGCCGAGATATTCAGCGGTATGGGACACAACATGATGCTGGAGCCCGGCTGGCCCCTGGTCGCCGAACGGATCCAGGCCTGGCTGGCGGGGTTGGGGATCTAGGGCTGCCAGACCAGTTGGCGCAGTTCGGAAGCCGCGTCGCTGGCGGTGTCGTAGACCCGCACGATCGCCTCGTCACCGGGCTGCAGATACGTCGACTCGCCCAGCTTGGTGTAGCGCGTCGCGCCGATGCCGATCAGCACCTTCTCCGGACGGCCGGATGCCACCATCAGTGCGCCGACATCCTCCAAAGGCGTGTCGGGCGAACCTTTTTGGTTGGCCAGCCGCTCCACGATCCAGTCGAGCAGCACCTCGCCGTAGTACGAGTAGCCCAGCAGCGGGCTGTCCACCCCGTACTCGTGGTGCACGCCGTCGGCGGTGCGCAGGTGGCACAGCAGCCGCAGCGTCGCGGTCGGTCCGTCCGGGGTGAGATCACTGATATCGAAGAATTGGTGCGCAACGCCTTTGGATGACGGGCCCCAGTTCTTCTTGTAGCTGATCTTGGGTGCGTTGGGCCGGCGGATCGAGCAGTCGTTGAACGCACCGAGCGCGAACGGCCGCAGCGTGACGACGGTGTCGCCCTCCCACACCACGTCGCACGCCAGGCCGACCTCGGGCTCGATCTGCAGATTGAGCGGGCCCCCATCGTCGGAGCCCTCGGTCGGCACCATGAGCGCATCGTGCGAGAGCGGGAACTCCCCCAGGAAGCTGTCGTGACCGGGCGCGTACCAGGGGAAAATACCCTTGGGTGCGACACCCTCGCTGGCGACGTTGACGAAATCGACTGCCTCACCGGCTTGTTCGAGATGGCCGGCGAAGTTTCCGGCGACGCCGAAGCCAAACCAGCTCTTGACCTCGTCGAGGTCGAGTTCGATCACGGTTGCAGGACCTCCGCCCCGACGTAAGGCACCAGGGCGGCGGGAACGCGCACACTGCCGTCTGGCTGTTGATGATTTTCCAGGATCGCGACCAGCCACCGGGTGGTGGCCAGCGTGCCGTTGAGCGTCGCCGCGATCTGCGGCTTGCCGTTCTCGTCGCGGTATCGGGTGGCCAGCCTGCGGGCCTGGAACGTCGTGCAGTTCGACGTCGAGGTCAACTCACGATAGGCCTGTTGAGTGGGAACCCATGCCTCGCAGTCGAATTTGCGGGCCGCGGAGGAACCGAGATCTCCGGCGGCCACGTCGATCACCCGGTAGGGCACGTCGATGAGCTCGAGCATTTGGCGCTGCCAGCCCAGCAGCCGCTGGTGTTCAGCCTCGGCTTCGTCGGGGCGGCAGTAGACGAAGCCCTCCACCTTGTCGAACTGATGCACCCGGATGATGCCGCGGGTGTCCTTGCCGTAGCTGCCTGCCTCGCGCCGGAAGCACGACGACCAGCCGGCGTAACGCAGCGGACCGCCGGACAGGTCGAGGATCTCGTCGGAGTGATAGCCGGCCAGCGGCACCTCCGAGGTCCCGACAAGGTAGAGGTCGTCCTCGGGGAGGTGATAGATCTCCTCGGCGTGGGCGCCGAGGAATCCGGTGCCTGCCATCACCTCGGGACGCACCAGCACCGGCGGGATCATCAGCGTGAAGCCGTTCTCGGTCGCCACCCGTACCGCCAGCTGCAGCAGGCCCAGCTGAAGCAACGCTCCGCGCCCGGTCAGGAAATAGAACCGCGAGCCGGACACCTTTGCGCCGCGTTCCATATCGATCAGCCCGAGCGCCTCGCCGAGTTCGAGGTGATCCTTCGGATTCTCGATGTCCCGCGGCTGGCCCACCACGTCGAGCACGACAAAATCGTCCTCGCCGCCGGCCGGGACCCCGTCGATGATGACGTTCTGGATGCTCATGTGCGCGCTCGCGAAGGCCGCCTCGGCCTGGGTCTGCGCGGATTCAGCCGACTTGACCTGGGCGGCAAGTTCTTTAGCCCGCTCCAGCAGGGCGGGCCGCTCGTCCGGGGACGCCGAACCGACCTTCTTGCTGGCGGCCTTCTGCTCGGCCCGCAGTGAATCGGCGGTCGAAATCGCCGCCCGGCGCGCCGCGTCGGCGTCCAGCAGGGCGTCGACGAGGCCTGGGTCCTCACCACGGCTGAGCTGGGACCGCCGTACCGCATCGGGGTCGTCGCGCAGCAGTTTCAGGTCGATCACGCCCGCAACCCTAGCTATTGCCGTCGGCCCCCGCGTCGGCCCCTCCGGGGAGAACGCACAGCACAACCCCATAACAGTACAACTGCATCACTTGTCACACGGCTGCGCGCGCCTGCCACAATGGATTCGATGTTGCAGTTATCCGAGCGTGAAGACACGACGCCCGAGCTGCCCGAAACGGGCGCGCCGCGGCGCACGTTTCTGGGCGCCTTTGCGGCCACGTCGACCCGCCGGGTGCTCCTGCTGACCGCGCTCGGCGGCCTGTTGATCGCCGGTGTCGTCACCGCCCTGCCAATCGGCTTCAACGATCGGCTGGCCGGCTACGCCGGCTCCGACCCGCTTTCGGGCGCCAAGGGCACAAAGGCGTTCGCCAACGCCAAGGCGGGCAACTGCCTGAACTGGCCCGGCAAGGACCCCGACGCGGCCACCGTCGTCGACTGCAAGAACGACCACCGCTTCGAGGTCGCCGAGTCGGTCGACATGAGGACCTACCCGGGCACCGAATACGGACCCGACGCCGCACCTCCCACGGCCGCACGAATCCAGCAGATCAGCCTCGAGCAGTGCCAGCCCGCCGTCGAGCGCTACCTCGGCGACAAGTTCGATCCCAACAGCAAGTTCACGATCAGCATGCTGTGGTCCGGCGACAAGGCCTGGAAGCAGGACGGCGAGCGGCGCATGCTGTGCGGCCTGCAGCTGCCGGGTCCCGACGGGCAGCAGATCCAGTTCAAGGGCCGGGTGGCCGAGGTCGACCAGTCCAAGGTCTGGCCAGCCGGCACCTGCCTGGGCATCGACCCGCCCACCAATCAGCCGACCGACGTCCCGGTCGACTGCGGCGCACCACACGCCATGGAGGTCACCGGCGCGGTGAACCTGGCGGAGAAGTTTCCCGGCGGGCTGCCTTCGGACGCCGACCAGGACGCCTTCATCAAGGACGCCTGCACCCGGATGACTGACGCTTATCTGGCACCGGTGCAGCTGCGCTCCACCACGCTGACGCTCATCTACAGCACGATCTCGCTGCCGAGCTGGACAGCGGGCAGCCACCAGGTGGCCTGCAGTATCGGCGCCACCCTGGGCAACGGTGGCTGGGCGACGCTGATCAACCCGGCCAAGGGTGCGCTGCTGATCAACGGGATGCCTCCGGTCCCGCCGCCCGACATTCCGCAAGAGCGGCTGAGCCTTCCGTCGATCCCGCTGCTGCCCAGCGTGCCGACGACGCAGTACTCGCCGTCGACCAGCGACAGCAGCCAGTCGGGCCAGTCCAGCCAGTCGACGCAGTCCACCCAGACCCAGCATCTGCCGGGACAGTCGCCGCAGCAGACGCAGGCACCCACCTCGACGGCTGCCCCCACCCCCACCGAGGGCGCCCCGCCGCAGCAGCCAGCCCCCCAGACCAAAGGCCAACACGTATTCCGTCCTCTTCTTTTAAAAAAAAAAAAACACTATCCACACACACAAATACCACACACATCCTATATCGCTACTCCTCATCACAGAGACCACGCAAGTACCCGCTATCTCTCCTGCCGTCTCATACATCTGAGACATACAAAGACGACACAGCACACCACAACAGCTAACA
>NZ_JACBJQ010000160.1 GCF_013404075.1 Mycolicibacterium vinylchloridicum
TGATCGCGCTCGTCGAAAGTCCTCAGGTGTGCTCGCCGAAATTCCTCACCTGTGAGCAGCGGTCAGTGTAGTTGTTGGCGGTTGCCGGTGGTGGTTCGGCGCAGGGTTTCGGCGGCTGCTTGGTGGTCGCGTAGGCGGTAGGACTCGCCGTCGAGGTTGATGACCACGGAGCGGTGCAGCAGGCGGTCGAGCATGGCGGCGGCGACGGTGGTGTCGCCGAGGATGTCGCCCCAAGCACCCACCCCGCGGTTGGTGGTGATGACGATGCTGGTCTTCAAATATCGTTGGGAGACAACCTGAAACAGTGCCGATGCGGCCTCGGCCGGTAGCGGTAGGTAGCCCAGTTCGTCGATCACCAGCAGTGTTGGGCCGGCGTAGAAGCGCATGGTGGTGGCCCAGCGTCCTTCGATCGCGGCGCGGTGGCAGCGGGCGGCCAGATCGGCGGCGGTGGTGAAGTAGGTCCGGTAGCCGGCGTGCGCGGCGGCTCTGGCCAATCCCACCGAGAGGTGTGTCTTGCCCGTGCCCGGTGGGCCGATGAGCAAGATGTTGGTCGCCGATTCCAGGTAGCGACAGGTGCCCAACTCATCGATGAGCTTGCGGTCGATCCCGGCGGCGGCATCGACATCGAAATCTGCGAGGGTAGCCGGGGTGGGCAGGCAGGCGAACCGCAGCCGGCCCGCCAGGCGGCGCGCGGTGCTGGCCTCGACTTCGACGGCCAGCAGTCGCTCCAAGGCGACGGTGAGCGAGACTCCTTCGGCGCTGGCTTGGTCCAAGACGGCGGGTAAGGCTTCGGCGGCGGCAGCCAGTTTGAGCTCGGCCAGATGCGAGCGCAGCTGTTGATAGCGGCTTGCGGCTGCCGACGGTGCCTCCTCGGCGGTGGTTGTGGCGGTGGTCTTCGGGGTGCGTGGGGTGGGGGTCATTGGATGGTCCTGTTCTGGGCGGCCCGCTCGTAGGCGGACAGGTCGATTACGGTGGAATCGGTTGATGGCGTTGATGTTTGGACGGCTTCGGAATCGATCCGGAGTAGTTGCGCGGCAGCGGCTTTAGCCGCTGGACCGGGTGGGATGCGTTCTTTGCGGCGGTGCGGTCGTCCGGTCGTGGCGGTGGCCATCGCCGCGGTGTCCAGGGCGATGATATGGCCGCTGTCGCGCACCATCACACCGAGCCCGTCGGTGGCCAGTCGGTGCCGAGCGACCACGATCCCGCTGACGGTGGCGATGTCGCAGAACTGCCCGCCGACAGGATGACTGACCACGACCTGAGCCGCCGCCAGTTCCGGGGGCACCGAGTAACGGTTACCGCGATAGGACACCAGCGCCTGCCGTGACGCTGTGCGGGTCTCCGAAACGATCACCGGATACGGCATGACCGGCGCGGGGGTCAGCGGCTCGGTCTTGGCCACCACAGCGACCGAGGAGCGGCCGTCGGCGGTGGCCCGCAGCCTCGTGTCACCGCGCACAGCGGCGAAGCGATCCACGCTGACTTGCGCCTGCTCCACGGTGGCCTCGTCGGCCAGGGTGCGCCACCAGCGTTGGGCGGCGGTGTGGTTGACCTTCTCCACCACGCCCTTGCGGTTGCCGCGCCGGGCCGGGCAGATCGCCACCGACACCCCGTAGTGCTTGGCCACCCCGGCGAACGATGCGGTCACCCTGCCGCTACCGGGGTCGCAGACCGTGGCCATCCGGTCAAACCGCCATACCCGCGTGCACCCGCCCAGTCCGCGGGTCACGCGGTCGAGGCCGGCGACCAGGTGCGGCTGGTCTTCGCAGGGCGCCAGGGCGGCACGCCACTTGCCGGAATGCGCCAG
>NZ_JACBJQ010000161.1 GCF_013404075.1 Mycolicibacterium vinylchloridicum
GCTGGTTAGGCGGGGGTGAGGTGGTACATGGCGGTGTCGTGTTCGGGGATGTCGTCGTAGGCGATTTTGACGGGCATGCCGATGTGGACGTCGTCGGGGTTGGTGTCGGTGAGGGTGGCCAGGACCAGCACTGAGCGGGGGCCTTCGACGTCGAGTTTGGCCACGGCGACGACGTAGGGGGTTTGGTGGAAGCCAGCGCCGCGGTGCACGATGCTGTAGGTCCAGACCTCGCCGTGTCCGCTGATCGGGTCCCAGTCGATGTTCTCGGACTGACAGTTCTTACAGGCGGGGTAGGGCACCCAGCTGTAGGCGCCGCAGTCGCGGCAGTGCGGGATTTTGAACTGGTGGTCTTTCAACCCGTCCCAGAACGCCATATTGCCGACGGTGGTCGTGGGTAGCGGCTTGTTGTAGGCCATCTGCGTATCTCCTTGCGCTCGGGATGGGGGTTATTCGGGTTGCTCGGTGCCGAGCACCATCACGCCGGCCACCCCGTGGACGGAGAAGCCCTGGGACAGGGAGACACCGATCTTGGCGTCAGCGACCTGACGCTGCCCACACTGGCCACGTAGCTGGCGCACCACCTCGATGGTCGGCATTCCCGACGGTTCACCGCAGTGGCTGCCCGACATCAACCCGCCATCGGTGTTGCTCGGCAGGGACCCATCCAGGCGGGTGTTGCCGTCCTTGACGAAGTCCACGCCCTCACCGAGTTTGCAGAATCCCATCTCCTCCAGATCGCGGGCCATGGTGATCGAGAAACAGTCATACAGATTAGCCACATCGACCTCGTCACGGCTGACCCCCGACATCGCAAACGCCCGATCGGCGGCGTCCTTGACCGCGTGGCCTTCCTCGCTGAACCACGGATCAGGGATCGAAGCATAAAAGTCGGAGTAATAACTTTCGGCGGCACCCAGGACCCAGATCGGATTCGGACTGTTACGGGCGATCTCCTCAGAAGCCACCACCAGCGCATAGGCGCCGTCGTTATCGATCGAGCAGTCGAACATGTTCAACGGCGTACAGATCTGCTTGGAGTTCATCACATCCTCGACGGTGATCTCACCCTTAGGCCCCATCACCGAGGCCGGGTTCAGCGTCGCGTAATGACGCGCCACCACCGGAATCTCGCTGAGGTCTTCCTTCTTGATCCCGAACTCATGCATATACCGCTGAGCCCACAACGCATACCACGTCACCAGATAACCGCCATGCGGCAACGCATCCCACTCCCCCACCCGCAGCGGACCATCCCCGGGCGCGGGATACGACGACGGGCCGGTGGCAAACGCCGACTTACCGAAAAACACCACCACCACATCAGCCACCCCAGCCGACACCGCAGCAGCAGCCTTGGCCAACTGCGCCGAACCACCCCCGTGCACCACCAACTTCTTCGGCTTCCCGCCCAACTGCTCAGCCCAAAACATGTGCGCCAACGACGAATTCAACATCGGCGCGGGATTATGGAAATCGGTCCCGATATTCGGTGCCAAACCATCGACATCAGCCAACGTCAAACCAGCATCAGCCACCGCACCCTTAATCGCCTCCAACTGAAGCGAAAACGGCGTCCGCGCCATGTTCTTCGCATGCTCAGTCGTATACACCCCAGCAATAGCCACCCGCCGAGAAGAAAACCCCACGCCCACACCTCCATCACAACCCAATAACCACACCAACTCCCGCGAGACTAACCACCCCACCCCACAACAGTCAACCAACGACACATGTCACTCACTGACAG
>NZ_JACBJQ010000162.1 GCF_013404075.1 Mycolicibacterium vinylchloridicum
GCTGCCGATACCGGGTCCGAGGCCGGTGGCGTCACGGTGATTCCCTGCGAGGAACCACCAGAGGCCGCCCCCGCCACCACAGCCCCCGTATGGGCAACGGCGGCGGTGTCGATCTTCAGCTGTGCCACCTCGACCTCCTTCACGACTGATGCGCGGCCACCACGGCCCGCTCCGTGACGTTTCCTTGAAACCAACGTTAACTGCCCGACGACGAGGCGAGCAGCGCCTAAAACCAATTCCTACGGGCGCAGTTACCCGCCAGGGGTCGCGTTTAGGCTTGGTTCGAATCCGCTATCACTACCAGGCGGTGGCAAGATGAGGTCAGCCAGGAGTCAGATGAGGGTCCTACAGGCGACGCTGCTGACCGCGGTCGTTGTCGTAATCGGCATCTGCGCGGTGCTGTGGCACCGGCATAGCACGCAACAGAGCGCCCCACACAACGATTGCTTCGTGGTGGAATCTCTACGGACACAATGGAGTTCGATGCAACGTTCGGTCGCCCAGCTCGGCAACGGAGAAGGTGAGACGCGCGATCTATTGCACATCGCCGACCAGGAAGCAGCCATGAGCGACCGGATCAAGACTGCGGCCGCCTCCGTCTCGGTGCCGGCTATTAAGGAACAGCTCACCAAGTGGGCTGACGGCGCCGCCCTATCGGCCAAGGCCCAGCACGGCGCGTCGACACTTTCTGCCTCCGACACCGGCGACGCCGACATGATGCGCGCCGCGCGACTAACCTACGACGCAACGGCAGCACTGGCCAAAGTGTGCCCAGCCCTCGGACAGGCGAACCCCTGAGCACTGCTCGACATATAGATCATCGCCGCGAGGTGAGCTTCAACTCCTCGGGCCCGGCGCGAAACCCGCCCCCGGAAGGCTGACGCCTAGAGCGACGACCCGAGGCGCTGCCCGGCGGAGTGGTTCTAACGACACCGGCCGGCGAGTCCGCAAAGGCAAGCGACGCGACTAGCCCGCGGCCGTCATGCGGGGTATCACTGGCGGCGGCTGGATACCGGTGATCGGCACACCGTCGAGGAACGTGAATTGGCCACCACATCCGTCGGGAATGTAGTACGTGATGATGGGATTGTTGCCCGATAACGTGGCGATCTCGGGCAGCGAAATCGGTTCCCATCCACCAATTTTCGGTGGCGGATTCAGGCCGGCCAACCCGCCGGTCATCGTTCCTCCCGGCGTGCGGGCAATGGGATCGGGATCGGTCGATGCCCAGGCGTCACCTCCCAAGGTGACTCGGGTGTACTTCTGAGCCTCATAGGTGTACTGCACCCACTGCTGCTGGTGGCCGTCGACCATGCGGGTGAACGCGGTGTAATCCTGGCCGGAAATGCGGAACCGATACTGCTCCTCCATGTATGCCATAGGGGGAGCGTTGTCGTCGGCCCAGTTCTTTCCACCGGGCACATAGAACCCGGTCGGGCCGGACGGGTCCTTGCCGGGAAATCCCTCCAGCGAGCGATGCCCGGCCCATGGCGGTGGCGGTGTGTCGCCGGTGTACGGCGGCGGAACGATGTTGACCCATTGTCCGAAACGCTCATCTCCAACAAAGGGGTTACGGGGATCAAAGTACGGTTCTCCCGGATGCTGCGCCGGCGACAGTGGTACGTCGAGGGCCTGGACCCCGCCGGCGGCCGGGCGGGGTGGGGGCTCCAACGGCGCACCGACGAGTGAAGGGTTGCCGGCGCTGCGCACATAGTCGGCGTACTGCGCGGT
>NZ_JACBJQ010000163.1 GCF_013404075.1 Mycolicibacterium vinylchloridicum
ATGAATCCGGACAATTACCTCTACCTGTCGGCGTTGTTGTTCACGATTGGTGCGGCGGGGGTGTTGTTGCGGCGCAATGCGATCGTGATGTTCATGTGTGTGGAGTTGATGTTGAATGCCTGCAATTTGGCGTTCGTGACGTTCTCCCGCATGCACGGCCATCTGGATGGTCAGGTGGTGGCGTTCTTCACGATGGTGGTGGCGGCCTGCGAGGTGGTGGTCGGCCTGGCGATCATCATGACCATCTTCCGCACCCGACGTTCAGCCAACGTCGACGACGCCCACCTGCTGCGGCACTGACATGCAGATACTGGTGTGGTTGACCATCGCCCTGCCGTTGGCCGGGGCGGTGATCCTCCTTGTGGGCGGGCGGCGCACCAACGCGTGGGGCCATCTACTCGGGTGCGCCACCGTGATCGGCTCCTTCGCCTGCGGGGCGGTGCTGTTCACCCACCTGCTCGGTCTGCCCGCCGACGACCGGGTGGTGCACGAGGTGCTGTTCTCCTGGGTGCCCGTCGGCGCCCTGCACGTCGACTTCGGGCTGCAACTCGACGCCCTGTCCATGTGCTTCGTCCTGCTGATCACCGGCGTCGGTGCTTTGATCCACCTCTACTCGGTCGGCTACATGAAGACCGATCCCGCCCGGCGCCGGTTCTTCGCCTACCTCAACCTGTTCGTCGCCGCGATGCTGCTGCTCGTGCTCGCCGACAACTACCTCGGCCTCTACATGGGGTGGGAAGGCGTGGGTCTGGCCTCCTATCTGCTGATCGGATTCTGGTCCCACAAACCGTCGGCGGCCACGGCGGCCAAGAAAGCGTTCATCGTCAACCGGGTCGGCGACATGGGCCTGGCCATCGCCCTGATGGTGCTCTTCGCCACCCTGGGCTCGGTCACCTACACCACCGTGTTCACCGCCGTGCCGCAGATGACCTCCAGCGCCCTGACCGCCGTCGGCCTGCTGTTGCTGCTGGGTGCGTGCGGCAAAAGCGCCCAAGTCCCGTTGCAGTCCTGGCTCGGTGACGCCATGGAAGGCCCCACCCCGGTCTCGGCACTGATCCACGCCGCCACCATGGTCACCGCCGGTGTCTACCTCATCGTGCGCTCCGGCCCGATCTTCACCGCCGCCCCCACCGCGCAAGCCGCCGTGGTCACCGTGGGTGCGGTCACCCTGGTGTTCGGGGCGATCATCGGCTGCGCCAAAGACGACATCAAAAAAGCGTTGGCCGCCTCGACCATGTCCCAGATCGGCTACATGGTGCTCGCCGCCGGCCTCGGACCCGCCGGCTACGCGGTGGCCATCATGCACCTCTTAACGCACGGCTTCTTCAAAGCCGGCCTGTTCCTCGGGGCCGGGTCGGTCATGCACGCCATGAACGACGAAACCGACATGCGCCGCTACGGCGGGCTACGCACCCTGCTACCCGTCACGTTCGTCACGTTCGGGCTGGGCTACCTGGCGATCATCGGGGTCCCCCCGTTCGCCGGATACTTCTCCAAAGACGCCATCATCGAAGCCGCCCTCAACTCAGGCGGCCTCACCGGCGTCCTGCTGGGCGGGACCGCACTGCTGGGCGCGGGCATCACCGCCTTCTACATGACCCGCGTCATGCTGCTGACGTTCTTCGGCAGAGCGCGGTGGACTGAGAAGGAAGAAGCCACCCACCCCCACGAATCCCCGGCCACCATGACCGCACCGATGATC
>NZ_JACBJQ010000164.1 GCF_013404075.1 Mycolicibacterium vinylchloridicum
CGGTGCAGATCTGCCCGGTCGGGGCGTTGACCGGGGCCGCCTACCGGTTCCGGGCCCGCCCGTTCGATCTGGTGTCCAGCCCCAGCGTCTGCGAGCACTGCGCCTCCGGGTGCGCCCAGCGCACCGATCATCGCCGCGGTGTAGTGCTGCGCCGGTTGGCCGGTGACGACCCGGACGTCAACGAGGAGTGGAACTGCGACAAGGGCCGCTGGGCGTTCACCTACACCCGCGTCGGCGACCGCATCACCACCCCACTGGTACGCGAATCTGGACACCTCCGCCCGGCGGCGTGGTCCGAAGCCCTCGATGTGGCTGCCCGCGGCCTTACCGCCGCTTCTGGCGGTGCCGGTGTGCTGGTGGGTGGCCGGGTCGGCGTCGAGGACGCCTATGCCTATTCAAAGTTCGCCCGGATCGCGTTGGGCACCAACGACATCGACTTCCGTTCCCGGCCACATTCGGTGGAGGAACAGGAATTCCTGGCCGCCGCGGTGGCCGGCCGCCGCGACGTGAGCTATGCCGACCTACAGGCCGCCCCCATGGTGGTGCTGGCCGGGTTCGAGCCCGAGGACGAATCGCCAATCGTGTTCCTGCGACTGCGCAAGGCGGTCCGCAAGCACGGCCTGCGGGTGGTGACGATCGCACCGTTCGCCTCGCAGGGATCGGTCAAGCTGGCCGCCCAGGTCGTCTTGACCCAACCCGGCCAGGAGGCGTCCGCCCTGGACGCACTGACGGGTGAACTGCCCTCCTCGGCGATCATCCTGGCCGGGGAACGGCTGGCCACCAGCCGAGGTGCGCTGTCGGCGGTAGCCAGGCTGGCCGAACGCAGCGGCGCGCGGCTGGCCTGGATTCCCCGCCGCGCCGGTGACCGCGGCGCCCTGGACACCGGTTGCCTGCCCAACCTGCTGCCCGGCGCCCGCTCGGTCCAGCATGCCCGCGCTCGCGAGCAAGTCGAACGGGTCTGGGGGACAACTGGTTTGTCCGCGAGCCCCGGTCTGAATCTCAGCGAGATGGTCACCTTGGGAGTCGGTGCACTGCTGGTCGGCGGGGTGGATCCGGCTGACCTGCCTGATCCGCACGCCACGCTGGCGGCCATCGAGTCCGCGGGATTCGTCGTCAGTCTGGAGGTCCGCCGGAGCTCGGTGACCGATCGCGCCGATGTCGTGTTCCCGGTCGCGCCGGTTGCCGAGAAGACAGGTTCATTTCTGAACTGGGAGGGACGGGTTCGATCGTTCGAGACGGCGGTATCGACCAGCGACGACTCCGATCATCGGATCCTGCACGGCCTGGCGGCGGCGATGGGTGTCGATCTCGGCACGCCCGACGCCGGCACGGTTCGGGCGGAGATGGCTCGGCTCGGCAGCTGGGACGGGCCGCGTGCGTCGCTCGTCGACTACTTGCCGACGCCGCCGGCCGAACTCTCCCCGGGGCAGGCGGTGTTGTCGGGCTGGCGGTTGTTGTTGGATGACGGTCGGTTACAGGATGGTGAGCCGTTTCTGGCGGGTACGGCGCGGCCGGTGGTGGTGCGGTTGTCGGCGGTGACGGCGGCGGGGATCGGGGCGGTCGCTGTCTCTTATACACACATACGACCCCACGAGCCAAGAGGCAACCTCGTATGCCCTCCCCTG
>NZ_JACBJQ010000165.1 GCF_013404075.1 Mycolicibacterium vinylchloridicum
ATTCCTTTGCTCGAGTGACTTTCGCGGGTCTCTCGAAGAATCACGCGATGACCTTCATTCATCCGGCTACGACACGCCGGTACCGCTGATCAGGTCCGACTCGTACACCACTCTGCTGGACGCAACCGTCCGCGCACGAGTTCAATCGTTGCCTCAGCCGACTCGCTGGTATGTGTCGCACCGAATTTCGGGGCCAAATCACGCTTGAGCGCGGAGGGGTCGACGGCGATCACATGCTGAGCGCCGACCGCACGGGCGCCCTGGACGGCGTTCATGCCCACACCACCGGTGCCGATCACCACGACGGTGTCACCCGGCTCGGTCCCCGCCGACACCGTGGCCGAACCCCAGCCAGTGGTGACACCGCAGGACACCAGGGCGGCGGCGTGAAAGGGAATCGACGGGTCAAGCTTGATCAGCGCGTCTTCCGATGTGACGACGTACTCCGAGAAAGTGCCAAGCTGCGTCATCGCGGTTAGCGCCTCGTTGCCGAGCCAGCGTCGGGAGACGCCGTCGGGTCCTGCGCTCTTGGCAAAGAGGTCTGCACCGACGTCGCAGATGAACGTCTGCCCCGTGACGCACCAACGACACTTCCCACACGCGGCGATGAACGACATGCCCACGTGGTCGCCGGGCTGCAATGTTGTCACGCCGGAGCCGACCGCTTCGACGACGCCCGCTCCCTCGTGGCCGCCGATCATCGGAAAATAGTCGGGTGCCGGCATCCCGGCTGCAACCATCAACTCGGCCATCTCAGGTGTGGGGACGGTGTCGCCGGTGGAGAAGTGATCGTCGGAATGACAGATGCCCGCGGCTCGCATGCGCACGAGCACTTCGTGCTCGCCCGGCTCAGCCAGGTCGATCTGATGGATTTCCCAGTCTTTTCCGACACCGCGCATGATTGCGGCCTGTGACTTCACCTGTGGACTCTCCCGTGAGCTGGTTGTGCCGATTGAGTTGTGTGCCAATGGTCTTACCGACCGTTGCGCCCAGTCTAGGCGGCGGGCGAAATCGCCTCCGGTACAGCTAGGCGCCAGTTGCGCGGCGCAGGATAGTCCCGGAGTGCCGGCGCTGCGTCACCAGAATACAAGTTTGCGCCTACGAGAATATAGATTATCGATGCCGCGCCGAGCGACCGGACAGATCCTTGTATACAAGGATGCACATTGCTAACGTGTTGGCACAATGGTCCCGGCGGCCGTGGGCTCCTGTGTAACAGCACAGGCTGCGGACGCGACATCGATACTCTGCGGTCGAGTGTCGACCTAGCGGAGATGAGGCCGAATGGCGCGCGGTGGTGGTTCAGCGCAGTGGTCGGCCGGGATGGCGCCGATCCGGAATCTGTCGGGGCCGATGCAGGCTATTGGTGGTTTGTTTGCGATGTCGGCTGATGCGGTGCGGTTTGTGTTTCGGAAGCCGTTTCAGTGGCGGGAGTTTTTGGAGCAGTCGTGGTTTGTGGCGCGGGTGTCGTTGGCGCCGACGTTGTTGGTGGCGATTCCGTTCACGGTGTTGGTGTCTTTTACGTTGAATATTTTGTTGCGG
>NZ_JACBJQ010000166.1 GCF_013404075.1 Mycolicibacterium vinylchloridicum
CCGCCAGCGCGATGATCACCGGACGGAAATAGGTTGCCGAGTCGGGAAACAACGGCAGACAGTAGCGCAGCATCCCGAACGTGCCGACCTTGTCCATCACCGCCATCATCAACACCGCCGACGCCGGCGTGGCTTCGGCGGCCGCCCCGGGCAGCCAGGTGTGCAACGGCCACAACGGAGCCTTGACCGCGAACGCGAACAGGAAGCCGAGAAACAGCGCGTTGGCGACAGCAGGGTTCAGAGTGAACGCCCCGGTCGCGACGGCGTCGGCGATGGCCCGGAAGTCGAACGTGCCGGCCTCGAACGCCGTGCTGCGCGCGGTCAGGACGTAGAGTCCGATGACCGCGGCCAGCATGGCAAGTCCGCCACAGAGGCTGTACACAAGAAATTTCAGTGCGGCGGCCGGAGCCGCGGAGCCGGCGACATTGGACTGGGTTCGGGTTCTTCCGCCGAACGCGCCGATGAGGAAGTACATCGGGATCAGCATGGCTTCGAAGAAGATGAAGAACAGCAGGATGTCCAGAGCGACGAGAGCCAGCAGCACCATGGCTTCCACCGCCAAGGTGAGCGCCAGGTACGCGCTGACCGAACGGGAGCGCTCGTCGGCGTCGTTCCAGCCTGCGATCAGAAGCAGCGGCATCAGGACGGCGGTGAGCACGACGAGCGCCAGGGCGATGCCGTCGAGGCCGAGGATGTAGCCGGTGCCGAATGACGGTATCCACGGGTGGTTTTCGACGAACTGAAACTGCTCTCCGGCCGGGTCGAACCGCGTGGCGATCACACCGGCGATGACGAGGACTCCGATCGCGACAGCGAGTCCGGTGAACTTCGCATACCGGGCTGCGGCGGCCGGAAGGATTGCGACCACACCGGCTCCGGCGAGAGGAAGCAGCCACAGCAGGCTCAGCCACGGAATGTGATCCATCACAACCTCACCATCACCATCATCGCGACCACCAGGGTGGCGCCCACGAAGATCGACAAGGCGTAGGAGCGGGCGAACCCGGTCTGCATGCGACGCAACGAATGTGACGCCATGGCAACCGCTGCGGCTACGCCGTCCACCGCCCCGTCGATGCTCCGTCGCTCGACCGCGACCAGACCCCTGGTCAACGCCCGGCCGGGCCGCATCAAGGCGGCCTCGTTCACGGCATCGCCGTAGAGATCATTGCGCGCGGCCACCGTTGTAGCCGAAACCCATTCGGAGGCAACCTGGTTGATGGGTCGAGCGAGATACATCCGCACTGCCACCGCGATGCCGATGGCGACGACGCCGAGTGCGGTGACGGTGGTGATCCAGGTGGGGATGAGGTGGTGGGTTTCGTGGGTGCCGGTGACGGGTTCGAGCCAGTGTTGCAGGGTGTTGCCGATGGCTAGGAGGGCGCCGGCGCCGATGGAGCCGATCGCGAGGATGATCATCGGTGCGGTCATGGTGGCCGGGGATTCGTGGGGGTGGGTGGCTTCTTCCTTCTCAGTCCACCGCGCTCTGCCGAAGAACGTCAGCAGCATGACGCGGGTCATGTAGAAGGCGGTGATGCCC
>NZ_JACBJQ010000167.1 GCF_013404075.1 Mycolicibacterium vinylchloridicum
CCGCCAGCGCGATGATCACCGGACGGAAATAGGTTGCCGAGTCGGGAAACAACGGCAGACAGTAGCGCAGCATCCCGAACGTGCCGACCTTGTCCATCACCGCCATCATCAACACCGCCGACGCCGGTGTGGCCTGCACCGCGGCATCCGGCAGCCACCGATGGAACGGCCACAGCGGTGCTTTCACCGCGAACGCGAACATGAAGCCGAGGAACAGGGCATTGGCGACGCCGGGGTTCATGGTAAACGCCCCGGTCGCGACGGCGTCGGCGATGGCCCGGAAGTCGAACGTGCCGGCGTCGAACGCCTTGCTGGCCGAGGTGACGACGTAGAGTCCGATGACCGCGGCCAGCATGATCAACCCGCCGAACAGGTTGTACAGCAAGAACTTCACCGCGGCTTTGGACCTGTTTTCGCCGCCGAAGCCGCCGATCAGGAAGTACATCGGGATCAGCATGGCTTCGAAGAACACGTAGAACAGCAGGATGTCCAGCGCGACAAGCGACATCATCACCATGCCCTCGACGGCCAGCATCAGCGCGATGTAACTGTGCGGCGCCCGGCCGGACAACCCGGGCCGGTCGTCGGCGTCGTTCCAGCCCGCGATCAGCAGCAGCGGCATCAGGACGGCGGTGAGCACGACGAGCGCCAGGGCGATGCCGTCGAGGCCGAGGATGTAGCCGGTGCCGAATGATGGTATCCACGGGTGGTTTTCGACGAACTGGAACTGCTCACCCGCCGGATCGAACCGCACCGCGAGCAGAAGCGACAGCGCCAGCACCGCCAGCGAGACGGCCACACCGGCGTATTTGGCGAATTGCCGCAGCGAGGCGGGGAGCACGATGATCAGCGCCGCACCGACGACGGGGATCGCCCACAGGATGGTCAGCCAGGGGATGGTTGTCATGGTGTTCACCTCCACGCCGTGAAGAGGACGATGGCAACCACCAGTGCCGTGCCGGCCAGCATGGACAGCGCATACGAGCGGGCGAACCCGGTCTGCAGCTGACGTAGTCGGTCCGAGATCCGGCCGACCGCGTAGGCGAGCCCCTGCGTCACGCCGTCGACGCCCTTCTCATCAACGACCACAAGGCCTTTCGTCAGCTCCTGCCCGCTGCGCATGAACACCGCCTCGTTGAACGCGTCGCCGTAGAGGTCGTTGCGGGCGGCGACAGTGAGGGCCGAGACGTCGAGCGGGGCGGTCTCGGGCACCTTGTGCAGCGCGTACTGCCGGTACGCGACGGCGATGCCGATGGCGACGACGCCAAGTGCGGTGACGGTGGTGATCCAGGTGGGGATGAGGTGGTGGGTTTCGTGGGTGCCGGTGACGGGTTCGAGCCAGTGTTGCAGGGTGTTGCCGATGGCCAGGAGGGCGCCGGCGCCGATGGAGCCGATCGCGAGCACGATCATCGGTGCGGTCATGGTGGCCGGGGATTCGTGGGGGTGGGTGGCTTCTTCCTTCTCAGTCCACCGCGCTCTGCCGAAGAACGTCAGCAGCATGACGCGGGTCATGTAGAAGGCGGTGATGCCC
>NZ_JACBJQ010000168.1 GCF_013404075.1 Mycolicibacterium vinylchloridicum
TAGTATGCTGTGGCTGGTTTGGTTTTTTTTTTTTTTTAAGCAGAAAACGGCATACGGGTTTGCCCCTTGTCTCGTGGGGTCGGGGATGTGTATAAGGGACAGCCCCCACACCGGGGCCTGGCCCGTCACGGCCGCACCCGACGTCGCCGGCCAGCCATGGCAGCCCACAACGCCACCGGCGGACTATCGGCCTGCGGCCCCACAGCGTCCCTCACAGGGTGATCACCAAGCGCCGTCGTTGCCGGCCCCGGTCTCCAGGCGGCGATGGCGGGGCCGTACGGTCGCCATCGCGGTGATCGGTCTGGCAGTGCTGACCGTCACGACACTGGTTGGTGTTCTGACGCTTTCCGGCGGCGGTGGGGATGGCGCACCGGGCTCGGCGTCCGCGGCGGAATCGGCCCGTTCGGTTGCCGAGCGGTATTTGCGGGCGCTCGCCGCCGGGGACGCCGCGACAGCGCTCGCATTGGGCGCCTCCCCGCCCAGCGACACGCGCATGCTCACCGATGCTGTTCTACGAGCGCAGCTGGCGCTCACGCCGATTACCGATATCACCGTGGCCACCGCTCCCCCGGGACCTGGCGATGACCCAGAACAGGTCCAACACGTGGTCCTTGCGGCCCGTTTCGGTGACCAACCGAGCCAGACTCGTATCGCGGTGCGCCGTGACGGTGATGAGTGGAAGTTGCAGGCGACCACCGCAACACTGTCGTTGTCGTCGAATCAGTCGCCGACCGCATTGCTGGGGGCGGTCGCGGTGTGGAACGTCCCAGTGAAACCGGCCACCGAGGTGCCGGTGTTTCCCGGTGCCGTGGAGATCTCCTCCACCAACCCCAACATCACGGTCACCGCTGCGACCAAACCGCTTCTGCTCGACGCGCTAACGTCTCCGCCGGGGCCCGCGCTGCAGCTGACGGCGACACTGACTGATGCGGGCCGCAACGCTGTCAACGATGCTCTCGACAGCTGGGGACGCTACTGCTTCCACGGCGAACAACCGCCGCCGGACTGCCCGAAGATCACTGGCGCCAGCGCCAACGTCGTGGCCGGCACCGTGTCGGTGACCGGAAGCGGCGACTTCGGCGATATGACCACCAAATTCGACCCCACCAGCCTCGGCGTCGTCGTCAGCGGGATCGTTCGCTGGCCAGCCACTGCTACGGTCACCAGTGGAACCCCCAGCTACACCTTCCCGATTCCGGTTGGCGGCACCGTCGATCTGGGCAAGAATCCGGCCATCTACACGCCTGCCCCGTCCTAGCTGTCGGCTCGTCGCCGACGGTGACCTACGATTTGCCCATGCCGTTGAGTCCTGGTTCGGTGTTCGCGGGTTATCGGGTGGAGTGTTTGCTGGGCGCGGGTGGGATGGGTGAGGTGTACCGGGTGGCCCACCCACGGATGGGTCGTCGTGAGGCGATGAAGGTGTTGCCCGCTGATGTCTCCGCCGACGAGGAGTACCGGCAACGCTTTGTGCGTGAGGCTGATCTGGCGGCCTCACTGTGGCATCCCCACATCGTCGGGGTGCACGACC
>NZ_JACBJQ010000169.1 GCF_013404075.1 Mycolicibacterium vinylchloridicum
CTAGACGGTATGGGTGACCCTCGGTTTTGAGTTGGGGGTTGCGGGCCGGGGCCCCACTCACCCATGTTCGTGGGTTACCGAGTAGGGAGTCGCCTGCCCGGTCTATCCGACAGTGGTGGGAGGCCCCGGTGTTTACAGAGCGTACGAGTGTTGGGCTGGACGTGCACGCACGTTCGGTGGCGGCAGCAGCCATCGACAGCGTCACTGGTGAGGTGTTGCAGGCCCGGTTGACCCCGTCCCACGAGCACATCCGGTCCTGGATATCGGAATTACCGGGCCCGGTGGCGGTGGCCTATGAGGCCGGTCCGACCGGTTTTGGGTTGCAGCGGGCGTTGACCGCCGTCGGGATCCGGTGTGAGGTCGTGGCGCCATCGAAGCTGCAGCGACCGTCCGGGGATCGGGTCAAGACCGATGCCCGCGATGCACTGCATCTGTCGCGGTTGCTGCGACTCGACGAGATCACGTCGGTGTCGATTCCGAGCGAGAGTCAAGAAGCGGCCAGGGATCTAGTGCGAGCGCGTGAGGACTGCCGCGGTGATCTGATGCGGGCACGGCATCGGCTCTCCAAGCTGCTGCTGCGTCACGGCATCGTCTACTACGGGGGTGCGGCCTGGACCGGTGCCCATGACCGGTGGCTGCGTAGTGTGGCAGCGCCGCAGTTGACGGCGCCGGCGACCAAGATGGCGTTCGACGCCGATTATGACCACGTGTTGACGATGCAGGCTCGGCGCGGGCGCTTGGACTCGGCGATCGAGGACATCGCCAGAGACGGTGAGTTCAGCCCGATCGTGCGACGGGTGTCATGCCTGCGGGGCGTGAGTACCTTGACCGGATTGGCGTTGGCAGTGGAGATCGGTGATTGGGATCGATTCACTGGCAACACGATTGGATCCTTCATCGGGTTGGTGCCCTCGGAGTACTCATCGGGTTCCTCGCGGGTCCAGGGGACGATCACCAAGACCGGCAACAACCACGTGCGTCGGTTGCTGGTCGAGGCGGCGTGGCATCACCGGGCCCGGTATCACGTGGGTGCGGTGATGCGGTCGCGGTGGGAGCAGGCCTCACCGGCCGCCCGAGCTCGCGGGGACGAGGGCAACCGCCGCCTGCATGGCAGGTGGGTGGGCTTTCTGGAACGCCGCAAACGTCCGGTGGTGGCCAATGTGGCGATTGCCCGCGAGCTGGCCGGTTGGTGCTGGTCTTTGGCGGTCATGCAGGACTGACCGCCACCTTTGGTCTGCTCCCTCCTCGAGTTCGGTGGTGGCAGCGCGTGGATCGACCCGCGAAACACCTATGAGCAGCACTTCGTGGCGACGCTCGATGCTAGACAAGCGGATGCGATCCAGCCGAAACCCCGTCCTGCGGTAGCCAATCCGCGCATATCAGTCTGACCGCGCGTCGCCAATGACACGCTCACCACACAGGCTCGGTGAGGAAGCAACGAGGCGCCGTCGGGGTAGCTCCCCGGCGGCGCCTCACCCTGCCCTCTTGACAAACTTCTCTACATATCAG
>NZ_JACBJQ010000017.1 GCF_013404075.1 Mycolicibacterium vinylchloridicum
CCCGCGAACTCGTCAGCACCCGGGCCGACCACGCTGTAGACAGCCTTGCCGGAGTGGAACCACTCCCGGGTCAGCCGGTTGCGGTCCAGGGGGAACACGCCGTTGAGGAAGGTGTCCCACTGCTGAATCGTCATCGTGCGGCCACCGCCGTCAACCAGACTCAGTTCATTGTCCAAACCGGCGTGCGACGTGCCGGTCCCGACGAAGAGTGCGGCAAAGGCGGCGATCATCGCCACCAGCACTCGACCCAGATGTTTCATGCTGACCCCTTGGTGCTTGTGGTGCTTGGTTGGTCTTCGGCGATCGGCGGCCCCGATCACCGAGGGTGCGGTGCGTCGTGACGGACCTCACAGCCAGTCATGACAAAAGCCTCATCGGCAACAGATGCAACATTGTTACCAGGTTGGTCAGAAAATTTCTCGGCGAATGCGGCGCGGCTACTTGACGTCGTTGTTCAGGCGGTCGCGCGCAGGCTCAATGACAGTAATAGCCGGACGTCGGGATCGCTCAGCGAGGTGGAAAGTACCTGCTCAAGGCGCCGAACCCGGTATCGGACGGTATTGGGGTGTACATGTAGCACCGCCGCGGCCGCCGCGACATCACCGAAGCTGTCCAGGTACACCCGCAGGGTTTCGGCAAGAACGGGCTCGGTTTCGCGTAGCCGGCGCACCCGCGGATCGACCAGCCGGGCGTCGGCGGCCACCAGAGTCACGATCTCGTCGAGCAACACCGTCGTGCGGGCCTCGGCCAGCGTCGTCACCTGACCGAACACCGGATGGCGCGCCGCGCTGTCGAAGACCCGGTCGATGTCGCGGCGTGCGCCTGCGGCTTCGGCCAGCCCGGCGATCGGGGCCGCGATCACCGCGTGCAAATCCAGTCCGAGCTCGGTACGCAGCGCGCCGATCGTGCCGCGGATCCACGATACGGCCGCCGCGGTGCGCCCGGAGTCCGGCAACAGCACGTAGACCCGCGACCCGTTGGCCGCCACCTGGGCGTCGGGCCGGAAAGCGCTGGCGCTCAACGCCAGAACGTCAGCCATCCGGGGGTGGGGGTCATCGGCGACGAAACCGATCACGGCGGCGCGCCCGTCGAGGGGGACGTCGAGTTCGCGCGCCAGCGTGGGCAGGTCCGCCCCGTCGGCGTCGGCCAGCCCGAGCAGCTGCTGCACCGCCAGGAGATGTGCCGACGGCCGCGCCGCCAGCCGGGCCATGATCCGGGCGGCCAGCACTGCCGCGCCGCGCAGCACCTCATCGGCGTCGTCGGCCAGGGGCCGAGAACCCTGCTGGACCCAGATGGTGCCGGTGAAGCCGGGCGCGCCCTGTCGATGAATGCCGATGGCCAGCCGCGGGCGCAGTCCCAACTCAGGGCGCTCGTCGACCGCGACGACGTCGGGCCCGGCGCGAAGCCGGTCGAAGATTCCCCATTGGGCGATCCAGCGCAGGTGTTCGGGCGGACCGGCGCGGCCGAGGATCGACAGCCGCCGAAGTTCGTCGGCTTCGTCGTTGGACGCCGAATACGCCAGCACATGCGATTGCGCGTCTTCGATGCTGACCATGCCGCGAACGCGATCGGCGATCGACTGTGCCAAGGCGAACAGATCGGTGCCCGAATCGGTCACCGAGTCGGCGCTCCGGTGTTCGAAGACGTGGTTGACCAGGCGATACAACCGCTCCCACCGGGCATTGGGGTCGACCGCCACGACGGCCGTTCCCGCGGCGACGGCGCGGTCGACGACTGCGTCGGAGGGTTCCTTGGCGAAGATCGCCGCCGGCGGACCGTGCGACGCGATCTGCCGGTCCAGCCAGCGCAGGGTGTCGGCGTCGGAGATCCCCAGCAGGAAGAACACATCCGCCGAGCCGACGCTGACCGACAGGCCCAAGCGGACGTCGTCACCGTCGATCAGCGCGGCCGACCCCACCGGGCGGTCCAGCCCCCGCGGCGCTTCGACGAGGCGGACCAGCGTCGCATCCAGGGCCAACACCAGTTGTCCCAGCCCGACACCGGCCTCACGCATATTGTCGGATTCTACTAGCAATGAAGAAGAGTCTTGTCTGATCAGCCAACAGTTTGTGGCGCGCCGGGCGCGATCCTGGTCTGCATGGACGCCCGCACCGAAGTTCCCGTTCCCGCCAACGAGCCGGTTCACGATTTCGCACCTCACTCCGCCGAGCGGGCCCGCCTCGCCGCGGCCCTGCACGATCTGTCCAGCAACCCCATCGACCTGCCGCATGTCATCGGCGGCCGCCACCGCCTCGGTGACGGCGAGCGCATCGACGTGGTCCAGCCACACCGGCACAGCGCCCGTCTGGGCACCCTGTCCAACGCGACCACCGCCGACGCCATGGCCGCGGTGGACGCGGCGATGGCCGCCAAACGTGAGTGGGCCGCAACCCCGTTCGACGAGCGAGCCGCGGTGTTCCTGCGCGCCGCCGACCTGTTGGCCGGCCCGTGGCGGGAGAAGATCGCCGCCGCCACGATGCTGGGCCAGTCCAAGACCGCCTATCAGGCCGAGATCGACGCGCCCTGCGAACTGGTCGATTTCTGGCGCTTCAATGTGGCCTTTGCCCGCCAGATCCTGGCCCAGCAGCCGCTCAGCAGCCCCGGCGTGTGGAACCGCACCGACTACCGACCGCTGGACGGATTCGTCTATGCCGTCACACCGTTCAACTTCACCGCCATCGCAGGCAACCTGCCGACCGCGCCGGCGCTGATGGGCAACACCGTGGTGTGGAAGCCGTCGATCACCCAGACCTTCGCCGCCTACCTGACGATGCAGCTGCTCGAGGCGGCCGGACTGCCGCCGGGCGTGATCAACCTGGTCGCCGGGGACGGGTATGCGGTGTCCGACGTCGTGCTGGCCGACCGCCGGTTGTCCGGTATCCATTTCACCGGATCCACCGCCACCTTCCAGCACCTGTGGCGCGAAGTCGGCACCCGCATCGCCGACTACGACTCGTATCCGAGGCTGGTCGGCGAGACCGGCGGCAAGGACTTCGTCGTCGCACACACCTCGGCGGACCCCGATGTGTTGCGCACGGCCTTGATTCGCGGTGCATTCGACTATCAGGGCCAGAAATGTTCGGCCGCGTCGCGGGCGTTCATCCCGCGCTCGGTGTGGCAGGCGATGGGCGACGATTTCCTCGGCGCCACCCAAGCGCTGACCTACGGCGACGTCGCCGACCTGTCGAACTACGGCGGGGCCGTCATCGACGCTCGCGCGTTCGCCAAGAACTCCCGTGCATTGGAAAGGGCCAAGAGTGCGCCCGGTGTCACCATCGCCGTCGGCGGCGAATGTGACGACAGTGAAGGCTATTTCGTGCGGCCGACCGTCCTGCTGTCCGACGACCCGGGCGACGAAGCCTTCAGATGTGAGTACTTCGGCCCGATCCTGGCCGTGCACGTCTATCCCGACGACGAGTTCGACGAACTCCTCGACGTCGTGGACCACGGGTCGCCCTACGCGCTGACGGGCGCCGTCATCGCTACGGACCGCGACGCGGTGCGGACCGCTGCCGATCGCCTGCGATTCGCCGCGGGCAACTTCTATGTCAACGACAAGCCGACCGGGGCCGTCGTCGGGCAGCAGCCGTTCGGCGGGTCGCGGGCCTCGGGCACCAACGACAAGGCCGGCTCGCCGCTCAACCTGCTGCGCTGGACGTCGGCGCGATCGGTCAAGGAGACCTTCGTCCCGCCCACCGACCACATCTACCCGCATATGGAGGTGCAGTGATGAGCGTCTTCGCCTACGTGGCGCGACCGGCGATCCTGGCGGCCAGTCGCTCAGATCGCTTGCGCCGCAGTGCCGAACGCATGCCGGTCGCCCGCGACGTCGTCGGCAGGTTCGTGCCCGGTGAGACGAAGGACGACGCGCTGGACGCGGTCACCGCGTTGCGCGACTCGGGCCGCTTGGTCAGTATCGACTACCTCGGGGAGGACGTCACCGACGTCGACGCCGCCGAGGCGACCGGCAAGGCTTATCTGCAACTGCTCGACGCGCTCGGCGCCCGCTGCGAGTACCGCGAGGCGACGGTGCGCGCGCTGGAGGTGTCGCTGAAACTGTCCGCCCTGGGCCAGTCGCTGCCCAGAGACGGCGACAAGATCGCGTTTGAGAACGCCCATACCATCTGCGCGCGGGCACAGGAGGTCGGCGCCTGGGTGACGATCGACGCCGAGGATCACACGACCACCGACTCCACCCTGTCGATCGTGCGCGACCTGCGCATCGAATTTCCTTGGGTGGGAACGGTTCTGCAGGCCTATCTGAAGCGTACCGAGGCTGACTGCGCCGAGTTCGCGGCCTCCGGCGCCCGGATCCGGTTGTGCAAGGGTGCCTACGACGAACCGGCGTCGGTGGCCTACCGGCACGCAGATGAGGTCACCGAATCCTACCTGCGCTGCCTGCGCACACTGATGGCCGGCGACGGCTATCCGATGGTCGCCTCGCACGACCCGGTTGTGATCACCGCGGCGGGCGAGCTGGCTCGCGAATTCGACCGTGGCACCGATGGCTTCGAATACCAGATGCTCTACGGCATCCGGGACGGCGAGCAGCGCCGCCTGGCGGACGAGGGCAATCACATGCGGGTGTACGTCCCGTTCGGCACGCAGTGGTATGGCTACTTCGTCCGTCGACTTGCCGAACGCCCAGCCAACCTGATGTTCTTTCTGCGAGCACTGACCCATCGCTAGACAGGGACCCCGCTGAGCGCACTGCACGCTGTCACTCTGCTGATCGCCGGTGTGCTCGGCGGACTGACCGGCAGCATCGCGGGCCTGGCCTCGGTGGCCACCTATCCGGCACTGCTCGCCGTGGGGCTCCCGCCGGTGACCGCGAACGTCACCAACACGGTGGCGCTGGTGTTCAACGGCATCGGCTCGGCCTGGGGATCGCGACCCGAACTGGCCGGGCAGGGGCGCTTCATCACCCGCGCAGCCCCGGTGACCCTTGCCGGCGGCGCGCTCGGCGCGGTACTGCTGCTGACCACCCCGGCGGACGCCTTCGAGAAGGTGGTCCCGGTTCTGCTGGCGGTGGCGTCGGCGGCGATCGTCACGCCACGAGGCACACCACATCCGGGCCGACGTCGCAGGGCGGTACTGGTGGCCGAGATGGCCGCGATGTTCGGGATCGCGCTGTACGGAGGCTATTTCGGCGCGGCAGCCGGGGTACTGTTCCTGGCGCTGCTGCTCAACGCCGGTGCCGACAGCCTGGCGCACGCCAACGCCGCCAAGAACATCCTGCTCGGGCTGGCGAATACCGTGGCCGCGGTGCTGTTCGGCATTCTCGCGCCCGTGCACTGGCTCGCCGTCATCCCGCTGGGCGCGGGCTGCCTGATCGGATCGCGGCTGGGGCCCATTGTCGTGCGACACGCACCGGCCACCCCGTTGCGGATCCTCATCGGTGTGGCCGGTCTGGTGCTGGCCGTCAAGCTCGGTTTCGACGCCTACCGCTGACTGCGGGCGCCAACGCCACCAGCGCCACACCGACAGCGAAACCGATACTGGCCGCGACGGGGAAACGCCCGTCGGGCGCGAACCCGAGCGCGGCGAAAACCGACATCGTCACCGCGATCGCGAGAGTGCCTGCGAACAACAGCACTTCGCCCAGCCGCGGCGGGATCGGGACGGCGATCGTGGGCAGCGCCGCCGAGAAGAGCCTGCGCCCCCACCACAAGAACACCAGCTCGACGGCGGCCACCCCCGCCAGAATCGCCACCCAGCCGAGCCGGAACCACCACCAGGCCGCCGTGCCGAGCGTCGGTTGCGGCAGCAGCCCGGTCGGATACCCAGCCAGGGCCACGATGACGACCGGCACCATGTGCCAGAGGTAGAGTGCCATCACGTTGTCGTTGGCGATCGCCAGAATGCGTTGGGCACGAGCCGATTTCAGCAGGACATTGACAGCTGGGACGGCAGCCAGCGCGATCCCGGCCTCGGTGCAGCCGAGGGCCAGGAGTGCCAGATTGGGCGGCCCGGTGTTGTCCACGACCGCCCCCGGAACGCCGATCATGCTCACCGGATACGGCCCGACGGTGACCAGCAGCACCAACACGAAGGCCGAACAGGCGGCGAGCACGACCGGCACCCGCCCGCGCAACTTGCCGTCATGCCAAGCGATTCCGAGCTGATAGAGCAGTCCCCACACCAGCAGGTAATTCAGCCATCCCACGTAGTGCAGATGTGCGGCGATCGTGGCCACGTCGATCGCGGCGATCGCCACCGTCATCACCACCGGCACCCACAAACCCCAGCGGCGGTGCAGGGCCACCGCAACCGGCGTCAGCGCCACCACCAGGACGTAGATGCCCAGGAACCACAGGTGCATGGCCACCGCCCAGGCGCCGAAATCCAGCTCTGAGCCGGCGACCCCGACCCCGTGCAGCACCGCCACCACCACCAACGCGAACACGACATAGACCGCCGTCGGCCCGATCGGTCGAACCAGCCTGCGGCGCAGCCACTCCTGGCGGGATTGCGTGCCGCTGCGGTGTGCCCATGACACGGCGCTGGCGTAGCCCGCGACCACGAAGAACACCGGCACCACCTGGAAGATCCAGGTCAACCACTGGGTCCAGGGCAGGTCGACGAGCGGGTTGTCCCGCCAGAACGCACCGTCGGAAAAGGTCAGCGACGC
The DNA here is from genome assembly GCF_013404075.1 of Mycolicibacterium vinylchloridicum. GTDB lineage: Bacteria > Actinomycetota > Actinomycetes > Mycobacteriales > Mycobacteriaceae > Mycobacterium > Mycobacterium vinylchloridicum. The sequence goes on from NZ_JACBJQ010000017.1 coordinate 6,632, forward strand.
CGCCATCCAGTGCCCGACCACGACGAACAGCAGGGCAACCACCCGATACAGATCCATCGCGTGGTTGCGCACCGTCGTCGTCGCCGTGTCGGTCATCGATCTCCATTGTGGCCGACCGTTGCCGGGTTGGTAGGACGGCACGGGCAATGTTTGCTTGTCGCGGCGGTAGCCTGGGTCGAGACATAGGCGAGGGAGCGGAGGAGATATGGCGGACTTGCTGTTCGACGTCCGCCACATCAATTCCAGCGGCATCGGCACCTATATCCGAATGCAGCTCCCGCATCTGGGCGAAATTCTGCCGCGTAACGGCCTGAAATTGGCGATCCTGGCCGACGTGGATTCCACGCCGCACGTTGCGGCGAACACCGAGGTGGTGGTGGCGCGACCCGCGAATGCACCCATGTATTCGCTGGATGAGCAGCGAGTTTGGGATACGGCACTGAAGCAATGCCGGCCGCGGGCGATCTGGCTGCCGCAATATCCCTACCCGTTTCCGCTGCTGAAGCCCGCGAACCGCGATATCGCCGCATTCGTCACGGTGCACGACACAATTCAGCTGCTGCCACCGGAAATCAGCGATCAGAATTGGGCCAAGCGGGCATATGCGCGCACCATGTTCACGATTGATGCCCACAGATGTCGCGCGATTTTCACGCCGTCCGAGGCGACCGCAGACGCGCTTCGCCAGGTAGCCCGCTGTGCGCCGATCGTTTCACCCATTCCGGTCGGCGATGACTGGTTCGCCGACGTCGATCCGGCCTTGTCGCCGGTTCAGGGGCGATACCTGCTCTATGTCGGCAACGTGAAGCGCCACAAGAACCTGCCGATGCTGTTGCAATCCTTCGCCGACGTCGCTGACTCGATCCCGCACAAGCTGGTGATCGCCGGGGGCGGGGAGTCGTTGCGAACGCTCGACGAGCGGGTCCAGCAGGTGGCCACCGGCCTGGGCGATCGCGTGGTCCTGGCCGGGCGGCTGGAGTTCCAGGCGCTGCGCGCGCTCGTCGCCGGTGCCGAGCTTTTGGTGATGCCGTCGCTGTGTGAGGGAGCGGGGCTGCCGCCGTTGGAGGCGATGGCTTCCCGCACCGCCGTGCTGGCATCCAGCATTCCTGCGGTGAGGGAAACGTGCGGGGACGGGGCCGATTATTTCGACCCCACCGACAGCGCCGGCCTCGCGGCGCTGCTGCGCAAGTATTGTGGCGACGACGCGGCCCGCGCCGATTTGGCAGCCAGGGGTTGGTCGTATGTCACCCGGCGACAGGCCGAAGCGCCGTTCACCGCGGCCGTGGACACGATCGTCGCGGAGTTGCGAACGTGATGGCAGGAGTGCCTCGGCGGCACCTCCTGTTGGGGTTGCCCGCGATGGGAGTGGTCGTGGCGTTCGGACGCCATGAGGTGCATCGCACGGTGGACGTCCGTCACCACGGCGCCACAGGCGACGGTGTCACCGACGATGCGGCCGCGATCCGGCGCGCCGTCGCTGCGCTGAGACCGAACAGCACGCTGTACTTTCCAACCGGCACATATCGATTCGCCGACCGGCGCAAGAATGCCGATGCCGCGATCGTGATCGCCGGGCTCAGGGGGATTACCGTCGAGTTCGCCGCCGGTGCCGAGCTGGTGATGGACAACCTCGACCCGGACTCCGGCACGGGCACCGGCCACGGCATCCTGGTTCACGGGCCGGCCTCGGACGTGAAGCTGCGCAACGTCACCATCCGCTGGTCGCAATCGGCCACCCGGTCGATGGGCGACGGCATCCGCATCGTGGGCGACCCGTTCTCGCTCGGGTGGAATCACGGACCGGTCAACCGGGTCACGTTGTCGGACTGCTTGATTCACGGTAGCCCGCAGGCTGGCGTGATCATGATCGGGGTATCCGATATCCGTATCGCCGGGCTGCAGACGGAAGAAACCCGGGCCGACGGCCTGCATTTCAATGCGTGCAGGCGAGCGCGGATCGACAACTACACCGCCATCGGCGCCGGCGACGACGGACTCGCACTGGTCACCTACTACGCGCCCGAGAAATCCATTGACCCTGCCGCGCAGACCTTTTCGTTCCCCCATCTGACCCGGTGGTCCAACGACGAATTCGTCATCACCAACGTCGCCATCAAGGGCGGCCGGGCCAACGGCGTTCGACTGGCCGGTGCCCGCGGGGTGACGCTCGCGGGCCTTGCGGTCGTCGGAGTCGACGCCGGCGCCGCGGTCATGATCGATTCGGCCGCGCCGGGTAACGACGTCGGATGGCATTACGTGGCGTCGCGCGGGGTCAAGGTGTCGGACCTGGCCATCGATTCCTGCGAAACCGGCATCCACGTGCTCGCCCGCCCGAGCGACACCCCCGATCCGCGGTTCACCGGGTTCGACGTCGCGATAGAGGGGGCGGCGGTCCGCGGCTGTGCCAACTGGTCGGTACGTGCGGAATCGCTGAGCGGCCAGCGTGCCACCGGATTCGACCTGCGGTCCTGCACTGTCGAGGCGTCGTCATCGATCGGCGGCAACGGTGGTGTGGGACTTGCCAATACCCGATACAGCCGGCTGAATGCGGTATCGATCCAGCACACCGATGCGGTGCTGGTGTTCGCGGCCACCGACGTCGGCGATCTCGCCGTCGATCGGCTGGCCGTCACGATCACCGCCGGCGACCCCCCTGACGAGCCGGGGCCGTGCACGGGCTTCGAGAACTGTGACGGGGTGGTCGACGATCTGCGGATCGCCTGGGACAGTGCGCCGGCCGCGTGGTCGCCGCTGCACCTGGCCGACGACGCGTCGGGCGTTGGGCAATCGGCTCGCTTGACGATCCGGACCGGTTAGGGCGCTTACGCTTTCGGCCTGTCGTGCCGCTTGGTCATGGCCACGGTCAGCACCGAGCAACCCACCGTCAGCAGCATCAAGAAGATGACGATCCCGTAGGTCAGGATCTGGATCCGCCAGATCTCGGAGAAGCAATACGAGATCACGCCCCCGGAGCCGGCGATCACCGGGCCGTACCGGATCAGCCGGGCGAATAGGAAGCCGGCGAACCCGTAGATGAGAAATGTGTAGAACCAGCCCCACATCCCGAAATCGGCGTAGGTGTCGGCGAATACCGAGTTGGTGAAGAAGTTCGGTTCGAAGTGCACCGCGTAGTGGTACTCGTTCGCGTCCTTCCAGCTGTTGTCCTTGGTGATCTTCTTGAACTGCAGGAAGGTCGGCTTGATCGCGTCCGACGAGGTGATCGGATCGCCCGGGTTCTGCCAATCGCTGTCCATGATCGCGGTGGACACACCCAGCGAAACCTGAGCGGGCACAGTCAGATAGGCACCCATCTGGTAGAGGTTCATGACCAGCGGATTGGTGACGCCGGCCTCGCGGTAGTAGTTGGCGTTGCGGAAGTAGTTCATGGCGGTCAGGAGTCCGACTCCGATGACAAGGATGCCGACGACGACGCCGATCCGCTTGGCCGCGTTACCTGCACCGCGTACCGGTACCGGACGACTGCGCGCCCAGATCGCCAGGTAGACGAACCCGGCCATCAGTAGTGACAGACGGGAGGAGATCATCGCGCTGGTGAGTAGCAGACCCACCGCGATCAGCATGTACAGGAACGGAATGACTTTCTGGCGCCACAGGTAGATGCCGATCGGCGCGGCCAGGATGGTGGCGAAGCGCAGGGTTTGTCCGCCGGCCGTCTGGGACATCGCATTCGAGACGTCGTTTCCGGATTGGCTGGCCAGCGACGCCACGATCGAAGCAGGCCCGCCCACTTGGTAGATGGTGTACAGGATGCCCAGTGCCGCGACCGCGGTGACCAAGACGAAGTAGCGACGCTCCATCTGCGGCGTTGCGAGGTCGAGCCAGCCGGCGGCTCGTGATCGCCCGCTCGCGGAGCCGAGCCGCCAGCCGAGCATCGAGATCGAAATGACGGCCGCCCACCACAGCAGAAGGAGCGTGACGCCACCCGGGGTGGCGCGGGCCGGGACGGCGAAGCCGAGCAGTTTGTCCCAAGACGCCGGTCCGGAATGGACGTGCCGCCAGCCCAGTGCGATCGTCCAACCCAGCAAGCCCGCGAGGAAGGGGGCAAGCGCGAAAAATGCCGGGTTGAACCACCATCGGCGTACGACGGCGGCATAGGCGTCCAATCCGCCTGCGGACGGAGCTGGCAATGTGGTGTCGATCATCGGGGCTGCGGCCGTCGAAGGCGGACCTGGTATTCGGGTGCACCGCGCACTGCGGCCCAGTGATAGACCACGGCTGTCGCCATCTCGGCGATGGCGAAGCCGAGGAAGATCGCGGTGTTCGACCGCCAGATGAGCACGGCCGCAAGCCCGATGATCAGGTAGATCACGGTGCTGGTCGCCCGGATCCAGAAGACCAGGGCCGTCTCACCCGCCTTGCGCAGCGCGGCGAACGGCACGGTCGACAGGAGCATAAAGCCCTTCCACACGCACGCCAGAAGCAGCGCCACCGCACCCACGTTGGCCCACGCCGACCCGAAAACCAACTGGCCGAGGCCCGAGAACGCGACCGCGAGGACGGCGGCCAGACCGGCTGAGAAGATGACAGCGACGATCGCCACCTCACCCTTGTGCCCGTGCGCCAGCAGGCGGTAGCGACCGTAAGCCAGGATCGGCTCCAGGGCGCCGGACATGGTCGAGATGACCCGAAATGCCACGGAGGCAGCAGGTCCCAGCAGAACCAGCACGATCGAGGTGATGGCCGGCTGAACCGCGCCGACCACAGCGGTTTCGCCGGTGACCCAGCTCGCCCGGCGGACATCGGACGGTAGCATCAGGCCCCGCAGCGCGGTGCGAGGCCAATACCGGATGAGGATGGCGGCCACCGCACCCGATGCCAGCACCCGCACACAATTGTCGTTGTGGATGTGGGCCAGGTAGAGAGCGGCCACGCTGGCCACGCCCAGCAGCCCCGCCGAGAGCGCCTCCGTCTGCCAGCGGCCGGTGACCACGCCGATGGACCGAGACATCAGCAGGCCCGTCATGATTCCGATCGCGCTGAACATCAGCACTGCGGAATTGGCGACGGGTGGTCCGATGATCAGCAAGGCGCCCGACACCAGAGTCAGCACCGCCGTCCAGTTGGGCAGGCACAGGTCGTGGTCTGCGTCGGGGGTGGCGAGCCGGCCTTCCACGATGAACGCGTTGAACAGTTGGGCCACATAGACTCCGACCGCCAGCGCCAGCGCGAGGAAGCCCTGGTTCTCGATCGGTGCCACCCGCGCATAGACCGCGATGAACATCGCGGGAAACACATTGAGGGCCAGACCCGCCATGACCTGGACGACGGCCTGGACGTGTTTGCGACTGACCATAGAGGTGTCAGCTTCCCCGATGGGCAGCCAGGGTCTGCTCGACCACCTCGCGCATCCTGCGCCGGAACTCGGCCCGCGAGAACTCCTCGGCATGCCGCCGGATGTGCGCCGAATCGAAGGAACCGCGATCGAATTCGGCAAGGGCTGTGGCGAACGCGCTGATGATCGACGCGTCGTCGTCACCGTCGACCAACACTCCGGTCTCACCATCGACGACGCTGTCGCAGACACCGCCGACGCCGAGTGCCACAACCGGCGTGCCGCAGGCCATCGCCTCGACGGGAACGATGCCGAAATCCTCTTCACCGGGAAGTAGGCACGCCAGGGCCCGCCTCTGCAGGCTACGCAGATCATCGTCGGATACTCGGCCCAAGAACGTGATCGGCGCGTTGCCCGCAAGTCGTTTGTAGTCGTCGATCTTCCGGCCCCCGCCGGCGACCACCAACTTCACCTTGGCGGCCTTCGCGGCTTCGATGGCGATGTCCGGGCGCTTGTACGGCACGAGCCGGCCGGCCAGCAGGAAGAAGTCGCCGACCGGCTCGCCGGGATCGGGGGTGTAGAACTCGGTGTCGACCGGGGGGTGCACGACCAACGCGTCGCGCGACCAGTGTTCGGCGACCCGTCGGGCGACCGCACTGCTATTGGCTACGATCGTGGTGAGTTTGCCGCACGACTGCAGTTCGTTCTTGATCGCCAGTCGCGACAGCACGTCCAGCGCGGCCTTGCCGGCGAACGAATCAGCTTCGGATTCGCGCATTTTCGCATCCCAGGCCCATCGGGCCGGGGAGTGCACGTAGGCGATCGTCGCTCGGCTGCCCGCAGCTTGGGCGGCCGCGATCGCGAATGCGTGATGGCTGATCACCACCGCGTCCGCCGACCCGAAGTCACGGTGGCGCAGCCATCCCGGCGCCAGCGGGAGCAGTGGTGCGTAGCTGCGGTGCGCCATCATGCCGTAGGCGGTCGTCAGCCAGCCGGTCTCGACCCGGGCGGAGAAGCTGGCGCGGGTACGCCGGTCCACGATCGGGATGTGTACTGGCGCGCTGGGCCATTCGTAGGCCAGCTGTTCGGTGACCAATTCGGATCCCGCGATCTCGGTGAGCCGTTCGTGCACGATCGCGACCTGCCGGGCAGCGGTCCGCTTGTCAGGCTCAGTCATGATGACCCCCGGCGTCGGCCACCTGACGTGGCTCGGCTGGCGAACCACGACGGCCACCATGGCTGGTAGGTCACCGCGGCGACGCGGCGGGCGCTACTGGAATCCGTTGCCGCGCAGACTGTCCGGACCTGCGCCATGGTGTCGGCTTCCAGCCGGGCCACCAGCACGATCGTCGTCGCCCGTTCGACAGCGGCCGGGATCAGCGCAGAACCCCCGACGACGCCGGCGTCGATGATCAGCGTCTGCCGGCCGTCCGTCTGGGCCGGGTCGGGGATGTCGGTCTGCCGGGGATCGAGGGAGACGACCTGTACCGAACCCTCTTCTGCGGCTGCGGTCTAAAGCAGTGACGACACGGCACCGGCACCAGAGGTGGGCGACGCGCCGATGACGAGGATGGTCTGCGTCGGCCCGGCCGAGAAGCACTGCGCGTACAGCGTTCGGGCCAGTCGGGCCTTCCGCTCTCGCACCGAAAGCCGCGGTGGCGGTTCGCGCAGTTCCACCACCGGAATCAGTACGGTGTCAACGATGTCGGTCAAATTCGTGACCGACCACAGCCTCGCGGATCGGCGGCGGCGGGCGATCAGGGCGAGCGGCAACGCAGAACCGCCGAGAAACGCGCCAATCGCCGCGCCCAGCAAGCCCGGATGTGCGCTGTTGGTGTCGGCCGTCGGCGGCTGCACGATCGGAACGATGCTCGATTGACCGGCCAGCAACACGACACTTTCCCGCAGCCGCTGGATCTGTTCGAGCCGCGGCGGGTCGTTGGCGCTGATCTGCTCCCACTGGGACAAGGTCGGAAGCAGAGTGCGCAGCTCTTGGTCGGCCCGCGCCGCCAACTGCTGGCTGTAGAGGTCGATGGCGGTCTGCACGGTACGGATCGCGGCTTCACTGCTCGATGCCGTGGTGCTGATGGTGATCACCGACGATCGCCCGTTCTGATCCACGGTCAGTTCAGCGGGGCGGGTCTTTCCGGTTTTTTCGCCCACCGCCTGGGCGAACGCGTCACCGGACAGGTACGCGACCTCGCCGGCGACATAGCGGTCGAGGTTGTCCTGGGTGTTCGGTGTGGTCTGGGCCGCGCCGCCGGCGATCGCGCTCAGATCGGCGGGTTGAACGATCCGGATGAGCGCTGTGGCAGTGGTCTTGAAGCTCAAGAATGTCAGCGCCAAGCCACCGACGATCGCTCCGATGACGATGCCGATGGCAGCCGCGGTGAGGAGCCGTGCAATCCACGAGCGGCGCTCGAGGGGTGACGGTGCGCTCGGTGCCGATGCCGCCGGGCGAGGGATGCTGGCGGGCACGGTCACGGTGCTTCGTCCTCAATTCGCAATGCGATCCATCCATGTCGTCCCGTAGACGCGCTTATCGAGCGCGATGGGGTTACCCATCGATCTTCTCGACTCGCACATTTGTACTTTTGATGACTCCCACTTTGCACCGCCGACGCCGATTCGCTGCGGAAATGTGCTCGAAAAGTTTGCATCGACGGCGAGTTCGGTCCTCGGATAACGCATCGGCGTGATCTTGCGGCGGTATCGTCCAACCCACGAATCGGTCGAAACGTCACGACGAAAGTGGAGTTGCGTGGAGCTGCGAGCCTGCCTCCGGCGAGGCTGCTGATGCGTCGGTGGTTGATGACACTTCTGGGAACGTGGCTGCTGGTCGCGCCGACGGGATCGGCGCTGCTTATCGAACCACCCTCCGCGCGTGCGGATCCCGACGTCACTGTCGTCGCGGCGGCAACCGATTTGACGCTTAGCTGGGCCCAGCTCGGATTGCCGAGGGGCGTCGATTTCCCGACCACCAACGTCAATCAGGACTTTGCTGTTCCACTTCCGACCGGATTTCGCCCCACCCGGTTACGCGGCCTCGTTCACGCTCCGGTGAACATTGCCGGGGGCTACCTCGAAATCGATGACGACCGAGGCACTTTTCTCGCCGCAGTGAATTTGCCGACCGCCCAAACGGCAGATCAAGTCGTGCTGCCCTTCGACGTCGATATCGCCGCCGCCCATGTCGGGGACGCGACCTTCGGTCTGTCGTTCACGGTGCGGCAGGTCAATCCCGAAACCCAGAACTGCGGCCCGCAGCAGACGCTGAACATCACCGACCTCGCGACCGTCTTCACCGGGGCGGAACCGGCGCCCACCTCGATCGCGACGTTCTTTCCCGCGGTTCTTCAGCGGGTCGTGCTGTACGCGCCGGCCGATGCCGATCGGTCCGAGCAGCAGGCGGTGCTGACCCTGGCGTCGACATTGGCCCGGGCTTACCGGCCTCAGACGATCGCGATCACCGTCGCCGAGCAGCCTCGGGGTGCCACGCCGCCGCCCGCCGGACCGATGGCCCGCGCAGTTCTGGTCGAACGCGGTACTGCCGCACTCGACATCGTCGGTGCTGGGACACCGGAAGCCTTTCTTCGGGTTTCGGGCCGCGACGACCAGTTGACGGCCCAGGTGTCGCTGCTGATCAACCAGGTTCAAGACCTGGCACAGACGCCCCAGGCTCGCGTCGACCAAGCCGGGTCGCGCAAGGCCGGCTCCACCGACAGCGCGACGTTCGGGCAGTTGCAGATGACCGGGAATGTCGACGTCCTGCGGACGGCCACCCTGACCGTCGGCGCCGATCGTGCTGCGCTCAGCGACGGCCGGATCGACAGCGTCCGGGTGCATCTGCTCGCCGACTACACGCCGGTGCCCAAGGAGGACAGCGCGACAGTGATGGTGCGGGCGGGCAATACCGTGGTGTTCAATTCGGCGCTCAATGACAGCGGGCGGTTGGACGCCACCTTCGATCTGCCCGGTCAAGCGCTCACCGAGCGGATCGTTCTGAACTTCGCGCTGACATACACCCCGCGGATGATCTGCTCGCCGATGATCGCGCCGATCACCTTCCAACTCGACCCGCGATCAACGGTGTCGCCGCATCGCGGTGGGCACGCAACGGGCGGATTTCGTTCGCTGCCTTCGGAATTCAGCCCCAACTTCCTGGTGGCGCTCGACGGGAGCGGCCCGGGTCAACTCGGCTATGCCACCCGGCTCGTCGTCGACATGGCCAGGACCACCAGCGCGGATCTGACGCCGCGAGTGGTCGACCTCAAATCGGCGGCCGAGTCGAAGGTCGGCGCACTGATCGTGGCCAACTCGACCACCCTCGAGCAGACGACGCTGAACCCGCCGATCACCGGTGATCAATCCTCGGTCAGTCTCGATCTGCCCACCGTGCTGCGGGCCGATGTCGGTTCGGGCCTCGGTTCTATCCAGGCCTTCGCCGACGCGCCGCGGGACCGGACCGTCGTCCTCGTCACGACCACCGCGAACTGGTCGCTTGTCGATCCGCTGTTCGGCTACATCGAGCAGCTACCCGACGGTTGGTCGCAACTGACCGGGGATGTGCTGGCCGCAGGGGCACAGGGGGTTCCAGCGGGGGTGTCGATACGCGATACCAGAGTCGCCACCGCGCCTGCCCAGAGCTCGTCGGCGCTGCCCGTCGGCACGGTGTTGGGGTTGCTCGGGGCCTTCGCACTCGGTATCGCGGTGGCGTGGTTGTGGCTGCGGCTGATCAGGCGGGGACCGCGGAGACCGGCATGACGACGCTGCCCCGGCAGGGACCGGACGAGATGTCGGTGTGCCAGGTGCCGCGCAGTGATCCGTCGGGCTGCGGCGTGTAGAAGGCCCACGAGGTGGCGGGACTCCACTGCTTCTGATAGCCGTCGCCCAGGAAGCAGTCCCACACCCAGTCGTAGGTGGTGGCCCACTCCGATCCGTTCCAGGTGTAGCGGGTCGGCTGCGGGATGGTCGGGTTACCGGGTGCTGGGCCGTCGACGACGGTGGCCACACACCTGCCGCCCGAGCACGCGGTCGCCAGGGTGAACACGGCGCCGAAGTCGTTTTCCTTCTGATGGGTCGCCGGACTGGTGCCCGCCTTCTGCGAGGCATAGGTCACCATCTGGTAGCGGCCGTTCCAGGCCAGCGGCTGACCGTGCGCCGAGGCGGGGGACAGCAGTCCCGCGGCGCAGATCGTCGCGGTGGCCAACAGCGTGGCACCCCAACTGTGGCGGCTCATGACTCCTCGAACGTCGTTGCGAGTAATCAGCGTAGCCGTCAGAAAACCTCATCTGTCACATCCGCCCCACGGCGTGCCGGTCACGATTCGGCCACCGTCACGACTCGAAACGCTCCCTGAGCAGCAACAGCCCGTACGCGGCGATCGACTGGGCGTCGGTGATCTCGCCGGAGCGGACCATGTCCTCGAACCGGCTGCGCTCGAACCATGCGAAGTGCATGTCCTGTTCCTCGTGCTCACGGTCGTGCTCGCCCTCGGTGATATCGGTGGCCAGGAAGACCGAGCCGCGCTGACTGCTCATCCCCGCAGCGATGTCGAGGCGGCCCAGCACCACGAACGAGCCCGCGGTCAGGCCGGTCTCCTCGCGCAGCTCGCGCACCGCGAGTTCGGCCGGTGCGACCGCGGCACGGTCCGGGGCGGTGCCCTGGGGGAATTCCCAGCGGCGTTCACCCAGCGGGTACCGGTACTGCTCGACCAACGCCAGCCGATCACCGTCGACGGCGATGATCAGCGCGTAGTCGGGTTTGTCGACGACTCCGTAGATGCCGGTGGAACCGTCCGGTCGCCGGACGACGTCCTCACGCACGGTCAGCCAGTTGTTGCGGTACACCTCGCGCGACGAGACCTGGGTGGTGGGCTTCACCAGGCCAGTATCTTCGTCTACCGTCGGCGACGTGCTGCTGGCCTCCCTGAATCCGGCCGCCGTCGCCGCCGGAGCCGATATCGGCGACGCCGTGCGCATCGACGGCGCTGTGCTGTCTCGTAGTGATCTCGTCGGCGCGGCCACCTCGGTGGCCGAGCGGGTGGGCGGCGCCGGCCGGGTGGCCGTCTTGGCGACCCCTACCGCGACGACGGTGCTTGCCGTGACCGGCTGCCTGATCGCCGGGGTGCCGTTCGTGCCGGTGCCCGCGGACGTCGGCGTCGCGGAACGGGCGCACATCCTCTCCGACTCCGGCGCCCAGGCCTGGCTCGGGGAGCTGCCCGCCGACCTCGGCGGCCTTGCGCACATTCCGGTCCGGTTGCACGCGCGGTCGTGGCACCGCTACGCCGAGCCGCCGCCGCAGAGTACGGCCATGGTCATGTACACCTCCGGCACCACCGGGCTGCCCAAGGGTGTGCTGATCAGTCGTGGCGCGATCGCCGCCGATATCGACGCCCTGGCCGAAGCCTGGCAGTGGAGTCCCGACGACACTCTGGTGCACGGCCTGCCGCTGTTCCACGTGCACGGGCTGATCCTCGGGCTGCTCGGCTCGCTGCGGGTGGGAAATCGCTTCGTGCACACCGGAAAACCGACTCCGGCAGGCTATGCCGCCGCCGGTGGCAGTTTGTATTTCGCGGTTCCGACGGTGTGGTCGCGGGTGGTGGCCGATACCGCCGCCGCGAGCGCGCTGTCCTCGGCGCGGCTGCTGGTGTCGGGCAGTGCGCCGCTGCCGGTTCCGGTTTTCGACCGGCTCGCCGAACTCACCGGTCACGCGCCCGTCGAGCGGTACGGCAGCACTGAGTCCCTGATCACCGTGAGCACCCGAGCCGACGGCGAACGCAGGCCGGGGTGGGTGGGCCTGCCGCTGACCGGGGTGCAGACCCGGCTGGTGCGCGAGGACGGTTCGGTCGCCGAGCATGACGGGGAAACCATTGGCAGCCTTCACGTCAAGGCGCCCACCCTGTTCGACGGCTACCTCAATCGGCCCGATGCCACGGCCGAGTCGTTCGATCCCGACGGCTGGTATCGCACCGGGGACGCCGCTGTAATCGACGGCGGCGGTATGCACCGCATCGTCGGGCGCGAGTCGGTGGACCTGATCAAATCCGGCGGCTTCCGGGTCGGGGCGGGTGAAGTGGAGACGGTGCTACTGGGCCATTCCGGGGTCGACGAGGTGGCCGTGGTCGGCCTGCCCGACCCCGACCTCGGGCAGCGCATCGTCGCGTTCGTGGTCGGTGACGCCAAACCCGACGAGCTGATCAACTATGTGGCCGAGCAACTTTCGATCCACAAACGGCCGCGGGAGGTGCGGATCGTCGACTCGCTGCCGCGTAACGCGATGGGCAAAGTCGTCAAAAAGGAGCTGATGAAATGACGCTGCGGTTCAGCGAGGTCTGCATCGACGCCCACGACATCCATGCGCTGTCCGCGTGGTGGTCGACGGTGCTGGGCTGGCCGGCCGAGCCGACCGACGACGGTGACGTCGCACTGCGCGCACCCGCCGGCGCCGGGCCGGACTGGCTGTTCCTGGAAGTGCCCGATGCCAAAACGGTGAAGAACCGCATTCACTTCGACTTCACTCCCGACGATCAGCAGGCCGAAATCGAGCGCGTGCTGGAGCTTGGGGCCCGCCACGTCGACATCGGTCAGGGGGAGCAGAGCTGGGTGGTGCTGGCCGACCCGGAAGGCAACGAGTTCTGCATCCTGGCCGGGGAATAGCGCGCTCGTCAAGGGCCGCCTAGTTGGCGTGCAGCGCCTCGTTGAGCGCGATGCCCTTACCGTCGCGGCCGACGACCTCCACCGCTCCGGTCACCGAATTGCGCCGGAACAGAAGGTTGTTCGCGCCAGAAAGGTCACGCGCCTTCACGGTCGTGCCGTCCGGGGTGGTGACCTTGGTACCTGCTGTCACGTACAGGCCGGCCTCGACGATGCAGTCGTCGCCCAGCGAAATGCCCAGTCCCGCATTCGCACCCAGCAGGCAGCGCTTGCCGACCGAGATCACCTGAGTGCCCCCACCGGAGAGCGTGCCCATGATCGAGGCGCCGCCGCCGACATCGGAGCCGTCGTCGACGACCACGCCCGCCGAAATCCGGCCCTCCACCATCGAGGCGCCCAGCGTTCCGGCGTTGAAGTTCACGAAGCCCTCGTGCATGACGGTGGTGCCCGGGGCCAGGTGCGCGCCGAGGCGGACCCGGTCGGCGTCGGCGATCCGCACCCCGGTCGGCATCACGTAGTCGACCATCCGCGGGAATTTGTCCACGCCGTACACCGTCACGTGGCCGCGGCGGCGCAGCCGAAGCCGGACTGCTTCGAAGCCCTCGATCTGGCACGGCCCGAAGTTGGTCCACACCACGTTGGTCAGCACCCCGAAGATGCCGTCGAGGTTGCACCCGTGCGGTTCGACCAGGCGGTGCGACAGCAGGTGCAGCCGCAGGTAGGCGTCGTAGGTGTCGGCCGGCTTGTCGTCCAGGTCGGCGATCACCGTGCGCACGACGATGGTCTCGACGCCCCGCGCCGCATCGGTGCCGGCCAAGGCGGCCAGATCCTCGGGTGCGTCGTCGGCCGAAAGCCGGGTGCTGCCCGACGGGCTGTAGGCACCCAGTTCGGGGTTGGGGAACCAGGTGTCCAGGACGGTGCCGTCCTCGGTGATGGTGGCCAGTCCGACGCCCGCAGCAGAAGTCACGGTGCTCCACGGTAATACATTGGTGCCGCCCGCTAGCCTGGGAAGTTGTGCCGGACACTTCACTAGACCTGAGCGCAGACCCGATCGCGCTGACTGCCGCGCTCGTCGACATTCCGAGTGTGTCGCGCGACGAGGCCAGGATCGCCGACGAGGTGGAAGCCGCGCTGCGGGCGCAGGCGAAAGGCTACGAGATCGTCCGCAACGGTCACGCGGTGCTGGCCCGCACGAACTTCGGCCTGCCGTCGCGCGTGGTGCTGGCCGGCCATCTGGACACCGTCCCGATCGCCGACAACGTACCGTCCCGGTTCGAGGGCGACCACCTGTTCGGCTGCGGCACATCGGACATGAAATCCGGTGACGCGGTGTTCCTGCACCTGGCCGCCACGATCGCCGAGCCGGCCCACGACATCACCCTGATCATGTACGACTGCGAGGAGATCGAAGCCTCGGCCAATGGCCTGAACCGCATCGAACGGGAGCTGCCGGACTGGTTGGCCGCTGACGTCGCGATCCTGGGTGAACCGTCCGGCGGCTACATCGAGGCGGGCTGCCAGGGCACCCTGCGGGTGGTCATCTCCGCCGCCGGCACTCGCGCGCACTCGGCGCGATCATGGTTGGGCGACAACGCTATTCACAAACTCGGTGCCGTGCTGGACCGGCTCGAAGCGTATGACGCCCGCATGGTCGACATCGACGGCTGCACGTACCGCGAAGGGCTGTCGGCGGTGAAGATCTCCGGCGGGGTGGCCGGCAACGTCATCCCCGACGCGGCCGAACTGACCGTCAACTTCCGGTTTGCCCCGGACCGCTCACCGGAGACCGCGCTGGCCCACGTGCGCGAGGTGTTCGACGGGCTCGACGTGCATCTGGAGCAGACCGACGCGGCCGCGGGCGCGCTGCCGGGGCTGCATCACCCCGCGGCGGCGGCGCTGGTGGCCGCTGCCGACGGGATGGTGCGTGCCAAATTCGGCTGGACCGACGTCGCCCGGTTCGCCGCGCTGGGCATCCCCGCCGTGAACTACGGGCCCGGCGACCCGAACCTGGCGCACACACGCGACGAACGGGTGGCACTCGCGCAGATCACCGCCGTCGCCGATACGCTGCGCCGCTACCTGACGGCCTGACGGGCCCTCTCCACTTCAGCGGCGGCGCGGGTATCGCCCAGCCGGACCGCCTCGTTCCATGCCCACAGCGCCACTCCCAGCTGGCCGCTGCGCTCGGCACCGCGAGCGGCCTCCCGCACGGCGTCGATCGACGCATCGGTGTCCTCCATCGCCGCCAGCTGCCAGGCCCGCGCCACCCCCAGCTCGGGGGCGAACAAGGCCGACTTGGTGCCGTGTTTGGACTCGGCGCGGCTGAGCGCCTTCGCCGACTCGGCGATCTCGCCCTGCTGGGCCAGCGCGCTCGCCAGGTACATCAGCGACAGCGGTCCCCACGAATAACCGGTTCGCTCCAGCGTCGCCGCCGCCGGGCCCAGCAGCCGCGCCGCACCCGCCGGATCGCCCTGTGCGATCAGCACCTGGGCCATCAACACCTCACCGATCGACCGGCCGGGCTGGGCCAGTTCGGCGAAATCGGTGAATTGCCTGGCGGTTTCGTGCGCCCTCTCCGGCTGCCCAGTCATCAGCAGCGTCGTCGTCTGCGCCAGGCCGACAGTGAACCGCAGCAGCCCGGGATGCTCGGCGCCCAGCGCTCGATCCACCAGCGCGCCGACCTGATCGAAGCGGCCCATCCGCGCCGAACACAGTGCCGCCGCGCTCGCCGCCCACGCCACCGCCATGTCCTCTGCCTCCGGGGCGGCCAGCACCTCGGCGGCGATCTGAACCGACCGCGCCAGGTTGCCGGCGTTCATGGCGAATGTCGCCGACAGTGCATCCAGCGTCAGGCGGTCGGCCGCCGTGCTGATCCGTTTGCGGGTGTTCTGCAGGAATGCCGTGGCGCGTTCGGGTTCCGAGAGCATCCAGAACTGGTTGGCCGCCCGTGGCAACGCCCACGCCATCAGCTGCGCCTCGGTCAGCGCCTCGGCATCCACGGCGCCCAACACCGAATCGGCTTCGCGGCCCCGGCCCTGCCAGGCCAGCGCGTAACTCAGCGCCAGCCGCGCATCGAACCGCTCGCAGCGCTGCAGTGCCGAATCGGCGAGCCGTTCGGCGACCCTCAGATCGCCCAGCCGCAGCGCCTGCTGGGCCGCGGCCACCACATCGTCGACGGGCTCGGGGGCGTCGCTGTCGGTGGCCAGCACCGCCCGGCCCAGCAGGTCGGCCAGGTCGCGGCACGGCCGGGTGTCCAGCTGTGTGACGACCTCGGTGCGTAGCCGGCGCACGTCGGCCGGATCGGCGGCCCTGGCCAGCCGCTCGATGAACAACGGATGACCCGCATAGACCATCGACCCGAAAAGAACTGCCGCCCCGGTGATTTGGGCCTGATCGACGGCGTCGCCACCGGCCAGTGCGGACAGGTCGACCTGTGACAGCGGCTCGTGCACCGCCAGATAGGTCAGCGCCGTACGCGCCGGGGACGGCAGCCCGGCGACGTACGCGTCGACGAGTGCCTCCAGGGAGGTTGCCGCCGAGCGGGTCTGCATCAGCATCCGCAGCTCAAGCGGGTTGCCGCCGCTGCGCTGGTAGGCGTCCTCGCGCGGCTCGTCCAGTGCGCTCAGCACGGCCCGGGTCTCGGCCTCGTCCAGCGGGCCGATCTCCAGGCGGGCCAGCAGCCCGTCGTCCCACAGTGCCGATACTGCCGAGGGCAGCGCGGCCACTGCCGACGGCAGGGCTCCCGACGACAGCGGTCCACCCGTCCGGACCGTCACGACCAGCCGGCCCGGCGCCTCGCGGGCCAACTGGTACACCAGTGTGGCCGAGAGCGGGTCGAGCAGATGGGCGTCGTCGACGACGATCAGGGTGCTGTCTGCTTGGGCCAGTAGGGAATCCAGCGCCGAGCGGATCAGTGCGGCCGGCTTGCCGACCTCGGTGACCTCCACCAGCGAGCCGAACGCCCCGAACGGCACGGCGGCCTGCGTCGCGGTGGCGATCACCCGCACCGGATTCTTCTCACCGAGCCGGTCGGCGATCTGCTCGGCCAGCGTCGTCTTACCGGTCCCGTCGGCACCCAGGATGGCCACGCCGCTGTGGGCCGCCAGCAGTTCGATCGCGCTGTCGAGGGACTGGCGAGGCGCGAGCGGCCACCGAATCGGCATAGCCGGACTTTATTTGCCGGCCGCGCACCGGCAGGGCAATAGCGCAGAATTCGGCTGCGTTAGGTTTGCCCAGTGCATCCGGGATCCGAGAACCGCGACGAGGAGTGGGCCGTCTGCGTGTATTGCGCGTCCGGCCCGCGCCACCCTGAGCTGCTCGACCTCGCGCGCCAGGTGGGCGAAGCGATCGCCGATCGCGGCTGGACGCTGGTGTCCGGCGGCGGCAACGTCTCGGCGATGGGTGCGGTGGCCGAAGGGGCTCGGTCCCACGGCGGGCGAACCGTCGGCGTCATCCCCAAAGCGCTGGTGCATCGCGAGCTGGCCGATGTCGAAGCCGACGAGCTGATCGTCACCGACACCATGCGGCAGCGCAAACAAGTCATGGAGGACCGCAGCGACGCCTTCATCGCACTGCCCGGCGGGATCGGCACGCTGGAGGAACTTTTCGAAACCTGGACCGCGGGGTACCTGGGTATGCATGCGAAGCCGGTGGTGCTGCTCGATCCCGCCGGCCACTATGACGGACTGCGCACCTGGCTGGACTCGCTGGTCGAGACTGGATATGTCGCGCGGGCCGCGCTGGATCGGTTGGTGGTCGTGGGCGATGTCGAATCGGCCATCGAGGTCTGTGCGGCCGGGCGGTAGCGGTTCGGGGCTAGGCTGACCGCGGGATGGGCGAGATAGGTGGAGGTAGGGCGCCGAATGACCAGTAGCGATTCCGACGAGTCAGGGGCACGGAAGTCGGTGGGGCTGCTCGACGTTGCGACGCGGCTGCCATCGGTGATCGCGGACGCTCCGGTGATCCTGCGCGGCGTGGTGACCGGATTCCTGGCGCTGCCGACGTCGAAGACCTCGATCGGCAAGGTGTTCGCCGACCGCGCCGCGCGCTACGGCGACCGCGTGTTCATCCGCTTCGGCGACGAGAAGCTCACCTACTCCGAAGCCAACGAGACGGCGAACAGGTTCGCGGCGGTGTTGGCCGACAAGGGAGTTCGCCGCGGTGACGTCGTCGGCATCATGATGCGGAACTCGCCCAACGCGGTCCTGATGATGCTGGCCGCCGTCAAGTGCGGCGCCGTCGCCGGCATGCTGAACTACCACCAGCGTTCAGATGTGTTGTCGCACAGCATCGGTCTGCTCAAAGCGACGGTGGTGATCGCCGAATCCGACCTGATCGACCCGATCAAGGAAAGCGGCGCCGAGATCGCGCAGTTGATGACGGTCGAAGAACTCGTCGAGCAGGCCGAGGGCAAGCCCACGGGCAATCCCGCGTCGGCCTCGGAAGTACGCGCCAAGGACACCGCCTTCTACATCTTCACCTCGGGCACCACGGGACATCCCAAGGCCAGCGTGATGACGCACCATCGGTGGCTGCGTGCGCTGGGAGCCTTTGGCGGCCTGGGTCTTCGACTCAAGGGCGATGACACGCTGTACTGCCCGCTGCCGCTCTACCACAACAACGCGCTGACGGTCGCGCTCTCGTCGGTGATCAATG
The DNA here is from genome assembly GCF_013404075.1 of Mycolicibacterium vinylchloridicum. Classification (GTDB taxonomy): domain Bacteria; phylum Actinomycetota; class Actinomycetes; order Mycobacteriales; family Mycobacteriaceae; genus Mycobacterium; species Mycobacterium vinylchloridicum. The sequence continues at coordinate 25,235 of NZ_JACBJQ010000017.1, forward strand.
CGGGCGGCACACTGGCACTGGGCAAGTCGTTCTCGGCGTCGCGGTTCTGGGACGAGGTCATCGATATGGAGGCCACCGCCTTCATCTACATCGGCGAGGTGTGCCGCTATCTGCTGAACCAGCCGGCCAAGGCCACCGACCGCGCCCACAAGATCCGCGTCATCGCCGGCAACGGCCTGCGCCCGGAAATCTGGGACGAGTTCACCAAGCGGTTCAATATCGGCCGGGTCGCCGAGTTCTACGCAGCCAGCGAGGGCAACGCCGCTTTCATCAACATCTTCAACATCCCCAAGAGCACCGGCATCAGCCCGACGCCGCTGGCCTACGTCGAGTACGACGCCGAGACCGGCGAGCCGGCCCGCGACGAGAACGGTCGGGTCCGCAAGGTGGCGCCGGGCGAGCCCGGCCTGCTGATCAGCCCGGTGAACAAGCTGTCGCCCTTCGACGGCTACACCGACTCCGAAGCCAGCGAAAAAAAGTTGGTCCGCAACGCCTTCAAGGACGGCGATGTCTGGTTCAACACCGGTGACGTGATGAACCCGCAGGGGATGGGTCATGCGGCCTTCGCCGACCGGCTCGGCGACACCTTCCGGTGGAAGGGCGAGAACGTCGCCACCACTCAGGTCGAGGGGGCGCTCGGTCAGGACAAGAGCGTCGAGGAGTCGACGGTGTTCGGCGTGGAGGTGCCCGACACCGGTGGGCGGGCCGGCATGGCGGCGATCAAGCTGCGCGACGGTGTCGAGTTCGACGGCAAGGCGCTGGCGCAGACCGTCTACGGCAACCTGCCCAGCTACGCCGTGCCGCTGTTCATCCGGATCGTCGAGTCGCTGGAGACCACGTCGACGTTCAAGAGCCGCAAGGTCGACCTGCGCAAGCAGGCCTACGGCGGAGACGGCGCGGAGATCGAGGACCCGCTGTACGTGCTGGCCGGCAAGGAAGAGGGCTACGTGCCGTTCTATCCGGAGTACCCGAAGGAAGTCGCCGCCGGCTCGCGCCCCAAGGGCTGAGCCCCCTACATTTCGTCGATCTCGGCGCCACCAGGCACCATGGAGGGGTGGAGTCGACGTTCTGCGGACGGCCGGTGGCCGGTGATCGCGCGCTGATCATGGCGATCGTCAACCGCACGCCCGACTCGTTCTACGACCGCGGCGCGACCTTCACCGACGAAGCAGCAAAGGACGCCGCGCACCGCGTCGTCGCCGAGGGCGCCGATGTCGTCGACGTCGGGGGAGTCAAGGCCGGCCCGGGGACCCTGGTCGACGCCGACGAAGAGATCGCCCGCGTGGTGCCTTTCATCGAATGGCTGCGTGCCGAATACCCCGACCAGCTGATCAGCGTCGACACCTGGCGGTCGGCGGTGGCCAAACAGGCCTGTGCGGTCGGAGCTGACCTGATCAACGACACCTGGGCCGGCGCCGACCCGGCATTACCCGAGGTCGCGGCCGAATTCGGGGCCGGGCTGGTGTGTTCGCACACCGGCGGCGCCCAGCCGCGGACCCGGCCCTTTCGCGTCAACTATGGGACCACTGTGACCGGTGTGGTCGACGACGTTATCGCCGAGGTGACTGCCGCCGCCGAACGAGCGGTCTCGCTCGGGGTCGCGAGAGACGCGATTCTGATCGATCCCACTCACGATTTCGGCAAAAACACTTATCACGGCCTTACTTTGTTGCGCCACGTAAAAGATCTTGTTAAGACCGGGTGGCCGGTCCTGATGGCACTCAGCAACAAAGATTTCGTCGGGGAGACTTTGGGTGTGGAGCTCACACAACGACTCGAGGGCACGCTGGCAGCGACCGCACTGGCCGCCGCCGACGGAGCCCGGATGTTCCGGGTGCACGAGGTGGGACCCACTCGGCGCGTACTGGAAATGGTCGCGTCGATCCGTGGGGAGCGTCCGCCGGCGCGGACGGTGAGGGGCCTGGCATGACCGAACTGGCCAATGACACACTTCCCGGCGATACCTGGCTGTCCGACCACAGCTGGAGCCGGCCGACCTGGACCGTCGCAGAACTCGTGGCCGCCAAGCGCGGCCGCACCATCTCCGTCGTCCTGCCTGCGCTCAACGAGGAGGAGACGGTCGGTTCGGTGGTGGACAGTGTCCGACCACTGTTGGGCAGCCTGGTCGACGAGCTGATCGTGCTGGACTCCGGCTCCACCGACGACACCGAGATCGAAGCCATCGCCGCCGGCGCCCGGGTGGTCACCCGCGAGCAGGCGGTGCCCGAGGTCGAGCCGCAGCCCGGTAAGGGTGAGGTGCTGTGGCGCTCACTGGCCGCCACCAGCGGTGACATCATCGTGTTCGTCGACTCCGACCTGATCGACCCCGATCCGATGTTCGTGCCGCGGCTGGTCGGCCCGTTGCTCACCGGCGAGGGGATCCACCTGGTCAAGGGCTTCTACCGGCGCCCGCTGAAGGTGGGCAAGGGCGAAGACGCCAATGGCGGTGGCCGGGTCACCGAGCTGGTCGCGCGCCCCCTGCTGGCCGCGCTGCGACCCGAACTCGGCTGTGTGCTGCAGCCGCTGGGCGGCGAATATGCCGGCACTCGCGAGCTGCTGACGTCGGTGCCGTTCGCGCCGGGCTACGGCGTGGAGATCGGTCTGTTGGTCGACACCTATGACCGGCTGGGGCTGGGGGCGATCGCCCAGGTCAACCTGGGTGTGCGCAGCCACCGCAATCGGCCGCTGATCGAGCTGGGGGCGATGAGCCGCCAGGTCATCGCCACGCTGCTGTCGCGCTGCGGCATCACCGACTCCGGTATCGGCCTGACCCAATTCCTGCCCGACGGCCTCGACGGGTATCTGCCGAAGACCACGTCGGTCTCGCTGGCCGACCGCCCGCCGATGAACACCCTGCGCTGATTGCGCCGGTTCCCCCGGGCAAACCGACATTTGGCAGCGCAAATTCGAGTGCAGACGTGCAAAACGTCGATCTCGGCGCGAAGTAGTCTCGTGGCGTGACCTTGATCCTGCTGTACCTGGCGGTACTGATCCTGATCGGCGTCGTCCTGTTCGGGGTGGCCAGCCTGATCTTCGGGCGCGGCGAGAACCTTCCCCCGCTGCCCCGTGCGACGACGGCGACGGTGCTGCCGGCCTCCGGGGTCACCGGCGCGGATGTCGAGGCCGTGAAGTTCACCCAGGTGCTGCGCGGCTACAAGACCAGCGAGGTGGATTGGGTGCTCGACCGCCTCGGCGCCGAGCTGGACCAGCTGCGCGGTGAGCTCGCCACGGTGCGCGCCGCCGCCGGGCTCGACGAGCCGGTGGCCACCCACCACGCTGCTCCCGGTTTCGACGAGGAGCCGGCGTGACCGACGACGACGGCCGGATCCGGTGCGGGTGGGCGCAGGGGCAGTCGGTGCTCTACCGCGACTACCACGACCAGGAATGGGGCCGGGTATTGCGCGGCCAGGTGCCGCTGTTCGAGCGGATGAGCCTCGAAGCGTTCCAGAGCGGCCTGTCCTGGCTGATCATCCTGCGCAAACGGGACAACTTCCGGAAGGCATTCGGTGGGTTCGACATCGAGAAGATCGCCCGGTACACCGAGCGCGATGTCGCCCGGCTGATGGCCGACGAGGGGATCGTGCGCAACCGCGCCAAGATCGAAGCCACCATCGCCAACGCCAGGGCGGTCGCGGACTTGGACGTCGACCTGTCCGATCTGCTGTGGTCCTACGCCCCGCCGCCGCGCCCGAGGCCCACAACGCTGGCTGACGTACCCGCGATCACCCCGGAGTCCCAGGCCATGGCCAAGGACCTCAAAAAGCGCGGCTTCAGGTTCGTCGGCCCCACCACGGCTTACGCGCTGATGCAGGCCACCGGGATGGTCGACGACCACCTCGCATCGTGCTGGGTTCCGGCCGCGTGAGCACAAATCGAGCGCCCTGATTTGGGTCTTTCACACCCATGCCCGCCAATAAGGAACAATAGAATCGAAAACAAGCAGTTCAGTTAAGTGCCGGACGCACCAGCCATGTAACCGGCATCCGATCGTGTCCGCGAATGCGGGCCGGCTCGAATCTGGAGGGAGCACTCGATGGCGGCGATGAAGCCCCGGACTGGTGACGGTCCGCTGGAAGCAACCAAGGAGGGGCGCGGCATCGTGATGCGGGTACCGCTGGAGGGCGGTGGACGGCTCGTCGTCGAGTTGACACCCGATGAGGCCGCCGCCCTGGGGGACGAACTCAAGAATGTCACCAGCTAACTGATCCACCCTGGAAACCCCGCGTGGGCGCGCGGGGTTTCGGTTTGCCTGTCGGTCTACGCCGACACTTTGCGGTAAATCTCCAGCGTCTGCTCGGCGATGTGTGCCCAGGAGAACTCGTCGATACAGCGTTGCCGTCCGGCGGCCCCGAAACGACGGGCCTTCTCCGGATCGCCCACCAGCGCGTTGACGGCTTCGGCCAGACCGGCCTCGAAGCCGGCCGGGTCGCTCGCCTCGTAGTGCACCAAAGTCCCCGTCGCGCCGTCGGCGACCACCTCGGGTATGCCCCCGACATCGGAGGCGACCACGGCCGTACCGCACGCCATCGCCTCCAGGTTCACGATCCCCAGCGGCTCGTACACCGATGGACAGATGAAAGCGGTTGCCGCTGAGAGGATTTCCCGGATCTTGCCGATCGGCAGGAATTCCTGAACCCAGAACACGCCGCTGCGCGCGCTCGCCAGCTCCTGTACGGCCGCGCTGACCTCGGCGGCGATCTCCGGGGTGTCCGGCGCGCCGGCGCACAGCACCAGCTGGATTTCCGGGTCGAAGCGATGCGCGGCCGCGATCAGGTGCGGCACACCTTTTTGCCGGGTGATCCGCCCGACGAACGCCACCATCGGCCGAGAGGGGTCGACTCCGAGCTCGGCGAGCACCGATTCGCCGCGCTCCGGGGGAGCCGGATACCAGACGCTGGTGTCGATTCCGTTCTTCACCACGTGAACGCGGTTGGGATCCAGCGCCGGATAAACCGACAGCACGTCCTCGCGCATACCCGAACTGACCGCGATCACCGCGTCGGCGGCTTCGATCGCGGTGCGCTCCACCCACAGCGACACCCGGTAGCCGCCGCCGAGCTGCTCGGCCTTCCACGGCCGCAGCGGTTCCAGGGAGTGCGCGGTCAGTATGTGTGGCACACCGTACAGCAGTGCGGCGAGGTGGCCGGCCATGCCGGTGTACCAGGTGTGGGAGTGCACCACCGTCGCCTCGGCGGCGGCGTTGGTCATCACCAGATCGGCCGACAGCGTCGACAGCGCCGGGTTGGCGCCCTTGAGCGCGGGGTCAGGTTGGTGGACGAACGCCCCCGCGCGCGGCGCCCCCATGCAGTGCACGTCGACGTCGCAGAGGCGGCGCAACTGTGCGACGAGTTCCGTCACGTGTACGCCTGCCCCGCCGTAAACCTCGGGTGGATATTCCCGAGTCATCATCGCCACCCGCATAGGCCCGACGGTAGTAGCACCGGCCCGGCGGCGCATCCTCTTCTCCCGTCGCTTCGCTCGCCCCGACTTCCTTCCCGTCGCTTCGCTCGCCCCGACTTCCTTCCCGTCGCTTCGCTCGCCCCGACCTCTTTCCCGTCGCTTCGCTCGCCCTGACCTTGTGGGTCAACGTCGCCCGCGCGCAACCGCCAAAGTCGTTGCTGCGGCGACACAGCGACCTGCAATAGTCGTGATGGCCTAGCCGTCTGTAGCCCGTGCCATTAGGTTTGCAGCATGAGGGAATTGCCACACGTGCTGGGAATTGTCCTGGCCGGCGGAGAGGGCAAGCGACTGTATCCGCTGACCGCGGACCGCGCGAAGCCCGCGGTTCCCTTCGGCGGTGCGTACCGGCTGATCGATTTCGTGCTGTCGAATCTGGTCAACGCGCGCTACTTGCGGATCTGTGTGCTCACGCAGTACAAGTCGCATTCCCTGGACCGGCACATCTCGCAGAACTGGCGATTGAGCGGTCTGGCCGGCGAATACATCACCCCCGTTCCCGCCCAGCAGCGCCTCGGGCCGCGCTGGTACACGGGTTCGGCCGACGCGATCTACCAGTCGCTGAACCTCATCTACGACGAGGATCCGGACTACATCGTGGTTTTCGGCGCCGACCACGTGTACCGGATGGACCCCGAGCAGATGGTCAAGTTCCACATCGAGAGCGGCGCCGGCGCGACGGTGGCCGGTATCCGGGTGCCCCGCGCCGAGGCGCACGCGTTCGGCTGTATCGACGCCGACGAGTCCGGCCGCATCCGCGAGTTCATCGAGAAGCCGGCCGATCCGCCGGGCACGCCGGACGACCCGGAGCAGACCTTCGTGTCGATGGGCAATTACATCTTCACCACCAAGGTGCTCATCGACGCCATCCGCGCCGACGCCGACGACGACAACTCCGATCACGACATGGGCGGCGACATCATCCCGCGTCTGGTTGGCGACGGCATGGCCGCGGTCTACGACTTCAGCAACAACGAGGTGCCCGGCGCCACCGAACGCGACCACGGCTACTGGCGCGACGTCGGAACGCTGGACGCGTTCTACGACGCACACATGGATCTGGTGTCCGTTCATCCGGTGTTCAACCTCTACAACAAGCGCTGGCCGATCCGCGGCGAGTCGGAGAACCTGGCGCCGGCCAAGTTCGTCAACGGCGGCTCCGCGCAAGAGTCGGTGGTTGGTGCCGGGAGCATCATCTCGGCGGCGTCGGTACGCAATTCGGTGTTGTCGAGCAATGTCGTGATCGAGGACGGCGCGATCGTCGAAGGCAGCGTGCTGATGCCCGGGGTGCGGGTAGGCCGCGGCGCGGTGGTCCGCCACGCGATCCTGGACAAGAACGTCGTCGTCGGCCCCGGCGAAATGGTCGGTGTCGATCTGGAGAAGGACCGCGAACGGTTTGCGCTGAGCTCCGGCGGCGTGGTGGCCGTCGGCAAGGGCGTCTGGATCTAACCGAGCCCCGAGGTCTGTGCCTTGCGGCGCCGTCGCCGTCGCCACAGCGCGACGGCCGCCCACACCAGCGCGATCAGGGCCAGCAGAACCAGCGCGGGAATCAGGATCGCGATGAACACCAGAGCGACACTGGCGATGTCCTCGAGCGTGCTCAGCACCGGTGCCGCGACGCCGGCGGTGGCCACATTGGCCGCGGGGCGCACCGTCGTCTTCGTCAGGTGGACGATCAACGCCGTGACGACACCGATCGCGATCGGCACCCACTGTCCGGTCCGGGCGAAATCACCGGGATCGGTGACGGCGGTGGTCTGGGCGGCAGTGCCCGAACCGAACACGATCCCACCGGCGGTCGGGCGGACGAAGGTCTGCACCACGTCGTTGACGGAATCGAGCGCCGGGACCTTGTCGGCGACGATCTCGACCGCCAGCAGTACCGCGACAATCGTGATCACCCAGCCGTTCTCCAGCCACGACCATCCGTGCGGCAGCGTGATCAGGTCGGTGAACCGGCTCAGCAGACCCATCGCCAGCAGCGGGATGTAGGCGTTGAGCCCGGCGGCGGTGGCCAAGCCGAAACCCGTCATCAGCTCCACGCGGGCCTCCTCACCAGATCAGCGGCACCAGGCGGTAGCGCACTTTCTGAGTGTATTGCTCGTAGCCGTCCAGTTCGGCGCGCAACAGCTTCTCTTCGTCGATGATCCGCACGACCATGAGCGCCAGACCGATGGGGACGAGCAGCAGTGACCAGTACGAGCCGAGTGCGAGTACGATCCCGATCATCAGGATCGTGTTTCCGAAGTACATCGGGTGGCGCACGATGCCGTACAGTCCGGTGCTGACCAGAGGTTGGCCATCCTCGACGGTGATATTGGCTGAGGCATAACGGTTTTGGAAGACTACCAGCATCGCCAGGCCCAACCCGGCGGCCACCATCACGTCGCCGACCACCGACAGCCAACCCGGAACATGCGACCAGCCGAATCGGTAGTCCAGCGCCGGCACCACGAGCATCGCCCCGAATACGACGAATGTTCCTGCGATCACGACTTTTTGGGTGGGGCGAGTCTCGGCCTTCACGCCGGCATGGGTGCGGCGCTCGATGGCTGCGGGGTCGACGCGGTTCAAGAACATGGTCGGCGCCAAGCTCATTGCGGTGAACACTGCCAGCAACGTCCAGCCCTGCCAGTAGTCGAGGGTGCCGGCGGGGACGAACAGAAGAAAGGCGAAGGCGACGATGCCGAGCACCGACGAGATCACGATTCGAAGCAGGAGGCTCATTCAGCACTCCTCACACGACATCGCGGCGCCGGTAGACAAACCCGGCAGTCAGCGTGACGGCGACGGCGATGACCACCATGACGGCAAGCGACACAACGGAAATCGACGATGGGGCGTGGATGCGTCCCACCGGCGAGGCATCGATGAGCCAGCGCGGCAACCGGAGCAGCGCGCCAAGGTACAGCGCGGCGACGACGAAGGTGACTGCCAGCCAGCCGATTCCGGGATGGCGCAGCGCGACACCAAGCGCGGCGATGCCGGCTACCACGGCCATCGCGGGCAGGAACGCCAGCGCGGCCAGGATCAGCCGCACGATCGCCTGCGGTTCTCCCAGCGTCAGACCCGCGCCGAGGCCGTTGCCCAGACTCGCGCACGCCAGCAGAATCGCCGCACCGGTCAGCGCTGCGCCGACCGCTGACAACAGCCACGTCCAGCGCGACACCGATCCCGCCAGCACGGCCTCAGCGATGCCGGACTCCTCGTCGCGGTACAGCCGCACCACCACGCTGACCACGTACGCCGTCGTCGCCGCCGCCAGGAACTGCGTCATCGTGGTGTAGACACCGTCGGTACCCTGCGCCGAAAGGACCCGCGCCAGCAGGGGGTTGTCGTCCGCCGCGTCAAGCAATGACTTCGTCATCGAGCCGAAGGCCGCGCCCGCGATCAGCAAGGAGACAGCCCAGCCCACCGTCATGCCTCGCTGGAGCACCAGCTGCAATCCGAACACCCCACCCACGGGCCGGGCTCGGCTGCGCTCGCCCGATGACGCCAGCACACCTTCGTCATACTGCCTGCGGCGCTCAAGCGCGAGCGTGGCAGTGACGAGCACGGCGGTCAGTGCGGCCAGCAGCCCGAGCGGCCACCAGCGCAGGTCCACGAACGGGCGCATCTGTTGTGCCCAGGCGATGGGGGAGAGCCAGCTCAGCGCGCTGCCGGAGTTGTCGATCACATCACCGGCCCCGCGCACCAGCGCGGCGGTGGCCAGAGCCGCCAGGGTCGCGCCGGTAGCGGTTCTGGACTGGCGCCACAGTTGTGCAGACAGTCCCGCGAGCACACCGAACACGGTGGCCACCGCGGTGATTCCCAGAACCATCGCCGCGGTGTCGGCTACGGCAAAGCCACTGGCTGCCATGGCGACGGTCATCGTCACCGTCAGCACGGAGTTCACCAGGGCGACAACGATCAGCGCGGCGACGGTATGGGCATGCCGGCCCACGATCGAGGACAGCATCAATTCGGCTGCGCCGCTTTCCTCTTCGGCACGGGTATGGCGGATGACGGTCAGGACCGCCAGGATCGAGGCCGCGACGATCAGCGTCAGGGTCAACTCGTTGGCCATCATGACCCCGAGGTCGGTCTCGTTGCCGCCGAACATCGGGCCGCCCAACATGATTCCAGCCGGTGTCTTGAGCAGATTGACCCGCGACTGACGCTGCGCTTCGTCGGGATAGGCGAGTTTGATCGCGTTGGGGGCGTACACCATCATCAGGGTCAGTGACGAGATCCAGACCGCCAGGCGAATCCGGTCGCGGCGCAACGCGAATCGGACGAGTGGGACGGTCCCGGTCAGCGTGGATGACGCGGGCGCGGCCGTGGTGGCGATCATGGTTGCGGCGTCCGGTATTCGCGCAGGAACAGGTCTTCGAGCGACGCCGGCGTGACCGTCAGGTCGATGATGCCCAGCTGGGTCAGGTGCACCATGGTGGGGTCCAGCGCATCGCGGCCGACGGTGAACCGGACCCACCCGTCGCGGATGCTCACATCGTGCAGGTGCGGCCATCGGCTCACCACCGTGGGGTCGCGATGGGTGCGCGCGGTCACGGTGGTCCGCATCAGGTGCTGCAACTGGGCCAGCGATCCGGACTGCACCGTGCGCCCAGCACGGATGATTGTGACTGTGTCGCAGACCTTTTCGACCTCGGCCAGGACGTGACTGGACAGCAGCACCGCGGCGCCGCGACGGGCTACCTCTTGCACGCATTGGACAAAGACGTTCTCCATCAGCGGATCGAGACCTGAGGTGGGCTCATCGAGGATGTAGATGTCGGCATCGGTGGCGAATGCGGCGACGAGCGCAACCTTCTGGCGGTTGCCCTTGGAGTAGGTGCGGGCCTTCTTGTGCGGATCCAGTTCGAACCGCTCGATCAGCCAGTCGCGGCGCCGCGGGTCGGCCCCGCCGCGCAGACCGCACAGAAAGTCGATGACCTGCCCGCCGGTGAGGTTGGGCCACAGCGTCACGTCACCCGGCACGTAGGCGATCCGCCGGTGCAACGTCACCGCGTCGTGCCACGGATCGCCGCCGAGCAGTCGCGCGTGCCCGCCATCGGCACGGAGCAGGCCCAGCAGGATGCGAATGGTGGTGGACTTGCCCGCGCCGTTGGGCCCGAGGAAGCCGGCGACCGAGCCGGGTCTGACGGTCAGGTCCATGCCGTCCAAGGCTCGGGTTCGGCCGAAAGTCTTTACCAGTCCCTGGATTTCGACGGCGGCGGTGTCAGTGCGCGCCGTCGGTGTCGGTGCCATCGCCATCTGGTCCTCCCTCGAGGTTGGTCACGATCTCGCCGTGGGCGGCGAAGCTGTCGAACATCGTCGAGTCGGTGAGCAGGCCCTCGGTGTACAGCTCGAGCGCCGGCAGCATCATCTCGTTGGCGTAGTCGTGCAGCACGGCCCGCAAGTCGGTCGGGTTGTCGTGCAGCTGCAGGTAGAGCAGGAATGCCCCGCCGCCGGCCATCCCGAGGTATCGGGCCCTGGCGGCCGGGTCGCGGCTCGGTCGCACCGTGCCGGCCCGCACGCCCTCGTCGAGGTAGCTCTCGACGTTCGCGAACATCGTGCGCCACAGGTTCTTGGCCAGCTCGCCACCGGACTGCATGCTGCGTACCAGGTAGGCCATCATCGGCGCGAACGACTCGATCTCGGCGGCGGCAGCCAGCCAGGTGGCCGGGTCGGTGGAGCGGATGGTCTCGGACTTTTCGCTGCGGACCTCTTCGGCGATGAAGTCGTCGCACGCCTTGCGCAGGCCGTCCTTAGAGCCGAAATGGTGAATGACCAGCCCGGGGCTGACCCCTGCGGCTTCGGCGATCACGCGCACCCCGACGGTGAAGCCGTGGGCGCCGAACTGCTCGATGGCCGCGTCGCGGATCCTCGCGGCTGTCGTCAGATCGGTTGAACGCATGTTTAGGATGCTAAACACTCGTTCAATCACACGTCAAGCATCGACCCCGGGTGAGCTCAACGGGAGTTCGGTCAGGCGGCCCAACGCAGGGCGGATGCCTCGACGGCGGGCGCGACAGCGGCGGTGTTCGTCCGGTTGAACATGATCTCGAACATCCGGGCCGCGGTCAGCGCGCCGTCGGAGTAACGCTGAGTGCGCTGGACGGACTCACCGTCGTCGCCGGTGACGGTCAGGTGGACCAGATGCGCGTCCGGCCCGGCGGACGGCGAGCCGGTTTCCGCGATGCGGACACTCAGGCCCGCCAGCGGAATTCTCGGAGCGTTCCGGTCGTAGCCGACGATCAGAAAACTCTCGGTGATGCGCAGCTCGCCCCAGCGTGCGACGACCCGCTCCCGACGGTCGCGTCGACTTTGCGAGAGGTCGAGACCCAGTGCGGCAATTCCGCAGAGGATGAAGGGCACGACCAATACCGTCACCATCACGAGGCTGAGTCGCGGATCCATGAGTCCCCCCTTCGATCTCGCTATGTAGCCGCCGCCGGCCAGTTTGAAACATCCACGCAATGTCATTGCCACACATCACCTTTGGGGTGGCGCCGACTGCGTATGCAGCGAGGTTATTGCATGTCAGCCGATATTGTTCGATAACTGCGATTCTTGATCCCGACGCCATCTCGGATTTAGATCTTGTTTATCCAGTGACGCGATAAACTTTCCCACGAGAAATTTGCTGGAATTCCATTAGTGGTGCACATGGCAAATTATTCGCTGCTGAGAAAATCATCTGACGGGCACCGGTGGAAGCCGAATTGGCGTGCGCGGTGCAGCGGATGAGTGTTCTCGAGTGCGCACCGACGGCGAGTATCAGCAAACTTGAACCCGAACTCGTCGGAAATCAGCCTTCCCGGGCGATGCCGACGTGGGGGCGTGACCTAGTAGTCGCGCGCCGCGACCAGAATCCCGTCACCGAGCGGAATCAGGACCGGGGTGAGCCGCTCGTCCTCGGCGATCAGCCGGGCCGCTTCTCGGACCGCCATCACCTCGGCGTCGTTGGCCGCCGGGTCCCCGGCGCGGCCACCCAGAGCCGACCGGTGCACGACGATCACGCCACCGGGGCGGAGCAGTCGCACCCCCTCGACCACGAATTCGGCCTGATCCGCGGGCGCGGCATCGAGGAACACCAGGTCATAGGATTCGTCGGCGAGCCGGGTCAGGACGTCCTGGGCCCGTCCGGCGATCAGGCGGGTCCGTGACGGCCCGATCCCGGCTTCGGTGAACGCCTGTTTGGCGGTGCGCTGATGCTCGGGCTCGATGTCGATGGTGGTCAGCACGCCGTCCTCGCGCATGCCCGACAACAGCCACAGCCCGCTCACGCCGGCGCCGGTGCCCACCTCGACGACCGCTTTGCCGCCCGACAAGCGCGCCAACACGCTGAGCAGCGCTCCGACCGCGGGCGTCACCGCTCCGGCGCCTGCGTCGACGGCCCGCTCCCGGGCGGCTGCGACGATGGCGTCTTCGGAGATCGAACCCTCGGCGTGGGCGAGGATCCGGTCGGCGCGACTGGGCTCCAGTTGGCCTGATTCGTCCTCGGTGGTGGCCATTCTCAGCAGCGTAGAGCCAACCGGATCGCCGTTTGGGAGGCGCGCCCGTCCGGCCGGCGGGTCCGGGGCGCGGATCGTCGCCCGTCAAGTTCGACGCGCCGGGCGAAAGGCGTCAGATCAGGGCACGAAATGATAACGAAAGCATTTCTTACTCAAACCTTAGTTAGCTCAAATCAGCTCCACACAGGTTTGGGGAACGGTAGCGGGCATGGAACAAGGGCCACGCTGGTCGCGGAATATGCCTGAACGCGCTCGTGTTGTGTCCCTTGATGCGATCGACGGCAGTCAGCGGTCTTCGCAGATCGACCAGGAGGATCCGACGACCACCACATTGATGGCTCCGACCCACATGTCGCACGCCGAGCAGTACGGCGAGATGGAATGGGTTGAACCGTCCGAGGAACTGCAGGGCACCGCGGTGTTCGACGCCACCGGCGACCGGACGGCCATGCCGTCCTGGGATGAGTTGGTGCGGCAGCATGCCGACCGGGTGTACCGGCTGGCCTATCGCCTGTCGGGCAACCAGCAGGACGCCGAGGACCTCACCCAGGAGACCTTCATCAGGGTGTTCCGCTCCGTGCAGAACTACCAGCCCGGCACGTTCGAGGGTTGGCTGCACCGCATCACCACGAACCTGTTCCTCGACATGGTCCGCCGCCGCGGTCGCATCCGCATGGAGGCCCTGCCCGAGGATTACGACCGGGTGCCTGCCGACGAGCCCAACCCCGAGCAGATCTACCACGACTCCCGACTTGGCGCCGACTTGCAGGCCGCGCTGGATTCGCTGGCTCCGGAATTCCGTGCGGCAGTGGTCCTGTGCGATATCGAAGGTCTGTCCTACGAGGAGATCGGCGCGACGCTCGGCGTCAAGCTGGGGACCGTGCGAAGCCGCATCCACCGTGGTCGGCAGGCTCTGCGTGATTACCTCGCGACACACTCCGGCCAGCGGGGCATGGCGGACTTCACCGCCGAATCGGCATAGCCCGTCCGTTCCGGGTTGCGGACAAAGTGGCTGTCTTGTCGTGTCGTCTGGCGCTGCGCGCGCTACATTCGACCTAGCGGCGCGAAAAATTGACGCGACCGAGAGGAGCGCAGTGATGGTCGACCGTGGACACATGTTCCGTCGAGCATTCTCTTGGCTTCCCTCCCAGTTCGCCTCCCAGAGCGACGCCCCCGTCGGCGCACCGCGCCAATTCGGCTCGACCGAGCACCTGTCCACCGAGGCCATCGCCGCCTATGTCGACGGCGAGCTGCGGATGAATGCCCACCTGCGCGCCGCGCATCACTTGTCGCTGTGCGCGGAGTGCGCCGCCGAGGTCGAGGGTCAGACCCAGGCCCGTACCGCGCTGCGTGATTCGCTGCCGATCAGCATGCCGAGCAGCCTGTTGGGGCTGTTGTCGCAGATCCCACAGTCGACGCCGGATGAACCGGTGGGGCCCGCCCCCGGACTCGCCGATCAGTTAGCTGACGGCTCAGACCGCGATCGGCGTAAGCGCCGGTAGGGTGGATGTGAAGTCGAGCAGCCTCGTGCTCGGTCCCATCGCGCGCGCTCGCGGCTGAGCGCTTGGATAGAGGTTGAACTTGAGCTCCAATCAGGACAACTCCGGCAGCAGCCCCCGCCTGGCTCCGCGGCCCGTTTCGCGGCCCGCGGTCGACCCGGCAGCCACCCGCACTTTCGGGCGCCCCAAGGGGGTCGATGGCTCGTTCGTCGCCGAGGAGCTGCGCCCGGCGAAGTTCCGCGGCGAAGTCGAATTCCAGCCCAAGGACCGTCCGCCGGACCCGGTGCTCGGTGAAGCGTTCGGCCGCCCGCCCGGCGCCGGTGAGTCGCTGCAGCGCCACCCCGCCGACGCCGGGGCGCTGGACGCCGGCAACGACGATTCGGACGAGCCCGACGATCCCTGGCGCGACCCGGCGGCCGCCGCAGGGCTGGGCACACCGGCGCTGCCGCAGGCCGCACCCGTCGTGGCAGCGGGCCCCACCGGAAAGCTCGGCGTCCGCGAGGTGCTCTTCGGCGGTCGGGTGTCCTACGTCTCGCTGGCGGTGCTGGGCATCGTCGCGCTGCTGATCGGTTTCGCCGGCGGCTGGGTGGGCCGCAAGACCGCCGAGGTCGTCGAAGCTTTCACCACATCCAAGGTGTCGCTGGCCACCAACAGCAGCGGCGAGGTGCCCCCCGGCCGGTTCGCCAAGGTCGCCGCGTCGGTGGCGGACTCGGTCGTCACGATCGAGGCGGTCAGTGACGACGAGGGTGCCCAGGGCTCCGGTGTCGTCGTCGACGGCCGCGGCTACATCGTCACCAACAACCACGTCATCTCCGACGCCGCGACCAACCCGAGCAAGTTCAAGATCTCGGTCGTGTTCAACGACGGCAAGGCGGTACCGGCCAACCTGGTCGGCCGCGACCCGAAGACCGACCTTGCCGTGCTCAAGGTGGACAACGTCGACAATCTGACGGTGGCCCGGTTCGGTGACTCCGACAAGGTCCACGTCGGCGACGAGGTGATCGCCGCCGGCGCCCCGCTGGGTCTGCGCAGCACCGTCACCCACGGCATCATCAGCGCGCTGCACCGGCCCGTCCCGCTGTCCGGCGAGGGTTCGGACACCGACACCGTCATCGACGCCATCCAGACCGACGCCTCGATCAACCACGGCAACTCCGGTGGCCCGCTGATCAACATGAACTCCGAAGTGATCGGCATCAACACCGCCGGAAAGTCGTTGTCCGACAGCGCAAGTGGTCTTGGCTTCGCAATCCCGGTGAACGAGGTCAAGCGGACCGTCGAGGCGCTGATCAAGGACGGTAAGGTCTCGCACCCCACGCTCGGCCTGTCGGCGCGCTCGGTCAGCAACGACCTCGCGCAGGGCGCCCAGGTGGCCAACGTGAAGGCAGGCAGTCCCGCCGAGAAGGCCGGCATCCTCGAGAACGACATCGTCGTCAAGGTCGGCAACCGCACGGTGGCCGACGCCGACGAGTTCGCGGTCGCGATACGCCAGCTCAAGATCGGCCAGGACGCCCCGATCGAGGTCATCCGTGACGGCCGCAAGGTCACGCTGACGGTGAACCCCGCGCCGGACAACTGACGCGATGTTCGCCAACGTCGGGTGGGGCGAAATGCTCCTGCTGGTCGTCGTCGGGCTGGTGATCCTCGGCCCGGAACGACTGCCGGGCGCGATCCGCTGGACATCCAACTCGCTGCGGCAGGCCCGGGACTACATCAGCGGCGCGACCAGCCAGCTCCGCGAGGATCTCGGGCCTGAGTTCGAGGACTTCCGCCAGCCGCTGTCCGAGCTGCAGAAGCTGCGGGGTATGACGCCGCGCGCGGCGTTGACCAAGCACCTGCTCGACGGTGACGACTCGTGGATCAAAGAAGCCTTCGAGACGCCCGACAAGCCGCATAGCGCCGGTGGTCCGCAGCCGGCACCGCCGAAGCCCGCACCCGAACCGCTGCCGCCCGGAACCCCGGCCCCGTTCGACGCCGACGCGACATAGTCTCAGCGATTTCGGCGCGTTTACGTTCGCTCAGCGGCGGTTTTCGCGCCGAAATCGCAATTACAGGTGCCTGGTCGTATCCAGGCCCAGCGACATCCCGGCCAGCCCGCGTCGCCGCGCGGCGAGCTTGTCGGCGATACCGCGTAATTCCTTGCCGGCTGCCGAGTCCGGCGCCGACAGCACCAGCGGCACTCCGGAATCACCGGCCGACACCAGGGCCGGATCCAGCGGAACCTGGCCCAGCAGCGGCACATCGGCGCCGACCGACCGGGTGAGACTGTCGGCGACCTGCCGGCCGCCACCTTCGCCGAAGATCTGCATCGTGGTGCCGTCCGGCATCAGCAGCCCGGACATGTTCTCCACCACGCCGACGATGCGCTGGCGGGTCTGCAGCGCGATCGCGCCCGCGCGTTCGGCCACCTCGGCCGCCGCCAGCTGCGGGGTCGTCACCACCAGGATCTCCGCGCCGGGGATCAGCTGAGCCACCGAGATCGCCACGTCGCCGGTGCCCGGCGGCAAATCCAGCAGCAGCACGTCCAGATCGCCCCAGTACACGTCGGCCAGGAACTGTTGCAGCGCGCGGTGCAGCATCGGACCGCGCCACACCACCGGGGCGTTGCCCTGGGTGAACTGGGCGATCGAGATGACCTTCACCTCATGGGCGACCGGCGGCAGGATCATCGACTCGACCTGGGTGGGGCGGTCGGTGGTGCCCATCATCCGCGGCACCGAGTGGCCGTAGATGTCGGCGTCGAGCAGGCCGACCGACAATCCGCGGGCGGCCAGCGCGGCGGCGAGGTTGACCGTCATGCTGGATTTGCCGACCCCGCCCTTACCGGAGGCGACCGCGTACACCCTGGTCAGCGAGCCGGGCTGGGCGAACGGGATCACCGGTTCGGCGGCGTCGCCGCGCAGCTGCTTGCGCAGTTCGGTGCGCTGCTCGTCGTTCATCACGTCCAGCGCGACCGTCACCGCGGCGGTGCCGGGGACATCGGCGACGGCCTGGGTGACCCGCTCACTGATCTCGGTCTTCTTCGGACACGCCGACGTCGTCAGGTAGATCTCGACGTGCACGGCGCCGTCGTCGCCGACAGCGATGCTCTTGACCATGTTGAGCTCGGTGATGGGCTTGCGCAGCTCAGGATCGATCACCTTGGCCAGCGCCGCGCGCACCTTGGACTGCAGCTCGGAGTTCTGTTCGGACATCAGCGCCGAGTCTAGGCGGACGCGCAGCGCGCTCCGACCACGAGGAGCTCTAGCCGACCGGTCCCGGCAGTGCGCCGTGCACAGCCGGCAGCGGGGCAGGGGCCGCCGCGGGGGCAATCAATTCCGGAGCAGGCTCGGGCGCCGGGGGTGGCGGCGGCATCGCCCACGGCGGCTGCCACGGGGGCGGCCAGGGTGCCGGAGCCTCGGGCGCGGCGTCGACCGCGACCGGCGGCGGCGCCTGAGTTCCGAGGCAGATCACCTGGCAGGGCAGCGCGGGCAGGGCGCTTGCCGGTCCGGGCAGCGGGCCCAGCGCCAGCGATCCGGCGGTCTCGGAGTTGCCGAGGTTGATCAGCGGAATCTGCGTGAGCGGATCGGTGGACGGCAGGCCGATCGCATTGAGCGGCAGGCCCGGGCCCAGGCCCTCCGGGTTCTCCAGGTGCGCATCGCCCATCGCCGGTACCGGTCCGACGATCGGCGGCAGATTCACCGGTTCGACGCCGGTGGCGTAGGCGGCGGCCCAGCCCAGCACGTTCTGGGCGTAAGCCATCGAGTTGTTGTAACGCAGGATCGAGGTCAACACCTGCGACTGGTTGCGCAGATTCAGACCACCGCTGCACAGATAGCGCGCTGCGGCCAGCGCCGCGTCGTACACGTTCTGCGGGTCGGCTTTGCCGTCACCATCGCCGTCGGCCGCGTAGCGCGACCAGGTGCCGGGCAGGAACTGCATCGGCCCCATCGCGCGGGCATAGACCGGCCGCCCGGCCTGGACGGTCTGCACGATGATCTCGTTGCCCGACAGGCTGCCGTCCAGCGTCGGGCCGTAGATCGGATTGATCGCGGTGCCGCGCGCGTCGGTGGCGCCACCGTTGGCGTGCCCGGACTCGATGCGCCCGATGCCGGCCAGCAGGTTCCAGCTCAGCCCGCAGCCTGGTGCGGTGGAAGCCATGGCCTGCTCGGCATTGCGGTAGGCGGCCAGCGCCACCGCGGGGATCCGCATGGATCCCGGGGAGCTCACCACGATGGCCGGCGGCGGGACCGATGGCGTCGCCGCGGCGAAGTGAAAGTTGCTCGGCTGCTTGGCAAGTGCGACGACGGTGACACCAGAGGTGTCGGTCTGCGGCGAGACGGCGGCCAGCGGCGTGACTTCGGTGCCGACGACCGGGGGATGGGGAAGGTCGGGGGCCGCGCCAACGGCGCCGGCGAGCACGACAGGCGTGAGTACAGCAATCCCGAACGCAGGTTTCCGCACCAACCCGGCGACGCGGTGTCCTATGCCCACTCGTCCGTCCTCAACAAGAAAAGCCTGCCCTTGTGAACCAAGTCACCATACATACCTTTGTGACCTCAGTGGTATCCAATGGTCACCTTTGTCACGGGCTCGCTTCCTCGACGATCGGGTCGGCGACCGCCCTGGCTTTCTTGGTCTTGTCCTTCTTGACCTTGGCTCCGGCGTCGGATTGCAGCGTCTCCAGCAACTCGCGGATCTCTTCGAGCTCGCGACGCAGGTAATCGCGGGTGGCCACCTCGCCCACCGCCAGCCGCAGTGACGCGAGCTCACGGGCCAGGAATTCGGTGTCGGCCTTCGTCTGCTCGGAGCGCCGGCGGTCTTCCTCGAGCGCGACCCGGTCCCGGTTCTCCTGGCGGTTCTGGGCCAGCAGGATCAGGGGCGCCGCGTAGGCGGCCTGGGTGGAGAACGCCAGGTTCAGCAGGATGAATGGGTAGGGGTCCCACTGCAAGCTCACCGCGAACAGGTTCAGCGCGATCCAGACGATGACGAGGATCGTCTGCCAGAGCAGATAGCGCCCGGTGCCCAGGAAGCGGGCGATCGACTCACTGAACCGGCCGACCGCCTCCGGGTCGAGGTTGAATACCGGCCCCCGCGACGTGCGCGGGGTGTCGAGCCGCTGGCGCGCAGAGTCGCTCATGTCGTCCCCTCTGCGCTGGTCACCTGGTGGGACAGGTGCGGATCCTCGAAGCTTTCCCGCCAGTCGTCGGGCAGCAGATGGTCGAGCACGTCATCGACGGACACCGCGCCCAGCAGGTGGCTCTGCTCGTCGACCACCGGACCGCAGACCAGGTTGTAGGCGGCGAAGTATCGCGTCACCCCGGCCAGCGAGGTCTCCGGCACCAGGCTGGGCAGGTCGGTGTCGACGATGCCGCTGACCAGGTTGGCGGGCGGTTCGCGCAGCAGCGCCTGCAGGTGCACGCAGCCCAGGTAGCGGCCGGTGGGGGTGGCGGTTGGCGGGCGCACCACGAACACCAGCGACGCCAACGCCGGCGTCAGATCGGGATCACGCACCCGGGCGAGCGCCTCGGCGACGGTGGTGTCGGGGGCGAGCACCACCGGATCGGAGGTCATCAGACCACCGGCGGTATCGGGCGAGTGGCTCAGCAGTCGCCGCACCGGCTCGGAGTCCTCGGGATCCATTCGGCGCAGCAGCACTTCAGCCTCGGTCGGATTCATTACTCCGAGCAGGTCGGCGGCGTCGTCGGGATCCATCGCCTCCAGCACGTCGGCGGCGCGTTCGGTGTCCAGCTGCAACAGCAGCACGGTCTGGTCGTCTTCGGGCAGCTCCTGCAGGATGTCGGCCAGCCGTTCGTCGTCGAGCGCCTGGATCACCTCGGTGCGGCGCTTGGCCGGCAGGTCGCGGATCGCGTCGGCCACCTCGATCGGGCGCTTGTCCTCGAACTGGTGCAGCAGCTGGGCCACCCCCTGGCCCGGCATCGCCAGCGCGGACGGGGTGAGCCCCTGCACATTGTCCCAATCCACCACCTGCACCGTCGATCGCCGGCCCAGCCGTCGGTGGCTGCGCACGGCGACGCGGGTGACCACCCAGTCGCGGGTGCGGATCTGCTCCATGCCCAGATCGACCACCACCACGTCGACGCCGGCCATCTGGGGAATCTCGGGATCGTCCACGCGGACCCGGCTGTCCAGTACCTGGCCGAGCACCAGGACCTCGCCGGGACGCTGCGCGAAGCGACGCAGCGACACGTTGCCGGTAGTGAGCGTCACCGCGTTGGGTTCGATGGCGGTGACCCGCAGGATGGGAACGAAAATCCTTCGGCGAGTGAGCAATTCGACCACCAGGCCGAGAACGCGCGGCTGCTGGCGCACGATACTCATACTGATCACGACGTCTCGCACCCGGCCGAGGGATTCACCGTCCGGTCCGAGCACGGCCAGCCCCGCCAGCCGCGCCGCGTACACCCTGTTCACCGACGCCATGACTCAAAGGGTAGGAGTGTAAGCGTGGAGAACGCTTATCGACCCCGTCGAACGTGCCTGTCGGTTCCCGGCAGCAATCCCAAGATGATCGAGAAGGCCAAGGCGCTGCCTGCCGACGAGGTGTTCCTCGACCTGGAGGACGCGGTCGCGCCAGATGCCAAGGCGCAGGCCCGCAAACAGGTCGGCGCGGCGCTGGCAAGCCCGGGCTGGGCCGGTCAGCTGCGCGGTGTGCGGGTCAACGACTGGACCACGCCGTGGACGCACGGCGATGTGATCGACGTGGTGTCGGAGGTCGCATCCGCGCGCGACGGCCATCTCGATGTCATCGTGTTGCCGAAGGTGACCGACGCCAGCCATGTCCACGCACTGGACCTGTTGCTCACCCAGCTCGAGCTGACGCACGGCCTGCCGGTCGGCCGGATCGGGATCGATGCCCAGATCGAGGATGCCAAGGGGCTCACCAACATCGACGCGATCGCGGCGGCTCCGCGGGTGCAGGCGCTGGTGCTCGGCCCGGCTGATCTGATGGCCAGCCTCAACATGCGCACCTTGGTGGTGGGCGAGCAGCCCGAGGGCTATGACGTCGGCGACGCGTATCACCACGTGCTGATGACGATCCTGGTCGCGGCGCGGGCCCACGGGATCGCGGCGATCGACGGACCGTATCTGAAGGTGCGCGATGTCGATGCGTTCCGGCGGGTGGCCGGTCGCGCCGCGGCACTGGGATACGACGGCAAGTGGGTGCTGCATCCCGATCAGATCGCCGCGGGCAATGAGATCTTCAGTCCTCGGCAGGCTGAATACGACCGTGCCGAGCTGATTCTCGAAGCGTACGAATGGCACACGTCCAAGGCAGGCGGTTCCCGCGGGGCGGTGATGCTCGACGACGAGATGCTCGATGAGGCGAGCCGCAAGATGGCGCTGGTGATCGCGGGCAAGGGCCGGGCGGCGGGGATGACGCGCGGAGGCGAGCGGTTCGTGCCGCCGGCCTAGTAGTCAGGGGTAGTAGTCGGGCGATGACGCGGTGCCGGCCGCGACGATGACGATGAACACGAAGTAGAGCAGGTAGAGGGCGACGACGACGCCGCCGATCGCGACACCGGCGACGCCGAGTCCGAAGCCGTCCTGGCCGGTGCGCTTGGTCTCCCGCATCGCGATGATCCCGAGGATGATCCCCGCGATCGACGGCAGCCCGCACAGCAGCAGGCCGGCCAGCGAGGTCACCAGCGCTGCGATGGCCTTGCCGTTGGTGCCCGGGGGTTTGGCCGGCCGGTACGGATCGTAAGGATCGGCGGGGTAGCCCGGGTAGCCGCCGTAGCCGGGCTGCGGGTATGGGTAGCCCGTCGGTGGCGGGTAAGCCGATGGCGCCGGATACGGCGGGTACGGCGTCGGGTATCCCGGCGGCGGTTGCTGCGGGTAGTTGGCCGGATAGTCGACCGGGGTGAACGGGTCGACGGGCGGCGGTGTGCCATCGGGCAGCGGGGGCTTGGTCATCGCGTCAGTTCCAGGCCATCGATCCGAACCAGATGAAGAAGCTGAGGACCAGTGATACGGCGCCCACCGCGATCCCGGCGATGGCCAGGCCGCGACCGCTTTGCGGGGATTGCTTGATCTGGTTGAGCGCAATGATGCCGAGCACGATCCCGATGATCGCGCCGATGCCGCACAACAGGCCGATGACCGAGGACACGAGCGACGCGATCGCGAACGTGTTCGTGCCCGTGGCCGGCGGGGGATAGCCGTACCCGACACCCGGGTAGGGCGCGGCGCCGTATTGCGGCGGCGGAGGTGGCGGGGGATATCCGCCGCCTTGCGGGGGCGGGTAATACGGCGGCGGCTCCGAATAGCCGGGCGCTCCGTAGCCACCGGGGGCCGGCGGCGGGTAACCCGGTTGCGGGGCGTAGCCCGGCGGCGGATAGCTGGGCTCGGGATAGGGCGGCGGGAAAACGCTGGG
Organism: Mycolicibacterium vinylchloridicum; assembly: GCF_013404075.1. GTDB lineage: Bacteria > Actinomycetota > Actinomycetes > Mycobacteriales > Mycobacteriaceae > Mycobacterium > Mycobacterium vinylchloridicum. Next base: position 48,064 of record NZ_JACBJQ010000017.1, read on the forward strand.
GGCCTCGTAGGCCGGCGGGGACGGCTCGTAACCGGACGGGGCGGCCTCGTAGCCGGACGGTGTCGGGTTTTTCTCGAGCGACGGGGCTTCGTAGGTCCCTTCGGAGGGCCCCTGATCGCCTGCGTTCTGCGGCTTTTCGCCGGAGTCGCCGCCGGAAGCTGTCATGCTGATCAACCTAGCGTATGTGCAGGTGGCGCGGGACTGGCTTGCCGTCGGGCAGGCTGGTGGCAGCCACGCGACAAATGGCGCGCACGACAGGAGAATGTGTAGTTATGACCAGTCCCTTCCAGAGCCAGAACCCGGGCGGCGCGTCCGCGTCAGCGTCGCGTCGCGGGCCCGTGGGCCTACCGACCCCTCCCAAGGGCTGGCCGATCGGTTCCTATCCCACCTACGCCGAGGCGCAAAAGGCCGTCGACTATCTGTCCGACGAGCAGTTTCCGGTGCAGCAGGTGACCATCGTCGGCGTCGATCTGATGCAGGTCGAGCGGGTCACCGGCCGGCTGTCCTGGCCCAAAGTGCTCGGGGGCGGCGTGATCACCGGCGCCTGGCTCGGCATCTTCATCGGCCTGGTGCTGGGCTTCTTCAGCCCCAACCCGTGGGCGTCGCTGATCACCGGCGTGATCGCAGGCGTGATCTTCGGACTGATCACGTCGGCCGTGCCGTACGCGATGGCCCGTGGGACAAGGGATTTCAGCTCGACCATGCAGTTGGTGGCGGGCCGGTACGACGTCTTGTGTGATCCGCAGAGCGCAGAAAAGGCGCGGGACATGCTGGCGCGCTTGACGATTTAGGCCCTCGTCGCGGCATTCAGCGGTCACGATTGGGCTGCATACGGCGTGGAAGTGTTGCACATCACGCCGCCGGAGTTCTACGGTTTGCCCGCGGGGTAATCCCCTGCCGTGATGCAGCGTGCCCCGAAACCCGGACCGTTGCGGCACGTGTCGAGAAGACGGGAGGCGGTTGCCGATGGCTGGCCCAGGCGCACGCACTCGACGGGTGGGCGCGGCCGCGGTAGCCGCTCTGACATGCGCATCTCTGGTCTCGTCCTGCGGCTCCGGTGAGAATGGCGTCGTCGTCAGTTTCTACACACCGGCCAGCGAGACTGCGACGTTCACCGCCGTCGCCAAACGATGCAACGACGAACTCGGCGGCCGATTTCGGATCGAACAGCGCAGCCTGCCCAAGGCCGCCGACGATCAACGGCTGCAGTTGGCGCGCAGGCTGACCGGAAACGACCGCACGCTCGACGTGATGGCACTGGACGTGGTGTGGACCGCCGAGTTCGCCGAAGCGGGCTGGGCGTTGCCGTTGTCCGACGATCCCGCCGGACGGGCCGAGGCGGACGCCAACGACAACACGCTGCCCGGACCGCTCGAGACCGCCAGGTGGCAGGACAAGCTTTACGCCGCACCGGTTACAACGAACACCCAATTACTCTGGTACCGAGCTGATTTGGTGGCGCCCCCGCCCGACACCTGGGACGGCATGGTGGCCGAGGCGACTCGGTTGCATGCCGAGGGCAAGCCCAGCTGGATCGCGGTGCAGGCGAAGCAGTACGAGGGCTTGGTGGTGTGGTTCAATACTTTGCTGGAAAGTGCTGGGGGACAGGTGCTTTCCGATGACGGCAAACGGGTCACGCTGACCGACACCGCAGAGCACCGGGCCGCAACCATCAAGGCGCTGCAGATCATCAAGGCGGTCGCCACCGCCCCGGGCGCCGATCCGTCGGTCACCCAGACCGACGAGGGCACCGCGCGGCTGGCGCTCGAACAGGGCAAGGCGGCGCTGGAGGTCAACTGGCCGTTCGTGTTCGCCTCGATGCTGGAGAACGCCGTCAAGGGCGGTGTGCCGTTCCTGCCGCTGGGCGAGAAGCCGGAACTGGCCGGAAGCATCAACGACGCCGGCACCTTCTCGCCGACCGATGACCAGTTCACCGTCGCCTTCGACGCCGCCAAGGAGGTGTTCGGGTTCGCTCCGTACCCGGGTGTGATCCCGGGTCAGCCCACCCGGGTGACGCTGGGCGGGCTGAATCTCGCGGTGGCCAAGACCACTCGTCATTCCGCCGAGGCGTTCGAGGCGGTGCGGTGCATCCGGAATCTGGAGAACCAGAAGTACACCTCGATCGAGGGCGGTCTGCCCGCGGTGCGCACGTCGCTGTATTCCGACCCGCTGTTCCAGAAGAAATACCCGCAGTACGCGATCATCCGCGATCAGCTGACCACCGCCGCGGTGCGCCCGGCGACACCGAACTATCAGGCGGTGTCGACACGAATCTCGGCCACGCTGGCCCCGATCACCCAGATCGATCCGGAGAAGACGGCCGATGAACTCACCGATCAGGTGCAGAAGGCGATCGACGGCAAGGGACTGATCCCATGACCGCCGCGACGCCCCGCACTCCGGCCAATGCTGCGGCCCCCAGCGCGGCCAATGCTGCGGCCCGCAGCGACGACCGCCGGTCGCAGCGCAAGCTGGCCTATCTGCTGATCACACCTGCGGTCGTGCTGATGCTCGCGGTGACCGCGTACCCGATCGTGTACGCGGTGTGGCTGAGCCTGCAGCGCTACAACCTCGCCAGCCCGGCCGACACCAAGTTCATCTGGTTCGAGAACTACCAGACGATCCTGACCGACAAGTACTGGTGGACGGCGTTCGTCGTCACCGCCGTCATCACGGTGATCTCGGTCGCGATCGAGTTCGTGCTGGGCATGGCACTCGCACTTGTCATGCACCGCACCATCTTCGGCAAGGGGTTGGTGCGCACGGCGATCCTGATCCCCTACGGCGTCGTCACGGTTGCGGCCTCCTACAGCTGGTACTACGCCTGGACGCCGGGCACCGGGTATCTCGCCAATCTGCTTCCCGACGGCAGTGCGCCACTGACGCAACAGATTCCGTCGCTGGCCATCATCATTCTGGCCGAGGTGTGGAAGACCACCCCATTCATGGCGTTGCTGCTACTGGCCGGGCTGGCGCTGGTGCCCGAGGATCTGCTCAAGGCCGCACAGGTGGACGGGGCCGGCCCGTGGACCCGGCTGATCAAGGTGACGCTGCCGTTGATCAAGCCGGCGATCCTGGTTGCGCTGGTGTTCCGCACGCTCGATGCGTTCCGCATCTTCGACAACATCTATGTGCTGACCGGCGGCGCCAACGACACCGCCTCGGTATCGATCCTGGGCTACGACAACCTGTTCAAGGCGTTCAACATCGGCCTCGGATCGGCGATCAGCGTGCTGGTGTTCTTGTCGGTGGCCGTCATCGCGTTCATCTACATCAAGCTGTTCGGTGCATCGGCGCCGGGCACTGACAACGAGGTGCGCTGATGTCTGAGCGGGTTGGCGCCCGGCGCGCGGCGAGCTGGATCGTCATCGACGCCGTCGTGGTGATCTATGCACTGTTCCCGGTGTTGTGGATCCTGAGTCTGTCCCTGAAGCCGACGTCAACCGTGAAGGACGGCAAGCTGATTCCGTCGCAGATCACCTTCGACAACTACAAGGGCATCTTCAGCGGCGACGCGTTCAGCTCCGCGCTGATCAACTCGATCGGCATCGGGCTGATCACCACCGTTATCGCGGTGGTCATCGGCGGGATGGCGGCCTATGCCGTGGCCCGGCTGGAGTTCAGGGGCAAGAAGGCGCTCATCGGTGCGGCGCTGCTGATCGCGATGTTCCCCCAGATATCGCTGGTGACACCGCTGTTCAACATCGAACGCCGGCTCGGATTGTTCGATACCTGGCCCGGATTGATCATTCCGTACATCACGTTCGCACTGCCGCTGGCGATCTACACGCTGTCGGCGTTCTTCCGGGAAATCCCCTGGGATTTGGAGAAGGCCGCCAAGATGGACGGCGCCACGCCGGCTCAGGCGTTTCGCCGGGTGATCGCGCCGCTGGCCGCGCCGGGCATCGTGACGGCTGCCATCCTGGTGTTCATCTTCGCCTGGAACGACCTGCTGCTGGCGCTGTCGCTGACCGCCACCGATGCCGCGATCACCGCGCCGGTGGCCATCGCGAACTTCACCGGCAGTTCACAATTCGAGGAGCCGACCGGCTCTATCGCCGCGGGCGCGATGGTCATCACGGTGCCGATCATCGTGTTCGTTCTCATCTTCCAACGACGGATCGTCGCCGGGCTGACCTCCGGCGCGGTGAAGGGGTAGTGAGGTTTCGATGGCCGAGATAGTCCTGGACCGAGTCACCAAGAGTTATCCGGACGGCGCAGTCGCCGTGAAGGACCTCAGCCTGACGATCGCCGACGGCGAGTTCGTCATCCTGGTCGGCCCGTCCGGCTGCGGCAAGTCGACCACGCTCAACATGATCGCCGGGCTGGAGGACATCAGCTCCGGGGAGTTGCGCATCGGCGGCAGCCGGGTCAACGAGAAGGCGCCCCGTGATCGCGACATCGCGATGGTCTTCCAGTCCTACGCGCTCTACCCGCACATGACTGTTCGGCAGAACATCGCGTTCCCGCTGACGCTGGCCAAGATGAACAAGGCGGAGATCGCCCAGAAGGTCGAGGAAACGGCGAAAGTCCTTGATCTGTCCGAACTCTTGGACCGCAAGCCCTCACAGTTGTCCGGCGGGCAGCGGCAGCGGGTGGCGATGGGCCGTGCGATCGTACGCCAGCCCAAGGCGTTCCTGATGGACGAGCCGTTGTCGAACTTGGATGCCAAGCTACGCGTTCAGATGCGCGGCGAGATCGCCCGATTGCAGAACCGGCTGGGCACCACCACCGTGTACGTCACGCACGATCAGACCGAGGCGATGACGCTCGGCGACCGGGTCGTGGTGTTACGTGCCGGCGAGGCACAGCAGATCGGCACTCCCGCAGAGCTTTACGAGCGGCCGGCGAACCTGTTCGTGGCCGGCTTCATCGGGTCACCGGCGATGAACTTCTTCCCGGCGACCCTGTCTGAGATGGGTTTGCGTCTGCCGTTCGGCGAGGTGACGCTGAGCCAGGAGGTCGCCGATGTGGTGGGCCGGCATCCCAAGCCCGCCAACGTCATCGTCGGCGTCCGGCCCGAACACTTCGAGGACGCCGCGCTGCTCGATGCCTATGAGCGCATCCGCGCGCTGACCTTCGAGGTCAAGGTCGATCTGGTCGAATCGCTGGGCGCCGACAAGTACGTGTACTTCGCGACCTCGGGCGACGGTGCGAAGTCGGCTCAGCTGGCCGAGCTGGCCGCGGACTCCGGCGCTGGTGAGAACGAGTTCGTGGCACGGCTTTCCGCGGAGTCCACGGCGACGCTCGGCCAGACCATCGAGCTGGCGTTCGACACCACCAAGGTGCAGATCTTCGACGCCGACACCGGCGTGAATCTCACGATCCCGCCGCCGGCCTAAGTGACCCAACCCACCGATCAGGTCCGCGCACACGTGCGCGGCCACTTCACCCGGTCAGGCATCGACGCCGAGCCGGACTCGGCCAGCGTCACGTTCCTGGGACTCGAACGCCTCGAGGTGTTGCGGTTCGGGCCGGACCGCAGCGGCGTGGCTCACTATGTGACGCTTGGGTGTTCACGGCATCCGATGACCGAGGCGGCGTCCGGTGTCGCCGACCCGCTGCGTGGCCCGAGGGCCGAGGTGGTGCTCACGCTGCGCGCCACCGTCCCCACTGCTGGGCTGGCCCGCAGTCTTGCCGTGGTGGCGGCGACACCGGCCGTCGAAGGCGTCGTGCTGGTCGCCGATGCGCTGATCGATCTGTCTGCGCCGTTGTGGGAGGGTGCCGCGTTCACCGCTGTGCTGCTCGGCGATTCGGCGATCGCCGACCTGCCTCTGGAACCGCCGCGGGACCCGGTGCACTTTTTGGCGGCGACACCCGTGACGCAGACCGAGGCGGCGTGGGTACGGCTCAAAGGTGCCCAGGCCATGCGGCAGGCCTGGCTCGACGACGGTGTCGACGTGCTGGACCCGAATCGCCGTGCGGCCCAGCCGGGTTGAGGCCGCTCAGAGCCAGTGGTTGCGGCGGAAGTTGAAATACAGGAACCCGCAAACCGACGCCATCAGTCCCAGCACGGCCGGGTAGCCGTACGTCCAGGACAGCTCCGGCATGTGCTCGAAGTTCATGCCGTAGATGCCCGCGATCATCGTCGGCACGGCCGCGATCGCCACCCACGCGGAGATCTTGCGCATGTCGAGGTTCTGCTGCAAGCCGACTTTCGCGAGCTCGGCCTGCACCAGGGAGCTGAGCAACTCGTCGTAGCTGTTGATCTGGTCACCGGCCTGGCTCTGCAAGCTGAGTACGTCGCGCATGTAGCGCAGCACTTCTTTCGTCATCAGGTCTTTGTGGTCGCTGGTGATCTTCTGCAGCGCGGCCGTCAAAGGGCCTACGGCGCGGCGCATTTCGACGACCTCGCGCTTGAGCATGTAGATCTGCGCAATGTCGGTCTTGAGGTCGGGGGAGAAGGCCTCTTCCTCAATGGTGTCGATATCGCATTCCATCAGGCGCGCGACATCAAGATAGCTATCCACGACGTGCTCGGCGATGGCGTGCATCACAGCGTACGGGCCCAGCGCGAGTTGGACGCGTTCCGCCTCCAGGTGATGACGTAGCCCCGCCAGGCCGGTGTGGTCCCCGTGCCGGACGGTGACCACGTAGTCGGCTCCGACGAACACCATGATCTCGCCGGTCTCGACGATCTGGCGGGCCTGCGCCACCGATTCGTGGGGTACGTACTTCACCGTCTTGACGATCAGGAACAGCGCGTCGTCGTAACGCTCCACCTTGGGCCGTTGATGGGCGTGCACGGCGTCCTCAACCGCGATCGGATGCAGATTGAAGGTGTGGGCCACCGATTCCATCTGATGCTCGTCGGGCTCGTGCAACCCCAGCCAGACGAAGGCCTTCTGCCCCTCGGCCTCGAGTTCGTGGACTTTGGCCAGCGCGGCGGCATGGGTGTACTTGCCCGGCAGTCGTTCCCCGTCGAGGTAGATCGCACAGTCGACCATCGCCCGGGCGACGGGCACATGAATACGTCTGGCGTCGACCTCAGTGGGGGAAGTAGCGGATCGGCCGGGACCGAGTAGCGACGGTGGCAAAGGACGGAACGACGGCATGGTGCGACCTCCCCTCACGCGGCGGGTGTGGCCCGGTGGGCCCGGGTGGAAATGCTACGCGCCGGTAGCTTTCCTGGCGTACTTCACTGCGGGGGAACCCCGCTCGGTGAGGTTTCGGGGGCGAGTACCCTGACGCCGTGTCCGAAACAGTGAGTACCCCCCGTGTCGTAATCGACGACGAAGAAATCTTCGCCGCTCACGTCGGCGGGAAGCTGTCCGTCGAGCTGAAGGCGCCGCTGGACACCCAGCGTGCCCTGTCGATCGCCTACACGCCGGGCGTAGCCCAGGTCAGCCGTGCGATCGCCGCTGATCACACCCTGGCCGCGCGCTACACCTGGGCCAATCGACTGGTCGCGGTGATCAGCGACGGCACCGCTGTTCTCGGGCTCGGCGATATCGGTCCCGCGGCGTCGCTGCCGGTGATGGAGGGCAAGTCCGCGCTGTTCAAGACGTTCGGTGGGCTGGACTCGATCCCGATCGTGCTGGACACCAAGGACCCCGACGAGATCGTCGAGACGATCATCCGACTGCGCCCGACGTTCGGCGCGGTCAACCTCGAGGACATCTCCGCGCCTCGTTGCTTCGAGATCGAGCGGCGCCTGATCGAGGCACTGGACTGCCCGGTGATGCACGACGACCAGCACGGCACCGCGATCGTCGTGCTCGCCGCGTTGTTGGGCGCCACCAAGGTCCTCGATCGTGACATGCACTCGCTGAAGGTGGTCATGTCCGGTGCCGGAGCCGCCGGGGTCGCGTGCACGAACATCCTGCTGGCGGCCGGTATCACCGACATCGTGGTGCTGGACAGCCAGGGCATCTTGCACACCGGCCGCGACGACATGAACTCGGTCAAGGCCGAGCTGGCCACCCGGACCAACCCCCGGGGGCTCACCGGTGGGATCGCCGAAGCGCTCAACGGCGCGGATGTGTTCATGGGGGTCTCGGCAGGGCTGGTGCCCGAGGAGTTGATCGCCACGATGACGCCGGGCGGCATCGTGTTCGCGATGTCCAACCCCGATCCCGAGATCCACCCGGATGCGGCACGCAAGCATGCCGCGATCGTGGCGACCGGCCGCAGCGACTTCCCCAACCAGATCAACAATGTTCTGGCGTTCCCGGGGGTGTTCCGCGGTGCACTCGACGCCGGCGCGCGGCGAATCACCGAGAAGATGAAAGTCGCAGCGGCAGAGGCGATTTTCTCCGTCGTGGGGGACGATCTGGCGGCCGATCACATCGTGCCGAGTCCGCTGGATCCCCGGGTCGGGCCTGCGGTGGCCGCGGCGGTGGCCGCGGCAGTCGAATCCTAGGGCGAAAGCTCGTGAGGCCGACGATGTTTCGCCGGCTGGTGCTGGGACTACTGGCTCTGGTGGTCGTGGCGTGCGGATCGCCCTCACCGGGTCCGTCGCTGGCGGTCGGTTCGACGGCCGACCCCGAGATGAAGCTGCTGGCCAACTTGTACGCTGCGGCGTTGCGCTCGTACGGCAGCGCCGCACATGTGGAGGTCGTCGACCACCCGCTGGTGGAGCTGGATTCCGGAACCGTCAGTGTGGTACCGGGATTCACTGGCAGTCTGCTGCAGACGTTCGCCCCCGGTACGGCGGTGCGGTCGGATTCGCAGGTGTACCGTGCGATGGTCGGCGTCCTGCCGGAAGGGGTTGCCGCCGGTGACTACACCACCTCGGCCGAGGACAAGCCGGCTCTTGTCGTCACGGATGCGACCGCTACGGCGTGGGGCAGCCGGGATCTGACCGCGCTGGTCAGTCACTGCGCCGGGCTCCGCGTCGGCGCCGTTGCACACGCCCGAGGGCTACCGACCACGGTGGGTAGTTGTATGTTGCCGCCAGTGCGCGAATTCCCGGACCAGAAAACGATGTTCGAGGCGTTGCGGGCCGGGGACATCACCGCCGGGTGGACAGGCACCGCAGACATCGGCATACCCGGCGAGCTCGTCGTACTCGCCGATCGCAAGCCCCCGCTGGTGATGGCGGAGAACATCGTGCCGCTCTATCGACGCAACGAACTAGACCAACAGCAAGCCCGCGCGATCAACGAACTCGCCGGCGTGCTGGACACGGGCTCCCTGGTTGACATGCGCCAACACGTCGCCGAGGGCCGGGATCCGCGATCGGTGGCCGAGGAGTGGCTGTCGGCACACCCGTTGGGCCGCTAGCGAATTCAGCGCATCGGTGGGGCGAGCTTGGGCAGCACAGTGGAGAACAGCTGCTGGTAGCCCGATCCGGTGATGCGCACGATCACGTCGAGAATCTTTGCGTCGGCGCCGACCAGCACCCGCGCCTTGTTCTTGCGGACGGCGTCGAGAATGATCTGGGCGGCGCGCTCCGGTGTGGTGCGGGCCAGCTTCTTGTCGAATGCCTTCGCCATCTCGGCCTGGTCGAGTCCTTCGGCCACGGTGGAATTGCGCGCGATGGCGGTCTTGATGCCGCCGGGGTGCACGGTGGTCACCTTGACCGGGTGCTTGGCCAGGATCATTTCCTGGCGCAGCGCCTCGGTGAACCCGCGCACGGCGAACTTGGCCGCGTTGTAGGCGGCCTGGCCGGGCACCGAGAAGATTCCGAACAAGCTGGAGACGTTGACGACATGGCCGTCGCCGGACTCGATGAGGTACGGCAGGAACACCTTGGTGCCGTTGACGACGCCCCAGAAGTCGACGTCCATGATCCGCTCGATGTCCTTGAACTGGGTGATCTCGACATCGCCGGAGTAGGCGATCCCGGCGTTGTTGTAGATCTGGTTGACCTTGCCGAAGTGCGCCTTGACTCCGTCGGCGTAGGCCTGGAATGCCTCCCGCTCGGTGACGTTGAGCCGGTCGGCCTTCACCTCGACGCCGATCGCCTTGAGGCGCTCCTCGGTCACCGCCAATCCCTCGGTGTCGATATCGCTGATGGCGAGCTTGGCGCCCGAGCGCCCCAGCTCGATCGCCAATGCCTGGCCGATGCCCGACCCGGCTCCGGTGACCACCGCTACCTTCCCGGCAAACCCCTGCATGAACGCTCCTCCGAGTTGTTCGACGCGTGTTTAATGGGACCTAGGGTATCGGGTTACCACCCGCGGGTAACAGGGGGATACCCGTCGGCGATGCTTACAGCATGACGTTTCGCCGGATTTCGGCCGCCGTAGCCGTTACCGGGATGTTCGCCGGCGCCATGGCGCTCGCGGCACCCGCCCAGGCCGACACCACCTCCGCCGATTTCCTGAATGCGCTGACCAGCGCCGGCATCACCGGGATCGACCCGGGACAGGCCGTGGAGCTGGGGCAGTCGATCTGCCCGCTGCTCGCCGATCGCAGCCAGAACACCGCCGACATCGCGTCCACCGTGGCCGACCGGCTGGGCCGTCCGTTGGGGCCGGCCACGATGTTCACCGGGCTGGCGGTCTCGTTCTTCTGCCCGCGCGCCGTGGCTGACCTGGCCAACGGACAGACGCCGATCCCGCTGCCCTTCCTGGACAACCTCGGCTTCTAGGCCCGAGCGTGGGCCCTATGCACGCGAAACCGCAACCTGGCGTGCAATAGGCCCCACAGTCGAGTAGTCCTACCCGAATGCCTCGTCGATGATCTCCTGCTGCTCGACGGCGTGCACCTTCGAGCTGCCCGACGACGGGGCCGACATCGCGCGGCGCGAGATCCGCTTGATCCCGGTCAGCTTCTCCGGCAACAACTCCGGCAAGGTCAGCCCGAACGTCGGCCAGGCGCCCTGGTTGGCCGGCTCCTCCTGCACCCAGAAGAACTCCTTGGCGTTCGGGTAGGTGTCGAGGGTGTTGCTCAGGCGGCGCTTGGGCAACGGGGCCAGCTGCTCGATCCGCACGATCGCCACGTCGTCGCGCTTGTCCTTCTCTTTGCGCGCAACCAGTTCGTAGTAGATCTTGCCGCTGGTCAACAGGATTCGCGTCACCGTGTTGCGATCGCCGTCGCCGTCGGTATAGGTCGGCTCCTCCATGATCGACCGGAACTTCTGCTCGGTGAAGTCCCGAACGTCGCTGACGGCAGCCTTGTTACGCAGCATCGACTTCGGCGTGAACACGATCAGCGGGCGGTGCACCCCGTCCAGTCCGTGCCGGCGCAGCAGGTGGAAATAGTTCGCCGGGGTCGACGGCAACGCGATCGTCATCGAGCCCTCGGCCCACAGCTGCAGGAACCGCTCGATGCGGCCCGAGGTGTGGTCGGGCCCTTGGCCTTCGTGGCCGTGGGGGAGCAGCAGCACCACATCGGAGAGCTGGCCCCACTTGGCCTCACCGGAGCTGATGAACTCGTCGATGATCGACTGCGCTCCGTTGACGAAGTCGCCGAACTGCGCCTCCCACAACACAAGGGCGTCCTGGTTGCCCACCGAATAGCCGTATTCGAAGCCCACCGCCGCGTACTCCGACAGCGCCGAGTCGTACACCATCAGCTTGCCGCCGGTCGGCGTGCCGTCGGGGTTGACGGTCAACAGGTCCAGCGGGGTGAACTCCGCGCCCGTCTTGCGGTCGATGATCACCGCGTGGCGCTGGGTGAACGTGCCGCGACGGGTGTCCTGCCCGGAGAACCGGATCAGCTTGCCCTCGGCCAAAAACGTTCCGAGCGCCAGCAATTCGGCGAACGCCCAGTCGACCTTGCCCTCGTAGGCCATCTCGCGGCGCTTCTCCAGCACCGGCTTGACGCGCGGATGCACGTTGAAGCCGTCCGGGAACGCCAGGTGCGCATCACCGATGCGGGCCAGCAGCGACTTGTCCACCGCGGTGGTCATCCCGCGCGGGATCATCTGGTCTTCCTCGACCGACTCGCTGGGCTCGATATCGTGCTTCTCCAGCTCGCGAACCTCGTTGAACACCCGCTCCAGCTGGCCCTGGTAGTCGCGCAGCGCGTCCTCGGCCTCCTTCATCGAGATGTCGCCGCGGCCGATCAGGCTCTCGGTGTAGGTCTTGCGCACACCGCGCTTGGTGTCGATGACGTCGTACATGTACGGCTGGGTCATCGACGGGTCGTCGCCCTCGTTGTGCCCGCGACGGCGGTAGCACAACATGTCGATGATGACGTCCTTCTTGAACTTCTGCCGGAAGTCCACCGCCAGCCGGGCCACCCAGACGCAGGCCTCCGGGTCGTCACCGTTGACGTGGAAGATGGGTGCCCCCACCATCTTTGCGACGTCGGTGCAGTACTCCGAGCTGCGCGAGTCCTGCGGCGAGGTGGTGAAGCCGATCTGATTGTTGACGATGATGTGGATCGTGCCGCCCGTGCGGTAGCCACGCAGCAGCGCCAGGTTCAGCGTCTCGGCCACGACGCCCTGGCCGGCGAAGGCCGCATCGCCGTGCAGCATCAGCGGCATGACCGTGAAACCGTCGTCACCGGTGCCCTTGTCGAGCAGGTCCTGCTTGGCCCGAACGATGCCTTCCATCACCGGGTCGACGGCCTCGAGGTGTGACGGGTTGGCCGTCAGTGAGACCTCGATGTCGTTGTCGCCGAACATCTGGATGTAGTTGCCGGATGCGCCCAGGTGGTACTTCACGTCACCGGAGCCGTGCGCCTGCGACGGGTTCAGGTTGCCCTCGAACTCGCTGAAGATCTGCGAGTAGGGCTTGCCGACGATGTTGGCCAGCACATTGAGCCGACCGCGGTGCGGCATGCCGATCACGACCTCGTCGAGCGCATGCTCGGCGGCCTGGTCGATCGCGGCGTCCATCATCGGGATGACCGTCTCGGCACCTTCCAGTGAAAAGCGCTTCTGGCCAACGTATTTGGTTTGCAGGAAGGTCTCGAAGGCCTCGGCGGCGTTCAGCTTGGACAGCGCGTACTTCTGCTGTGCGACGGTCGGCCCTTCGTGCTTGACCTCGATGCGCTCTTGGAGCCACTTCTGCTGCTCGGGCTCGAGGATGTGGGTGTACTCCACACCGATGTGACGGCAGTAGGCATCCCGCAGCAGGCCGAGCACATCGCGCAGCTTCTTGTACTCCTTGCCCGCGAACCCGTCGACCTTGAAAACCCGGTCGAGGTCCCACAGGGTCAGGCCGTGGGTGTTCACGTCGAGGTCGGGGTGGCTGCGGAAACGGGTCTTGTCCAGCCGCAGCGGGTCGATGTCGGCCATCAGATGCCCGCGATTGCGGTAGGCCGCGATCAGCTCCATGACCCGGGCGTTCTTGTCGACGATCGAGTCCGGATTGTCGGTGCGCCAGCGGACCGGCTCGTAGGGGATGCCCAGTTCGAAGAAGATCTCGTCGAAGAAGTCGTCGGACAGCAGCAGTTCGTGGATGGTCCGCAGGAAATCGCCGGACTCCGCGCCCTGGATGATGCGGTGGTCATAGGTCGACGTCAGCGTGATCAGCTTGCCGATGCCGAGTTCGGCGATGCGCTCCTCGCTGGCGCCCTGGAACTCCGCGGGGTACTCCATCGCGCCGGCGCCGACGATCGCGCCCTGGCCGGCCATCAACCGGGGCACCGAGTGCACGGTGCCGATGGTGCCCGGGTTGGTCAGCGAGATCGTCACGCCGGCGAAGTCCTCGGCGGTCAGCTTGCCGTCGCGGGCACGCCGCACGATGTCTTCGTAGGCGGCGATGAACTGGCCGAACCGCATGGTCTCGCAGTTCTTGATCGCCGCGACCACCAGTGCGCGCTTGCCATCTTTGCCCTGCAGGTCGATGGCGAGGCCAAGGTTCGTGTGTGCCGGGGTGACGGCGTTGGGCTTGCCGTCGATCTCAGCGAAGTGACGGTTCATGTTGGGGAACGACTTGACCGCCTGGACGATCGCGTAGCCCAGCAGATGGGTGAACGACACCTTGCCGCCGCGCGTGCGCTTGAGGTGGTTGTTGATGACGATGCGGTTGTCGATCATCAGCTTCGCCGGGATGGCCCGCACGCTCGTCGCGGTCGGGATCTCCAGCGAGGCGTTCATGTTCTTGACGACGGCGGCTGCCGCGCCCCGCAACACCTGCGTCTCTTCGCCGCTGTCGGCCGAAGCCGGTGCCGCTTTGGGAGCGGGAGCCGGTGCCTTCGCCGGGGCTGCCGGGGCTGCCGGTGTGGCGGCGCCATTGCCGGCGGGCGCAGTCTTGGCGGGGGCGGGGCTGGGCGGTGGCGCCGGTGCGGGTTCCGGCGGTGTCACGGGAGCCGCGGCCGGCTGGCCGTTGCCGGTGGCGATCGACTCGGTCGTCGGCTCAGGGTTGTAGTCGACCAAGAATTCGTGCCAACTCTCGTCGACCGAGGAGGGGTCGTCGCGGAACTTGCGGTACATCTCCTCGACAAGCCATTCGTTCTGGCCGAATGGTGAACTGGTACTGCTCACGGCAGTTGCTCGCCTCGATTCCTTCGTCCGGGCACGCCCGCTTGGACGGTTTGCCCCACTTATCAGCCCCGGCACGTAGCCGCGCCTAAAAGGCTATCCCTTCTCACGCGTTCCCGAAGCACGTCAGCCCCATGCCCCGAGTGGGTGCGACAACCGGTCGACAGGCGTCGGCGAACGGCTGCTGTCAGGGCTCGATCGCCGGCAGCAGGTGCAGGCTCACCGGCCACCGGCTCGGCGCGGGCCCAAACGCCGTGCGGGCATTGTTCACGATCTTTTTGCCCATCATTCGGTTGCCGCCGCCGCCGACCACGGCCCCGATGCCGACGGGCAGCATTTTGCCCAGCGCCATTGCCGAGCGTTTGAGTGCGTACCGCTTGACGAAGTACCGCATCAGGCGGGTGTTGAGCTGTGACAACGCGGGCAGCGGCAGCAGCTCGGCGCCTTCGGCAAGCCATGCACCGCTGGTACGGCCCGGGCCCAGCAGGTCGGTGATCGCACCCTTGCTCTCGTCGCCGACCAGCACCGCGAGCACCAGCGCGCGGCGGCGCTCCCGGTGTTCGAGGGGGATGCCGTGCACCTCGGCGATCGCGAGCACGAACACGGCGGTCGCCTCCAGGAACACCAGCGTCTCGCCGGCCACCGCCGACAACGCCGTCAGTGTGCCGATGCCCGGAACGGCCGCGGCCGAACCGACGGCGGCGCCGCTGGCCATCACCGCGGCCAGGTAGCGCTTCTCGAGCTTGACCACGATGTCGGCCGGGCCGGCCTCCGGGTTGGAACGGCGCAGCCGGGCGACGTAGGCCTTGACGGCAGGTGCCTGCACGCGGGTGCTGCGCTCGATGACCTGGGACAGCATCCGCGCGGACATGGTCGCGTCGTCCTCTACGCGGGCCGGCAGGTTCTCGGCGCCTCGGCGGACCTTCATGGCTGTGCCTTCCTGGTTCAGCGTGCTTTCAGGCTAACGAACGACGGCCGCAGAATGGTGCCCCGCGGTGATCCCAGTCACCACGGGTCGGATACCCGCAGCAGGAACAAATATCGAGTGGCGCGCGCTGAGGGTGTGCATGGCAACATCCCGGACTGTGTCTGCCACGCGAAACACGACGGCCGAGACCGCGGCGGTGGCACCTGCCAGCCAGCTGCGCACGATCGTCGTGCTGGGCGCGATGGTGGCACTCGGGCCGCTGACCATCGATATGTATCTGCCAGCACTGCCGCGGATCGCCGACGAGCTCGGGGTGTCCTCGTCGGTGGCGCAGCTGACGCTGACCGGCACGCTGGCGGGTCTGGCGGTGGGGCAGCTCATCGTCGGCCCGCTGTCGGACTCGCTGGGCCGCCGCCGCCCGTTGATGGCCGGCATCGTCCTGCACATGCTCGCGTCGGTGCTGTGCCTGTTCGCTCCCAATATCGAAGTGCTCAGCGTGGCGCGCGGGCTGCAGGGGATGGGCGCGGCGGCCGCGATGGTGGTCGCCGTCGCCGTCGTCGGTGACCTGTTCGACGATTCGGAGGCGGCCACCGTGATGTCGCGGCTCATGCTCGTGCTCGGGGTGGCGCCGATCGTCGCGCCGTCGCTCGGGGCGGCGGTGCTGCTGAAGGCGTCCTGGCACTGGGTGTTCGCCGGGCTGATCGTATTGGCCGGCGCGCTGCTGTTGGTCGCTGCACTGGCGCTGCCGGAAACCCTTCCTCGGGTCAACCGGCGCCCGCTGCGGGTGCGGTCGATCGCGTCGACGTACCTCGCCCTGCTGAAAGACCTGCGTTTCGTCATCCTCGTGGTGGTGGGCGCGCTCGGAATGGCCGGGCTGTTCGCCTACATCGCCGGTGCGGCGTTCGTCCTGCAGGGCCGCCACGGCCTGGATCAGCAGACCTTCGCGCTGGTGTTCGGCGCGGGTGCGATCGCCTTCGTCGCCGCCACTCAGTTCAACGTCGTGCTGCTGCGCCGGTTCTCGCCGCTGCGAATCCTGGTGGGTGCGCTGGCCACGGCGACCGTCATCGGCGCGGTCTTCATCGCCCTGTCGGTGACCCACACCGGCGGCATCTACGGCTTCCTGGTCCCGGTCTGGGCCGTCCTGGCGATGATGGGCTTCGTCATCCCCAACGCTCCCGCCGTCGCGCTCTCGCGCCACCACGAAGCCTCCGGAACCGCCGCCGCGCTGCTGGGTGCCGCGCAGTTCAGCGTCGGTGCGGTGATCGCTCCGGTGGTCGGCTTGATGGGCAACGACGAGATCGCGTTGTCGATCGTGATGACCGCCGGTGTGGCGGTCGCTCTGTTGGCGCTGCTGGCCGTCGGCGGCGCCGAGGACGCCGCAGCCGAGCCGGCCTAGGCCGAACTGTTCTCCGCGTACCGCAACACCGCGCCGATGCCGTCGGCCGGAGTCAACCGCTCGTCGGTGCGCACCAGCGCGGCGTCGGTGGCCACCGCCAGGAGCGGAAGCGCCTCGTCGGCGCGCAGCGTGCGTTCCGGTGCCCCGCCGAGGTCGGACAAGGCGTCGGCGTCGGCGGCGATCATCGCCAGGTCGGCGTCGGCGACGACGGTGACGTCTCCGAGGTCGCCGATGATCAGGGTGTCCACCGCGCCGTCGCGCAGTGCGGCCGTCACGTCGGCCAGGCCCTCGACAGCCAGTCCGGTGCCTCGGCCGGCGGCGTACCGCTGGGCGGCGTCGTCGATGGCGGCCAACCGGCGTTTGAGGAATGCCTGACCGATCTCGTGGTGCACCTCGGAACTGTCCGTGCCCGCCGCTCGTCCGCCGCCCTGCAGTTGTACCGCCTTGTCGGCGACCCGCTCCGGCAGTTCGGAAACGAGTCCCGTGCGGGCGTCGACCTCGCCCTCGATGAACACCAGCCCCGCGCCGGTCTCATCGACCAACTGGGTGACCCGGTCGGCGACCTCACGGACGTTCTTGCGAATGTTGGCTTCGATCACGTGCTGCTTGCCGTATTCGTGGCCCTCGGCGGATTTGGCCTTGTGCACCGGATAGCCGTCGCCGTCGACGTTCTCGGTGCGGACCCTGCCGGCGCGATGCACGCTGATGTCGGCGCCGGTGTGGTCGACGGCCACCCGCAGGTAGGTCGTATGCAACATGCCGTGCTCGACGATGGGCACCAGGTACGGCAGTTCGGAGACCCGCAGAATGGTGGCCATCGGTGGCCGGATGAGGTGCTCGTCGAGCACGACGGTGTCGCCGGCGGTGATCACCGCCCGTCCGCTGCGGCCCACCGGCGGGTGAGCTGCGCGCACCGCGCCGTCGATCGCCTCGATCACCGCGCCGTCGATGGCTTGCTCCTCGAGCTGTTTGCGGATGTCGCGCAGCCGGGCGTCGAGCTGGGCTGCCGCGTCCGCGGTGTCGTGCGAGTCGTCGAAGTAGATCGAGACGAATGGACCCTTCGCGTCCACCAATGGCCGAAAGCGATCCGAGTGCATAGCTCCTCCTGCGTTGGGAATCGATTGGATGGCGCACCCGTACGCCAAAGCTACGCGCGCTGGGGGGCTTCCGTTCGAGCCCTCGACGGGATGCCCGCTCGGTCGGCCGATAGTCTCGACCTTGCAGCGTGACGCGGCCGGAAGTTCGAGCACGTGCGCCGGCGTTACGCACATGGTGTTGCTGCTAATCGATGAGGCGCGGGGGCCGACAACGGTTTCGTCAGCGCGCGCCGACACCTTCGCAGGACGCCGATACGAGGGATGGACATGACCAGGAACCTGGCTGGCTACGTGCCGGACGCGGACTTGGACCTCGAGGCCGATGCGGGCGATGCGCCCGCGAATCCGTGGCACGCGCTGTGGGCCATGCTCGTCGGCTTCTTCATGATCCTCGTCGATTCGACGATCGTCGCGGTCGCCAACCCGAGCATCATGGATGCGCTGGAGATCACCGACTACGACACGGTCATCTGGGTCACCAGTGCCTACCTGCTGGCGTACGCGGTGCCGCTGCTGCTGGCGGGACGCCTCGGTGACCGGTTCGGTCCGAAGAATCTCTACATCGCCGGGCTGGCCATCTTCACCGCGTCCTCGCTGTGGTGCGGGCTGGCCGGCACGATCGACATGTTGATCGCCGCCCGGGTCGCGCAGGGTCTGGGCGCGGCCCTGCTGACTCCGCAGACCTTGTCGACGATCACCCGCATCTTCCCGCCGGCACGGCGCGGTGTGGCGATGAGCCTGTGGGGTGCGACAGCCGGGGTGGCGACCCTGGTGGGCCCGCTGGCCGGCGGTGTGCTCGTCGGTCGGTTGGGCTGGGAGTGGATCTTCTTCGTCAACGTGCCGATCGGCGTGATCGGCCTGGGGCTGGCGGTCTGGCTCATCCCGACGCTGCCCACCACCAACCACCGGTTCGACGTGGTGGGGGTGGTGCTGTCCGGCATCGGCATGTTCCTAGTCGTGTTCGGGCTGCAAGAGGGCCAGGGGCATCACTGGCAGGCGTGGATCTGGGCGGTCATCGTCGCCGGGATCGGCTTCTTCACCGCGTTCGTGTACTGGCAGTCGATCAACCGCGGCGAGCCGCTCATCCCGTTGGAGATCTTCTCCGATCGGGACTTCAGCCTGTCCAACCTCGGCGTCGCCGTGATCGGCTTCGTGGTCACGGCGATGATGCTGCCGCTGATGTTCTACGCCCAGGTGGTGTGTGGACTGTCGCCGACGCGCTCGGCGCTGTTGATCGCGCCGATGGCGATCGCCAGCGGTGTGCTGGCCCCGTTCGTCGGGCGGCTGGTCGACAAGGCGCATCCTCGCCCGATCCTCGGGTTCGGCTTCTCGGCGGTGGCGATCGCCCTGACCTGGCTGTCGATCGACATGACGCCGACGACCCCGATCTGGCGGCTGGTGCTCCCGCTGACCGTGATGGGTGTCGGCATGGCGTTCATCTGGGCGCCGTTGGCCGCCACCGCGACCCGCAACCTCCCGCCGCACCTGGCCGGTGCCGGCGCGGGGGTCTACAACGCGACCCGACAGGTTGGTTCGGTGCTCGGCAGCGCGGGAATCGCCGCGTTCATGGCGTCGCGGATCAGCGCCGAGATGCCGGCTGCTCCGTCCGATGCATCGCCCGGTGACCTCGCAGTGCTGAAGCTGCCGTCGTTCTTGCACGAGCCGTTCGCCGCCGCACTGTCGCAATCCATGCTGTTGCCGGCGTTCGCCGCGCTGTTCGGCATCGTCGCGGCATTGTTCGTGCTGGGCGGTTTGGGAACCCGGTTCGCGGGCGCGGGTAGCGACGACGACGAGATCACCGACGAGATCCCGGTCTATGAGGCCGGCTATGACGACGACGACTACGTGGAGTACCTCGTGGAGCAACCTCACCAGGTCCATGAGATCGACGATGAGACCGACGTGATCGTTTGGCAGCCTCCAGTCGAGGAACCCGAACCCGAACCGCGCAAATTCGACCCCTTGGTGGATCCGATTAGGTTCACGCACAACGGGTTTCACGTCGATGGCGAGTCGAGCTACCAGGCCCTGGACGGCGTTACACTGGGTTCGCGGCATCGCCTCACCGACGAGAGCGAACCTCGGCCCGCCCGGCACTATCGCGAGGAGCACGACGAGGTCGAGACCTACGGTCGCCATTCACGGCCTGGCGACTGAGCAGACTTTTCGCGTCATTTTGGGATCGGTAGCGCCGTAGTCGGTTTTCACTAGCGGCATGACGATCAAGCCGGCCCTGACCGCCGCGATGGTGGGTTTGGCCGCCTTCGCGTGGTCGCCGACCACGTATGCCGACGACACGGCGGCGTTGTGCGCACCGGAGCAGCTCGTGGTGACCGCATTGCCGATGCAGGCGGGGGTTTCCCATCGGGGTGTGCCACTGGTTTTCGCCCTGGCACCCGGCGCGAGCCCCTGCACCTTGACCGGCTACCCGGGGGTCGATTCCGGTACCGGCGGTCCGTTGCTGCACGCCCGCCGCACGCTGCGCGGATATCTCGGCGGCCTGCCGAGCGGTGTGGACATCCCGCCCACGGTCACCGTGGCTCCGGGGCATCCTGCGCAGGCCATGGTGGAGGGCGTCGCCGTCGACGCCGACACCAACCAGTGCCCGACCTACACCGACCTGCTCGTCACCGCGCCCGACACGGCCGGCACGGTGACCGTCCCGGCCACCATCGACACCTGCGACCTGCAGGTACATCCGGTCACCGCCACAGCCGAGCCGGCCACGCTCCATCCCTGCGACTGGGTGTCGGCAGAGGAGGCGAGTGCGGTGCTCGGCGCCGCCCCGGTCCAGACCACGTCGTGGGGCGACGAGGCCGGTTCGACCGACATGTTCTGCGCCTACACGACCAGCACCAGCGACACCGGCCTGCAGTCCGATCTTCGCCTGCCTCAGGCATTTCCGGTGTCCGCGGCGGCGCAGTTCGCGAAGGCGACCAGCGCCGAGAACAGCACGCCGGTCGAGGGTCTCGGCGTGGCCGCGCAATGCGTGTACGAGCCGACGACGACACCGCCGTCCACCACGGTGGTGGTTCTCCTCAGCGGGGACCGGCTCTACCGGGCCACCAGCTGGTACGGCACCTCGTGTGACCAACTCAGACAATTCGCGCAGTTCGCGATCGGGCGGATCGGCGCATGAGCGACCTCGGAAAGGGACTCAGCATGAACAACTTTCGGTGTGCCGTCGCCATGATGGCGGCGGCCGGCGTGATGGCGGCCTGCTCATCGCCGGCCAATACTCCCTCGGCCCGGACGTCGTCCGCACCGGCCACGGCGAGCGCCACGTCTGCGCCGTCGGCCGCGCCGGCGACGCCGGTCGCCGCCGTCGAGGCCGCGGTCAAGGACGTCCCGTGGGGCAAAGTCGGGCCGGGCTGGACGCTCGCCGAGTGGAGCCCGGTCGTTCCGCATCGGCCTGGCGAGCAGCGCGATCCCGACGAACCGACACATGAGACCGTTGGCACGACACTGTATTTGGTGGACCCGGCGGGCACCCGCTACGCGATCACCACCTTTGCGCCGGGCGCTGAAATGCGGCTTGCCGACTGGTCGGGAGACGGCGGCCATGCGTTGTTCACCGCGTCGTACGCCAGCCCTACATCGGCGATCTCGGTAGACCTCCATACCGGGGAACAGACCACCATCCCGGTCGACGGCTATCCGGCCTACACCCGGCCCAACGGCACTGCGCTGCTGGTCTCGAACTCGTTCAACGGCAACCAGCCTGGAACCCTGAAAAGGGTTGACCTCAAAGGCAATCTGCAGTTCACCTACCCGACCGAAGATCTGGGTGGAGCGGGTCAGTTCGGCGGCGACTATGTGGAGTCGCCCGACGGCACCCAATTGGTGCTTGCCACAGCGAATCTCGGCAATGAGGTCGTGCCGCGCAGCGACAACAGCCTCGTCGTGATGAGCAACGACGGCAAGGTGACCAAAACGCTGCCGGCGCCGATGCCGAAAGCCCTGTGCGGACCGGTCAAGTGGTGGACGCCGGGCTCGATCCTGGTGCACTGCACGGTAGAGCGAAGCTCGGCGAACCAGCTCTGGGAGGTGCCCCTGGACGGCGGAACCCCCACGCCCATCACCGCCCTGAACTCCGGCCAGGAAGACAACGGATTCGGTGGCGACATCGGCGACGGTGACGCCTGGAAGCTGCCCAGCGGAGTCTTCCTGCAGTCGGTCGGCGCGTGCGGCACCGTATTCCTGTCGAAGCTGACCGCCGACGGGCACACCACCCGGGTGAAGATCCCCGGCGTGGCCGACAACGTGTTCGTGACCGGCGCGGCCGATGACCGGTTGGTGGTGCGGGGCCAGGTGGGCTGCAGCGGAAGCACGTCACTGGTGAGCTATGACCCGGCGGCGAACACTGCGACCGTCCTGCTCGGGCCGCCGGTCAACGGCGGGGCGGTGAGCCACGCAATGCTGTATCCGAGCGCGGACTCCTGACGTGTGGCGACCCGCCGTCCTCGCCGTGGTGCTGGCCGGGGTCATCGGGTGCGGCCCCGCGGCAGCAGATCCGCAGTCCTGCACCGACTTCGGTGGAACGGTCGATGCCGACCAGATCTGCCACAGCCACACCACAACAGCGAGCTATGCGATCACCCTGAGCTTCCCGGTCGACTACCCGGACGGGCAGGCGCTGATGGCCTACCTGACCCAACGGCGCGACCAACTCGTCGACTACGCCGACAAATTCCCACTCGGCGACCGGCCGGTGCCCTATCAGCTGGCGGTGTCGGCCAAGGAGTATCGCTCCACGGGAACCCAGAGCGTGGTGCTGCGCGTCGGAGAAGACGTCGGCGTCCATCCGGTGAGCTCGATGAAAGCCTTCAACTACGACGTGCGCAGACAGGCTCCGATCACCTTCGACACGTTCTTCAAGCCGGGTGCGTTCGACGTCATCGCTGCAGCGGTCCGCCGCGACCTGGCGTCGAGCACACAGATGTTGCCGCCACGCGGTGGCCTCGACCCGGCGGCCTATCGAAATTTCGCGATCACCGACGATGCCGTCATCTTCTTTTTCGACCAGGACCAGTTGTTCGGCCAGAACGAGGGCCCACTCGAGGCCGCGGTGACCCGTACTGAGCTCGCACCGTTCCTGAACTGACCGACCCCCACGATCGTTCTTCCTAGCGGAGGACTATGCTCCCCGAAAAAGAGAATGCAATTTGCAGCGAGGAGAATGATGGCCGAGAAGCACTCGCTCACCGATCGCACGCTCGTCGTGTCGGGGGGCAGCCGGGGTATCGGTCTGGCCATCGCGCTCGGCGCGGCCCGTCATGGCGCCAACGTCGTGCTGCTGGCCAAGACGGCCGAGCCGCACCCGAAGCTTCCCGGCACGGTGTACACCGCCGCGGCCGAGATCGAAGCGGCCGGCGGCAAGGCCGTCGCCGTTGTGGGTGATGTGCGCAGCGAGGAAGACGTGGCCCGCGCGGTCGACGCTGCGGTGCAGAACTTCGGCGGCGTGGACATCTGCGTCAACAATGCCAGCGCCATTGCCACCGACTCCACCGAGACGCTGTCGGCCAAGAAGTTCGATCTGATGCAGCAGATCAACATTCGCGGCACGTTCCTGTTGACCAAGGCCTGCCTGCCGTACCTGCGCACGTCGCCCAACGGGCATGTCGTGACGATCGCGCCGCCGCTGAACCTGAATCCGCACTGGCTTGGCGCCCATCCGTCCTACACCTTGTCGAAGTACGGCATGACGCTGCTCTCGATGGGATGGGCGGCTGAATACGCCGACACCGGAATCGGTTTCACCTGCCTGTGGCCGGAGACGTACATCGCGACCTCGGCGGTGGCCAACTCGGCGGACTTCGAGGATGCGCTTGCTGCGTCCCGCAGCCCGGAGATCATGGCCGACGCGGCCGTCGAGATCATCACCTCGCCGGGATCGCAGGTCAACGGCAACTGCTCGATCGACTCCGATGTACTGCGCGCCGCCGGTGTCGAGGACCTCTCGCACTACGGCGGCGGCGACAACCCGATCATCGACATCTTCGTCGACCGCTGACGCGGGGCGTCAGCCGACCGGCTGCAAGTCGGGGTATTCGGTGGTGATGGATAGGCCGTAGCTGCGGAATGCCTCGTAGGCGGCGACGTCCGGGTCCAGCCCCGCGGCTAACGCCGCCTGAGCCTTGAACACGCGTGCGGCCGAGCTCAATTCGTGGCGCACCTCGTCGCCGGGGCGGCCCGCGCTGGGCACCCAGACGTCACCCCAGACGGTGACTTCGGTTCGTGCCGAGCGCACCGACGCGGCCAGCGCGTCGCTGATCCGGTCGTCCGCGCTGCACACTGCGCCGGCCACTGCCAAAGCCGCCGGCGTCGCGCCGAACACGGCCGCCATGCTGACCGCCTGCACCCCGAGGATCTTGAGGGCGGCGACGTCGCCGGCGTCGGCGAGCGCGACCCGCACGTTCCAGCCCGCCATCACCCGGTCGAACAGCCAGCCACCGGCCGAGTGCACGACGTCGGCGACGTGGACGCCGATCACATCGAGCTGGTACGGCGCCAGCCTGGACGCCCGCTGACGCGACCGGGGGGTTTCACATGGGCGTTCGTCGATCTCATGCACGCCCCCCAGCGTGACAGTTTCAGGGCAATCTGTAAAGGTCATGATCGCTCGAAGAAGCGCCGGACGGCCTCGGCCTGCATGGCCAGCAGCTCCCGGCTGACCGTCCAGTCGGGGCACAGCGAGTCGAATCCGTGACATGTCCCGCCGAACACGTGGACGTCGGTGCGTACCCCGGCCCGCATCAGTTGCCGGGCATACTCCAGCGCCTCGTCACGCAGCGGGTCCAGCTCCGAGCAGGTGATGAACGTGCTTGCAGCGCCGATCATTTGGCGGCTGCGGCCTGGTACCGACGCGGCGCTCGGTGCGGTCTGGCCGAGATAGTGCCGCCACATCAGTTCGGTCGCGACACCGTCGAAACCCGGCGTGGACAGAAACTCGGTCTTGGAGGCGGTGGGACGGTCGTCGAGCACGGGCTGGTGCAGCAGCAGGCCGACGACCGGCGGGAGCGTCTCGGCCGCGGACTGCTGGGCCAGTCCGGCCGCCAGCGCCGCCCCGGCGCTGTTTCCCGCGAGCGCCAGCCGGTTGCGGTCGACGCCCAGCTCGTCGGCCGCCCCCCAGGCCCACCTCAGCACCGCACTGGCGTCCTCGAGCGCCGCCGGGTAGGGGTGTTCGGGCGCCAGCCGATAGTCGACGGAGATCACCGTGCAGGCGCCCTGACGGGCCAGTTCGACGCACTGACGATGGTCGGTGTCGAGGTTGCCCAACACGAATGCGCCGGCATGGCAATAGATCACCGACGGCGACGGCGACGGCGCACCACGGTAGATGCGGATCGGCACGGCACCGGCCGCGGCTTCGGCGATTTCCACGCCCGTTGCGTCGATCTGGCCGACGGTGTCGCGTCGGCGTTGGTTCAGCGAATCCCGAACGGCGCCAAGACTGCCCAGCGACAGATCGCTGCGCGCCGCCGCGAACGCGTGCAATGCCGGGTCGAGCCGCCGGACGATCTCGGGATCGGGCTCCATCGGCGCTACCCGCCGGGTGTGAAGGTGTAGTCGCGCGGGCGGAATCGGCGCGTCATCGCCCAGAACGCGCGCGCGCTGCGCGGCCATTGCGTGACCACCCGCCCGTTGGGTGCACGGAAGTAGTTGCTGCACCGCGTGGTCCACACGGTGCCCGCCATCCACCGGTCGACGTCGGCCAAAAAGTCCGCCATCGTCTGTGGGCGCACGGCAACATAGCGCCTGCGTGTCCGGCGCAGATACTTCAACGCCCGCACGATGTAGTGCGCCTGGGCTTCGAGCACGAAGATCACGCTATTGGAGCCGACGTTGGTGTTGGGCCCATACAGCATGAAGAAGTTCGGGAACCCCGGGACCGTCATCCCCAGATAGGCGAACGCGCCATCGTGCCAGGTGTCGTGCAGCGAGCGGTCGCCCTCGCCGATGACGTCGATCTGGCCGAGGTAGTCGGTGGCGGCATAGCCGGTGGCGCACAACACCACATCCACGTCCAGTTCGGTGCCGTCCTCGGTGATCAGCGAGCGCGCCCGCAGCGAGCGGGCCGGGCTGGACACCACCTCGACATGCGGCTGGGTCAGCGTCGACAAATAGTCGGCGGCGAACACCAGGCGCTTGCAGCCCAGCGGATGATCCGGCGTGAGCTTGGCGCGCAGCTCAGGGTCGGCCACGCATGCTTCCAGGTAGCGCAGCGAGATGTCTTTGAACTCTTGGGTTTTGTCGCTGCCGTTCTCGATCACCGAGATATTGCGTTCACTGCGCAGCCACAGCCGGGTCCGGTAGAACTTCTTGGCGAAGGGTATGCGCCTGAAGATCACGCGTTCCCGTTCGGTGTAGGGACGGTCCGGTTTGGGCAGGATCCAGGTGGGGGAGCGCTGCACCGAGTACACCTTGTCGGCCACCTTGGCGACCTCGGGGATCAGCTGCGATGCGGTGGAGCCGGTGCCCAGTACCGCGACCCGGGTTCCGGTGAGGTCCACGGAGTGATCCCAGCGTGCGGTGTGCATCAGTGTCCCGGTGAACGGTTCCTGCTCATGAAGATCCGGCAGTAGCGGCCTGGTGAACATGCCGACGGCGGACACCACGATGTCGAAGGTGTGCTGCTGTCCGGTCGAGTCGGTCAGTGTCCACGTGTTCGCACCGGGATTCCACTGTGCGGTGGTGATTTCGGTGTTCAGCCGCAGGTGGGGGCGCAAGCCGTGCCGGTCGGTGGACCGCTCGAAGTATTCCAGCAGTTCCGGCTGGCCCGGCCACATCCGGCTCCACTCCGAGTTCAGGTCGAACGAGTAGGAGTACAGATGCGACTTCACATCGCAGGCCAGCCCGGGATAGGTGTTGATGCGCCAGGTGCCGCCGACCCCGTCCTCCCGGTCGAAGATCGTGAAGTCGCGAAAGCCGGCCTTGGCCAAGAAGATTCCCAGGGCCAGGCCACCCGGTCCGGCACCGATGATGCCGACCGACAGCGGGCTCAGCCGATCCGCAGGCATTGCCCACCATCGACGACGAGCTCACTTCCGGTGATGAACGACGCGTGCTCGGACACCAGGAAGGCCACCGCGTCGGCGACCTCCATCGGCTGGCCGAGCCGTCCGCTGTAGGACCGCTCGATCAGCCGCTGCCGCGCGGTGTCGTCGAGCATGGGGGTGTCGATCGGTCCGGGGAACACCGCATTGACCCGGATACCGTCACTCGCCAACTCGGCCGCGGCGATCTGGGTCAGGCCGCGCAGTGCCCACTTCGACGAGCCGTACGCCGCGTGGAATGGGAATGGCCGAATGGCCCCGGTGCTGCACGTGTTGACGATCGCGGCACCCTCGGCGCGGCGCAGGTGCTCCAGCGACGCCCGGATGCCCAGAAACGGCCCTAAAGTGTTGAACCGCCAACTGCTTTCGAATCCTTGTGCGGTCTCCTCGGACAGCGGGGCGCGGTGCAGCACGCCCGCGTTGTTCACCAGCGTGCTCAACCCGCCGAAGTGCTCGACGACCTCGCTCACCGCGGCCGACCACAGCTCCTCGGAGGTGACGTCGAGTTCGACGGCGATCACGCCGTCGTCGTCCAGCGCACTGACTGCCGTACGTAGCTCCTCGATGCGCAGGTCGGCGGCGGCGACCGTGAATCCGTCGGCGCGCAACCGCTTCACCAGCGCCGCGCCCTGACCACGTGCCGCGCCGGTGACCAACGCGACCTTGAGTTCACTCATGCCCGGCCCTCGGCCTCTGCCAGATGCGCCGTCGCACCGCGTCGCAGTGCGCCCGACTCCGGGGCGAGAGTGATCAGCTGAAAGCCCAACGCGGCCAAATCCTTTCCTGTCACGCCGTCACCGGCGTGGATACCTGCGACAATGCCGGCCGCGGCGGCGGCCTGCTGGACGCGAACGATCGCGTCGCGGACTGCTGGGTTGGCGGTCGCCTTGACGATGCCGACGCCGAGCGAGATCGCCAGATCCGCCGGGCCGACGTAGACGCCGGCCAGGCCTGGCACCGAACAGATCTCGTCGACCGCGCCCAGCCCAGCCGCCGTCTCGATCATCGCGAACACGCTGACCCGGTCTGCCAGCGCGGCGGGGTCGGCGCCCAGGCTGGCGCGCAGCGGACCGAAGCTGCGGATCCCTTCGGGTGTGAACCGGGTGGCGGCCACCGCTTCGGCGGCCTGCTCGGGGCGGTCGATCATCGCGACGATGATCGCGTCGGCGCCCGCGTCGAGTACCCGGCCGATCGGTGCGGACGCGGCCGTCGGAACCCGGACCGCGGTGGCGATCGGCACGTGCTCTATGCGGCGCAGGATCTGCGCCACGTCGGCGTCGTCGAGATAGCCGTGCTGGATGTCGAAGCCGACGTAGTCGTAACCGGCGCGCGCGAATTCGTCGGGTCCGGCGAAGGTCGGGCCGGTGATCCAGCCGCCCCATACCTGAGCCTTGTCGGCCAGTGCCTGCTGGAGCCTGCTCGCGGTCATGACGCCACGATGGAGATCTTGACCCGGCCGGGGGTTGGGCGGCAGGCGAACTCGAAGGCCTCTTGGACGTCGTTGATGCCGAAGGTATGCGTGACGTACATGCCGAGCAGATCGGGATGCTTACGGGCGAACGCGTCGGCGGCGTCGAGCACTCGCCGGCGATCCAGTGTCACACCGGATTTCAGCGTGAGGTTGTTGCGCAACATGGTGCGCATGCTGATCGGGTAGCTGTCGTCATCGGGCACGCCGAAGTAGAACACCGTGCCGCCGAAGCCGGTTGCCTCGACCGCGTTGTTGAGCGTGGCAACCTGATGACCGACCGCTTCGATGACGACATCGGGCTTGTCGTGCGGCGCCAGGTGAGCCACCCAGCGATCGCTGGTGGCCCGCACGACGGTGTCGACGCCGAACTTCGCGCCGATGTCGTCACGGTAGATGGGATCGACGCCGGTCACCTGTTGGGCCCCTGCGGCTTTGGCCACGTAGGAGAACAGCAGCCCGATCGAGCCTTGACCGATCACCGCCACCCGCTTGCCGGCGAGCGGCGGAAGCTGTTCGACCGCATAGAGGATGCAGGCCAGCGGCTGCAGACCGACTGCCTCGGCGGGGCTCAGCGCGGGGTCGTAGGGAGCCAGCCCGTTGCCGTCGGAGACCACGTATTCCATCAGTCCGTCGAAGCCGGAGGCCCAGCCGACGACGCGATCGCCCGGGCGGTGGTCGGGGTGGGCGCTGGCCAACACTTCTCCGACGATCTCGTGGACCGGGAAGCCCGCCATCTCGGCGGCCAGTGCTCCGGTGTCACCGGGCAGTCGCCCTTGTACGCCCTTGAATCCGGGGATGTCGCTGCCGCAGATGCCCGCGGCGAGGAACTTCAGCAGCACCTGCCCGTCACGGAGTCGGTCGGACGTCGGTTCGGGCACTGTGACCCGCTCGAACGTGTACGGCGCGACGAGCCGATAACACCACACGGGCTAGGCCTCCGATAACGCGTGGGTCGTTGACAGTGGCACCTACGGAGCGTGACACTTGGGAGCACTTTTGTAAAGTAGGGCGATGGGTAAAGGCACGGTATGAGCACAGTCGGCGCTCCGGCGCGTACACCGCTGGCCGACGGCTTCTGCTTCGGCGAGGGGCCGCGCTGGTTCGAGGGCCTGTTGTGGGTGTCGGACATGCTCGGCGAGGCGGTGCACACGATCACCTACGACGGGTCGGTCACGACGTTGGACCTGCCCGGGCACGCACCGGCGGGCCTTGGTTTCCGTCCCGACGGCACGCTGCTGATCGCCTCGACCGAACGCCGGGTCGTGCTGCGCTACGACGGTGACGCGGTCACCGAGATCGCCGACCTCTCCGGGACCGCACCGGCCGGCCTCGGTGACATGGTGGTCGACGCGGCGGGCCGCGCCTACATCGGTTCGCAGGCCCGCGCGGGCGGCATCATCTTTCGGCTCGATCTCGACGGCGCGGTCACCGTGGTGGCGCGGGATCTGGACTTTCCCAACGGCATGGCGATAACGCCGGACGGCGCAACGCTGATCGTCGCCGAGTCGATCGGGCGGCGGCTGACCGCCTACGACATCGACGCCGCCGGCGGGTTGTCCGGGCGGCGCGTATTCGCCGACGGACTCGACGGCCCACCGGACGGGATCGCGCTGGACGACGCGGGTGGGGTGTGGACGGCGATGACGCTGGCCCATCAGTTCGAACGCGTCGTGGCCGGTGGCGAGGTCACCGACCGGATCGACATCGGCGACCGGGCGGCCATCGCGTGCATGCTCGGCGGGCCGGACCGTCGCACCTTGTTCCTGGTCTCCACGTCCGACGCGTACCCACAGCGGTTGATCGGCACCCGCACCTCGTGGGTCGAGACCGTCAGGGTCGAAAGCCCGGGCGCCGGTTTTCCGTCCATCGAAAGGTGAGCATGACCGACAGCTACTACGAACTCGTCGACCCGGACGATCCGCGCGGAGAGAAGTTCCGGGCCACCGACCTGGTTCGCAGCACGTGGACGTCGCACATCCAGCATGCGGGTCCGGTGTCGGCGCTGTTGGTCCGCGCGCTCGAGCGCTGCGAGCAGCGTGCCGACACCCGGCTGAGCCGGGTGGTGGTCGATCTGCTCGGGCCGGTGCCGGCCGAAGGGGACCTGTGGGTCACCGCGACGCTGGAGCGGGGCGGCAAGCAAATCGAATTGGTGTCCGCGCAGATGCTGGGCACGGGTCCGGACGGGCAGCCGCGTCCGGTTGCGCGGGCGAGTGGCTGGCGGATGCTGACGCTGGACACCGAGGCGTTGCTGTCGGCGCCGGTGGAGCCGTTGCGCCCGCGTGCGGACGGCGTGAACCGCAATCTCGCCGACAACTTCGACCGGAATTACGTGCACAGCCTGGAGTGGCTGTGGCTCACCAAGCCGCTCGCACCGGGTCCGGGGGAGTCGTGGCTGCGGCCGATGGTCGATCTGGTGCAGGGTGAGGAGATGACGCCGCTGGAGCGGCTGTTCGCCGTCGCCGACGACGCCAACGGGATCGGCAGCAAGATCGACATCACCAAGTACACGTTCCTCAACACCGATCTGGCGGTGCACGTGCACCGAGTTCCCAAGGGGGAGTGGATCGGTGTACGTGCCGAGACGATGTACGGTCCCGACGGGGTGGGGACGACGGTCGGCACGCTGTTCGACGACGACGGCGCGATCGGCGTCATCCAGCAGTCGGTGCTGGTGCGCCCCAGGCCGCCAAAGGCCTAGTCGCGGTGAGGCCTAGTCGAACAGCACGGCGGGATTGAGATAGCCCGTCGGGTCGAAGGCGGCTTTGATGGTGCGCATCGCGGCGATGTCCTCGTCGGTGCGGGCCATGCCGAGGTAGGCGCGCTTGCGACTGCCGACGCCGTGCTCCGAGCTGACGTTCCCGCCATGGGCGGCAATCAGTTTCATCATTGCCGCATACAGATTCGCCTCCTGCTCGGCGCCGCAGCGCAGCACGTTGAGGTGCAGATTGCCCTCGCCGATGTGCCCGAACAGCACTGGGATGGCATCGGGAGCATGCTCGGCAACCAGTGCGGCGGAGTCCGCCGCGAACGATGGAATCGCCGACAATGGCAGGGACACATCGAATTTCAGCGGCGGACCGAACAACCCGACCACCTCGGCGGTCGACTCGCGCACTTGCCAGAGGCGCTGCTGGGCTGCCGTATCCATGCCGACCGCCGGCTCGGCGCACAACTCAGCGTCCTCCAGCGCGTCGGCCAGCCGCTCGGTCAGATCGGTCTCGCCCGCCAGCTCGATCAACAGCAGCCAGGCGCCGGCCGTCGGCACCGGCACGTCGAAGTGCTCCGCGGCCAGCGCCGCCGATCGCCCGTCGATGAGCTCAAGGGCGGCAATGGATTCGGTGTCGCGCAACGCCCTTCCCGTCGCGATCAGCGCATCCAGGTCGGCGAACCCGCACACCGCCGTCACCCGATGCGCGGGCACCGGATGCAGCCGCAGATCCAAGCCGGTGATCACCCCCAACGTGCCTTCGGCACCGACGAACAGCGATGCCAAGTCGTATCCGGTGTTGTCGGCGCGGACCTGACTGTGCCGGTGCACCACCGAGCCGTCCGGCAGCGCCACGTCCAGGCCGATCACCTGCTCGCCCATGTTGCCGTAGCGCACGGTGCGCAGACCGCCCGCGTTGGTCGACGCCATCCCCCCGACAGTGGCCGAGTCGCGGGCGGCGAGGTCGACTCCGAACAGCAGCCCGGACGCGGACGCGGCCCGCTGTACGGCCGCCGCGGTGACGCCGGCCCCCACCCTGATCCGGCGTTCGACGACGTCGACATCACCGATCTCGGTCAGGCGCTCGGTGGACAGCAGGACATCGTCGTGCTCGGGGACGGTGCCGGCCACCAGCGAGGTGCGCCCGCCCTGCACCGTCACCGACACGGCTGCCTCCCGGCATTCCCGAAGCACGGCGGCGACTTCGCCGGCCGTGCCGGGACGCACCAGCGCGCTGGCCTTCCCGCGGTAGCGCCCGGTGTGGTCCACGCTGCGGCCGGCCAGGACGTCGGCGTCGGTGACGACGTGCGCGGCCCCCACGATGGCCTGGAGTCGTTCGGGCAGCGATGAACTCATGGCGCACACATTGCCAGAAAGGCGCCCAACTCCACCAACCCCGCCGGCGTCGACGGCAGGTAGTCGGTCAGCATCGACGAACGCACGATCACCGCCGAGTACTTGGCCCGGCTCACTGCCACGTTGAGTCGATTCCGGTTGAGCAGGAACGAGATTCCGCGCGGCACCTCGGCGATCGACGACGCCACCAGCGAGATGAACACCACCGGCGCCTGACGGCCCTGGAACTTGTCCACCGTGCCGGCCTGCACCTCGGACAGGCCCGCGGCATCCAGCAGCCGGCGCAACAGCACCACCTGGGCGTTGTACGGCGTCACGATCAACACGTCGGCGGCCGTCAACGGACGGGTGCCGTCCTCGTCGGTCCACGCCGAGCCGAGCATCGCGGTGATCGCGGCGACGATCGTCGCCGCTTCCTCGCGGCTGTCGGTCGAGTTGCCGTCGTGCTCGACGGTCAGCACCTGCACACCCGGCCGGAATCCGGCCAGGTGCCGGGCGGCCGTGCGCTCCTCGACCGAATGCAGCCGATTGTCGTAGGACAGCCGGGACACCGCGGCGCACACGGAAGGATGCATGCGATAGGAGCGGTCCAAGAAGTAGCCGAGTTCTTCGGGCAGCGTGTGCTGCCCGTCGACCAGCCAGCCCAGCGCCGAGGCGTCGACCGGTTCGGGGTGGGTGCCCTGGCTGACCTGGGGCAGCTGCTGCGGGTCGCCGAGCAGTAGCAGGTTGGCGGCCGCCTGTGCGACGGCGATGGTGTTGGCCAGACAGAACTGGCCTGCCTCCTCGATCACCAACAGATCCAGGCAACCCGGCGGTACTCGAGTCTGGTTGGCGAAATCCCATGCCGTGCCGCCGATCACGCAGCCGTCGTGGTCTGCGATGAACGTGGGATAGGTCTTTTCGTCGATGGCGGTCCACGGTCCGGTTCCGCTGGGCTTCTTGGCGACCAGGGACGGGTCCACCCCCGCGCCGATGATGTCGTGAAACAGGTTTTCCACCACGGCATGTGACTGTGCGACGACGCCGACCCGCCAGCGGTGCTGGTTCACCAGGGCGGCGATGACACGGGCGGCGGTGTGCGTCTTGCCGGTGCCGGGCGGGCCGTGCACCGCCACATACGACGAATCGAGCGCGAGCAATGCGGCGGTGATGTCCGCGACGCAGTCGTCGGTCCGCGGCAGCGGCCCGCCGGTGCGCGGCGGGCGGCGCAGCAGGATGTCGACGACAGCGGACGACGGCAGGGTGGGCAGCCCGGCCGCGATCTGCGTCGCCGCGGCCTCGATCGACTCGCGAAGGGCCTTGGTCGGAAACGGCGGGCCCGGGGTGAGCGCGAATGGCATGGCATCGAACGGCCCGCCCGTCTTGGGTTCTCGTTCCATGACGAGCACCTCGGTGGGAGCGGCCGGGTCGTCACAACCGAGGACTTGCACCGATGAGCAGGCGCGGCGTTCGGGGTCGTCGGATAGGCCGGCCGGTGTCGGCGGGTGGTACAACGCATACATCTCGCTGTCCAGCTCACCGGCCGCGATCGATCCGGTCAGCAGCAACCGGCGCTGCTGTTTGCGGGCCCGCGGCGGCACACACCATTCGGTGTCGACGGTCGCGCGATCGGCGAGGAAAACGCCTGGTGTGTCGGACCATTCGTCGACCGGACTGTTGAGCCGGTCGAAGTGGCCCCACCAGAACGGCTTGTCCTCGCGGCGGTGATACCCACGGGCTGCCGCGATCATCGCGACCGCGCGCTGCTCGGGACTGCGCGCTGTGACGTCATCCCCGGCGAAGCCGCCCAAGGTGCGCGCCAGCTCGTCGTCGACGTCGAGTTGTCCGCTGTCCTGAACCGGCTGCATGCCCAGTGGTGGAACGCCGGCCTCAAAGGCCCGCTGCAGCAACCAATCCCGAAGTCTACGGGTGGACCGGCAATCGTAGTGGTTGTAGTCCTCGATCTCCTTGAGTACGGTCGCGGCTTCGTCGTCGCGGCCCTCGGTCAGCAGCTCGCAATACCTGGCGTACATCGTGATCGAGTCGGTGGCGGTGGTGACATCGCCGGTGCGCAGCTCGGCGTCCATGTAGAGCGGCTCGAGCGATTTGAGGCTGTAGTTCTCGGTGCCGACCCGAATGCTTTTACGCACAAAGGGATACAGGTCGACCAGCACACCGTTACGCAGCAGGTCGTCGACCTCGTTCTCGCCCTCGCCGTAGCGGCCGGCCAGCCGCAGCAGGGCTGTCTTCTCATAGGCCGCGTAATGGTAGATGTGCATCTTCGGATACCGCTTGCGCCGCTTGCGGACCATGTCCAGAAAACCCTTGAGCGCCTTGCGTTCCTGGCGGCGGTCGTGTGCCCACAGCGGCCGGAAGTCACCGCCCGCGCCGAGCACGCCGAACATGTACTCCAGGCCCCAGTCGGTACCGTCGGCCGTCCACAGCGGGTCACCTTCGAAATCGAAAAACAGATCGCCCTTGTCGTGGTCGGGCAACAGCATCAGCGGCTGCGGGTCGACGACCTCGAAGGGCGGCTTGCCGTTCACTCGCGGCGCGATCTGCAACCGGGCCTGCCCGCTCAGCGCCGTGACCGCGCGGGCCGGCATATCGGCGACGGGACCATCATGCTCGGCGAGCTCGGCCACCGTGGTGATGCCCGCCTCGATCAGGCGGGCCCGCTGGCTGACGCGCATGCCCGCCACCAACAGCAGGTCGTCGGTCTGGCGGACCTGCGCCGCGCACTCCGGGCAGCGCATACAGGCGCGCACACTCTCATCGGCCCAACTGACCGCGGCGTCGCCGGCGAGGTGCCGATCCAGCAGATCCTGCAGTTCGCTGCGGCGGGACCGGTAGACCGGCAGCAGCTCGTCAACCCGGTAGGCCCGGGTCGTCCCGTTGCCCAGCACCAGTTCCACGTCGTCGTGCACGGCGATACCCGCGTGCGTCAGTGTCTCGGCGTAGGCGGCCAGCTGCAGCAGCGCCTCCACTTTCACCGATCGGGCGAGCTTGGTGTCGCGGAGCCGATAACGGCCCCCGTCGAGAAGGAGAAAGTCCGCGAACCCGGCGAAGCGGCCGTCGAACATCGCGGCCTGGTAGATGACGTGCGCGCCGTGCGCGACGGCGCGCAGGGTGGCGTCCGCGGCGGCGGTCAGCCCGGCGACTGTGTAGGCGGGCCTGCCGATGACGGTGACGTCGGCCGTCGTCCGCAGCTCGTCGAGGTGGCGTTCCTCGTGGGCGTCGCCGAGATCGGCGGTGCGGGCCAACAGCTCGTCGTCGGCCGACACCGACGGGCCGCGGCC
The DNA here is from genome assembly GCF_013404075.1 of Mycolicibacterium vinylchloridicum. Classification (GTDB taxonomy): domain Bacteria; phylum Actinomycetota; class Actinomycetes; order Mycobacteriales; family Mycobacteriaceae; genus Mycobacterium; species Mycobacterium vinylchloridicum. The sequence continues at coordinate 83,676 of NZ_JACBJQ010000017.1, forward strand.
CAGCTTGGCGTCGAACGCGCGCAGCAACGCATATTCGCAGCGTGCGGCCGCGGCGAGGTCGGATGCGCTGTAGATGACGCGGTCGTCGGCGACGAACACAGACCCACTGTAGGCGTGCGCCCCGACTTCTCAGGTGTTGCCGATCAGCTCCACGCCGTTGCCGTTCCAGCGGAACTTCACCACGCTCTGCATGCCCAGGCCATTGGTGTACGCCAGGGCGACGGTGTCACCGGTGCTCTGGGTGGTGTCGACGCCGTTGAAGCCGTAGGTGTCGGGCACTCCGGTCGGGATGTACTTGCCGAGGTGGAACATCACGGCGCGAGTGTTCGGCTTGTCGGCATTGGTGTTGGCCTTGATGATCACCGCCGACAGCTGCGCGCACTCGTTGTAGTTGCCTGCGATCGGCACCGGGTACCAGCCCTGATTGCTCTGGGGGTCGCGCGGAAGTTCGGAGACGGTCTGCGCGATCGTCGGCGCTGCCAGGTTCACCGCGCACGGATCCGGCGGAGGAGTGCTGGTCGGGGGAGGCGGTGGCGGTGGGGGCGCCTCGGTGGTCGTTACTGCGGTCGTCGTCGGCTGCGGAGTCTTCGCCACCGTGGAGTCGCCCGAGCTGCACCCCGCGAGCGTTGCCGCCAGGATCGCCGCCGCCGCAAGTCCTAATCCCCGGGTCGCTTCGCTCCTGCCCGCCGCCCGATGCCACACACCGGCGACGGTACCGGCCTTCTCGAGTGGAAGCGGGTTACGGCACGCTCCGGCAGTAGACTGCAGATCCGATGACAACGCTCGAAGACGCCCCCCAGACCTTCGCCGACCTGCAGATCCACCCCGCGGTGCTGCAGGCCGTGGCCGACGTCGGCTACGAGACTCCGTCGGCGATCCAGGCGGCCACCATTCCGGCGTTGCTGGCCGGCTCCGACGTCGTCGGCCTGGCCCAGACCGGCACCGGCAAAACCGCGGCCTTCGCGATCCCGATCCTGTCCAAGATCGACGCCGAAAGCCGCAACACCCAGGCACTGGTACTCGCCCCGACGCGCGAGTTGGCCCTGCAGGTCGCCGAGGCGTTCAGCCGCTACGGCACGCACCTGAAGATCAACGTGCTGCCGATCTATGGCGGCTCCTCCTACGTCCCGCAGCTGGCCGGCCTCAAGCGCGGCGCACAGATCGTCGTCGGCACACCCGGGCGCGTCATCGACCACCTGGAGAAGGGCAGCCTGGACCTGTCGCACCTGGACTACCTGGTGCTCGACGAGGCCGACGAGATGCTGCAGATGGGGTTCGCCGAGGATGTCGAGCGCATCCTGGCCGACACCCCGGAGTACAAGCAGGTCGCCTTGTTCTCGGCGACCATGCCGCCGGGCATCAAGAAGATCACCACCAAATACCTGCACGACCCGGTCGAGGTCACGGTCAAGTCGAAGACCCAGACCGCCGAGAACATCACCCAGCGTTATTTCCAGGTGTCGTATCCCCGCAAGATCGATGCGCTGACCCGCCTGCTGGAGGTGGAGGAGGGCGACGCGATGATCGTGTTCGTCCGCACCAAGCAGGCCACCGAGGAGGTCGCCGAGAAGCTGCGGGCCCGCGGGTTTGCTGCGGCGGCCATCAACGGCGATATCCCGCAGGCGGTTCGGGAGCGGACGATCGCCTCGCTCAAGGACGGGACGATCGATGTCCTGGTCGCCACCGACGTCGCCGCCCGCGGCCTGGACGTCGAGCGCATCTCGCATGTGGTGAATTTCGACATCCCGCACGACCCCGAGTCGTATGTGCACCGCATCGGGCGCACCGGCCGCGCCGGCCGCTCGGGAACGGCATTCCTGTTCGTCACCCCGCGCGAACGTCACCTGCTGAACTCGATCGAGCGGGTCACCCGGCAAAAGCTGGTCGAGGGCCAGCTGCCGTCGGTCGAAGACGTCAACGCCCAGCGGGTGGAGAAGTTCCGCGACTCGATCACCGATGCGCTCAATGCCCCCGGGTTCGAGATGTTCCGCCGGTTGATCGAGGACTACGAGCGCGACAACGACGTGCCCTTGGCCGATATCGCCGCGGCACTGGCGCTGCAAAGCCGCAACGGCGAGGAATTCCTGATGACCGAGCCGCCGCCGGAAAAGCGGCGAGAAAAGCCCGACCGGCCCGAACGCGGGGAACGTGATCGCCCGCCACGCAAGACGCGCGACGACCTGTCGACCTACCGCATCGCGGTCGGCAAAAGGCACAAGGTCGGGCCGGGCTCGATCGTCGGCGCGTTGGCCAACGAAGGTGGGCTGCACCGCAGCGATTTCGGGCACATCACGATCAAGGAGAACTTCTCCCTGGTCGAACTGCCTACGAAGCTGTCCAAAGAAACGCTGAAAGCCCTTGAGAAGACCCGGATTTCCGGGATTCTGATCGATCTCAAGCCCGACCACGGCAACCCGAAGTACGACTCGCGTCCCTCCGGCGGGAAGCCCCGGCGTACGAGCCGATGATCGCGTCCAGCCACGTCGACCAAGGCGGACTGGAAGCAGTCTCCGGAGCCGACCGGGTTGCCTCGCTGACCGGTATCCGCGCGGTCGCCGCCCTGCTGGTGCTGGGTACCCACGCGGCCTACACCACCGGCAAGTACACGCACGGCTTTGCGGGCCTGGTGTATTCGCGCCTGGAGATCGGCGTGCCGATCTTCTTCGTGTTGTCGGGTTACCTGTTGTTCGGGCCGTGGGTGCGCGCCACTGTCGGTGGGCAGAGCGCCCCGTCGGTGCGCCGCTACGCCTGGCATCGGGTGCGCCGCATCATGCCTGCCTACGTCGTCACGGTGCTGGCCGCCTACCTGATCTACCACTTCCGTTCGGCCGGGCCCAATCCCGGTCACACCTGGATCGGCCTGCTGCGCAACCTGACCCTGACCCAGATCTACACCGACAAGTATGCGTTCGATGGCTATCTGCACCAAGGGCTTACGCAGATGTGGAGCCTGGCCGTCGAGGTGGCGTTCTATGTGGCGCTGCCGGTGCTGGCGTGGCTGCTGCTGGGCGTGCTGTGCCGACGGCGGTGGCGGCCGGGGCTGTTGCTGACCGGGTTGGGGGTGCTCGCGCTGGTGAGTCCCGCCTGGATGGTGCTGGTACATACCACCGACTTTCTGCCGGAGGGAGCCCGGCTGTGGCTGCCCGGCTATCTGGCCTGGTTCGTCGGCGGCATGCTGCTGACGGTGTTGGGCGCCATGGGAGTCCGGGTGTACGGCTTCATCGCGATCTCGCTGGCGCTGGTCAGCTTCCTGATCGTGTCGACGCCGATCGCGGGTGAGCCCACCACATCACCGACGGGCATCACCGAGGCATTGGTCAAGACCGGGGCCTATGCCGCGATCGCGACGCTGATCGTCGCCCCGCTGGCCTTAGGCAACCGAGGTTTGTATGCGCGGCTGCTGGCCACCCGCCCGATGGTGTGGCTCGGTGAGATCTCCTACGAGATCTTCCTGGTTCACCTCGTGGTGATGGAGATCGCCATGGTCGAGGTGTTGGGATGGCCGGTGTACACCGGCTCGGCGCCTGCGCTGTTCATCGTCACGCTGGTGATGACAATCCCGGTGGCCTGGCTGCTGCACCGGTTCACCCGGGTGCGCAGCTGAAGCTCGCGCATCGAGACAGAACTGAGGGCGAAGATCTACCCGAAACTTCGCTCTGAGTTCTGTTTCGATCCGTCCACTGCAGAGTCATTGGGGCACACCATCGGAACGACGAACTCCTCGAGCATCGCACGCTCGTCGTCGGCGTCGCGGCCGGGAAAGATCAGCAGCGAGGTCAGCACCCGAACCAGCCAGCGGGCGCGGCGGTGCACGACGTCGGGGTCGTCGGGCCGCAGCGACAGCAGGAACCCCGACGTCAGCGCCTGGATGACCTCGGACTGCTCGGCCATCTCCGCCCCGATGGGGGAGTCGGTGGTGGCGAACCATGACGACAACGCCGGGCTCTCGCGCACCAATTTCATGGACGCGCTCAGCCCGGCCAGCAGCCGCTCACGCGGGTCGGGTATCCCGTTGACCAGCTCGGTCATCTGCTCGTGCAGCCGGTAGGCCTCGCGGTGTACATACGCCGTGTGCAGCACTTCGCGGTTCTCGAAATAGCGGTACAGCGTGGCCCTCGAACACCCTGCGGCACGGGCGATGTCGTTCATCCCGACGGTCGAGACGTGTTGACCCGCGAACAGCTCACCGGCGGCGTCGAGGATGCGGTCGGCGGCCACCTCGGCCCGCCGCGAGCCCAGCCAGTCCTTGCCCGCCACTAGCCACGCACCCGGAACGGCACCGACAGCGGCCGGCGCACGTAGCCGCCCCCTGCCCAGACAATGCCCGCCTCGTCGACCTCGAAATCGGGGCAGCGCGCGAGCAATTCGGTCAGCGTCACCCGGGCCTGCATACGCGCGGCGGCCGCACCGAGGCAGTGGTGGGCACCGTGGCTGAACGTGAGGATGTTGCGCGGACGGCGGGTGACGTCGAGATCGTTTGCATCCGGCCCGTATTGGCGCTCGTCACGGTTGGCCGAGCCGTACAGGAGCAGCACCTTACGCCCGGCCGGGATGGTCTTGCCGTGCAACTCGACGTCGCGAGTGGTGGTGCGGGCCAAGCCTTGCACCGGGGAGGTCAGCCGCAGCAGTTCGTCGACGGCCTCGGTGATCAGCTCGGGTGAGTCGATGAGCAGCCGGCTTTGGTCGGGGCGCTGGGCGAGCAGCGGCATCGATCCGCCGAGCATGCCGGTGGTGGTGTCGTTGCCTCCGGTGACCATCGTGAACGTGAACGCCAGCACCGAGAGCGTGCCGGCGATATCGCCGTCCGCGCCGACCCCGGCGGCCACCAGGTGGGAGACCGTGTCGTCCTCGGGTTCACGCCGCCGCCGCTCGATCAGTTCGGTGAAGTAGCCCATCATCGACCCGACGGCGTCGCCGACCGAGCCCAGGGCATCCAGCCCGCTGGCGTTGGCCGCCACGATGGCTTCGGTCCAGCCGTCGAATTGGTCGCGGTCCTGCTCGGGCACTCCGAGGTAGTGTGCGACGACCATCGACGGCAGCGGCTTGAACAGCTCGGTGACGATGTCGCCGCCGCCGTCGGCGCGTAGCTTCTCGATGCGCTCGACGACGAACTCGCGCACCTTGGGCTCGACGGCTTCGACCTGCCGCGGGGTGAACCCGCGTGACACCAGCTTGCGAAACTCGGTGTGCACCGGCGGATCCTGCATCACCATCGGCGGGTTATCCTGCAGCCCAATGAGTTCCAGCTCATTGTAGGTGACGGTCAGGCCCTGGGCCGAAGAGAACGTCTCGTGGTCGCGGGCGGCGGCGAAGATGTCGGCGTGCCGGGACAGCACCCAGTAATCGTGGTCGGGGTTCTCCGGCACGACGTGGTGCACCGGATCGAGGTCGCGCAGGGCCCGGTACATCGGCCAGCGGTTGCCCCAGGTCTCGGCGGTGGCGAGCTCGAAGCGGGCCTCCGCCTCGTGAGACACAACAGCAGTCATGTCTTATGAATATGACAAAAGCCCCGCCATGTCAATGCCTGTTCTACCGGCCGTGCCCGTCCGGCAACCCTCGCGGCGCATGACGTGACGCCCTGTGGTCGCGTCGGTGAACTCGCTTTTCCGACGGCGCAAGCATTCGTTCTGCGTGGTAGCGTCGCCGCACACAGGCCCGGGCTGAGTGGGTGAAGCAATGACGACGTCTCTCGACATGATGGGGATCCTCGCCGGGCGCACGCGTGACCGGGCCGGCCTGCTCGACATCCTGTGGGACATCCAGCGCCAGGCGGGGCACATCTCCACCGATGCGGCCGCCGAGGTGGCCGACTGGCTCGGGCTGTCGGTCGAGGACGTCCTGGAAACCGCGACGTTTTATCATTTCTTCCACACCGAGCCATCCGGCCGTTACCGAATCTATCTGAGCGACAACGTCATTGCGAAGACGCGTGGCCACCGCGAGGTGCGTGAGGCCTTGGAGCGCGAGACCGGGACCAGATTCGGCGGACCCGGCTCGGCCGAGTTCGGACTGTTCGACACCGCCTGCATCGGCATGAGCGACCATGAGCCCGCCATGCTGATCGACGGCATCGTGTTCGCCGACCTCACGCCGGGCTCGGTCGCCGAGATCATCGCCGGCCTCACAAGCGGCCGGTCACCGGCGCAGATCGCCAACCCGACCGGCATCCCCGACGACGACGTGGCCTACGTCGAACGACTCACCAGCACGGCGGTGCACACCGGCGGGCCGGTGTTCTTCGGCGGTGACGGCGATTACCCCGCCTTGCTCGAGCGCTGCCGGGCGATGGCGCCCGACGACGTGATCGCGACCATCACGCGCTCTGGCCTGCGCGGTCGCGGCGGTGCCGGGTTCCCCACCGGGAACAAGTGGAAGTTCTGCCGCGCGGCGGCCGGCGACGAGAAATACATCATCTGCAACGCCGACGAAGGCGAGCCGGGAACCTTCAAGGACCGGGTGCTGCTCACCCACTCGCCCGGCGAGGTGTTCGCCGGCATGGCGATCGCCGCCCACGCCGTCGGCGCGCGCGGGGGCATTCTCTACCTGCGCGCGGAGTACGCGTACCTGCAGAACTATCTCGAATGCCAGCTGGCTCGGTTGCGTGGCGACGGTGTCCTCGGTGACGGGTTCGACATCCGGATCCAGCTGGGTGCCGGCGCCTATATCTGCGGCGACGAATCGGCCCTCCTCGAATCCTGCGAGGGCAAGCGGGGGACCCCGCGCCTCAAGCCGCCGTTCCCCGTCGAACACGGTTTCCTCGGCAAGCCCACGGTGGTCAACAACGTCGAAACCTTCGCCGCGGCAAGCCGGATCATGGCCGAGGGTGCCGACTGGTTCGCGGCCATGGGCGTGACAGGGTCCACCGGCACCCGGCTGCTCAGCGTCGCCGGTGACTGCGCGGCACCAGGTATCTACGAGGTCGAGTGGGGTACCAGGCTGGCCGACGTGCTGGACATGATCGGCGCCGAGCACCCGCGCGCCGTCCAGATCAGTGGTCCCTCAGGGGAAATGCTGTCGGTCGCCGCCGATGCCCACCGCCTGCTGGCCTACGACGATCTGTCCTGCAACGGCTCGTTCATGGTGTTCGACCACGACCGCGATCTCCTCGAGATCGTCGGGGACTTCATGCAATTCTTCGTCGACGAGTCCTGCGGCATCTGCGTGCCGTGCCGGGCGGGCAACGTGGTGTTGCGTCAGAAGGTCGACCTGGTGGCGGCCGGGCGGGCCACCCGATCCGACGTCGACGACATGGTCACCTGGGGCGGGATCGTCGCGCACACCAGTAGATGCGGGCTCGGCGCCACCTCCCCGAATCCGATCCTGACAACATGGGCGAAGTTCCCTGAGATCTACGAGCGCCGGCTCGCCGAGTCCGGCGGCGCGCTGCTGCCGTCGTTCGACGTCGCGGCCGAACTGACCGACCACGCCCGAGTCGTCGCCGAACTCGCACTCCGGGAGGCGTTGTGACAATCGAGATCGAAATCGACGGCACCACCATCAGCACCGAGGACGGTGTGACGCTCGTCGACGCGGCGGCACAGGCCGGCGTCTACATCCCGACTCTGTGTTACCTGCCCGAGCATCCGGCGCTGGGAACCTGCCGAGCCTGCTCGGTGAAGGTGAACGGCACGATGGTGGCCGCCTGCACGGTCAGGGTCAGCGCCGGAATGCGGGTCGAGGTCGACGTCCCCGACGCCGCCGACGCCCGCAAGGCGCTGGTCGAAATCCTGTTCTCCGAGGGCAACCACAACTGCCCGAGCTGTGAGAAGTCCGGCCGCTGCACGTTGCAGGCCGTCGCCTACGAGGTGGACATGACGGTGTCCCGCTTCCCGTACCAGTTCCCGGAGCGGGTGACCGACCATGCGTCGGAAGCGATTTGGCTCGAGCGCGACAGATGCATCTTCTGTCAACGTTGTGTCGAGTTCATCCGGGACCGCGAGACCGGTAAGAAGATCTTCAGCATCAGCGGGCGCGGAACGCATGCCCGCATCGAGATCGACGTCGAACTGGCCGACAGGATGCCGCCGGAACAGGTCGACGAGGCCGTCGACATCTGCCCGGTCGGAACGATTCTGAAGAAACGGGTGGGTTACGACGAGCCCATCGGCGAACGCCGGTTCGAGATCGAATCGGTCCGCGACCGGGCTCTCGAACCATCGCGGGGGAACGTCACGTGACGACGCAGGACGCCAACGAGATTGCCTCGCATCAACTTCCGGCCACCCCGCTCGATCCGGAGCTGGCCGCCGCCCGCGCCGAGAAGATCAAGGTATCGATGATCAGCCTCTGTGGCTGCTGGGGCTGCAGCCTGTCGCTGCTCGACATCGACGAGCGGATGATCGGGCTGCTGGACAGGATCACCATCCTGCGGTCATCGTTCACCGACATCAAACGGATTCCCGAGCGGTGCGCGATCGGGTTCATCGAGGGCGGCGTCGCCAACGACGAGAACATCGAGACACTGCGCCATTTCCGGGACAACTGCGAGGTTCTCATCTCGGTCGGTGCCTGCGCCATCTGGGGCGGTGTCCCGTCATTGCGAAACCTGGTCGGGCTCGAGGACTGTCTCGCCGAAGCGTACCTGGATTCGCCGACCGCGGAGCTGGGCGCGAAGCCGGTCGTACCCTACGACCGCCACCTGCCGATCCTGACCAACAACGTGTACCCCTGCCACGAGGTCGTCCACATGGACTACTTCATCCCCGGCTGCCCGCCCACGCCCGAGGCGATTCTCGACGTCCTCGAGGATCTGATCGAGGGCCGTCCGGTGAACCTGCCGACGTCACTCCATCACTTCGACTAGGGGAATTACGTTCCATGGCAACGACACTCGTCATCGATCCGGTCACCCGCATCGAGGGTCACGGCAAGGTCGTCATCGAACTCGACGACGACCACAACGTGACCGATGCCAGGTTGCAGGTGGTGGAATTCCGGGGTTACGAGAAGTTCATCTGTGGCCACCCGTACTGGGAGGCGCCGGTTCTGATGCAGCGAATCTGCGGGATCTGCTTCGTCAGCCACCATCTGGCCGGGGCGAAGGCCCTCGACGACATGATCGGGGCGGGGGCTTCGCTCACCCCGACCGCGATCAAGATGCGCCGGCTCGGCCACTACGCGCAGATGCTGCAGTCCCACGTCACGGCCTACTTCTACCTCGTGGTGCCCGAGATGCTGTTCGGGATCGACGCCGCACCGGAGAAGCGGAACTTCATCGGGCTGATCGAAGCCAACCCCGAGCTCGTCAAACGCGTTGTCCGGCTGCGTAAGTGGGGCCAAGAGGTCATCGAGGCGGTATTCGGGAAACGCATGCACGGCATCTCGGCGGTGCCCGGCGGCGTGAACAAGAGCCTGACCCCCGCCGACGTGGACCGGTTCCTGCGCGGCGGGGACGGATTACCCTCGGTCGACCAGGTCATCGAGGACGCCCAGCTTGGGTTGCAGATGTTCTACGACTTCCACGAACAACATCGCGACGAGGTCGACACCTTCGCCACGGTGCCTTCGCTGAACATGTGCCTGGTCGACGACGACGGCAACGTCGACTACTACGACGGCCGGCTCCGGGTGACCGACGACGACAAGAACGTCGTGCGGGAGTTCGACTACCGCGACTATCTCGACCACTTCTCCGAAGCGGTCGAGAAGTGGAGCTACATGAAGTTTCCCTACCTCACCGACCTCGGCCGCGAGGCGGGATCGGTCCGGGTGGGACCGCTGGCGCGGCTCAACGTCACCAAGACGCTATCGACCCCGCTGGCCGCCGAAGCCTTGGACAGGTTCCACGCTTACACCGGTGGGCGCGCCAATACCATGACGCTGCACACCAATTGGGCGCGGACAATCGAGATCATCCACGCCGCCGAGGTGGTCAGGGATCTGCTCGCCGACCCCGACATCTGCAACGACGACCTCCTGGTGACACCCGCCCCGGAGGCCTGGGTCGGCGAGGGCATCGGCGTGGTGGAGGCACCGCGCGGCAGCCTGCTGCATCACTACCGCGCCGATCGGGAGGCGAACATCACCTTCGCGAACCTGATCGTCGCCACCACACAGAACAATCAGGTGCTCAACCGCACGGTGCGCAGCGTTGCCGAGCATTACCTCGGCGGCAAGACCGAAATCACCGAGGGCATGATGAACGCGATCGAGGTGGGCATCCGGGCCTACGATCCCTGCCTGAGCTGTGCCACCCACGCGCTGGGGCAGATGCCGCTGACCGTCACCGTGGTCGATGCGCAGGGGCGGGTGATCAATGAACAGTCTCGATGAATTTTTCGACAGCCCCGACAGTTTGATCTACGGCGTCGGCAACAGCGGCCGCGAAGACGACGGACTGGGCTGGGCATTCATCGACCGGCTCGAGGAGCACCCACCGCGGGCAGCTCTGCGGCGCACCTACCAGCTCAACCTCGAAGACGCCGATCTGATCAGCCGGTACGCCCGGGTGTTGTTCGTCGACGCGACCAAGGACCCGGCGGTGGAATCGTTCGCGGTCAGCCGCCCCGCGCCGGTGTTGGACTTCAGCTTCACCTCGCATGCGATGTCGGTACCGACGATCCTGGCGACCGCCGTGCAGTGCTTCGAGCGCATCCCGGATGCCTGCCTGCTGGCCATCCGCGGTTATCGGTGGGAGCTGCGGCAGGGGATGACCCCGGCCGCCGAACGCAATCTCGAGCGCGCATTGAGCCTGCTGACATCGCGAGCCGCTAGATCACCGCACCGGGGTTGAGGATCCCGTCGGGGTCCAGCGCGGTCTTGATCCTGCGGTTGAGCTCCATGGCCTCCGGGCCGAGCTGACCCGCCAGCCAGGGCTTCTTCAGCCGGCCGACGCCGTGCTCGCCGGTGATCGTCCCGCCCAGCGACACCGCCAGATCCATGATCTCGCCGAACGCCTGCTCGGCGCGCTGCGTCATCGCGGCGTCGGCGGGGTCGTACACGATCAGAGGGTGGGTGTTGCCGTCCCCGGCGTGCGCGATCACCGAGATCGTCAGGTCCCGGTCGGCCGCGATCTTGGCCACCCCGCCGACCAACTCGGCCAGCGCGGGCAGCGGCACCCCGACGTCCTCGAGCAGCAGCGAACCCTTGGCCTCCACCGCGGGGATCGCGAACCGCCGGGCCGCCACGAACGCCTCGCCCTCGTCCGGGTCGGCCGTCGAAAAGCATTCGGTCGCACCGGCTTCGGTGAACACCCGGGCCATGTATTCGGCGTCTTGCGCGCCGGTCGCCCCGCGGTCGTCGGAGGCGGCCACCATCATCGCCGCCGCGGAACGGTCCAGCCCCATCCGCAGCTTGTCCTCGACGGCGTTGATCGCCACCGCGTCCATGAACTCCAACATCGAGGGCCGGATGCGGTTGGTGATCGTGAGCACGGCCCCGGCCGCCGCCTCCACCGAGTCGAACGTCGCCACCACCGTGCACGCCGAGGGCTGCGGTGGCAGCAGGCGCAGCGTCACCTCGGTGATCACCCCCAGGGTGCCCTCGCTGCCGACGAACAGCTTGGTCAGCGAGAGCCCGGCCACGTCTTTCAGCCGTGGTCCACCGAGACGCACCGCTGTCCCGTCGGCCAGCACGACCTGCAGTCCGAGCACGTAATCGGTTGTCACGCCGTACTTTACGCAGCACAGTCCGCCGGCGTTGGTGGCGATGTTGCCGCCGATGCTGCAGATCTCGTAGGACGACGGGTCCGGCGGGTACCACAGGCCGTATTCGGCGACCGCCTTCTTCACCTCGGCGTTGAGCAGCCCCGGCTGGGCGACGGCCGTGCGGGTCACCGGGTCGACGGTGATGTCGCGCATCTTCTCCGTGGACAGCACGATCCCGCCGTTGACGGCCGTCGCGCCGCCGGATAAACCGGTGCCCGCGCCGCGCGGCACCACCGCGATCCGATTCTGCGAAGCCCAGCGCAACACCGTCTGCACCTCTTCGGTGCGGGTCGGGCGGATCACCGCCAACGGCGTGCCCGCCGCGGGATCGGCGGCCCGGTCCTGCCGGTAGGAGGCCACGATGTCGGGGTCGGTGACGACGACCCCGTCGGGCAATTCGGCGGCCAGGCCGGCCAGGGTGCTCACGGCCATTGGGCCATCTTAGGCGGGGGTCTTGTGGGGCTCTGGTTCGTCGTCGAGTTCGCGCAGCGCGGGCAGCCACGGACACAGCAGTCCGATCACCAGGATCGGCACCGCCAGCACCAGGAACGTCACCTTCAAGCCGAAGGTGTCGACCAGTGGCCCGGCCAGCATGAACCCGATCGGCCCCGCGGCATACGTCATCGATGTCATCACCCCGACCACCCGGCCGCGCAGTTCCTCAGGCGTGCGAGTCTGCATGATCGTGTTGTAGATCGGGCCGATCGGTCCGTAGACCAGGCCGACCACCGCGGCGAACGACAGGATCACCGGCAGCGGCGGCAGGAACGCGATCACGGCCACGGCGATGCCGAACGTCAGCACCGCCGTCAGTACCGTCCTGCGCTTGCTGGAGTACTTCGACAGCACCGTCCAGCTCAGCGCTCCGATCAGCCCGCCGACCGAGAGTGCCATCAACACCCAGCCGAGCTGGGCCGGCTCGTTGCGGTCGGTGAAGTACTTGGGGAACAGCACGCTTTCCATCGGCAGGTAGAGACCCGTGACGGCGAGGTCGATGAGTCCCAGTGTGCGAAGTACCCGGTTGTGCCAGACGAACTTCAGCCCCTCGACGACACCGGAAACCACACTCTCCGGGAGCTTTTCACGGGCGGGCCGGCCGGTGCCCTCGAGTCGCAGGACCCCCATCGCCAGGATCGCGAGCCCGAACAGGGCCGCGGTGACCCACATGGTGTTGACCCCGCCGAGCGTCGCGATCAGCAGACCTCCGATGCCGGGCCCGGTGATGTAGGCCAGGTTGAACACCGCCTCGTAGACGCTGTTGGTGTGATCACGGGTCCAGCCCGCCTTGCCGGCCGCCTCGGGCAGCATCGACTGCCGCGCGGTCATGCCGGCCGGATCGAAGAACGCACCCAGGGCCGCCAGGCCCGCCAGCACCAGCGTGTTCAGCACGTCGGTGCCGAACGCGATGGCCAGTAGCGGGATCGCCGCGACCGCGATGGCCGACAGGGCATCGGAGAGCATGGCCACCCGGCGCCGGCCGATGAAGTCGACGGCGGCACCGGCGATGAGCGTGGCGAACAGCAGTGGCAGGGTCGCCGCACCCGCGACGATCGCGGCATCCACCGCGTTGCCGGTGCGCTGCAGGACCAGCCACGGGAACGCGACCATCGAGATCCCGTTGGCGCCTGCGGCCAGGAATGTCGAGGACAAGATCAGCAGCGCGGGTACGCGCGTGGTGGTCACCGGCAGAGCTTAATTTGGACTGGTGACCGTCCTTCCGCATCCGCGCACCGGCGTCGTCTTCGAATCGCCGGTTCCGCCGGGGGCAGGCTGGCCGGGTGATCCCGCGGTGCCCGAGACCCCGATGGCCGCCGACGCCGCAGCGGTGGCCACGTTGGCCGCGACAGCTGGGGATCTGACTGCCCTCGATGCGCTGGTCAGCGTGTGCCGGGCCTGTCCACGGCTGGTCGCCTGGCGTGAGGACGTGGCGATCGCCAAGCGGCGATCATTCGCAGGCGAGCCGTACTGGGGCCGCCCGATCGCCGGGTGGGGCTCACAGCGGCCGAAGATTCTGGTCCTGGGGCTGGCGCCCGCCGCGCACGGTGGCAACCGGACGGGCCGGGTGTTCACCGGCGACCGCTCGGGTGATCAGCTGTTCGCCGCATTGCACCGCGCCGGGCTGGTGAACCAGCCGACCAGTGTCGACGCCGCGGATGGCTTGACTACCAACGACATTCGAGTGGTTGCGGCGGTGCGGTGCGCCCCGCCCGCCAACAAGCCGGCCCCCGACGAGCGGGCGACGTGCGAGCCGTGGCTGACCGCCGAGTGGCAGATGATCGCCCCGTCGGTGCGGGTGATCGTCACCTTGGGCGGATTCGGCTGGCAGGCCGCGCTGAGGCTGCTCGCCGACGACCTGCCCGGGGTGGCCAAGCCGAAGTTCGGCCACGGGGCGCTCGTCGAACTGCCGTCGGGCCGGGTGCTGCTCGGCTGCTATCACCCCAGCCAGCAGAACATGTTCACCGGCCGGCTCACCCCGGCCATGCTCGACGACGTCTTCAGGGAAGCACACGCGCGGGCATATCGTTGAGACTGCCATGCGTCTTTCTGTTCTCGACCTTGTCCCGGTGCGCACTGACCAGACCACCGGCGACGCGCTGGCGGCCACCGTGCTGCTGGCGCAGACCGCCGACCGGCTGGGATTCACCCGGTATTGGCTGGCCGAGCATCACAACATGCCTGCGGTCGCGGCCACCAGCCCACCGGTTCTGATCGCGTACCTGGCCGCCCAGACCACGCAGCTGCGGCTGGGGTCGGGCGGGGTGATGCTGCCCAACCACGCGCCGCTGGCCGTCGCCGAGCAGTTCGCCCTGCTGGAGGCCGCCGCCCCGGGCCGCATCGACCTGGGCATCGGCCGGGCGCCCGGCTCGGATCCGGTGACGTCGATCATGCTGCGTGGCACCCGGGACGACTCCGATGTCGAGAATTTCCCGCAGTACCTCGACGACGTCGCGGCGTTGATGAGCGCGCACGGGGTGCGCATCCCGATCCGCAACCAGGACTACATCCTCAAGGCCACTCCCGCGGCCGTCGACGAGCCGCGGCTGTGGCTGCTGGGTTCGTCGATGTATTCGGCGCACCTGGCCGCCGCCAAGGGGCTGCCGTACGTGTTCGCCCATCACTTCGCCGGGCAGGGCACCGTCGAGGCACTTGCGACCTACCGGTCGGAGTTCCGGCCCAGTGACGTGGCTGCCGAGCCGGTGACGTTCATGACGGTCAACGCGGTGGTCGCACCCACGCGGGCCGAAGCCGAGGCGCTGTTGCTACCGAACCTGCAGATGATGGCCAGGCTGCGCACCGGCCAACCCCTGGGCCCGCTCGACCTCGTCGAGGATGCCGCCGCGCTGACGATGCACCCGCAGGCCGAGGCCGTCATCGCGGCGGGCCGCGCCAAGGCGGTGGTGGGTTCGCCGTCCGAGGCGGCCGAGCAGGTTCGGGCGGTGGCCGACGAATTCGACGTCGATGAGGTGATGGTCAATCCCGTCGCCTCGGCGTATCGCGGCACCGACCCTGCAACGGCGCCGGCGCGTGAGGTCACGTTGGAGCTGCTGGCCAAAGAGCTGTTCTAGGGAAGGGTTTTCGGCTCAGGGTGTCAGGCGCACGACCGGAATCGGCCGCGTGGTCCCTTGCTGGTAGTCGCTGTACCGGCCGCCGTTCGCCGAATCGCAGAGTTGCCACAACCGCGCGTAGTCGGGGTCGTCGGGCAACAGGACATGCGCGGTGACCGCCAAACGCCTTCTGCCCAAGTTGATCTCGACACGGGGCTGCGCCCGGATATTGTGATACCAGGCCGGGTTGCGGTCGGCGCCGCCATTGGACGCAACCACCAGGTAGTCGCTTCCGTCGCGGTAGTACGCAAGCAGAATCGACCGTGGCTGACCGGTTTTCGCGCCGACGGTGTGCAGCATCAGCGACGGCGGCACGCCGGGCATCCGGTGCCCGATCCATCCGTTGGTGCGCCGGTAAATCCAGTCATGCACTTTGACGAACGCCAACAGTCCTTTATTGCCCAATGACGTCATGGCCCACTCTCATCCGGTTTTATCCAGTGCTGCCAGGGCGTCGCGCAGAATTCGCCCGGTGTTCTCGCGGTCGGGATCGCGGCGCAGCAGCATCCCCTTGGCCAACGAGATCTTGTCGCCGTCGCGGCGCGGCATCACGTGCAGGTGGATGTGGAACACCGTCTGGAAGGCCGACTTGCCGTCGTTGATGGCGATGTTGTTTCCGGTCGCGCCGAGCGCAGAGGCGCGGGTGGCTTGGGCGATTCGCTGCCCGACGGCCAGCATCCCGGCCAGCGTCTGCGCGGGGGTATCGGTGAGGTCGACGCTGTGCCGCTTGGGAATGACCAGCGTGTGCCCGATCGTGAACGGTCGGATATCGAGGATGCCCAGGTAGTCGTCGTCCTCGTAGACGCGGATGGCCGGCGCCGTACCGGCGACGATCTCGCAGAACACGCATGCCATCTCGCCACCGTAGCGGTCGGCGCTACGCTGCCGCAGATGGACTCCACCGACATTGCGTTTGCCGGCGCCGCCGAGCAGGCCCGCATGCTCGTCAACGGCACGATCACCGCCCCGGGGCTCTTGGAGCTCTATCTCGACCGGATCGCCCGGGTCGACCGAGAGCTGCGCTCCTATCGTGTGGTCTTCACCGACAGCGCGCGCCGCGAAGCCGTGGCAGCACAGGAGCTGCTCGACGCCGGCGAACGCAAGCCCCTGCTGGGGGTGCCGATCGCGATCAAAGACGACGTCGACGTCGCCGACGAGTTCACCTGCTACGGCAGCAGCGCCTACGGTTTGCCGCCGACGGCCGACGCCGAGGTGGTGCGCCGCTTGCGTGCGGCCGGCGCGGTGATCCTGGGCAAGACCGCGGTTCCGGAGATGATGCTGTGGCCCTTCACCGAGACCGTCGCATTCGGCGCCACGCACAACCCATGGGACCTCGCCCGGGCACCCGGCGGCAGCAGCGGCGGCAGTGGGGCGGCGGTGGCCGCGGGTCTGGCGCCGATGGCCCTGGGTTCCGATGGCGCCGGATCGATTCGGATCCCGTCGACCTGGTGCGGGCTCTTCGGCCTGAAGCCACAGCGCGACCGGGTGCCGATGGCCCCGCACGACGATGCCTGGTGCGGGCTGTCCGCCAACGGCCCGATGGCCCGCACCGTCGAGGACGCCGCGTTGTTCCTCGACGCGACGACGACGCAACCCGGCCCGTCGGGCGGATTCGTGGCGGCAGCCGCCCGCGAGCCCGGGAGGCTACGAATTGCGTTGAGCACCAAGATCCCGCCAACGGTCACCGCCCGCGTCGGAACGGCGCAGCAGAGGGCACTCGACGAAGCGGAGACGCTGTTGCGCGACCTCGGCCACGACGTGGTCTGGCGCGATCCCGACTACCCGGTCTGGGCGGTCTACGGCCATCTGCTGCCGCGGATGTGGCGGGGCTGCTACGAGGATGTCGCAGCGCTGCCACACCGTGAACGCCTCGAGCCCAGGACTAAAGGCATTGCCCGCCTTGGCCGGCTGATCTCTGAGCGCCAGATCGCTCGGGTGCGGGCCGCCGAACCTGCGCTGGCCGCGCGGGTGCAATCGATCTTCGACGATGTCGACGTGGTGATCACGCCCGGAACTGCGCTGGGCCCCTCCAGGATTGGCCAATACCAGCACCGCGGTGGGGTGTCGACGCTGGCGCGGGTGGCGTCTCGGGTGCCGTTCCAAGGTATCTTCAACGCCACCGGTCAACCCGCCGCCGTCGTGCCATGGGGCCTCGACCACGATGGCGTGCCGTTGTCGGTGCAGCTGGTCGGCCGGCCCTCCGATGAGGCGACGCTGTTGTCCTTGAGTCACCAGATCGAAACCGCCCGCCCATGGGCGCACCGGCGGCCGCCGGTGTCCTAGTCCATGGTCGCGGCAACGGCGATATGTCCTTGGAAATCAAGAGTATTCGCCATCGTGCGATATCGGTCGCGGTAGTTGCGATAGCCGGTGTAGTCGCCGTCGGCCCGTGCGAGCAGTGCGCGCAGCCGTAGCAGCGGCGGATCGAACAGGACGAAACCGGGATCCGTGGGCACCGCCGCCAGCCGCTCGATTGCCGTACGGGCCTCGCACACGTCGTCGGCGGTTCCACGTCGCAGGAGTGCTTCAACCAGAGCGGCGGTGGCCGGGCCACGCAGGATCATCTCGCCACCGCTGAAGGTGTCGTCGGCGACAGTTCTGGCCATCCTGATCGCGCCGTCGACATTTCCGAACCGCGCGCGGTGCGTTGCCAGCGCGATCGCGGGCGGAATCTGCCCAAGCGCGTTTTCCTGTTGGACGCCTGTTTCGAAAACCCCCTCAAGGACTTCGGCACCGGCCGCGGCGTCTGTATCGCCACGAGCCATCGCCGCCACGCCGTAGGCGAACCCGGCCATGCCGAGGGTGAAGTCGTCGCCTGATCGTTCCGCGGTGGTGTACGCATCCCGCACGGCTGCGAAGAATTCATCGTCGGCGACGAAGACGCCGTTGAGGAACAGCATTCCGGAGGCATACGAGACGACGATCACCCGCGTGACGGGGTCTGAATCAGTCGCCAGTGTGACCGCGTCTTTGAAGTCGTCGCGCCATCCTGGGCGGCCCAGCATGCAGCGGGCGAACCCGCGAAGCATTGTCGCCTGTGCCAGCGGGGACCCGATGAGCAGTTCGCCCATGGTGGAATCGCCTGCAGCTTGGTCGATCACGCGCTGTGCCGTCCGCGCTGCCGCCACCGCTTGGCCGGCATGCACCCGGGTCGAGATCACGCCGTGCAACAGGCCCACCGTGAGCCGGGGGTCGCCGATCGACTCGACGAGCTTCTCCTGTTCGGTGGCCAGCGCCGAGGCCTCATGGACGCGATTCAGCATGGTCATCGTGACCGGCAGGCCCGCCATCGCGATCGCCAGCGATCTGCGGTCACCGGCACGTTCGCACAGCTCGCGCAGCTCGTCGAAGCCGGTGTCGTCGATCCTGCCGCCGCCCCGATATGCACTGGCGCACAACAGGGTTCGCGGTGCAATCCGCAGCGCGAGGCTATCGGAGGAGTCCGCGGGCAGCAGATCAGCGACCTGTTTGGCGCGTTGCCAGCTGGCCCGGGCGGCAGCGATGTCGCGGTTGGTCAGCCACTGGCCGGCCCGCATGTGCCAGTCGAATGCCGTGCGCAGGTCGCCTGCCGCTTCGAGGTGCTCGGCGATCTCGGCGGCCTTGTTGTCGCCGCAGCTCCGTTCCTCGATTGCTGCGGCCAGCCGCCGATGCAGCTCGATGCGGTCGGACTTGAGCTGCGACTCGTAGGCGACGGTGCGAATGAGCGGGTGTTTGAACGCGAAGTCGTGGTGCGCCGTGAACTGCACGCGCGTCACGAGTTCCGCGTCGATGAGCTCACTGATCGATGGAGTGACGCCCAAGCCGTCGAGCAGTTCCGCATTGAAGCGCATGCCGATCACCGACGCGGCCGACAGCGTTCGTTTGGCCGCCGTTTCGAGGCGGTCGATACGCGCGGCGATCGCGGCCTGCAACGTGGCAGGCACCCGGATGTCGGCGATGTCAGCGCTGCAGCTGTATCCGGCCCGAACCCCCTCCAGCACACCGCGTTCAGCAAGATCGCGGACGATCTCCTCGGCAAAGAACGGATTACCTGCGGCCCGTGCGGCGATGTGCTCGACCAGGTTCGCCACGGAATTGTGCTGACCGAGTAGTTCGCTGGTCAGGGCCGCGGTCTGCGTGCTGCTCAGCGGTCGCAGCGTGATTGTCTGAGCGCCTTGCACATTCGCCAGTGCACCGCGGTACTCGGGTCGATAGGTGATGAGAACGACCGACGGTGTCTGCGGCGCCAGTTCGACAAAGCTGGTCAGCAGAGCCTCGCTCGGTTCGTCGATCCAGTGTGCGTCCTCGATGACGAACACCGTCGGCTCCTGCCGAGACATGAGCGCGGCATCGAGGAGGCCGGTCAGTCTGCGTCGCCGCGCGTCGGCCTCGATGGCCGGCGCCTCGATGCCGGGTTCGGCGATCCTCAACAGATCGTCCAGAAGCAGCAAGTCATCGGGATTGGCGTCAGGGGTGCGGCTGCGGATCTTCGCCCTGGCGGTTGCGTTGTCCAGGGCCGAGATGTCCAGAACGGCGGTCAGTAGCGCTGCGACAGCGTGAAACGGAAGGTCGCTGGTGTGCGACTCGCAGATGGCGCTGAACACGTCGAGGTTGCGCTCGGTGGCGCGGCTGGTGATCTCTCGGACCATGCGGCTCTTGCCGATCCCGGCCGGACCGACCAGTCCCACAACGCAGCTTGTCCCGTCGATGGCGTCGTCGAGCATGCCTGCGATGCTGGCCAATTCCCAGGTACGGCCGACCAGCGCGGTCTCCGCCGTCCGCCTCCGGCGCAGCGGGCCCGACGCTCCCAGCAGGCGCCGAGCCGGCACCGGCGCTTGTGCGCCCTTGACGTGAACCCGCTCCGGATCACCCAGTTCGACAGTCTCCTCGACCAGGTTGGCGGTGGACTCGCTGAGCATCACCCCGCCGGGCGGGGCGACCGACTCCATCCGCTGAGCCAGTCCCACCTGTTCGCCGACCGCGGTGTAACTCGTTGGGCTGGAGGTGATGTCGCCGGTGATCACCTGACCGGAGTTCAGGCCGACTCGCAGCCGGAACGGCAGTCCGTCGTGGTGCTCGATCTCGACGGCCAGCTGCTCGGCTTCCTTCTGGAGGTCCAGCGCCGCCAGGCAGGCGCGAAACGCGTGGTCTTCGAGGGCGACCGGTGCGCCGAAGATCGCCATGATGCCGTCCCCGGTGAACTTGTCGACTGTGCCGCCGTAGCGGGTGACCACTGCGGTGGCCCGGTTGACCAGCCCGGTCATGATTTCGCGCAATCGTTCCGTCCCCAGCGCGGCGGCGATGTCCATCGAGCGGACCACGTCGGCGAACAGCACGGTGACCTGTTTGTACTCCGCCGGTGTCTCGATGTCGGTGAGCGGTGCCCCGCAGGAGTCGCAGAACCGCGCGCCCTGACGCGGTTGGGCGCCGCACACTCGGCACGGCGTGCTTTCGACCGCCACCCGACGAGAATATGCGGCGCTGGCCTGCGCCGAAGGCTTATCGCGAGCCGGATAGTGCGGCGCGCCAGGCCGAAAGTTTGTCGGGGTAACTCATGGTCTGTGCGGGGCTGGTCGACGGCAAGCGCACGGCGTCGCACACCGTGATGGTGACCAGCCTGGTGAAGTTGCGTTCGGCGGCGGCGCCGTTGAAATACACCCGCCCGGCGTTCGGGTGCGCGGCGAAGAAGCTGACGAAGTCGTTGGCCACCATGCTGTCCGGCGCGATCGCGGAATCCAGGCTGCCGACCCGCCGGCATTGCTTGAGCACATCCCAGACGGCGATGCCATGACGGTCGAGCATCGCGATCCGCTGCTCATATGGGGCATCAGGTGCGCAATCGAACAGCTCACCCATGATGCGCCAGAACGCGTTTCGTGGGTTGCCGTAGTACTGTCCGGACGCCAGCGACAGCACGCTGGGCATATTGCCGAGGATCACCAGCTTCGCATCAGGGGAGCCGATCGGCGGCAGCCCCTCCAGGAGCGGGGATCGTGACATCACAGAAGACGGTATACGTTGGGTCGGTGACCGACACCGTCGACCCGGACGCCGCCGGACTGCTCGACGGGTTAACCGGTGATGCCCGCGCCCAGCGGGCCGAATTGATTCCCTGGCTGCTGGAGCAGGGCATCTCGGTCGAAGAGATTCGGGGATCGTTCGCACCGATGCTACTTCCGGGCCGCCATACCCTCGGTGACGACGGCACCCGGCTGTCGGTACGGCAGATCAGCGAGCGGACCGGCCTGGAGATCGACCAGCTCACGCGATTACTGAGGGCCAGCGGGCTCGCGTCGGTCGAGGACCCCGACGCGCAGGTGTACCTGCGACCAGACGCCGAGGTTGTCGACCACTTCAAGCGATTTCTGGAACTGGGCCTGGATCCCGATCAGGTACTGACGGTGGTTCGAGTACTGGCAGAAGGGCTTTCGCACGCCGCCGAGGCGATCCGGTACACCGGGGTTGCAGCGACGATGCAGGACACCGGCACCACAGAGCTCGAGATGGCCAAGGGCGTGCAGGCGTTGGTGAGTACAGCGGCCCCGCTGCTGGGGCCGATGATCCAGGACATGCTGATGCTCCAGCTGCGGCACGCGATGGAAACCGAGGCGGTCAACGCAAACGAACGGGCCGCAGGCGCCCCGCTGCCCGGGGCTCGCCTGGTGGCGGTCGCCTTCGCCGACCTGGTCGGGTTCACCCGGCTGGGCGAGACGGTGCCGCCCGAGGAACTCGAACAACTCGCCAACCGCCTCGCCGACGCGGCCCGTGATGTGGCCGTGCCCCCGGTTCGCTTCGTCAAGACCATCGGCGACGCGGTGATGCTGGTGTCCACGAACGCGGCGGCGCTGCTCGATGCGATGTTGACGCTGGTGGAGGCGACCGAGGCCGATCAGGCGCTGCCACAGTTGCGGGTGGGCGTGGCTTTCGGGCCTGCGGTGAGCCGGGTGGGCGACTGGTTCGGCAGCTCGGTCAACCTGGCCAGCCGAGTCACATCGGCCGCCCGGCCGGGAGCAGTGCTGGTTGCGCAGGCGGCCCGCGAGGAGATCGGCGACGACCCCGCTTTCGATTGGTCGTTCGCCAAGGCGCGCCGTCTCAAAGGAATCCAGGACGAAGTCAAGCTCTTCCGCGCTCGTCGCGCCGAAAAGCGCTGAGCGGAAGCAGTTTCAGTGCTTGCGCTTGCGCAGCATCGTCCAGCCACCGAACAGCACTGCCGCCAGCACCATCAGCACCGCCGTTCCCGGCCCGACTAGCCACCACACCAGGGCGGCAGCTGCGGCCGTCGGAACCCCCAGCACCAGCGCGACCATGGTGGGGTGCATACGCGCCACGTCACGCGCGGCCCTGGCGCGATCAGGGTCGAGCTCTTTGCCTGTCATGCCGCCATTATCCGTGTCCGCAACGGTTCCGTGCCCGTTCGCTCTGAGAGAATGCCTGGTGATCGTGATGTAACGGTGTAATCATGTAATCCATGAAACATCAGCACATGCATCGTCGGCCCGGCCGCCCCGGCGGCTGGCAGCAGGCCGACCAGCCCGACGCCACCGATGCCGGCGAGTGGTTCGCCGGACGACTTCCGGACGGATGGTTCGTGGGAGACCCCACGGTGATCGTCGACCGCGAGGAGATCACCGTCATCGGCCGACTCCCCGAGCCGGCCGACACGCCGGACAGCGAAGCGCGGGCTTCCGGTCGGGCGTCACGGTTCCGCGAGGAGACTCGTAGCGAGCGCATCCGGATCGCGGAGGAGGCTCAGGACAAGTACGGCCGCAAGGTGTCCTGGGGGGTTGAGCTGGGGACGGCAGAAGCGCCCGAGCGAATTCTGTTCACCCACATTGCCGTTCCGGTGATGACCCGGCTCAAGCAACCCGAGCGCCAAGTGCTCGACACTCTGGTCGATGCAGGGGTAGCCCGGTCCCGGTCTGACGCGTTGGCCTGGAGCGTGCGCCTCGTCGGTGAACATGCCGAGGAGTGGCTGGCCAAACTGCGCTCGGCGATGGCCGAGGTGGACGATCTGCGTGCCGAGGGGCCCGGGCTCTGAAGCCCGAATTGCTGTGGCAGCTGCGCCGCCGGCTTGTTCCCGGACCGGCAACGGGTGCAGCTCAATTCAGGTGAGTGGACGAGTCGCGGTCTGCAGAAGTCGGCGCGGGACTAGGGGTGGCCCCGCGCCGACTTCCGTTCAGTCCCGGGCCGGGCGGTTGGACTTCGCGCCGCGCTCGGGAGTGGGACTGGCGCCGGTGGCCGACTCGGTTCGGGTGCTGCTAGCCGACTTTCGCGACGCCGCTTTCGGCGGGGCGGTTGCCGGCGTCACCGAGTCGTGGGCTGCCGCGGTTTGCGGCTTCCGCAGTGAACTGACCGAAGGGACCGACGGTGCCGGCGGGATCGGGATTGTGACGTTGACCGGAATGACCTTGCCCACCGTGACTTGATCGACCTTCACGGTGCCGCCGATATTGCCGGTCAGCGCAAGGGAGTCGGCCTTGAGTTCGACCTTGAGTGAATCGGGGAAGTCGTAGCTGACGACATCGGTCCCGTTGACGGCGAGCAGCGTGCCGCCGAGCATGGCCGACACCGAGGCCTCGGCGATCACTCCGCCACACGACGCTGCGGCCGAACCCAGGCACAGCTTGCCGTCGACCTTGAACTGCCCGCTGGGCAGCGTCGTTCCAATCTTGGTCGCCCCCAACTTGATCGAGGCACCACCACCGCCCGCGTAGGGGGAGAAGCTGAGGGTGGCCTTCAGGCCACCGGAGGGAAGCACCGACAACTGGGCCTCGTAGGCGCCGAGGATCGCGCTGCCGCCGATCATGGTCTCGGGCACCGTGGCGCCACCCTGCAGGCCAGGCTCCAGGATCGTGCCTTTGACGCCGAAGCCGTATCCGTCCACGCCACCCCGATATTGGATGAGGTGCATCGTCGACTTGAGTTCGGGTGCCAGATCGATGGTCGGACCGGTCGCCCCGATCGGCGATAACACGACCGAGCTCTTCCAATCGGGCTCGAATCCCAGGTCCACCTTCGGAGCGGTGGTCGCCAGGGTGATGGGCAGAATGACGGTGTTCTTCACTTCGCCGGTGGGGCCGACAGCAGCGTCCCACGATGTCAGCGCCTCGCCGTCGAGACCTGCCAGCAGGTTGGGCGGAATGTCGAATCCGGCAGTGAGCTTGCGCGAGATGGTCAGGGGGCCGAGTTTCCCGGTGAAATCGATGATGGGGATGGTGGTCGCGGTCAGATCGACCCTCGCCTGAGTGGGTGTGCTGGATTCGAGTGCCGCGTCGGTATTTGCGGTGACCATGCCTGCCGCCAGCACACTTGTGGCCAGCCCAGCAAGGAAGGCATGCGTAATTGCCATACGGAACGCCTTTCGCGTCATTGGCGCTGTTCGCGAGATTGCGATAGCGGAACGACAGCGTATAACAAGTTTGCTGAAATTGCCGGTTTACGAAAAATCCCGTTACGACGGCTAAGCCTTGGTCATCGAGTAATAGGAGCCGCGGCGGGCCAGCAGTTCGGCATGGGTGCCCGCCTCGACGATCCGTCCGGCATCCATGACGAGGATCTTGTCGGCGTCGCGGATGGTCGACAGCCGGTGCGCGATGATGAAACTGGTCCGCTCCCGGCGCAATTCGGTCATCGCGTGCTGGATCAGCAGTTCGGTGCGGGTGTCCACCGAGCTGGTGGCCTCGTCGAGGATGAGCAGTTGCGGACGCGCCAAGAACGCCCGGGCGATGGTGATCAACTGCTTTTCGCCGGCGCTGATGTTCCCGCCGTCATCGCTGACCCGGGTCTCGTAGCCGCCCGGCAGCGTGTGCACGAACCGATCGACGTAGGCCGCCCGCGCGGCTTCGATCACCTCGTCCGGGGTCGCGCCGGGCTTGCCGTAGGCGATGTTCTCCGCGATGGTGCCGCCGAAGAGCCAGGTGTCCTGCAAGACCATGCCGATCCGCGAGCGCAACGATTCCCGGCTGATGCCGGCGATGTCGGTACCGTCGAGCAGAATCCGCCCGGCATCGACGTCGTAGAACCGCATCAGCAGGTTGACCAGGGTGGTCTTGCCCGCGCCGGTCGGCCCGACGATGGCCACCGTGCTGCCCGGTTCGGCGACCAGTGACAGATCCTCGATCACCGGGGTCCCGGGCAGGTAGCAAAACGACACATTCTGGAACTCGACGCGTCCACGGGCGTTGCCCGGCAACGCGATTGGCGTATCGGGTGATTCCTCGGGTTCGTCGAGAAAGTCGAACACCCGCTCGGCGCTGGCGACGCCCGACTGCAGTGTGTTGTACATGCCCGCAACCTGGGTCAGCGGCTGGTTGAACTGGCGGACGTATTGGATGAAGGCCTGGATGCTGCCCAGCGTGATCTGTCCGGTCGCGACCTGATAACCGCCGACCACGGCGACCGCGACATAGCTGAGGTTCCCGATGAACGTCGTCGCCGGTGACACCAGGCCGGAGAAGAACTGCGCGCCGAAACTCGCGTGGTAGACGTCGGAGTTGAAGTCGCGGAACTTCTCCTGGGCGACGGCCCGGTGCCCGTACGTCCTGACGACGGTGAAGCCGCTGTAGGTCTCCTCGATGTGCGCGTTGAGCCGGCCGGTGTTGGTCCACTGGGCGATGAACATCCGCTGCGAACGGCGCGCGATCGCCCGGGTCACCCACAGCGACAACGGAACTGTGACGACGGTGATCAACGCCAGCAGGGGTGAGATGCTCAGCATCATCGCCAGGACCGCGACCACGGTCAGCACCGAGGTCAGGAGCTGGCTGATCGTCATCGACACCGACGACTGGATGTTGTCCACGTCGTTGGTGACCCGGCTCAGCAACTCGCCGCGTTGCCGCGAGTCGAAGTAGGACAACGGCAGCCGGTGGATCTTGTTCTCGACGTCGGCGCGCAGTGCGGTGATCGTGCGCTGCACGATCACGTTGAGCAGCCGGGCCTGCGCCCAGACCAACAGTGCAGCAACGATATACAGCCCCAGGGCAAGCAACAGGGTGTGGGCCACCGCGGTGAAGTCGACACCGCGACCGGGAACCACGTCGGTGCCGGACAGCAGGTCGGCGAACGTGTTGTCGCCGCGCGCCCGGGCCGCGGCGACGGCCTGCTCCTTGGTGATGCCGGCCGGCAGTTGCCTGCCGATGACACCGTTGAACAACAGATCGGTGGCGTGTCCGAGGATGCGGGGGCCGATGACGCCGAGTGCGATGCCGCCGATCGACAACGCGATCACCGCGGCGGTCGGCCACCGCTGCGGGGTCAGCCGGCGAACCAGCCGCAGCGCCGACCCGGTGAAGTCCCGCGAGCGGGCTTGGCGCGGATCCTGCGTCATCGTGCGCAGCCCGCCGCCTCGCATCCCCGGCCCGGTCACTGTGCGCCTCCGACGGATGAGCCGACGGACTGCGAATCGGCGAACTCCGCATATGTCTCGCACTCGGCCAGCAGTACATCGTGGGTGCCTGCGCCGACCACCCGGCCGCCGTCGATCACGATGATGTTGTCCGCGTGGGCGACGGTCGAAATGCGCTGGGAGACAATGATCACCGTGGCGCCGGCGGACGCCTCGCGAAGGGTCGTGCGGACCCGGGCGTCGGTGTGCACGTCAAGGGCCGAGAATGCATCGTCGAACAGATAGATTGCCGGGCGGCGGATGACTGCCCGCGCGATCGCCAGCCGCTGACGCTGACCGCCGGAGAAGTTGATGCCGCCCTGGGCAACTCGCATGTCGAGGCCGTCGGGATGGGCGCGTACAAAATCGTCGGCCGCCGCTACTCGCAACGCCGACCACATGTCGTCCTCGGTGACTGGCTGCCCTGGCCGTGCACCGAGCGCTAGGTTCTCGGCGACCGTGCCGGAGAACAGATAACCCCGTTGCGGCACCAGACCCAGCGTCGACCAGAGGGTCTCGGTGTCGTAGTCGCGGACATCGACGCCGTCGACGCGGACCGCTCCGCCGGTGACGTCGTAGAGCCGGCAGATCAGAGATATCAGCGTCGACTTCCCGGAGCCGGTGCTGCCGACGATCGCCGTCGTCGTCCCCGGCCGTGCGGTCAGCGAAACGCCCTCCAGGACAGGGCGTTCCGCGCCCGGGTAGCAGAACGTCGCGTTCTCGAGGGCGACCGCGCCCCGGATACCGCCGTGCGGGCGCCGTGGGGCGGCTGGGTTGCTGATTGCGGGCTGGGTGCCGAGCACCTCGGTGATGCGTTCGGCGCACACCGAGGCACGCGGCAACATCACCACGATCAGCGTGGCCATCATCACGGCCATCAGGATCTGCATGAAATAGGACAGGAACGCGATCAGCGAGCCGACCTGCATGTGTCCGCTGTCGATGCGCAGCCCGCCGAACCAGATCAGGGCGACGCTGGAGATGTTGATGGTCAAGGTGGTGACCGGCAGCATCAGCGCCTGCCAGCGGCCGGCGGCCAATGCGGTGTTCGACACCGCCACGTTGGCGACGGCGAACCGGTCTCGTTCGAACGATTCGCGGGCGAACGCCCGGATCACCCGGATGCCGGAGAGCTGTTCGCGCATCACGCGATTGATGCCGTCGATGAGACGTTGCATGCTGCGGAAGATCGGCAGCATCCGGGTGACGATCCAATAGTTCGACAGCGCCAGCACCGGAACACTCACGAGCAACAGCCAGGACAGCCCGGCGTCCTGGTGAATCGCCATGAAGATGCCGCCGATGCACATGATCGGCGCGGTCACCAGGACCGTCGTCGTCATCTGAGTCAGCACCTGGATCTGCTGGACGTCGTTGGTGGTGCGGGTCAGCAGCGACGGCGCCCCGAACCGCGCGGTCTCCTGCTCAGAGAAGGTGGTGACGTGGTGGAACATCGCCGATCGTAGGTCGCGACCGAAACCCATACCGGTGCGCGAGCCGAAGTAGACCGCGCCGATCGCGCACACCACCTGTAGTCCGGTCACCGCCAGCATCACCAGGCCGAGTTCGGCGATCAGTCCGGTGTCCCCCTTGGCTACGCCGTCATCGATGATCGCGGCGTTGACTGTCGGTAGATACAGGGAGGCCAGCGTGCTGACGGTCTGCAGCGCCATGACCGCGGCGACCAGCCACCGGTACGGCCGGACATACTGTCTCAGCAGCGCCAGGAGCATTTCGCTACTGTCGCATACGCCGCATCAACTTCTGGCGTGTAGTTGTTGCACCGCGTCACCTCCCGCCGCCGGAAATCTCAGCAAATCGGCAGGTCAAGCGGCATGTCGGTGGTTGAGGTAAGGGGTGGCCGCTACAGTGCATGCTGTGACTCGCAGCAGGTGCGCATGACAGCGACGCGCAAACTCGCGGTGGCTGCTGGGGCCGTAGCCATGATCGCCGCTCTCGGCGCGTGCTCGGACTCGGGCAGTGGCCCCGGCCAGACCACCGGCACCCAGGGCCCTAGCCAGCCGCAGGCCGGCAATGCCAAACACGGCCCGATGTTCCCCGAGTGCGGCGGCATCAGCGACCAGACGATGGCCGAGCAGACCCGCGTCACCGGTTTGGTGACCACGGCGAAGAACTCCATCGGCTGCCAGTGGCTGGCCGGCGGCGGCATCCTCGGGCCGCACTTCTCCTTCACCTGGTACCGGGGTAGCCCAATCGGACGTGAACGCAAGACCGAGGAACTGTCGCGCACCAGCGTCGAGGACATCAACATCGAGGGCCACAGCGGGTTCATCGCGATCGGCACTGATCCGACCCTGGGAGACAACCTGTGCGAGGTCGGGATCCAGTTCAACGACGACTTCATCGAATGGTCGGTCAGCTTCGCCGAGAAGCCGTTCCCGCCGGCCTGCGACGTGGCCAAAGAGCTGACCCGCCAATCGATCGTGAACGCCAAATGAGCCCGCGTCGCGTCCTGGCCGTCGCCGTCGCCGTGCTTTCCGCCCTGGTGCTGGTCAGTGGCTGTGCGAAGACGGTCGCCGGCACTGCGGCCAAGTCCGGCTCGGGCGTCACCCCGCGCAACGACAACTCCGCTCAGCAGTACCCGAACCTGCTCAAGGAGTGCGACGTCCTCACGACCGACATCCTGGCCAAGACGGTCGGGGCCGATCCGCTGGACATCCAGAGCACGTTTGTGGGCGCGGTCTGCCGCTGGCAGGCGGCCAACCCCGCGGGGCTGGTTGACATCACCCGGTTCTGGTACGAGCAGGGCAGCCTCGACAACGAGCGGTCGGTCGCCCAGTTCCTCAACTACCAAATCGAGAACCGCTCGATCGCCGGTGTGCCGTCGATCGTGATGCGGACCAGCGATCCGAACGGTGCATGCGGAGTGGCCAGTGACGCCGGCGGCGTCGTCGGGTGGTGGGTCAACCCGCAGGCGCCGGGTATCGACGCGTGCGGTCAGGCCATCAAGCTGATGGAGCTGACGCTGGCCACCAACTCCTGAGTCCGTCGATCCAGAACTGGGAGCGACAATTCTCCCCGGAGTTTGGCACTGCGTTCTGGATCGATGAATTAGCGCGGTATGTGAAATGCCCTCAGCGCGGCGCTGCTGAGTTGCAGGCCGGGCCAGCCGCTCGGCACCGACAACACCGCGATGGCCGACGTCGGGTACTTCATCGAGATCCGTTCGGCGGCCGCGCCGTCTGAGCGGTCCGGGTCGGCCAACCCGAGCGCCACCTGGCTCATCGTGGGTTCGTGGCCGACCACCATCAGGGTGGCGACGTCGTCGGAGACCTGGTTGATCTCGTCGATCATCGACCCGGGGGTGGCGCCGTAGAGCCGCTCGGAGTAGGTCACCGGCGCACTGATCTCGGTGCGATCCAGGGTTTGGCGGGTTCTGGTCGCCGAGGAGCACAGCACCAGGTCGATCGCCGGCATGTTGGCCCGCAGCCAGTCGCCTGCCAGGCCGGCTTCCCGGATGCCGCGAGCCGCCAGTGGCCGGTCGTGGTCGGCCACTCCGTTGGGGTAATCCGACTTGGCGTGGCGCATCAGGATCAGGGTGCGTGGGGGCGTGGTCACGGTGACAGGCTAAACGTGCCGCGGTACATGCCGGTCGAGGTCCGCGGACTTGTCGGCGCAGAGCCATACACTCCGCACAACACTCGCCGACGAGACAGGGAAGGGCCGAAGAAGACATGCGCTTCGTGCACACCGCCGACTGGCAGCTCGGCATGACGCGGCACTTCCTCGAAGGTGAAGCGCAGCCGCGCTACTCGGCCGCCCGGCGTGACGCGGTGGCCGGCCTCGGTGCGCTTGCCGAGGAGGCCGCGGCGGAGTTCCTCGTAGTGGCCGGCGATGTCTTCGAGCACAACCAGCTTGCCCCGAAAGTCATCAGCCAGTCACTGGAAGCCATGCGCGCCATCGGTGTTCCGGTGTATCTGCTGCCCGGCAACCATGACCCCCTGGACGCGTCGTCGGTGTACACCAGCGCGCTGTTCAACGCCGAGTGCCCTGACAACGTGATCGTCCTGGACCGCGACGGAGTGTGGGATGTGCGCCCGGGTGTGCAACTCGTCGTCGCCCCCTGGCGGACGAAGGCGCCGACCACCGACTTGGCGGCCGCGGTGCTGCGCGATCTTCCCGCCGACGGCACCACCCGCGTCCTGGTCGCGCACGGCGGGGTCGACGTGCTCGACCCGGATCCCGGCAAGGCGTCGCTGATCCGGATGGCCGCGCTGTCCGAGGCGCTCGACCGCGGCGCGGTCCACTATGTCGCTCTGGGCGACAAGCACTCTCGCACCTGTGTCGGTGACAGCGGACGGGTGTGGTATTCGGGTTCACCCGAAGTGACCAACTTCGACGACGTCGAGGCCGATCCGGGGCACGTCCTGGTGGTCGATGTCGATGAAGCCGACCCGGCCCATCCGGTGACTGTCGAGGCCCGCCACATCGGGCGGTGGCGGTTCGTCACGCTGCACCGCCAGGTCGACGACAGCCGCGACATCGCCGATCTCGACCTGAACCTCGACCTGCTGACGGACAAGGAGCGCACGGTCGTGCGGCTTGGGCTCACCGGTTCGCTCACCGTCACCGACCGCGCCGCGCTGGATGCCTGCCTGGACAAGTACGCCCGGCTGTTCGCCTGGCTGGGAACCTGGGACCGGCACACCAACATCGCGGTGATGCCCGCCGACGGTGAATTCGACGATCTCGGAATCGGTGGCTTCGCCGCGTCCGCCATCGACGAACTCGTCAGCACCGCCCGCTCCGGTGACGGTGATTCCGCTGCGGACGCGCAGGGCGCACTGGGGCTGTTGCTGCGGCTGGCCGGGGGGAGTGCGGCGTGAGACTGCACCGGCTGACACTGACCAACTATCGCGGAATCGCGCACCGCGACATCGAGTTTCCCGATCACGGGGTGGTCGTCGTGTGCGGGGCCAACGAAGTCGGCAAGACGTCGATGATCGAGGCGCTCGATCTGTTGCTCGAGTCCAAGGACCGCTCGACGAAGAAGGAAGTCAAGCAGGTCAAGCCCACGCACGCCGATGTTGGCTCCGAGGTCACTGCCGAGATCAGCACGGGCCCATACCGTTTCGTGTATCGCAAGCGGTTCCACAAGAAGTGTGAGACCGAGCTGACCATCACCGCGCCGCGCCGCGAGCAACTGACCGGGGACGAGGCTCACGAGCGGGTGTTGGCCATGCTCGGTGAAACGGTCGACACCGGGCTGTGGCACGCGCAGCGGGTCTTGCAGTCCGGCTCGATGGCGGCGGTGGACCTGTCCGAATGCGACGCGTTGTCGCGCGCCCTGGACCTGGCCGCCGGTGACGAGGCGGCGTTGTCGGGCACCGAACCGCTTCTGATCGAACGGATCGACGCCGAGTACGGCAGATACTTCACCGGGACGGGACGGCCGACGGGGGAATGGGCGGCGGCGATCGCGGCGCTGCGCGCCGCCGACGAGGAGGTGGCCCGGTGTGCGGCCGCGGTCGCCGAAGTCGACGAACGGGTGCGCAGGCATGCCGATCTGGTCGAGCAGCGGGCCGGGCTGGCCGATCGCCGCCACGGCGTCGCCGCGCGCTTGGCCGCCGCACAGGCGGCGGCCGGCGCGCTGGCCGAGCTTGCCGACCAACTGAAGCAGGCCGAGCTCGTCGCGACCGCGGCGCAGGCAACCTGCGCCGCGTCCGGCGCCGCGCAGGCCGAGCGTGTGCGATTGCGCGACGAGGTGGCCGCACGCGCCGTGGCGGTCTGCGAGTTGCAGGGGCAGCTGGCGATCGCGGTCGAGGCCGAAACCACCGCGCGGGAGGTCGCCGAAATGGCTGGTGCGGCAGCGGCGGAGGCGGCGGCCGCCGTCGTCGCTGCCGAAGCCGCTGCCGACGAGGCCCGCCGCGTCGTGGATGCGCTGGCCGGCGGCGAGGAGGCCAAGCGTCTAGCCGCGCGACTGGAGCGCGTCGAGGCGCTCGACGCGCAGTTGGTGACACTGAACACCAGCATTTCCGACATCACCCTGACGACAGAGGTGATGGCTGACATCGAGTCCGCCGCGGCCCTGGTCGAACGGATCGAGGCGCAGCTTGCGCTGACCGCCACCACGGTGGAGTTCACCGCGGCCACCGATCTCGAGCTGACCGTGGGCGGGCAGACCATCCGGTTGTCCTCGGGGGAGCGCTGGGTCCCCGCCACCTCGGCGTCCAGTACCGTCGAGCTGCCCGGGTTGCTGAGTGTGCGGATAGACCCGGGGGCCACCACGGCCGGTGTCCAAGAGAAACTCGATGCGGCACAGCGACTTCTGGGCGAGTCTCTTCGGCAGGGCGGTGCTGTCGACATCGAGGAGGCGCGGGCGATCGAGCGGCGTCGGCGGGAATTGACCGGCAACCGTGATCAGCTGGCGGCGACCTTGGCCGGGCTGTGTGAAGGCGAGGGGGTTGCGCAGATGTGCGCCCGGCTGGCGCAGCTGCACGAGGCGATCTCGCCGGAGCTGCTCGCCGCGGGCGCTGACGCCGCGGCCGCGCGGGAGGCGTTCGTCGGCGCCATCTCGGCCCGCGAGGATGCCCGCGCCCGCGCCGATCTGCACCAGCGGACGCTGACCGCTGCCAGTGCGCAGTTGACGGAGAAGGGCACGGCGGCAACGGTTCTGCGTTCGAAGGTGACCGACGCCACCGCTGAGCTCGACGCGGCGACCGAACGGCTCACGGCCCTGCGGGCCGGCAGCTCCGATGAGCAGGTGGCCGAACAAGCGGTTGCCGATGCCGAGGCGCACCGTCAGGCCGCCACCGCAGTCGCCGAACTCGAGCAGCGGTATGCCGCCGCGGATCCCGTTGCGGTGCAGGGGGAATTGGCCTCCGCCACTATCGCTGCTGCCGACCTGGACCGCGAGCACTCTGCTGTCGGGCAGGCACTCAACGACATCACCGTCGAGCTGGGCGTGATGGGCAACGAAGGACGCAAGGGCAGGCTCGACGCCGCCCAGATCGCACGCGAGCATGCCTTCGCCGAACACTCGCGGGTGTCCCGCCGCGCCAGGGCGGCCGAGCTGTTGCGGTCGGTCATGGCCCGGCACCGGGACAACACCCGCAAGCGGTACGTCGCACCGTTCCGCACTGAGATCGAGCGGCTGGGCCGTCCGGTGTTCGGGCCCACCTTCGAAGTCGAGATCGACAGCGATCTGCGAATCTGTAATCGCACGTTGGACGGTCGCACCGTCCCCTATGACTCGCTGTCGGGCGGGGCCAAGGAGCAGCTCGGCATTCTGGCGCGGCTGGCCGGCGCGGCGCTGGTCGCCTCGGAGGACAGCGTGCCGGTGGTCATCGACGACGCGCTGGGCTTCACCGACCCCGAACGGCTCACCAAGATGGGCGCCGTGTTCGACACGGTGGGCGATCACGGTCAGGTCATCGTGCTCACCTGCACACCGACCCGCTACCTAGGTGTGCAGGACGCTCACCTCATCGAGTTGACCGCCTGAGTCGGGGCAGACTAGAAGAGGGCTGTGCGCGGCAGCCAGTCCTCGTGGAGCCCAGCGTGCTGAGATTGTTCCGATTCGGACACGAAGGCGTAGATGGTTGAGGTGAGCAACTCGCGATCGTCCTCGGCCAGAGTGCGCTTGTCGCGGGTTAGGCTCGAAACGAGCTCACGAAATCTGTTTCTGAACTCGCTGGGTGTCAGCCCGAAGCGAGGAAGCGTCTCGTCCTCTGGCGGACCCCCGAACGGAATCCACCGAAGCACGAATTGCAGGATCTGCCTGTCATACCAATCCATTGTATCCGTCCTGCTCACCCAGTAATCAACGCGCGCAGTTGATTTCAGTCGGTCGCCTGGCGCGGAACAACCACTGCGAATTCAGATGACGGCAGTGACGTGACCGGCGCTGATGTGGCTGGTCAGGGCTCGCTCGAGCCTGCTGGAGGTGAGCACCCGCGCCTGCCGGGGAAAGACCTGTTCCATCAGCATTTGCTTTGTCGCCATGTCGGTATCGGAGATGCAGTCAGCCAAGACAATCAGCCGGTAGTCCCTGTCTGCCGCCTCCCGAACTGTTGACAACACGGCGCCGCTGGCGTGAATCCCGGCCAGGATCAATGTCGTGACACCCAGATTGGTCAGCATCTCATCGAGGTTCGTCGTCGAGAAGGCGCCGAGCCGGGTCTTGCGCACGACGATGTCGCTAGGTGTGACGGCAAGGCCTGGGTGCAGCTCGGCACCGGAAGTACCGTTGCGCAACCGCCTCTCGGCGGCGAGGGCAGTGAACTCCTTGTTGGTCGAAGGGGTGAACCGATAGTCGCAGTCTTCGAACGCCAGTCGGGTGAAGGCGACATGGCCGCAGAGTCGACGCATCATTTCGATGGCCGAGTTGGTTCGAAACATCAGTGCGCGGGAGTTCTCTACCGACCTCAGCGCTTCGGGTTGGCAATCGAGGACCAACAACGCGCATTGCGACGGGTCGAGATCGTCGGACTCCGTTGCTGCCTGCATCCGATGGCCCGATCTTTGCGGCTCGCCGCGCAACCACGTCAGTCTCGGGTGGAAGCTCTTCGATTGCAATAGATATCGCTGCACCAGACTGCTACTCATGTCCAATCCCTTCGTGGCACCCCGCATCCACATGAAATCTCTGCCCTTGATTCCACCGGGAGTCAGCGCTCTTGACAACGAGAGCGTCTTCAGATGGTGAGTAGCCGCAGACCTACCGCGCGGTCCACCCGCCATCGACCGCGAGGACCTGGCCGGTGAGGTAGGAACCGGCGCCACTCGCCAACAACAGCAGGGCGCCCGACAGCTCACTCGCCCGCCCGGGCCGGTTCATCGGGGTGTTGCGCCGGACGTAGGAAGCACCTGCTTCGTCATCGAGTAGGTCGGCGGTTGCCTCGCTTGGGAAGAATCCCGGCGCAAGGGCGTTGACGCGGATGTTGTATCGAGCCCACTGCACCGCTAGCTCCCGAGTCATGTTGATAAGGCCGCCCTTTGATGCGCAGTAGGCAGCTTGGCGATTGGGTGCCGAGGCCACTAAACCGAGAATGGAGGCCACGTTCACGATGCTTCCGCCCCCGTTCTCGATCATCTGCCGCCCAACGAGCTGGGTTAACCGAAATGCCCCCACCAGGTTGACGTCGAGCACGTAGCGGAAGTCGTCCAACGACTCTTCTTCTGCGCGTGCGGGTATGCTCAGCCCCGCGTTGTTGACCAGGATGTCCACGTTGCCGACGCGGTCGGAGATCTCTCGGTGTGCAGATTCGACCGAGGACGGGTCGGAGACGTCGCAGGTGACCGCGATCAGCCCGGGATGGCCCTCGCAGAGACCAGCCAATCGATCCGAACGCCTTGCGGCGACAACGACATTGGCTCCGGCGGCTCGCAGGGTCAGTGCAAATTGCACCCCAAGTCCGCTCGATGCGCCGGTGACGAGTGCGGTGCGACCGGTCAGATCGAACAGCTGAGCCGGTGCGGGTGCCGTGACCGGGCCCGAGGATTCGGTGTCGACAACCGTCATGTGTCACTTGCCTTTTGTTGTTCGGCATCCATCAGATCAATCCAGCGTTGCACCGGCATGCCGGCCAGGGCCACCCCGTGTTCGCCCGGCGAGCTGGCCAGCGCCGCGCGGCCCATGATGAGTGCGCGGGTGGCGCAGGCGGCGTTGTCGGCCGCGATTGCGAGTGCGTCGGGAGCATCACTGAAAGTTCCGGCCGGCAAGAAGCTGGCGTAGCCGTGGGCGACTGCTGCGGCCCCCACAGTGAGGCTGCTTGCCTGGGCAGAGGTGATGCCCGGTATCGCCGAGGCGGGCACCAGAAATGCCTCCACCACCGGCCGGACCGCGTCGATCAACTTGGCGTTGCCGCCCAGAAAGACATCCTTGGTGTAGAGCACCGCGAACAGCGCCGGATGTTGCGCGGCGAACTCCACGTAGGCCCGGGACGCGCGCACCAGGCGCTCGACGGGGTCGGTGGCGTCCCCGACGACTTGGGAGATATGTGTGGTCATGGTCTCGCAAGCCCGCACGGCGACCTCGGTCAACAGGTCCTCGCGGTCGGCGAAATGTCGGTACGGCGCACCCGGGCTGACATTCAGCCTTCGGCACGCCTCGGCTATCGAGAACGACGCGACCCCGTCCTGGGTGATGAGCTCGATCGCAAGATCGATCAATGCGTCCCGCAGATTTCCGTGGTGGTACGTCCCACGACGACTACGCGCGGTAGTACCCACCTCCCTAGTTGCCACCCCACGAATGTTAATGGTCATCACATCAACGGACAAGGGGTGGCATCGCCACCATGATCCGTGTCTTGCGTCACATGTAAAAGCCACTTACACTGACCGCATCAGATGCCATGTGAATGGTCATTACATCTCGTCAATGCTGGAGGATCAACGGTGGCAAGTCCGGAGAAATCAATGGTCAGGTCGCTGCAGCGGGGCCTGCGGATCATCAACGTGGTCGCCGAGGAGGGGCCGCTGCACGCCAAACTGGTGGCCCGATCGGTGAAGCTGCCACTACCCACCGCGTATCACCTGCTACGCACGCTGGTGCACGACAAGTACCTGGTGCGCCTCGATGACGGCAGCTATGTTCTGGGCGACGGCTTCCATGGCGAGCTGTCCGGGATTCACGGCACAGATCACCGGCTGCTCTGCGCGGCGGGGCAAAACTGAGCCGTGCTCCCGCAATCGACAGCGCAACCGACCCTGATTCAGAGTCTTCAGCGTGGCATGCAGTTGGTGGCCGCGGTCACTGAGCAGGGACCGCTGACCGCCCGCGCCCTCAGCGACGCGACCGGAATAGTGCTCCCCACGACCTATCACCTGCTTCGCACGCTGGTCCATGAGGGTTACCTGTGCCGGTGTGCCGACGGCCGGTACGGCTTGGGTGAGCAATTCACGTCCGTGGCCCAGCTGGAACGACGCGCGCGTGGGCTGCGGCTGATACGGGAGGAGATGGCTGCACTCGCCGGCGCAGGCCGAGTAAACGTGGCCGTCGGAGCCCTGCGCGTCGAAGAGGTCGTCGTAACTCACTTCGTTGCGCATCCGTCCGCGCCACGGCTCGAATGTTGGCCTGGCATGCCGGTTCCCGCGCATGCCACCGCCATCGGAAAGGCGATCCTGGCCCGGATGTCATCCGATCAACGCGCCGGCTACCTCGCCTGGCATCCCCTCGAGGTCTTCACTGGTCAGACTGTCACGACGCGCTGGCGGCTCGAGGAGGACTTGAGCGCGTCCCACCTGATCCGCAGCGATCAGCAGTTTCACTATGGAATAGCTTGTGCGGCAGTACCTCTGAAACTCGAATCGGGAATCGCCGCACTGGGTGCGTCGTACTCCTCGGCTCGTCCGGAACGCTTCCGCGGCGGCATCGACGATCTGCTGGTCGATGCCGCCAACCGGATCGCCGAGGCGATGGAACTCACCGGACCCACATCCTGACTGGCGCCCAGTCCGCGACGGGCAACGCGGCCCGCTACGTCTGCCTCGCCATCTGAAATGCGGCCCGTTGCCGCAAACCGGCCGGTGTAATGCACTCGTAAGACGAGCCGTTGACTTCGGCAGGCCGCAACCGAGTTGCGCCCCGGCATCGTCATCGTGGTAACCGGACAGGAGATCTCGAGAAGTATGTCCTTGGCAAGTGACAGCACGGTCAAGAGCGAATCAACGGTCGTCGGGCTGCTGGCCAAGTGCGTCGAGGAGCACCCCGACGCGATGTTCCTGGATCTGGCCGGCGTCGAGTACAGCTATGCCGACGTGTGGCAACGGTCGCTGGATCTGGCCGGCGCGCTTCGGGCCGGCGGTGTGCGGTCCGGCCAGACGGTGGTGAGCCTGCAGGACACCCACATCGATGCCGTTGCGTCCTGGATCGGCGCCAATATGCTCGGTGCCGTCTGGGTGGGGGTCAACACCGCGCTGCGGGGGGAGTTCCTCCGACATGTGGTCACCGACGCCGGCGCCGCTGTGGTGGTTGCCGAGCCTGACCTCGTAGACCGGCTCAATGCGATCGGTGCACAGCTGCCTTATGTCGAGCTTGTCCTGCAACGAGGTTCAGAGCCGCCACGGGCCGGGCGCCGGCTTCGTATCGAGGCGCTCGACGATTACCGGTGCCGCCCGGTGCCAGACCCGCAGATGGGCACACCAAGTGATTTGACCTGTCTGACCTATACCGGCGGCACCACGGGCCCGTCGAAGGGCTGCATGATCAGCAATGCGTACGCCGTGAACATCGGCCGTCGTGGTCTGTTGCAGACCCAGCGCCAGCGCGACGAAGTGAACTGGAACCCGTTGCCGATGTTTCACCTCAACGTGCTGTCGATGACGCTGATCGGGACCATGCTCATCGGTGGTAGTGCTGCACTGGCGCAACGGTTTTCGGCATCGCGGTTTTGGCCCGAGATTGAACGCACCGGTGCTCGGGTGGTCAACCTGATCGGCGGGCTGCCGGCGATTCTGGCCCAGCTGCCGGACACCCCCGAATCCCAGCGGTGCTTCGGACAGATCAGGATGGTGCATGCGGTGCCTTTTCCAGTGCACCTTCAAGACATCTGGCGCAAGCGATTCGGGGTGAAAATACCTGGGGCCCTGGGCTACGGGATGACCGAGGTCTTTCCCATCACGTTTTCCGCGCCGAACGACCAGGCGCCTCCTGAGTCAGCCGGGCGTGTCAACAGTGAGGATCTGGAAGTCCGTGTCGTCGATGACGACGACAATCAGGTCAACCCCGGTGAGGTCGGTGAGATCGTCTGCCGGCCCAAGCGGTCCAACGTGATGTTCGGTGGCTATTGGCGTTGCCCGGAGGCGACCGTGGCGGCCACTCGAAATCTGTGGTTCCACACCGGCGACCTCGGCCGTTTCGACGAGGCCGGGTTCTTCTACTTCGTCGACCGCAAGAACGACTACATGCGGCGCCGCGGCGAGAACATCTCCAGCCAGGAGTTGGAGGCCACATTTCTCTCCCACCCGGACATCGTGCAGGTCGCGGTGCACGCCGTGCCGTCGGAGCTCACCGAGGACGACGTCAAGGTCACTGCGGTGCTGCGGGCGGAATCGACTCTGACACCGGCCGCGCTGTTCGAGTGGTCCAAGGAGTGGGTGCCCTACTTCGCCCTGCCGCGCTACATCGAATTCAGATCGGAGTTACCGGTGAGTCCGCTTGGCAGAGTGCATAAATACCAGTTGCGCGACGAAGGATGCACCGCTGACACCTGGGATCGCGAGACCGCCGCGGTGTCCTGGGAACGCCGATGAGTGCCGGCGAGCTGCGGGACCGCTGCGGAATCGTCGGTGTCGGCAATACCGACTTCACCTTCAACTCTGGGCGGTCGACGCTGACCCTGGCGGCTCAGGCTGCCAGCGCCGCGATTTGCGATGCCGGACTGGAGCCGGCTGATATCGACGGCATCGTGCGTTGCGAGATGGACGAAGTCCTGCATGCCGATCTGGCCGCTACCTTGGGTATGCCGAACGTGAGCTTCTGGGGTGCCGGCAGTTGGGCGGGCGCCGCACCGTGCGGCATGGTCGGTCTTGCGGTCAATGCGATTCTCGCGGGCCAGGCGACCAACGTGCTGGTGTTCCGTTCGCTCAACGGCAGATCCGGCCGGCGGTTCGGGCGGGAATGGTCGAGCGGCCATTCCGTGGGTGGTGGTGGGAGCTACCTCGAGTTCCTGGCGCCGTACGGACTTCAGTCACCCGGGATGGCGTACGCACTCTTTGCACGCAAGCACATGATCGATTACGGAACAACCAATGAGCAGCTGGGCCACATTGCGGTCGCCTGCCACGCTCGGGCGAATCAGAACCCCGGAGCCCAACGCCATGGGCACCCTCTGACGATGGCCGACTACCTGGCATCGCGGATGATCGCCGATCCGCTCCGTCGCTACGACTTCTGTCTGGAAACCGACGGTGCCGCCGCTGTTATCGTCTCGGCTGCCGAGCAGGCGAGGGACGGCGCCAAGCCAACGGTCCTTATCCGGGCGGTGACCCAGGGCGACGAGCGCATGGCGCGACAGGGTGGGCTGTGGGGCAACCTACTCACCGGACCGCTGACGAATGCCAGTGCCGCCCTTGCGGACCGGCTCTACCGGCTGGCGGGAATGGGGCCGGCGGACATCGACGTCGCTCAGTTCTACGACTGCTTCACGATCACCGTGCTGATGCAGCTCGAAGACTACGGATTCTGTGGACGCGGCGAGGGGGGACCGTTCGCCGCCAGCGGCGCATTGGAACTGGACGGATCGCTACCGATCAATACTTCAGGCGGCAACCTGGCCGACGGCTACATTCACGGGCTCAGCCACATCGTCGAGGGTGTCCGGCAGCTGCGTGGCGAGTCCACGGCGACTGTTCCCGGCGCTGAAACATGTCTTGTCACCTCCGGGATGCCCGGCCCGGGTTCCAGTGCCCTGATTCTGCGCACCGGCTAATGCGCGCCGAGAGGAGAATAGTTGTGAGCGAACCGATCTACATTCTGGGTGGATGGCAGTCCGACTTCGCCGAGAAGGCGCCGGACGGCGAGATCTATCCGCTGCTCGAAGCCGCCACGGTGGGCGCCTTGGCGGACGCCCACGTCGGGCCCGGCGATGTCGACGTGATCCACGTGGGCAACTTCGCCGGTGAGATCTTCAACGGCCAAGGGCAATTGGGCGGCATGGTGGCCGCCGTCCGTCCCGACCTTGCCGGCAAACCCGCATCCCGGCACGAAGCTGCCTGTGCGTCGGGCAGCATGGCGGCGATGGCGGCGATGGCGGATCTGGAGAGTGGCCGCTATGACTGCGCGCTCGTCGTCGGCGCCGAGGTGCTTCGCAACATCGGCGGCCAGGAAGCCGGTCTGCGGTTGGGCTGCGCAGCGTGGGCCGGCCGGGAAGTGGTCGACGAACCGTTCCCATGGCCGGCGATGTTCGGCAGCATCGGTGAGGAGTACGACCGCCGCTACGGCCTGGACCATCGTCATCTCGGACGCATCGCCGAGATCAACATCTCCAATGCACGGCGAAATCCCAGGGCGCAGACCAGAAGCTGGGAATTGAGCAAGGAGTCCTTCTACGAGGACGACATTCAGAATCCGGTGGTGCGCGGGCCGCTTCGGCGCCAAGACTGTAGCCGGATCACCGACGGATCGGCCGCCGTCGTGCTGGCGTCTCGCAGCTTCGCCGCGAGCTGGGCGCGATATCGTAACGTCACCCTTGACGGCATACCCCGAATCCTGGGGTGGGGACACCGCACCGGAACGATGCTGTTGGCGGACAAGTTCGCGGCCAGCACCGACAGCGAGTACGTCTTCCCGCACTTGCGCCAGGCCATCCTCGACGCGTATCGGCGGGCCGGCTGTAATGGTCCCGCCGATCTGGATCTGATCGAAACCCACGACTGCTTCTCGGTTTCGGAGTACGTCGCCATCGACCATTTCGGCATCACCTCGCCGGGCAAGTCCTGGCAGGCCATCGAAGACGGTGTCATCGAGTTCGGTGGTGAACTGCCGATCAATCCCAGCGGCGGACTGCTCGGCTTGGGGCATCCGGTCGGGGCAACCGGGGTGCGGATGCTGCTGGACGGTGCTCGGCAGACGACCGGGCGGGCCGGTGATTACCAGGTACCAGACGCAAAACGGGTCGGCCTGTTGAACATTGGCGGCTCAGCCACCACTGTCGCGAGCTTCATCGTCGGCCTCGACTGACTTCCGACATCTCATCATCTGAAGACTCGGCCATTGCCCGCCCCGGCGGCGTCGGCGATTCTTGCCAGTAACGAACTCCTTCTGCCGATTCCACGCCTGAAATTTGGAGGGACCATGGCCTCAAATCTGATCATCGACACCGACACTCACATCACCGAACCACCGGACCTGTGGACGTCCAGGATGTCGCGCAGCCGCTGGGGCAACATGATCCCGGAAGTGAAGTGGGTCGAAGAGAAGCAGGGCGAGTACTGGTGCATGGACGGCCAGCCGGTGTTTACCGTCGGCACCTGCATCATGGTTCCCGACGAGGACGGCAAGCCGATGCGCTCGCCGAGATTCCCCGACTATGCCGACCGGTTCGCCTCGATGCATCCCTCCGCCTACGACGCCAAGGCTCGGCTGGAGGTGATGGACGCTTATGGCATCCAGGCCGCCGCGTTGTTCCCGAACCTGGGGTTCGTCGGCCCCAACATCTTC
Organism: Mycolicibacterium vinylchloridicum; assembly: GCF_013404075.1. Lineage (GTDB taxonomy): Bacteria > Actinomycetota > Actinomycetes > Mycobacteriales > Mycobacteriaceae > Mycobacterium > Mycobacterium vinylchloridicum. The sequence continues at coordinate 126,417 of NZ_JACBJQ010000017.1, forward strand.
GCGGTGGCCGGGCCCGACGCCTTGGAGTTCCAGACCGCCGCGTTGCAGGCCTACAACGACTTCCTGCTCGAGTGGAGCTCGGTGGCACCCGACCGGCTGCTGTCTTTGGCGCTGATCCCGTACTGGGACGTGAATGCGGCAGTGGCCGAGATCGAGCGGTGTGCCGCGGCGGGGCACAGGGGATTGGTGTCCACCGGCAAGCCGCACGAGCACGGCTATCCGCTGTTGGCAGACCGCTATTGGGATCCGATGTGGGCCGCGGCCGAGGACGCCGGATTGTCGATCAGCTTCCACGTCGGTGGTGGCAACCTGAGCCGGCATATGAACGACGAGCGCACCCGGGTCGAGGGTTGGCGTGCGACGCTGACCCGATTGACGACCTCATTCTTCCTGGAGAGCGGCATCACCCTGGCCGATCTGTTGATGTCCGGTGTGCTGGCCCGCTACCCGAAGTTGCGGTTCATCTCCGTGGAGAGCGCAGTCGGCTGGATCCCATTCCTGCTGGAGGCCTTGGACTTCCACTTCGACAAGTACGAGCCGTGGCGTGAACGAGCTGAGTTCTCCGCCGACGGCATGAAGCCCAGCGACTACTTCCACCGCCAGGTCTTCGCCAACTACTGGTACGAAGACCTCAAGCCGTGGCACATCGAGGCCATCGGCGCGGACAACTTGCTGTTCGAGACCGACTACCCGCACCAGACCTGTCTGGACCGCCAGGAAATCGAGGATTCGATCAACGAAGGCCTGCGCGGTGTGGACGATACGGTCAAGGAAAAGATCCTCTGGCGCAACGCCGCATCGCTGTTCAATATGGACATCGCCAAGCTCGAGAGCCTTTCCTGACGGTGAGCGCCGTTGCGGTGCCCCTGCCGGTGCTCAGTGACCCCGACACGGCGGGTTTCTGGATGGCCGCGCAGCGGGGTGAGGTGGCCGTCTGTGCGTGCGCCAACTGTGGTGCGGTCCTGCATCTGCCCCGCTCGTATTGTCACACCTGTCGGTCGTGGATTGTCGAGTGGAAGCCGGTGTCGCCCAAGGCTAGTCTCGTTTCCTGGACGGTGGCCGAACATCAAGTGCATCCGGCCTTTCCGGTTCCCTACACGCTGGTTCTGGTCGCGCTCAACGATGCGCCGGAGGTGCGATTGGCGGGCTACCTGGAGGGCAGGCCGGCGTTGAAGTCGGGTCTGCCGATGAAGGCGGCCTTCGTGCGGCCGGCCGACGGTGTAACTCTGGTCAACTGGATACCTGACGTGGATCTTTGAAGCCCGAATTATGTTGCACCATATGAATTTACCGTTGATGCGCCCGGGTGAGTCGACTCATTAACGTGGTGGCTGTCAGTCGCCCCTTTTCTAACACAACACAGGAGTACACGACATGAGCAATGAGGCCGTGGTTCGCGCCTTCCTCGAGGGTCTGGAACAGCCGATCTCCAAGGTGCCCGACCATCTCCGGAGGTCGATGACCGAAGACGCCGTCTGGGGCAACTCGGGATTCCCGCCGGCCGTCGGGCTCCAGGACATCGCTTCGAAGCACGAAATGAGTGCTGAGGTCTTTGGCGATTATGTCCTCACTGCCGAGATCCTCCACATCGCCGAGGGCGCCGATGGCGTGGTGTTCACCGAGCGCATGGACGTCGGACGTACCCAGGAAGGCGAGGAACTCCTGACCGTTCCGGTGACCGGAGTGTTCGAGGTGCGTGACGGAAAGATTGCCCGCTGGACGGACTACTTCGATCCGCGTGGGCTGCTCAACGCGCTGTCGGCGCTGCCGGACGTCGAGGCCTACTTCACCGGCAAGAAGTAGCCCAACGCACCTGGCCGTTGTGGCGAGGTTGTCAGCTTCCTCGGCAGCTTCGCCGCACAGCCAGACCAGCACCTCCCGGCGACGTCTATCAGTGGGGAATCACCATGCGCCACATAATCATCTCGGGTCAACGATGACGCGTCTGTTGATCGACGGCATATTGCGCGAAGCAGCTGATGGCCGGACATACGCCAACATCAACCCCGCCACCGAGAAATCGATCGGTCAAGCGCCCAACGCCGGCGCGACCGATGTCGATGCCGCAATCAGCGCCGCCCGGAGAGTATTCGACGCCCAGCGGTGGTCGCAGGACCACGCATTTAGAGCACATTGCCTTCGTCAACTGCACCAAGGTCTGGTTGCTGACCGAGAGCACCTGCGGCGCATCCAGATCGACGAGGCAGGCGTTCCGGTCGCGCTGACACATTCGATCTGGCTCGACACGATCCTCGACGCGGTCTCCTACTGGGCCGACCTCGCCGAAACCTATCCGTACGAAACGCATATCGCGGCACGCGCGACTCTGGCCGGCGTGACGTCACAACGCATGGTGATCCGCGAGCCGATCGGTGTGGTCGCGGCGATCACCCCGTGGAACTTCCCGCTGCCGCTCAACATCTTCAAGGTGGCCGCGGCCTTGGCGGCGGGCTGCACGGTCGTCTTGAAGCCAGCCCCGGACACGCCGTGGTCTGGAACAGAGCTCGGCCGCATCATTGCGGAAAGCACCGACATCCCACCCGGAGTCGTCAACGTGGTAACCGGCATGGAGTCCTCGATCGGTCAGGCGCTCGTAGCCGATCCGCGGGTGGACATGATCACCTTCACCGGCTCCACCGAGGTGGGCAAGCGGATCATGGCGTCGGCGGCCAACAACGTCACTCGGGTATGTCTGGAACTTGGCGGCAAGTCGGCGAACATCGTTCTCGATGACGCCGATCTGCCGTCGTTGGCGGCCGGCATCGCCGGGGTGTGCTCCCACGCCGGTCAAGGATGTGCGCTTCCGACGCGCCTGCTGCTGCCGCGAAACCGGTACGACGAGGGCTTGGCGGTCGCTCAAGCGGCGTTCGAATCGGTCGCGTGCGGCGATCCCAATGACCCGAATGTCATTGTCGGGCCGGTGATGAACGCCAGGCAGCGAGCCCGGATCCTCAGCATGATCGAGAAGGGGAAACACGAGGCTCGCCTTCTGGTCGGCGGCGGCACCCCCGAAGCGATGCCGGTCGGCTATTACGTGGAGCCCACGCTGTTCTGCGATGTCGATCCCGACGCCGACATCGCCCAGGAAGAGATCTTCGGTCCAGTCCTGGTCGTGATTCCGTATGACAATGACGACCATGCCGTGGAGATCGCCAACAACAGCATCTACGGCCTGTCCGGGGCGGTGCAGGGTGGCGACGTTGATCGGGCCATGCGGGTCGCCCGCCGGCTGCGCACGGGAACCGTCGGCATCAACGGGGGAGTGTGGTTAGCAGCCGACACGCCGTTCGGTGGCTATAAGCAGAGCGGATCGGGTCGCGAACTCGGCATGGACGGCTTCGCGGAATTCCTCGAGACCAAGTCGATTGCGTTGCCGGCCTGATCGTGGCGGCCCTGTTCTGAAAGGAATTGCTGTGCAAGGCTTGATGCAGCATCGATCCCTGTCGCTACCGCACCTATTCCATCGCGCGGAGCGATATTTCAGTCATAAGAAGGTCGTGACCGCGACCGCCTCCGGCAACGTCGTTGTCTCGCGTGTCGGCGACATCGCCCAGCAGGTGCGGCGGCTCGCCGCCGCGTTCGACGAACTCGGTCTGGCGGCCGACGCTCGAGTCGGAACTTTCTGTTGGAACACCGAGCAACACCTGGCTCTGTATCTGGCCGCACCGTGCACCGGGCGCGTACTGCACACCATCAACATTCGGCTGTTTCCTGACCAGATTGCCTACATCGTCAACCACGCCGAAGACGAGATCATCTTCGTCGACCGTTCACTGCTGGATGTGCTCTGGCCACTGGCGGATGGTATGCCGACTGTCAGGTACTTCGTCGTCATCGACGACGGCTCGACGGATCAGATTCCGGACAACCCGCGGGTTCTCCGCTACGACCAGCTATTGGCGGAATGTGATCCCCAGCGTGGCGATTTCGTCGTCGATGACGAGAATCAGGCCGCAGCGATGTGCTACACCTCGGGCACGACCGGTAACCCGAAGGGAGTGGTGTACTCCCACCGCTCCACGGTGCTGCATTCGTTGACCATCCTGGCCGCTGACGTCATGGGACTGAGTGAGCGTGACGTGGTGATGCCCATCGTCCCGATGTTCCATGCCAATTCGTGGGGGTTGCCTTACGCGGCCTTGTTGGCAGGTGCCGACACCGTTCTTCCCGGACCGAACATGAGCCCGGATGCTCTGCTCACCCTGCTGTCCGACTACAAGGTCACCGTGACTGCCGCTGTACCCACGATATGGATGGGAATTGCCCCGCTGCTCGGTGAGCGTGACCTGAGCGCCCTGCGCTTCATCCTCAGCGGTGGATCCGCAGTGCCGAAGGCGTTGTCACAGCGGTACCGCGACGCCATCGGACACGGCCTCACTCAGATTTGGGGGATGACCGAGACCAGCCCGTTGGCAACCGTTTGTACCTCGCGGACCTACCACGACGGTCTGACCGAGGACCAGAAGGCCGAGGCGTTGTCGCGGCAAGGGCCGCCGGTGCCCCTGGTGAACCTGCGGGTGGTCGATCCTGACACCGGCCAGGAGATGCCTCGAGACAACAGCAGCACCGGAGAGGTCCAGGCGGCCGGTCCCTGGATCGCCGCCTCCTACTACGACAGCGACGACCACCATGCATCGTTCACCGACGACGGCTGGCTGCGCACCGGCGATGTCGGTGTGTGTGACCAACACGGATCGCTGCTTCTGGTCGATCGCACCAAGGACCTGGTGAAGTCGGGCGGCGAGTGGATCAGCTCGGTGCAACTGGAAAACGAGATCATGGCGCACCCCAAGGTCGCCGAAGCGGCCGTCATCGCGATACCGCACGAGCGGTGGGTTGAGCGCCCGTTGGCCTGTGTGGTCACCAAGCCCGGCGAATCGTTAACCGCCCAGGAGGTGATCGAACACCTGATCCCGCGGGTGGCGAAGTGGTGGCTACCGGATGCGGTGGAGTTCATCGATGCGGTACCCAAGACAAGCGTCGGCAAGTTCAGCAAGAAGAGGTTGCGCGACCGATTCAAAGACTACCGATTCCCCAGTCCCGAACCCGCCCAACAACACTGAAGGCGCAGACAATCGCACCACCGTGCGTCGTTTTGAGAAGGGAAACACGTGAAAAGGCTGATCTTCGAGCCCGAACACGATCAGTTGAGGCAGACCGCGAGAACCTTCGTCGAACGTGAAGTCGCTCCGAATGCGGCGAAGTGGGAAGCGAACCGGATCGTGGACCGCTCGGCCTATCGTGCCGCCGGGAGGTACGGCCTGATCGGCTTCAACATCCCCGAGGAATTCGGCGGCGGCGGCTCGGATGACTTCCGGTTCAACGCCGTCATCGTGGAGGAGATCGCGAAGTTCGGCTTCCTGACGCCGGCCTTGAGCGTCCACAACGACATCGTCGGTCCTTATTTCACGTCGTTGGGTACGCTCGCGCAGAAGGAGCGCTGGCTCCCGGGCTATGCGTCCGGAGAGCTGATCGGTGCCATCGCAATGAGTGAACCCGGGGCGGGAAGTGATCTCGCCGGGATCCGTACGACCGCTGTACGGTCGGGCGATGACTGGATCCTCAACGGGGCCAAGACATTCATCTCTGCCGGGATCAACGCCGATCTGGTCATCGTGGTGGCCCGCACCGATCCCGGTGCCGGCCGCAAGGGGTTCTCGCTGCTGGTGGTCGAGCGCGGCATGACGGGCTTCGAACGCGGCAGGAAGCTCGACAAGATGGGCCAGCCCGCACAGGACACCGCGGAATTGCACTTCACCGATGTGCGAGTGCCTGCCGGAAATCTCCTCGGCGAGCAGAACCGCGGGTTCTACCATCTGATGGCCAACTTGCCGTCGGAGCGGTTGTCTATTGCGATCGCGGCGGTCGCCGGGGCGCGCGAAACATATCGTCAGACACTGCAGTATGCGAAGGAGCGGACGGCCTTCGGCCAGAGCATCGGCAGCTTCCAGCACAACCGGTTCGTCTTGGCCGAACTGGACACCGAGCTCGACATCGCCGAACAATACGTGGATCGCTGCTTGCGGGCGGTCGTGGATGGCGAGTTGACGGCAGTCGATGCAGCCAAGGCCAAATGGTGGTGCACCGAGCTGGCCAAGCGCGTCATAGACGCATGCCTGCAATTGCACGGCGGCTACGGATACATGAATGAGTACAAGGTCGCCAAGGACTTCGTCGATACCCGCATCCAGACGATCTACGGTGGCACAACCGAGATCATGAAGGATTTGATCGGTCGCAGTCTGGGCCTATGAGTCCAGCGTCGGTACCGGTCGTCTGTGAAGTGTGGATCTACGGACCCCGACGGTGCTGCTGGGTGATCACCGTGCGCCGAGCCGAACGTGGCTGTGCACAGGACGGCCGTAGCTTGCGCCATCTGAACTCTGAGCCCTTTCTGCGACATTGGCCCGAAGTTACGTTGAGCAGGACAACCATGTTGCGCTCAGAAGGCAAGCGCTGCTGGAGAGATGGAGACCATCGTGATCTTTGACTTCGATCAGCATCTTTTCGAGTATCCGAACATGTGGCTGGATCACATCGATCCGGACAAGAAGGAACTCGCGCTGGAAATGACACGCGACGAACTCGGCTATCCGTGGCTGTGGTCGCGGGCAACCAACCAGCTGATGTGGATCTACGCCAAGACCGTGCCGGAGGACGGCTTCGTGTCGTTCTTCGGTCCCTGGCAGAACTGGAAGGATCGCAAGCCGGCCGAGATCGACTATGTCGCAGACATGCCCGCCTCGTGCACCGACGCCAAGGCGCGCGTCGAGCAACTGGACCAGCTCGGCGTGGACAAGACGATTCTGTTCCCGCATTTCGGCGCGGTGTGGGGCCGATATGTCCACAACCGACTGGACATCATTCGCGCCAACCTGAGCGCGTGGAACCGTTGGGCGGTGCAAGTGCGTCAGGAGGGCGCTGGCCGCTTGGAGCCGACAGGGCATGTGACGCTGCGCGGTGGTGACCTGGGCTGGCTCGAAAACGAGCTGGCCTATCTTGGTAGGAACGGCATCAAGGCGGCGTTCGTCTCCTACGGCCTCGTCGACGGCCGGCGGATGTCCCATCCGGACCACGACCGGGCGTGGAAGGCCTTCCTGGACAATGGGATCGTACCGGTATTCCACATCCAGGACGCCGACGTGCGGGCCAGCGGCCTGGAAGAAGGCTGGTTCATCGACTCCGGTGATCCACTGTTCTGTGCCCTCGACATGGTCTTTTCTCATCTCGGGGTTCAGGTTGCCGCGGCAGACCTGATCTTGAACGGAGTCTTCGACAAGTTCCCCGATCTGAGGTTCGCCACCGTCGAGCTCACCGCAGGCTGGATCAATGGGCTCATCGGGATGAGCGCGGAGGGTATCCCGGGCAGCACCGGCAACGTGGTGAACGGTCCCGGCCTGGATATCTCGTATCGTTACGAGGCCATCGCGCGGCGGAATTCGGTGCAGTTGAAGCGGCAGCCCAGCGAATACCTTCTCGACCACTTCCGCAGCACGGTCAACCCGATGGAACCCATCGCCACTTACGTCACCGAGACGGGATACGAGAACAATGTCATGTTCGGTAGCGACTGGCCCCACAGCGAGGGCTTCGCGAACCCCTTGACGACTTTCGGTGCGGTGACCGAAAGCCTCACTACCGAGCAGAACGCCAAGTTCTACGGCGGAACGGCCGCGGAGCTCCTCGGCGTCGCCTGATACCGACGCCCTCACAGCGAAGCCGCCCAGGACAACCTGGGCGGCTTCGCTGTGCCTGTGCCAAAACGGGTTTGGCATTGCTGTCGGCTCGCTGCGCAGTCGTCATCTGAAATTGGTCACATTGCTTGCCCTATGCCGCCGAAGTGTACTTATCCCAGGCCTCGGTGCTTGGGCACCGTCGAAGGATGTCACACCGAGACATTGTATTGCAGTCGATCAGCACAGAAGGGCCGCCTCAATGACGTCGACCATCGAACCGCAGATGAACTCCGAATATCGGAGCAAGGGAAAAGAATTCGGCATACCGGAGCGGTACACCTCAGCAGAGTTTGCGCGTCTGGAGAACGAGAAACTCTGGCCGAAGGTTTGGCAGGCCGCCTGTCGGATCGAGGAAGTGGCGAATCCAGGCGACTACTGCGAGTACACGATTGCCGACCAGTCGATATTGATCACCCGTACCACGCAAGGTGAGATCAAGGCGCTGTTCAACGCGTGCCAACACCGCGGAATGCGACTGAAGGAGGGGCGTGGTTCGTGCTCCGAGATTCGGTGTATGTCCCATGCCTGGTGCTGGAATCTCGACGGTTCCCTGAAAGAGGTCATCGACCCGCAAGACTTCGATCCGGCCGCCGTCGCTCCAGATGAACTGCATCTTCCGGAATGCAAGGTCGAAGTCTGGGCTGGCTTTGTCTTTATCAACATGGATCCCGACGCAGTGCCGCTGAAGGAGTATCTTGGTCAAGCGGCCGGTCGGGTGGAGAAATTCGGTGTGCAGAACATGGTGTGCACCCGTCTGCGGAGCACCGTGATCAAGGCGAATTGGAAGCTCTGTCACGAGGCATTCGTCGAGACGTATCATGCCATCGGCACGCACCCGCAGTCATTGCGGTATCTCGACGACACCGGGATGATCTTCGAGCAGTACGGCGATCACGGAATGCACAGAATCGCGCCCGGTCACATGGGCAAGCCGAGTGCGCGGCTGGCGGCCGAGGATATCGACCGGCGTGATGTGTTGCTCGCTTTGATGGGGGATCTCGCCGAGTTCGACTTCTATAACGACGAGGACGTCTCGCAGGCGAATGCTCTCATCGAGACCGTCATGGACCTTCCCGAGGAAGTGACGGTGGGGACGTTCTTCGCCGGCCTTCGTCGTCAGCAGGCGGAGGCCGAAGGTGTGGATCTGAGTGCCTACACCGATGCCGATTTGTTGGCAGGCGAGCTTTGGAACTTGTTCCCCAACGTGACCATTCCGTGTAATGCCGGCAATGCGCTGTCACTGAGGTTCCGGCCAAATGGTCTCAACCACGAGGAGTGCATCTTCGACGTCTTCTACTTGAAGCTGTTCCCGGCGGGTGCCACGATCCCAGCGATGGAACATGAGTTCTACCCGGATTGGCAAGAGACCAAGGTGTGGGGAACAATCATGACCCAGGACTTCACCAATCTACCCAAATGGCAAGCGGGAGTTCACTCTCGGGGTTATCGCGGCCCGGTGTGGGGCAGGCCCGACGGCAACGTGGCCAATCTCCACCGGGTGATCTCGGAATACTTGGCAAAGTGACTCGTCGGATCATCTCGACGAACGCTCGGACTCACACCGTTGCTGTCGAACCGCGCGGAATCCTCCTGGAGGTCAACGAGGGCGAGTCCGTCATGGCGGCCGCGGAACGCTCTGGCTACCACTGGCCGACGTTGTGTCACGGCGACGGAACCTGCTCGATTTGTTGGGTTGAGGTTACCGTGGGCGGCGAACACCTCTCGGCCGCAACTGATGCCGAGCTCGCGACGCTGAACCTGCTGTCGCCGAGGCTTCGTCAGTCGCGAGAGGTGCGCCTCGCGTGCCAACTGCGGGTCACCGGTGACGCGGTGGTCCGCAAGCCGGGCGTACGACCAGTGGCCGAGGAGGAAACTCCTTCAGTGAACGCATCGGTGGCGGAGTGAGACTGTGCCAGAAGGTATGACAGTCGATGATCGGGCGTGGGACCCGACTTCCGGGGTCGGGTTGACCGCCACCGAGGCGGCCGCGGCCAGAGCCGCAGCGGGTCGGCGAGTGGCGGCGCTGATCGAGGATCCCTACGCGGAGATGTTCGTCCGGGCGGTCGGCATCGACGTGTTTGTGGAGCTGGCATCCGGCGACACCGCCGCGCGGGATTGCGGATTCGCGTTGCCGCGCATGGTCGACTGGGTCAGCGTGCGGACGAAGTATCTTGACGACTACTTCGCCGAAGCTCAGGCGGCAGACGTTCGACAGGTGGTCATCCTGGGTGCGGGCCTGGATTCCCGGGCATTCCGATTGGAATGGTTGCCCGGCACTGCTGTCTACGAGCTCGATCAGCCGCGGATGGTGGATTTCAAGACCGCAGTGGTCGATTCGCACGGTGTGCGCCCTCGCGCCGGCCGCTTCTCGGTGCCGGTAGACCTTTGCGGGGACTGGGCGACTCGGTTGCTCGACGCCGGATTCGAGCCCGAGTTGCCGACCGCATGGTGTGCCGAAGGCCTATTGCCTTACCTGCCGCCTGATGATCAGGTCGCCCTTCTCGACACGGTGACGACACTGAGCGCTCCGGGAAGTCGGTTCGCCGCAGATACGGTCGATGATCTGCACTACCTCACGGCTGAGATCGCGCGGTCGATGCGGCAAAGTGCCCGGCCGCGCGAGATCAGCGTCGAGATCGATGCACCCACGCCTGCATCTGCTGCCGTGGCTCAAGACGTCATCGAGTATCTGGCACAAGAACACGGGTGGGACTGCGCCGCGACTTTGGCCCCGGCCCTCTTCGAGGTCTACGGGGTAGCGGCGCTCGCGCCGTCGGAACATGCGATCTTCCAACGTATCCGGTTGGCGAAGGCCGTTCTGGTGATCTGAGCGCGGTGCCGATGTCGGCAACTGGAGGTATTTGAAATATCGGCGCTTCCTCGGTGGGCCGGGGACCCCGAGGGTGTAGTGCAGACGTCTGAAGGAGAGAAACGACATGGATAGTTCGGTGCGCCTCGAGTTGTATCGGATGATGCGCCTCATTCGGATTTACGAGGAGAGCATCCTCCGTGAATACCATGCGGACAAGAAGCCCAGCTTCGACATTGCCAAAGGCCAGATCCCCGGCGAGATGCACCTGTCGACCGGCCAGGAGCCCGTTGCGACGGGATTCTGCGCCCACTTGCGTCGGGACGACGCGATCACTGGTCCGCATCGGCCACACGGCTGGGCATTGGGCAAGCACGTGGATATCAACAAGATGACCGCGGAGATCTTCGGCAGGATCGCCGGTCTGTGCCGAGGCCGCGGGGGCCACATGCACCTGTTCGACAAGGAAACCCACTTCTCCTGCTCGGGCATCATCGCCGAGGGGTTGCCGACGGCCCTGGGGATTGCCATGGCGTTCAAGCGGCAGGGAAGCGACGCCGTAGCAGTCGCCGTGACGGGTGATGGTGCCGCCAATCAGGGCGCCTTTCACGAATCGCTCAACCTGGCCGCGCTCTGGAAGCTACCTGTGGTGTTCGTGGTGGAGGACAACGGCTGGGGCGTGTCGGTGTCCAAGGCAGAGTCCACGTGTATCGCTTCGAACGCGGATCGTGCTGTGGCGTACGGCATGCCAGGGGTGCTCGTGAAGGACAACGCGGTGGAAGCCGTCTACGCCGCGGCCGGCGAAGCGATCGAACGCGCGCGCACAGGAGGCGGGCCGACGCTGATCGAGGTGGAGACACTGCGACTGTGGGGCCATTTCGAGGGTGATCCGCAGCTCTACCGGCCCGACCTGGACTCAGTGGCTTCCCACGATCCGATTCCGACCTACGAACGCGAGCTGCGCGACGCTCTGGTGCTCACCGACGACATCGTGTCGCAGACCACCGCTTGGGCCGTCGAACGGGTGGAAAGCGCCATCGCATTCGCCAAGAACTCGCCCGCGCCGGACCCGGTTACCGCGCGTGACTACCAGTTTGCCTAGCCGTCCACCACTGCCGAACAGGAACCCGACTATGACCGCGACCGTAAGTTCAACCAGAAAGCTGACCGTCGCCAAAGCGATCGTGGAAGCGATCGGTTCCGAGATGGAGCAAGACTCGTCGATCTTCGTCATGGGTGAAGACATCGGAAAGTACGGGGGAGTCTTCGGCCAGACAACCGGTCTTCTCGATCGCTTCGGATCGGAACGGATCATCGACACGCCGATCTCGGAGACCGCGTTCATCGGCGCCGCCGTCGGGGCGGCGATCGAAGGAATGCGACCGATCGTCGAGCTGATGTTCGTCGACTTCTTCGGCGTGTGCATGGACCAGATCTACAACCACATGGCCAAGATCCACATGCTCTCCGGCGGTGAAATCAACGTGCCCCTGGTCTTGATGACGGCGGTCGGCGGCGGCTACTCCGATGCCGCGCAGCATTCCCAGTGTCTCTGGGGCACTTTCGCGCATCTGCCCGGAATGAAGGTCGTCGTCCCAAGCTCGCCCGAGGACGCCAAGGGCATGATGATCGCCGCGATCCGCGACGACAACCCGGTGGTGTACATGTTCCACAAGGGCATCATGGGGTTGTCCTGGATGTCGAAGTCCCGTCGTTCGCTGGGTCCGGTGCCGCGGGAGCCCTATGAGATCGAATTGGGCAGAGCCAAGGTTGCGCGGCCTGGGCGGGACGTCTCGATCGTGACCCTGTCGTTGTCCGTACACCATGCGCTGGACGTCGCCGACGAGCTGGCGCGGGACGGGATAGAGTGCGAGGTACTGGATTTGCGCAGTCTCGTGCCCTTGGACACCGAGGCCATCATCGAAACCGTGGCCAAGACCGGCCGGCTCTTGGTGGTCGACGAGGACTACGAGTCGTTCGGACTGTCCGGCGAGATCATCTCCCGGGTTTCGCTTCACGATCCGAGTCTGTTCAAGGTGGCGCCCGCGCGGGTCTGTGTACCCGATGTGTCGTTGCCGTACGCGCGGCCGCTGGAGATGGCGGTACTTCCCACCCCCGAGCGTATTCGCGCTGCGGTTGTCGAAATGATGAGGAAATAGAAAACACTATGGCGGAAGTCCTTTTTCCACCCATGTCCGAGAACGATCCAGAGGCCGAGGGTGTGGTTTCGACCTGGTTCGTCGCCGAGGGCGACCAGGTGCAGGAGGGTGATCTCATCGCCGAGGTAGCCGTCGACAAGGCGGATATGGAAATTGTTGCGCCCCAGTCAGGTACCATCTCGCTGCTGGTAGCCGAAGACCAGGCCGTCACGCAGAACAGCCCCATCGCGACCATCTCCTAGATGAGCGTCGAGCCGGGCCACCGCAAGCTGCTGCGTCTGGAGGTCCGTAACGCCGAGACGCCGATCGAGCGCAAGCCGCCGTGGATCAAGACCCGGGCGCGCATGGGCCCCGAGTACACCGCACTCAAGAGCCTGGTCAAGCGTGAAGGTTTGCATACCGTGTGCGAGGAGGCGGGCTGTCCCAACATCTTCGAGTGCTGGGAAGACCGGGAGGCGACATTCCTCATTGGTGGCGAGCAGTGCACCCGACGTTGTGATTTCTGCCAGATCGACACCGGTAAGCCCGCCGAGCTCGATCGCGACGAGCCGCGGCGGGTGGCCGAGAGTGTGGCCGCGATGGGGTTGCGCTACGCGA
>NZ_JACBJQ010000170.1 GCF_013404075.1 Mycolicibacterium vinylchloridicum
CCTTCCCAACCAGCGCGTCAACGCCGGTCTTGATCAGAGAACCTTGGACTTCAGATCATCCCCGGGAAGGTGCGCCCACTTTCATGCCGCCCCACCGAGGGTCATCCACAGGTTCTGATCATTGCTCAGTCCGGATCAGCGATTGGCACAGTCGTGGAGCGCTCGACCCGATACGCCCTGCTGCTGCACCTGCCGGACAATCACAGCGCCGAAGCGCTACAAAACGCGATCGTGGCCAAGATGTCGCAGTTGCCTGCACTGCTTCGCCAAACCCTGACCTGGGATCAGGGCAAGGAAATGACCAACCACGCCAAGATCGCCGAAGCTCTCGATCTAGACATCTACTTCTGCGACCCACATTCTCCGTGGCAACGCGGCACGAACGAGAACACCAATGGCCTTCTACGCCAGTGGTTCCCTAAAGGAACCGACCTATCAGTGTTTCCCGAGGACTACCTCGACTATGTCACCGCCAAGCTCAACAACCGGCCACGCAAAACCCTCGACTGGAAAACACCCGCCCAAGCCCTCGACGAACTACTGTCCCAACCGTCCGATCCACCCGCTGTTGCACTAGCACCTTGAATCCGCCCCGCATGTGGGGCGCGGGGAGGTGCTGTGATTGCGGCTGAGTACCGCGCTGCCCGGCCAATCGTCAAGGCATGAAAGCTGATCGTGCTCCCGATATTATCCTTTGGTTGGTTGCTGACGCCGATCGTCTGCCACCGGTAGCCCTTGCGCCCGACCAGCTCGCGATCCTGCTAGCGCGCGGGTGAGGCCGGACGCGATTTCGCTCAACACCGCGCGTACGCAAACGACCGCAATAGGTTGCCGGTATCGTGCGCGTGACCGATCACATCCCGTCCGCCATTGCATTGATATGTAACAACGTCCGTCGGCCGTGCCGCCGTAATCCGCAGGCACCGCTGTGCTTGCCACGCTGAAGTGGTTCGTTGACCGGCCTGCCTAGACAACGACGATGCCCGTCCGTCGTCTATCAAAACCCACACAGGTCCAACAGACTTCGGCGATCGCAGTTGAGGACCGCACGTTTTACAACTCGACCGTTCAGATGGAATGGGTCGTTCATTCCGGGGCGCTCGCGGCGTTGGCGTTGGCATACTCGCCGATGGCTGAGACTGTGAGCGCCGATCCGGCCACCGATGGGCTTGCGCGGTTCAACGAATTGTCACGCCAGTCCGAGCAGACCACCGAGGCAATGCCTTCCGTTGAGATGAACATGGGTGCGAACCTGGCCGTGCAACGGGTTGCCGAGCCGCAAGCTCGCCGACGCGCGGCACTGGATCGGCCAAGGCAGAGCTGATTACGCTAACGCTGCTCCGTGTCCAAGTTTGATTCCGTCCACGATCGGCGGGACCAGGTCAAGTCCAGGGGCGTGGTGTACGACGTCGTCGTGTGATTCTTCGATGTGATGGTTCAGGCGGTCAGTGCCGCGGGGGTGGCCTCCTGTTCGGTCGGTGAGCTCTGATCGGCTCGGGATTTGCTG
>NZ_JACBJQ010000171.1 GCF_013404075.1 Mycolicibacterium vinylchloridicum
GAGGAATTGTCAATACCTGTGGATCGGGGTGTTTCAGGCGACCTCCGTTTCGGTTGATTCGGCCGGCTCGGGCGGTGTGATGTCGGCGGGGCGTTCGAGTAGCTTGCCTTTGTGGAAGACGGCGCCGGCACGGACGAGGGCGACCAGGTGGGGTGCGTTGACTGCCCGCCACCGGGCTTGTGCGGCGTCGATAAGCTTGTAGGCCATGGCAATTCCGGCCGCGCGGGATCCCGGCCCCTTGGTGACCTTCGTCCGCAATCGCACGGTGGCGAAGGTTGATTCGATCGGATTCGTGGTGCGCAAGTGGATCCAGTGTTCGGCTGGGTATTTGTAGAACTCCAACAGCACGTCGGCGTCGTCGACGATCTTGGCGACCGCCTTGGGGTACTTGGCGCCGTAGTCGATCTCGAAGGCCTTGATCGCGACCTGCGCGTGGTCGAGGTCCTCGGCGTTGTAGATCTCCCGCATCGCCGCGACCGCACCGGGTTGCGCCGATTTGGGCAGGCAGGAAAGGACATTGGCCTGTTTGTGAAACCAGCAGCGCTGCTCGCGGGTAGCCGGGAACACCTCGCGCATCGCCTTCCAAAAGCCCAGTGCACCGTCACCGACGGCCAACACCGGGGCGATCATCCCGCGGCGGCGACACGACCGCAGCAGATCGGCCCACGACTCGGTCGATTCTCGATACCCGTCGGCCAGGGCGACGAGTTCCTTGCGGCCATCGGAGCGGACCCCGATCATCACCAACAGGCACAGCTTCTCCTGCTCGAGGCGGACCTTGAGGTGAATGCCGTCGACCCACAGGTAGACGAAGTCAGTGCCCGACAGATCCCGGGCCCCGAAGGCCTTGGCCTCCTCCTGCCACTGGCTGGTCAGCCGTGTGATCGTCGTCGCCGAGAGCCCGGCACTGGACCCGAGGAACTGCTCCAAGGCCGGCCCGAAGTCACTGGTCGACAGGCCGTGCAGGTACAGCAGCGGCAGCACCTCAGTCATCTGCGGGGACTTGCGCGCCCACGCCGGCAGGATCGCCGAGGAAAACCGCTGCCGCTCACCGGTATCGGCGTCGATACGCTTGTCGTTGACCCGCGGCGCGGTCACCGCCACCGCGCCCGCGGCGGTCAACACCTCACGCCCGGCGTGGGAGCCGTTGCGGACCACCAGCCGGCGACCGCTCTCATCGAGCTCACCGGCGTGGGCATCGATGTAGGCGGCCACCTCAGCCTTCAGCGCCGCGGCCAGCATCTGCCGGGCGCCGTCGCGCACGATCTCATCCAACAACGACCGACCACCGCCGTCATTGGCGTTGGCCTCATCGGTGTCGTGAACTACGGTGAGCATTGGCGTACCTTCCCAACCAGCGCGTCAACGCCGGTCTTGATCAGAGAACCTTGGACTTCAGATCATCCCCGGGAAGGTGCGCCCACTTTCATGCCGCCCCACCGAGGGTCATCCACAGGTTCTGATCATTGCTC
>NZ_JACBJQ010000172.1 GCF_013404075.1 Mycolicibacterium vinylchloridicum
GAGCATGTCCCGAGTCGCGTGGAATTTGGGTGACGATCCACGATGAACTCTAGGCGGCGGCACCGACAGATTTGGTGTCGGCGCCGGTGTCGGGGTGAGCGTGTCGGCGCAGGGCGTCGACGAGCTGGGGCATCTGCTTGTGGCCCTTGATGCGACGGAAGGATCGTTCGGCGTTGAGCATGCCGGCCGCGGTCCAGCGCAGCACCATCTGCCCGTCGCGCCAGCGGGTGACGTTGCGATTGGTGGTCCGGGCGATGGAGATCATCGACTCGACCGGATTGGACGTGGTCAACGTCTTGGCGAGGCGGCCGTCGATGCCGAGGCGGGCGACAGTGAACATTTCCTCCAGCCCCTCGCGCAGGCTGGCGGCCGCACTGGGATAGTTCTTACCAAGTTGCCCGGCAAGGCTTTTCGCGTTGCGCAACCCGGTGTCTGGGTCAGGGTGGGCGAAGGCCTTGACCAACTTGGCGTCCACCCAGGCCTTGTCCTTGTCGGGCAGATGATCAGCGACATTTCTCCGCTTGTGCAAGGTACATCTTTGGATGAGGGCCTTGGCGCCGAACACCTCACGCACCGCCGCGGACAGCGCCTTGGCGCCGTCGCAGACGACCAGCAGCCCATCGTCGATGGCCAGGCCGCGCTCGACCAGGTCGGCCAGCAGCGAGCGGACCACGGTCTTGTTCTCCGTGGAGCCGTCCCACAGCCCGACCGGGACCTTCGTTCCGTCGGCGGTGATCGCCAGCGCGACCACCACGCACCGCTGGGCCATGTGCTCCCCATCCAACATGAGCACCTTGATGTCCAGCTCGCTCAAGTCGCGGCTCATCAGCTCGCCCAGCGCGGTCTCGGTCTGGCGCACGAATCGGCGCGAAATCGCCGAGCGGCTAGTCGATTTCGCCTCCTCGCCGACCTGGGCGCCCACCGGCTCCGCAGTGCGGGCGTGCCGGCGGGTGGCCACCCCGGCCAGCATCCGCTCCATCACCACCTGGGTCAGCAGGTCATCGGCGGCGAAGTGCGCATAGGTGCTCAGCGCCACCTCGCTCCCATCCAGAGTGCGTGCCCGCGGCCGGGCCACCGGCACCCGCCGACCACCAAGGGTCACCGACCCCTTCCCACTGCCGTGGCGCACCGAAATCCGGTCAGCGTCGTGCTTGCCCTTCGGCCCGCACGCCGCGGCGATCTCGGCCTCAAACATCGTCTGCATCACCGCCATCCCGGCGGCCACGCTCATCGCCAACAACCCCTCCCGGGCCGCCCCGGCGATGCTGGTCATCGCCAGCCGGATCTCCTCCGGCAGCTCAGGCAACCCGGCGGCGTCGGTCGTGTCAGCGAGGCGAACAGTAGGTACGGTCTTCATGGCGGTCCCTTACTCCTTCTTCGAGGTGTACTTGGTCGTTCACCCGAAGACCTACCATCTGGCGGGCATCAGGTGAGGGACCGCCACCTCAAATTCCACGAAGACCGGG
>NZ_JACBJQ010000173.1 GCF_013404075.1 Mycolicibacterium vinylchloridicum
GAAGGCTGGCAAACGGCACATATCGGGAGGCTGCACTATTCCGGCATCCACGGCGCCTTCCCTGCGG
The DNA here is from genome assembly GCF_013404075.1 of Mycolicibacterium vinylchloridicum. GTDB lineage: Bacteria > Actinomycetota > Actinomycetes > Mycobacteriales > Mycobacteriaceae > Mycobacterium > Mycobacterium vinylchloridicum. The sequence continues at coordinate 68 of NZ_JACBJQ010000173.1, forward strand.
AAGCACCCTCTAGGACTGAGCTGCTTGTAATGCCTTTGTCACGCTACGACTTCGACCTTGCGAGTGAGTAGAGCGTCGAGCAGTGCGGCCCGCACATCCCGAAGTCGGCTTACCTCAGCTTTGAGGCTGGCCACCGCCGTGGTAAGCGGTTCCAGCTCATCGACGATGGCCCGTTGGTCGTCGATGCTCGGCAGCCTGATCCGCATGGCCTTGGCTCTGGTGGCTCCTATGTGCAGGATGTTTACGCCGGGCGGGCAACTGTTGCGGAACGCGCCAGATTCGTAAGCCCACAGGCACCAGTGTCTGACGAATTCCGGCGTGGTTACGTTCTTAATTGCGCGGTATCTCAGGAGAGTGTTCTGGAAACATACCGCTCCTTCGATCTCACCGTTCCAAGCGGCGGGCATGCCAACCGCGTCAGCACCTGCGCTGCCTTCGGACACTAAGACGTCGCCGACTTCGAGCGACAGTCGCGCGCGCTCGTTTTCGTTGAAGTCCATCTCCATCACGTCGTCGAGGCGCAGCTCGTCGTGTCCGATATTTGCTGAACGCAAGTACTTGGTCATCGATGGCCCCGTGGCGCGTTCTGGGGAGCGCTGACGGCCGAGCCGGATTTCGAAGGCTTTCTCTGCCATCACTTGAGAGTGCCTGGGGTCGTTGGTGAGCACCTCGCGGCGCATGACGAGCAGCGCGGCGAGGCAATTGGCTTCGCGCTCGGTAGCTGCGAGCGCGTCATCGACTGCGGCGACGGTTTCGACGATCCTGGACTGGGTTCCGGGTGGTGGCAGGATCGCGGGTAAGTCCAGAAAGTCTGGAATCCTGAGGCGGTTGCGACTGACAGCCGTGGCTCCGTCTGACTTCATCAGCGCTTCCTGGGCGAACGACGGCGATGAGCAGTACAGCGCGAGGTACTCGGGGGTCGCGAGCTCGCGGTCGACGTCGAACTGGGGGAACTCGTTAGATGCGATGAGGTGGGCGAACTCGTCGGTGACGACTCCAAACGATTGCTTCCATGCGAATAGCTTGCTGTAGACCAGGGTCCCCGGCTTCAGCTGGTAGTAAGACTCCCCTTTTATGTCAGAGCGTCGCCCCGGTTTGGCGAACAGCCCTAGGCCGTACCAACGAATCCCAAGAGTGCTGACCTGGTCCTGGGGAGCGTGGACTGCTCGCGGCGGCTTGTAGAGCCTCAGGACCGCGCGCATGGGTTTCGTTGTCCAGCCGCTTTCACGCATCAAAGCCCCCGATACCTGCGCGGGTGAGCACCTCGGACATCTTCGCGACAGCCTCTTCGCGCAGCGTACGGGCCTCCTGGTAGTCGGCGACTGCGGTCTCCCAGTCGTGCTCCTCAGACTTGGGCCAGGGATTCGG
>NZ_JACBJQ010000174.1 GCF_013404075.1 Mycolicibacterium vinylchloridicum
GAGGAATGATCAAGACTTGTGGATCTGGGAGGGCGTGCCTTCCCGCAAATATGATCCCGGTAGTCACTTGATCAAGTCAGCGTTGCAGCGCTGGCGGAAAGGCACGCTTCGTGCTCACGGTAGTCAACAACAACGAAGGTTCCAACCCGGCCGGCCAAGACCGCTCGATCCTCGATGAGATCGTGCGTGACGGGGCCCGGCAGATGCTCGCCGCGGCACTGCGCGCTGAGGTCGCCGCCTATATCGACCAGTTCGTCGATCAGGTCGATGAGAATGGGCACCGGCTGGTGGTGCGCAACGGGTATCACCACGAACGTGAGGTGATGACCGCCGCCGGTGCGGTCGCGGTGAAAGCACCCCGGGTCAACGACAAGCGTGTCGACCCGGAAACCGGTGAGCGGCAGAAGTTTTCGTCGAAGATCCTGCCTGCGTGGGCACGCAAGAGCCCGGAGATCTCTGCGGTGCTTCCGTTGCTGTACCTGCATGGGCTGTCCTCCGGTGATTTCGGGCCCGCCCTGGAGCAGTTCCTGGGGTCGGGCGCGGGGCTGTCAGCAGCCACGATCACCCGGCTGACCAGTCAATGGCAGAAAGAGGCCGCCGCCTTCGCCGACCGGGCTATCACCGCCGATTATGTGTACCTGTGGGTCGACGGCATCCACCTCAAAGTGCGTTTGGAGCAGGAGAAACTATGCCTGCTGGTGATGATCGGGGTCCGCGCCGACGGCAAGAAGGAACTCATCGCCCTGGCTGATGGGTATCGGGAATCGACCGAGTCGTGGGCCGATCTGCTGCGCTCGTGCAAACGCCGCGGCATGACGGCGCCGGCCCTGGCGGTCGGGGACGGGGCGCTCGGGTTCTGGGCCGCGCTGCGGGAGGTGTTCCCACAAGCGCGTGAGCAACGCTGCTGGTTCCATAAACAAGCCAATGTGCTTGCTGCACTGCCGAAATCAGCACACCCCAACGCGATCAAAGCGATGCAGGAAATCTACAACGCCGAAGACGACACGCACGCACGCCAAGCGATCGTGGCCTTCGAGAAGGCTTACGGCGCCAAGTACCCCAAGGTTGTGGCCAAGATCATCGATGACGCCGACGTGTTGCTCGAGTTCTACCGGTACCCGGCCGAACACTGGATACACCTGCGCACCACTAACCCGATCGAATCCACCTTCGCGACCGTGCGACTGCGGACCAAGGTCACCAAAGGCCCCGGATCCCGCGCTGCGGGTCTGGCGATGGCCTACAAGCTGATCGAGGCCGCACAGGCGAAATGGCGAGCGGTCAACGCACCCCACCTGGTGAAACTGGTCCGCGACGGCGCCACCTTCGAGAAGGGAAAACTCGCCGAAACCGACTCCACCTCACCCACCGAGGAGGCCGCCTGAAACTCGCTCATCCACAAGTCTTGACAATATCTC
>NZ_JACBJQ010000175.1 GCF_013404075.1 Mycolicibacterium vinylchloridicum
GCGGGGCTGTTACCCAGGCCGTCGGGGCCCACCTGCAGGTCGGCGGGCCAGGCCAGTTTCTTGTCGGCGATCATCACCGGGCCCGGCTCCAAGCGGTCCAAACACTGCGCGACGATGCGCAGGGACTGGTGCATTTCCCCGACCCGGATCAGATAGCGGCCGTAGCAGTCCGCGCCGGTGTCGGTGACGACGTCGAAGTCGTAGGTGTCATAGCCGCAATAGGGTTGGGTTTTACGCAGATCGTGCGGCAGGCCGGTGGACCGCAGCACGGGGCCGGTGATACCCAACGCCATGCAGCCGGTCAGATCCAGATAGCCGATGCCCTGGGTGCGGGCCTTCCAGATGTAGCTTTCGGTCAACAGGTCTTCGAGTTCACCCAACCGGCCCGGCAAAATCGTCAACAACTCGGCGACCCGGTCAGCCCCGTCCTCGGGCAGGTCGGCGGCCAGCCCGCCGGGGCGGATGTAGGCGTTGTTCATCCGCAGCCCGGTGATCGCCTCGAACACACTCAGGATCAGTTCGCGTTCGCGGAAACCGAAGAACATCGGCGTCATCGCGCCCAACTCCATCCCGCCGGTGGCCAACGCCACCAAATGACTCGAGATGCGGTTGAGTTCCATCAACATCACCCGCACCACACTGGCGCGCGCCGGGATGTCCTCGGTGATGCCCAACAGTTGTTCCACACCAAGGCAATAGGCGGTCTCGTTGAAGAACGGCGACAGATAATCCATCCGGGTCACGAACGTCACACCCTGAGTCCAGGTGCGGTACTCCAAATTCTTCTCGATCCCGGTATGCAAATAGCCGATCCCGCACCGCGCCTCGGTCACCGTCTCGCCCTCGATCTCCAAAATCAACCGCAACACCCCATGCGTGGACGGATGCTGCGGCCCCATATTCACCACAATCCGCTCGCCGGCTTCGCCCGTGCGGGCGGCGGCGACGATGTCCTCCCAGTCCTGGCCGCCCAGGACGATCACGTTCTCTTCGGTGCTCATCAGTGATACGACCTGCGTTCGTCGGGCGGGGGGATTTGGGCGCCGTGGTATTCCACCGGAACACCACCGAGGGGGTAGTCCTTGCGCTGCGGATGACCCACCCAGTCATCGGGCATCTCAATGCGGGTCAACCCCGGATGGCCGTCGAACACGATCCCGAAGAAATCGTAGGTCTCCCGCTCATGCCAATCAGAAGTCGGATACACCGAAAACAACGACGGCACATGCGGATCGGCATCCCGACACGCCACCTCCAGCTGCACCCGCCGATTGTGCGTGATCGACATCAACGGATAAAACGCATGCAACTCACGACCCGCATCATCCGGATAATGCACACCCGAAACACCACAACACAATTC
>NZ_JACBJQ010000176.1 GCF_013404075.1 Mycolicibacterium vinylchloridicum
CCTGTTGCCTCATGTCAAGATGCGCGCGTAGGAGGTTTGACTGCCTCGCGTATGAGTGCGCGTGTGTTGACGCTGTCTCCCGGTTTGCTGGTGGTCAAGATGAGGAGCTGGTTGGTCAATGCGTGAATCCGGCGCTGGACGGCGGCGGGATTTATCTTGCTTTGGACTAATGTCAGCGCGACGATCCGGTCTTCATCGACCATCAACGGGTGGTTGATCAAGCGGTGAAACGGGGTGGCCGCCGTGTCGTGCTTCTTGGTCACCTTTGCGCCGTGACGGACCTTCGACACCAGTTTCTGCTGCGGGTGATAGTAGTTGGTCAATTTTGACTGCAGCTGCCATATCTCGTTGAGTAACAACATCTCTGACGCTGTGGTGTAGCGGTGATAGCCCACCACCGTGCGGACCACCGCCCAATTCTTCTGCTCTACGTGACAGCCGTCGTTCTTGTTGCCCGGCCGCGCCCGGGTGAAGGTGATCTCGTTATCCACGCACCACTGCAGTAGGTGGGTGTTGATGAACTCGGCTCCGTTGTCTGAGTCCACCCCCAGGATCGGGAAGGGCATCCGTTCAACGATGACCTTCAGTGCACGGAAGACACATGTCGCAGCCTTGCTGGGAATTGAGCGATTCTCGGTCCAACCGGTGCAGATATCGGTCACGGTCAACGTGAAGGCGAACTGACCCCAGGCGCAACCTCCGTCGTGGGAGACCAAATCGATCTCGACGAAACCGGGCCGGTCGTCATCCCAGTCGGCCCAGGTCCTGACCGGGATCTGACTCTTGAGCAGCGACCCCGGCTTCGTGGTGGCACGTCCCCTGAGCTGGTGTTTGCGCCGTTCAGGAGCCAACCTTCGATCGATGGTGGCCGCCGACATCGACACCAACGACGCCGCAGTGGCGTCGTCGATGACCAACTCCTGAAAATGCCGCAAGACCGCCACCAATTCCTTCAACATCGGCGCCAACCGCTTGCCGGCGGGCATGTCCAGCACCGTCCAGCACACCGTCAGCGCGGCGATGACCTCTGGCCCGTACTTCGGCGGTCGCGAACATCGAGGCGACATCACGGTGGGCTTCAATGCCGCGGTGAGCGCCTTGCGGGCATGACTGCGATGCCAACCCGTGGTGGCACACAACTCGTCGAGAATCACTCCCTTGGACCGCTTGTCGGCCCGGTCATAGCGGATCGCCGTCGCCTGGATAACCGCCCTGCGCTCAGCCAATGTCAACCCCATCGTCAGGGCCTACCGACCGCGTAGCTGTCTGATCAGTCAGGCACGCCGCACGCGCGCATTTTCAGTGAGGCAACGAAGACGAATTTCGCGGCCCTTCGCGCGCATTTCCGATGAGTCAACGCG
>NZ_JACBJQ010000177.1 GCF_013404075.1 Mycolicibacterium vinylchloridicum
TGAACCGTCCTGGTCTGGATGGAGACCTCGGTTATGCCACCTCTGTTGTTGAGGCGACGGTGTGACGGTACCGGTCCTCGTACTCCGAGGGCGAGAGATAGCCCAGGGCCGAGTGCAGGCGGGTGGTGTTGTACCAATGCACCCAGGCGGCGGTTTCGCGTTCCACCTCGGCGCGCCCGGTCCAGGACTGGGCCCGATTGATCAACTCGGTCTTATAGAGACCGATCGCTGATTCCATCAGTGCATTGTCCAAAGCATCACCGACCGAGCCGATCGATCCTGCGATTCCCGAGTCATGCAGAGCATCGGTGAAGACCAGCGATGTGTACTGACTTCCGGCATCGGAGTGATGGATCAAACCCGTTGTCGTAAAACGGAAATCGGTTCTGCGGCGGGTGAACACAGCCTGTTCGAGCACGCTGTGAACGAGCGGTGTCGCCTTGGTCGACATCACCCGCCACCCCAGAATTCGGCGTGAGTACACATCCACGCAGAACGCGGTATAGACGAATCCCGCCAAGGTCCAGGTGTAGGTGAAATCGGCCACCCACCATTGATCAGGCCGTCTCGGAGCACCCCACTGGCGGGCGATCAGATCGGGATGGCGCGGTGCGCCCGGATCAGCGGTCGTGGTGACCGTGGTGCGCCGCCGGCCACGAACGGCTCCGCTGATCCCGCAGATGCCCATCAGCCGGCTGACCTGGTCACGGCCCACATCATGGCCTGCATGTTTCATCGCGTGCCACATCTTGCGGCCCCCGTAAAGCCGCCGGTTGGACACAAACAACCGGTGCACGGTATTGGCGGCGTGCGCCTCGGTCCAGGCAGTGTCGCTGACCGGGCCGCGGGCTTTGGCCGCGTAATAGGTGGACGGGGCGATCTTGACGCCGTAGCTGGTGAGCACGGTGCAGATCGGGTCGACCCCGAACTGGTGACGGTGGGCATCGATGTAATCGATGATCACCGAAGTCGGCGGTCGACCTCCGCCGCTGCGAAAAACGCTGTCGCCGTCTTGAGAATCTCATTGGCCCTGCGTAGCTCGGCGTTCTCTCGGCGCAACGACTTCAATTCCGCAGAAGAATCCACAGCCCCATCGACAACCGCCGAGTCGCTGCTGCCGTAGCGATTCTCTACCCAGTTGCGCAACGTAGCTTCATTGATTCCGAGGATCTCGCCGACATACCGGCGGGCCCCTCGCTTGGAATCCCCAGTCTGGGAAATCCGGTCCTGATACATCCGTACCGCCCGCTCACGGGTCTCTGGGTCAAACTTCCTCGGCGCAGCCACAACAACATCCTCCTGGTGCGTTCACGATCTCCACCAGACCCAGGACGGTTCA
>NZ_JACBJQ010000178.1 GCF_013404075.1 Mycolicibacterium vinylchloridicum
TGGGGTTCCCCCGAGATCGTGGAGGGTTCCTTATGCCGCTTGCGGCTTGGTCTTGGATTCCCTGATCTCGTAGTTGACGGGCGATAACCCGTCGGCGGAGCTGTGCCGGCGTTGGTGATTGTAGAACGTGTAGCACCAGTCGATAACCACCGCCTGAGCGTGAACTGTATCATGGAACCGGTTGCGGGACAGCACTTCCCATTCCAGCGAGGAGAAGAACGCCTCCGCGGCGGCATTATCGAAACACGACCCGACACGGCCCATCGATTGGCGAATCCCCAACGTCCGGCACAACGTCGTGAAACTGTTGGCGGTATAGGTGCTACCGCGATCGGTGTGGAAAATGAGGCGCTCGGACTCCTGCTCGCGCCAGATCGCCTGACGGCCACCTCGGGCCGCCACGGCCATCGTGATGGCTGCACACGCCAGCTCGGCATCCGGGTGCAGGCCCATCGCCGCCCCCAGCAGCCGACGGCTGTAAAGGTCGATCACCGTCGCCAGATACAGCTTCTGACCACACTCGGTCGGGATCTCGGTCATGTCGCCCACCCATCTACAGTTCGGCTCGGCCGCGCTGAAGTCCCGTTTGACCAGGTCAGGGAACTTCGGTGCCGTCTTGTCCTGGCGGGTCAGCCCGCTGCGCCGCTTGATGCGGCGCGCGACCAGTCCCTGGCGGCGCATCGAATCGGCTACCGTCTTCTCCGAGACCTCCCAGCCCAGATCACGCAGGTCAGCCACCAGCCGCGGGGACCCATGCAAGCCCCTGGCCTTGCCGAACGCCGCGGTGACCGCCTCGTCGAGTGCGACACGGCGCCGATCGGTGCCGGTGTGCACTCCATCAGCAGATTCGGCACGGCCGATCCACTTGTAGAACCACGACACACCGACACCCAACAGCAGACACGTGAATGTATGAGGCACACGGTATTTGGTCCTCTGGTCGGCGATGAAGCGTGCCACGCTCACTTCGTCGCCTCCTTCACCCACAGGACCACGGATCGCTTGAGAACATCGCGCTCCATCCGCAACTCGGCGTTCTCGCTGCGCAACCGCTTGAGCTCATCGAGGTCATCGCGAGTCAGCTCGCCGCGCCCCTCGCGGGCCTCCCGTGCACGTGTCACCCAGTTGCCCAGCGTGCCCTCGTGCACCCCGAGATCACGCGCAACCTGGGCAATTGGTTTACCCGTCTCTTCGACGATCCGGACAGCACCCTCACGGAACTCCCGGTCGTACTTCTTCCGTTTCTCTGGCATCTCGATCCCTATTGTTGATGCCTCCACGGTCTCGGGGGAAGTTCA
>NZ_JACBJQ010000179.1 GCF_013404075.1 Mycolicibacterium vinylchloridicum
CCGCCACCGGCTCGGCCCGCGCCGAGCTCGTCTGGGGGCGGCCTGAAAATGGCGGCGGTGGCGATCGGGGCCCTCGTCGCCGTGGCCGCCATCATCGCCACCATCATCAACCTCACCCAACACGACACTTCATCCACGACCGCCACGAGCGCGCGCACTTCGACTCCTCGCACATTCACCGAAACGGTCACTAATTCCACAACCTCCACCGCTGTTGCGCGAACGCCGACCGCCACCACACCGCCGCCGGGCGCAAAGGAATGTGGTCCACCTGCGGGTGGACGATACGCACACACTGCAGCCGGAAGTGATTTGACGTCATGCCCTTTCGCGCTCAATGTCGGGAATGCCGTGAATAACAGCAGTGGGCAGTTCCCCAGCATTCTGCAGGTCTACAGCCCGGTAACCCATCAGTTCTACGCGATGGCGTGTGCGATGGAACAGGTGCTGACCTGCCGTGGTGGCAACAATGCCGTGGTCTATGTCTACTGAACCGCAGCCGCCGGATCCCCGCCGTCCGGGCGGGCACCGAGCCGTGAAACGTCCGACCCAAGACCGATCAGGATCGGGGCGAGTTCTGCGCGTGGTCGTGGCGATCGCCGCGGTAATCGCGCTACTGGGCTGCGGAATCCCATGGCTTGTACACCAATTCGGAACCGAGCGTGCCGCCGCCGAAACCCCTGAGCCCACAGCGGGCCCCGCGCCCGCGCAACCGCAGGCTCCATCGCCCGCTCCCGAACCCGTATCGACCGCCGTCGACCTCTCGGCTGCCTTCGCTGAGTTGCAGAACACAGTCGGGGCCGACATCGGTCTGGCCTACGGGCCGCTCAGCGGAGCCGGTCAAATTCATTCGTTGGGTGCGTGGTCGTCGGGACCGGCCTGGTCGACGATCAAAGTGCCTCTCGCGCTGGCACTTTTGCGCCAGGACGGCGCCGAGGCGGTGGATGGCACCATGCGAGCCGCGATCACCGCATCGGATAACGGTGCCGCCGAACAGATGTGGGAACAGCTGGGTGCTCACCAGACCGCGGCCGACAAGGTGGAGGCGGTGTTGTCCGAGGCCGGTGGCCCGACGCCTGCGGTACCCAGCGAGGTCACTCGGCCGGGGTTCTCCGCATTTGGGCAAACCCGGTGGTCACTGGCCGACCAGGTGCGATTCCTGGCCCACGCGGCATGTGACGCTCGCTACGGACCTGTGCTGGATCTTATGGGCGACGTTGTATCCGGGCAGCGGTGGGGGCTGGGGACGATCGGCGGGGCAAAGTTCAAGGGTGGTTGGGGGCCGGGT
>NZ_JACBJQ010000018.1 GCF_013404075.1 Mycolicibacterium vinylchloridicum
GTGGCCAACGCCCACGGCACCGTCACCGGTGCCGCCGGCGGTGTGCTCCTGCGCCCCTTCGCCCGGCTCATCTCCAAGGCCGGTGACAGCGTCACCACCTACGGCGAACCCTGGAACATGAACTGACGACGAGCGTCTGACCCCGCTTTGGTGGAGCGGTTGGGCTAGCTGCCCAGCCGCTCCACCGCGGCGGCGATTCGCTCGTCGGTCGCGGTCAGAGCCACCCGAACGTGCTGCGCACCCCGGGCTCCGTAGAACTCCCCGGGAGCGACGAGAATGCCACGCTCGGCCAGCCAGGACAGGGTCGTCCGGCACGGCTCACCGCGAGTAGCCCACAAATACAGCCCCGCCTCGGAATCGTCGACGGTGAAACCCGCTGACCTCATCGCGGCGAGCAGAACATTGCGGCGGCGTGCATAGCGCTGCCGCTGCTCGAGTTCATGGGCATCGTCGTCGAGCGCGGCCACCATCGCCGCCTGCACCGGCGTCGGCACCATCATCCCGGCGTGTTTACGCACCGCCAGCAACTCGGCGACCACTTCGGCGTCACCAGCGACGAACCCGGCGCGGTACCCCGCCAGCGACGACGTCTTCGACAACGAGTGCACCGCCAGCAGACCGGTGTGGTCGCCACCGCTGACCGACGGATGCAACACCGAAGTCGCCTCGGCCTCCCAGGCCAAGCCCAGGTAACACTCATCGGAGACCACCAGCGTGCCGCGTCCGCGGGCCCATTCGACGACCTTGCGCAGGTGGTCGCGGCCCAGCACCTTGCCCGTGGGGTTGCTCGGCGAGTTGATGAACATCACCGCGGGCGACTCGGGACCCAGCTGGGTCACCGAATCGGCCGGGATCACCCTGGCGCCGGCCAGCCGCGCACCCACCTCATAGGTCGGATACGCCAGCTCTGGCACCACAACCACGTCGTCGGCTCCCACCCCGAGCAGGGTCGGCAGCCACGCGATCAGCTCCTTGGTGCCGATGACCGGCAACACCGCGTGCTCGGCCAGGTCGGTGACGCCATAACGGCGGTGCAGCGCGGCCACCGCCGCTGCGCGCAGCGCGGGCGTGCCGGCTGTCGTCGGATAGCCCGGCGCACTGCTGGCCGCGGCGAGGGCCTCCCGGATCACCGGAGCCACCTCGTCCACCGGGGTGCCGACCGAGAGGTCGACGATGCCGCCGGGGTGCGCCCGCGCGGTCGCGGTCACCTCAGCGAGGGTGTCCCACGGAAAGACGGGCAGCACCGCCGAGACGGGGTGCCGCCGCACACGCAGCGGGATGTGAGGCGTCAGTCCTCTTCCTTGGGCGGCAGATCCTTGACCGACTGCGGATCGTTATCGGTCTGCCCGACCTTCGAGGCGCCGCCCGGCGAACCGAGCTCGGCGAAGAAGTCGGCGTTGATCTGGGTGTAGCCCGACCACTGATCGGGGACGTCGTCCTCGTAGTAGATCGCCTCGACCGGGCAGACCGGCTCACACGCACCGCAGTCGACGCATTCGTCGGGGTGGATGAACAACATGCGAGCGCCCTCGTAGATGCAGTCGACCGGGCATTCCTCAATACATGCCTTGTCCTTGATGTCGACGCAGGGTTCGGCGATCACGTACGTCACTGAGGTTCTCCTCGGTCTGTCGTCTCTGTGTGGCTGTTCTTCGGTGTGGCTGTGTGTCTAGCGCGGGCGCTGGGAACGCCTAGTATCCGATGCCGGTAACCGGGTAGGCGAGTCAGTGTGCCCTAACTTTTCGGTCCCCGGTACCACTCCACTCAGGTGTTCCGCGCGGTTACTGATACTAGACGAAACGTATATTAACCAGCTACAGCAGCAGATCGCGTGCTGACACCGTCGCTGCGTCGACAATCGCCGGGCACGTCATACCGCATACGCGGAGCATCAAGTCGGACCGCTTCGCTCAGCAACCCTCGACCACGGCTGGCAAGAGGTCGCCGACGTCGCACTGACCTGGCTGAAGGCGCAGAACCTGACGAGCTGAATCAGGCCGCGCGGTCGGTGTAGGTGGTGGTGCGCTGACGGGCCGGGCGACCGATGCCCTCGGCGATGGCGACCAGCTCCTCCACCGACTTCGCCGACCCGTTCTCCGAACCTGCCATCCGCGAGATGGTCTCCTCCATCAGCGTGCCGCCGAGATCGTTGGCGCCACCGGTCAGCATCACCTGGGTGCGCTCCACACCAAGCTTGACCCAGCTGGTCTGGATGTTGGAGATCCTGCCGTGCAACATGATTCGCGCCAACGCGTGAACCGCACGGTTGTCGCGGTGCGTCGGGCCCGGCCGCGCGCCGCCGGCCAGATACAGCGGCGAGCTCTGATGCACGAACGGCAGCGGAACGAATTCGGTGAAGCCGCCGGTGCGGTCCTGGATGTCGCGCAACACATTCAGGTGGCCCACCCAGTGCCGCGGGGTGTCCACATGCCCGTACATCATCGTCGAGCTCGACCGCAGACCGACCTCGTGTGCGGTGGTGACCACCTCGATCCACATCGAGGTGGGCAGCTTGCCCTTGGTGAGCACCCAGCGGACCTCGTCATCGAGGATCTCGGCTGCCGTACCGGGGATGGAGCCGAGACCCGCTTCCCGCAGTGCGGTCAGCCAATCGCGAATGCTCAAGCCGCTCTTGGTGACTCCGTTCGCGATCTCCATCGGAGAGAACGCGTGCACATGCATGGACGGCACCCGCGCCTTGACCGCGCGCACCAGATCGGCGTACCCGGTGACCGGCAACTCGGGATCGATACCACCTTGCATGCACACCTCGGTGGCGCCCGCGACATGCGCCTCCCAGGCGCGGTCGGCGACCTCCTGCGTCGACAGCGAGTAGGCGTCGGCGTCACCCTTGCGTTGCGCGAACGCACAGAACCGGCACCCGGTGTAGCAGATGTTGGTGAAGTTGATGTTGCGGTTCACGACGAACGTCACGTCGTCACCCACAACATCCTTGCGCAGCGAATCTGCCAGTGCGGCAACAGCATCCATCGCAGGACCGTCAGCGGTGGCCAGAGCCAGGTACTCGTCGTCCGAGCATCCGGCCGGATCGCGCTCAGCGGAGCGCAACGCGGCCAGCACATCGGTGTCGAGCCGTTCCGGCGCGCGGGCGGCGAGCTCATGCACCTTCTCGCGGATCGACTCCCAATCGCCGAACGCGCTGCCCAAATCGCTGCGGGTCTCTGTCAGCCGGCCCTCGCTGTCGATCGCGGTATGCAGATCCGTGCGGCCCAGCGACTCGGTGGCCTCGTCGGGCTCCTGCCACGGGCGGCCCACCGGATTGACGTCGAGCGCGAAACCGGTATCCGGGTCGGCCAGTGCCTCGACATGGCCCTGCACCCGGGGATCGATCCACGCCGCGCCGGCCTGCACATACTGCGGCTGCGCCGTCAGTCGCTGCACCAGGTCGTAGCCGGCCTCGGCGGTGATCGCGGCGAGATCATCGAGCGCCGGCCAGGGCCGTTCGGGATTGACATGGTCGGGTGTCAGCGGCGACACCCCGCCCCAGTCATCGACGCCCGCTCCGATCAGGGCCAGGCACTCCTGGCGGGACACCAGGTTCGGCGGGGCCTGAATGCGCACCTTGGGCCCCATCACCAGGCGGGTCACCGCCAGGGTGGCCAGGAAGTCGTCGATGCCGGCGTCGGGCACCGCGGCCATCGCGGTGTGGTCCTTGGCCCGGAAGTTCTGCACGATCACTTCCTGGACGTGGCCGAATTCCTTGTGCGAGCGCCGGATTGCGTGAATGGTCTCGGCGCGCTCGGTCAGCGTCTCCCCGATACCGACCAGCAGACCGGTGGTGAACGGGATCGACAGCCGGCCGGCGTCATCCAACGTGCGCAACCGCACCACGGGATCCTTGTCGGGACTGCCATAGTGAGCGGCACCGCGGGTCTCATATAGCCGGCGTGACGTCGTCTCGAGCATCATGCCCATCGACGGCGCCACCGGCTTCAACCGCGACAGCTCCGACCAGCTCATCACGCCGGGGTTCAGATGCGGCAGCAGCCCGGTCTCCTCGAGCACGCGGATCGCCATCGCCCGCACATAGTCCAGGGTGGAGTCGTAGCCCCGTTCGTCGAGCCACTGCTTGGCCTCGGGCCAGCGCGCCTCCGGACGGTCACCGAGGGTGAACAAGGCTTCCTTGCAACCCAATTCGGCACCGCGCCGCGCAACGTCGAGGATCTCGTCGGGCTCCATGTACATGCCGCGGCCCTGCGCGCGCAGCTTGCCGGGCACCGTGACGAACGTGCAGTAGTGGCAGGTGTCCCGGCACAGGTGGGTCACCGGGATGAACACCTTGCGCGAGTAGCTGATCGGAAGCCTGCCCGTCGCGCCGCGGCGGGCTGCCGATTCCAGACCGGCGTCGCGCACCCGGGCCGCACTGGTACACAGTTCGGCGAGGTCTTCGCCGCGCGCGGTCATCGCGATCGCGGCTTCGTCCACATTGAGCGCGACCCCGTCGCGCGCACGACGCAGGACGCGTCTCATCGCGGCAGGCGAGGGAGCTTCAGACCGCGCCGGAATCACCGGCATGGGCAGCGGACTGCTGGGCTGCGAGTTCAGGGCCACTCCCCGGTAACCGTCGACAGCTGGGAAATCATCCGCGCGTCTCACAATCTGAAACTCGGGTGACGGACATGGTCCACACAGTAGTACCCGCATTAAGCGGCGTGGTCGCGTGTCTCAGCGGGTCACAAACGTGCAAACACGGCAAAGAAATTTGTAACACTGCACTGCCCGCAACGTAAGTTGTCATTGTTAGCTGCAATCCGAGTTGGGGGTTTAGCCATGACCGTGTCCATCCGTTCCTCTCTGATGGCAGGTGCGGCGGCGATGGTCGTCGGAACCATGGCGATCGCACCGGTGCAGCCATCGGCCCCAGCCTCGATCACGGCGGATTCCGTGCGCCTCTCCGCCGCGACGGCGCCGCTGGTCAATCAGGTCAATACCGCCGCTGCCGCGCTCGGTGCGGCCGACCCGGTCGCACCGGCTCAGCAACCCCAGGCCCAGAAGTCGGCGACAGCGAACAACACCGCGTCGAACATCATCGACCAGGTCTACGGCGTTGCCAGGTATTGGGCGAACTACATGTCGCTGGAACTTGGCCCCTGGCTCCTCGGATGGGTTCCGTTCGGCTATCTCATCAACGATCAGATCTACATCTGGTACCCGAATTTCACGCTCCCGGTGGTCGACAGCTTCGTCTACGACTTCCTCGATCCGGTGGTCAACGACTTCTGGAACCCGACCGTGTGGCGTGACGGCCTGACCGCCGTTTTGAACACCGCCCGGGTCGGGCTCAGCGTCGTGACCCAGCAGGAGATCGCCTACTTCTGGAGTCTGGCCTGGTTCCCGATCCCGCTGCCGCCGCTGCCGCCGCTGCCGTTCGCCGCAACGAAGGCGCCCGCCGGTGCGGCGAGTTCGGCCGCGGCCATGGAGAAGACCGCGACGACCAAGACCTCCGGAACGGGTCACTCCGCCCGGCCGCAGGCCGCCAAGCAATCTCAAGACACGACGGACACGGTCGATACACCCGATGAGCCGGTCGTCGCCGCGGCTGCCGGCACGCCGAGCGCCTCGAAGACCGTCAAGGCCGACAGCAGCAAGCCGTCGTCCGGCAAGAGCACCAAGGCCGGCAGCGACACCGGCAAGAAGTCGACGGGCGGCTCGGCACGCAGCCACGGCCCGAAGGCGGACAAGGGCGGCGACTAGCTGGATCGGTTGCGCCGCCACAGGAACCATGCCGGCGGCCCGGCACCCAGCGCCAGGAACGCCAGCACCGAATAGGCCATCACGCCGGGGCCGCCGAAGACGATGTCACCGCCTGGGCCGCCGAGCGTCAACGCGGCGACGGTGATCAACCACGTCAGCAACGGCAGTGCCGCCAGGCGCGCGGAAACCGCCCAGTGGGCGGCTGCCCACACCAGGGCGAGATTCACCAGACCGCTGACGAGGGCGCTGATCGGGAACGGCACCGCGCCGAGGTAGAACGGGAGAAGCAGCGCTCCGGCCACTGCCGATAGGACACCGTCGACGGCCAACAGCGCCAGCACCACCGCGCGGAGTGCCGGATCGGTCGTGCCCGGGTCTTCGGTGACCTCGACGGAGGCGGGCGGCTGCTTCAACCCCGTCTACTGCCCGAGGTCGAGACCGGCCAGAAGATCGGTCTCCCAACCACGCTCATCGGTGGGACCCGCCGTGCCCTCGACGAGGACGTAGTGTTCGGCGGACAGCACCGGCAGGACGACCTTGTTGGACAGGGTGAAGGCCCGCCGGGTCGGACCGACCAGCATCTGGGTGGCGTGGGCGGCGATGGCATCGACCTTGGCGTCGACATGTTCGGGTGCCTCGATGACGGCGGTGATCTGGTCGTCGGTGAAGCCGAACACGACGTCGGCGGGGGGCCGGATCCAGTCGGCCAGCACATCGGAGTCGCTCAGTGCATTGCCGGCCTCGCGAAAAGCGGTGGCGCCGATGCCACCCCAGTAGAACTTCGGCACCTTCCACGTCGCGGCGGCGACGGCGGCGGTGGTGATGCGGTGGGTCTGGATGTGGTCGGGGTGGCCGTAGCCGCCGCCGGGGTCATAGGTGGCCACGACGTGCGGACGCAGTTCGTCGATGATGGCGACCAAAAGGCCGACGGCTTCGTCGAAGTCGGCGTCGACGAACTTGGTGTGGCCGCGCTCGGGGGTGCCGGGCATACCCGAGTCACGCCAGTGGCCCGCGCCGCCCAGGAACCGCGGCCCGGGCAGGCCGAGCGTCTGCAGGGCGGTCGTCAATTCGTAGATCCGATAGCCGCCGAGCTGGTCGGCCGCATCGACTGCCAGTTCCAGCCACCGCTCGTCGATGATTTCGCCCTCTTCGCCGAGGGTGCAGGTGACGACGGTGACCTCGGCTCCGCGCTCGACGTAGCGGGCAATGGTGACGCCGTTGTTCATCGTCTCGTCGTCGGGGTGGGCGTGCACGAACAACAACCGCGGAGTCTCCTGCGAAGCCACGAGGGTCACCCTACCGTTGCCGGTGGCATAGATTCGGCCCGTGAACCGGCGCGACCTGGAGTTCGGCTGCGCGGTTTTGGCGATCGGTCTGCTGGCCGGTCTCGCCGGGGCTGCGACGACGTTGGTGCTGCACGCCGTCGAGCACCTCACCTATCACTACAGCTTCGGAACGCTGCTCGACGGTGTCACCGGGTCGAGCCCGGTGCGACGGGCGGTCGGCCCGATGATCGGTGGCACCCTGGCCGGCCTGGGTTGGTGGCTGCTTCGCAGGCGGACGCGGGTGCCGTCGCTCACCGACGCCATCGACGCGCCCGGTCCGATGCAGCGGTTGACGTTGACCATCGACGCCGGACTTCAAGTGCTGCTCGTCGGAGCCGGCGCGTCTCTTGGCCGGGAGGGTGCGCCTCGGCAATTCGCGGCCGCCCTCGGCGATTTGGGCACGTCTCGGTGGACGCTGACTCCGCAGGACCGCCGGATTCTGCTCGGCTGCGCAGCCGGTGCGGGTCTGGCGGCGGTGTACAGCGTGCCGATGGGCGGCGCCCTGTTCGCAATCCAGATCGTGCTGCGCAGCTGGAGTCTGCGAATCGTCGGCACGGCACTGATCACGTCGAGCATCGCGGTGGCGGTGGCCGCTCCGGTCACCCACCTCGAAGTTCCTCTGCACTGGCCCAACCCGGAACTGTCCTATCTGCTGACCGGGTTCGCCGTCCTGCTCGCCCCGGTGGCGCTCGCGGTGGGCCGGGGATTCAACCGGCTGATGGACTCCGCCAGAGCTCGTCGGGTCGGTGACTCGTGGCTGTTGATTCCGGCGGTCGCCGGCGCCGGACTGCTGATCGGCGTCCTCTCGCACTGGTGGCCCGAACTGCCGGGCAACGGCAAGAGCGTGCTGACCGTGAGCGTCGCCGACGGGCTGACCCTCGCGTCGGCCGCGGTCATCCTGCTGCTCAAGCCGATGCTGACCGCGCTGTTCCTCCGCGCCGGCGCCGTCGGCGGCATGCTCACCCCCGCGCTGGCGACCGGCGCGGCAATGGGTTCGGTGGTGGCGGTGGCGGTGAACACCTGGACGCCGTTGACGGTCAGCGTGCCCGCGGTGTCATTGGCCTGCGCCGCGGGCGTCCTGGCGATCACCCAGGGCGCGCCGACGTGGGCGGCGCTGTTCGTGTGGGAGCTGGCCCGCCCGCCGCTGTGGCTGCTGATCGTGTTCGCCGTCGCGGCGACCGCGGCCCATCTGCTCGACCGCCGACTCACGAGGCGCGCCGACCACGCGGCACTGCACTGACCTCACTTGCAGAGGTCGGCGACCTGCTTGCGGTCGAAGTCGCCCTCGGCCTGCCGGGCGGCCTGGCGTGGATCGCTGTACGGCACACCCGCCAGCGCGTTCATCCCGACATCCTGCAAATCGCGGGCGAACGACCGGATCGCATCGGCAAGACGGACCGGGGTATTGGCGTCGAGCTGACGAAGGAGGTAGTCACCGGCACCGAGCATCGCCAGGCTCGCGTCAGGGGCCGGCAGAGCATTGCGTGCCTGCATGGTGGCCACCATCTCGAACGCGTTGCACACCCGCGCCTTCGGATCACCGGGTAGCGCAACGGCATTGGCGTCGTCCGCCGATGCGCGCACCATCGCCCACACCGATATGGCCAGTGCGATCGCCGCGATCGGAATGGCGAACGGCGCCAGCCGCTGCCAAATTGTCGGCGCGGTAAACATTGGCGCAGAACGAACTTCGACATCTTCGTCGGCATCCGACATCAATTGACTATATCGGCGGGAAATGGCCCGGGAACCGACAATGGACGGATTTCCAGTGAAAGTGCATGAGCATCAATGTTTCTGGATAGCATCGACTGCAGAATGAATTCCCAATTTCGAAGATGATGACCCATTCTCGAAACAGCCCACCCACTTCTGACCAGTGCTCGCCGGGAAACGGTTTCTCAGCGACCCCTGACAACGGCCGCCGCATCAGGTAGAAGGACGTGGTGGAAAACTCGCCGCTTCGACAAGCAATGGCCCGCCGACTACACCGGCGTGCGATCGCCACCGGCGAGATCAGCGTGCCCGCGGTGCCCGGAATGCTCGAAGAATATGTGGCGATGTGCACGGGTCTTTTCGACAGCCTGGGCCGGGGGTTCACCGACGAGCAGATCGACAACCTGCGCAACATCCTGCGTGACCAGCTGGGCGAGGCCTTCGCCGCGTCACCGCGGTCGGAGATCGTGATCAGCTACGAAGCGCCAGTCGGCATGGTGGTGAATTACCACGTGAAGTGCCGCTGGTGGTCAGTCGAGGGCGCGTACGAGAACTGGATCGCCACGCGGGAACCACCGCTGTTCGGCTCCGAACCCGACGCTCGGGTGTGGACGCTGGCCGGCGAAGCCGCCGACCCCGCCTCGTTTCCGATCCTCGACCTGGGCGCGGGGACCGGACGCAATGCGCTGGCGCTGGCCAGGCGCGGTCATCCTGTCGACGCGGTGGAGATGACGCCGTCATTCGCCGAGACCATCCTCGTCGGGGCACAGAAGGAATCGCTGACGGTCCGGGTATTGCAGCGCGACATCTTCGCGACTCTGGACGACCTGCGTCGCGACTACCAGCTGATCCTGCTGTCCGAGGTGGTGTCCGACTTCCGGTCGGCGGATCAGCTGCGCGGAGTCTTCGACCTGGCCTCGCAGTGCCTGGCCCCCAGCGGCCTGCTGGTGTTCAACGCGTTCGTCGCGCACCGGGACTACACGCCCGACGAGGGTGCTCTTCAGCTGGGCCAGCAGTGCTACACGACGATCTTCACCCAATCCCAGATGTCCGGCGCGCTGGCCGGTTTTCCGCTGACACTGGTGTCCGACGAGTCGGTGTACGACTACGAGAAGGGCCATCTGCCGGCCGAGTCATGGCCTCCCACCAGCTGGTATGCCGATTGGGTCAGCGGCCAGGACGTCTTCGACGTGCCCCGCGCGGAGCGCCCGATCGAGATGCGGTGGTTGGTCTATCAGAAGGCCGGTGCCCTCGGCGGGCCCCGCGCCGGGTGACGAACTGGACAATATTTGCTGGCGCTGTATCGGGCTATGTACCTATCGGGTGACGCCCGTCACAGGAGCCCCACGCGCATCGCGATATTGCGATATTTGCGGGCGCGAAGACCCTCAGGTGAGCCGACATCACCCAGACGAACGGATTTGCCTGGCCCGCAAGGACTTTCTCCAGGTCAGGCAACGACGCCGGCGAACAGATTGGCAAAAATTCTCAGGAAGAGTCTTTAGCCTTATCAGCCTCCTCTCAGGTATCGTTCTGCATTAGCTATGCCGCAAACAGCGGAGGGAGACGGCATGCGACGGGCCTTGGGGCCATTCCTCACCACAGGAGTGGCGCTGGTGGCGGCCACTGTGGTCGTCGCAAACCCCCTCGCGCCCCCATCCAGGGATATGCAGATCTCGACCACCCAGTTGTCGACCAGTCCCGACCTGCTCAGCCCGTCCGACAAGTCACTGCTCAGCGCCCTGACGCCGCAGTTGCCGGTATCGAATCTCGGCCCGGCGCTGGCGCAGATCCTCGCCGCACTGGCCGCCGACGCCGACCGCATCAGCCGCGAGGTCGCCTCGGCGATCGGCCCCGATGTGGTGGTCGCGGCGGCCGCACCCGAGCAAACGGCCTACCGGCCCGAGCCCGTGGTCGCGCCGTTCATCGAGTCCCCCAACGCGGCTTCGCTCGCCGCCAGCACCGGCTTTGCTTCTGCGGTCGCCAGCTCTGACGTGGTGCAGGTGTTGAACGGCCTCGTCGCCGACACTTCGTATCTCGGCGGGAAGGTCGTCGAGGCCTCCGTCGCACTCGTCCAGGTCATCATCAGGGTCCCCGAGTTCGTCATCGTCGCGGTGGTGGACCTGCTCAACGGGAACATCACTGGCGCACTGGACACGGTCAAGGCGGCCATCAAGGCGTTCTTCGGCCCCGGGCTGATCATCCTCGACGGGATCCGAGACGTCCTCTATGGCCGGCAGGCACCGGCGGTGCCGCCGACCGCGGCCAAGCGCCTGGTCGAGCAGGTCACCGGTGCCGAGACCCCGAAGCCCGCGACGGGCGGGTCGGCACGTCCGAGCCGCGAGGGCACAGGCGAGGGCGAATCGGGTCGCAAGCAGGTCGAGACGCCGCAGGTGGCCATCGCACTCCGGCCCACCCCGACGGCATCGAGGTCGACCACGACGTCCACCAAAGCGCACAGCAACACCAAGGCGTCGTCGGGGTCGACACGCTCTACGGCGGGTTCGGCCCGGGATTCGAAGCCCGGCGCCAGCTCGGACTCGTCCTCCGACTGACCCGACCTGCCAAAAGCCGCAGCTCGTCTCCCGGGGCAGTCATTGCGCCTTCAAAAAACTCGCTCCGCAAAGGCGGATTTCCCCTTTTCTCAGTGTGCTCTCAGGTAGTTTTCGCTGGTCGGTACAGTTCGGGGGAAGGGGCTTGAAATGCCTGCAGCAATCAACGCGCTCCACAAGACCAGCATCGCGCTCGCCGGGGCAGCCGTCATCGCGGTCAGTCCACTGAGCCCGAGCCAGGACGTCCGGATCGCGTCGGTGCACCTACCCGAAATCCAGCTCACCGACCTCACCGTGCCGGCGTTCGGCGCGATCCCCTACCAGATCGGCATCAACGTGCTGGGCGACCTGCTCGCCGCGACACCGATCCTGGTCGGCAGCACCCAGCAGTGCGAGACCTACTGCCTGGGACCGAACACGCCCGCACCCGACCCGACCTACGCGCCGTTCACCGGCTGGGGCCTCGTCGGACTGGGCCAGGGGCTGATCTCCAGCCCAGTTGCGCTTGTCAGGGCATTGCAGGCCGGCCAGGACCCCGCCCAGGCGCTCGGCGTCGCGCTGCTCGCCATCCAGGTGCCGATCACCAACACCTTCAGCCTGCTGACGGCATCGCGCACTCCCTTCGGCGGCTTCGGGCTACAAGCCACCCTCGAAAGGACCTTCACCGCATCCCAGGACGCACTTGTTGCCGGCTATCAGATCGCCGCTCAAGCGCTGGTGCAAGGGCCACTGACAATGCTCGGCGGCGCCGTGGCCGGGGCGACGGCCTTCGCATCGACACTCGCGCAAACCGGCGATGTCGTCAGCGCATTGACCGCTGGTCGTGCACCGATCCAGCAGGCTGTCACCGCCGCCGTGTCCGACCTCGCATTCAAGATCGACACGGGGCGGGCGCGGGTGTACGCCGACCTCACCAACGGTCCAGGGGTGACCACCCGGCCGATCCCGACGGTCCCGCCCCCGGCCGGGGCAACCTCCCGCCTTGCCAAGACCACGAAGCCGACGAAAACTGTTGCCGACAACGACAAGTCAGTAACCAAGAAGGGTTCGGTCGCCGGCTCGAAGCGCGCGCACAAGGCCGCGTCCGCGGAATAGGACTACTGGGCGGCCTTGGCCCAGCGGCCGGCGTCACCGACGATGCCGACCGGCACCGCGCCGGTCAGGCTCACGTTCTGCACGCTGGGACCCACCGCGACGATGGTGGTGTCCTGCAGGATCGGCAATACCGTCGACAGGTTCCACAGCCGGGGTTCGACCAGATTGATCACGTCG
Source organism: Mycolicibacterium vinylchloridicum (assembly GCF_013404075.1). GTDB lineage: Bacteria > Actinomycetota > Actinomycetes > Mycobacteriales > Mycobacteriaceae > Mycobacterium > Mycobacterium vinylchloridicum. The sequence continues at coordinate 12,581 of NZ_JACBJQ010000018.1, forward strand.
TCGATCTTTGCCGAACCATCAAGGGCCGCATCGATATTGGGCTGAATGCTGCGGTCGCAGATGCCGGTGAGGTTCGAGGGCGCCTGCACCAGCGCGCCGGAGTCGGGCACCGGCACCGGCGGGGACGTCTGCGTCGTGGTGGCCGGGCCGGGCGACGGGCTCGATGACGGCGTCGACGATGTGGTGGAGGGCGTGGCGGGCGGGGCTGTCGGCACGGCGGTCGCCTGTAAGGCCGGGCACCCGTAGCGGGACGCGAGCACGGTGGCCAGGTCACCGCCCGCGGCATGCCAGCCGACGATCGCGTCGACTCGGTTGTTCACCAGCGCATCCCCATACAGCACCGGCGGATCGAGCGCCAGCACGGTCGCAGCGATGCCGACACTGCGCAGTTGATCGGCCGCGGTGTTGGCGACGGCCACGGCGGTCGGGTCGTTGGCGGCCACCCCGATCACCAGCGACAGCGTCTCGCCGTCCTTGCTGATCCGTCCGCGAGTGATCTCCGGCGGGCCGGGCTGCGGTGTGGCAGTGCGTGATCCGGCCGACGGTGGCGGCTGCACCGGCGATTCGGTTGGGGTGCGGTCGATCTGGAAGCCGGCCTGCTCGAGCAGCTCGAGCGACCGCTGCGGACCCAGTGCGGGCGGCGCGGTGGGCACATAGCCCGGATCGCTGGGCGCACGGACCTGGGCCTGGGCCAGGGTGACGGTGTTGTCGCTGCCGGCACCCACCGCGGCGAGCAGATCCACGTCGAGCAGGCCCAAAATTCCTTTGCGCACAGCCGGATCCGATAGCTTCGGCTCGACCGCCCGCAGGGTCAGCTGCATGACCCGCGGGGTGACGATGCGCGCCGTACGCACATCGGGGATGGCCGACAGCTGCGCGAACGCCGCCGCACCGCCGTGTACCTGCGCCACCTGCGTGTCACCGTTGCGGATCGAGTCGGCCAGGGCGGCAGGCGCACCCGCTCGGCGGAACAGGATCTGATCGGGATGGGCGGGCGGCCCCCAGAACCGGTCGTTACGCGCCAGCAGGATCTCGTCGCGCTGCGGGTCGATGTTGTCCACCCGGAACTGGCCGGCGGTCACCGGCAGCGCGCGGGCCAGGCCGGCCGGGAAGCCGCCGGGCACGTCCTTGACGATGTGGGCGGGCAGCAGATCGTTGAACAGCTCCCGCCACGCGGGGTATGGCTGGGAGAAGGTGACCACCGCGGTCTTGCCGCCCTCGATCGACTGCACGCCGGTGATCAGGTCGTAGCCCGCCGGGTCGACGACGCCGGGCTCGCTGACCATCTGGCGCCACAGGTACCAGAAGTCGTCGGCGGCGATCGGGGCGTTGTCGGTCCAGGACGCCTCGGGACGGATCTTGTAGGTGACGGTGAACGGGTTCTGGTTGGTCACTTCGGCCGAGACCAGCAGCGTGGGGTCCATCTCCCAGCGCGAGCCGGTCGACGTGGTCGGGTCGGGCACCGGCCGGAACGAACTGGGCAGGACCAGCGCGCTGATGGCGGCGTTGACCGGCGATTGATCCGAGAGCAGATGCGGGTTGAAGCCGGCGCCGATCGAGTCGATGCCCATGATGATCTGGGTGGCCCGGGCCGGTGGCGGCGGCGGTGCATTCGTGGTCTCGGTGCTCTGCGGAGCGGGCGGCGGACTGACCGTACACGCGGCCGTGACCAGCACCGACCCGAACACAGCCAGGGCTTGCAGGCTGCGTCGTCTGTCCGGCACGCCCATCAGAGTAGCGATAGGCCCGGGTCAGCCCTGCTGCTTGGCTCGGGACTTGGCCCTGGCCCGGCTGGTGGCGTCCAGCTCCACCTTGCGGACCCGGACGATCTCCGGAGTCACCTCGACGCACTCGTCGGCCGCGCAGAACTCCATCGCCTGCTCGAGGTCGAGTTCCAGCGGACGCGCCAGCGTCTCCATCACATCGGCGGTCGAGGACCGCATGTTGGTGAGCTTCTTCTCGCGGGTGATGTTGATGTCGAGATCCTCGGCGCGCGGATTGATTCCGACGACCTGCCCCTCGTAGGTGTCCTGCCCGGGCTCGACGAAGAACTGCCCGCGGTCGGCCAGCTGGATCATCGCGAACGGGGTGATCTGGCCGGCACGGTCGGAGACGAGCGATCCGGTGTGCCGGGCGCGGATCTCCCCCGCCCACGGCCGGTAGCCGTCGAACACCGCGTTGGCGATACCGGTGCCACGGGTCAGCGTCAGGAAATCGGTGCGGAATCCGATGAGTCCGCGGCTGGGCACGATGAAGTCCATCCGCACCCAGCCGGCCGCGTGGTTGGTCATCTCTTCCATGCGGCCCTTGCGGGCGGCCATCAGCTGCGTGATGGCACCGACGAACTCCTCGGGACAGTCGATCGTCATGGCCTCGAAGGGCTCGTGCAGCTTGCCGTCGACGGTGCGGGTGACCACCTGCGGCTTGCCGACGGTCAGCTCGAAGCCTTCGCGCCGCATCTGCTCCACGAGCACGGCCAGCGCGAGCTCACCACGGCCCTGGACCTCCCACGCGTCCGGGCGGCCGATGTCGACGACCTTGATGGACACATTGCCGATCAGTTCGGAATCCAAGCGGGACTTGACCATTCGCGCGGTCAGCTTGTGACCGGACACCTTACCGGCCAGGGGTGAGGTGTTGGTGCCGATCGTCACCGAGATCGCGGGCTCGTCGACGTGGATGCGCGGTAGTGCGTGTGCGTGGTCGGTGTCGGCGAGGGTGTCGCCGATCATGATCTCGGGAATGCCCGCAACCGCGACGATATCCCCCGCGACGGCCTCGTCGGTCGGGGTGCGTTCGACGCCCTCGGTGACCAGCAGCTCGGTGATCTTGGCGTTCGTGATCACGGGGTGGCCGTCGACGTCACGCATCCAGGCCACCTGCTGGCCCTTCTTGATGCGGCCCTTGTAGATGCGGATCAGGGCGAGCCGGCCCAGGAATGCCGACGCGTCGAGGTTGGTCACCAGCGCCTGCAGCGGCGCCTCGGGATCGCCCTGCGGCGGCGGGATGTGCTCGAGCAGCACGTCGAACAGCGGGTCGAGGTTCTCCCCGTCGGGGTTCTCGCCGTTGGCCGGTTGGGTGGTGCTGGCGATGCCCGCACGGCCCGACGCGTAGAGCGTGGGCAGGTCGAGCGCCTTCTCGGCGGCCGCCTGCGCTTCCTCGTCAAGATCGGAGGCGACGTCGAGCAGCAGGTCGTGGCTTTCCTCGACGACCTCGGCGATGCGGGCGTCGGGCCGGTCGGTCTTGTTGACCACCAGGATCACCGGCAGGTGCGCGGACAGCGCCTTGCGCAGCACGAACCGGGTCTGGGGCAGCGGCCCCTCCGAGGCGTCGACCAGCAGCAGCACCCCGTCGACCATGGACAGCCCGCGCTCCACCTCACCGCCGAAGTCGGCGTGGCCGGGGGTGTCTATGACGTTGATCACGGTCATGGAACCGTCGGGGTGATGACGGTGCACAGCGGTGTTTTTCGCCAGGATCGTGATGCCCTTTTCCTTCTCCAGGTCACCGGAATCCATCAGGCGTTCGATGGTGTCGTCGCCGCGGTGGGTCAGGGCACCGGACTGCCGCAACATGGCGTCCACCAGCGTGGTCTTGCCATGGTCGACGTGCGCCACAATGGCGACATTGCGGAAGTCTTGGTTGTTCACGGCCCTGATTCTCGCAGCGCAGGTGCCCTTTTGCGAAAACGGGGAAGGACCAGCAGGGCCGCACCCAGGAAACACAGCGCCCCGAGGAAGGTGCCGAGGTTGGCCAGCAGCTCGTCCTCGGTGATGCCGGTGCGCCGCACGAACGCGCCCACCGCGGAGGCGCCGAAGGCGATCGAGCCGATCATGTTGATCCACTCGGCCTGCCAGTCCCGCGAGCCCAGTGCGATCAGACCTATCGCGATGGTGGCCGCGGCCACCCCGAGCGCCGCACTGACCAGGAAGGCGATGGACCCCAGCGCATCCGGGGCCCAGACATAGTGGCGCCGCACCCCGGTGGCGTGCGCCCAGACCGCGCTGCCGGTGCTGATGTTGAACAGGATCGTTCCGGCGAATTGAATTGCCGCCGAGAGCCATTCCAGCCTCTGGGGCGGTGCCGACAGCATGAGTTGCATCCAGGCAGCGGCGGTGAAGAACCAGGATCCGATGAAGCACAACCAGTTGGCCGCACCGGCACCGGCAACCGTCGAGAAACCGGGCAGGGTCGCCAGCGCGAAGAAGGAGGAACCGACGGCGAACAGCCAGCACTGCCGCGACAGGGTCGCCAGGGTCCCCACACTCGGCATTTCAGCAGGCAATCCACACCGGATGCAAACCCCGCGGAGTTAGCCTGGGTTACCGCCGTCAATTGGAGGTTTGACATGACGGTTTATGAAGTTCTCACCATCGCGGTCATCGTCGTCCTGGGCACCGCGGCGACCGCCGCCATCTATCTCGGATTGCTCAACTGGATCGGCGGGGCGTACATCGTGCGGTGTGCCACGTGTCGGCACCTGACGGTCTCGTCGGATCGCCGGCAGCCGCAGTCCTGCGCGCACTGCCGCCATCCGGTGCTGATGCATCCGGTGCACGCCGCCCATCACCCGCGAGAAGCCGCCGACGTGCGAGTCACCGGCGACCCCCTCAAGTACTAGGTCCGATGTAGCCACTTCTCAGCGCCTCGCTCCGCTGCGGCGCATCGGCGTGACTAGGGGTAGGACAGCAGGACCATGACGCGCCCGCCTGGCGGTGGTGCGGCGAAATCATCCGGGTCGAACCCGTAGTACGTGCGTTGGTCGTCGGTGATCTGGTCGATCACCTTGCCGGTGGCGTGCAGCCGGCCGTCGCCGGCGTCTTTCATGACGCCACGGAAGTCGGGCACCGACATCGATTCCGCGAGCAACAGCGCCTGCCCACCGCCGTCGAGGTCGACCAGAATGCCGGCACCCGCGTAGTTGTTGCCGCCACGTCCCGTCCCGCGCGGCGCCCAATACACGGGTTCCGACGCCGTCCGACCTTCCACCCGCCGATAGTCGCCGACGTGAGTTTCGGCGTCCGCGACGGTGACCTCGGGCAGGTGCGCGATCGTCCGCTTTTCGGCCAGCCACATCCAGCCCAGCGGGATGCAGACGATGCCGTACATCAGCACCATCAGCATCAGCACCGGCTTCCAGGCGATCTCCCAGGACAGCCGCCGCGGTGACACCGGCAACCCGGACAGCTGATCGTCGAGTTCTTTGCGGCCGAATCTGAAGACGTACCAAGCCAATACCCGCGCGCACGCCATGCAGCCGAGGATGATCAGCCCGACGATCCCGGTGACGCGCCAGTAGAACGTACTGTCGCCCTGGTTGGCGGTGGCGGCGACCATGACCGCCGGAATAGGAGCGGTCAGCAGAAGCAGCAGGGCGTAGGACGGGTGGCTGCTCAGGTAGACGTAGTTGACCCGAGCCTGATTGTTGGCCGCATACAGGGTGAAATCACCGATGTCGGCGCGGACCACAGGCGCCCAAGAGCCTTGCACGACACGTGGTTTGACCAGTGAGCGCACGAAGAAGAACCCGGCGATCAGCGCGACCACGAGCGCGCCCCAGAAGGTGCCCGGCATCGACTCCCCTGTGCCCGGCACCCCGAACGCGCCGTGGATGTCGATGGCCTTGCCGATGAAGAAGGCCAGCGGCAGTGCGAAAAACAGTTCCACCAACCAGATCTGGATGAGCTGCGGAATCCGTGAGCCGATCCGGTCGAACGCCAGCACCCGTTGCCAAATGAAGCGAAGCACCGCCACGGCAAGAACCCTCAGCGCGAAATCGGTGCGGTCGGGGTGAATTCGACGGGCATGGCTTCCAGCCCGCTGACGAAGTTGGCGGGCCGCAGCGGCAGCTCGACACCCTCGGCAAGCCGCAGATCCGGCATTCGCGCCAGCACCCGCCGGGTCATGACCGTCAGCTCCAGGCGGGCCAGTTGATTGCCCAGGCAGAAGTGCGTGCCGAACCCGAAGCTGACGTGGTTGTTGGGGGCGCGGTCGATGCGGAACACATCAGGATCGTCGAAGACCGTCTCGTCGAAGTTCGCCGATTCGAACAGCAGCAGCATCTTCTCGCCGGCGCGCAGCGCGGTGCCGTGAAAGTCGGTGTCGGCGGTCAGGGTTCGGCACATGTTCTTGATCGGCGAGGTCCAGCGCAGCATCTCCTCGACCGCGCCGGGCAGCAACTCGGGATCATCGCGTAGAGCCTGCCACTGATCGGGATGCCTGCTCAGTTCGGCGGTCCCGCCCGACAGCGTGTGGCGGGTGGTCTCGTCGCCGCCGATGAGGATCAGCAGTGTCTCGGCGAGGATCTGCTCATCGGTGAGCCGCTGGCCGTCGACCTCGGCGGCGATCAGGACGCTGACGAGATCGTCGGCAGGCTCCCGGCGGCGGGACTCGACGAAGGCGCCCATGAACTCGTTGTAGGCGGTCAGCGCGTTGGCCGCCGTCATAAGCGATTCCTCGGAGGCCACCGAGCTCAGCGCCACCACCATGTCGTCGGACCAGGACAGCAGGGTGGCGCGGTCTTCTGGTGCCACGCCGAGCATGTCGCCGATGACGGCCATCGGCAGCGGTGCGGCCAGGTCGCGGACGAAGTCGCACTCGCCACGCTCGCACACCGCATCGATCAGCGTATCGCACAGATTCTCAATGGAATTCGCCTTGTCCCCGACCCGCTTGCGGGTAAAGCCCGCGTTGACCAGCTTGCGCCGCAGCAGGTGCGCGGGATCGTCCATGTCGATCATGTGCGGCAGCGGCGGGGTGGTCGGGCGGATACCGCCGGCGTTGGAGAACAGCTCGGGGGCGCGCTCGGCGTCGATCACCGCCCGGTAGGTGGCGGCGGCCGCCAGGCCGTTGCGGTCCCGGAAGACCGGCTGATGTTCGCGCATCCAGCGGTAGGCATCACGCGCCTGCATGCTGGCGTAGAACCGGCCGTCCATCAGATCGACGCCGGCGGTGACGTCCGTGAGCACGCCCCAGATCATAGGGCGACGGGCTCACGCCCCAAGGCGTTTCGAGAGCTCCGGCAGCCAGGCCCGGTCCGCGGGAACCCAGTCGAGTGCGTCCAGCTCCCTCGCGTCGACCCATCGCAGCGCGCGGTGGTCGTGCGGGTGCAGGGCCCCGCCGGTACGGGTGACGAGATAGGCGCGCAGGATCAGCGACTCCGAAATGGCCACGTCGGCGCCGAGCCGCTCACCGACCACGACGTCGACCCCGAGTTCCTCGCGCAGCTCCCGCACCAGCGCGTCGGCCTCGGTCTCGCCTGGGGATACCTTGCCGCCGGGCAGCTCCCACAACCCGGCGAGTTCCGGCGGACGCCGGCGCTGTGCCACCAGAACCGTCGCGCCGGAGATCAAGGCTCCGGCGACGACGATCTGGGACACGCCAATGAGCTTATGTCGTGGCGGGATTCGCCTTCACGATGGTCAGCTCGTAATCGTTGCTCTGCCACCCGTTGAGGAAGGCACCGATCGGGACGGCCATGTCCTGGCCGTATCCCGGCCCGCTGTCGTTGAAGTACACCGTGCCGTTCACCAGATCGACGGCGATCACCACCGCTTCGTGGTTGGCGCGGGTGTAATTCGGGGTCGCCGACGTCCGGTAGTCCGGCTGGGTGCTCCAGACCGAGTCGGTGTTGATGGTGACCATCGTCGCGTTGCCCGCGGCCAGCGCGGCTTCCAGGTCACTCAGCGCGATCTGAGCGTCGGCAGAGGTGGCACCGGTGATCCTGTTACCCGCCTCGTCGTAGACGCCGTACCGCTTGGTCGTCGCCGTGACATTCCAATCGGGGTTGGTGTTCATCAGCTGGACCGCGTCTTTGACCGCCACCCCGTTGGCGATGTCCTCGTCGAGGTACATCCGCCGGCCCGGGTAGACGACGCTGGCCGTGGTCTTGGCCAGATTCACCATCGTCGTCTCGTCGGGCTTGTTCCCGGTGACCTGGCCGACCGCCATCGCCGTCGCCATCAGGGTGCAGTTCGAGTAGCTCTGTTTGACCCAGTAGACGGAGTTGTCGCGGTCGCCGTAGTAGCCCGTACCGGGCACCGAAACCACGATCTCGCGCTCGACCGTGTCCGGCTTGGCCACACCCAGCCGGACCGCGATGGTGTGCAGAGCATGCTGCAGCATGCCAAGCGCGCCAGGCAGATCGGCCGCGGTTCCGTTGTCGACCCTGATCGTGAAACGGTCGGTGATGCCGGGGGTGACCAGCTCCGCGTTCGGCGTGTATCGGTATGTGCCCGTTGCACTGTCGTAGGTCACCGTGCCGTGAGTGGGCTGCTTGCTCACCCCGTAGGTGACCGGGTAGCCGTTGTTGCTCACCCCGTTGGCGTCTACCCGGATCGTCTTGCCGGAGCCCGACGGCAGGTACCAGGTCGGTGACAGCGTGGGCGTCCGGTTGAAGAAGATGTAGCTCAGCTGGCGGGACAGGTCGCTCCACATCGACGCCCACGTCTGCGTCGGTGTGGCCGCCGCCGTCGCGCGGGCCGTGGGCGTGACCGATCGCAGTGCGGTGGCCTGTTCGGCCGCAGCCGCGGCCGGTGCACCCGGATCACCATTGGTTCCGGCAACCCCGTTGATGCCACCCTTCCCGCCGGTGCCGCCGTAGGCGGTGCCGCCCCAGCCGCCGCTCGCGCCGGACCCGGCCGCGCCGCCGTCACCGCCGCCCTGGCCACCGTTGCCGCCATTGCCGCCGTTGCCGCCGATGGCGCCCTTGCCGCCGTTGAATCCGTAGCCGCCCGACCCGGCCGCCCCGGCCCATCCGCCGTCACCGCCGTCGCCGCCTCCGGTTCCGCCCTGGCCACCGTTGCCGCCGTACCCGCCGTTGCCGCCGCCACCGCCTGTTCCGCTTCCGGTGCCGGCCCCGCCACCCTGACCGCCGGCACCGCCGTTGCCGCCGCGGCCGCCTGCCGCGTTCGCGCCGCCGGCACCGCCGTCGCCACCATTGCCGCCGTAGCCGCCAAGGCCGCCATTGCCATTGGGATCGGTTGTGTAGCCGCCGAACGAGCCGACGCCGCCGTTGCCGCCGCGGCCGCCCGCGCCGCTGCGACCGCCGGTGCCATTCGCCGAAATGACGAACAGGTAGCGGCCGGCTCCCCCGGCACCGCCGTTGGCACCGCCGGCACCGCCGAACCCGCCGTCGCCGCCGTTGCCGCCGGGCGCGCCGTCTCCTTCGGCGACGGTGCCGGGCCATCTCGCGTTGCCGCCCTGGCCGCCCTGGCCCCCCTGGCCGCCGATTCCGCCGTTGCCGCCGCTGCCGAAGACGAAACTCCCGTTTCCGCCGTCGCCGCCCTTGCCGCCCGGTCCGCCGTCACCGCCCGTGCCGCCGTCGACGTTGGGGCCGACGACCGGGCTCGTGCCGGGCACCCCGGTCTGTCCGGTACCGCCGTCGCCGCCGTAACCGCCGCTACCGAAGACCGACAGCAGACCGACGTTGCCGCCGGCACCGCCGTCACCTCCGCCGAAGCCGCCGGCACCACCCGCGCCGCCGTTGCCCGACCAGAGTCCGCCGGTGCCGCCGTGGCCGCCGTCGCCGCCGTGGTCACCGGTGGCGCCGTAGTAGGGGCTGGTTCCACCGGCACCACCCGCGCCACCGTTGGCGAAGATCGACAACAGTCCCCCGCTGCCGCCGTCGCCGCCCTTGCCGCCGTTGGTGGATGCACCGCCTGCGCCACCGGTTCCGGCGAAGCCCCACACCGACACCAATCCGGTGTTGCCGCCGTGGCCGCCGTCGCCGCCGGTGGCACCGATCGGAATCGCGTTCCCGCCGGCGCCCCCCGCGCCGCCGTTGCCGAAGTAAAGGCCGCCGGTTCCGCCGTTACCGCCTTGCCCGCCAGTGCTGTTGACCTCGGCCTCGCCGGCGAGCACCCCGCCAGCGCCGCCCTTGCCGCCGTTGCCGAACATGCCGGCCGATCCGCCGTTGCCGCCCTTGGTGCCCTGCGCGAATGCCTCACCGCCGGCGCCGCCTGCGCCGCCGTTGCCGGCGATCAGACCGCCGGTTCCGCCCTTGCCGCCGGTGCCTGCCTCCACGCCTGCCCCGCCGGCACCGCCGTTGCCGAACCAGCCGGCCGCGCCACCGTTGCCGCCGTTGAACCCGGCACCGCCGTCGCCGAAGAATCCGCCGTTGCCGCCCTTGCACGCGTTCACGCCGGTGCAGGTGTCGGACGTCCACGAGTAGCCATTGCCGGCGATGAGGCCGGCGTTGGGATGCGCGGCGGTCCCGTTACTGAAGAAGATGCTGACGACCTCGTCGGGCGTCGGCATCGCCGGAACCGCTGCCGCCCTGGGCAACGTCACGCGCGCTGCCGCCGACGTGGGCTTCGACGACTTCGGCGCGGCCTTTGGCGTGGAGCGCACGGTCGGCCGATGCTGGCCGGTGGACTTGGTACTGCTGCTGGATGTGCTCGGGCCTTTCGCGCCCTCCGAGCCGCCCGCGTCGGCCGATGCCGTCGCGGGCATCGAGGCCAGCGCGGCACCGATGCCGATGGCTACCGCCGACGCGCCGAGCCAACCGCCGAACTCGACGGGAAGCGCCCTGATTCGGGTGATCGTAGGCATGGCAAAGGAATTCATCAGCGCCCCCGGAGTTGATGTGCGAATGTGCCCGGATTCCGTCCCTCTTCTCGAGACGGGGCCTGTCGAGCAACGCACGCAACGTAGCACCGTTGTGGCAAACACGTCCCGAAATTGAGACAGATGTCCCGGTTTCTCGGCCTTCCCCTCGGGTGCCGGCAGGAGAAGACTTGTGCCATGCCACTCACCGATGAAGAAATTGATTCCGCCATCAAGGATCTCGACGGCTGGGAGCACGCCGACGGGGCGCTGCGCCGTTCAGTGAAGTTCCCGACGTTCCTCGACGGCATCGATGCGGTACGCCGGGTCGCCGAACACGCCGAGGACCGCGACCATCATCCCGACATCGATATTCGCTGGCGGACAGTAACTTTCGCCCTCGTGACACATTCCGAGGGCGGGATCACCGACAAGGACGTGCAGATGGCGTCCGCTATCAACGGGATTGTCGACGACCGCTGATCGCGATCCAGGCCAGCGTGGCCAGCGTTGCCGCGATGTAGGCCAGGCCCGGCCAGGCCAGATACCACGGCCGGCCGATCTGCCAGATCGTCGGCTGGGCGAAGCTCAGCAGCCACGGCACCCCGATCAGCGTCAGCACCAGCCAGCCCCACCCCAGCACGCGCGCGCCCGCGCGCGATCGCCACGGGCCGTGGATGAGCCAAACCATCAACGGCAGCAACCACACCCAGTGATGGGTCCACGAGATCGGCGAGATCAGCAGGCCGAACAGCTGCACCACCAACAGCGAACCGAGCCGCTCACCGTCCAGCGCACGCCAGGCCAGCAGCGCCAGAACCGCGGTCACCGCGATGCCGGCCAGCACCACCGGCCCGTAGCCGGCGTCGTGGCCGAGGATGCGGGAGATTGCGCCGCGCCAGGATTGGTTGAACGAGGTTCCGATCGGGCCGACGCGTCCGGCGTCACCGAGCAGGTCGGTGAAGTAGAAGCGGGCCTGCTGCCCGATCACCGCGACCGACAGCGCGACGGTGCCGAAGAACACCACCGCCGAGAAGATCGCGGCGCCCCAGCGGCGCACACCCAAGAAGTACAGCCCGGTGACGGCCGGTGTCAGCTTGATCCCGGCGGCCACGCCGACCAGCAGACCTGAGAGCCACCACCGGCTGCTGTAGGCGGCGACCAGGACGGCCAGCACCAGGATGACGTTGATCTGGCCGTAGTCGAAGTTGCTGCGCAGCGGTTCGATCCAGATGCCCACCGCGGTCCACAGCATGGCGACGCGGTGACCCTGCCAGGCCGGCACGCCGAGCAGCCGCTGACTGACCCGGACCACGCCGTAGAGCGCGGCGACGATGCCGAGCTGCCAGCAGAACGCGACCAGTCCGAACGGCAGGAGGTGCAGCGGGTAGAACACCAGCGCCGCGAACGGCGGATAGGTGAACGGCAGCGGGAAGTCCGGCGTCTGGTCGGCGTAGACGTAGGAGTACAGCGTGCCGGGGTGGTCCAGCGCGCCCGCACCGCCGAGATAGACGTGAAGGTCGACGAAGTTCGCGCCGTTGGGCACCAGGTAGGTCCACGCGAACCGGGCGGCGATGCTGACGACCAGCACCACCGGGGCCAGCCAGGCTGGCCGCGCCGCCGAGGCCACCGGGGCCGCTGTGTCCACCGTGCGACTCTAGCGACGGACGCTGCGCCGAGGTCGATACCGGTCACCATCGGCCATCACTGCCGTAACGGTTGAATAAACACCACACGTGTCACTTGAGTAACTCTAGTAACGGACTACCTTCGGGTTAGACCTGCACTCGAGGGATTGGGATGACCATGCCACGTATATCAAAGCTGTTCGCCGCCAACGCAATTGCGGCTGCCGGGCTATGCTCGGCAGCCCTCGCGCTGAGCCCGTCCGCTGCCGCTGACCCGGGCGTCTCGCCCGCCGTTCCCGGCGTGCCCGCGCTCAACATGTTGCAGCAATTCGCCACGAACCCGGCCAGCGCCGCGGCGCTGCTGCAGACCTTCGGAACCGCGCTCAGCGGCGCGTCGGCGCTGACCGGAGCACCGTCGACGCTGCCCGTGTCGCCGATCGGCGGCGCGCCGGCCACGCTGCCGGTGTCACCGATCGGTGGCGTCCCGGCCGCTCCCGCACCGGTTGCGGCGCCCGCACCGGCCGCCGGCGGCATCGCCGGACCGATCATCCCGCTGCTCAACCAGCTCGGGGTGCCCGGCGACCTGGCCAACCTGACGCCGTCGAACGTGCCGTTCCCGGTGAAGATCGGCGACAACCTGGCGGTCGGCAACCCGGCGCCCATCGCCCCGGTGGCCACCGAGGTGGCCGGCCCGGCCGGTGTGCCGCCGGCCAGCAGCCCGGTCGCACCGACCACACCGGGTGGGGCTGGCATCGGCCAGCTGCTGCCGCTGTCCGCTCTGCCCTGACCAATCACCACCCGATGAGGGAGTTCACCGTGCCGCAGATCGCCAAGCCGGCTCTTCTGCTGACCACCGCCGCGCTCGTGGCCGCGACCAGCCTGGCGTTCAGCCCGGTCGCGGCCGCGGACCCGGCCATCCCGCTGGATCCCGGCCAGCTGCCCGGCCTCGACGCCATGCAACTGCTCGGGCCGGTCGTCCAGCAGGCCGCGGGGAACCCCTCATCGGCGCAGTCGCTGCTGCTCGCGGCGGCTTCGCAACTCGCTGGTGGCGCAGCCACGCCGGGCGGCTCGGCGGCGCTGGCCCAGCAGGTCACCAAGTTCGTGCAGGAGGGCGGGGCCGCCGGCCCCTCCGCCGCATTGCCGTCGGCGGCTCCCCCCGCCGCCCAGGCGACTGGCATCGCGCACGGCACCACGCCGCTGCTGACGCCCGGCACGGGCAATGGCCCCGTCCCCCTGCCTGAACACCTCCCCGATGGCGCCGCGCCCAGCGCGATCTTCGGCACCGAGGCGCATCTGCCCATCGGCATCGACCCGACGCACGCCGTCGGCCCGGCGCCGGAGGCACTTCCAGAGGTGCCCACCCCGGTGACGGTCGTGAACCCGGCCGCGCCGCCGACCCCGACCGCGACACCAGTCGGCAACTCGATCAACGTCGCGACACCGAACCCGGCGCCCACGGCGGCGACTCCCCCGAACTACGACCCGGCGGCGCCGCCGACGCAGGACTTCATGTACCCGTCGATCAGTAACGGCTGTCTGAAGGACGGCGGCAACGTCATCGCGACCGCGATCTCGGTGGCCGGCCCGGCGAAGATCCCCACCCCCGGACCGGCGGCCGGCCAGACCGCCTACGTGTTCACCGCCGTCGGCACTCCCGCCCCGGCCGCCGAGCAGAAGCTGCCGCTGAACGTCACCTGGGTCAACCTGACCACCGGTAAGTCCGGCAGTGTCACACTCAAGCCCAACCCCGACATCAACTCCGCGGGCCCGACCACGCTGACCGCCATCGCCGACACCGGCTCGGGCAGCATCATGTCGACGATCTTCGGCCAGGTGACCACCGTGGACAAGCAGTGCACCTTCATGCCGACGATCGGTTCCACCGTCGTGCCATAAAGCGCGAAAAGCCGCGCTAGGGTTGGGAAATCGCAATCCCAACTTAGGGGCGGTTCGTATGGAGATGCTCGATCCCCTTGACGCGATGTTGCTGACGGCCGAGCTGATCTCGAGCCCGATGCATGTCGCGCTCGCGCTGATCATGAGCCCGCCCGAGGGCATGACCGGCACGGCGTTCGTCGACGAGATGTATCAGCAGGGCCTGACCGCGTCCGACCCGGTGGACCCGCGATTGCGCCGGCGTCCGCACCGCGGAGTGGAGACCGGCGGCTTGTGGGTGTGGCGCGACGTGGCCGATCTCGACCTGAGCCGCCACCTGCACCGGCTGACGATGCCGCGCGGTTCGAGCACCGACGACCTGTGGGCGCTGGTCTCCGAGTTACACGCCGAGCCGCTCGACCGGTCGGCACCGCTGTGGCTGGCGTATCTGATCGACGGCCTCGACGGCGATCGGTGCGCCTTGTACATCAAGATCCATCACATCGTCGTCGACGGTGTCGCGGGCCTGAAGATGATCGGCGATTCGCTGACCGACGATCCGGATCGGCGCGCGATGGCGCCGTTCTACGCCAGCACCCAGCCCGCCAAATACCCGCGGCGCCGCAGCCTGAATCCGTTGTCGGTGGTGCGGGACGTCGCGGGCGCCGCGGCATCGGGGGTGAGTCTGGCTCGCCATGTCGCGTCGGCGGAATTGGCGAACATCATCGGCGGGCTGACCACATCCACGGTGGCGACGCCGTTCGGCGCACCGCACACCAGGTTCAACACCAAGCTGAGCCCGTACCGGGTATTCGCGGCAACCAGCTTGGACCGCAAGCGAATTCGAGCCATCCAGGATGCGGCCGACGTGACCGGCAATGACGTGGTGACGGCGTTGATCACCGGTGTGCTGCGGGATTGGCTGACCAAACAGGACGAGCTGCCCGATCAGTCGTTGGTGGCGCTGTGCCCGGTGACGGTCCGCGGGCGCGACGCGGCCGGCGACGACGGGCACGGCAACCAGTTCGGCCTGGGGCTGTGTCCGCTGCCGACCGCCGTCGAGGATCCGGCCGAGCGGCTTCGCCTGGTGCACTATGCGATGTCGAACGTCAAGCACCAGGTCGCCGCCAACGGGCCCGGCGCGATGCTGCTCGTGCTGATGCCGGCCGTCGTGCCGACGGCGCTGTCCCCGATGTTGCCGTTCGGCTCGCGGGTGAAGCCCAGCTACAACCTGCCGATCTCCAATGTGCCGGGACCGCAGACGCACAGCTATTTCAACGGAGCCAGCGTCGACGAGATCTACCCCGTGTCTGTCGTGTACGACGGGATGGCACTCAATGTGACGCTGTGCTCCTACGCCGACCGGATCGGCGTGGGCTACATCGCCGACCGCGACGTGGTGGGCGACGTCGACGACCTGGTTCCGCTGACCGAAACCGCGCTCGCGGAACTCGAGGCCGCCATCGGGGTGGCCTAGCTGCGTTGATCCAGAACTGAGAGCGAAAATTCGGGCGAATCGTCGCTCTCAGTTCTGCCTCAATGCCAGTTAGTACGCCATGAACAGGATTTCGTCCCGGCCATAGTCCATGCCGGGGTGCGCCGCGGCCAGGTGTTGCTTGGTCAGATCGACCAGCTCGTCCTCGTCCTTGGCACTGATCGCCTCACCACACGGGCAGTTGATGTGCGTCTTCATGCTTCCTCCTATTTCTTGGCTGCAGCTTTCATCTTCTTCTTGTACGCCCTGACCTCTTCCAGCGACCCCTTGTCGACCACATCGGCGATCGACATGTGGGTGCCGGCCTTGCCGTAATCGCCGGCCGCCTCGCGCCAGCCCTTGGGCGTGACGCCGTACTGCTTGCCCAGCAGGGCCAGGAAGATCTTGGCTTTCTGTTCGCCGAATCCGGGCAGGGCCTTCAGTCGGCGCAACACCTCGGCGCCGTCGGGGTCGCCGTCGAGCCACAGCCCGGCGGCGTTGCCGTCGTAGCGGTCGACGATCTCGCGGGCCAGGTCCTGCACCCGCTTGGCCATTGACCCCGGAAAGCGGTGCACGGCAGGCGTTGTCGAGAATTTCTCGGTGAACTGCTCGGGGTCGTAGTCGGCGACCAGCCGAGGGTCGATACCGCCGATCCGCTCGACGATCTTGCGCGGCCCGGCGAAGGCGGTTTCCATCGGGATCTGCTGATCCAGCAGCATTCCGGTCAGCAAGGCGAACGGATCCTCACTCAAAAGATCGTCGGACGCGGGATCCTGGGTGAGCTGCAATCTCGCCATGGCAGTCAGTTTAGGTCCAGGCACAGCTAGCAGGACAGGAGTGGCACATGTCGGGTGCGGTAGCGCTCGCACTGGCGGTCGCGCTCGCCGCGGTCGCGCTGATCGTCGGCGCCATCGCCGTCCTGACCCGCAGCGTGGTCAGCACTCCCGCCGAGCGCACGGTGCACGCCGCGCTGCACACCGCCTCGCTGGCGGCCCGCTCGCTACGCAAGGGCCTGGACGCCGACTCCGCCGCCGGCGCCGCCCCGCACCTGCGCAGCCTGACCGGCTCCGACGGCGTCGCGATCTACGACGGCGACACGGCCCTGCTCGCCCTCGACCCACCCGACGATGTGTTGTGGACGCCGGCCGCCCTGGAGATCTCTCACCACACCGCCCGCGACGCGATCGCCGGCCAGCGCCGGGTGCTGGCCCGCGAACAGTCCCCCGCCGTCGTGGCCCAGCCGATCCTCGACGACGACGGCACTGTGATCGGCGTCCTCGTCGTGGTCAATGCCGACGAGCCGTCGCCCGGAATGCTCGGCGCCATCGCCGAGGTCGCGCGCTACGCCGCCAGCCAGCTCGAGCTCGCCGAGCTCGACGCGTCGCGGGCCCGCCTCGACCGCGCCGAGGTGCTCGCGCTGCGCGCACAGATCAGCCCGCACTTCATCTACAACGCGCTGAACACCATTGCCTCGTTCGTCCGCACCGACCCCGACCGGGCCCGCGACCTCATCCTGGAATTCGCCGACTTCACCCGGTATTCGTTTCGCTCCGCGGGGCCCTACACGGTGCTGGCCGACGAGCTGCGCAACATCGACCGCTACCTGACGCTCGAGCGCGCCCGCTTCGGCCCGAATCTGTCGGTGACACTGCAGGTCGCACCGGAGGTGCTGACGGTCGTGGTCCCATTCCTGGCGCTGCAGCCGTTGGTGGAGAACGCGGTCCGGCACGGCCTGGCCGGACGCCAAGGCGGGTCGATCGAAATCGTCGCGCGCGACGAAGGTTCCGACTGTGTCATCAGCGTGGAGGACGACGGTATCGGCATGGACCCCGAGGTCCTGCGCTCCGGGCACGGCGACGTCCTCGGCGAGGGCGAGCAGACCGCCCACGTCGGACTGAGCAATGTCGACCATCGCCTGCGTGCGGCCTTCGGCAACGACTACGGTCTGGTGGTCGAGACCGCCCCGGACGCCGGTACGAAGGTGATCATGCGGGTGCCGAAGTTCCGCACGGGCGTCAGAGTTTGACCGGAGGAGACAACGATGGCAGGGCTGTGGGTGCTGGCGGTCGACGACGAAGCCCCCGCGCTCGACGAGCTCACCTACCTCCTCGGTGAACATCCCGACGTCGCCGAGGTGGCCGGCGCCGGCGACGCCACCTCCGCGCTGCGCATCATCAACGAACGCACCGTCGACGCGATCTTCCTCGACATCAACATGCCAGGCCTGTCCGGCCTCGAATTGGCCAGTGTACTGGGCAATTTCGCGCATCCGCCCGCAGTCGTCTTCGTCACAGCGCACGACGACAAGGCGCTGGCGGCCTTCGAGGTCGGCGCGCTGGACTACTTGCTCAAGCCGATCCGCAAGGAGCGTCTCGACGAGGCCGTCCGCCGGGTGATGTCCGCCCGCACCGCAGAGTCCGCCCCATCGGCCGACGAACCGCAGGCCGACACCATCCCGGTCGAGCTCGGTGGCGTCACCCAGCTGGTGCGCTGCGACACCATCGGCTGGGTGGAGGCCGAAGGCGACTACGCCCGCCTGCACGCCGCCTCCGGATCGCATCTGGTGCGAATTCCGTTGAGCACCTTGGAAGACCGCTGGCGCAACCGCGGCTTCCAGCGGGTGCACCGCTCCTATCTCGTCGCACTGAACATGGTGACCGGCCTGCGCACTTCCGGCGCGTCGACGATGGTGCGGATGCGCGCCAACGGCGCATCGGCGGCGGTCGAACTGCCGGTCAGCCGCCGCCAGGCCCGCGAACTGCGCGATCGGCTCATCCGCGACCCGATGCGGACCTTCCGCCCCGGTACCACCAATGACTAGGCCGAGCCGCCCGCAGCGCGAACGCGTGGTGCTGGCCCACCGGCGCGGCACCCGCGTGGTGCACACCCGCGTCGAGGTCCAGGAGCAGACCGAGATCGGCGACGCCCTGGTACGCGGCCTGGTGCGAGCCCAGCTCGGTCTGGCACTGCGGCTGGCCCTGCTGGTGGCCGGCGGCATGGCCGCGCTGCCATTGCTCAATGCGGTGTTCCCAGAACTGTCCAGCGCCAGCGTGTTCGGGGTGCGGCTGAACTGGCTGACCCTGGCGGTACTGGTCTACCCCGCGCTCTACGGTGTCGGCCGGCTGTTCATCCGGCTGGCCGAACAGGGCGAGCGCGACTTCATGGGCGTGGTCGACGACGAGAGTCCGCCATGAGCGCATCGACGGCGACGGCCCTCACCGCCGGTGGCCTGCTGGCCGCCGCCGTGGCGACGGTGGCTGTCGGCGCCTACGGGGTTCGGCTCTCGCGCACCACGTCCGACTTCCTGGTGGCCTCCCGCACAGTCGGCTCACGCTGGAACGCTGCCGCGATCTCCGGTGAATACCTGTCGGCGGCTTCGTTTCTCGGTGTCGCCGGGCTGATCGCCAAGTACGGAGCCGACGCGCTGTGGTATCCGGTCGGGTTCACCGCGGGCTATCTGGGCCTGCTGTTGTTCGTCTCCGCCCCGCTGCGGCGGTCCGGCGCCTACACCGTGCCCGACTTCGCCGAGTTCCGGCTGGGCTCGCCTCAGGTCCGCCGGGTCGCGATGATCGTGGTGGTGACGGTCTGCGTCCTCTACCTGATCCCGCAGTACCAGGGCGCCGGTATCGCCCTGAAAGCCCTTCTCGGCGTGCCTGTTTGGCTGGGCCCGTTGGTTGTCGGCGGGATCGTGATCGTCAACGTCGTCGGCGGCGGGATGCGGTCCATCACGTTCGTGCAGGCGTTCCAGTACTGGCTCAAGCTGACCGCCGTCGCCGTCCCGGCACTGGTGCTGCTGATGCATTTCGGTCACGGGCACGCCCAGCTCGGTGGCCCGCTCCCTCCGACGGTGGACCAGCAGACCGTCGTCACCGTCGAGACCGATGTCGTCGTCACCGTCGCCGACCCTGCCGGGGTGACGGTGAACTCTGAGCCGCTGCCCGGCGCCGGTCAGTACAGCCTGCCGGAGGGAACGACCCTGACACTGGCCGCGGGCGCCCAGACCCCCGTCGTCGCCGGGGCGCCGGCCAGCGGCACGGCATGGATTCAGAACGGCGGCGGGCTGGGTGGCAATCACCCTCTTTACCAAGTGTTTTCGATCATGGTGGCGACATTTCTTGGGGCGATGGGCCTGCCGCATGTGCTGGTTCGCTTCTACACCAACCCCGACGGGCGCGCAGCACGCCGGACGGCCTTGACCGTGATCGGCCTGCTGGCGTTGTTCTATCTGTTCCCTGTCCTGCTCGGGGTGTTCGCCCGGCTGTATGTGCCCCAGCTGCTCGTCACCGGCAAGGCCGACGCCGCCGTGTTGCTACTGCCGTCGGCCGCGATCGCCGGGCTGCCCGGTGAGCTGATCGGGGCGCTGGTCGCCGCGGGCGCCATCGCGGCCTTCCTCGCGACGTCGTCAGGGCTGCTGGTCAGCATCGCCGGCGCGCTGTCCACCGACGTATTGCGCGGCCGGGTCAGCGATTTCCGGCTGGTGGCGCTGATCGCGGGGCTCGTCCCGATTCCGCTGTCCCTCGTCTCCCCTGTGCTGGACCTGTCCCGCGGCGTCGGACTGGCCTTCGCCGTCGCGGCCTCGACGCTGTGCCCGCTGCTGGTGCTCGGCATCTGGTGGCGCGGGCTGACGGCGGCGGGCGCGATCGCGGGTCTGACCGTCGGCGCGTTGGCCTCCGGGGTGGCCATTCTGATCGCGGTCACCGGCTGGGTCGACGACGACGTGCTCGGCGGCTGGCTGACGACGCTGATCGGCTATCCCGCCGCCGTCACGGTCCCGCTGGCGTTCGCGACGATGGTGCTGGTCAGCCGGTTCACCCGAGGCGATGTGCCACCCGACGTGGCGCGCATCTTCGCCCGCATGCACGTGCCGGAACGGCTCGGGATGGGCCTGGAACGAGTCCCGCGCGGCTGATCAACAACCGTTCAGCGCCGACCGCCAACCGTTCACCGCATGGTCCGCGCGAGCCCTAGGGCTGTGATGCACCTCTCAATACGGTAGTGAACACATCGGAGTTCACACCCCCCGAACTGAGGAGCATGTGGTGCCCACAACCGACCTGCCGCCGGCCGAAACCCAACCCAGCGGCGCGGAGTATCTGGCCGTACAGGCCAGTCCCGAGTTCCAGGAGCTGCGCAGCACGTTGCGTCGCTTCGTCTTCCCCACAACGGCGTTCTTCCTGATCTGGTACGCCACCTACGTCCTTCTCGGCGCGTTCGCCCACGACTTCATGGCGATCAAGGTGTGGGGCAACGTCAACGTCGGCCTGCTCATCGGTCTCGGCCAGTTCCTGACGACGTTCCTCATCACCGGCCTGTACGTCCGGTTCGCCAACCGCGAGCTCGACCCGCGTGCCGAAGCCATCCGCACCGAGATGGAAGGCGCCGCGAAGTGACCACCACCCTGCTCGCCGAGGCCAGCCGGCTCGGCAACCCTGTCGTCAACATCAGCATCTTCGTGGCCTTCGTACTCATCACGCTGTTCATCGTGATCCGGGCCGGCCGCTCCAACACCAATGCCACCGAATTCTTCACCGGCGGCCGCGCGTTCTCCGGACCGCAGAATGGCATCGCCATCGCCGGCGATTACCTTTCTGCAGCAAGCTTTCTCGGTATCGCCGGCGCCATCGCGGTGTACGGCTACGACGGCTTCCTGTATTCGATCGGCTTCCTGGTCGCCTGGCTGGTGGCCCTGCTCCTGGTGGCCGAACTACTGCGCAACACAGGCAAATTCACGATGGCCGACGTCCTGAGCTTCCGGCTCAAGCAACGGCCGGTACGGGTGGCCGCCGCCACCTCGACGCTGACGGTGTCGCTGTTCTACCTGCTGGCGCAGATGGCCGGCGCCGGCGGACTGGTCGCGCTGCTGCTCGACGTCCACGGCCGCACAGCACAGTCCGTCGTGATCGCGGTGGTCGGTGTGCTGATGATCGTCTACGTCCTGGTCGGCGGCATGAAGGGCACCACCTGGGTGCAGATCATCAAGGCCGTCCTGCTGATCGCGGGGGCGGCGATCATGACGCTGCTGGTGCTGGTGAAGTTCGGCCTGAACTTCTCCGACATCCTCGGTTCGGCCCAGCAGATGGTGCACGACGCCACCACCAAGGGGGTGGCCAGTCGCGACGTGCTGGCCCCGGGCGCGCAGTACGGCGCCAACACCACCTCGAAGATCAACCTGCTGTCGCTGGGGTTGGCGCT
The DNA here is from genome assembly GCF_013404075.1 of Mycolicibacterium vinylchloridicum. Classification (GTDB taxonomy): domain Bacteria; phylum Actinomycetota; class Actinomycetes; order Mycobacteriales; family Mycobacteriaceae; genus Mycobacterium; species Mycobacterium vinylchloridicum. The sequence continues at coordinate 34,295 of NZ_JACBJQ010000018.1, forward strand.
GGTGTTGGGCACGGCGGGCCTGCCGCACGTACTGATGCGCTTCTACACCGTGCCGACCGCGAAAGAGGCTCGGCGATCGGTGGTTTGGGCGATCGGCCTGATCGGCGCCTTCTACCTGTTCACCCTGGCACTGGGCTACGGCGCGGCGGCCATGGTCGGCCCGGACAAGATCCTGGCCGCGCCGGGTGGGCAGAACTCGGCGGCACCGCTGCTGGCGTTCGAGCTCGGCGGCGTGATCCTGCTCGGCATCATCTCGGCCGTCGCGTTCGCGACGATCCTGGCCGTGGTGGCGGGCCTGACGATCACCGCGTCGGCATCGTTCGCCCACGACGTGTACGCCAGTGTGCTCAAGAGCCACAAGGTGACCGAGGACGAACAGGTGCGGGTATCGCGGATCACCGCGGTGGTGCTCGGTATCGCGGCGATCGGGCTGGGCATCCTGGCCAACGGCCAGAACGTCGCCTTCCTGGTGGCGCTGGCGTTCGCGGTGGCGGCCTCGGCGAACCTGCCGACGATCGTGTACTCGCTGTACTGGAAGCGATTCAACACCCGCGGCGCGCTGTGGAGCATGTACGGCGGTCTGATCAGCTGCTTGGTGCTGATCATTTTCTCGCCGGCCGTGTCGGGCAACAAGAGCGCGATGATCCCGGGCGCGGACTTCGACTTCTTCCCGCTGGCCAACCCCGGCATCGTGTCGATCCCGCTGGCGTTCATCCTCGGCATCGTCGGCACGCTGACGTCGAAGGACACCGGCGACCCCGAGCTCAACGCCGAAATGGAGGTGCGGTCGCTCACCGGCGTCGGCGCCGAGAAGGCGACCCACCACTGAATGAGGTGAGAATCTCGCCGGGTCCGGGAATGGTGTGGGTGTGCCGACGTTGTTGATGCACACATGAGCCTGACCCGGCGAGATTTCGCCTTCGCCCTGCTGGCCTACGCCCTCGCCGCGATCATGGTCGGCACCACCCTGCCGACCCCGCTCTACGCGCTGTACTCCGAGCGCATGCATTTCTCGGTATTGACCACCACCGTCATCTACGCCACCTACGCCGGCGGGGTGCTGTTCGCGCTGCTGGTGTTCGGCAGGTGGTCGGACGCCATCGGCCGACGTCCTGTTCTGCTGGCCGGTACGGTGTTCGCACTGGCCAGCGCCGTGGTGTTCTTGGTCGCGGACTCGGTGCCGCTGCTGCTGGTCGGCCGGGTGCTGTCGGGACTGTCGGCGGGCATCTTCACCGGCACCGCCACCGCGGCCATCATCGAGGCCGCGCCACCGAGCTGGCGGACCCGCGCACCTGCGGTCGCCACGATCGCGAACATCGGCGGACTGGGCTCCGGTCCGGTGCTGGCCGGCATCCTGGCACAGCACGCCCCCAGTCCGCTGACGCTGACCTTCTTCGTGCACATCGGGATGGTCGTGCTGGCCGCGATCGCGGTGCTGCTGGTTCCGGAAACGTCCAGCCGGACCGGAAAGCTGGGACTGCAACGACTTTCGGTTCCACCCGAGGTGCGGCCGGTGTTCGTCATCGCCGCGCTGGCCGCGTTCGCCGGGTTCACGGTCACCGGCCTGTTCACCTCGGTCGCGCCGTCCATGCTGACCACCATCATCGGGATCGGGGACCATGCGCTGGCCGGAGTGATCGCCGGATCCATCTTCGGTGCCTCGGCGGTCGCCCAGATCTTCGGTACCCGTATCGAACCACGGCGCGCCGTCGCGATCGGCTGCGCCATCCTGACCGCGGGCATGGGAATTCTCGTTGTGGCGCTGCACTATTCGTCGCTCGCCGGATTGATCGCCGCGGCGGTGGTCTCTGGTATCGGCCAGGGCATCAGCTTCAGCCGCGGACTTGCCGCCGTCGCCGAACTCACCCCCGCGCAGCGCCGGGCCGAGGTCAGCTCCACCTACTTCGTGGTGGCCTACATCGCGATCTCGATCCCGGTGATCGGCGAGGGTTTCGCCGCCCAGGCCTGGGGCCTGCGCACCGGGGGCACAGTGTTCGCCGTCGCCGTCGGGGTGCTGGCGCTGGTTTGCCTGGGGGCGATCCTCTGGCAGGAATCCCGGACGAAATCAGGTAGATCTACCTACGCCGACGCGGGCTAGATTTTCACCCATGACACTGGCGTTCCCCACGCCCGCAGAGGTTGCGGCGCAGACTTCGCCGGATCGCGACCGGGCTATCGACGTGATCCGGATCGGCTCGCTGCTCGGTGTGGTGGTGGGCCACACCGTGATGGCGACGAGCATCATCACCGACGGTGTGCTGCACTGGGACAACCTGCTGACCACCTCCCCTGTCTTCCAGGCCGCGACGTGGATCTTCCAGATCATGCCGCTGTTTTTCTTCGCCGGGGCCGCGGCCAGCATGGCGTCGTGGCGGGCCGACGTGAGCTGGGGCCAGTGGCTGATGAAACGCTGCGCCAGACTCTTTCGGCCCGTCTTCTACTACCTGACGTTCTGGGCGGTGGCGCTGACGGTGCTGCGCCAGGTCCTGCCGCCCCACGTATACGACCCGGTGGCCGGCGTGTCCACCCAGCTGCTGTGGTTCCTCGGCGCGTACGTGCTGATGCTGGCCGCGATGCCATTGCTGGCCCGGATCACCACCGCAGCACACCTGGTCACCGGCGTGACGGTGGTCTATCTGGCGGTCGCGACGGTCGACGCCGTGCGCCTCACGATTCCCGGCTGGCAGGCATTGGGGTTTGCGAATCTGGCGGTGTGGCTGATCCCCGGCATGTTCGGGGTGGCGTACCGCCGCGGGCTGCTACACCGCAGCGGCACTCTGCCTGCCGCACTGGCGATGTTGGCCGTCAACGTCGCGCTGGTTACCTTGGGCCCCTACAGCCTGAGCCTCGTCGGTATCGAAGGCCAGCGGCTGACGAATATGTCGCCACCGTCGCTGCTGTTGGCCGGGCACGCAATCATGATGTGCTGCTTGATCATTGCCGCGATTCCCGCGATCGGAAGGTGGGCCCGGCAGCCGCGGGTGTGGTGGTTGACGGCGATCGGCAACTCCGGGGCGATGACGCTGTACCTGTGGCACATGCCCGCCCTGCTCGGCGTACACCTGCTGTTCGACGTCACCGGCCACCCCCGCTACCCCGGCCGGCCGGACTTCCTGGCGATCTCCGTCGTACAACTGCTACTCATGGCGGTGCTGGTCGCGGTGTTGTTCGTGACGTTGCGGCCGCTGGAGAACAATCCACTGCCCGGCTGGGATGGCCCGGTCGCGGTCAGCGGTGCACGCAGTGTCGGCGTCGGAATCCTGCTGTGCGTCGCCGGAATCGCCACCCTGGCGTCGGTGAAATGGGGGCTGAAGGACGACGGCCTGTACTGCGTGGCGGTGATGGTGCTCGCGCTGATCGGCGCGCGCGTACTGTCAGCTCGCTTCAGACCATCTCCGCCGGCCGGCGGAAGTCATTCTGCGGCAACGCTTCCCGAGCAGATCGCGGGCTAGCCGCTCTTACGGCGGAACTCCCGGCGGTTCCCAGCCGCCCCGTGCGAGCGGGATTGCTTGGCGCCGGCGTCGGTGTGCGAGGAACCGCCGGCCGCCTTCGCCTTCTTACGCTCCAGCGCCTCACGGAACTTTGCCTTGGTGTCGTCCTGCGGATCGGACTCAGATTCGGCCATGCTGGTCAGACTAGCGTGGCAGTGCACACTTCAGCGGATGCCGGGCGGCATTCCGTAGACGTGCGAGATCGGCATCGTCAGCAGCACCCGCCGATCGTCGACCATCGCGCGACGGTAGTCATCCCAGTCCGGATGCTCTCCGGCGACATTGCGATAGAGCGCGATCAGCGCTTCGACGGTGTCGTCGTGCGGCGAGGCCGCCGGTGGGGTGAGGATGGCGTTGCCCTCGGCGACCGCATACGACCAGCCGTCATCGGAGGAGACCAACAGCGTGGCCCGCGGGTCGCGGCGCAGGTTGCGGGTCTTGGCCCGCGGCTCGGTGATGGACACCTCGACGACGAGATTGCGCGGGTCGAAGTGGTAGGTCACGTTGGACAACTGCGGTCTGCCGTCGCGTTTGATGGTCGCCAGCACGGCCAGTTTGTTACCCGCGATCACCGCGAGCAGCTTGTCGTCGAACACGTGACGGGACATCCATCGAGACTACGTCGCTAGCATCGGGAGCATGACCCGCTACGCGGCTTTCCTGCGCGGCGTGAACGTGAAAGGCACGACCATGAAGATGGCCGATGTCGCCGCCGCGTTCACCGGCGCCGGATTCACAAACGTCAAGACCGTGCTTGCCAGCGGCAACGTGCTGCTCGACAGCGGTGCCGCCGCGAAGACGGTCCGCACGAAAGCCGAAGCCGCACTGCGGGATGCGTTCGGCTACGACGCCTGGGTACTGGTGTACGACGTCGACACGGTGCGCAAGGTGGCCGACGACTACCCGTTCGAAGCCGAGGTCGAGGGCCAGCAGTCGTACGTGACGTTCGTCAGCGACACGAAGGTTCTCGACGAGCTCGCCGCGCTGGCCGACGATGCCGGACCCGACGAGAAGATCACCCGCGGCGACGGCGTCCTCTACTGGCAGGTGCCCAAGAACTCCACCCTGGACTCGACCATCGGCAAGACCATGGGCAACAAGCGCTACAAGTCCTCGACCACCACGCGCAATCTGCGCACCCTGGCAAAGGTAGTGAAATGAGCACCCCCAAGATCGACGCCAGCGATCTGCGCGGCGTCTCGGAGACCGCACTGATGACGCTGTACGGCCGGGCCCATCAGGCCGGCCTGCCCGGCGCGATCCTGCACGACCCGATGGCCATCACGCTCGTCGAGTCCATCGACTTCGATTTCGACAAGTTCGGCCGCAAAGGCCAGGAGATGGCCCTGCGCTCGCTGGCCGTCGACGCCTGCGCCGTGAACTATCTCAAAGAGCATCCGAGAGCCACGGTCGTCGCGCTCGCCGAGGGCTTCCAGACCAGCTTCTGGCGGTTGACCGAGGCGATACCCGACCCGCAGTTCCGATGGCTGTCAGTGGACCTGGCCCCGGTAATCGCGCTGCGCGAGCGGCTGCTGCCACCCTCACCACGGATCACCGCGCTCGGACAGTCCGCGCTCGACTACAGCTGGATGGACCGGGTGGACAGCTCAGGCGGTGTGTTCATCACCGCCGAGGGCCTGCTGATGTACCTGCGGCCCGAGGAGGCGATGGACCTGATCACCCAGTGCGCCAAGCGTTTTCCGGGCGGACAGATGTTCTTCGACCTGCCGCCGACGATAGTGAAGAGGCTCGCCCCGAAGGGGCTGAAGTCCTCGAAGCACTACCGGGTTCCGCCGATGCCGTTCAGCCTCAGCACCGTCCAATTGGCCGATCTGGTCAATACCGTGCCGGGAATCAAAGCGGTGCACGACGTCCCGATGCCCAGCGGCCGCGGCTTCCTGTTCAAGCGGCTGTTCCCAGCGATCTGGCACTTCGGTCCGACAAAGCGTTTCCGCGGGGCCTACACCCTGCTCGAATTCGGCTGAGTCCTAGCCGAACGCCGAGTCCAGGTACTGCAGCGCCTCGTGCTTGCCCAGCCCGAGCGCGCGGGCGGCCTCCACATAGGCATTCGCCGCGGCGGCCATCGCGGCGTCGGCCGGATCGGCCCGCGCCACGAACGTCCCGAATCGGCCGCGGGTTTCGACGATCCCGGCGGTTTCCAGCTCCCGGTAGGCGCGCGCCACGGTGTTGACCGCCAAGCCCAACTGGCCGGCCAGCTCACGCACCGTCGGCAATCGGGTGCCGGGTGGCAACCGTCCCTCGCGGATACCCGCGATGACCTGCGTTCTGAGCTGATCGAACAGTGGACGGGCGGCCGCTGCGTCTATGCGCAGTCCAAGCCCCAACTCCGACACACGCTAAGTATCGCTTAGACCGGCTATTTTGGGGGATGTGCGTATCGCGGTGCTGAGCGGGGCGGGGATATCCGCCGAGAGCGGCGTGCCGACGTTCCGCGACGACAAGACGGGCCTGTGGGCCAAGTACGACCCCTATGAATTGTCCAGCACCGACGGCTGGCAAAGCCACCCCGAGCGGGTGTGGGCCTGGTACCTGTGGCGGCATCACCTGGTCGAGCGGGTCGAGCCCAACGACGGCCACCGCGCGGTGGCGGCGTGGCAGGACTACGCCGATGTCACCGTGGTCACCCAGAACGTCGACGATCTGCACGAGCGGGCCGGCAGCAAGACCGTGCACCATCTGCACGGCAGCCTGTTCGAATTCTGGTGCGACACCTGTGGTTCTCGCTACCACGGCCCACTGCCGGACATGCCCGAGCCCGAGCTGGAGAAGATGCCTCCGCAGTGCGAGTGCGGCGGGCTGATCCGTCCCGGCATCGTCTGGTTCGGCGAGCAGCTGCCCGACGAGCCGTGGCAGGCCTCGGTCGAGGCGGTGGCCAATGCGGACGTGCTCGTGGTCGTCGGCACCTCGGGGATCGTCTACCCGGCGGCCGGGCTGCCCGAGGTGGCGCTGGCTCGAGGCGTGGTCGTGGTCGAGGTCAATCCCGAACCCACCCCGCTGACCGGTAACGCGACCATTTCGATCCGGGAGTCGGCCAGTTCGGCGCTACCGCGCCTGCTGCAGCGGTTGCCCGAGCTGTTGCAGGCCAGACAGAACTAGCCGGCCTTACTCGCCCGGCCCAGCGCGACCTCCTGCGCGGGCAGCGGCACCCACGCCGGCAACATGTCCTCGCGCCGCGCGGTGTCGATCGTGAACCCGGCGGCCGCGATCGAACGCTCGGTCGCGCGGTGGGTGTGGCAGTTGCCGGCGAACCGCGGCCAGATCGTGGCGTCGGCCAGCCGCTGCAGGCCGCCCCGCCAGCCGTCGCTGGCGATGTGCTCGAAGTAGCGCAGTTGCCCGCCCGGTTTCAGAACGGCGTTGAGCTGACGCAGCACCCCGTCGGGGTCGGCCACCGAGCACAGCACCAGCGAGCACACCACCGCGTCGAACGGTTCGGTCGGCGGCATGGTCTCGATCGTGGATTCGATCACCGTGACGGGAACCGGCGCCGCGGCGGCGGCCTCCTTGGCGAGTGGCGCCAGGCGGGTTTCGGGCTCGAGTGCGAAGACCTCGGTCACCGAATCGGGATAGAACGCGAAGTTGGATCCGGTGCCCGCACCGACCTCCAGGACACGCCCGGACAGGTCTAAGAGATTGGCCCGGCGGAGGTCCCGCATGGCTCGTGATTCATGGGCGGACAGCACCTTCCAGAAGCGGGCGAAGAAGGGGTTGTCAAAAGTTTCTGTAGCCATCGTTGTAGCGTCCTTTCGGCTCTAACCACCCTAGTCGCAGGCCGTTTTCGCCCCTGACCTGCGAGTAAGGTACTCGCCGGTAACCGGGGACCTGACTCATGGGTAACCAGCCACCTGACTCGGGAGTAAGAATTGCCATGGTTTTCCGAATCGTGGCTCAATGATTCCTTAAAAGTGACTCATAGAGTCCTGGGTATGTGGATCGACGACACCAGTGCCGATGTCATCAAGATCGATTTCGACGAGCTCTACCACGGCGATTTTCTCGTGGAGGGCGATACCTCGGAGCAGTTCGAGGATCTCCCCCCGCTCGCTAACGCCAGCTGAGCGCAGCGCCACAAGGCGCCACCACCGCTTGCGTGCGGCGTGGCGCCTTCTGGAACTTCTGAACGCGTGACAGTGCCCGCCTGTGATCAGGCGGGCACTTTCGCGTCTGCGGTGTCTTTTCCGGGCTCGACCATTGCGGCCAGCCGGCCGGCGATGATGTCCTCGGCTTCGTTGACGATGCGGCTGATGAGCTCGCCGCAGGTCGGGATGTCGTTGATCAAGCCCATCGCGGTGCCCACGGTCCAGATGCCGGCATCGATGTCGCCGTCGTCGAACACCTTGCGGCCACGCACACCGGCCACCAGATCCTTGACGTCCTCGAACTGACCGCCGCCCTTCAGGATCTCCACGACCTCGCGGGAAACGACGTTGGAGGCCACCCGGGCGGTGTTGTGCAGGCTGCGGAAGATCAGCTCGGTGCCGCGCTCGTCGCCGGCCACGATCGCTTCCTTGACATTCTGGTGGATGCAGGACTCGACGGTGCACATGAAGCGCGAGCCCATGTTGATGCCGTCGGCGCCGAGGGCCAACGCGGCCACCAGGCCGCGGGAATCGGCGAAGCCGCCCGAGGCGATCATCGGGATCTCGATCTTCTCCGCCGCGGCCGGGATCAACACCAGTCCCGGGATGTCGTCCTCACCCGGATGTCCGGCGCACTCGAAACCGTCGATGCTGATGCCGTCCACACCCAGGCTCTGCGCCTTGACCGCGTGGCGCACCGACGTGCACTTGTGCAGCACCTTGATGCCGTTGTCGTGGAACATCGGCAGGTGCGGGGCCGGGTTGGATCCGGCAGTCTCGACGATCTTGATGCCGGCATCGACGATCACCTGGCGGTATTCGTCGTACGGCGGCGGGTTGATGGCCGGCAGGATCGTCAGGTTGACCCCGAACGGTTTGTCGGTCATGTCCCGGGTGCGGGCGATCTCATTGGCCAGGTCCGCGGGCGTCGGCTGGGTGAGCGCGGTGATGAAACCCAGCCCACCGGCATTGGCCACGGCCGCAACAAGTTCCGCGCGACCGACCCATTGCATGCCGCCCTGGGCGATCGGGTGCTCGACACCGAATGCCTCGGTGAACTTCGTCTTGATCGTCATTCCCTTACCTCGGCGCCATCCGGATCGCGCCGTCCAGGCGGATCACCTCGCCGTTGAGCATCGGGTTCTCGACGATGTGCACGGCCAGCGCGCCGTACTCATCGGGGTCGCCGAGGCGGGCCGGGTGCGGCACCTGCTTGCCCAGGGAATCCTGCGCTTCCTGCGGAAGCGAGCCCAGCAGCGGAGTCTTGAACAGGCCGGGGGCAATGGTGACGACGCGAATGAGTTCGCGGGCCAGATCACGCGCGATCGGCAGGGTCATGCCGACGACGCCGCCCTTGGACGCCGAGTAGGCCGCCTGGCCGATCTGGCCGTCGAACGCGGCGACGGACGCCGTGTTGATGATGACGCCACGCTCCTCGCCGACCGGATCGGTCTTGGAGATCCGTTCTGCGGCAAGGCGCAGCACGTTGAAGGTGCCGATCAGGTTCACCTGGACGACGGCGTTGAACCAATCCAGCGGGAAAGGTCCGTCCTTGCCAAGGGTCTTGACCGCGTTGCCGATACCGGCGCAGTTGACGTTGATGCGCAGCGGCCCCATTTCCTCGGCGATGTCGAGGGCGGCCGACACCGACTCGGGGTCGGTGACGTTGGCCTGCGCGAAGCGGGCACGCGGACCGAGTTCGGCCACCACGTCTTCACCCTTGAGGTCGATCACCACGACCGATGCGCCCTTGTCGAGCAGTCGCTTGGTGGTGGCCAGGCCCAGACCCGAGGCACCGCCGGTGACGACGGCTACGGCGTCCTTGATCTCCACGAATGGGTTTCCTTTCGATAGGTCGACCTACTGGTTGGTCGGGACTATACCCAGTCCCGCAGAACGGCTTCGTTGTCGGCTCCCGGAACGCCCGGCGCCCTGGGTGTTTCGAGCCCGGTCCGGGAAAACCGGGGCGCGGGGGCGGGGAACGTCGAGCCCGCCTCGGTGTAAAAGGTGTCGCGCTCGGTGTTGTGCGGTTCGGTGTCGACTTCGGCGAACGACAGCACCGGTGTGCAGCAGGCGTCGCTGCCGGTGAAGACCTTGGCCCAGTGGTCGCGATCGTGGGCGGCGAAGGCTTCGGTGAGCACCGCTCGCAGTTCGGGCCAACGGGTGGTGTCGTTCTGATCGGGCAGGTCGGCGGCGTTCAGGCCCAGCTTCTCGAGCAGTTCGGCGTAGAACTGCGGTTCGATCGCGCCGACCGCGACGTAGCGGCCGTCGGAGCATTCGTAGGTGTCGTAGTAGGGCGCGCCGGTGTCGAGCATGTTGGTGCCGCGGACGTCGCTCCACATGCCCATGTGGCGGAAGGCCCACATCATCTGAGCCAGCACGCTGGAGCCGTCGACCATCGCCGCGTCGACGACCTGCCCCTCGCCGGAGCGTTCCCGCTCCCACAATGCGGACAAAATGCCGACGAGCAGGAACATCGAACCGCCGCCGAAATCGCCGGCCAGGTTCAGCGGCGGGACAGGACGTTCATTGACCCGGCCGACGGCGTGCAACAAACCATTGAGCGAGATGTAGTTGATGTCGTGGCCGGCCTGCTGACTGCGCGGGCCGGTCTGACCCCAGCCGGTCATGCGGCCGTAGATCAGTCGCGGGTTGACCTTGGCGCAATCCTCCGGGCCCAGCCCGAGACGCTCGGTGACGCCGGGGCGGAACCCCTCGATGAGTACGTCGGCCTTGGCGACGAGCCCGAGCACCATGTCACGGTCGGCCGGATCCTTGAGATTGGCGCCGACCGAACGACGGTTGCGCAGCAGGTAGTCATTGCTGGGAGTCCCGGTGCCCTTGCCGAGCCGATCGACCCGGACGACGTCGGCGCCCAGGTCGCCGAGGATCATCGCGGCGTGCGGGCCCGGGCCGATGCCGGCCAATTCGACGACGCGCAAACCGCTCAGTGGTCCGGCCATAGGTGTCTACCCTCCAGTTGATTGATCGCCGCCTTAACTATTTACACCTGGGCTGACCCGGCGCGGGCTGCGCCCCCGGATGCGCCTAAGGTGCAGCCATGACGACCATCGACGCTTACGCCGGGATCCCGGAGTTGACCGTGTCGCTCGACGGCGGAGTTCTGACGGTCACGCTGAATCGTCCGGACAGCCTCAACTCACTCAATGCCGCGATGCTGCGCACGCTGGCCGATGTCTTGGCGCACGCCGCCGACGACCCACAGGTGCGGGCGGTGCGCCTGGGCGGGGCAGGCCGGGGATTCAGTTCCGGCGCGGGCATCAGCGCCGACGATCAGTCGAACCGGCGGCCGGACACACCGGACGAAGTGCTGCAGGAGGCCAACCGCGCGGTGCGGGCGATCACGGGTCTGCCCAAGCCGGTGGTGGCCGTGGTGCAGGGGCCGACCGCCGGGGTCGGGGTGTCGTTGGCACTGGCCTGTGACATCGTATTGGCTTCGGAGAAGGCGTTTTTCCTGTTGGCGTTCACCAAGATCGGGCTGATGCCCGACGGCGGAGCGTCGGCGCTGGTGGCCGCGTCCATCGGCCGGGCCCGCGCGATGAAGATGGCGCTGCTGGCCGAACGCGTCTCGGCCGCCGAGGCTTTCGATATCGGCCTGGTCAGCACGGTGTACCCGGCCGACGAGCTGGAGGCCGGGGTGGCGGCGGTGATCGACAAGCTGGTATCCGGGCCGGCGATCGCGCTGCGCAAGACGAAGCAGGCGATCAACGCCGCGACACTGACCGAGTTGGATGCCGCGATCGGCCGGGAGAGCGAAGGACAGCTAACCCTGTTGGGATCCAAGGACTTCCGCGAGGGCACCAAGGCGTTTCAGGAGCACCGCTCGCCCACGTTCACCGACGACTAGCGTCCACTGTCGCGCGACGTCTCACTTTTCCGGAACGCGATATCACCCGTGATATCGCGTTCCGGAAAAGCCACCCACCAACGTGGAGACGGGGCGCAGGGTTCACCGGGAAACTGTCGGACCTCCTCGCCATCATAAGGCGGTGCCGAACTACACCTACCGAGCCGAGTGGTCTGACGACTACTGCCAGTACGTCGGACTGTGTCTGGAGTTCAAAGGCCGTTTCGCGACCGCACTGACGCCGCATGAAGCGATCGAGCGTGTTGAGAAAATGATCGCCCGAGAACTCGAAGAACTGGCCGACCTCGGCATCGATCCACCGCAGTCGCTGACCGACCACCACTACAGCGGCAAGTTCGCGGTCCGCACCTCCCCCGTGCTGCACGAGCGACTGATCGTCGAAGCCGCCGAGCAGGGCATCTCATTGAACAAATGGGTGAGCTACAAACTCGCGGGTCGCCCGGCGCCCAGCCTCGACGACCTTTCGACTGACCGAAAATCGTTGGACGTGACCTCGATGCGTCAGCGACCATCGACGTCATGAGCACGCCCTGCGACATCGACGAGCCGGTGAGAACCACCGGCCGATGGCGCGTGCTCGCGCCCTTCCAATTCCGTGAGTTCCGTCTGCTCATCGCGGCGATGTCGCTGTTCCTGTTCGCCGAGGGTATGTGGACCGTGGTGATGGCCCTGCAGGTCATCGCCCTGGCCGACGACCCCGCCGCGCTATCGCTGGTCGCGGCCTGCCTGGCCGGCGGCATGCTGGCCTTCATGCTGGTCGGCGGTATCGTCGCCGACCGCGTTCCCCAGCGCGCGATCATCATCGCCGTCGAGGCCGCCAACGCCACGGCAACCGGCGCCGTCGCCGTCCTCGGCTTGCTCGGCGACCTGCGGCTATGGCATATGGCCGCTGCCGCAACGGTTCTCGGTATCGGCGCGGCCTTCTTCTTCCCGGCCTACAACGCCTATCTGCCGCGGATCCTGCCGGCTGAACACCTGCTGGCCGCCAACGGCGTCGAAGGCGCTGTCCGGCCGACCCTGCAGCAAGCCATCGGTCCCGCGGTGGCCGGTGTCCTGGTCGGACTCACCTTCCCCGCGCTCGGCTCGGTGACGGTGACGGTGCTGATGGTGATCGGGCTGGTGCTCCTGGTGTCGATGCGCCCCGGCCCGGGCGAGCACATCGTCATGGCCGTCGAACGCGAAAAGCCCCACGTGCTCACCGATCTGCGCGACGGCCTGAGCTTCGTGGTACGCACGCCGTGGCTGCGCTGGACCCTGCTGTTCGCCAGCACCTGGGTGTTCCTGGCACTGGGCCCGATCGAGGTGCTGTTGCCGTTCATCGCCCGCGAGCGATTCGCCCACGGCGAGCAGGTCTACGGGCTGATGCTCGCCGCGTTCGGGGTGGGCAGTGCGATCGGCGCGGTCGTCGTGTCCTCGCGACCACTGCCGAGGCGCTACCTCACGGTGATGATGACGATGTGGGGGGTGGGCTCGCTGCCGTTCGTGATCGTCGGGACCACGTCCTCCCTGCCGGTGATGCTGATCGCGCTGTTCGTCATCGGTCTCGCCGAAGGCGCCGGCGTCATCTGGGGCACCTTGCTGCAGCGCCGGGTGCCGCCGCACATGCTGGGCCGGGTGTCGAGCCTGGACTTCTTCGTCTCACTCGCGTTCATGCCGGTGTCGATGGCTGTCGCCGGGCCGCTGTCGAAGGTGGTTCCCGTGGAGGTCATCTTCGCCGTGACCGGTATCGCGCCCGTGCTACTGGCCGCGATCGCGCTCATCGCGGCGCGGATGCCACGCGACGAAATCGCCCACCCGTTGAGCTAACGCCAGACGCCGAACATCGGCGGCAGTCCCAGCACCATGATCAGCCCCCACACCACGTGGGTGAGCACCGGAGCGAGGACTCCGCCGGTGGCTCGGCGTTCCCAGGCGCACACCGTGCCCAGGATGATGGCGGCGAAACCGAGCATCGGGTTGCCGGTCGCCGTCGTCGTAACGGCATACAACAGTGTGGAGACCACCACCGGATGGAACCTGCCCAGCGCGCTGTACAGCGCGCCACGGAAGAACAACTCCTCGGCGAAACCGTTCACCAACGTGATCACCACGACCAGCAGCAGGCTGCCGTGATTGGTGTATTCCAGTACCCGCGTGATGAATTCGGCCACCGGCCCGATCTCGCGGGCCACCAGACCGCCGACCACGAATATCCCGCCGAGCAGCAGCCCGACCGCGATCCCGGTGATGACCGGCCGCTGGTTACGGTCGCGCCAGCGGATACAGCCCAGATGCAGCGGCCCCGACAGCAGCGCACCCAACGCCCAGGTCGCAGCCAACGCAAACGTCAGCCAATAGAACGTCGTGTCGCCGGGCGTCCGGGTCAACGAGTAGCCGAGCAGCGCCGCCCCGAGCACCAGCACCACACACACCACGATCCGCCTGCGTCGCACCATCGACGGCCATTCCTGTTGCGGCGCAGCATTATTGGTGACAACAGCGCGAATGTCGGCCAGCGTGGCCATCAGGGGAGAACCTTCGACAGCAGCAGGTCCAGGCCGGTGCGGAGCGCGCCGGCCAACGGTCCGGGCACCGCGTCGATCAGCCCCAGCGCGGGTCGCGCGACCGCCGGCGTCACCGTCGCCACCATCCGCCGCAGCCGCAACACGTCTCCCCCGGCCCAGATCGGATCACTGTCGGCGAGGTGATGCGGGTCGGCCAGCTCGTCGACCGGACGCGGCCGCCGGCTGGACACCGCCGCGGCGACGGCGTCGTCGATGGCGGTGAGGCCACCCGGCGGATCGGGCACGTGGTCACGTAGGACAGTGTCGGAGGCCGTCATCGGATGGTCCAGCGATTCGATGAGATCGGCGGCCAACCCGCTCGGCACCGGCACCGCGGCACCCGCCACCCGGCCGACGACACCACGCGGCACGATGTCGCGCATCGGCAGGCCGGCACGGACGGCGCCGACCGCGTCGATATAGGTCGACAAGAGTTCGCGATAGGTCATCCTGCCCGGCCCGGCGATGTCGTACGACCCGGCGGGCACCACGGCCGGGTCGGCCGCGGCCAGCAAGTAGTACAGCACGTCCCGGATCGAGATCGCGTCGATGTCGTGATCGGCCCAGGGTGGCAACGGGATCAGCCAGAATCGGTCCCCGACATAGCGGACCATTTCGAACGACGTCGACCCGGCGCCGACGATCACCGCCGCCCCGAGCCAGACCAGTTCGGGGCCGCCGTCGATGGCGAGCGCCGCGGCCACCTCGGCGCGGCCGGCCAGATGTTCGGACAGACTGCCGCCGTCGGGCACGAATCCGCCGAGGTACACGATCCGCTTCACTGCCGCCGCCTTGGCCCCGGCCGCGACATTGGCGGCGCAGGCATTGTCACGCCGGCGAAAGCCGGGCTGGCCGATCGCATGCACCAGGTAGTAGACGACGTCGATCGGGCCGGCGACGGTGAACGCCGTCTCGACCGACGTCGGATCGTCGGCATCCAACACGACGGCCTGCACGCGATCACACCAGCCGAACCGGCCGAGCTTCGCCGGGTCCCGGGTGGCCGCGACGACCTCGTGTCCGGCCTCGAGCAGCCCGGCGATCAGCCGGGAGCCGACGTACCCGGTGGCACCGGTGACCAGAATCCGCAGTGCGTTCACGCTAGGACTATCGGCAATCTGGCGCCGGCGCAAACCTAGTCAGGGTCGCGGTGCAGGTCGATGAGGTGTTCGTACACCGCGGCGTTGAGGTTGTTGCCGTCCAGCTCGGCGTCGGTCAGCTCGCGCCGGACCTTGGCCGGCACGCCGGCCACCAGCGAGCGCGGCGGCACCACCATGCCCTGCGGTACCACCGCACCGGCGCCCACGATCGACCCTGCGCCGATCACGGCGCCGTTCAGCACGATCGCGCCCATCCCGACCAGAGACCCGTCCTCGACCGTGCAGCCGTGCAGCACGGCGTTGTGCCCGACGGTCACGCCGGCACCGATCCGCACCGGGAATCCCGGGTCGACGTGCACGGTGGCGCCGTCCTGGACATTGCTGCCGTGGCCGACGTCGATCCACTCGGCTTCGGCACGCAGTGTCGCCGAGTACCAGACGCTGACGCGGGCCGCGAGCCGTACCTGACCGATCACGGCCGCGTTGGGCGCGACCCAGGATTCGTCGTGCAGTTCGGGAGAGTGCCCGCGGATGGACATGATCAGGGGTTCGGCCATGGGCGTCATCGTAGGCAGACGCCCATCAGCTGCCCTGGAACACCTTGCGGTAGCTCGACGGTGACATGCCCAGACCACGGCGCAGATGGTGGCGCAGGTTGGCGCCCGAGCCGAGGCCGGCACGGCGGGCCACCTCGTCGACGGGCAGGTCGTGGGTTTCCAGCAGTTCGCGGGCCAACTCGACGCGCCGGCTACGCACCCACCCGCCGGGCGACTGCCCGGTCTCCTCACGGAACCGGCGGCAGAATGTGCGTGCGCTCATCCGGGCGTGCCGGGCCAGTTGTTCGATCGACAGTGGCTCGTCGAGATGATCCAGCGCCCATTGACGGGTGGCCGCCGTCGACGCGTACCCGCCCTGCTCGCCGGGGATCTGCCGGTCGATGAACTGGGCTTGACCACCTTCGCGCCACGGCGGGACGACGCAGTAGCGGGCCACTTCGTTGGCCACCGACGCGCCGTGGTCGGCGCGAATGATGTGCAGGCACAAGTCAATTCCGGCGGCCAGCCCCGCCGAGGTCAGCACGTCGCCGTCGTCGACGAACAGCACGGTCTCGTCGAGCCGCACACCGGGATGCAGCGCGCGCAGGTCGTCGGCCCAGCGCCAGTGCGTCGTGGCAGACCTGCCGTCGAGCACGCCGGCGGCGGCCAGGACGAACGCGCCGGTGCAGATCGACACCATCCGGGTGCCGGGCCGAATCGAGGCGAGCGCGGCGGCGGCGTCGGGCTCGAGCACCCCGTCCATGCGGGCGGGCCGGTACCGGGTTCCGGGGACGACGACGGTGTCGGCGCTCGCCAGCGCCTCGGGGCCCGCACCGGGCACGATCGCGTAGCCGTGCGTGGTGGCGACGGGTTCACGGCTCAATCCGCAGACCACCACGTCGTACAGCGGAGCGCCGTCGGGCCCGGAGGCCGCGCCGAACAAGAGCGGCGCGATCCCGGCGTCGAAACCGACGACCTGGTCCAGCAGCAGAACCGCCACCCGATGCACGCCGCCAGTCTGGCATGTTTTTGACGGATAGTGTCATTCTTGCCACTAGCCGAAGCCGCACCGGTCCGCCAGAGTGATCCGGTGACCTCCGCTTCCACGTCTGAGACCTCCGGTCAGCGCACCCGCACCGGTCTGCACTGGGCCTGGGTGGTGGCCGCCGTGAGCTTCTTGGCGATCCTCGGCGCGGCCGGCTTCCGATCCGTGCCCGGCGTGATGATGAACCCACTGCACCACGAATTCGGCTGGTCGCACGGTGTGGTCGGGCTGGCGATGAGTGTCAACATGATGCTGTTCGGCCTGACCGCACCGTTCGCCGCCGCCCTGATGGACCGCTTCGGCGTGCGCCCGGTGCTGGCGGCGGCACTGCTGATGATCGCGACGGGTTCGGCGGCCAGCGTGCTGATGACGGCGAGCTGGCAGCTGGTGCTGCTGTGGGGCGTGCTGGTCGGCGGCGGCACCGGCGCGATCTCGATGGGCTTCGTCGCCACCGTCGCGGTCCGGTGGTTCGAGCAGCGCCGCGGTCTGGTCACCGGTGTGCTCACCGCCGCGAGCGCCACCGGGCAGCTGATCTTCCTGCCGATCGTCGCCGAGGTGACGACCCGCCACGGCTGGCGCTGGGCCTCGCTGATCGTCGCCGCCGCAGCCCTGGCCGTGGTGCCGCCGGTGCTGCTGCTGATGCGCAACTACCCCGCCGACAAGGGCCTGCTCCCCTACGGCGCCACGGAAGCCGTAGCGCCGCAAGTGGTTCCGGCGTCGAGCTTTCGCGCCGCGTTCGACGGCTTACTCATCGGTGCGCGGGTGCCGGCGTTCTGGCTGCTGGCAGGCAGCTTCGCGATCTGCGGTATGACGACCAACGGACTGATCGGCACTCACTTCATCCCGGCCGCCAACGATCACGGCATGCCCACCACGGTCGCGGCGGGGCTGCTGGCGACCGTCGGCGTGCTCGACGTCGCGGGCACGGTCCTGTCCGGCTGGCTCACCGACCGCGTCGATCCTCGGCTGCTGCTTGTCGTCTACTACCTTGGCCGCGGGCTGTCGCTGCTGGCGTTGCCCGCGCTGCTTTCGCCGCATGCCGAACCGGGCACCTGGGTGTTCATCATCTTCTACGGGCTGGACTGGGTGGCCACCGTGCCGCCGACGATCGTGCTGTGCCGCGAGTACTTCGGTGCGCGTTCGCCGGTGGTGTTCGGCTGGGTGTTCGCCGCCCACCAGGTCGGCGCGGCCGTCGCGGCCGCCGGCGCGGGGCGGCTGCGCGACTTACAGGGCACCTACGATCTGGCGTTTCACCTTGCCGCCGGCCTGTGCGCGGTGGCCGCGCTGCTCTGCTGGCGGGTGCGCCGGCCAGGGCTCTGACCAGCCGTTTTACCGGCCGTTTTGAGACTCACACTTTGCTGCACGTACGATTCTTCGCGGCGCGGCGGTAACGGGGACCCGCATTTCGCCGACTCCACTAGAGACTCAAAGGAGCCGAAGTGAGCACTCGTACCAAGTCCCTGGGCGTCGCCGCGGCGCTGGCCGCCATCGCCGTCGCGATTCCCACCGCAGTCCAGGCCTACGCCGATCCGACGCCCACGACCACCACCCCGGCCGCGCCGGCGACCACGACGACGATCCCGGTGCCGAGCGTGAGCACGCTGCCCGACCCGCAGGGCCCGGGCTGCGACGCCTACAAGAACCGGATCCCGGCCGGTGCCGGCTCGTTCACGAGCATGGGGACGCAGAACGCGACGGCGGCCATCGCCGCCAACCCGGATCTGAGCACCTTCAGCGCGGCGATCTCCGGCGGGCTCAACCCGGCCGTCAACATCGTCAGCGTGATCGACGGCGGCCCGTATGTGGTGTTCGCGCCGACCAACGATGCCTTCGCCAAGCTCGACGAGGCCCAGCTGGCGGAGCTCAAGAGTGACCCGGCTCTGCTGACGTCGACGCTCTTCTACCACCTGGTGCTCGGCTACCTCGGCCCCGACGACCTGCACGGCAAGATGCCGACGCAGCAGGGCAGCGTCGTGGACGTCACCGGCAAGGGCGGCGACATCAAGATCAACGACGACGTGAAGGTGCTGTGCGGCTACACCGCCGCGGGTGCGTACATCTACATGATCGACACGGTGCTCAGCCCCGGCGAGGCACCGACGCCGAACACGGCGTCCAGCACCACGAGCACGTCGGCCACCGAAACGACCTCGACGACGCCGACGACATCGACCTCGCTGCCGGCCGAGGCGCCGCCGACCACACCGACGACAACGACGAAGCCGGCCTAGCGCGCCTTCCAGACTGGAGCACGCTTCTCGGCGAAGGCCAGCGGGCCTTCCTTGGCGTCTTCGGATTTCATCAGCGCGCCGATCTCACGCATGGTGCGCCCCCAACCGGCTTCGTCGGCGGTGATGACGCCGTCGTCCACACCGGCCGCGACGCGCTTGCTGGCCTGAACGGCCAGCGGCGCATTGACGGTTATCCGTTGTGCCAGAGCCAAAGCCGCATCGACGACGGTGCCGTCGGGCACCACTTCGTTGATCAGCCCCCACTGGTGCGCCTCGGTCGCGGTGATCGGTTCGCCGGTGAACAGCAGGTGCATGGCCACCTTGCGTGGCAACTGGTCGACGATGCGGAACACGCCACCGGCGGCGGCGACCAGGCCGCGCTTGACTTCCGGCAGGCCGAATTTGGCGCTTTCCTGCGCGACGACGAGGTCGCTGGCCAGCGCCAGTTCGGTCCCGCCGCCCAGCGCAGTGCCGTTGACCGCGGCGATGGTGGGTTTGTCGATGAAGTGGCGGACGTAACCGGCGAAGCCCCACTCCGGATGGTGCGGGTGAAAGAGGTTCTCCCGCCGCGAGATTGCCTTGAGGTCGGCACCGGCGCAGAACGACTTGTCGCCGGAACCGGTGATCACCACGGCCCAGACATCCGCGTCGTCCTGGGCCTGCTGCAGCAAGTCACCGACGGCGGTGCTCACCGCACCGTTGACGGCGTTACGCGCGTCGGGGCGGTTGATGGTGATGAGCGTGACGTTGCCCCGCCGCTCTGAAAGAGCGGCGGGGGTCTCGACGTCGGTCACTACAGCAGCTCGAGAATGGTGGCGTTGGCCTGGCCGCCGCCCTCACACATGGTCTGCAGACCGTACTGAATGTTGTTGTCCCGCATGTGATAGAGCAGCGTGGTCAGGATGCGGGCACCGGAACCGCCCAGCGGGTGGCCCAACGCGATGGCACCACCGTTGGGGTTGAGTTTGGACTCGTCGGCGCCGATGTCCTTAAGCCAGGCCATCGGCACCGGGGCAAAGGCTTCGTTGACCTCGAACGCACCGATGTCGTCGACGCTCAGCCCCGACTTCTTCAACGCCTTCTGGGTGGCCGGGATCGGAGCGGTCAGCATGATCACCGGGTCAGCGCCGGCCAGGGTGGCGGTGTGCACCTTCGCCAACGGCTTGAGACCCAGGTCCTTGGCCTTCTCGGCCGACATGATCAGCAGCGCGGCCGAACCGTCGGAGATCTGGCTGGAGTTGCCGGCGTGGATCACGCCGTCCTCGGAGAACGCGGGCTTGATCTTGGCCATCGACTCGACGGTGCCGCCGCGGCGGATACCGCCGTCCTCGAGCACCACGGTGTCGTTGCCGTCGGCGTCCTGGGTCTTGATGCCGACGATCTGATCCTTGAACGCGCCCGAATCCTGTGCCGCAGCAGCCTTTTCATGCGAACGCAGGGAGAACTCGTCGAGCTGGGTGCGACTGAAGCCCCACTGCTCGGCGATCATCTCGGCGCCGATGCCCTGGTTCGGCGTCTTGGCGTAGCGCGCCTTGAACGACGCACCGTAGGGGTTGCCACCGTTCGCGAGCGAGGCGCCCATCGGCGTGCGCGACATCGACTCGACACCACCGGCGACGACGACGTCGTAGTGGCCGGCGATCACGCCGGCGACGGCGAAGTTCAGCGACTGCTGGCTGGAGCCGCACTGACGGTCCACCGTGACTCCGGCGACGGTCTCGGGCCACCCGGCGCTCAGCACCGCGGTACGGGCGATGTCGAGCGCCTGCTCACCGGCCTGCATGACACAGCCCCAGATCACATCGTCGACGAGAGCCGGGTCGACACCGGCCCGCTCGACCAGGCCGTTGAGCACCTGGGCCGACAACTCGGCGGGGTGCACCCCGGACAGTGCGCCATTGCGCTTACCGACTGGCGAACGTACCGCTTCGACAATTACCGCTTCAGCCATCGGCCTAACTCCTTTACGACGGGGTGATCTTTGGATCAAAACACACGTCGTTCGACGACCATCAAGCGGGTCAACCAACCGTTCGGTCAGTCGCGCCCCGACGTGACGTGCACCGGCAGAGTGTCGTCCCACGGCTGCCGGTTCACCATGTCGGCGACATTGACATAGCCGGACTCGAACTCGCCGGTCGCGGCGTCGACGAGGCGGTACTCCTGGCGCTGCTTGTGCAGGGGCTGGCCGTCGAGCAGCACCACCCGCACCTCGCCCGGTTCGAATCCGCAGCGCTTGTGCATCGCGGCGATCAGCTGTTCGTTGTGCATGTGCCCGTCGCCGAAGTTCCAGCCGATCGCCATGCTGCAGATCCGCTCGCCGTCGGTGATCGAGTAGTCGTCCTCGTTCTCGCCTGCCATCGCCCGGTGCGCCAGGGTGAACAGGGCCTTGCCGTGGGTGTTGAACGCGCGGAATGCGTATCCCATGAACAGCGGGATCTGCGCGGCTTCCTTGCTGCCATAGAACTTTTCGAGCTGGGCGGCCGGCATGTTGGCGATCGTCACCAGGTTCTGCTCGATCTTGGCCTCGGCCGACGGCTTGACACACCACAGCGTGGTGTCCCAGTTCCCGGCGTAATAGCGCATACCGGGCAGGAAGGACACCTTGCGCGGCACCGTGTTTCCGAGAAAGACGGTGGTCGCCAATGCCAGGAACAGCAGGATCGGCCACGGCGTGGTGAGGTCGGTGATCCCGATCTGGGCGTGCGCAACGAACAGCGACAGCACCGAGAAGATCATGAAGACGTTCCACTCCAGCGGCACACCCATCGGGATGGCCGACAGGATGCCGAGATGGAAGCAGACCATCACGATTGCTGCGATCGTGGTCGGCCACCCGCCGTGAGAAAAGAACAGCGCCAACGGAATCAGCATCTCGATGGCCGTGCTGATGTGCGCCAGTATGTGCGACATCGGGCCGGGCCGAAGGTCGTCGGGGAACTTCTTGAAGAACATCCGCTTGAGGAACCGGGGCCGCACCACCGGGCTGTTGGACATCATCGTGGAGATGACGAACGGGAAGTGCCGGGTCAGCTTGGAGGTCGCCGCACCGATCCAGATCGCCATGCAGACCAGCTTGGCGGCGATGATGATGTCGACACCCGAGAACAGGAAGGCCACCGCGAACGCGCCGTACACCTCGCCGCGGGCGGCCAGGAAGATCACCTTGTCGCGCAGCCCGGCAAGCGCCAGCAGCGCCACGATCGTCGCAATCTGCCATGTCGGCAGCAGACCGACTTCGGTGCCCAGCTCCGGAATCGGGCCGGTGCCGTCGGAGAACAACGCGACGAGAATCATCACGATCAACGCCGCATAGAGCGCGATGTCGACCGGTCCGCGGTTGTCCCCCTTTGTCAGCGGCACCAGGTTGGGCCACGGTGGCAGCCGGATCGTGTTGGGGCGCAACCAGTAGATGATCGAACCCATCGGCGGCCAGAAGCGGTTGTTCAACGGGCCGAAGCCGCAACCGAGACCGACGACCTCGAAGAGCATCGTGTAGAGCACGGCCTTCTCGTAGACGATCGGCTCCGACCACCACGACCCGATGTCGCCCAGCCCGCCGATGCCCGCGGTGGCCCAGCCGAACAGTGCGCCGACCACGACGTAGAGCAGGATTTTGATGACGTAGAACAGGTGCAGAGCGATCGGCGTGCCGAAGCCGACCTCGGCCCAGTGCCGTGCCATCGGTTTGATCTTCTCCGCGCGGGTGCCTTTGCTCCACGTCTCGAAGTCGATGACGGGCACTTCCTGCTTCAGAAATCCCATGGCAAAAGACTAGAACGTGTTCTAGTCAGATGGGTGCGAATTCCCGCGCTGCGGGACTTGCCCCGCGATGTCGCCGTTCCGGCGACTCGGCAACCTGGTCAGCAGCTTCGCGACTCCCGTTCAACTGGCACATGTTTCGTGCAACGTTCACCAGTGATCTGCTGGCCGGCCTCGATCGTCACGGCTGCCGAATCGAAACCGACGAAGCTCCAACGGTCTCATCGAGCAGGTCTAGCACCGCCTGCCACGCCCGTGTCGCGTGCAAAGCGTGATGGCCCACGCCGGGCACGGTTGCCAGGACGTGGGTGGTGCCGCCGGTCGATGAGCCGTCAGGATGCGTCGGTGCGGCCCAAAAAGCGTGCTGCGCTCCACCGTAAACGTTGACGCGCCAATCAACTCCGGCCGCCTGAAGCGCACTGGTGAACGCGAACAGTTGATCGGGAGTGCAAATTGGATCTTCGGAGCCGGTGCACAGTAAGTAGGCTCCGCCTACGTTGATCCAGTCTTCGGCGTGGGCGGCCGGCAACCCCGGATGGATCGCGGCGAGCGCCTTGAAGGGCACTCTCGCGCGGGCGAGTTCCAGCACGATCCGGCCACCGGCACCGTATCCGAGCGCTGCGAGCCGGTCGTGGTCGGCGCCGGGGACAGCAAGCAGAACGTCGAGCGCAGCACGGCCAATGGCGTGCATACGGGTGGGGTCAGCCATCAGGGGCATGATCCGCGCCAACATCGCGTCCGGCTCGCCGAAGTACGTCCGGCCGGCGTGGTAATCCATCGCGAGCGCGATGTAGCCGTGCTTGGCGAGGTCGTCGGCGCGGCCGCGTTGGTAGTCATCGAGACCGATTCCGTCGTGTCCGACGAGCACTGCCGGCCAGGGACCGTCGCCGTCCGGCCGTGCCAGGTGAGCCACCATCGTCAGTCCGTCGACGTCGTAGGTGACTTCGCGCGTGGAGATCATGCGGTCCACGCTAGCCATGCCGGTTTGGGCGAAGGTGTCGATCAGCCTTTGGCCGGTGGGCGGTAGAAGATCGCCAGCTGCCCGATGCCACCGCCCAGGCCGAGCACCAGCGCGACGAGCAGTCCGCACCAGCCGTGCAGCCACGGGTAGATCCCGGTGTCTGAGAACAGCGCGTAGTCCAGGCTGTACTTGCCGGCTCCGGTCGCGGCGAGCGCCACGGCCGCCGCCGCCAGCACCAGGTTGTACTCCCAGCCTTCCTTGACGATGAAGAAGCCGTTGTGGCGGTGCACGGTCCAGGCCGCCACCAGCATCAGCGCCACGAAACCGGCGGCCGGGACCGGCGTCAGCAGCCCCACGGCCAGCCCGATGCCGGCAGCCATCTCGGTGCTCGCCGCCACCCGCGCGTGGAAGGTGCCCGGCTTCATTCCGATGCTCTCGAACCACCCGGCGGTGCCCTTGATCCGGCCGCCGCCGAAGAACTTGTTGTAGCCGTGGGCGGCCATGGTCAGGCCGAGCACCACACGCAGGATGAGAAGTCCGACATCGTAGGCAGCAGTCATGGGAGTAAACCTAGAGCATCAACCCCAGCGCTGGGCAGGTGCTCAGCCCACGTAGCCGATGACCGGGTTGGTGTAGCTCAGCGCGCCGCTCTCCATCCAGTGCATCAGCGGCTGGTAGTCGCTGTTGGGCGGCTGCGGCATGTAGCCCCGGCTGGTGGCGCCCTCGACCGGCTGATTGAACTGACGCATCCGAAGTACGTTGGCCCACAAGTAATCCTGGATCTGCGACATGCTCGTCAGATCCTTTTCCTTCTTGAAGATCTTCATGATCTTGTCTTTGTCGTCACCACTGTCGATCAGGTCTTCGACGATGTCGTCGAACTCGTCTTTGCCGATCGTGTACAGGTTGTCGCCGGTGACGGTCTGCGCACTGAGGTAGCCCTGCTCGGCGACGATCGCGACCTGGGTCTCCTTCAGCGCTTCCTGCGCGTTCGGGACGTAGCCCAGGTCGATCGAGCTGAGCTGCGAGTAGGGATTGATGACGTAGAGGCCGCCCCAGCGGTGGTGGCCGTCGACGATCCACACTCCGTTGTCCGCGGTGAGGATCACGCTCTTGGCCAGCACGGTGCCGCCGGCCAGATAGTCCTCGAGCAAATCGGGGTCCTGAAGCGGATCCTCCAGCGCCTTCTGCGCGTCGATCTCGTTCTGCGTCGGGATCAGACTGCTCACCGCCGCGGTGATCGGGGTGACGGTGATGGCCTCGTTCGGGATTCCACGGGTCGATCCGCCGGTGGTGATCAGATTCAAAAGCGGTGTGTTGCAGGTCGATTGGCACTGATCACCGGTGACCGGGTCGGTCTTGAGGTAGGTGTTGAACAGGTTGACGAAGCCGTCCTGATCCTCGGTGTAGGCGGCGATCAGGATCTGCTGCAGCTGGCCGACGGCGACCATATCGGGCAGCGGAACCCCGTCGGTCGTCATCCGCTCGGTGTTCTCGGCGCTGTTCAGGATCTTCTTGGCCGTGCCGGCCAGCCCGCCGTTGCTCATCCAGTTGTTGACGTAATACGCGATCTCGTCGGCGGTGGCTTCGCGGCCGAGCGCCACCTGGACGATCTCCTGGACCTTCACCGAGCGGAAGGCGTTGGCCTTGATGAACTGCACGGCGATCATCTGAGTGGGCTGGCCGGACTGCAGCCGCTGGACATAGATGGCCGCCTGTGCGGCGTCGGTGGGGGTGCCCAGGATGCTGCGGTACAGCAATTGGACGTAGGTGCCGGCGGTGCCGCCGGCCTCCCGATAGAACTCCCGGGTGCTGGCGATCTGCGCGACCACCAGTGGCTCGGGCAGACCCATTCGGAGTTCCATGGTGCCCATCGCCAATTCGCGGTCGGTGGGCGCACGTCCGAGCAGTTCGAGGTAGTAGCTCGTGACCTGCTGCCGGCGGAAGGCCGTCGACCGGTAGAGGCTACCGACCACCGCGGCCTGCCCCTTCGCGTCGAACAGGGCGGTGTAGCGCTGCAACTGATCGGCAGTCGGGTCGGCACGCAGGATCTCGCGGAACAGGCCGGTGACGATCTCGGTGGACGTGCCGGGGTCCGACGCGGCAACCACTCGCACGACCCGTCGTGATGACGCCACGGGCCGAGCTGTCACCGCCACCCGCTGCCGGGTGGCCGTGGGACGCACAGAAGCCCGCGGCCGCCCCGCGGCCGGGTGATGCGTGGTGCCACGCGCCGACGACGCGGTGGATGTGGCCGATCCGCTGCCCTCGTCGGCCGAGGCGATCGCCGGTACCGCAAGCATCGCCGCACCGACACCGGCGGCCACCGCACCGGCCTGGAGCAGGCGAACCATCGTCCATTCGGTCATGGCAAAAGAACTATCACCCAGGGCAATTAGACGTACCAGGTGTCAACTGGGCTTCATATGGGCGACAGCACATGTTCAGCCCGGCAGTGCGGCGCACAGCCGGGCCCAGTAGTCGTCGACGTCGACGTTGTCCGGATCGGCATGCACGCTGAGCGTGATGACGTCGCCGAGACCGTGCACGCCGTGGGTCAGGCTCATCATCGGCGACAGCCCCGAGAAGCCGGCGGCGAGCAAGACCGGGAAGCCGCCGAAGGACAGATCCGCGGGCCCGCGGTTCACGCTGGAGACCACGGTATTGCCGGTGACGGTCGCGCCGCGCGCCTCGGGGTCGAAGTGCCCCACCCCCCAACGCAATAGCGCCGCGGGGATGGCCGCGGACGCGGCGGCCGACGCCCGCATCGCAGGGTGGTCGCCGCGGCGGCGTTGCGCGGCCAGCTCGGCGCCGATCAGCTCGGCCCGCCGGGCTGGGTCCACATCCGGGTGCAAGCCGATGCCGACATTGCGAAAGTTGTTGTGTGCACCGGAATCCTGTGCACCGGCCATCGTGACTTCGGCGCCCAGCGTCGACGTATCCTCGCCGCGTGCGGCGAGATACCCGGCCAGCGCGTCGGAGACCGCCACCAGCACTCCGATCGTGACGGTGGGCACCAGCTGGTCGCGCCGCAGCACCACGGTGCGCACCACCGATGTGGCTCGGGGCCGCTGGTTGATGCTGAGCAACGGGCGCCCCGGCGGCGGTGGCGGCACCCGCCCGGCCTCGGTGTCGCGCACCAGCATGCGATGGGCGCGCGCCGCGGCCAGTCCGCGCAGGGGCAGGAACCCGCGCCGAGCGGCAACCGGCACCGGCACCGGTTTCTGGCGGCCCAGCAGCGCACCCCCCAACGCCGTGCCCCGGCTCCCGTCGGCGAATGCGTGGCCGGTCTGCACCACCACCACCGAGCCGACCCCGCTGCAGCCGGGAATGCCGGTCACCCGCGGGAAAATATGTGCGCGCCAGGTCATTCGGCGAAGATCGAGGGTGTCGTCGCGGAGCCGAGCCGCGGCGTCCAGGCAGGCCTGCCAGGCCAGTCCCCCGCCGTGGTGAATGGCGAGCTGGTCGGCATCCACCTCGGCGGGGCACCACCGGGGATATCGCCATGCGCCGGTATCCACCGCCCGCAATCGCAACTCGTCGCACGCCAGCGCCCGGCGTCGCAACTCGTCGAGTGCGGCGTCCAGCGAATCGGGCGCGCCGTCGAAGGCATACAGCACGAGTTGATCGTTGGGCACAACGGCCGACATCCAGAACATCTGCGCGTCAACCGCGGTCATCGATCTGCTGGCAGCCATGCCGACCATTGTCCTAGGCTGGCGTGGTGCTGCCGCCTCCTGGTCCCCACCGCGCCGCGCTGATCACCGGAGCCTCGTCGGGCATCGGCGCCGAGATCGCCAGGCAGCTCTCCCGCCGCGGTCATCACGTCGTGCTGGTGGCCCGCCGCACAGAACAGCTGGCGGAGCTGGCCGAACAGCTCAACGGCCCCAGTTCGGTTGTCGGAGCGGATCTTTCGAACCCGGCTGACCGAGCGGCGCTGCCCGACCGGGTGTCCGCCCTCGGACTCGAGATCGACATCCTGGTCAACAATGCCGGAGTTGCCACCGCGGGCCCGGTGGCCGCGGCGGACCCGGCCGCCGAGGTGACCGTGGTCGAGGTGGATGTGGCCGCGGTGGTGGATCTGTGCACCCGGTTCGTGGCAGGCATGGTGGCCCGCCGGCGCGGAGCGGTGCTCAACGTCGCATCGGTCGGCGCCTACGGGCCACTGCCGGGTCAGGCTGTCTACGGCGCGGCCAAGGCCTTCGTCCTGTCCTATACCTGGGCGTTGCGTGAAGAACTCAAGCCCAGCGGCATAACCGTCACCGCCGTGTGCCCAGGCCCGGTCGACACCGGCTTCGCCGACGCCCTCGGGTTGTCCATGGCGGAAGTCGGGGCCGCGCTGCCCAAACCGTTGTGGCTGCCTGCCGATGCCGTCGCCAAGATCGCCGTGGACGGACTGGCCGCCGGCAAGCCCGTCGTGGTGCCGGGCCGGCTCAACCGTGCCGCTGCGGTCGCCAACTACCTGACGCCGCGGCGGCTGCTGCTACCGGTGCTGGCCCGCAGCCACCCCAGCCTCAAGAAGAAGTAGCCGCCAGAAAGTCCACGATCCGCTTGCCGACCGCGTCGGGCTGTTCGAGTTGCAGAAAATGCCCGGCGTGCTCGACGACCGCCACCTCGCTTCCCGGCGGCAGGACGTCGCGTACCCATGGCGTGAATTCCGCTGTCATACAACCGTCGTCGTTGCCGTGCAGGTACAGCGTCGGGAGCACCGGCGGCTCGAGCCACAACGGCTGCAATGCGGCGTAGCGGGCCGGCGGGCGGGTATTGCGGATCATGGCCCGATAGGTCCCCAGCGCGGCGCGCCAGCGGTCCGGGGAGCCGATCGCGGCGTCGACGTGACGCAGATCCTCGGCCGCGTTGTAGCCCGGCGACCATCGCCGCCACAACAGCGGCACGATCCACGACGACGAGCGTTCGGGCAGGACCGGCAGCTGGAAGTAACTGATGTACCAGCTGCGCAGGAACTGCCTCGCCCCGAGCCGCGCCAGGCGGCCCTTGTTGGCCAGCGGCCTGCCGGCCCGCGGCCGCATCGCCGCCGACGGTGGCACCGACATGACGACGGCCTTGACGAACGGGGTGTCCGGCATCGCGGCCAGGCCGGTGGCGGCGATCGCACCCCAGTCGTGGCCGATCACGACGTCGGCATCGGTAGGCCCGCACGCGGCGCGCACCTGCAGTGCGTCGTCCATGACCGCGCCGATGTGATAACTGCCGTCGGCGGGGATCGACGACGGCACATAGCCGCGCATGAACGGGGCGATGACGCGGTAGCCCGCGGCCACCAGGTGCGGCGCGAGTTTCCGGAATCCGTAGGCGGTATCGGGAAAGCCATGCAGACACAAGGCAATCGGACCGTCGTCTGGTCCCCAGCTCAGTGCGCGCAGCTGTACCGCCGGTGCCGAGACGTCAATCCAGCGTGGCTCGCCCATCGACCCCCCTGTTCGCTAGACCGGATCGAATCCCGAGATGAGCCAGCGGCCACCGACCTTGTCCAGCGTCACCCGCACGCTGGAGGTGGTGTTGGTGGGTGGATCGGTCCCCATGACGACGGTCTGGTTCACGAACAGCAGCACCACCGCGTGTTCGCCCTTGGGCGACACCGACACCGATGCGGCCGCCGGCACCTGGGCCACCGCGGAGATCTTCTTCTCCTTGGCGCCGGGGATGACGACGTTGTTCACCAGCTGGGTGTAGGCGTCCAGGAAGCTTCCGGTCAGCCGGTCGCGCGCGGCGCCGAGATCCTTGTCGACGGTCTCGGCCTTGTAGCTCAGCAGAGCGACGGTTGAGTCCTTGGCGGTCTGCACCGATTCGGTGCGGGCACGGTCGGCATCCCGCGTCGACCAGGCCTGCCAGCCGAAGTACCCGGCCGCCGCGGCCAGAAGCACCGCGACGACCGACACGACCGCCAGGGCCACCACCGCGCCCAGCCCGCCGCGGCGCTGGGTCTCGGCTGCGGGCGCGGCTTCCGACGTCTCGTCAGCCTCACTCTTGGTGAGGTCGATCGCCGGGGCTTCCTCCGCGGAGCTCTTGGTGATGTCGACCGCAGCGGTCTCGGGTGTATCGGTCTTGTCGTCGGTCACGGTACGAACTCCACTTTCGAGACCTTCGCTTCATCGGCGCCGGTCTTCTTGACCGTCAAGCGCATCCGCCAAGCGCGAGGTGGTTGGTTGGGCGCGCCGGCATTGGAGGTCGTGACGGTGACGGCCACCAGCACCTGACCCTCGGTGCCCGACACCGACTCCAGCCCGGCCTCGGTCACCTGACCGTCAGATTTCGACTGGGCCTGCTTGACCACCTCGATGAACGGCTGAGACCGCTTGGCGAAGTCGTCGTAGAACGAATCGGTGGCCGAGTCGAGGATGCGCTGCACATCCTTGTCGGCCTCGTCGAAGTGGATGGTGGTCAGGTTGATCGCGCCCTGCCGGCCGACTCCCACCAGGAGCTCGCGCAACTGGGTGGCCTGCTTGGCCTCGTACCAGCGGTAGCCGAGCCACCCCGTCAGACCGCCGAGGATGACCGCCACGATCGTCACGGCGATCAGCGCCACGACGACGCCCTTGGACCGCCCGGACTTGGCCTCCGGTGCGACGAGCGGCACGTCCTGCGAAGTCTCGGTGGTCTCCTCGACCTCGTCCACCTCGTCTGGCGTAGCGACCTCACCCTCGGGTGCGGCAGGCTCGTCAGCCATAGTTCTCCCTCTGCGGTACTACGGGCCGAATCACCCGCACTGGGGCGAAAGGCTACCGGTAGGCCCTGTGAGGCCCGTCACGGGTTCGCTACGGCAGCCTCCAGATCGGCGATGACGATCTTGCGCATGCCGAGCATGGCGCCGGTCGCGGCGGTGGCCCGGGCCGGGTCGGGATCTCCCAGCAGCTCATAGAGCCGGGTGGGCACCACCTGCCAGCTCAGGCCGAAGCGGTCCTTGAGCCAGCCGCACTGGGATTCCTGGCCGCCGGCCACCAGAGCCTCCCAGTAGTAGTCGACTTCGGCCTGGTCGGCGCACTCGATCACAAACGACACGGCTTCGGTGAAGGAGAACACCGGCCCGCCGTTGATCCCGACGAACCGGGTGCCGTCGAGGTTGAACCCGGCCGACACCACCTCGCCGGGGGTGCCGGGACCGGCTTCGGTGTAGCGATTGACGTGTTCGACGGACGAGTTCGGAAAGACGCCGGTGTAGAAGCGCATCGCCTCCTCGAGGTCGTTGTCGAACCACAGCGACGGGGTGAT
Organism: Mycolicibacterium vinylchloridicum; assembly: GCF_013404075.1. Classification (GTDB taxonomy): domain Bacteria; phylum Actinomycetota; class Actinomycetes; order Mycobacteriales; family Mycobacteriaceae; genus Mycobacterium; species Mycobacterium vinylchloridicum. Next base: position 65,180 of record NZ_JACBJQ010000018.1, read on the forward strand.
GGTGGGCACGGTCGTCTCCTCATATTCCTGGGGGCACATGTCACTGCTGGGGCTGACCAGCCGGGGTGGCGAAACTCATCGCTAGCACCGCTAGGTAACGTGCTGTTCAGGTTCGGTCGAGAGGATGCCCGTGAGCAGCACGAACAATGGTCAGACAGTGGAGTTCCGCGGCGACAACGGCCTCACCCTGATAGCCGACGAATGGAACCGCGGCGCCCCGGAGGCCGCCGACCGGCCGACGATCCTGATGCTGCACGGCGGCGGCCAGAATCGGTTCTCCTGGAAGAACACCGGCCAGGTGCTGGCCGACCACGGCTTCCACGTGGTCGCGCTGGACGCTCGCGGCCACGGCGACAGTGACCGGGCGCCCAACGCCGAGTACACGGTCGACGCGCTGTCCACCGATGTTCTGCAGGTGCTCGAGCAGATCGGCCGGCCGGTGGTGTTGATCGGAGCCAGCATGGGCGGGCTGACTTCCATCCTGGTCGCCGAGCACGCCGGACCGGCCACAGTGACCAAGCTGGTGCTGGTCGATGTGGTGCCCCGCTTCGAGAAGGGCGGCAGTGCCCGGATCCGCGATTTCATGTTCAGCCATGTGCACGGCTTCGAGAACTTGGAGCAGGCCGCCGACGCCATCTCCGAGTACCTACCGCACCGCAAGCGGCCGAAGAACCTCGACGGCCTCAAGAAGAATCTGCGGCTGCGTGACGGGCGCTGGTTCTGGCATTGGGATCCGGCGTTCCTGACCGCGCCCGACGACGATCCGTTCATCCGGGTGGAGCGCATCGAGCAGGCCGCGATCGACCTCACCATCCCGATCCTGCTGATCCGCGGCAAGCTGTCCGATGTCGTCAGCGAAGAAGGGGTGCAGGACTTCCTCGCCAAGGTGCCTGCGGCGGAGTTCGTCGAGCTGGCCGATGCCGGCCACACCGCAGCCGGTGACGACAACGACGCGTTCAGCGACGCCGTCGTCGCGTTCGTCACCCGCTAAACCGGCGTGACCAGCTCACCGCTGGTCAGAAACTCCTCCAGATTGCGCATCACCAAAGTCGCCATGGCCGTTCGGGTTCGGGCGGTCGCACTGCCCACATGCGGCAGGAGCACGACGTTGTCCAGGTCCAACAGCTCGGCGGGAGATCGGCCATCGCAGCGGGGTGTGCGCCGCGGTCAGTTGCTTTTCCATTGACGGTTCGAGCTTGCCGACGACGAGGATGGCCATGGCGGGAGTCAATCAGACGGCTCGCCATCTTCGCGACGGATGATCCTGCCCAGGTCGTCGCGATCGGTCAGGTTGAGCTTGAGGTAGATCCGGTACAGGTGACCCTCCACGGTGCGCGTCGACACGACGAGACGCTCGGCGATCTGGCGGTTGGACAGGCCGCGAGCAACCAGGTGGGCGATCTCACGTTCCCGTGCACTCAACGGCAGTCGTTGCGAACTGACGCACAGCGCAGGGGTTTTCAGTCCACCACAGGCCGTGCGCAGCCGATCGGCCGCGGCGGCGGCTTCCAGCGAGTTCCGGTGCTGCCCGGCCGCCTCGAACAGGGCGGCAGCCTGGGCCGCCGCGTCGGCCGCCGACAGCATAGCCCCGATCCGCTCGAACTCCTGGGATGCCGAAAACACTTCTGCCCCATTGGCATTCATCAGTCCGGCGGCGTGCGCAGCATCGACTGCGGCCAGCGGCCCGCCGATTGCCGACGCCACCTCGACCACCCGGGGCAGACAGCTCTTGTCGCCGAAGCGGGCCGCGGCATGCAGAGCCATCAGCTCGATCGCGCGTTGGCCTGACGCGGCGGCCAGATCGGCGGCTTCCAGCGCCGCGGTGATCGCACCGGAGACATGCCCCATCGCGGCCGCCAGCCATGCCTCCGCGTTCCGGACGTGCGGTTCGAACATCGTCGCGCCCCGGCTGACGATCTCGCGCAGTTCAGTCACCAGAGGTGCGGCGGCAGCATCGTAGCCGAGGCCGCAGTAGCACTGCACCAGAAGCAATCTGGCGGGCAAATTCCACGAAGCAGCCGACTCGCCGCTCAGCGCGGCCAAGGTCTCCTCCAGCCGTGCCATCGCGACCCGCAGCTGGCCACGGCCCAGCTCCACCGTGCCGGCCAAGACATTCGCCATCGCGCGGGCGCGGTACTGGCTCGGCGAGGTGATGCGCACGACATCACCCGAACGAGCCTCTGCCGCATCGAAATCGCCGGCCATGGTCAACGCCCGGACCTCGGCCAAAGTCAGCAGGAACCGCAGCAGGGCATCGATCTTGTCGTACACCTCACGGCCTCGGGCCGCCACGCGCGCCGCATCAGCGGTACACCCTTTGAGAGCGGCCGCCATGCCGCCCCCGAAGACGGCCCATCCCACGGCCATCGGTGGTGCGGCAGGGTCGGCAAGCACCTGGTCGGCGAGCGAGGCGGCCTCCTCCAACCGGTTGTCGAGCACCATCAGCGCGGCCGCCAGTCCGTCGACGACCAGCCGGAGCTTCGGGTGGGTGATGCGCTGTTGCAGCATCCCGAGGATCTCCGCGGCGGCCTCGCTGTCTCCAATCGACCACTGCAGGTTCCAAATTCGCGAGATGCCCCAGCGCGCGAGCTCGAACTCGGTGAGGGTGTCGGGGTCGAACGAGGCCAGGATCTCCTCGGACTCCGGTGCCCTGCCCTGCCACACCAACGTTCGGGCCAGCAGTTCACTGGCCACCAGCCCGCCACCCTGCGCGACCGCGACGCGGGCCAGCCGTTCAGCCAGCGTGATGTTCATCAACGAGATCGCATCTTCTGCTGCCCGCGAAAGGAATTCGGCGTCGACCTTGGTATCGGCATGCAGGGCGAGTTCGGCACGGCGCAGCCGCCCCGCCGCCGCCTGCGGCGGGTGCAGGTCCATTGCGGCCACCACCTCGGTGCGCAGCCGCCGGCTCGCGACTTGCCCGAGGTTGCGCCGGATGACCTCACCGATCACCGAATGGGTGAAGTGAACGTCGCTGTCGTCGACGATGCGAACCAGGCCGCGCCGCTCGACACGCTCCAACGTCTCGGTGCTGACGAGTTCGGCCATCACCGCCAAGCTCGCCGGCTCGGACACCGCGAGCAGGTGCAGCGCTCGCTGTTCGTCCTGCGGCAGCCGGTCGAGCCGGCTGCTGAGCAGCGGAGCCAGCTTGGCGGCGACGGCAGCCTCACCGCGCAGCTGCCACACATCGTTGACCCGCCGCAGGGTTCCGGCCTCGAGCGCGCCCTCGACGAGGTGCCTCACGAACAGCGCGTTGCCGCTGGAGGCCTCCCACATCAGGTCGGCCGACAGCTGCTCGAGGTGCCCGCCGAGCGCGGTCTCGACGAGTTCGACCGCCTCGTCCTTGGTGAACGGAACGACATCCAGCCTGGCGAGATAGCCGTCCTTCCACAGCGCGGTGATCGTCTCGGGAATCGGTTCACCGTTCCGGGCGGTCGCCACGATGCGTACTGTTCCCTCGACCGCGAGCTGGTGCAGCAGGGTCGCCGAAAGGTGATCGACGAGGTGCACATCGTCGATCCCGATGACCGCGAGTTTGTCGCGGCGAACGGTGTGAAAGGCCGCGGCCAACATGGCCACCGGGTCGGTCGGCATCGGGCTGCCGAGCAGGTGGGCAAACACGCCCAACGGAACTTCCCGGGCGGACTCGGTGCCGGCTACCCACACCGCTCTGGTGCGCGATGCCTGGGTGGCCATCCGGGCCAGCGTGGTTTTCCCGACGCCCGCGTCGCCGAGCAGCAATGTGCCGCACGTCCCCGGCCGACCGTGCAGCGTCGCCTGGATCGCAGCAAGTTCCTTACCCCGCCTCAGGACGGGCCAGGTCCGGCTCTCCCCCACGGCCGCAGTTTACGCAGGTACCGGCCCTGAACTAGCGCATTCGGTCAACGTTTCACCACGATGGCCAGCACCGGTTCGCCGGCCACCACGGTGAACGGAACAGCGACCGGAAAGTCGTCGGTGAGCGAGCCGATCTCGCAGCGGCCGATGATGGTGGCCAGCGCCAGGGTGGCCTCCAACATGGCGAAGTGATCACCGATGCAGGATCGCGGTCCCGCCCCGAACGGCAGGTACTGGTACCGCTCGATCTGTTTGGCCCGATCCGGTCCGAAGCGCTCGGGGTCGAAGGTCAACGGATCGGGCCACAGGGCCGGATCCCGTTGCACCGCCCAGATTCCGAACGCGACGAGAGATCCCGCCTCGACCCGGTACCCGTCGACGTCGATGTCACGTATTGCGGACCGGGTGAGCGCCGCGCCGGGCGGGCACAGCCGAAGAGCTTCGTGGAGTACCTGGGTGGTGTAGGTGAGCCGGGGAACGTCCTCGGGCGTCGGGCCGTCCGGCCCCAGCGCGTACACCTCGGCGCGCACCCGATCTTGCAGGTGACGATGCCGGCCCAACTGCCACAACGCATAGGTCAGCGTCGTCGCGGTGGTGTCGTGGCCGGCCAGCATGAACACGATCAGCTCGTCACAGATCTCGTCATCCGACAGCGACCGCCCGGTGTCGGGATCGACCGCCTCCATCAACGCCCGGACCAGCGGCGCGTCGCGACCCGGGTCACGCCGGCAGGCCGTCAAAATGTCGCGGGCCAGCGCGTGCAGAGTCTTGCTGGCATTGCGGGCCCGCCGGCGCGCGGGTGTCGGCAGCCAGCTCGGCGCGCGGAGCGGACTCATGGCCCGGTCGGCGACGTAGGACAGCGCGACCTGCAGCGGTTGTGCGATCTGCTCGCTGCGCTCGTCGAGGTCGATCCCCAGAACCGAGCGGCCCAGCGCCCGAAGTGTCAGCAGCCGGCACTGGCCGTCCAGGTCGATCTGCGCGCAGTCGTCCCAACTGTCGCAGATCGCTCGGGCGGCGTCGGCCATGTGGCCGCCGAACTCGAGGACGTGCTTCTTGGTGAAGACGTGCTGCAGACTGCGCCGGCGAGGCAGCCACTCGGCGTGCGGGAGGCTGAACAGATTGCCGCCCAACAACTTACGGAGCTCCAGGTGGACGCTGGCCGTCTTGTCGACGAACGCGTCTCGCCGGCCGAGCATGTCGCGCCCGCCACGCGGAGACGCCACCACCACCATCGGCGGCATCAGCCATTTCGGCCCGAACTCCACGCGGCTCACCGGCCCACCCGCATCACGCAGCTGCTCGATGCCGGTGTGGAAGTTACGCAGCGCATGCATCTTCTGGCGATAGGACAACGGATTCTCGGGCGCCAGGGGCAAGGCGCTGACGTCGGTGGTTTCGTGGGTAGCGACCATGACGTCAGCATCCGACCGCATACGAGGCGGCTTTAGAGTGATCGGCTACTCGATGTGCGGCAGGCCCGGCTACCTGCGGGCACTCCCGCTACAGCAGAACTGGCACGCCGGCATGTCGTTGGTCGGTGAGGATCTCGAACATCGCCCGCCGCGGCGCGACGAGCTCTGTGTCAAGCCCGTTGCCGGACAGGGTGATTCGGCAGTCGGCCAGCGCGGAGTTGTAGCAGTACTTGGTGTGGGAGTTGGTGTCGGTGTAGGTCAGCCCGATGACGTCACGCGGCTGAGCGCGGATCTCACCGCTCAGCTCGAAACCGTCGGCGCGCCCGCCGAACGTCCACACGAACGGCTCGTAGGTCCCGTGGGTGCGCCGCGCCGCCAGCACCGAGCGCACCGCGATCTCCCACCCGGCGTGGCGCAGCACGAACAAGGTCGCCGCCGGCAACCGCAGCGGACCCACCGCGGCGCGGGCGGTGACCACTTCGAGGCTGGAGGTCGGGTGGTCGTCGAATCCACACACCTGGCCGAAGGCATAGGCCGGGGTGTGCTTGCTGCCCCAGTTGTGGTTGACGCTGCCCCGCCACGACTCGACCGGGACGCTGGTCTCGCCGAGTGTCAGGGTGCCGTCGAAGCGGGCCAGCGGGTGGCGCACCTGGGTCTTTGCGGTGGGGAACTTGGCCGCATACGCGCGGTCGGTGAGCAGCTTGACCTTTGGTTCGTCGCCGGGCGCGATGGCCAGGTCCCAGCTGGCGCCGGCCAGGGCGCCGCGGGCGTGCACGTCGTCGATTACGGTGTCGGCAATCCTGGCTGACCATGGATCGGACAGATAGTCGGCCTCGGTCAGCGGATGGGGCACCTTGACGGCGCGGTTGCCGGCACCGTCGGGGTCGAAGAGCATCACCCACACGTCGGCCGCCGCCTCGCCGGGCACCGGCAGCAGCAGCGTCCAGCGCAGCCAGATCGCCTGCGCACGATCCGGGTGATTGGCACGGATGAATCTGCTCTCGTAGTAGGGAGGCATCATCAGTTCAGGATTCCCGACCGGAGGGCGGCGCAGGAGTGGGTTGGACGATTGCGGCGGCGGTATTGGCGGTGCTGGCCACAGCTGAGGCCATCGCGCTGGTCGTGCTGCGCGCGCGCCTGCAGGCCAGCCAGCGCGACGCCGACGAGATGCGGGCCCGCCTGGACACCCGCACCATGCTCTGGTCGGGTGGCCGGGAGGCGGTCAAGCAGGTCTGGCAGACCGCCAACCTGGTGCGCAGCCAGGGCTTCGGCGGCGCGGTGCGGTCCTCGATCGAGGAACTCGCCGACTGGGCCGACGTCGAACGCCCGGACCTGGCCCGGCTGGCCCCCGACGGCAAGCTGGTGGTGATGTTCTCCGACATCGAAGAGTCCACCGCGCTGAACGAGCGGATCGGGGACCGGGCGTGGGTGAAGCTCATCGGCAGCCACGACCGGCTGGTCCGCCGTCTGGTCAAGGCGCACGACGGGCATGTGGTCAAGAGCCAGGGCGACGGGTTCATGGTGGCGTTCGCCGACCCCGCCGCCGCGGTGAGCTGCGCGATGGCGATGCAGAGGGCACTGGAGCGCGACGCGAAACGCGCGCGGCACAACAGTATTCGGGTGCGCATCGGGATCCACATGGGCAAGTCGGTGCTGCGCGGCGACGATGTGTTCGGCCGCAACGTGGCGATGGCGGCCCGGGTCGCCAGCCAGGCTGACGGCGGCGAGATCCTGGTCAGCGAGTCGGTGCGCACCGCCGTGGGCGATCGGCAGTCCTTCGACGAAGGTCGTGACGCTGAACTCAAGGGGTTCAGCGGAACCCACCGGCTGTACGCGGTGGCTTAGCTGCCGGTGGCCTCGGCGTGGCGCTGACGCAGCCGGGCGCGGATCTCGTCAGGGGTGTAGGCCTTGCGGCGCCGCTGGTCCCGAGCAACAAGAACACCGCCGGCGACGACGCCGGCCGCACCGGCCAGCCCGATCCACTTCCAGATACCGCGCATGCGATCACACTATGCTGCGCTGGTGACCGAGCACACCGTGTCGCTGACACAGGCGCTGAACGAGACCCGCACCGGTGACGTCTGGCTGTTTCGCGGCGGCTCCGGCCCGGACCGCGCGATCCAGACCCTCACCAACGCACCCGTCAACCACGTCGGCATGACGGTGGCCATCGACGATCTGCCGCCGTTGATCTGGCACGCCGAGCTCGGCCACAAGTTGCTGGACCTGTGGACGGGCACCAATCATCGCGGGGTGCAACTCAACGACGCGCGCGAGGCCATCGAGCAATGGCTGCATCACTACGGCCAGCGCTGCTGGCTGCGCCAGCTCACCCCGCACGTCACCCGCGACCAGGAAGACCGGCTGCTGGAGGTGATCGCCCGGATGGACGGCACCCCGTTTCCGTCCACCGCGCGGCTGACCGGACGCTGGCTGCGCGGCAGGATCCCCACAGTCAGCGACTGGACCCGTGGTATCCCGTTCGTACACAAGAAGGTTCGCGAATCCGCCGAGCGGCGCAAACTCGCCGAGCGGGAAGTCGGCTTGCAGACGGCCTACTGCGCCGAGACCGTCGCCATCACCTACGAGGAAATGGGTCTGCTGACCACCGAGAAGAACGAGAACTGGTTCGACCCGGGACGATTCTGGAGCGGCGATACGCTGCCGCTGATCGACACCTACCGGCTCGGTGACGAAATCCAGGTCATCGCAGATTGATTGACCGAAAGCCTCAACCGAGCCCGAACCCGACACCGACGGGCGCCTGCTGACGCGGGCACGACAGGTCGATGTAGACGGTGGTCGCACTCGACGCCGCACCGGGCGCGCTGTCCGGATTGTGTACGGCCACTACCCGACACGATGACGGCGGGGCTCCGGTGTTGCCGTCCACCCAGTTGATCGCGACGATATAACCCTGGGCCTGCAGCTGGTCGATGGTGTATTGCGCGGAATCAGCGGAGGCCGCTGGCGCGAACACCAATGGCAGCGCGACCGCACCGACGAATGCCGCCGCCGATCGCCTCATGCCGCCCACACCGCGAGCAGTTTGCCCTTCGGATCGCGGAACATGATCCCGGTGATCGTCTTGCCCTTCGGGACGTCGTAGGCAAGGTGCGCGGCGATCTGTTGGCCCTGCGGAAGCTGTCCTGAGGTGATGCCCGGTTGGACGGCACCGACGGCGGGTGCGACGTTCGACCCGTCGGAGGCGCGCGCCACGAACCAGAAGCCGTTGTAGGCAATCGTTCCGGTCTTGGCGACGATGGTCACATCGACGGCGAACATCGTTCCCTTGGCCGGGACGATCTGAGCGTCGGCCGGTACCGGAGCCAGGTTGTCGATCGTATAGGTCGCCGTTCCGCCGTCCGAGGCGATGTCGACCGCGGTGCCGAACGGGACCGCTTGCTTGGCGGACGCCGTCGATGTGGCCGGCGCTGCGGGTTTCTGGGCATCCGAGCCCGACCCGCCGCAGCCCGCGATGAGAAGTGCGACGGCGATCATGCCGAGAAATACCTTGGGCGAGCGTGTTCCGCGCATTCGCGGATACTAGCGCGACCCGGCCAGGCCGAATTTTGCCCGGGCCTCATCGGTGACCGGGGTGAACAGGTTGACGAGGTTGCCGTCGGGGTCGCGAAACAGCAGCGCGCGGTTGCCCCACGGCATCGTCGTCGGCTCGGTGACGATCTCCTCGAGATGCTCGCGGAGGCGCTGAAAATCGGCATCCACGTCGTCGACGATGAACTCCAGAATCGCGCTCCGGTTGGCTGCCGGCTCGGCGGATCCGGCCCCGAACAGCGGCACGGTCTTGTCGCTGCCGATGGCCAGAGTGCCGATGGCCGTCGGAATCTCGGCGAACAACTCATTGCCCCACACCGCAGCCACTCCGGTGACCAGCTCGTAAAACCCGACCAGCCGCGTGACGTCGGCCGTGATAAGACGTGTCGAAATGAAGTTCATGCCAGGAGGTTAGGCGCTACCTCCGACAACCCCGATCGGCCACACCTGGCAATGCTGACCGACATTGCCACGGCCCATAATCCGCAGCGAATTCACATTTTCGACGTTTGCAGCAAACAATCAAACCAGCCGGTCGAGCAGTGGCCGCGCCGCCGCCGTCACGCGCTGATGGTCATAGGTGATCACCATGTCGAACCGCCGCCTCTCCGCGTCGGCCGAATGCACTGCCGGACTGAGCCGCTCGCGAGCGATCAATCCGCAGGCGGTTTCGGGCCCGAGCACCAGAAGCGTCGACTCACGCAACAGCGGGTCGTCACGGTGCAGTGTCACCCCGCGAACCCTGGGCCCGAGACCGTTCCACCCGTTCTGACCGAACACCGCCACCAGCGGCGACCTTTCGGCGATCGCCGAATACATCTGTTCGGTGTGCGGGTCCATCTGCTCGTCGGGATGCACGGTGGCAAGGACGATCGGGGCATTCTGCGCGGTCGCGGCGATACCACCGATGTGGTGGGACAGGGCGGTCAGGGTCTGCTTGCGTACCGTCCGGGTGGGTAGGCCCGCGATGGCCGACTCCATAGTCGGCTGATGCTCGGTCGGCGCGCAGGGAGTGCGCCGCGCCGGCCAGTCGAAAGGCTCCGCTGCGCTGGTGACCTCGCCCGGAGCGCCGAACCAGTTGCCCTGGCCGAGGGTCGCGCCATAGGCCAGGGCAACTTCCAGGTGCTCGGCAGTCTCGATGCCTTCGGCGCAGATGACTGCGCCGGTGCGCTCGTGGTGGGCGATGACCGCTGCCACAGTGCGGGCATGCATCCGATCCGGCTGGCGCTGAATCAGGTTCATATCGAGTTTGAGGATGTCGGGCGCGACGACGTCGAGCAACACCAGCGAATCGGGGTGGGAACCGATGTCGTCCAACGCGATCGCGAAGCCCAGCGACCGCAGAGCCGCGACCTTGCGCAGCAACGCCCTGGGATTGGCAAGTAGCCCGCGTTCGGTTATCTCGAACGTCAGCCGAAACGCGCCGGCGGCGCGCACGACATCGGCGTTGACGGCCGGATCGACAGCGGGCGTACCGGGCTCGCAATTGACCAGCAACAGCGTGCCCGGGGTGAAGTCGCTCTGGACCGCACCCCGGGTTGCGGCGCGAACGCAGAGCTCGTCGAGGCGATCCAGACGCCCGGTCTTCGCGGCGCGATCGAAGATGTCGATCGGGGACGGATTGTCCAACGAGGGCCAGCGGGCCAGCGCCTCATGGCCGACGACGACCTCGCTGGGCAACTGCACGACCTGCTGAAACGCTGCGACCAAGCCCTCACCTGCAATGGCCCGGTCGATGAAGTCCGTCATGACGTCCTTGGGATGATGTGGCGGCCCATCTACGCCCGCACGGCTGTCGCCGTTGAGGTCAAGTTAACTGCGAGGATGCGTTTTGACCGGGTCGCCACCCGTTTTGCTCACCGGGACTACCCGAACCACAGCAAAGCACCTCAATGCTTAGGTGAGGCTTCGCTGAGCGAAGATATCTGACATCATCAAATTCCGACCGGCACGCGGAACAGCGGCCGGATCCAGAGGCCACAAGGGGAGGCTAGGCGGATGCAGCCCAGGAGGCAGCCCGCTCCGGTCGTGTCGACCAGGCTGCGGGCGCCGGCCTTGAGCGACGGGCTCATCGCCCGTGAACGCCTCATCGATCTGCTGCGGGCAGGCAGCACCAAACGGCTGGTACTGATCCACGCCCCAGCCGGTTTCGGCAAGACAACGTTGGCCGCCCAATGGCAGCGGGTGTTGAGCTCCGAGAGCGTGCCGGTTGCCTGGCTCACGCTCGGCCGCGACGACAACGACAGCGGCTCGTTCCTCGGGCATCTCGTCGAGGCGGTGCGCCGCGTGGAACCCACCGTCGGTGCCGGACTCGTCGGCCTGCTGGAACAGCAGTCCGACGATGCGCAGCGTTACGTACTGGCTGAATTCGTCAACCAATGCACCGACTACGGCCGGCCGTTGGCGATCGTGCTGGACGACTGGCACCTCGTCGAAGGTCAAGGCACCACAGCGATATTGGAGTTTCTACTCGACGCCGGCCCCGACAATCTGCACCTGATCGTGACGAGCCGGACCCGTGCGCCGGCGATCGGGCGACTCCAAGTCGGCAAGCAGGTCCATGAGATCGATGCCACCCAACTTCGTTTCGACCAGAACGAGTCTGCGGCGTTCCTGGTCGAGCTCAACTCGCTGGACCTCAACGGCGACGACGTGCACACGCTGTGGGCCAGCACCGAGGGGTGGGTGGCCGCGTTGCAACTGGCCACCCTGTCATTGCGCAACAGCCCGGATCCGTCGGCACTGATCCGTGATTTCTCCGGGCGCCACCACTCCATCGGTGACTACCTGGCCGAGAATGTCCTCGACACGCTGCCGCCCGATCTACTGGATTTCCTTCTGACCACCTCGATCTGCGAACGGCTATCCGGTGGACTCGCCGCCGCGGTCAGCGGCCGGCCTCGAGGGCAAGCCATCCTCGAGGACCTCGAACGGCTGGATCTGTTCCTGCGGCCCCTCGACGACAACCGCGAATGGTTTCGCTACCACCACCTGTTCGCCGGATACCTCCGCCAGCGGCTGGAACGCGACCATGGCGAGAAGATCGTCGATTTGCATCGCACCGCCTCAGCCTGGTTCGCAGATCACGGTCTCTACAGCGAGGCCGTCACCCATGCCCTCAACGCCGGCGACGGCCCTGAAGCGGTCGACCTGGTGGAGAGCCAGGCCATGTCGCTCGTAGAACACAGCCGGATGGGAACCCTGCTCGCGCTGGTGAACAAGCTGCCGAAGCCGCTTCTCGCCGACCGGCCGAACCTGCACATCGCAATCGCGTGGGCCAACTGCCTGTTACAACGCAGCACGCAAGCACAGGTCTCGCTCGACCTTGCCCGGGCCGCCGTGGGCTCGGCACCCCAGAGTGCAACCGCCGATGTCTTGGGAGAAGCCAACGTCGTGCAGGCGTGCATCGACGTCTACGGTGACCGCATCGACCGGGCCGCAGATCTGGTCGCCCCCTACCTCGTCGAGAACTCCGGATTCCGGCCCTTCCTGGTCGCGGTCTCGGCCAATATCAGCAGCTTCGTCGACATTCACAACTTCGCCTACGACTCGGCTGAAGCCCGGCAGCGCTGGGCCACCCCGTATCACGAGACCGCCGCCGGGCCCTTCGCCGGCGTGTATGGCCGTTGTTTCGCCGGCCTGGCCGCGTTCGCCCGCCTCGATCTGATCAGCGCCGAGAGTCGCTACGCCGAGGCCCGGGCCGTGGCCGAACGCCTGGCCGGCCGGCACTCACACGCCGCCCGGCTTGCCGGCGCTCTACTGGGTCGCGTGCATTACGAGCACGGCGACATCGACACGGCGGAAACCCTTTTGGAGGAGTGCCACGAGCTGGGGGCAGAAAGCGGCGTCGCCGATTTCATGATCGCGACCTACAGCACGCTTGCCCGGATCCGAGTCCTGCGCGGCGACATCGATGACGGCCTGGCGCTTCTCGAAGAGGGAATCCATACCGCGCAACATCTTTCGATGCCTCGGCTCTCGGCTGCCCTCTACAGCGACTGCCTGCGCCTGCATCTCGCCGTCGGCGACATCCCTCGTGCCAAGGACGCGCTCGCCCGAAGCGCCGATGACGTGGCGACGGGGCAGGACGGTATCGCCTTCGCCGTGCGGTATTACCAGCGGGGCATGCGGGCTCGGATCATGCGCGCCAACCGGGACTTCGAGGGCGCTTGCCGCATCCTTTCCGCGATGCGCGACGAAAGCAGGGCGGTCGGCTGGCGCTACGGTGACACCGCCACCAGCATCAAGCTGGCGAAAGTGCTTTACCTGAGCGGAGATACGGCCACTGCAACCGAGGTCCTGGTGCCTGCGCTGGTGGCGGCCGCCCGAGCCGGACTGGTTCGCACGGTCATCGACGCCGGCCCGGAGATCCTCACGATGGCCGCCCAGCTCCGCGAGGCCAGCCGGACCAGCCGACGGCCCGGCGGCATCCCCGAGGTGCCCGCCAACTATCTGTCCAGAGTGCTCGCCACCGCGCACGCCGATGCCCGCAGCGCAGCAATTCCGGTCATCGCCCGCGTCGGTGATCGCTCACCGCTGCCCGAAGAACCGCTCAACGCACGGGAAATCGACATCCTGCGACTGCTGGAGCGGGGCCTGTCGAACAAGCAGATCGCCCGCAATCTCGGTGTGACGATCAATACCGTGAAGTGGTACCTCAAGAGCATCTACATCAAGCTCGGCGTCGGCAAGCGCGGCGATTCGATAACCGAGGCGCGTCGCAGACATATCCTGTGATTGCCTGATCGGCAAAATTCCTTGCCCGCTGCGCATCCGCGTCGGCACCATCGCGGAGTGACCGTAATTCGCAACCCCTTCGACGACGCCGGCCATGTCGCGATGTATGCCGAGCGCGCCGCGCAGATGGTGCCCGCATACCGGGACATTCACCGCCTGGCCACCGTGCTCATCGCCGAACACGCGCCACCCGATGCCAGGATTCTGGTCCTCGGGGCAGGTGGCGGAATGGAAACCAGGGCGTTTGCGGAGGCCCAGCCAGGCTGGGCGTTCGATGCCGTGGACCCGTCTGCTGCGATGTTGGAACTCGCCGCACAGCATCTCGGGCCGCACGCGGCGCGGGTGCGTATGCACTGCGGGTACATCGACGATGCCCCGCCCGGGCCGTTCGCCGCCGCCACCAGCCTGCTGACGCTGCACTTCCTCCCCTACGACCAGCGTCGCCACACCGCGGCGCAGGTACGGCAACGGCTGGCCCCGGGGGCCCCGTTCGTCGTTGCGCACCTGAGCTTTCCGCAGCACGACGACGCCGAACGGCAGTTGTGGATGGAACGCCACGCCGCGAATCTTGTCGCAGCGGGCATCGATGCCTCGGACGTCGAAAAGGCGCGGACCGCCATCTCGACGCAGGTTCCCGTCCTGTCACCCGAACAGGACCGCGCGGTCCTTCGCGAGGCAGGTTTCACCGACATCACCGAGTTCTTCTCGGCGTTCACGTTCCGCGGCTGGGTCGGCTACGCCTGACGGGTGAACAGCGACAGTTCGTCGCCCCGCGCACCTCACTTGACGGATCTTGGGGCCGTCCCTGCTATTCGTCCGGGTAGGATCACCGAACTGGCCGATGCTGCGGGCATAAATGGAGACGATTGCGGTGGCGCTTATTGGACGGAAGCGGCCGGCGCTGCAATCCCCACCATCTGAGCCGGACTGGTTCCTGGCCGCGTTGGCGCACAATGCCGAGCATTCCGACATTGAGGTTGACGATTGCCGGATACACCTGCGCACGTGGGGAAGCCGCGATCTACCCCCACTGGTGCTCGTTCATGGCGGAGCCGCCCACTCGGGGTGGTGGGACCACATCGCACCGTTCTTCTCGAAGACCCACCGGGTCATCGCACCGGACCTGAGCGGACACGGCGACAGCGGGACTCGCGCGGAGTATCGCCCGCACACCTGGGCCCGCGAGGTGCTGGCAGCCGCGCATGCCGAAGGACCGGCCGGTCGGCCCAGCATCGTCGGCCACAGCATGGGTGGCTCGGTCGCGTCGGCCGCGGCCGGCCGCTATGGCGAGCAGATCGACAGCATCATCGTCATCGATTCACCACTACGAGATGAGGCGCCGGAGGAAGCGCGGCTTCGCGATCGCAAACGGCACTCCAGCGGATACCAGTCGAAGGAGGAGATCCTCGAACGATTCACACCGGTACCCGCGCAGAGCACCGTGCTCCCCTACATCTGGAGCCACATAGCCGACCAGTCCGTACGCCGCACGCCGGAAGGGTGGTTCTGGAAGTTCGATCCGGCGATCTTTGAGGTCCGCATGGGCCGGGTACCCGCGGACGAGGAGAAGCTCGAACGATCGATGGCCGAAATGCCTTGCCGTATCGGATATATCCGATCCGAAGCCGGTTTGGTATCAGACGATATGGCCGACCGTATCCGAAGCATGCTACAACTGCGCGGCCCGTTCATCGAGCTCGCGGAAGCCGGCCACCACCCTATGCTCGATCAACCGCTGGCCCTGGTGGCAACCATCCGCACGCTGCTCGAGATGTGGTCCATCACCTAGTGCACGAGCTTGAGCCCCACCACGCCGGCGATGATCATCACCAGGAACACCGTCTTGAGTACTGACGCCGGCTCGTCCCCGTTAGCCATCGCGTAGCCGACCGTCAGCACCGCACCGATACCCACCCAGACCGCGTAAGCAGTGCCAAGGGGCAAATCCCGCATGGCGTAGCCCAACCCGCCCATGCTGGCGGCGAGCGCCACCAAGAAGACGATGCTTGGCGCCAGCTTGCTGAAGCCTTCGGACTTGCCCATTGCTGTCGCCCAAACCGCTTCGAGCACACCGGATATGACGAGAATGAACCACGACATGACGTTGCTCCCGGGCCGTCTTGTCGCACACCGGGTACGGCACCCATCGTCCGGAAGCCACTAGTCAGGGCTCTGGGTACCAAGCTCTCACAGCCCCAGACCAGATGGCAACGTCAGATCAGTCACCACGCACGTAGCGCAACTGGGTGGTGCCGTTGTCGAACACGCGGTGGTCGACGAGCTTCAGCTCGAGACGCACGTCGTTGGGTAGGGCGCGCAGCCCGCCGCCTACCACTTTCGGGACGACGAAGAACTGGAACTCTTCGACCAGGCCCGCGCGGATCGCCGGGGCCGCAGTGGTGGGCCCGAAGATCTCGACGTCGCCGGTGGCGCCGTCGACGATGCGACGCAGCTCGTCCAGGCTCAGGTCGGACACGAGGCGGACCCGGTCTGACTCGACGTCACGCGAAAGCGTCGATGACACCACCACCTTGTCGATGCCCCGCCAGCGCCTGGCGAACTCGTGCTCTGCCGGCGTCCAGACCTCGTCGACGGGATCGGTCTCCCAGTACCGCATCAACTCGAACGTCTTGCGGCCCAACACCTCGGTCGTCACGTTCGCCATGCGTTCGACATGGACGTCGAACACCGAGCAATTCGGTGCCGACCACTGGAAGTCACCGTCGGCGTCAGCCGCGTAGCCATCGATGGACACCGTCGCGTCGTAACTCAGTTTTCCCATGCCATACAGACTCGCGCGTCAGGCTGAACTCATCGCGCGCTACACGTAGGAGCGGGCGTTCAGTGAGTCCTCCCGCAGACAAAATGTGAGTGTTCCCCGCAAGGTTTCTCACTCAACGCGATTGACCTACGGCTCCACCGGGCATCTCATTGCTTCGTGAGGAAGTGTCACACTGCGGCGACGGTAGTCGCGGCGTTGGCCGTCGGCGGTTGCGTCAGTTTGACTGACGGGTCCGCCCAGGTCGCAACTGGCATTGTTCCCAATGTGGTGGGGATGGCCGAGGACGACGCCACGCTCAGGCTGTACAGCGCTGGAAATTGGCCGCAAATCGTCAGGTCAGTCCCTAGCAGCACCGTGCGGCCGAGTCGCGTCGTATCCGTCACCCCCGAGCCCGGAACGCGATTGCCGTTGAACAGAATCATCGTCGTGGTCATATCCAGCGGCCCGATCCTGAACTAGCTACAGCTACACGTTGAATCTGAACTCGACGACGTCTCCGTCGGCCATGACGTAGTCCTTGCCCTCCATACGCACCTTGCCCGCGGCCTTGGCCGCCGCCATGTTGCCGGCTTCCACCAGGTCGTCGAACGAGACGACTTCGGCCTTGATGAAGCCCTTCTCGAAGTCGGTGTGGATCACCCCGGCGGCCTTGGGTGCGGTATCGCCCTGGTGAATCACCCACGCACGCGCCTCTTTTGGCCCGGCCGTCAGATAGGTCTGCAGCTTCAAAGTGTGAAAACCTGCCCGCGCCAACGCATCCAGCCCGCGTTCGGTCTGCCCGATCGACTCCAGCAGTTCGGCCGCCGACTCGTCGTCGAGCTCTTGGAGCTCTTCCTCGATCTTGGCGTCCAGGAACACCGCATCAGCCGGCGCGACCATCTCCCGCAATGAGGCAACCCGCTCGGGATCGGTGAGCACCGACTCGTCGCAGTTGAACACGTACAGGAACGGCTTGGTGGTCAACAGGTTCAGCTCACGCAACAGCTCCGAGTCGACCCTCTTACCCGCGGCGAACAGCGTGGTGCCGTCGTTCAGCACCTGCTGGGCGGCCACCGCCGCCTCGTGCACGGGCTTGCGGTCCTTGTTGTTACGGGCTTCCTTCTCCAACCGCGGCACCGCCTTCTCCAGCGTCTGCAGATCGGCCAGGATCAGCTCGGTGTCGATGACCTCGATATCGGATTTCGGATCCACCTTGCCGTCGACGTGGACAACGTCGTCGTCGGCGAACACCCGGACCACCTGACAGATCGCGTCGCACTCACGGATGTTCGCCAGGAACTTGTTGCCGAGGCCCGCCCCCTCAGAAGCGCCCTTCACGATGCCGGCGATGTCGACGAAGGTGACCGGCGCCGGCAGGATCCGCTCGGAACCGAAGATCTCGGCCAGTTTTCCCAGCCGCGGATCGGGCAGCGGAACCACACCCTCGTTGGGCTCGATCGTGGCGAATGGATAGTTGGCTGCCAGCACGTTATTGCGGGTCAACGCATTGAACAGGGTGGATTTCCCCACATTGGGCAGACCGACGATTCCGAGGCTGAGGCTCACAGGGAACACAGTCTAGGAGAAAGCTGCGGCACACCCCTCGGCTCGCCGTCCCGCTGTCGGTCCTCATTCAGTCAGAACCGGTACGGTCTACGTGTGTCAGCACAGCGAGCCAGGTCGTCAGTTGCGGCCGGGAATCGCTCGGCGCATCCGAATCTTCCCGGCGTGCCCTGGTGGGGTGCGGTCCTGATTGCTGTGATCGCCACCACAATTGGATTTGCCTTCGACGCCGGCTCGGGCAACAAGGATCTCGGAAACGTCTTCGCCGCGATGTACGCCGTGGGCTGCGTGGCCGCGGTGCTGGCCGTCCGGCAGTCGAGCATCTTCACCGCCGTCATCCAACCGCCGCTGATCCTGTTCGTGGCCGTGCCCAGTGCCTACTTCGTGTTCCACGGTGCCGAGTTCACCGGCATCAAAGACACCCTGATCAACTTCGGCTACCCGCTGATCGAGCGCTTCCCGCTGATGCTGTTCACCTCGGCCGGCGTGCTGCTCATCGGATTGGTGCGCTGGTATTTCGCGATGTCGGGTCACTCGGCGCCTGCCGCCCCCACCGACGCCAACGACGACGGAGCACCCGGACTGTTCGCCGGCCTGGCCGCCAAGTTCACGTCGGCCTTCCAGCGCAGTACCGCCGACGAGGACGCCGAAGAACCGCCCAAGCACGGCATCGAGCGCCCCGCCACCGCCAGGAGACAGGCCCGTTCGGGCCGGCCAGACAAGCGGCCCGCACCGACTCGCTCCCGGCACGCCCGTCCCCCGCTGGAGGACATCACCGAAGCGCCGGAGCGTTCCCGCCGGACCTCGTCGGCCGACACCCCGCGACGCCGGCGCCAGCCGCGCGACCCGAACCGCGTGCCCCCGTCGTCGCGTCGCGAACCCCGCGAACCCCGCGAATCGCGGATGCCGCGCGAACGCCGCGA
This sequence comes from Mycolicibacterium vinylchloridicum, assembly GCF_013404075.1. Lineage (GTDB taxonomy): Bacteria > Actinomycetota > Actinomycetes > Mycobacteriales > Mycobacteriaceae > Mycobacterium > Mycobacterium vinylchloridicum. The sequence goes on from NZ_JACBJQ010000018.1 coordinate 83,968, forward strand.
CCAGTACGGCGAACCCCCGCAGCGCAGCAGCCGGTTCGAGCCGTACGAGGCGTACCCGTCCTATGAGCCGTACCCGCCCTACGAGCCGCCGCCACGCCAGCGCCCGCCCGGCCGGGCCAACGGAGACAGCGGCTCCCACCATCCGGTGTCACGGGTGCGGTATCGCGGCGACGGCGAGGATGGCCAGAGCCAACGGCCCCGGCGCCGCAGGAGTGAATGGGACTCCGAGTCCTGGCCCTCCGACCGCTGACGGCCTAGCCGCGGGCGGGACGGATCTCCCGGGGCAGTGCGAACACCAGGGTCTCGTTGGCGGTGGTCACCGATTGCACAGTGCCGTACCCGTATTCGGCCAACCGGTCCAGCACTCCGCGCACCAACACCTCGGGAACGGACGCGCCTGACGTCACGCCGACCGTGGTGACCCCGGACAGCCAGGCTGAGTCGATGTCCTCGGCGTAGTCGACCAGTTTGGCCGCGGTCGAGCCGGCATTCAGCGCGACCTCGACCAGGCGCACCGAGTTCGACGAGTTGCGCGAGCCGACCACGATCACCAGGTCGCACTCCGGGGCCATCGCCTTGACCGCACCCTGGCGGTTCTGGGTGGCGTAGCAGATGTCGTCGCTGGGCGGGTCCTGCAGCGTGGGGAACTTCTCGCGCAGGCGGCGCACCGTCTCCATGGTCTCGTCGACGCTCAGTGTCGTCTGGGACAGCCAGATGACCTTGTTGGGGTCACGCACCGTGACCTTGTCGACGGCGTCCGGGTTGTCGACGACCTGCACGTGGTCGGGTGCCTCACCGGCGGTCCCGACGACCTCTTCGTGGCCCTCATGGCCGACGAGCAGGATGTCGTAGTCGTCGCGGGCGAACCGCTTGGCCTCGTTGTGCACCTTGGTGACCAGCGGGCAGGTGGCGTCGATGGTCTTGAGATTGCGCGCCGCGGCCTCCTCGTGGACCGTCGGCGCGACACCGTGGGCGGAGAACACGACGATGGCGCCCTCGGGCACCTCATCGGTCTGCTCGACGAACACCGCACCGGCCTTGGCCAGGGTCTCCACCACGTAGCGGTTGTGCACGATCTCGTGGCGCACGTACACCGGCGCCCCGTGCTTCTCCAATGCCCGCTCGACGGTTTCGACGGCACGGTCGACACCGGCGCAGTAACCGCGCGGCTCGGCCAGCAGTACCCGCTTGCCGCCAGTTCCCGGGTCGCTTCGCTCCTGCCCTCCGGAGACACCACCGACCACCGAGCTCGCGACACCAGGAATCCCCATGTTGACGGTAGGCGGCATGGTTTCCAGGGTACGTTCCCGCAACGTCGCCGGGCCAGCCGTAGGCTGTGGGCCATGGCAACAGCACCATATGGGGTTCGTCTGCTGGTCGGCGCCGCCGTGACGGCGCTGGAGGAAACCCGCAAACTGCCCCAGACCATCCTGATGTACCCGATGACGGTCGCCAGCAACATCGCGCACATCGTCATGAAGGTGCAGCAAGACCTCGCTGACCTCGTCATCAAGGGTGACTCCGCCCTGGAGAACATCTTCCCGCCGAAGGACGAGCAGCCCGAGTGGGCGACCTTCGACGAAGACGAAGCCGACGACGGGCCCGTGCTGGACGGCGAGCGGCTCACCGAAGGCCGTTTCGCGCTGTACACGGTGACCGACGGCGTCGAGACCAAGGCCGAGACCAGGTCCCCGGCCGCCACGACGACGGCGACCGCGCCGGAGATCGTCGAGGAGCTCGACTACGAGTCGCTGACGCTGGCTCAGCTGCGCGCCCGCCTGCAGTCGTTGAGCGTCGCCGATCTCGAAGCACTGCTGGCCTACGAGGAAGCCTCCAAGGCCCGCGCACCGTTCCAGACTCTGCTGGCCAACAGGATCACCCGCGCGTCCGCCAAGTGACCAGCGCCCAGGGCAACTCTGCGGAGAACCCGTACCCGGTCCGTGCGGTGGCCATCCGCGTGGCCGGCTGGATCGAGAAGCTGGGCACCGTGTGGGTCGAGGGTCAGCTGACCCAGATCAACGTGCGCAGCTCGACGGCGTTCATGGTGTTGCGCGATCCCGCGGCGAACATGTCGCTGGACATCAGCTGCCCGCGCGATCTGGTCCTCGCGGCCCCGGTGAAACTCACCGAGGGCACTCAGGTCGTGGTCTGCGGCAAACCCACCTTCTACACCGTGCGGGGCTCATTTTCGTTGCGCGTCAGCGACATTCGTGCAGTCGGCGTCGGTGAGCTGCTGGCCCGCATCGAACGGTTGCGCAAGCTGCTGGAAGCCGAGGGCTTGTTCGACCCGCGCCTGAAACGCAGGCTGCCGTTCCTGCCGTCGACCGTCGGGCTGATCACCGGGCGGGCCAGCGCGGCCGAGCACGACGTGACGACGGTGGCGGCAGCCCGCTGGCCGGCGGTGCGTTTCGCGATCCGCAACACCGCCGTGCAGGGCGTCAACGCGGTGGCGCAGATCGTGGAAGCTTTAGCGGCGCTGGATTCCGATCCCGAGGTCGACGTCATCGTGATCGCCCGCGGCGGCGGCAGCGTGGAAGACCTGCTGCCGTTCTCCGACGAGACCTTGTGCCGCGCGATCGCCGCCTGCACCACGCCGGTGGTCAGCGCGGTCGGCCACGAGCCCGACAACCCGCTCTGCGACCTGGTCGCCGACCTGCGTGCGGCCACCCCCACCGATGCCGCCAAGAAGGTGGTGCCGGACACCGCCGCCGAGCTGGCCCTGGTCAAGGAGTTGCGGCAGCGCAGCGCGCAGGCGCTGCGCAACTGGGTGGGCCGTGAGCAGCGCAACCTGACCCATCTGCGCAGCCGCCCGGTGCTGGCCGATCCACTGCGCGGGCTGGCCCAGCGCGGCGAGGAGATCGAACGCGCCCGCGCCGCGGTGCGCCGCGACGTCAAGCGGCTGGTCGCGGTCGAATCCGACCGGATCGGCCACCTGGCCGCGCGGCTGGCCACGCTGGGCCCGGCCGCGACGCTGGCGCGTGGCTACGCCGTGGTCCAGACGGCAGACTTCAACATTCTTCGCACCACCGCCGACGCACCGGCCGGGACCCGGCTGCGGATCCGGGTCGGTGACGGCGCGATCGGCGCCACCAGTACGGGCCCGACGGATGGAGCCGCATGAGTAGGTCTGACGAAATGAAGCCCATTAGTGAGCTTGGCTATGAAGAGTGTCGCGACGAGCTGATCGACGTCGTTCGGGTGCTCGAGCAGGGCGGGCTCGATCTCGATTCGTCGCTGAAACTGTGGGAACGAGGCGAGGAACTGGCACGACGCTGCGAACAACACTTAGCCGGAGCCCGCAAACGCATTGAGGATGCGCTGGGCGCACGCGACGACGAAGAGGACTGATCGGTCCGGGCCGATTACCTGCGACATTGGAAAACTGGAACGTGTTTCAGTTATCCTCGCGGCCATGGGTGACTCCGCGATGACGACTGACCTCGGCCGCGTCCTGGTGACCGGCGGCGCCGGTTTCGTCGGCAGCAATCTGGTGACCGAGCTGCTCGAGCGCGGACACTTCGTCCGCGCCTTCGACCGGGCCGCCTCGGCGCTGCCGCCGCATGAGCGCCTCGAGGTGCTGCAGGGCGACATTTGTGACACCGCGACCGTGGCCGCTGCGGTCGACGGGATCGACACGATCTTCCACACCGCCGCGATCATCGACCTGATGGGCGGGGCGTCGGTCACCGACGAGTACCGCAAGCGCAGCTTCGACGTCAACGTCGGCGGCACCAAGAACCTGATCCACGCGGGGCAGGCGGCCGGCGTCAAGCGCTTCGTCTACACCGCGTCCAACAGTGTGGTCATGGGCGGGCAGACGATCGTCAACGGCGACGAAACCATGCCGTACACATCGCGATTCAATGACCTCTACACCGAGACCAAGGTCGTCGCCGAAAAGTTCGTGCTGAGCCAGAACGGGGTGGCCGGCCTGCTGACCTGTTCGATCCGCCCCAGCGGTATCTGGGGCCATGGCGATCAGACCATGTTCCGCAAGCTGTTCGAGAGTGTGATCGCCGGCCACGTCAAGGTTTTGGTCGGCAACAAGGACGCCAAGCTGGACAACTCCTACGTGCACAACCTGGTGCACGGGTTCATCTTGGCCGCAGAGCATTTGGTGCCCGGAGGCACCGCGCCAGGGCAGGCGTATTTCATCAACGACGGCGAGCCGATCAATATGTTCGACTTCTCCCGGCCGGTGGTGGAGGCGTGCGGCGAGAAGTGGCCGACCTTCTGGATCCCCGGCGGCTTCGTCCACGCACTCTTGACGGGCTGGCAATGGCTGCACTTCAAGTTCGGGCTTCCCAAGCCGCCGCTGGAACCGCTTGCGGTGGAACGGGTGTCCATCGACAACTATTTCTCCATCGACAAGGCCCGCCGCGACCTTGGCTACCAGCCGCTGTTCACCACCGAGCAAGCGCTGAAGGAATGCCTGCCGTACTACACCGGGCTCTACGCCGAGATGAAGGGCTAAGACGGCAGTTCGGTCGGCAACTATGGCTGGGCCGGAGTCAACATCGCTTTCGTGACGACCTGCCCGTAGGCGGTCTTCTGCTCGCGGGTCAGTGTCGGGGCGAACACCACGACGATGTCTTCGACCTGCAACATGTCCGGCACCCCGGCGGCGTAGATCTCCGCACGGCCGGTGCTGGGGAATTTCAGGATCGACACCGTGTCGGTGTCGGTCGCCACCACGCAGCCTGCCTCCGGACAGCGCGTCGACGTGGTGTCGCGCGGATTGAGCGCGGGCAGCTTCGCCTTGGTGATGGCGCCCAGCACGGTCGCCACAGAGACGTCGTTGAGCATCACCGGGACCCGCGCCGCATTCACCGCCGTGCCATGCGAATCGTGGTGACCACAGCCCACAAGCACCACAACCGGCAGGAGCACCGCCAGGCCACATCGCCTCCGCATCCCACCGAGAGTAGCGATTGCGGGAGTTCGTGCATTGTTGGCCAGAAGCGGAGCCCCACCCGCCGATCGCGCCTAACCTCGAAACATGCCTGGAGGAAAACCGAACATCTTGGTCATTTGGGGCGACGACATCGGGATCACGAACCTCAGCTGCTACAGCGACGGAGTGATGGGCTACCGCACGCCCAATATCGATCGCATCGCCAACGAAGGCATGCGCTTCACCGACTCCTACGGCGAGCAGAGCTGCACAGCCGGCAGAGCGGCGTTCATCAGCGGCCAGAGCGTGTACCGCACCGGGATGAGCAAGGTCGGCATTCCCGGCGTCGACATCGGGTGGGCCGCCGAGGACCCGACGATCGCCGAACTGCTCAAGCCGCTGGGCTACGCCACCGGCCAGTTCGGCAAGAACCACTTCGGCGACCTGAACAAGTACCTGCCGACGGTGCACGGCTTCGACGAGTTCTACGGCAATCTCTATCACCTCAACGCCGAAGAAGAACCCGAGCAGTTCGACTATCCGCACAAGGATCAGTTCCCCAGGCTCTACGAGAAGGCACTGCCGCGGGGGGTGATGGACTGCAAAGCGACCGCCGAGGTCTCGACAGAACCCGACGACGAAAAATTCGGTCCGATCGGCAAGCAGACCATCGTGGACACCGGGCCGCTGACTGCCAAGCGGATGGAAACCATCGACGACGACATCGCCGATCGCACTGTCGATTACATCCGTCGCCAGCACGACGCGGGTAACCCGTTCTTCGTGTGGTGCAACTTCACCCACATGCACCTGTACACCCATCTCAAACCCGGCAGCAAGGGGCAGGCCGGGCTGTGGCAGTCGGAGTACCACGACGCGATGATCGACCACGACAAGAACGTGGGCACGGTGCTGGACGTCCTCGACGAACTGGGCATCGCCGACGACACCATCGTCATCTATTCGACCGACAACGGCCCGCATCGCAATTCGTGGCCCGATGCCGGCACGACGCCGTTCCGCAGCGAGAAGAACACCAACTGGGAAGGCGCCTACCGGGTGCCGGAGATGATCCGCTGGCCGGCAAAGATCAAGGCGGGCAGCATTTCCAACGACATCATCCAGCACCACGACTGGCTGCCAACCCTGCTGGCCGCCGCCGGCGATCCCGACGTCAGCGAGAAGCTGAAGAAGGGCTATCGGATCGGCGACGTCGAATACAAGGTGCACATCGACGGTTTCAACCTGCTGCCGTACCTGATGGGCGAAGTGGAGCACAGCCCGCGCCGGGGATTCTTCTATTTCAACGACGACGCCCAGTTGGTGGCGATGCGCTTCGAGAACTGGAAGATCGTGTTCGCCGAACAGCGTTGCCAGGGCACGCTGCAGATCTGGGCGGAGCCGTTCACCGAACTGCGGGTGCCCAAGCTGTTCAACCTGCGTACCGATCCGTTCGAATACGCCGACATCACGTCGAACACGTACTACGAGTGGTTCTTGCGCCGGGACTTCTTCGCCTTCTACGCAACGGCGATGGCGGCGGCGTTCCTCGACACGTTCAAGGAGTTTCCGCCCCGGCATCCACCGGCCAGCTTCAGCATCGACCAGATCGTCAAGAAGCTCGACGAGTTCTTGGCGGCCGACTAGATGCTGCAGTCGTGGACCGACGGGCCCACAAAGTCGGCACTTGTCGAGTTCGTCGCCCGTGCGGTCGATTCGGTGGCCCCCGAGGGACGTGTCGCCGTCTTCGACAACGACGGCACGTTGTGGTGTGAGAAACCGGCCTACATCCAGCTCGACTTCCTGGTGCGCCGGATCGCCGAGCAGGTGGCCGCCGATCCCGCGCTGGGCGCCGAGCAGCCCTATACCGCCGCGGCCGCAGGAGATCTGGCGTGGTTCGGGGATGCCGTCACCAAGCATTACAACGGTGACGACTCCGATCTGAAACTGCTTGCCGGTGCTGTCCTTTCGGCCAACGCGACGATCACCACCGAGGAGCACGCCGCGCGGGTGCAGGCGTTCTTTGCCGACGCGAAGCATCCGACGCTGGGGCGGGCGTACACGGCCTGCGGATATGCGCCGATGGTCGAATTGTTGCGCTATCTCGAGTCGTTCGGCTTCACCAACTACATCGTCTCCGGCGGTGGCCGCGACTTCATGCGGCCGGTCACGACGGCGATGTACGGCGTGCCCCCGGAGCGGGTGATCGGCAGTTCAGTGGGGTTGATTTTCGACGACGGTGAATTGCTCACCACGGCGCAGCCGGAATTCCTCAACGACGGCCCGGTCAAGCCGGTCCGGATCTGGGGACGGGTGGGCCGGCGGCCGATCCTCGCGGTGGGTAACTCGAATGGTGATATCGAGATGCTGCAGTACACCGCGGCCGGAGCCGGGCCGTCGCTGGCGATGCTGGTCTGCCACGACGACGCCGACCGCGAATTCGCTTACACCGCAGGCGCAGAGAAGGCCCTCGATCATGCCGGGGCGCTCGGCTGGGTCCGGGCCAGCATGCGCGACGACTGGCGAACCGTCTTCGGTGACTGACGCCAACCTGGTCTGGATCCCCGGGCAGACCGCCGTGTTGGGATCCGACCGGCACTACCCGGAAGAAGCACCGTCCCGCCCGGTCACCGTCGACGGCTTCTCGATTCAGGACCGTCAGGTCACCAACGCCGCTTTCACCGAATTCGTCTCGGCGACCGGCTATCTCACCGTGGCCGAGCGTCCGCTGAATCCCGCTGACTATCCTGGTGCGCCCGCCGTCAACCTGCAACCGGGCTCGATGGTGTTCCGCCGCACCAGCGAACCCGTCGACCTGCGCCACCTCAGCCAGTGGTGGACCTGGACACCCGGCGCCTCGTGGCGGCATCCGCTGGGCCCGAACTCGTCGATCGACAAACGCGCCGCACATCCTGTCGTCCACGTCGCCTATGAGGACGCCGAGGCGTACGCGGCCTGGGCAGGGCTGGCCTTGCCGACCGAGGCCGAATGGGAGATCGCCGCTCGTGGTGGCCTGGACCAGGCCGACTACACCTGGGGCGAACACCCCGAATTCCCCGGCCAGCGGCTGGCGAACTATTGGCACGGCGAGTTCCCGTGGCGTCCCGAACCCGGCTACGGCCGCACCACCGAAGCCGGGGCCTTCCCACCCAACGACTACGGACTGTTCGATATGGCCGGCAACGTGTGGGAGTGGACGACCGACTGGTACGGCGGGACCGAGGCCGCCAGCTACGACCCGGCGCAGCCGCAGTTCACCGTCCCGCGCAAAGTCGTCAAGGGCGGGTCGTTCCTGTGCGCGGACAGCTACTGCAAGCGCTACCGCCCCGCCGCGCGCCGGCCGCAGATGATCGACACCGGGATGAGTCATATCGGCTTCCGCTGCGTGAAGCGTTCAGACAGCACTTAGAGAGACATTTCCGAAGATTTTTCGCTCTGAGTACTGCCTCAACGGGACGCGTGGTCGAATGTGGGCATGACAGATCATGATTCGGAGTTCGACTGCGAACAGCGCCAGCGCAACGTTCACGCCGTTCGTGCCGGGATCGAAGCGTGGGGCAGCGGAACTGGCTCGCCGTTTGCCCTGTTGGCGGACGACGTCAGTTGGGAGATAACCGGCAACTCCGACGTAGCCGGCATCTACTCCAGCAAGGCAGAGCTCATGACTCGGGTCATCGTCCCGCTCGCAGCCCGGATGTCTGCTCCGCTGATTCCGGCCATCCGCGCGTTGTTCTCCGACGGCGACACCGTTATCGCGCTGTTCGATGCGGAGGGCACGGCGCGCGATGGCCGCCCGTACTGCAACAGCTACGCGTGGTTCATGCAGTTTCGCGGCGACCGCGTCGCCAAAGTGACGGCCTTCTACGACAGCATCGCGTTCAACGACCTGTGGCGACGAGTCACTCCCGTGGTTGACTAGAACGCGTTCCAGATCCTGGGAGGGAGTTCGATGTCCGACGCTGTGCTGGTAACCGGCGCGTTCGGCTTGGTGGGAAGTGCCACGGTCAAGCAGTTGGCGGCCGCGGGCCGTCATGTGGTCGCCACCGACCTCGAGACCGAGGCGACTCGCAAGGCCGCCGCCGATCTGCCCTCGGGTGTGCAGGTCCGCTGGGCCGACCTCACCGACCCGGCCGCGGTCGAGAAACTGCTGGCCGAGGTCTCCCCGACCGCGGTGATCCACCTGGCCGCGGTGATCCCGCCGCTGTGCTACGCCAAGCCCGCACTGGCCTACAAGGTCAACGTGGGGGCGACCGCGAACCTGGTGAAAGCCGCTGCGGCACAGGACAAACCACCGCGGCTGGTGCAAGCGTCCAGCATCGCCGTCTACGGGCCGCGCAATCCGTACCGCATCACCGATGTACTCACCGCACAGACACCGGTCAATCCGTACGACAATTACGGCAAGCACAAGGTCGAGGCCGAGGCGATAGTGCGGGCGAGCAGCCTGGACTGGGTGATCCTGCGCCTGGGCGGCGTGCTGACCACCGAACCCAACCTGGGCATGGATCCCAACCTGATCTTCTTCGAAGGCGTGTTGCCGACCGACGGGCGGCTGCAGACCGTCGACGTCCGCGACGTGGCGTTCGCGTTCGCCGCGGCGACCACCGCCGATGTGCTGGGCCAGACACTGCTGATCGGCGGCGACGACAGCCACCGGCTGCGGCAGGGTGACATCGGATCGGCGACGACGGCGGCGATGGGCTTGGTCGGCGCGCTGCCGCCGGGGCGCAAGGGCGACCCGAACGACGACGGCGGCTGGTTCGCCACCGACTGGATGGATTCGGCGACCGCCCAGCAGGTGCTCAAGCATCAGCACTACTCCTGGCCGGACATGCTGACCGAGACCGCCAACAAGGTGGGCTGGAAGCGTTACGTGTTCCGGGTCATCGCGCCGGTGGCCCGCGAGTTCCTCAAGCGCCAGTCGCCGTACCACGGCCGGCCGCCGGGTTATGGCAACCCGTGGGAGGCGGTGCGGCGCAAGTGGGGTGCTCCGGAGAACGACGGGAAGGTGTCATGAGCGAGCGGGTAGCAGTCATCATCGGCGGTGCCTCCGGGATCGGCTGGGCGACGGCGCAGACGCTGGCCGCGCAGGGCGCGCGGGTGACGATCGCCGACCGAAACACCGATTTGGCGCAGGAGCGTGCGGCGACGCTGGGCGAGCCGCACACCTGGGTGGCCGTGGAGGTGACCGACGAGGCCTCCGTGGCAAAGCTTTTCGACGATGTGGTGGCCCGCGAGGGTGGGCTGCACGTGGTGGTGAACTGCGCGGGGTTCAGCGGGTTCGGGGTCATCACCGAGCTGGATGTCGAGCAGTTCCGGTCAGTGGTGGACGTTTGCCTGGTCGGTGCGTTCCTGGTGATCAAGCACGCCGGACGTCACCTCGGCGAGGGCGGCGCCCTGGTGTCGCTGACGTCGCTGAACGCTCGCCAGCCGGCGATCGGGATGAGCGCCTATTGTTCGGCCAAGGCCGGGCTGTCGATGCTGACACAGGTGGCGGCACTGGAGTTGGGACCGCGCGGGATCCGGGTCAACGCCGTCGCACCGGGGTTCGTGCACACGCCGCTGACGGAGGGCGCGGCCGTGGTGCCCGGGGTCGTAGACGAGTACGTGGAGAACACCGCGCTGGGCCGGGCGGGAACGCCGCAAGACATCGCCGATGCGGTGGCGTTCTTGTGTTCACCGCAATCGTCGTGGCTGACCGGGGAGATCCTCGATCTCAATGGTGGGGCGCATCTGAAGCGCTACCCCAACATTGCCGAACATCTGACCCGGCTGATGAATCAGTAGTTCGGTGAACACCGAATTCACCCTGACCCAGAAGCGCGCGCTGGCCATCATCACGCTGCTCGCCTTGGTGTTGGGGGCGTACTTCCTGCGTCACTACTTCATCCTCGTGGTGATCGCGGCGATCGTCGCGTATCTGTTCACCCCGCTGTACAACCGGTGCAGGAGCCGATTCGGGTCCGGGCTGTCGGCAACGCTGACGGTGCTGGCCGCACTGGCGACCGTCATCATCCCGGTCGGCGCGCTGTTGACGCTTGCGGTGCTTCAGATTTCGCACATGGTGGTGCATGTGGCGGAGTGGGTCGAGACCGCCGACATGTCGACGGTCGGCAATCAGGCGCTCGAGTATGTCAATCAGGCGTTGGGCCGACTGCCGTTCGGGCACTTCTCCGTCTCGACGGACTCGTTGCGCGACACGATGATCAGCGTCTCCCAGAACCTCGGGCGGTGGGCGCTGCACGCGCTGCAGGGTGCCGCGGGCGGCGTGATCGGCGTTGTCACGTCGGCGATCATCTTCTTGTACGTGCTGGTGTCACTGCTGACCAACTCCGAGCAGCTGCTCCTGCTGATCCGCCGGCTCAATCCGCTCGGCGAGGAGGTCACCGACCTCTATCTGGCGAAGATGGGCGCCATGGTGAAGGGAACTGTCAAGGGCCAGTTCATCATCGCGCTGGTTCAGGGCGTGCTCGGTGCGGCGTCGATCTACATCGGCGGGTTCCACGACGGGTTCTTCATCTTCGCGATCTTCCTGACCGCGCTGTCCGTCATTCCACTGGGCAGCGGCATCGTCACCATCCCATTCGGCATCGGGATGATGCTCTTCGGGAACATCGGCGGCGGGCTGTTCGTGGTGCTGTTCCACATCATCGGCGTCACGAACGTCGACAACTTCCTGCGGCCGATTCTGGTGCCGCGCGAGGCTCGGCTGGATCCGGCCTTGATGCTGCTGGCGGTGTTCTCGGGTATCGCGATGTTCGGCTTCTGGGGCATCGTGCTCGGGCCGGTGCTGATGATCATCATCGTCACGACGATCTCGGTGTACCTGGCCGTGTACAAGGGTGTGGAGATGACGTCACACGAACCACCAGAAAAGCGCCGCCGGATGTTCCGGCGGCGCCTTCGGGCCGAAGCTGAAACTACTGCGGCTGCCGCGGACGGCGAGCCGGCACAGGACTAGTCGACCTGTTTGAACCAGGAGATCACGACCATCACCATCGCGGCGACCAGAGCCACGATCACCCATAGCACCAGGGCCATGTCGATCCAGGCGCCAGGCGGCGGAGCGCCGGGCAGGATATTTCGCAGCGGCACGATGGCGAACAGCATTGCGGCATACCACGTTGCGAACGGCATCTGGAACTGCTTGCGCCGGGTGATCACCAGCACCGAGGTGAAGATGGCGATGGACGGCAGGGTGAGCAGAACAACGACGATGCCGAGGTCGAAGGCCAGCGGACCGAGCGCGCGGCTGAACGTGACCTCGGTGGCGTCGCCGTCACCCTTGGCGGCCGGTGCCGGGGCGACCTGCTCGCTGGACAGGTCCCAACCCTGCAGGGCACCCGCGATTTCGACCTTGGCCGGAACGATCTTGCGCTCATCGCCCTCGCCGACCAGAAGGTCGGCGCTGATGCCCTGGGTCCGGTAGTGGTCGAACGGCCAGGTGTTCACATCGCCGTCGACGTCGATCGTGGTTGTCACCTCGGCCGGTGCCGCACCTGCAGGGAACTTCAAGTCCCCCAGGGAGTTCCACGGGTGCAACCGCACTGCAATGTCTTCCTTGAGAGTGTCCAGATTCTCGTCGACCAGCGAGTCCGCTGGGATGACAAGCACTTTGGCGTCCACCTTGTAGTCGACGGTACGCAGAGACTGCAGCGTGATCAGGACCGTCGTCTCTGAACCGTTGCCTTCCCCGGACGCTTCGAGCTCCTTGGCGGAACCGGACAGCCACCAGTAGCCGAACAACGTGACGATGTAGGCGAGCACCACCACCAACACGGCGAGGATGGCGACAGTCTTGCCGCGCTTGGCGGCGGGAGCCGAGGCCTGCGGCTCAGCGGGGGTGGTGGTCACGCCCGGAATGGTATATGGAGCCGTTCAAAACCACAGCCCTTTGCCAAGGCGCCTAAAACGGCGGTGGGTCCGGGTCATTTGCTGGTGGTTTCGAGCCAAGTAGCACGCCGTGACGGACCCTCCGCTCAGTGCGATTGCGGCAACGTTCGGCGGTGATGTATTTGGCCCGGTTCTGCGCCCTGGTGGTCTTGCGCCGGGGCATCTTGACGGTGCGCTCACCGCTCGACTCGGCAACCTGCCGCCCGCTTGGAGCCGGCGTCGGAGCCATCAGAGCCGGGAACAGCACAGCGCTACCCGGCGTGGTGACATACGTTTGCCCACCGGGCAGCGTCCAAATGATTGTGCCGTCGGCCAATTGCCTGTCGCGCCAGCCCCAGAACGTCTTCAGGAGGTGGCAGCGCCGGCAGAGGCACTTGAGATTTCCGGCGTGCGTGGGGCCGTACGGGTGCGGGATCGTATGGTCCAGGTCGCACTGGGTGGCCGGCTTGTCACAGCCCGGGCCGCGGCACGTGAGATCGCGGGCACGCACGAATTCGGCCAGCGCACGGGATGGCCGGTAGCCGGATTCCGGCGATAGGTCGGCGGGGTGGATCAGCGGGCTCAGCCGCGCCTGCTTGGCCAGTTCGATCAGCAGCTCGCCGGGAATCAATGCGTCGGTGCCCAGTACGTATCCCGGGTTGTCGGACCGACCCTGCAAGGTGGCTTCCTCGGCGACGACGTGGATGACGACAGGGCCGGGCACCGGCTTGTCTGCCGCAGGGCAGTTCGGATCACCGCACTGGCAGGCCAGCCGGTCTGCGCGGGCGGCCAGGGCACCATAAGCGTCGGCACGGCGCTGCTCGAATGTCCGAGGGTCACCGTCGCACACCGTCTTGGCCAGCACATCAAGTCGTTGATCGAACGCCTGGGCATCGGTTGAGAACAGTCGCGCGATGACTTCGGTGCAGCCTTCCATGTCATCCCCGACGATCACTTCACGGTCGGCGGCGCGGCTGCGACGGCGCCGCACGGCGTCGGGGTCGTGCTTGATCACGATGCGATCGATTTCCGAAGCCAACTTTCCATCGGTCATCGCCGGCCACCGGGCCGCTCGCGCAGCGAGCTTGCGGTCGACCTCGGCCAGGACCGCTTCATCGGTAATGAGGCCGGTGCGAAACACGACCGTCTGAAACATCTGCATATCGATATCACCGGCGATGAAGACAGCCGCGACTTCGGGAAGCTGCCTCATCGCCAGCCCGTAGGTCATGTAGCTGCCGGCCTTACCGAGCCTTATGCGCAGCGCGGCAGACACTTCCGAGCCGACTGCTGCCCAGGTGTCGACCGCCCAGTCTTCACGCTCACCCCGTTCGTGACGACGTAGTTCAAAAAGCTCGGCGATCGAGGCCAGCATCCGGGCATCGTCCTGGTTCGCCGCCCGCGCGGACGCGGAGATGCTCGCCAGCAGCGCACGGGATTGCGCCGTATCCGAGGGCTCGAAATACTCGTGATACGGGCTGCGTACGAACATGTGTTCGATACTACTCGCGAACCCCGACAAGTCCGTCGATGCTGGTCAAGGGCTAGAATTCCCGGATCATGACGACGTGGCGGGAAGTCGAAGCGGCCGTGCCCGGATTCGCCGAGCGGGTGCAGGCGCTATTCGATGCGCACAAGCACAAGACCATCGCCACGCTGCGCGCCGACGGCTCGCCCCGCATCTCCGGAATCGAGACGACGTTCGTAGACGGTGAACTGACGTTCGGCTCGATGCCCAACGCCCGCAAGGGCGCCGACCTACGGCGCGATCCCCGCTTCGCCCTGCACAGCGCGACGGTCGACCCGGTCGAGGGGCGCGAAGCGCAGTGGCCGGGTGAGGCGAAGATCGCTGGACGGGCCGTCCTCACCCAGGGCCCCGACGGTGATGCCTTGCGCGCCGACATCGCCGAGGTCGTCCTCACCCACCTCAACGACGACGCCACGCTGCTGGTCATCGAATGGTGGACGCCCGCACACGGACTCAGGTCGGTCGAGCGCGAATAGCTATGTCAGCCGTTCCTTGAGGAACTGCACGACCCGCTTGCGCGCCTCATAGGCCGGCTGGTTCTCCACCTCGCGGACCTCGAGGGTCAACACCGCGTGCGCCATCCGTTTGAACCCGGCCGGGTTGCCCTTCGACGAGTCCAGCTCGATGACCTCGAAGGCATCCCCCAGCCGATCTTTGAGCGTCTTGAACCGTTCGGCCGGCGCCATCGGATCTCCGCTGAATCGCAGACCCAGCGCGCACAGCCCGTCTTCGGTGGCGCGCTTCTCGACGACCTGCAACTCGCCCTCGGACAGCCCGGGGTCACGCTTCTGCTTGGCGGTGAGCGCTATCGGCACCGACGGCTGGCTGAGCACCGAGGCCAGCACACTGTCGTCGACGGCGGCCGCCAGGGCGAACCCGCCGGTGAAGCACTGCCCGATCACACCGACGCCCTTGCCGCCGGCCTTCTCCTTCAGGTCGCGAGCCAGCGCCCGCAGGTAGTTGGTCACCGGGCGATCCTTGTTCGTCGCGAACGCCGCGAACTCCTTGGACACACACGCGCGGGCGAGCACCGGCAGCATCGCCGGGGTCATCGCCGGCGCCTCGGGCGTCCCGAACAGCGACGGGATCGCGACCGAGAAGCCGTTGTCCACCAGGTAGTTTCCCAACGCCAGCACGCCGGGATGAATACCGGGGATCTCCGGGATCAGCAGGACACCGGGTCCCGAGCCCTTGCGATAGACGTCATGGGTGAATCCGGCCGCGCTGAACGGCGCCCCGACCCAGCCGGTGAGGTCGGCGGCCGGAGCCGCCTGGCCGGTGACATTGGATTCAGCTCCGGGCATGGAGGTCTCCTCTTCAGGCAGGCGGCAGCGGCTTCTGAGTCTGTGTGCCAACGGCAAGCGTACGGAAGTCGGAGCTGCTGCCGGCGCCCGTGATCGCCACCTGAGCGGGACCGTCCGAGCTGTCCAGGCGGGTGGTCCACACCGGCTCGGTGCCCTCGCCGCCCTCGTAGACGATCCACTTCACGCCGTCGACGTCCTGAACGCCGGTCGGATACACCGAGGAATGGATCGAGCCGACCAGCGCCTGCTCATCGGCGTTGCTCTGGGTCAGGCTGACAAACATCTTGGACGCGGCCAGGTAGCCGACGGTCGAGAAGACCGCACGCTGGCGCTGCCCCTTCCCGTCGGTGCGGCCGGCCTCGATGCCGCCACGCTTTCCGGAATTGGCCACCCAGCCGGTGGGCAGCTGCGGCAGCCGGATCGGAATCCCCAGCGCCTCGGCGTCGGCCTTCAGCGCGGCGGGGGCGTCATACGGCGGCGGCGCCCCGTCCCGCGGGTTGCTCGGACGGACAGAACACATCCCCACCAGGCCCGCCAGCACGATGCAGGCCAGGATCAGCGGGGCCAGTGACCAGAACATGTCGCGACCGTCCTGGAGCAGCCTGGGCTTGGGTTCCTTCGGCGGGACGCCTGCCTCGGGGGGGATCGGAGCCGCTGGGCCGGCGACATCGGGTGGCGTCACGCCAGCCAGTATCCCAGGTCTGGACTGCCGACCGGCTTCTGGGACAATCTCAGCCATGCCAGAAGCCCGCCGTCGTGAAGCGCCCGATCGCAACCTCGCCCTCGAATTGGTTCGGGTGACCGAAGCAGGCGCAATGGCCGCCGGCCGCTGGGTCGGCCGGGGCGATAAGGAGGGCGGCGACGGGGCAGCCGTCGACGCCATGCGCGAGCTGGTCAACTCGGTGTCCATGCGTGGTGTGGTGGTCATCGGCGAGGGCGAGAAGGACCACGCCCCGATGCTCTACAACGGCGAAGAGGTCGGCAACGGCGACGGACCGGACTGCGACTTCGCCGTCGATCCGGTGGACGGCACCACTCTGATGAGCAAGGGCATGCCCAACGCCATCTCGGTGCTCGCGGTCGCCGAGCGCGGCGCGATGTTCGACCCGTCCGCGGTGTTCTACATGCACAAGATCGCCGTCGGGCCCGACGCCGCCGACGTCATCGACATCACCGCCCCGATCGCCGAGAACATCAAGCGCGTCGCCAAGGTGAAGAACTCCAGCGTCGCCGACTTGACCGTATGCATCCTGGACCGGCCGCGGCACGCCCAGCTGATCGCCGACGTCCGCGACGCGGGCGCCCGCATCCGGCTGATCTCCGACGGTGACGTCGCAGGCGCCATCTCGGCCTGCCGCCCGAACTCGGGCACCGACCTGCTCGCCGGTATCGGCGGCACCCCTGAGGGCATCATCGCCGCGGCCGCGATCCGCTGCATGGGCGGCGCCATCCAGGCCAAGCTGGCGCCCACCGACGACGACGAGCGTCAACGGGCCATCGACCGCGGTTACGACCTTGACCGCGTGCTGCTCACCGAAGACCTGGTCTCCGGCGAGAACGTCTTCTTCTCCGCCACCGGTGTCACCGACGGCGACCTGCTCAAGGGCGTCCAGTACTCCGGCGGCGGCGCCACCACTCAGTCGATCGTCATGCGCTCGAAGTCCGGCACTGTCCGGATGATCGAGGCGTACCACCGGCTTTCGAAACTCAACGAATACTCCGCGGTGGATTTCACCGGGGACAAGTCCGCTGCATATCCACTTCCGTAACCGACAAAAAAGGGAGCACATGAGCACCGACAGTGTGGTCGAGGGCGAATACCGCATCGAGCACGACACCATGGGCGAGGTCCGGGTGCCGATCAACGCTTTGTGGCGGGCCCAGACCCAGCGCGCCGTCGAGAACTTTCCGATCTCGTTCCGCGGGCTCGAGCGCACCCAGATCCGTGCGCTCGGCTTGCTGAAAGCTGCTTGCGCACAGGTGAACAAGGATCTGGGCAAGCTGTCGGCGGAGAAGGCCGACGCGATCATCGCCGCCGCAGGCGAGATCGCCGACGGCCTGCACGACGACCAGTTCCCCATCGACGTGTTCCAGACCGGCTCGGGCACCAGCTCGAACATGAACGCCAACGAGGTGATCGCCTCGATCGCAGAGCGCAACGGCGTGACGGTGCACCCGAACGACGACGTGAACATGTCACAGAGCTCCAACGACACCTTCCCCACCGCCACCCATATCGCGGCGACGGAAGCCGCAGTGCGCCACCTGATCCCGGCGCTCGAGGTACTGCATGAGTCGCTTGCCAACAAGGCCCGTCAGTGGCGCACGGTCGTGAAGTCCGGTCGCACCCACCTGATGGACGCCGTCCCGGTCACCCTGGGCCAGGAGTTCGGCGGCTACGCCCGCCAGGTCGAGGCCGGCATCGAACGGGTCAAGGCCACACTGCCCCGCCTCGGTGAGCTGGCGATCGGCGGCACCGCGGTAGGCACCGGCCTGAATGCACCGGACGGCTTCGGCGCCAAGGTCGTCGAGGTCCTCGTCGCGCAGACCGGCCTGGCCGAATTGCGCACGGCGAAGGACTCTTTCGAAGCCCAGGCCGCCCGCGACGGGCTGGTCGAGGCATCCGGCGCGCTGAAGACCATCGCCGCGTCGTTCACCAAGATCGCCAACGACATCCGCTGGATGGGCTCGGGCCCGCTGACCGGGCTTGGCGAGCTTGCGCTCCCCGACCTGCAGCCAGGCAGCTCGATCATGCCCGGCAAGGTCAACCCCGTCATCCCCGAGGCCGTCACCCAGGTGGCCGCCCAGGTCATCGGCAATGACGCCGCGATCACCGTCGGCGGACTGTCGGGCGCGTTCGAGCTGAACGTCTACATCCCGATGATGGCGCGCAACCTGCTCGAGTCGTTCACGCTGCTGTCCAACGTGTCGAAGTTGTTCGCCACCAAGTGCATCGACGGCCTGATCGCCAACGAGGAGCACCTGCGCGAGCTCGCCGAGTCGTCCCCCTCGATCGTGACGCCGCTGAACTCGGCCATCGGCTACGAGGAGGCCGCCAAGGTCGCCAAGCAGGCACTGAAGGAGAAGAAGACGATCCGTCAGACGGTCATCGACCGCGGGCTGATCGGCGACAAGCTCTCCGAAGCCGAACTCGACAAGCGCCTCGACGTCCTGGCGATGGCGAAGGTCAAAGACGGCGACTGAGCGGCGGTGACGCCGCGCCGGGCCGCGCTGGCCAGTTTCGCCGGGACGACAGTCGAGTTCTACGACTTTCGTCTACGGAACTGCTGCTGCACTGGTGTTTCCGAAGCTGTTCTTCCCCAGCGCGTCCCCGGCGACCGGCGTCCAGCTCTCGTTCGCCACCTTCGGGGTCGGGTTCGTCGCCCGGCCGCTGGGCGGCGTTGTGTTCGGCCACTTCGGTGACCGTGTCGGCCGCAAGCATGCTGGTGTATTCGCTTCTGCTGATGGGTATTTCGACGGTCGCGATGGGCCTGCTGCTGGCCTGCGCCCAACTCGGGGTGGCGGCGCCGATCCTGTTGACCCTGCTGCCCCGACCCGCAGTTCCTGTCCTGGGGGTGACGAATCCCGTTCCTGGCCAGCGCGATTCTGATCGCGATCGGTCCGGCGATCCGGCTGTCACTGACCGAGAGCCCGGATTTCACTGCGATACAACAACGTTCGGCGCAGCAGCGGTAACCGATCGCCGAGGCGGTCCGCCGGCACTGGCGCCAGATCTTGCTGGTTGCCGGGGCTTACCTGTCCCAGGGTGTGTTCGCCTACATCTGCGTGGCCTATCTGATCTCCTACCGCACCACCGTCGCCAAGATCCCCCGAACCGACCCGCTATTGGGGATTTTCGTGGCCGCGGTCGTGGCCGTCATGGCCTATCCCCTCTTCGGCGCGCTGTCCGACCGGGTAGGCCGAAAGCCGGTGTTCGTCGGTGGTGCGGTGGCCATGGGCCCACTGGTCCTCATCTTCGGCCTGGCGATGGCGCCTGCCGCGGGCGTGACGGGGTCGCTGTTCAGCCTGATGTTCGACGCCGACGTCCGCTACAGCGCGGTGTCCGTCCCCGTAGCTAACCCCGGACCCTACCATTCCCATATTTGGGAAAGCTGTGCCGAAATTGCGAACTGGGCCGGTATCAACCCGCTTGGTAGACGAAATTTGCTGTAAGCACGTCAATTTCAACGAGACGCCGCTGAGAGCTTTCGATCTCAAATTTTCCATGACCGATGCCGTTGAAAAGTCTTGACCGCCTGATCAGCAAACGCCTACATTGAGCCATCCGCTGTCAGCAAACACTCGGCCATTGCACGGCGGTTCGCCAAAAGGGGGATTCACATGTCCACGTATCGGACGATCATCGCCGCCGGGCTCGGCGGAACCGCGATGGTGAGCATCGGCGTTGCGCTTGCGATGTCTCCGAGCCCATTGCCTCCCCCGACGGTGCAACTGGCGTCGTTCGACACCCCCCTCGCACCCGTGACGGACCTGTGGTTCCTCGACAACAACTCTTTCATCGGCAGTGCTTTCACTCCCACCACGCTCGCGGCCGCCCGCAACGTCAACGGTTTCGACCTCTTCCGCCCCTTCGGCACGGGTGGCTGGCTGATCGGTGACGGAGTCAACGCCCAAGCCGGCTGCACGGGCACCGCGTGCAACGGCGGCAACGCCGGCATCCTGTTCGGCCGCGGCGGCGACGGCTTCAACGGTGGAAACGGCGGCAACGGCGGACTCTTCTTCGGTGCCGGCGGTACCGGTGGCGCTGGGCTGCCCGGCGGAGGCGGCGGTCGTGGCGGCAACGGCGGACTCTTCTTCGGTGCCGGCGGAACGGGCGGCCAGGGCGGAACCGGCGCCACGGGCACCGCCTCATCGGTCACCGGCGGCAAGGGCGGGAACGGCGGCCAGGGCGGGAACGGCGGATTCTTCGGCGGCGCGGGCGGCGTCGGCGGTCAGGGCGGTACCGGCGGCGCCGGCTACGGCAATCCGTTGGACGTCGTCCCGCCCGGTGTCGGCGGAGACGGCGGTGACGCGGGCGCAGGCGGCAGCGGCGGAGTGTTCGGCGCCAACGGGGCGACCGGCAACGGCGGCGACGGCGGAACCGGCGGAGGTGGGGTCAACAGCAGCGATTCCACGATTCCGGGCGGCAACGGTGCCGACGGTGGCAATGGCGGCGCCGGGGTGGTCGGCGGCACGGGCGGCACGGGCGGTCAAGGTGGCACGGGCGGCGCGAACCCGGGCACGAACGGTGTGGGCGGACCCGGCGGTGGCGGCGGCAAGGGCGGCAAGGGCGGCACCGGCAGCACGGCCGGCGGCACCGGCGGCACCGGTGGTCAGGGCGGCACCGGTGGTCAGGGCGGCACCGGCGCGGGCGCCACCGGAGGTGGCGCTGGCACCGGCGGGCAGGGTGGCCAGGGCGGAACGAGCTCAACGGGAGCGGGCGGCAAGGGCGGCACCGGTGGTGTCGGCGGCACCGGCGGATCGACGGGCGCTGGAGGGACCGGCGCGAACGGGGGCACCGGCGGCACCGGCGGCGGAGGCGGTGCGGGCAGCAGCGGCGCAACTCCCGGCAATGGCGGTAACGGCACGAACCCGGGCAACAACCACAATGGCGCCAACGGCGGCGCAGGCGGTGCGGGCGGTAGCGGAGGCAACGGCGCCGACGCCGCCTAAGCGCTGGCCTTGTCTCCGAAGCGGGCAATCCCCAGCGGCGCGGTGATGCTGTGCACCACCAGGCTCAGCGTCACCGCGATCACTCCGGCCTGGGTGAGCAAGTCGGCGTGCTCGATGTCACCCCGCTCGATCACCAAGAGCCCCAACACCACTGTCCCGATCCCCCGCGGACCGAACCAGCCGATGAACACCCGGCTGTAGCCAGGCATATCCGTTCGGATCAACGCCACCAGGACCGCGACCATCCGCACTCCGAACAGCGCCACGACACAGAACAGCACCACCTGCCAACCGGCGTGCCGCCAGGAGTCGATCACCGCGAACGCGCCGAACATCGCGAAGACCAACAACTCCAGCAGTTGCCCGGTCGCATCCGAAACCTGGGTCGACACTTGGGTATTGCTGCGCCGCGCCACCACTGCGAACGCCAGCCCGCCGGTGAACGCGGCGACAAATCCGCTGGCGTGCACGCGCTCACCGAACTCGAAACAGATCAACGCGACAGCCAAGGTGGCCAACTGCGCCCACGTGTCGCTCATCCAGTCGCGATGTCGCGACCATGCGATCAGCGCCGCGCCACCGAGCCCGATCACCGCACCGATGACCAAGGACACCAGCTCGGTGCGCACCAAAAACCACGTCCAGTCGCTGGGCCGCTGGTCAGTATGCGCCGAGGCCAGCGCCAACGCGGCGAGCAGCGCCGCCAATGCGAAGCCGTCGTAGAAACCGCTCTCCACCGACAGCGCGTTGCGCACCCGATCGGGAATTCGGTTGTCCTCCAACAGCGCATCGATGAGCGCGACCTCGGTGGGTGCGACGATCGCGGCCAGACACACTGCTTCCCACCACGGCAGCACCGGCAACAACACCGCTGCGGTCAGTGTCCCGAGAACAAGCGTCAGCGGGATCCCGATCACCAAAAGCCGGAACGTCACGTGTCCGCGGCGCAGCACCTTCGCAGGATCCAGCTTGGCCGCCTGGTTGAACAGGATCACCGTCAGCGCCAGCTGCGCCAGAACCGTGTAGCCGTCAGTGCCCGGACCGGCCGCCAGTACGTTGAAACCGAAGGGGCCGAACACCATTCCGAGCCCGACGAAGATCAGCGCGGGTGCGACATACCAGCGGTTCACCAGACCGGACACCACGGCATAGCCCAAGACCAGCAGGGTCAGGACGAACGAGGTGGCGGTATGCACTAAGCGCCGTTATTGGAACCGCCGGAATTGGCCCCGGGGATGTCGGTGATCGGAATGTTCGGCATCGGCTTGGGCGACGGGGTTGCCGGCAGCGCCGGGATATCGGCGGCCGGGATGTCGGCCAACATGTTGGCCGGCGGGCCGTTGTCCCGCGAGCCGTACATGCTGCCCGGCGCGCGCGGGCCCAGCATCTGCGTGACGGTGACCAGGTGGTAGCCGTTGGCCTTGAGCACCGGGATGAACTGCTCGACGAGATCGACGGTCGACGAATAGGTGTCGTGGAAGAGCACCACCGACCCGGGCTTGATCTGCGTCATCAGCATGTAGCGGGTGGCGGCGGTGTTCGAGTCGTTCATCCAGTCGAACGGGATCACATCCCACAGGATGGCGGCCAGCCCGTACTGGGCGGCCACCTTGTTGACGGCGTCATTGGTGAGCCCGCCGGCCGGCCGCCACAGCACCGGGGTCTGCCCGGTGGCGGCCTTGATCGCGTCGTTGGCCTTGCTGAACTGGGCAGGCACGTCCTCGGGCGGGATCGTCGTCATGTTCGGGTGTTCCCAGGTGTGGCTGCCGATCTCCATGCCGGCGTCGGCCACTCGCTTGGCACCGGCCGGGTTGGCGGCCACCTTGTTGCCGATCATGAAGAACGTCGCCTTGGCGTCCGCGTCGTTCAGGATGCCCAGAAGCCGGTCGGTGAACGGCGAGGGCCCGTCATCGAAGGTCAGCGCCACGCACTTGACCACCGAGCAGTCGACTGCGTCGGCCTTGGCCACCTTGACGTGCCCGGTGAATCCGCCGATGACGACGACGGCCACACCGGCGCAGACACCGACCGCGGTCCGCAGATAGGACCAGGACAGGCTGTCGGGTGGGCGCCGCACCCGGCTGAGTTTACCGGCCACCGCTGGCCGGTCCCTGTACCCGCGTGGCACTGGGGGCTAGCACCACCGCCAGAAGAACCGCTAGCAGCATGGTGGCCGTAGGGCGCTGCGCGGAATGCTGAGGACACCGAAGGAATCCGGTTGCAGACAAGGAGCGGTTCATGAGTTCGAAGGTTCACGACGAATTGGTTCTCTCGCACGTGGTTGTCACCGCCGAGGTGCAGGCGCCGTTCGACCTCGTCGATATCGAGCAATGGCTGAAAACCCTTCCCACACACGAATATCAACGATGCGCCCCAGGCGATCACAAGGCGGCGGGATACACCGTCGACGACGACGGCACACCGATGTCGATCAACGTGGAGATGATCGGAACCGGCTTGGTGGTGCAACAGTATCGGTTCGAGATCGCGGGTCCGCACTACTGCAAAATGGTGTCGCTGTCCGATGTGCTGACCCCACTGGGTTGGACGTCCACGCAGGTCATCTGGGAGCTGCAGATGGAACGTCTCGAGGGTGACCACTGCCGATACACCAACACCGTGACCTCACACCCCACCGATCATTTCCTGGACTTCATCGCCGAACACGGACAAACGTTCGCCGAGGCCGCCGCCGCCCGCCAGGACGCCTCGGGACGGCACTGTGAGATCGAGACGCCGCGGTATGCGCAGAGCATTGCCCGCTGGGCGAACGACCACGCCGCTGCCGCATAACCGCCAACCGTTCGTCAGGAGTATGGACATGCCTTCAGCAGTGTTGTTCGAGCACCCCGGGGATCCCGACGTCCTGCAATGGCGCCCGGTGGATCCGTTGCGGCCGGGTGCGGATCAAGTGGTGATCGACATCGCGGCGGCCGGGGTCAACAACGCCGACCTGCTGCAGCGACGTGGACGATACCCGGTTCCTGCCGGTGCGCCCCGACCGCTGGGCTTGGAGTGTGCGGGCACCATCGCCGCCGTCGGACGCGATGTCACCGACTGGTCGCCTGGCGACGCGGTGTGCGCACTGCTCGACGGTGGCGGCTACGCCGACCAGGTAGCCGTGCGGGCCACCCAGGTGATGCCGGTCCCAGCCGGGCTGAGCATCGTCGAGGCCGCGGCCGTCCCGGAAGTGGCCTGCACGGTCTACTCCAACCTGGGCATGATTGCCGGACTCACCGCCGGCCAGACCGTACTGATCCACGGCGCGGGCGGGGGAATCGGGACATTCGCCATCCAATGGGCCGCCGCGATCGGTGCGCATGTCATCACCACCGCGGGCAGCGATGCCAAGGCGCGGGCCGGCAGGGAACTCGGCGCGCGAGTTGCGATCAATTACCGCACTGAGGATTTCGTGACCGCCGCTCTGGCCGCCACCGGCGGTCGCGGTGTCGACGCGATCCTGGATGTGGTCGGCTCGGATTACCTGGCGCGAAACGTCGAATGCCTTGCCCCAGACGGACACCTGGTGATCATCGGTGGCTCCACGGAGCCGACCGTCCTGGATCTCGGCCTCCTGATGGCCAAGCGGGCCAGCATCACCGCCACGATGCTGCGGGCCCGTCCGGCCGATCAGAAAGCCGCGATAGTCGCCGGAGTGATCCGCGATGTGTTACCCCTGTTCGAAACGGGGGCCATCCGCGCGGTCGTAGACACCATCGTCCCACTGCCCGACGCCGCCCAGGCTCACCGCCTATTGGAGTCCAAGCAGACGGTCGGCAAAGTCATCCTCGACAACCGCATCACGGCAGGGCGCCGGGACTGATCTCCTCGAGCATCTCGGTGACCAGTGCGGCGATCGGCGAGCGTTCGCTGCGCATCAAGGTGATGTGCGCGAACAGCGGGTGGCCCTTGAGCTTCTCGATGACCGCCGCGACGCCGTCATGGCGTCCGACCCGAAGGTTGTCACGCTGCGCGACATCGTGAGTCAGCACCACCCGAGATCCGCTGCCCAGCCGCGAGAGCACGGTCAGCAGCACGTTGCGCTCCAGCGACTGCGCCTCGTCGACGATCACGAACGAGTCGTGTAGCGAACGACCCCGGATGTGCGTCAGCGGCAACACCTCGAGCATCCCGCGGGAGAGCACCTCCTCCAGAACAGCCGGTGACGCCAGCCCCTCCAGGGTGTCGAAGACGGCCTGCGCCCAGGGGCCCATCTTGTCGCTCTCGCTGCCCGGCAGATAGCCCAGGTCCTGCCCGCCGACCGCATAGAGCGGCCGGAACACCACGACCTTGCGCTGGGTGCGCCGCTCCAGGACCGCCTCGAGACCCGCGCACAGCGCCAGTGCCGACTTGCCGGTACCGGCCTTGCCGCCCAGCGACACGATGCCCACCGACTCGTCTTGCAGCAGATCAAGCGCGACGCGCTGTTCGGCGGACCTTCCCCGGAGGCCGAACACCTCGCGATCACCGCGAACCAGCTGAACCTTCTTATCCGCGTTTACCCGGCCCAGCGCGCTCTGGCTCGCGCCGAGAAGCCGAACACCGGTGTGGCACGGCAGATTACGCGCATCCTCGAGATCGATCTCACCCTCGGAGAAGATCGTGTCGATATCCTCGCCCGCCACGTCGAGCTCGGTCATCCCCGTCCAGCCGGAAGTGATCACATCCTGGGCGTGATACTCGTCAGCCAGCAGGCCGACCGCGCCGGCCTTCACCCGCAGCGGAATGTCCTTGCTGACCAACGTGACTCGCTTGCCCTCGGCCGCCAGGTTGGCTGCGACCGTCAGGATCCGGGTGTCGTTGCTCTCGGTGCGGAACCCGGACGGCAGCACCATCGGGTCGCTGTGGTTGAGCTCGACATTCAGTGTTCCGCCTTCTGTCCCAATGGGAATCGGCTGATCGAGACGACCGTGTTCCAGACGAAGATCGTCGAACAACCGCAGCGCCTGCCGGGCGAACCAACCCAACTCGTGGTGGTGGCGTTTGGCTTCCAGTTCGCTGATGACCACGAGCGGTACCACCACTTCGTGTTCGGCGAACCGGGTGCACGCCCACGGGTCGGACAACAGAACTGAGGTGTCGAGCACATACGTCCGAACGGGCGACTGCGAATCGGTCACTGGGCGCTCCTCAGGTTCACGCGGTCCCCGCAAACCTCTCGGCGGACACTGCGGCACCAGGACCGGGACCGGTCCTGTCGTAGTCGAAACGATAGGTGCCGCCCGGACAGCAGAGCATGTCGCTAGCCATCGACAGCGACGCTACTCCCGTCTGCGCCCGCGCGCCGATCGGCGCGCCGCCACGCTAGGAGCGAACGAACTTCTTCAGCACCGACTCGTCGCCGAGACCCCATGCCTCGATGCGATCGGAGACCACCTGCCGCGAGGCTTCGATGTCGAAGATCCCGGCCTTCGCGACGTTCTGCAGCTTGTCCTGGTACTCGACAATGTCGCCGCCGACGACACCGAAACCGACCGCACGACGCGCGATCGAGTTGATCGTCGAATCGCGATGAGTTTGCAGGCAATGCGCAACGAGGTTGGCAAAGAACTCTTCGTGCCGCTCCTCATCGCGGGCGATCCGGCCGACCAGACCCTTGAGCGCCGGCTCGTCGACCTTGGCCTCGAGGTTGCGGGTGAACACGGCGTGCGCCCGCTCGTAGAGCGCCATGAACACCAGCGTCTCGATCTGGGTGAAGTGGTCGGCCCGGTACCCGCGCATGACGTGCGCGACGCGGACATCCTCGTTGGCGGTCGGGTCGAAGTTGCGGGTGACCACCAGGTAGTTCCGCAACGCGATCGCGTGCAGGTTCTCCTCGGCGGTCCAGCGGCCCATCCAGCGGCCCCACTTGTCCTCCAGGACAAAGTGTTCGACCAGCTCGCGGTGATATCCGGCGAGGTTGTCCTTGGTGATCAGGAGGATCTCGAGCGCATCGACGACGTCGGCGGGCAGGGTCACCTGAGACGGGTCCCAGTCCTTGCCGCCGAGGAACGCGAAGTTCTCGCCTTGGTCGAACGGTACGTAGTCGTGGCCGTACCACTCGTCGGAGGTTTCCAGATAGCGAGCCAGATTGTCGGCGACAACTGGCTCGAGTTCGAGGGTCAGCGCATTCGCGACAGGTTTCTGTGCCATGCGGTTACAGTAACCCAATTCTGTGGGAATCGTAAAATTCCACCGACGGCGAGTCGCGGCTACAGCGTGAGGCCCGGGTACAGCGGGTTGGCGTCCAGCAGCTCGGCGGAGGCGGCATGCACCCGATCGGCGGTGCCGTCGGCCAGCGTGTACTTGGCCTTGCTGGTCCCGTCGGCCTCGGTGTTGGACAGCACCTCGACCACCAGCTCGGCGACCCGGTCAAACTCGGCCGGACCGAACCCACGGGTGGTCAGCGCCGGGGTGCCGAACCGGATGCCGCTGGAGTACCAGGCGCCGTTGGGGTCGTTCGGGATCGAGTTGCGGTTGGTGACGACGCCGGCGTCCAGCAACGCGGACTCGGCCTGCCGGCCGGTCAGCCCGAACGTCTGCACGTCGAGCAGCACCAGGTGGTTGTCGGTGCCGCCGGTGACGAGCCGGGCCCCCCGCTTGAGCAGGCCCTCGGCGAAGGCCTTGGCGTTGTCGGCGACCCGCTGGGCGTAGGCCTGGAACGCCGGCTGGCGAGCCTCGGCCAGCGCGACGGCCTTGGCCGCCATGACGTGGCTCAGCGGACCGCCGAGCACCATCGGGCAGCCCTTGTCGACGGCAGGTGCGTACTCCTCGGTGGCCAGCACCAGACCGCCACGCGGACCGCGCAGCGACTTGTGCGTGGTCGTGGTCGTGACGTGCGCGTGCGGCACCGGATCCTCGTCGCCGGTGAAGACCTTCCCGGCGACCAGGCCGGCGAAGTGCGCCATATCGACCATCAGGGTTGCGCCGACCTCGTCAGCGATCTCACGCATCTTGGCGAAGTTGACCCGGCGCGGGTAGGCCGAGTAACCGGCGACCAGGATCAGCGGCTTGAACTCACGGGCGGTGGCGCGGACGGCGTCGTAGTCGATCAACCCGGTTTCGGTGTCGGTGCCGTAGCTGCGCTGGTGGAACATCTTGCCGGAGATGTTCGGCCGGAAGCCGTGCGTGAGGTGACCACCGGTGTCCAGTGACATACCCAGCAGACGCTGGCTGCCCAACCGGGCGCGCAGCCGTTCCCACTCGGCCTCGGACAGGTCGTTGACGTTCTTGACGCCGAGGTCCTTCAGTGCCGGCGCCTCGATCCGGGTGGCCAGGATGGCCCAGAACGCGACCAGGTTGGCGTCGATGCCGGAGTGCGGCTGGGCGTAGGCGTAGGGGGCGCCGAACAGCTCGCGGGCATGCTCGGCGGCCAGCGCCTCGACGGTGTCGACGTTCTGGCAGGCGGCATAGAAGCGGTGCCCGACGGTGCCCTCGGCGTACTTGTCGGAGAACCAGGTGCCCATGGTCAGCAGAACCGCCGGTGAGGCGTAGTTTTCGCTGGCGATCAGTTTGAGCGAATTCCGTTGGTCGTCAAGCTCTTTGCGGGTGGCCGCGGCGATCCGCGGCTCGACCGACTCGATGACGTCAAGCGTCGCGCGGTAAGCCTCGCTGGCGGTGGCGGCATAGTCGGCGCCCGGGGCGGCGGCCGAAGGGGAAATCGTCGAGTCTGCGGTCATGCGCCCAGCCTATCCGCCGCTGTTCAGGCCGCGTCCACCCGCAGCGCCGACGGGATCAGCGGCTCGTCGAGCAGCCGCCCGAACCGGTCGGTCAGGCTCACCCCGGCGGGCCGGTCGTCAAGCCACGTCCGCAGCAGCCGGTACCCCTCGACGTAGGTGCTCGTGTAGGCCCGCCACAACGGCGAGGACAGAAACCGCAGCATCTGGCGGGCCCGGGTGTCGTCGACCAGCAACCAGCGCTGCAGGAACGCGACCACGTCGTCGGCGTCGCGGTGTTCGTCGTGCAGCATCAGTGCCGCGTCCTGGCGCACGTCAGCGAGCGCCGCCGTCGCCTCGGCCAGAGCCTCGGCGCGCTCGCCGTCGAACCGCAGCCCCAGATCGGCGTAGATCTCGGCTGCCCAGCGTCCCCAGCCGGGCCCAACGGCAGCATGCAGCGCCAGATCGGCCAGCCCCTCGGCCATCAGGCACTGCGGGGTGTTGACCAGAAAGATCGTCTGCTCCTGCTGGTCGCGACCGGCCACCAAGCCGGCCTCCTTGCGGCAGTGCTCGGTGTGATGGCCGGGGTAAGACTCGTGGGCCACCAAGCGCGGCAGGTTCGCCATCTGCTGCTTGAGATCGGCGTTGACCGCGACCGTCGAGCGGTAGTTGCCCTCGTAGTAGTTGAACCCCGACCACGGCTTGTCGGTGACCACCTCGTAGACGATGGTCTCGGTATCGGGCAGTGGGTACGTCGCGCGAACGGTGTCGCGCAGCGCGCTGGAGAACGCGTGCATGCACTCCTCGAGGCGGTCGGGCGGGATCTCGTCGGCACGGCGGTGGGCCTCCATCCGCTCGACCAAACTGCCGCTGCCGGTGAGCACCTCGTCGATGCGCGCGTGGGCGGCGCGGTAGCGCTCGGGGTCGCCGCGGCTGATCTCGACGTCGAAGTAGTTGCGCACCTCGTCGACGAAGCCGACCTGCTCGCCGGCGAACTTGCGCGCCGAGAACGCCAGCGCCCGCAGGTGTGCGCCGATGAAATCGGCACGCTGGTCGGTGAAGCCGGCCTCACGCGGCACCTGCGGCAGCTCAGCGAGCAGCCGGTCGGCTTGGCGGGCCAGTTCGGCGGGCTCGGGAGCGGGTTCGTCGGCCACCGCGCGGCGCAGTTCGGGGTCGCCGGTGAAGGAGTCGACGTAGCCCTCCTCGATGCGGTCGAAGCGCAATCCGAGGGTCAGGTAGTCGCGGATGAGGGTGCCGGGCTGCATGTGAACCAAGCTAACTGCAAGACTGGCACGATGGCGCGGCTGAGTGAACCCAGCCCTTACGTCGAGTTCGACCGGAGTCAATGGCGTGCACTGCGCATGTCGACCCCGTTGAAGTTGACGGAGGACGAGCTGGTTGGGCTGCGCGGTCTGGGCGAACAGGTCGATCTGCTGGAAGTCGAAGAGGTCTACCTGCCGCTGGCCCGGTTGATCCACCTGCAGGTGGCCGCGCGGCAGCGACTGTTCGCGGCCACGTCGGAGTTCCTCGGTGAACCGCAGCAGAGTCCGGACCGGCCGGTGCCGTTCATCATCGGCGTCGCGGGCAGCGTGGCCGTCGGGAAATCCACCACCGCGCGTGTACTGCAGGCGCTGCTGGCCCGCTGGGAGCATCACCCCCGCGTCGACCTGGTCACCACCGACGGCTTCCTCTACCCCAACGCCGAGTTGACCCGTCGAAACCTCATGCACCGCAAGGGTTTTCCGGAGAGCTACAACCGCCGCGCGCTGATGCGGTTCGTGACCACGGTGAAGT
Source organism: Mycolicibacterium vinylchloridicum (assembly GCF_013404075.1). Classification (GTDB taxonomy): domain Bacteria; phylum Actinomycetota; class Actinomycetes; order Mycobacteriales; family Mycobacteriaceae; genus Mycobacterium; species Mycobacterium vinylchloridicum. Next base: position 114,667 of record NZ_JACBJQ010000018.1, read on the forward strand.
CCGGCGCCGACCAGGTGTGCGCCCCGGTCTACTCACACCTGATCTACGACATCGTCCCCGGCGAGAAACACGTCGTCACCCACCCCGACATCCTCATCCTGGAGGGACTCAACGTCCTGCAGACCGGTCCGACGCTGATGGTGTCGGACCTGTTCGACTTCTCGGTGTACGTCGACGCCCGCATCGAGGACATCGAGCAGTGGTACGTCGACCGGTTCCTGGCGATGCGGGCGGGCGCGTTCGCGAACCCGGCCTCGCACTTCCACCACTACGCGGGCCTGACCGACACTCAGGCGGTCGCGGCCGCCCGCGATATCTGGAGTTCCATCAACCGGCCCAACCTGATCGAGAACATCCTGCCGACCCGGCCGCGGGCGACGCTGGTGCTGCGCAAGGACGCCGACCACGCGATCAATCGGCTGCGGTTGCGCAAGCTCTAGTTGGTCGGTACGCCCGTCAGCGGGTTGAGCCGCAGCACCGGCATCGGGAACGAGAACTCCGCGTCCACCGCATCGGGGTGATCGTAGAGACCGATCGTGTAGACCCCCGCGGTGTAGATCGTCATCGGCAGGTGATGGGCGAAGACCCGGAACTTCACCGGCACGCCGGGGTTGTCCGGCCATTGCCAGGCGAACTCCAGCAGGCCGACCCGCTCCCCCTCCGGCGACTTCGCGACGATGAAGCGGCGTGGCTCGTAGTCGCTGCCCCCGCCGGTGTACAGCGCCAGCACCAGCGGGACGGTGATCTGCGCCGGAAGATTCTCGACGTAGCAACTCGTCATCGGAAAGCCCTCAGCGGTCACCCCACCGGCGTCTTCCAGGACCGCCTTGCGCGCAGCGGCGAACGCTAGGACATGCATGGCCGCAACCCTATTTGATGCGACGCACCCCGAGGTACTGCAGGTCGGCGAACACCAGCGTGTACACGCCACTCGCCAGCGTCAGGACCACACCCGCGGTGGTGAGGTCGACGTCGAGAACGACCAGCACGGCCGCGACGGTGAAGATCAGGTTGGCGACCATGGTGGCGATGCCCGCGGTCCGCACCCGCTGCAGCCCGGCGGCCAGGAACACCACGATCCCGTAGACGACGAAGCCCGCGCCGACGGCGTATTCGGCCGCCTTGGGAATCCCGGTGAATCCGGACAGCGGACCCGCCGCGGCCATCAGAGCGATACCGGCCAGGCCGGACAGCACGGCGTCGGCCCGCATGGCCAGTCGCAACAGCGAGTCGGTGGACGTGGTGGATGTGGAGGACAGAGCGGTCATGATGGTTCCTTTCGTTGGAGTGTCGTGGTGAACGTCGAAGTGCCGGTGCGGGGCGGCTCGCCGTAACCTCTTGCGGCGGCGCCCCACACCGGCGGGGCGGGAATCACGCCAGACGGCGCACTCCGAGGTACTGCAGGACCGCGAACGTCGCGGTGTACACGGCGGCGGCCAGCACGGAGATCACCCCGAAGGTGGTCAACGGCAACACCCCCGCCTCCGCGACGGCCAGGAAGCCGACCGTGCCGACGCCGTTGAAGAGCGCCATGCCGGTGCCGACCCGGCGGAGGTCCGGCGCGGCGGCGAGCGCGTAGACGACTAGGCCGCACAGCACGAACGCCGCGCCGGCGAGGTAGCCCTGAGCCGAGGTCAGTCCGGTCAGCCGGCCCAGCGGGTCGGCCATTGTCGCGATGCCCAGTCCGAGCACACCGGTCAGGGTGGCGTCGACGCGCATCGCGAAGCGCAGGAGTGAGTCGGTGGAATCAGACAACGGTTGGTGTCTGGTGATGATGGCGGTCATGTCCATCACGGTGCTCAGATCGCACTGCCAGATCGACGCCTGGCGCTGCCAGTTACTGCCAGGTGCAGCTCAGGGCTGGGAAACGGTGATCCGGCCGCGCAGATCCGCCGCGATCAGCTTCGCCGCCGCGTTCTGCCAGTTGTGCAGCGAGCGCTGCGGCACCTCGGTGACGAACCACTGCCAGGCCTGCCGCGCCACCGGGTCCAGGCCCGCGGGTGTGGCGTTCTGGGCGTAGGCCCGCACCCCGACGACGTACGGGAAGTACAGCGAGTTGTAGTAGCGCCAGTGCTCGGTGGTACCGAACGAACCGCCACTGCGTGGCTTCAGCCGCGCGATGTGCTCGGCCAGCAGCGCCTTGAGCTCGTTGGCCCGCTCCAGCGGCTGATCGGGCGCGCCGCGGGCAGCCAGCCGCTCGTCGATGACGGGCAGCTGGGTCAGCGGGCTCGCGACGAGTTTGGACAGATCGCCGTAGTGGCCCAGCGCGCGACGGGTCAGCCGGGCGAAGGCCTCGTCGTCGAGGGCATCGAGCGGGTTGGCCGCCACCAGCGGCAGTGCGGCCTCGGCACCGCGCAGCGCGGCCCGTTCGGCCCGCAACGCCGGCGAGCGGGAGAACGCCAGCCGGTCCAACAGTCCGGCGAGTGGGTCCGCCAGCACGTTGATGGCGACCGCGACGGCAAGGCTGGTGAACAGCAGCACGGTCAGCGCGGTTCGCCCCGGCCCGTCGGCGCCGGTGACCGCCATCCCGATCAGCGATTGGCCGCCGAACAGCACCGCCACCACCAGACTTCCGGTGAACGACCGCAGCATGTCGGCCCGCAGCGCCTGACCCTCGTCGAAGGCGTCCCACAAGGCGACCGCGACACCGAGCAGCAGCACGTCGAAGCAGGTGGACGCCAGCGCCAACCAGCTCGGCACCAGGCCCAGCGGAATCACCAGGACCGCGTTACCCAGCGCGAAGAACAACGTCGCGACGATCACCACCCCGGCTACCCGGCCGGGCTGCGCGGGTCGTCGCACCGCGGCGACCATCGCGCCCAGCGTCGAGGACGAGATCGCCGCGAACATCACCCAGTGGCCGGGCCGCAGCGGACCCACGACGCTGCCGGCCATCACCGCACCCAGCAACGTCACGGCGGCGACGATGGCGATCAGTGTCAGTTCGGTGGCCCGGCTGCGCCACGTGTCGATCGGCCGGGCCAGCTCCAGGACGACGGCGAACCACGCCACCCCCGGCACGGCGACGAGATAGATCTCGATCTGACCCAGCAGCTCGGCGTGGGCGACGCTCACCACCCGCACCGCGTCCAGGGCCACCACCGCAGCGAACCCGCACAACCCGACGGAGGCCAGCGCCAGGACCGGCTTTCGCGGATCACGCGCCAGCAGATACAAGCCCAGCCACCAGCTCAGCGTGAAGACCACCGCCGACAGCGCAGCCATCACACGCCGAATCGACGATGTCTGCGGCTATACGCGCGCAGCGCGCGAAGGAAGTCGACCCGGCGGAACGCCGGCCAGTGCGCCTCGGTGAACCACATCTCCGAGTACGCGCTCTGCCACAGCAGGAACCCGGAGAGGCGCTGCTCCCCGGAGGTCCGGATCACCAAATCGGGATCGGGCTGCCCGGAGGTGTACAGGTTTTCGGAGATGCCCTCGATCGTGACGGCGTCGATCAGCTGCTCGGGGCTGGCACCGTTGGCCAGCTCCTTGCCCAGCAGCGCCCGCACCGCGTCGACGATCTCCTGACGCCCGCCGTAACCGACGGCGACGTTGACGTGAAAGGAGGCCGGCGGCCGCCCCGCAGTGCTGTCCACGGCTTCGCGGAGCCGCCGCGCCGGCTCGTCTCCGAGCAATTCCAGATCGCCGACGGTCCGTACGCTCCACCGATTCGTCGGCGCGCAGATCTCCTCGACGACGTCGGTGATGATCTCGATGAGGCACGACAGTTCGTCAGGATCGCGCTGCAGATTCTCGGTGGACAGCAGGTACACCGTGGCCATCTCGATGCCGGATTCGGCGCACCAGCGCAGCATTTCGGCGATCTTGGCCGCGCCCATCCGGTAGCCGTACGCCACATCGTCGTGACCAGCGTCACGAGCCCAGCGCCGGTTGCCGTCGCACAGAACAGCGATATGGCGGGGTAGCTGGGACTTGGAGTGCGCCAGTTCCTGGCGCAGCCGCATCTCGTAGAGCCGGTAGGCCGGGTCCTTGAGGCGAGGCGGAATGATCTCCACGACAAACCAGACTACTGTGACGATCAGGTACCCCCGGGCGCGAATCGAGGTGACATGACCGCAGGAATCGAGACCGCCGACGAGGCTCAGCAGCCCCCGCCCCGCGCTTATGCCGAAGACTTCCCCGAAGCGGTCGTCGATGCTGCGGTCGAGTTCTTCGGCAAGCCCCGGGCTCGCGGCTGGATCCACGTGTACGCCGCGGGGATCGCCTTCATCGCGGGCGCAGCGCTCATCTCGGTGTCATGGGCACTGGAGGGTCTGCGCGCGGGACTCTCGACGCTGGTCTACACGATCACGATCGTCGCGATGTTCGCCGTCAGCGGCACTTATCACCGGGTGAACTGGACGTCGCCCGCGGCGCGCAAATGGATGAAGCGCGCCGACCACTCGATGATCTTCATCTTCATCGCGGGCAGCTACACGCCGTTCGCGATGCTGGCCCTGCCCGAGCGCAGCGGCCTCGTGCTCCTCGCGATCGTGTGGGGCGGCGCGCTGGCCGGAGTGTTGCTCAAGATGTTCTGGCCGTCGGCGCCGCGCTGGGTCGGGGTGCCGCTGTACCTGCTGCTCGGCTGGGTCGCGGCGTGGTTCATCGTCCCGATCATGAACGGCGCCGGTGTCGCGGCGCTGGTGCTGCTGATCGTCGGCGGCGCGCTGTACAGCATCGGCGGCGTGCTCTACGCACTGAAATGGCCGAACCCGTGGCCGACGACATTCGGCCACCACGAGTTCTTCCACGCGTGCACCGCGGTAGCGGCCCTCTGCCACTACATCGCGATGTGGTTCGCGGTGTTCTAGGGGTTAAAGAGTAGTGACGTTCTCCGGGCCCCAGTAGGCCTTCATCGAGGTGACCAGACCGTCGGCGTTGAACGTCATCACCTCGATGACCTCGATGCGCATGGCGCCGGCGACGGTCAGCGCGAACAGGAACGCCGCCTCGTGGCCACCGGAGCGGAACTCCAGGAGCTCAGCCTTGCACTCGGCACCTTCGACCGCCTTGTAGAAGCCTTCGATGGCCTGCCGGCCGATGTGGACGTCACCACCACCGACCGGGTCCTCCAGGGTGGCGTCCTCGGCGTACAGCGCTGCGACTTTGGCGGCACTGCCCGCGGCGACGGTGTCGAGGTAGCGGTTGACCAGGGCTTTGAGATCGAGGGCATCGCTCATGGCCGCAAACGCTACACGGGCACGCCCAGCGCGTCGGCGAGTTCCCTGGCCCCGGTCACCGGCAGGTCGCACGTGCGGCCGCGGCAGACGTAGGCCGCGTCGTTTCCGTTGACCTGGTCGCGGCCTTCCAAAAGCGGCGAGGAGTCGACGGCGCCGCCGACCACAATGGTGCCGCCGGGTGCCAACTGTCTTGCGGCGGCAAGTAATTCAGAATCCGGGCGGTCGCTGGAGACGGCTACCTGCAGCGGGCCGCGGACGGCCGCCTCGGCGACCGCCAGCCAATGCCCGGACGACCGCGGCGCGCGGGCCAGCAGCGGCGAGTGCGCCAGCAAGGTGTCCTGGGCCGCCTGCCCGTAGCGGACCGCGCGGTCGGCGTCGACCAGGTGAGCCGCGGTCAGCAGGGCCTCCGCGATCGACGAGGCGCCCGACGGTGTGGCCCCGTCCAGCGGGTCGGCGGGCCGGACCATCAACTGCTCGGCGTCGTCGGCGGTGTCGAACCACCGGCCCGGGCGCTCGGGGTCGGCGAAATGGTCCAGCGCCACGTCGATCAGATCAGTCGCGGAGCGCAGCCACGTGTCGTTGCCGGTGAGCTGATAGAGCGCCAGCAGTCCGGTGGCCAACGCAGCGTGGTCCTCGAGGATCGCCGCGCTCTCGCCGACGACGCCGCCCAGGCTGGCCCGCCGCAGCCGGCCATCGACGATGTGCAGGTCGAGTACGGCGGCGGCGCAACGCTCTGCCGCCCTCAGTAGTTGCGGAACATCAAGGGCCACACTGGCTTCGGTCAGCGCGGTGATCGCGAACCCATTCCACGCAGTGACGATCTTGTCGTCGCGGGCGGGTTGCGCCCTGGTCAGCCGGGAGGCCAGCAGTGCCAACCGGACGCGTTCGAATCGCTGCGCGTTGTCGGGATCGGCCGGCAGCCGCAGCACCGACGTCCCGTGTTCGAAGGTTCCGCTGTCGGTGACATCGAAAAGGTTTGCAGCCCAACGTCCGTCGTCATCACCTAGCACTTCGCACAGCTGCTCGGGCGTCCACACGTACGTCGACCCCTCGACTCCGGCGGCGTCAGCGTCCAGAGCCGAGGTGAACATGTCGCCGTCGGCGAGGTCGTCGAGCAGGAAGCCCGCGGTCTGCGCAGAAATCCGGCGCGCCAGCGGATCTCCCGTGCGCCTGGCCCAATGCGCATATGCCCGCAACAGCAAGGCGTTGTCGTACAGCATCTTCTCGAAGTGCGGCACGACCCAGTCGGCATCGACGCTGTAGCGGGCGAAGCCACCGGCCAACTGGTCGTAGATGCCGCCGCGGGCCATCGCGGTCCCGGTGCGGATCACCGCCTCCAGCGGCAGCGTCGACCCGGTGCGCTCAAAGGACCGCAGCAGCGCCTCCAGCAGAGCCGACGGCGGAAACTTGGGCGCCCCGCCGAAGCCCCCGCGCTCGGGGTCCTCGTCACGCAGGATCGCCGCGGCAGCATGATCGCACAGCGCGGCGTTGATCTCCGGCCCGCCGTCGGGCAACCCGGCTGCCATCCGCCGCAGCTCGCCGGCCACCTGATCGGACGCCTCCTCGACGTCGCGGCGCTGGGTCTTCCAGGTCTCGGCGACCGCGTCCAGCAACTGCAGGAACTGCGGCTTCGGGTAGTAGGTGCCGCAGAAGAACGGCCGGCCGTCCGGGGTCAGGAAACAGGTCATGGGCCAGCCGCCCTGCCCGGTCATCGCCACCGTCGCGTTCATGTACACCGCGTCGAGGTCCGGCCGCTCCTCGCGGTCGACCTTGATGCAGACGAAGCCGGCGTTCATCACCGCTGCGACGTCCTCGTCCTCGAACGACTCATGGGCCATCACATGGCACCAGTGGCAGGCGGCATAGCCGACCGAAAGCAGGATCGGGACGTCGCGCGCGGCGGCCTCGGCGAGGACCTCGGGGGTCCACTGCTGCCAGTGGACGGGATTGTCGGCGTGCTGACGCAGGTAGGGGCTGGTGGCGCTGGCGAGCGCGTTACCCGCCGGGCTCATGCGGAGGCTTCGCCGGGGGGCGCTCGGAACTCGCCACGTCGTCCGTCGACGCGCCGACGGCTTCGCCGTCGAGGGGCTCGCCGGGCTCCTGTTCGAAACTCTGCGGCAGCTTTTTCAGGTGCCGGTTCATCGACCACACCAGCACGAAGACGCAGATCAGCAGGATCACGACGATCAGCAGGCCGATCGGACTGGCCTTACCGAAGTCCGGGCCGGTGTTCTTCGGCTGGTCCGCCAGCACCGACAACAGTTCATTCACTCGAAGATCTCGATTCCGGCGAACAGGTCATCTTCAGGGAGCTTGGCGGGCACCCGCGATCGAGCCAGTTCGAACTCCTCGGTGGGCCACAAGCGTTGCTGCCACTCTATGGGTGTCGCGAAGAAGAATCCGTCGGGGTCGATCTGGGTAGCGTGCGCCTTGAGCGCCTCGTCGCGTTGGTTGAAGTACTCCGAGCAGAGCACCCGGGTGGTCACGCGCCCGGCGAAGACGTCGATCTCGGGATCCCACTTCTTCAACCAGTCCGCGAACGGGCCCTCCTGACCATGCTTGGCGAACTCGTCCTGAAGCAGCTGCAGGCGGGCCCGCAGAAAACCGTGGTTGTAGTAGAGCTTGCTGACCTGCCAGGGTTCGCCGGCCTCGGGGTACAGCCGGTAGTCGGCGGCGGCTTCGTAGGCGGCCACCGAAACCTGGTGGCAGCGAATGTGGTCCGGGTGCGGGTATCCGCCGTTCTCGTCATACGTCGTCATGACGTGCGGACGGAATTCGCGGATCAGCTTGACCAGGGCTTCCACCGGCTGTTCGATCGGCACCACTGCGAAGCAGCCCTCGGGCAGCGGCGGCAGGGGGTCGCCCTCGGGCAGCCCGGAGTCGACGAATCCCAGCCATCGGTGTTCGACGCCGAGGATCTCCGCCGCCCTGGCCATCTCGTCACGACGGATGTCGGTGATGCGGTCACGCACCTCCGGCAGGTCCATCGCCGGGTTGAGGATGTCGCCGCGCTCGCCGCCGGTCAGCGTCACCACCTGAACGCGGTGGCCTTCAGCCGCATACCGCGCAGCCGTCGCAGCGCCCTTGCTTGACTCGTCGTCCGGATGGGCGTGAACGGCCATCAACCGCAGTTCGGTCACGTCTCCCCTGTACTTGCTTGTGCCTCGTCGGTGCCTTACGTGCTGATGCAACAGATTCAGCACGCCCTATAGTCCAATAGTTCCATCCAGGCACGGATACCCGTAATCGAAGCCAGCCGACGAGAGACGCACCGCACACCGATGACCGACAGTCCCCCGCAGCTTCCCGAGTCGCGATACGGACGCCAAGGGTTGCCGCCGGCGACCCGTCGCCGGGCGGCGTTCGCGCTGGGTGTGCTGGCTTTGGCCGCCGGTGTCGTTCTCGCGCTGATCGCCTACCAGCGCTTCGAGGGCAACGACGTCGAGGGTGCAATCGCGTCCTACGAGGTCGTCGACAACCAAACGGTGTCGGTGACGATCAGCGTGACCCGAAAGGACCCGTCGCAGCCGGTGCATTGCATCGTGCGGGCCCGGTCTCATGACGGCGTCGAGACCGGTCGACGGGAAATCCTGGTTCCACCGTCGCAGGCGACAACGGTGCAGGTCACGACCATGGTCAAGTCGTACAAACGACCTTTCGTCGGCGATGTCTACGGCTGCGGGACCGACGTCCCGGGCTATCTGGTCGCCTCCTAATCGGCATCCGCAGAACGAACAGCGAACTGCGAATGTATGAAAACCGACTGTCCTCACGGTGGTAGACTTGTCCGATACACGGTTCCTGCTGGGAGCCGTGTATTGCTTCATTAGCGCGTTTGCTCGCAGCTCTTCGATGGCAATACACGGCAATCTTCCGGCAGCGACGACAGACTGCAACGCGAACAGCGCGGAACCAACGAATGAGGAGCGCGACGAGATGACCGACACCCAGGTGACCTGGCTTACCCAGGAGTCGTATGACCGGCTCAAGACCGAGCTGGATCAGTTGATCGCCAATCGTCCGGTCATCGCCGCTGAGATCAACGACCGTCGTGAAGAGGGCGACCTGCGCGAGAACGGCGGCTACCACGCCGCCCGTGAGGAGCAGGGCCAGCAGGAGGCCCGGATTCGCCAGCTGCAGGAGTTGCTGAACACCGCCAAGGTGGGCGAGGCGCCCAAGCAGTCCGGTGTCGCGCTGCCCGGTTCGGTGGTCAAGGTCTACTACGACGGCGACGAGTCCGACACCGAGACCTTCCTGATTGCCACCCGCCAGGAGGGCATCGACCACGACAAGCTCGAGGTCTATTCACCGAACTCGCCGCTTGGCGGCGCCCTGCTGAATGCCAAGGTCGGCGACACCCGCGAGTACAACGTGCCCAGCGGCAAGACCGTCAAGGTCACGCTGGTCACCGCCGAGCCCTACCACTCGTAACTCTCGGCCGTTGGCGCGCATCGCCGAAGACCTCCTTCTGCTGCTGCTCGACAACGCCGCAGCCCAGCCCGGCCTCCAGCCCGCGCGGTTACAACCGCTACTCGCCGGTGCGGTCCTGCTCGACCTGGCCTATGACTGCCGGATCAGGCCGGCACTGCCGGAGGAGCCGGTGCCGGCCGACCGGCTTGTCGTGTTGATGGGGCCTGCCCCACTGGATCCCGTTGTGCGACCGGCATTGACACTGCTGCAAGAAGCACCGATCACCGCCGGCGCCGCGATCGCCAAGCTGCGCAAGCGCACTGAGGATCATGTGCTCGACCAACTGTTGCGCGCCGGACAGATCCATCAGATCGCGCTGTCGCAGAACCGATTTCGCCGCAATTCCTACGCATGGCCGTTGGCCAGCCGGACGCGGGTGGACCAGGCGCGCTCGGCTCTGCTGGCGGCATTGTTCGACGGACACCGTCCCGACCCGACGACGGCGGCGATCGTCTCATTGCTGCATGCGACCCAGGCGCTGGGTGCGGTGCTGAGCCTCAACGACCGCGGCTGGCAGTGGGTCGTCAGCCGGGCCAGCGAAATCGCAAGTGGCACATGGGTTGACGACGAGAAGATGGCAGACGTCAACCTCGCGGTGACCACGGCAGCAGTGCGCGCGGCGTTAGCTTAGGGCCTGTTCGAGGTCGCCGAGCAGATCCGCCGGATCCTCGATACCCACCGAGAGGCGGACGAGGTCGGCGGGCACCTCGAGCTGTGATCCGGCGGTCGACGCGTGCGTCATCGCGCCCGGATGCTCGATCAGCGACTCCACCCCACCCAGCGATTCCGCGAGAATGAAAACCTCTGTGCGCGAGCACAACCGGCGCGCGGCATCGGCGCCACCGCGCATCCGCACCGATACCATGCCGCCGAATCCGCTCATCTGACGCGCAGCAACCTCATGGCCGGGATGGCCGGGCAGGCCGGGATAGAGCACCTGAGCGACGGCGTCATGCTCGGCCAGCAACTCGGCAACCTTGGCCGCGTTGGAGCTGTGGCGCTGCATGCGCAGTTCGAGGGTTTTGAGACCCCGCATGGTGAGGTAGGCGTCGAACGGGCCGGGCACCGCACCTGCACCGTTCTGCAGGAAGGCGAATTTGGTGTCGAGCTCTTCGTCATTCGTGATCAGCGCGCCGCCGACCACGTCGGAGTGGCCGCCGATGTACTTCGTCGTCGAATGCAGCACGATATCGGCGCCCCGGTTCAGCGGCTGTTGCAGCGCGGGCGAGGCGAACGTGTTGTCCACCAACACCTTCTGGCCCGACTCCGCGGCGATCTCGGCGATGCCCGAGATGTCGGCGATCGACAGCAGCGGGTTGGTGGGCGTCTCGACCCAGATCAGCTTGGTATCCGGCGTGATCGACGCGCGCACCGCGTCGAGGTCGGAGAGCGCCACCGGGGTGTGCTGCACTCCCCACTGGGTGAACACCTTGTCGATGAGCCGGAACGTGCCGCCGTAGGCGTCGTCGGGGATGACGACGTGATCCCCCGGGCGCAGCACAGCGCGCAGTGCGCAGTCGGTGGCCGCCATCCCTGAGCTGAACGCCCGCCCGAACGTGCCGTCCTCGACGGCGGCGAGCACCGCTTCCAGCGCGGCACGCGTCGGGTTGCCGGTGCGCGCGTATTCGAAGCCGCCGCGCAGTCCGCCCACACCGTCTTGCGCGAACGTGCTGCTCGCATAGATCGGGGCGTTGACGGCTCCGGTCGCCGGATCCGGCCGGTATCCAGCGTGGATGGCTCTGGTCGCGAAGCCCTGTGCCCGATGCCGGTCGGCGGCACTGCGTTGCTCACTCATCAAGAGCGAGCCTATCGGCTCAGACGATCAGAGTGGCACGCAGATCGTCGACATGATTTTATCGGCGATCGTCTGCCGCTTGGCGTCCCACAGCGGGAACAGGTAGCCGATGTAGCAGATGAAGGCGTCGACGTAGTGGGCGATCTGACGAACGAACGACATGCCGAAACCGATGGGCTGACCGGTCTTCTCGCTGATCACCTTGAACTTCATCACCGACTTGCCGATGCTCGAACCCGTCTTGCCCTGTCGGTAGAGATTCCAGAACCCGAACACCGTCATGCCCAGTAGACACAGCAAGAACACGATCGCCCCCGGCCCCGACGGCTCCGACACACAATTCGAGGCGTAGTCGTAGCCGCCGTACACGTCGGGCGAGAGGCAGTGCTCCTCGCCGGTGGCCACCAACATGACCATGCCGACGGCATACAGGATGATCAGGGGGATCGCGTCGATGAGTGAGGCCGCGACACGGCTGATCCACGGGGTGTAGGCGTCCGCGGGCAGCGCCCCAACGACATTCGGGGGCTCCGGGTAGTCAAAGCCCGGCGTGTAGGCGTAGTGGCCCGGCGGCGGAGGGGGCGGGTAGTAGTAGCCCGGCGGTGGATTGTCGCCGGAAGGTGGTTGCGTCATGCGGGTGCGACTACAGCGGCACGCAGATCGTCGACACGATCTTGTCGGCGATCGTCTGCCGCTTGGCATCCCACAGCGGGAACAAGTAGCCGATGTAGCAGATGATGCCGTCGACGAAGTGGCAGATCTGCCGCACGATCGACATGCCGAAACCGATCGGCTGACCGGTCTTCTCGCTGATCACCTTGAACTTCATCACCGACTTGCCGATGGTCGATCCGGTCTTGCCCTGCCGGTAGAGATTCCAGAACGCGAACACCGCCGCGGCGGCGATGAACACGAACAGCACGATCATCCCCAGCGCTGACGGCTGCGATGTGCAGGACACCCCGTAATCGTTGTTTTCGGAGCGCGAGACGCAATTGTTCTCACCGGTGGCGAACGCCACGATTTCGCCGATACCGACCAGAATGCCGGGAATCACCCCGTCGACGATCCAGGCGCCGACCCGCTTGATCCACGGGGTGTAGGCCTCTTTCGGCAGCACGCCGGCACCCGGCACCGGCGGCGGGTAATTGCCGGGCGGGGGCGGCGGGTAGTTGCCCGGCGGCGGGTAGTTACCGGGAGGCGGGTAGTTACCGGGCGGAGGCGGCTGTGTCATCGATGTCCTTGTCTTAGAGCGGGAGGCAAACGGTCGACATGATCTTGTCGGCCAGCGATTGCCGCTTGGAATCCCACAGTGGGAACAGCACGGCGACAAGCCACAGAATGAAGCACAAGTAGGAGGCGATGGAGTACAGGATCTCGCGCACGAGCGACAACCAGAATCCGATTGGCTGCCCGGTCTTTTCGCTGACCACCTTGAATTTCATGATCGACTTGCCGATGCTCGAACCCGTCTTGCCCTGGCGATATCCCAGGTTCCAGATCACGAACGCGTACCCGACTATCACGGCAAGCGCGAGTGCCGTCTGACCCGTCGTCGAGGCACCCGTCGCGCAGAACTCACCGAGGCTGTATTCGGACGAATCGGTCACGCAGGCCGTCTCCTGCGTGGCCGCCAAGACGCCCGCGCCGATGCCCACGATGACGAAAACCGGGACGTAATCGATGAGCCACGCGACGACGCGGGTGAACCAGGACGTGTACGCGGCCTGCGGCAGCTCCGGCACCGGCTGACCCGGGGGCGGCGGCGCGTAGCCGGCGCCCCCGCGTCAGCCGGTGCCGGAGCCTGTCCCTTATACACATTTGACGCTTCCGACGATACCCCCTGGTTAGAGCTCGCGCGTCGCGTGTCTCTCCAGAAGACCAAGTAGA
>NZ_JACBJQ010000180.1 GCF_013404075.1 Mycolicibacterium vinylchloridicum
GACAGGATCGATAGGTTCATTACCAGCCACCGCCCGAGCCTGAGGGCAGAAGTGTCACCACCAACACCACCCAAACTGTCACCGATGTCCTGATACAGAACTGTCACCGATGTCCTGAGAGATGACAGAGCAACTTGTCGCCCCAATGTGGCATACTCGAACACATGTTCGATCATTGGCCGGGCGAGTATGTCGAGCTGAGTGATTCCGAGCGGGCGCGCGAATTGGTCGGCCAGCTCACGAACGTGTCGAGGCTGGAGAATCAGGCCGCCGCCAGACGGCTGCGGGTGATCGCCGACCTCTTCGAGCTGCGCCGCGAGTCGCTGGGTGAGCGCGAGGATTGGGCGGTCGACACCTGGCGTGCGGTGGGGGCCGAGGTCGCTGCCGCACTGCGGCTCAGCTTGGGCAAGGCGAACAGCTATATGAACTACGCGCTGGCGATGCTGCGACTGCCTGGGGTCGCCACGGTCTTTGAGGCCGGCGATATCGACTGCCAGCTGTTCAAGACGATCGTCTACCGCACTCACCTGGTCACCGATTCTGAGGCGATGGCCGCCATCGACAACGAACTGGCCGCCATTGTGGCCCGGTGGCCGTCGATGTCCGGCGGGAAGCTGGGCACCAAGATCGACGACATCGTGATTCGTCACGATCCCGACGCCGTGCGGCGTGTTCAGGATCGCGGCAATGACCGAGATGTCACGTTCTGGGAGTCCACCGAGGGCTACGTGGAGCTGACGGCACGGCTGTCGGTCACTGGCGGTGCAGCCCTGGACAAGCGGCTCAACGCCATGGCGAAGTCGGTCTGCGAGACCGATCCGCGAACGGTGGGCCAGCGCCGCTCCGATGCGCTTGGCGCGTTGGGTACCGGGCTGAAGCGGCTGACCTGTCAATGTGGTGAACCCGACTGCGCTGCAAGCGAGACGCCGACAGGGTCGGTGGTCATCCATGTCGTCGCCGATCAGGCCACGCTCGAGGGCAGAGGCAACACGCCGGCCCATCTGCTCGACACCGGGCAGCTGATCCCACCGGAGCTGCTGGCCGAGCTGAAAGTCACCGCACGCCAACGCCCGCTGATCATCCCCCTCGACGCGCCGCCAGACCCGAGCTATCACCCCTCGCGGGCGCTGGCTGATTTCGTGCGGGCGCGCGACCTGGGTTGCGTCCAGCAGAGTGGTGTACGAGTCGGACCTGATCAGCGGTACCGGCGTGTCGTAGCCGGATGAATGAAGGTCATCGCGTGATTCTTCGAGAGACCCGCGAAAGTCACTCGAGCAAAGGAAT
>NZ_JACBJQ010000181.1 GCF_013404075.1 Mycolicibacterium vinylchloridicum
CCTGGATTCACCGATTGAGGTGGTGTCTGGGGCGGGTTGAATCAGTGAAATGCCCTGTCGTAGTGAGAGAATGAGATTTCTCTAGGATCAAATTCGGCCACTACGAAGGGCATCTCGTAGATGCAACTATCTCATACTCGGCCCGTCGCGTCGGCTATCTTCGATGACCCGAACCTGGTGTCGTGCGCCGGGCTGGTCCCGATCGCCGCGTTGGCCCAGCAGTGCGGTCTCAAGGCTTTGACTGACGAGCACCTCAGCGTGCCGACCGACAAGGGCGCCAACGCCGGAGCGAAAGTCAGTGCGCTGGTCGCGGGCATGATCGCCGGCGCCGACAGCATCGACGACATGAGGCTGCTGCGCCACGGCGCGATGGGCACCCTGTTCGACCGCCCGTATGCGCCCTCGACGCTGGGATCGTTTCTGCGGGAATTCAGCTTCGGCCACGTCCGCCAACTCGACGCCGTGGCATCGCGGCTGCTGGCCGGCCTGCACGCCCGTACGCCGCTGCTGGCCGGGATCGACGGCGCGGTCATGGTCGATGTCGACGACACCATCATCGAAGTGCATGGTTATGCCAAACAAGGATCGGGATACGGCTACTCCGGGGTCCGCGGGCTCAATGCGCTGATCGCGACCATCACCACCGACGAGGGCGCACCGGTGATCACCGGCCAGCGCCTACGCAAAGGATCCTGCGGCTCCCCACGCGGGGCGGCCCGGATGATCGGCGACACCCTGGCCACCGTGAAACGGCTGCGTAGCACCGAGGCCACCGGCACGCCGCTGCTACGGGCTGACTCCGCGTTCTACGGCCATCGGACCGTCGCCGCAGCCCTGCGCGGCGGCGCCGAGGTGTCGATCACCGTGCGCCTGGACTCGACAGTCAGGACCGCGATCGCCGCCATCGACGACGACTCGTGGACCCCCATCGAGTACACCGACGCGATCTACGACGACACCACCGGCCAGTGGATTTCCCGGGCCGAGGTCGCCGAGATCGGATTCACCGCGTTCAGCTCCAAGAAAGCCAGCCAGCAGGCCCCAGGCAGGCTGGTGGTGCGCCGCATCCCCGACCTCAACCCCACCGCCGACAAGCAGGCCACACTGTTCGACGTATGGCGTTTCCACGCCTTCTTCACCACCACAGACCTCGACACCGTCACCGCCGACAAGACCCACCGCGGCCACGCCATCATCGAGCAGGTCCACGCCGACCTGAAAGACTCCGCCCTGGCCCATCTGCCCTCCGGACGATTCGCCGCCAATAGTG
>NZ_JACBJQ010000182.1 GCF_013404075.1 Mycolicibacterium vinylchloridicum
ATTCCTTTGCTCGAGTGACTTTCGCGGGTCTCTCGAAGAATCACGCGATGACCTTCATTCATCCGGCTACGACACGCCGGTACCGCTGATCAGGTCCGACTCGTACACCACTCTGCTGGACGCAACCTTCGGCGATGACGCACGCGGCCTGTTCTTGCTCATTCAGCCCCTCTAGGTGATCCATGCGGGCGAGTATGACTTGAAGGAGCCCGGCGCTTGTGGTGATCGGGAGATGGCCGAACGGAGATGTCGAAAGCATTGTGCGAGAGGTCGCCGCTAAGTCACGAGTGTCATCCTCCTGCAATGGCGCCATATGTTGTCGGCGTCGACCGTCAAACTAGACACCGTGCTGACCGTGTACCTGGATCAAAACAAGTGGATCGATCTTGCGCGGGCCGAGATCGGGCATCCGTTGGGCGCACCGTTCGTCGACACATTGGTTGCCTTGAAGCGAGCAGTCGACGAGGGTAGAGCTCGCTTCCCGCTGAGCAGCGCACACTATTTCGAAACGGGCAAGCAGCGCAGCCAAGAGAGACGCATTGCACTCGCCAGAACGATGACGCGACTCGCGGGCCAACTACGGATCGCCCCTCCACACGACATCGTTCCGTGGGAAATTCGTTGCGCGTTGATCGAGGTCCTTGGGCTCCGCATGATGGTTCCGGAGAAGCAAATCTTCGGAACCGGCGTGGCCCATGCTTTCGCCGCGCCTCAGCTTCGCTTCACGTCGAGCCCTACGTGGCGGGGTAAGGCCATACCCGCAGAGACCCAGGCGATGCTGCGACCTGTCGTCGAGGCGGAGTGCGAAGCTCGGGTCTTGGCCGACTACGTGCCCACCGATGGGCGCGCATCCCTGCGTCTGCACCCGGAGAACCACACAGCCCTGACCGGCAACCGATTCGCCGACGGGCAACGAGCTGTAGCGGAGTGGATCGCGGAGCTCGGCCGGCATCGCATCGACGACATCATGCTAGCCACTGCTTTCGCCGATATCGGTGATCCACTCGCACTGGCGGCGACTGAACTTGGAATCGCCTCCGAACAAATCGCGGACAACGCTGAAGACATAATTGAGCAAATTCCATCACGATGGGTCGAAATGAAGCTCCGGTCTCAGCGGCAAGCGAATCCGCTGATCGCGCTCGTCGAAAGTCCTCAGGTGTGCTCGCCGAAATTCCTCACCTGTGAGCAGCGGTCAGTGTAGTTGTTGGCGGTTGCCGGTGGTGGTTCGGCGCAGGGTTTCGGCGGCTGCTTGGTGGT
>NZ_JACBJQ010000183.1 GCF_013404075.1 Mycolicibacterium vinylchloridicum
TGGTCCTGGCCACCCTCACCGACACCAACCCCGACGACGTCCACATCGGCATGCCCGTCAAAATCGCCTACGACGACATCCCCGAACACGACACCGCCATGTACCACCTCACCCCCGCCTAACCAGCCGTCGGGCTCGGGTGCAGCCGGTGTCGGCTCACTCCGAGTACCCCGTGAAGTGGCGCGGTGCGGATAACCTGGCGGGCAGCATCTTTCGGCCTATCGGGCTGCCTTTCCAAAAGATTTGCCGCCATTTGCCTTAGCCGTGTCAGCTTCTGACAAAAGCCGGCTGTGGCCGCCTCGATGTTAGGATTCGCCAATGACTGAACCGCGAGCCGGCCTGCGTGAACGCAAAAAAGAGGATGCCCGGCGGCAGATCATTCATAAGGCCAACCGTCTCTTCCGCAAGCACGGCTATGAGGGCGTCACCCTGGAGCAGATCGCCGACGCATGTGTCATGTCGGTGCGCACGATCCTTCGGTACTTCAGTACCAAAGAGGCACTTGCGCTCGCGGTCGAGCATGACCTGCTGGAGTCATTCCGGTCGAGGTTGGCCAATCGGGACGTTGATGCGGTCATGTGTTGGCGCGAATTCCAGATCGATACGTTTCACCTGATGGAGACGCCCGAAGCGCGCGCGAGGATGATCGCGATCTTCTCCACGCCGGCGACTCTGGCAGAGTTCTCGATCATTGGCCAGACTTATCAAGACATACTCGCCGATGCCATCGCCGAGGAGTCTGGCGATGTGCCGCCATTGGAGACTGCCGTATTCGCAACACTTTTGGTGTCGAGCTCGAGTGCGGCATTCCGCCGGTGGTTGATGTACGACGAACCTTTCG
The DNA here is from genome assembly GCF_013404075.1 of Mycolicibacterium vinylchloridicum. Taxonomy (GTDB): domain Bacteria; phylum Actinomycetota; class Actinomycetes; order Mycobacteriales; family Mycobacteriaceae; genus Mycobacterium; species Mycobacterium vinylchloridicum. The sequence goes on from NZ_JACBJQ010000183.1 coordinate 842, forward strand.
ACATCGCAGTGCTGAACCGGAACTTCGACCGCGTCTGTGCCGCCTTCGATGAGCGCAAACCGTCGCGTAACCGGAAGGTCAAGAGTCAGGCCGCCAAGGTCCACGCGCGTTAACGTCGCGGATTCGAGATCGCTGCCGCATAGCGAGTTACAGGTGCTGCTGCGCCGGTGAAGGCTGTTCTGCCAAAGGTGCTGTCGTGGACGTCGACCATCAGTTGTGCGCCCGTGTCGGTTGTCTCCCTTCGCTGTTGACGCGTTCCGCACCTCTGCAAATTGCTGTCAGTTGTTGACATCTGTCACTGGGGGCCATTAGGGTTTGGGTGCCGTGCGGGCTGTTTGAGTGGTCCGCTGTCGTGTGTGTTTGGGTGTTGTTTCCCCCAGGAGTTGGAGAGGGTCGCTGA
>NZ_JACBJQ010000184.1 GCF_013404075.1 Mycolicibacterium vinylchloridicum
TCTGGGAGCATCGAGCACCGGCTACCAGCTGAGCCCGCGGTCGACCGATATTGTCACCGATCGAGCGGGGACGGCACCGAGCACGCCGCTGGGTTAAGCATCAGAAGGGGCAGTGGATGGCCGAGAGTAAGACAGAGAACCTGTTTCGAGGTTTCCACGGAGCCGAGACGTTCGTCGAGAAGCGCGACATCCCCAAGGACTTCGGATTCCATTCCAAACGCGACGGGTCGACCGACTCCGGGTACCCGGACTTCTTCAAGGAGATGGAGGGGGGCTGGCTCATTGTCGTCGAGGCCAAGTCCGGTGATCCCGGTCCGAAGACCAATCACGGCGCGGCGGAAGTCGACGTTCGAAACTACATGGCCGACAACGCTGTCCCGCACGCCGATATCATTGGGATCGCCGTCTCCGGCCAGACGAAACGATCCCTAAAGGCCACCTACTTCTTCCGCAAGGGTGACACCGATCTCACTGAGGAGATCGAGGGGCTGCGGGGGCTGATTGACCTAAAAACCCTGACCCGCCACTACAACGTCTTGGCCCATGGTGATCCGCTATCAGACGCCGAGCTACGCCGCTTCTTGGTGAACCTCAATGAGCGCTTCCATAAGGACTCGCGTGTCCGCGACACGGACAGATCCCTGTTCTTTTCGGCGTTGATGATTGCGCTCGACGACTCCAAGTTCCGCAGCGTGTACAAGTCACAGGTGGCGCCCGACGACCCCCGCATGGTCAGGGCCCGCTACCTCAACGACGAGATCGTCCAGGCAGTCACTCGCCAACTCATAAGGAAGGTGAACTCCGAGTCCAAACTAATCGACTGGGAGGATCGCTTTGCTTTCGTCAAGACGATCGACATTCCACTTCCTGAGTACAAGCAGATCATTACCGACATCGACGATCGCGTGCACCAGCCTTCGAAGGAGTCGACCAAACACGACCTTCTCGGGCGTGCGTACAAGATCTTCCTGTCCCGTGCAGGGAAAATGGACAACAAAAACATCATCCTCACCCCCGACCACATCAAGAAGCTCATGGTGGACCTCGCCGAACTTGGCCGCGACGACGTGGTCCTCGACACGTGCATGGGCTCAGGCGGCTTCCTCATGGAGGCAATGGAGCAATTGGTCGCCAAGGCGGGCGGGTCGAAGAGGCGTATCGACAAAATCCACAACACTCAACTTGTGGGTATCGAAGTCGATGCCG
>NZ_JACBJQ010000185.1 GCF_013404075.1 Mycolicibacterium vinylchloridicum
AGTAGGTACGGTCTTCATGGCGGTCCCTTACTCCTTCTTCGAGGTGTACTTGGTCGTTCACCCGAAGACCTACCATCTGGCGGGCATCAGGTGAGGGACCGCCACCTCAAATTCCACGAAGACCGGGACAACCTCGCTTGGGCACTTGGTCACCATTTCTAGTGACCTGCAGAAGTTATCAATTCACGTTTACACGGGCGTATGAACACAGTCGTAAAGTCACGGCTAGCGGCAGTCGCGGTCGAATCCGCGTCCGCTGCAGTGTGACCTTCGCAGCTGCGGCCCGTAGAGGGAACGCGCGGCTACATTACGGCATACAACCCGTCACGCGACCGCACGTCTGGGCCTCGTGGCGCTGGCAAATTGTCGTTATATCTGCCAGTCTTGGGCACCATCGGGTTGGGTGTAGGTGCCGACGGAGTTCTTGATGACGACGGGGTCGCCGCTGCCGAAGTTGTCGTAGAACCACTGGGCGTTGGCCGGGCTCAGGTTGATGCAGCCGTGACTGACGTTGCGCTTGCCCTGATCGGCCACCGACCACGGCGCGCTGTGCACGAAGATACCACTGTTGTCGATTCGCACTGCGTCCTGCACGTTGAGCCTGTACCCCTCCGGTGAATTCACCGGCACGCCGTAGGTGGACGAGTCCATGATCATGTCGGCGAATTTTTCCAGCACGTAATAGGTGCCGTTCTTGGTTTCGTGCTTACCGTCGGGCTTGCCCATCGACACTGGAAAAGTCCTCTCCACCTTGCCATTGCGCACAATTGTCATCTGGTGCGTCTTATCGTCGGCGGTGGCCACCAAGGAGTCACCGGTGCGGAAGTTCGACTTGGTACCTCCGGCATCGATGTTGACGATGGTGTTGGCTGGCCAGAAGTCGATCGGCCGCCACCGCACCTGGCTGTCGCTCATCCAGTAGAACTTGCCGGGCACCGGCGGGACCGACGAAATGTGGATCGCCTGTTCGGCCATGGGCCGGTTGGCGATGGGGCGTGCGAAGTTGATAATGATGGGCTTGGCTACCCCGACCATCGCACCGTTGGTCGGGTTAAACGCCGGCGGGGCGAACACTGAGCATGTCCCGAGTCGCGTGGAATTTGGGTGACGATCCACGATGAACTCTAGGCGGCGGCACCGACAGATTTGGTGTCGGCGCCGGTGTCGGGGTGAGCGTGTCGGCGCAGGGCGTCGACGAGCTG
>NZ_JACBJQ010000186.1 GCF_013404075.1 Mycolicibacterium vinylchloridicum
AGTAGGTACGGTCTTCATGGCGGTCCCTTACTCCTTCTTCGAGGTGTACTTGGTCGTTCACCCGAAGACCTACCATCTGGCGGGCATCAGGTGAGGGACCGCCACCTCAAATTCCACGAAGACCGGGACAACCTCTGATCGCGGATCAGTCCCGGTTGCGCGGAGATGATCTGCCCGTGTTGGCGCCCGACGACAGCGTTATCGCCGAGCTGCAGATGCTGACCGCCCATCGGACAGATCTGGTCGCTGATCGCACTCGTACGATCAACCGGTTGCGTCAGCAGCTTATCGCGGTGTGTCCGGCGTTGGAGCGAGCTGCTCAACTGACTGTTGATCGTGGGTGGGTGGTCCTGTTGGCGCGTTTTCAGCGGCCGAAAGCCATTAGGCAGAGCGGTGTTTCGCGTCTAACCCGGATGCTGGCAGATGCTGGTGTACGCAATGCCGGCACCATCGCCGCAGCTGCGGTTACCGCGGCTAAATCGCAGACGGTGCGCCTGCCCGGCGAGGAGGTCGCCGCCGGATTGGTCGCCCAGTTGGCTCAGGAGGTGATCTCCCTCGATGCCCGCATCAAAAACACTGACGCTGACATCGAGGGCCGATTTCACCGCCATCGCCTCGCCAAGGTGATCCTCAGCATGCCCGGCATGGGTTTTCGTCTCGGGGCTGAATTTCTGGCCGCGGTGGGCGACCCCGAGCTGATCGGATCGGCTGATCAACTTGCTGCCTGGGCCGGCCTGGCACCCGTGCCTCGAGACTCCGGAAAACGCACCGGTCGCCTGCACAGTCCGCAGCGCTACAGTCGCCGGCTGCGCCGGGTCATGTACATGTCAGCGCTGACCGCGATCCGCTACGACCCCGAATCTAAGGCCTACTATCAGCGCAAACGAGACCAAGGCAAGCGTCCGACCCAGGCGATCATCCGCCTGGCCCGCAGACGCACCAACGTCCTCTACGCCCTGCTCCGCGACAACCGCACCTGGCAACCCGACGCACCCAAAATCAACCACACAGCTGCTTGACTTCTCCATTGAGAGTCCATTCGGTGTCGCCGCCTGCGAGTTGGCGGGTGGCCCAGCCGCCGGTTTCGACGAGTTCGTTGTCGGGCGGGCAGGCCAGGGTGAGGTCACCGATGTCGGTGCGGCCGCCGTTCTTCCAATCCTTGGCGGCGTGGTGG
>NZ_JACBJQ010000187.1 GCF_013404075.1 Mycolicibacterium vinylchloridicum
CGGGTGGGCCGGGCTCGTTACTGCGGACGTATCCGCTGGCGCCACCACTGGATTCGCTGCCGTTCGCCATCCAGCAGTTGTTCATCCGGACCTTCACCGAGGGAGCTCGCAACCCCGCTGCCCGCCCCTCGGCAGCGGAGTGGCGGCAGGCTCTGCAAGCGGTGGTCGTCAGCACCTGTTCACGGGGGCATCAGATTCCAATCGAGCTCGAGCGCTGTCCATGGTGTGTGATCGACGACGAGCGCGCGGCGCGACGAGACCAGCGCGCCAGGGCTGCGGCGCCGACCGTGAGTTATCCCGCCTATGGCAGCAACTCGGCCCCGCCGCCGATGCCCAAGCCCGCCGTCAGTCCCGCGACACCGCGTAGTCGCACCCCGCTGGTTGTCGCCCTTGTGGTGGTTACCGTCATCGCGGCGGTGGCCATCGGGTTCGCCGTGTTCGGCGGCGGCCATGACACGGAAAAGCGCGCTGCCGGAACCACTCCCGCAGGTGGCGCTGGCAATACAACGTCGGCCGTGACTCAAGCCTGCACGGCGACAACGTTGTTGGGGACCGGGTCGGCCACGATGACCCCTGATGGGCTCTCGGTGAATACGACACTGGATTCATCCTGCTCGTCTACCGACACTCTTGCCGGCTCGTCGGTTGTGGTGACCGTCACTGCCGGCTCTCGTGACGTCGCGTCGGGTGTGTTCAACCTCGATGCCCACCCGATCACGCAGACATCCGGAGGGAATCAGAACCAGCAGTTCGTGTTTCCCGCAGGCATGTACTGGCGTGTGCCGGAAACCATCGGCAACGCGTCGCTGCGCGTACAGATCTCCGGCTTCACCCACAGCAGGAATGGGGCATCGGGCCGCTCCGACCCGATCGTGGCGTCGTCGCCGGCGGCGCCGACCAACGGCAATTCCGAGAGCACCGCCGCGGCGGCGTTACAGGAGCTCGCCGATGCCGACTATTCGTTCGTCAAGGGCAATCTCGCTGACCGTTGGATACCTCAGATCAGTTCTAAGAGAGTCGGTTTAGTCACCGTGATCGCGCTCGTCGAAAGTCCTCAGGTGTGCTCGCCGAAATTCCTCACCTGTGAGCAGCGGTCAGTGTAGTTGTTGGCGGTTGCCGGTGGTGGTTCGGCGCAGGGTTTCGGCGGCTGCTTGGTGGT
>NZ_JACBJQ010000188.1 GCF_013404075.1 Mycolicibacterium vinylchloridicum
GCGCAGCACCGAGCGCACCAACCAGCGCAACGGCTACCGTCATCGTCAGTTCGACACTCGGGCAGGCACACTGGATCTCGCGATTCCGAAGTTGCGGCAGGGCTCGTACTTCCCGGACTGGCTGCTGGAACGTCGCAAACGCGCCGAGCGCGCGCTGACCACGGTGGTGGCGACCTGCTACCTGCTCGGGGTGTCGACGCGGCGGATGGACAAACTCGTCGAGACCCTGGGGATCACGTCGTTGTCGAAGTCGCAGGTGTCGGTGATGGCCAAAGAGCTCGACGTCGCCGTGGAGGCGTTTCGTACCCGGCCGCTGGATGCCGGCCCGTACACGTTCGTGGCCGCTGACGCCCTGGTGCTCAAGGTCCGCGAGGGCGGACGTGTGGTCAACGTGCACGCCTTGATCGCGGTCGGCGTGAACGCCGAGGGCTACCGCGAGATCCTGGGCATCGACGTGTCCACCGCCGAGGACGGTGCGGGCTGGTTGGCGTTCTGGCGCTCGCTGACCGCCCGGGGCCTGTCCGGGGTCCGCCTGGTCACCAGCGACGCTCACGCGGGTCTGGTGGCCGCGATCGGCGCCACCCTGCCCGGGGCGGCCTGGCAGCGCTGCCGCACGCACTACACGACCAATCTGATGGCGATCACTCCGAAGGCGTCGTGGCCGTGGGTGCGCACCCTGCTGCATTCGGTGTTCGATCAACCCGACGCGGGATCGGTTGCTGCTCAATATGATCGGATCATCGACGCGCTGTCTGACAAGCTACCCAAGGTTGCCGAGCATCTAGAGAACGCCCGCGCGGACCTGCTGGCGTTTACTGCATTCCCCAAGCAGATCTGGCGCCAGATTTGGTCAAACAACCCCCAGGAACGGCTCAACAAGGAGATCCGCCGCCGCACCGACGTCGTCGGCATCTTCCCTGACCGCAACGCGCTGATCCGTCTCGTCGGGGCCGTCCTGGCCGAACAGCACGACGAATGGGCCGAATCCCGGCGCTACCTCGGCCTCGACGTCCTCAGCAAATCCCGAGCCGATCAGAGCTCACCGACCGAACAGGAGGCCACCCCCGCGGCACTGACCGCCTGAACCATCACATCGAAGAATCACACGACGACGTCGTACACCACGCCCCTGGACTTGACC
>NZ_JACBJQ010000189.1 GCF_013404075.1 Mycolicibacterium vinylchloridicum
CCGCGACGTGGGTGTGCAGGTTCGGGTCCCCCGCGCGGGAGTCGCGGTGATCGAACGCGGCGGCGACGAATCCGCTGGCGTCGACCTGGGCCACACCGTTGGTGCCCATGCGCGAGAAGCAGGCTTGGGATTCGAGGAACGCCAGGGTGTCGGCGACCGCTTTGTGGTGGCCGTCCTCGATGGTTTTCGCCAACTCCAATGGTGCCAGCGCCCACAGCGCGGATACCGATTTGACGGGGGTGAACGTGAGGTCGTAGCCAGCCACGGCGGTGGTGTCCAGGCGCGAGAGGCGGGCGATGAACCCGGTGAGTTCCCGGTCGTCGAGGTGGGCGCGACCGTAACGCTCGGTGAACATCTCCGCAGCCACAGTGGTGCGGAGTTCGGCGCGCACTTCGGGATCCAAGGGGGCGTTGGTGGCGCGGCCGATGGTGTCGTTGTAACTGCTGTAGGCGCCGCGCAGGCGGTGGGTGAAGTCGTTCTCGTTGGCGCCCAATCGGAATGGGCGTCCGAGTTTGGCGGCGGCGTGCGCGCCGTCGACCCACACACCGATGCCGGTGAGGTGTTCGGTGATCTTGGTGGCGTTGGGGTGCAGGCCTTCACCGAAGAGTGCCTTCATCTGTTCTTCGGTGACTTCGGAGCCCTCGGGCACCCCCCAGAGTTGTTCGACGAGGGGGTTGTCGGGGTCGCGGCTGACCGGCCGCCCGAGTGCGGTCAGGCCGCTGCCGACCCAGCGGCCGGGGGTCTCGCCCTTGGAGGAGTAATAGTCACCAAGGCTGGCGCGGCCCAGGTCGGTGCCATCGGCGACGGCGACCTGCCGGAGCAGGTAGGTGTACCCGTCTCCGGCGGTTAATTTGTGTAGGCCCATCACCGCGCGATCACCCCGAAAACGCTAGGGCGCGATAACCGCTAGAACACCGCCCCAAAATTCTGCACTCGGTGCCGTTATCGTTTCGTGACCTGAATGCACTAGGTGTGATGGGCTGAAAAGGGCGACCGGAGGTCGCAGGTGAGGGCGGGGCGGGTGGTGCCTGAGGCGGTCGGTGGTAGCCGATGTTGGTGGGGGCGTGGGGATGTGGGCGAAAGCGGCTGGTAGGTATGTGGTGCGGTGGGGCG
>NZ_JACBJQ010000019.1 GCF_013404075.1 Mycolicibacterium vinylchloridicum
AACTGGGCCTGCTCTACTTTCACCGCGCCTGGACCCGATTCCAAGCGACCTAACGAACCGCCGGATGCGAGGCCCGCACGTCCGGTGGTGTGAGAGGGGGCCGGTAGCCCCGGCCCCCTACTCGATTGGGTGGCCCAGCGTGCGTGTCGGTCCGGGACACGCCGTGCACGGCGTACCGCACCGCACATTCGCCGGGCTAGCGGCAGCCGCCCGCGCTGACCCAGCGGCCGTTGTAACCCACGCAGCCGGTCACCGGCGGCGGTGGCGGAGGCGGCGGCGGATAGTCCTCGGGCAGCGGCGCGTAGTACGACGGTGGTGGGACATAGGGTGCCATCACATCGGACAAGTTGGCGCAGCCGCTGACCGAGATTCGGCGTCCGGCGCTCGCGCACACGTCGGCGTGCGCCTCACCGCTTGGCGCAATGGTGACGATCGTGACCGGTACGCCGGTCAGTGCCAGCACCGTTGCGCCGGCAATCCCCCAGGTTCGCATCGAATGTCGTTTCATCCGTCTCTCCTCCCCTGCATCGTGCAGCGCAGTATATCGCCGGGGGTGTGTGCGACTGTCGGGCTTCAGGGCCGGTGCCGTCGGGCGCGCCGCACCCGCACCACCGCAGCTGCCGCGATCAGCACCGCCAGTGCGACGGCCCACGGCCAGGCGCTCGTGCGGTACACCCAGCCGGCGAGCGCACCCTGCAGCCGGCCGGCCGCGGCGATCACCGGATCGGCAGGATTGCCGTCCGCGCTGAACAGCCGAATCTCGTAGAGACCGTAGTAACCCACATAGAGACCGACCGCGATCAGCACGACACCGCTGATCCTGTTGATGTAGGGCATCAGCTGTCGCATCCGCTCCACGAGTGCCGAACTGGTGAAGGCGATCCCGACCGCGAGTACGCCGACCACCAACGCCAGCCCGGCGGCATAGGCCGCGTACACCAGCACGCTGCCCGCCACCGAACCGCTGCGGACCGTGCTGCCGGTGACCGCCAGGAACGGGCCGATGGTGCAGGACAGGGACGCGATCGCGTAACCCACCCCGTAGCCGAACATCGAACCCAATCGCGTCGTCGGCGCCCACCGCAACGAGGATCCCATCGCAGCCCCGGCCAGTTCGCGGCCGGTCACCAACCAAATGCCAAGGGAGACAAGGCAGATACCGATGACGATGGTGGCGTAGGGCAGATAACCCTGCACGACGGTGGCGACCGGTACCGTGAGCAGGCCGAACAGGCCGAAGACTGCAAGGAAACCCAGTGCCATCGCGGCGGTGGCCGCCAGTGCGCGCCCCACCGCGGCGCACCGTCTGGGGTCGGCGCCTTCACCGCGAACGACGAGGGTCAGGTAGGCGGGCAGCATGGCGAATCCACACGGGTTGAGCGCGGCGACCATACCCGCGGCCAGTGCCAGCCCGGTCAGGTTTGCGTCCACGGGGTTATGACGTCAGCGCTCGCACCCGGTCGCTGAGTTCCTGCTCTGACATCGCCGACGTCGGATTGTTGACGAACGTCGACGACCCGTCGGGACGGAGGAACACATACGCGGGTTGCCACGGCACGTTGAATCGCGCCCAGATTGATCCGTCCGCATCGTTGAGGTTGGTGAAGTTCAGGTTGTATCTCGACACGAACGCCTGCATTTGCCCGACGTCGGAACGCGCCGCCACCCCGACGAAGGTGACCTTCGGGTTGGCCGCCGCCACCTGGCTGACGTTCGGGGCTTCCTGGTTGCAGAACGGGCACCACGGCGTCCAGAACCACAGCACCGCGGGCTTGCCCTGCAGGCTGCTGCCGTTGAACGGCGCTCCGGTCAAGGTTGTTCCGCTGAAGGCCAATTGGTCCTCGGCGATGGCGGCCGGGGGTGCCGCGACCGCGACGGTCAGCGCGGCCGTCAGCACGGCGAGGGCCCGGAGGAGGTGGTGCAACCAGGTTTGCGCCCAGCGCGCGCCGCGGGACTGTGTCATGGCATGGCCTCCTGGCCGTCGGGACGGACTGCTCTTGGTGTCACGTTTACCCGGGGCCGCCTGGTTCAATCCGCGCATTGACAGTTTACGTTACGCACTGGAACATAATCCGCGTGACAGCCCCGGATCCTGAGGCCGCACCGGTACCACCCGAACCGGTGCGTGGCCGTCCCCGTGACCCGCGCACCGATGACGCGATCATGACTGCCACCCGCAGCCTGCTCGTCGACGTCGGCTACGACCAGGTGTCGATGGATTCGATCGCCCGGGCAGCCGGCGTGAGCCGCCCGACCATCTACCGGCGCTGGCCGTCCAAGGCACACGTGGTTTTCGAGGCCGCATTCGGCACCGACAGCGGCAGCGCCGGACTACCGCGGTCTGGAGACTTCGAGACCGACCTGCGCGAGTTCATCCGTGGCTCGGTGGCGTTCTGGCGTGAGCCGGTGGTCGAGGCCGCGACCATGGGAATCCTCGCCGAACGCCACCGCGACTCCGAATTGCACATCCGCACACAGCAGTTGCTCGACGACAGGATCCGGCGCGAGCTCGCCGACCTGGTCCGCGCCGGTGCCGAACAAGGCGTGGTACGCCCCGATATCGACACCGACACGCTGTTCAACGTGGTGGTCGGCACCACCTTCTACGGCGCTCTCGTCGATGGACGCGCGGACACCGACCGCTTGGTCGACAAACTCTGCTCCCTGGTCATGCGGGGCGCGCAGGCACGAGAAAAGGAATGCTGATGTCCCACGACGAATTGTCGCTGGCCTTTCACGAACTGCTCGAGGAGCTCGGCACGCTCGAACGCAAGTTCCTGACGGCCGATCCCCCGCTCGAGGAAGCCGACATCCTCGACGGCTATCGGCTGACGTTCAGCCTGCTGCGCGTCGCGGTCGACGCCTATGTCTGGGGAGACAAGGACAATCCGCGGTTCGTCGACGTCATCGGCCCCTATCAGCGGTGGGGTGGGGACAACTCCGACGCGTTCTATCAACTGGCGCCGATCGATCCCAACCGCACCTACCGGGTGACCGGCAATCGGGGTGACTCGGTCTACCTGTCGATCACCGTCTACGGCGGACCCGACGACGGCCACTACAGCAATCGCATCGTGGGAACGATGAACGACCGCTCGCTGCAGTTCGACGCCGACGGCAACTTCGACTTCACCATCAGCCCCCACCCGCAGCCCGGTGCGTGGCTCAAGCTGGAGGACGACGCCGTCGTCGCGCTGACCCGCGACTACCTGGAGAACCCCGACACCGACCGGCGCGTGCAGTGGACGATCGAGGCCATCGACCCGCCGGCCCGCAAGCAGGACTCCCGGGCCGACCTCACGCGCCGCCTTCGGTCCGCCCGGACGTGGCTGGGCGAGCAGTGCTCCTTCATCCCCACCCGGGTCGAGCCGCCCAACGAGATCGCCGAACCCTATCCGGTGCCCCAGCAGACCTACGGCTGGGCGGCGGGGGACGCCGCCTACGCGATGGGCGCCTACGAACTGCAGCCCGGTCAGGCGTTGATCATCGACGGCAGATCGCCGGACTGCGTGTTCTGGAATCTGTGCCTGTGGAATCCCTTCCTGCACACCTACGACTACACCTATGAGCGGGTGACGATCAACGGCGCGCACGTCACCTACGAGCCCGACGGGTCGTGGCGAATCGTGGTGTCCGACACCGATCCCGGCCACCCCAACTGGGTGTCGACGGCGGGGCGTACCAAGGGTCTGATCTGGCTGCGCTGGTTCCTGCCCGAGGAGACGCCGAAGCGACCGGTCTGCCGGGTCGTGGACGTGGCCGAGGTCTCCGCATGACCGCCGGCGTCCAGCGCCCCAAGCCGATCAAGTTCACCGATCTGGCCGACCCGGTCTTTCCCGAGGCCGCCCGGCCGATGCGGGAAGCGCTCGCCGGCTACGGGTCGATCCTGGAATTGACGCCAGAAGCGTTGCTGACGACGGCACGTGAGCGCACTGGGCTCGATGGCTGGGGTGACGACGCTTTTCGGGAGCGCCTCGACGTGCTGGCCGGATCGTTGCGGGAGGAGGCTGGGCTGTCCGATGTCGGCGTCGCCGTGGTGTTCGAGCAGTTGGTCGGCAACCTGGTCAACCGGCTCCGCTTCGAGGCGCTGGTCGCAGAGCATCCCGAGATCGAGGACGTCGAAATCGAACGGCCGATCATCATCTGCGGGCTACCCCGCACCGGGACCACCCACCTGCACAACCTGATCGCCGCCGATCCCAACCTGCGCTACCTGCCCTATTGGGAGAGCCTGGAGCCCTTCCCCGGCCCTGACGACACCGAGCAGGCCCGCCGCGAGCGATGTTCGACCGGGCTGGATCTGGTGGATACGTCGATGCCCGAGTTCAAGCGAATGCACGACATGACCGTCGACCATGCCCACGAGGAAATCCAGCTGCTGGCCAACGACATCTCCGGCATGCTGTTCGAAACCACCTACCACATACCAACGTTCGCCGCGCACTACAAATCCCACGACCAAGGGCCGTCGTACGCTCATCTCAAGCGGCAGCTGCAGGCCATGCAGTGGCTGCGCGGCGGAACGCGTTGGGTGCTGAAATCCCCACAGCACCTGGAGCAGTTCCCCACCTTGTACGAAACCTTCCCGGACGCAACATTCGTTGTGACGCACCGTGATCCGGTCGAAGTGACTCGCTCGATGCTCACCATGATCGTCTATGCATCCCGAATGGCCTGCGCGCAACCGGATCCCGTCAAGATCGCGCGGAATTGGCTCGACCGCGCCGACGACCTGTTCAGCGGCTGCCTGCGCGATCGGGACGTGCTCCCGGCCGGCCAGTCGATCGACGTGCGCTTCACCGACTTCATGGCCGACGAGCAGGGCACGCTCTCGGCGATCTACCGACTCGCCGATCAGCCCTACGACGACGACGTGCGCACAGCGATGGCGGACTTCATCGCCGCGCATCCGCGGGGACGCTACGGCGAAGTGGCCTACGACCTCGCCGACGTCGGGCTCGATTCCGCGGAGGTGGCCGAGCGACTGGGTGCCTACCGGGAGCGCTTCGTCGCCAGGTAGGTGTGCAATTCGGCATACGCCGAGACCAGTGCCTCGGTGGTGAACCGGCGGTTGCGGCCACTGGGGTTGGGTAGCACCCATGTCTGCGAGCCGGCCACCGTGGCCGATTGCAGCCCCCAGTTCACTGCCCCGGTACCGAGCACCACCGAGATCGCCGGCTTCCCCAGGAACGCCAGCATGCGTGGGGCGACCGCATGGATTTTCGCTTCGAATGACGACAGTGCCTGCCGAATCTCGCGTGCGGACACTTCGCGTGCCTCCGCCGTCGGGCGCGTCACGACGGCGGTTATCCCGCAACCGAATTGCAAAAGACTGCGTTCCTCGCTGGGCGCCAGCCGATGGTCGGTGAACCCCGCGAGGTGGATCACCGACCAGAACCGATTGGTGGGGCTGGAGAAGTTGTATCCGTCGGCCTGCGCGGTCAGCGCCGGATTGATACCGCAGAAAACGACATCCAAACCGCTGGCCAGGATGTCTGGCTGATATTTCGCCATCAAGAAAGAAGTGAAGCACGGGCGAGGTGGACAGGCCCGGGCACCGGTGCCACGCTCGACGTGGACCGAAGCGACGACGAACGGAGCCACCATGACTACCGCTGCAGCAGCCGGCACCATCACCATCGGCGACCTGACCGTGAACCGGCTCGGCTTCGGATCGATGCGGCTCACCGGCAAGGGCGTCTGGGGTCCGCCAGATGATCACGACGAATCCATTCGGGTCCTGCGTCGCGCTGTCGAACTGGGCGTCAACTTCATCGACACCGCCGACTCCTACGGCCCTTACGTCGCCGAGGAGTTGATCCGCGAGGCCCTGCACCCGTACGGGGACGACGTCGTGATCGCCACCAAGGCGGGGCTCCTTCGCACGGGGCCGGATGTCTGGATACCGCTTGGCAACCCCAGCTACCTTCGCCAAGAAGTCGAACTCAGCCTGCGTCGCCTCGGCGTCGATCGCATCGACTTGCATCAGCTGCATCGCATCGATCCAAACTTCCCGCTCGAGGACCAGGTCGGTGAACTCGCGAAGTTACAGCAGGAGGGCAAGATTCGGCATATCGGACTCTCCGAGGTTGACGTCGACCAACTCAAGGCCGCTCAGAAGATCGCGCCCATCGTCTCGGTCCAAAATCTCTACAACTTGACGACCCGCACGGCCGAAGCGCTGCTCGACGAGGCCGAAGCCCAAGGTATCGCGTTCATTCCGTGGTTCCCGCTGGCTGCCGGACCACTCGCCGAAACCGATGGTCCCCTTGGCTCGTTGGCCGCCGACCACGGCGCCAGTCCGTCACAACTCGCGCTGGCCTGGCTGCTGAAGCGCTCGCCGGTGATGGTGCCGATCCCCGGCACTTCACGTGTCGACCACCTCGAACCGAACGTCGCGGCCGCGGGGATCGAACTGACCGAGGAGGAGTTCGCGGCCATCGACGCGGCAACCGCAAGCACCTAGCGTCGCGGAATGTTCTGCCACCCCGGCACTGCGCAGGTCGCGGGGCGGGGTCGGTTTTTGTCGGTGGTTCGCACCAGTTCGATTCAGCGACCCGCCAACCGAGGACACCGGCGACCCAGCTGCCTAGAGCCTGGATCGAGACAACCGGGCCAGCCGGGTGCGATCGACCAGCACGCAGCCGTGCACGTCGGCGAGCTGTTCGGCGGCTCGGGTGTAGCGATGGTTGGACACCACCATCGTCGCTTCGCACTCATGGACGGCCGCTCCGGCCACCACCTGCTGGACCGCGGCGCCGTTGACCACGCGGTTCTGCCGCTTGCACTGCACCGCGGTCCGTACGCCGTCCCTGGTGGCGATCAGATCAACACCGAAATCACCAGTGGCCCTGGTTATTTCGACATCGAATCCGAGACCCCGCAGAACCGCCGCGACATAGCGCTCGAACTCCACCCCCGTCATGGCATCGACCGCCACCAGCCCGGTGGCGCGGTACAGCGCGTCCTGCCTGGCGGCGCGGCGATGGTCGAGCCAGGCCAGCAGCGCGCGCCAAGCGCACACCAGGACCGCTGTCGCGCTGAGTACAGCCAGCGCCCAGACCGCCTTGTTGAGCAGGCCGATGAACGTCAACAGCACTGTCGTGAGAATCCACAAACCCAGCCACTGCGCTGCCGTCCTGGCTGCGGCCGCCTCCTCGCGCACGGCGCCACCGTAGCGACGGGTACCGACAGCCGGCGCTGCGACGTGCGACAGCAGCCAAATCGTGACCGGCCTGAGTCGGGTTTGCCGTAACTGCGGCAATACAGTGCTGGGATGCTCGCGATTCTGCGCTTCAATTTCGCCTCACCAGGGGGCGAACCCGGCGTGCAGGGTGAATTACTCTCCGCCGCACTGGAGTTGGCGCAGTTTGGCGACCGGCACGGGATCGCGGCCATCAGTGTCGACGAGCACCACGCCACCGGGCACGGCTGGAGCTGCAACCCGGTCATGATCGCGGGCATGTTCCTGGCCCGCACGGCCAACATCTTTGCGAGCATCGACTGTGCGCTGGGACCACTGTGGCATCCGGTCCGGATGGCTGAGGACATCGCCCTGATCGACGGGATGAGCCGCGGCCGGCTCCACACCACGGTCGGGCTGGGTTACCGGGAAGTCGAGTACGAAGCTCTCGGGGTGGACTTCAGCCGCCGCGGCGAACTCATGGACCAGCTACTGGAAACCATGCTGGCATCGTGGGCGCAGGGCTCGAACGTGGTGTCGGGAACCTGGACCAAACCTCATCCCCCGCTCTATGTCGGCGGCGGCGTGCGGGCCACCGCCCGCCGTGCCGTGCGGTTCGGGTTGCCGCTGAGCCTGCCCGACCACCGTCCCGACCTCGCGGAGTACTACGCCGAGCTGTGCCGGGACGCCGGGCAACGGCCGTTCGTGCTCATGCCGCCCGCGGTCAACCGCGGGATGATCTTCCTGCATGAAGACCCCGAGCGGGCCTGGGCCGAGCTCGGCGAGCACATTTTGTGGGAGGCCGTCACCTACGGAGCGTGGTCAGACGACCCGTCGCGGTCTCTTATGCATCTGCCGGGTGTGCAGACTCTGGCCGAAGTACGGGCCTCCGGACGGTACCGATTCCTCACCCCCGACCAGCTGATCGACGAGGTGCGGGCCTCGGCAAACTACGGCCCGATCGTCATGCATCCCCTGGTTGGAGGCATGCCGGTGGACGAGGCCTGGAAGTCGGTAACTCTACTTACGGACGAAGTCCTGCCCGCCCTGCGTTAGCCATCCGGCGGTCGACGTTGCCCGATTTCACGAGTCGGGCCGAAAGTTGGTTCTTAACAGAGTTTTAGCCACAGCTCCCGGTCACCTTAAATTTGCGGCATAACGTTCAGGTCAAGTTGAGGTGGCCGACAGGTCGCCACACACGCAACAGGACCGAATGGAGCAGCCCATGACGAGCTTCACGTCGCGGTACGGCAACCCCACCGTCGACTACAAGGGCGCCCATATCCGAGCACACTCCCGCCATGTGGCGACCGTAGTCGCGGTGAGCGGACGCATCGACTCCGCCAACCTCGACCACATCGCCGACTATGCGAAGAAGCTGGTCCTCACCGACAAGCCGTTCGTTCTGGACCTCTCCGGCGTCACCTCGTTCACCCCGCAGTCGATTCGTTTGCTGTGTGATATCGACGACGTCTGCTCCTCGGTGGGTGTCGAGTGGGCCGTCGTCGCCGGCGACGCGGTGAACCGCCGCCTGCGCCGGGACAGCGACGTGGTCTTCCCGGTCGTGGGTTCGGTCGCCGAGGCCGAGCACGAATTCGACGACGCGATCCTGAACCGTCGCCGCTTCCTGCTTCCTCTGCTGAGCAAGACCGCTTAACTAACGGTTAGGTCGGCTATGCGTTGCCGGGTTACCCTGGTTGACGTGCGTGTAGTTACGAGTGCGATCGCTGCTGGTGCGCTGGCTCTGACGGCCGGCGCCGGTGTCGCGGCAGCCGACCCCACCACCACTCCGGCGCCCGTCCCGAGCACGTCCGACGCGCCGACCGGGCCCGCTCCCGGGCCGACCACGTCTGCCACGCCGACGTCGCCCGGGGCGACTCCGGCCCCGGCACCGGCCGGCGGACCCAAGACGTCAATGGACACTGACGGCACCTACCGGGTCGGCGTCGACATCGTCCCGGGCACCTACGCCACGGCCGGGCCGGTCGAAGGCAGTGCGTGCTACTGGAAGCGGGTCGGCGGGCCCGACGGTCAGACGAACCTGGACAACGGGCTGACCAAGAAGGCCCAGATCCAGCAGATCGATCCCGGCGACGCGACCTTCAAGACCGACGGTTGCCAGCCGTGGACGCTGACCGATGCCCCGCCGCCCGCGGCCCCCGGCCCGCTGATGTCACAACTTCAGCTGCGCCATTACCTCGACCAGCTCAACGGGATGGCCGGGGCATCCGGCAACGGGCAGCTGCCGCCTTACTGAGCGAGCGCACCGGGCCGCGGGATCCGCAGCTATTTGGCGGTGCCCGGCGACGCCGGCAGCGGCGGCGGGCAGGTGTCGTGGTCCTGCAGTTCTTCGCCGCCGGCACCGGTTCCGGCGTCGGCGCGGTCGGCCAGGATGACGAAGCCCGGCCGGCCCGCGGGGTCGGTGGCCCCGACCACGACCAGCGTGTACAACCCCATGTCGGCACGCGCGCCCTCGAGCCCGTCGGCGAGCAGCGTGAACGGGTTGGCGTCCAGATCGGCGCCGCCGACGGCCATCGCCCAATAGGTATGTCCGAGCAGCGGGATCGGAAGCGGCGCCCATGTCGGTCCGATGGCGCCGGCCACCGACCGCAGCGCGTCATGGACGTCGGTGCGCAGGCAATCAATGTGGATGTGCAACTGGTTCTGGGTACGCGCGACCGCCGAGTTGATGGCCAGGCTGATCCAGTCCCGTGCGATGGTGCCGCCGGCCCTCTGCTCGACGAATGACCGGGCCTGCCAGGCCGCGCCGAAATAGTTCGTCGTATCCGGGTTGAGGATCTGCGGGCTCTCCATCCCGGCGATGCGCGCGGTCGGGATCAGCAGGTACTGCCGGTCGCCGACGATGTCCTTGAGCACCGCATAGCCACCGGCCTCGCCGCGGCTGAGATCGACACGGGAGCAGGGTGCCGGGTCGTGCCACTGCCGCACGTCGATGACGCACCTGTCATGGACGATCGTCCACAACGCGTTGGGGTCCGCCTGCGCGGTGGCCGATCCGACCAGCGCGAGTGCCAGTGCCGCTGCCAGCGGTGCCCGTCCGCGCATGTGTCGCACGGCCACACCCTACGGTCGCACCCCGAAGTGCCGTTCGCGCGTCTGAATGATCCGCATCTGCGGATCTATCCGCCGATACAGACCGCAGTTGCGGATATGATCGGCTAGCATTCGGTCGTGCCGATGCTGCGGGTTCGGGAGGCCGCCGAGTTGCTCGGCGTGAGTGATGACACGATCCGGCGATGGATCGACGACGGGGAGCTGCCCACCGGCAGCGACCAGTCCGGCCGCAAGACCGTCGATGGTGCGGCGCTCGCCGCCTACTCCCGCAAGAACGCCGCCGCGGCGCCCAAAGACCCATTATCCGTTGCCAGTTCCGCGCGTAACCGGTTCGCCGGGCTGGTCACCAGAGTGGTCGCCGACACCGTGATGGCCCAGGTGGACATGCAATGCGGCCCGTTCACCGTGGTCTCGCTGATGAGTAGCGAGGCCGTGCGGGAACTGAACCTCGAACCGGGAAGCGTTGCGGTCGCCGTCGTCAAAGCCACCACGGTCATCGTCGAGACCTCGGGAGACTCGTGATCAAGAGGGTGATGCCGGCGCTGGCCGTCGGCCTGCTCATCGCCGCGACCGCCGGTTGCGGCTCGTCGTCGCAACCGGCTTCGTCGACGACGGCATCGGCGGCGCCGCAGAAGATCATGGTGTTCGCCGCCGCGTCGCTGAAGAAAACCTTCACCGAGATCGGCGATCAGTTCAGCAAGGACAATCCCGGTGCCGCCGTGGAGTTCTCGTTCGCGGGTTCCTCGGACCTGGTGACCCAGCTGACCCAGGGCGCCCACGCCGACGTTTTCGCCTCCGCCGACATCAGGAATATGGACAAGGCCGCGCAGGCGGGTCTGCTGTCGGGCGCACCGGTGAGCTTCGCCTCCAACACGCTGACCATCGCCGTGGCTCCGGGAAACCCCAAGGGCGTCAACGTGTTTGCCGATCTGGCCAAGCCGGGTCTCAACGTCGTGGTGTGCGCCCCGCAGGTGCCGTGCGGATCAGCCACGCAGACCGTCGAGACCAAGACTGGGGTCACGCTGAATCCGGTCAGCGAGGAGTCCTCGGTCACCGACGTGCTCAACAAGGTGACCAGCGGGCAGGCTGACGCCGGCGTCGTGTACGTCACCGACGCCGCAGGTGCCGGCGACAAGGTCGCCGCGGTGTCGTTCCCCGAAGCGGCGGGCGCGGTGAACACCTACCCGATCGCCACGCTCAGGCAGTCCGGAAATCCTGCTCTGGCAAGCAAATTCGTCGACACGGTGACTGGACCGGTCGGTCAGCAGATCCTGACGAAAGCCGGTTTCGGCACACCCTGATGCTGTGGCAGGCTCGAACCCGTGGACCTGCCGCGCCCGGACCCCGACACCTCGCACCTCGCCGACGTGGTGCCGTCGGTCCTGGCGGCGATGGGCGTGGCCGGGTTCGAGCGCCGTTTCGAGCTACCCGAGCCGATCGCCGGGGCCTGCGTCCTGTTGATCGACGGACTGGGTGCCGAACTCCTCGACGCCCACGCCGCGGATGCGCCCGTGCTGGCCGGGCTGCGTGGACGCACGCTGCACGTCGGGTTCCCGTCCACCACCGCGGCCGGGCTCGCCGCGGTCGGCACCGGCTGCCCATCGGGTGGACATGGCATGGTCGGCTACTCGTTCCGGCTCCCCGACGCCGGCGTCATCAACGCGCTGAGGTGGCGGCCCCACCCCTGGGGTGAGGATCTGCGGGAGCGGTCGGTGCCCGAGGACGTGCAGCCACTGCCCACCACCTTCGAGCGGGCGGCCTCGGCCGGCATCGCGGTCAGCGTGATCTCCGGTGCGGAGTTCACCGGCTCGGGCCTGACTCGGGCGGTGTTACGCGGCGGGCGCTACGTTGGCGTGCACGGACTCGGTGACCTGGCCGCCAAGATTCGCGCCACCGTGGCCGACGGTGGGTTCTGCTACGGCTACCACGCCGACCTCGACCTCATGGGCCACGCCTACGGTCCGGGATCAATGGCCTGGCGGATGCAGCTGCGCCAGGTCGACCGCTTGGTGGAATCCGTCGTCGACGGGCTGCCGCCCGGCGCCCTGCTCGCCGTCGTGGCCGACCACGGGATGGTGGCCGTCGACAGCGCCGGTACCGTCGACATCGATTCCAGCACAACACTTCTGGACGGCACGGCCGCGATTGGGGGCGAGCCCCGCGCCCGCCACGTCTATGTGCGCGACGGCGCTGACGCCGACGTCCTGTCAGCCTGGCGAGAAACGCTGGCCGACCACGCCTGGGTGGTCTCGCGCGACGAGGCGATCGCCGCCGGCTGGTTCGGCGGCGCTGTCGACGACCGGGTGCGACCGCGCATCGGCGACATCGTGGCCGCCGCCAAGGGACGGGCCGCGCTGGTGCGACGGACGGTCGAGCCGATGGAGTCGGCGTTGATCGGCCACCACGGGTCGTTGACCACCGCCGAGCAGCGGGTGCCGCTGTTGTTGGCCTACGGCTGAGCCGCGTCCGTGGCGCCCAGCAGATCGTCGGCGGGTCCGTCCCAGCGATCGAGGTTGACTGCTGCCGTCAGCGGGCGACGCCGCAGCGGTCCGTGGTGGCCCCGCGGCCAGCCGACCACCACGTGGCCGGCGATCAGCCAATCCTCGGGCACCCCGACGGCGTCACGCAGCAGCTCGGCCCCGCCGTAGGACGCCCACCCGGTCGGGCACGCCCCCAGGCCCTGAGCCCTGGCCGCCAGCAGGAAGTTCTGCATCGCCGGAAAGATCGAGCCACCGAGCAGCAGCTCCGACGCGGTCGGATAGTGCTGCTGGGCGAACAGCACAGAGGTGAATTCGCCTGCGCGATCGTGTAATTCATAGGTGGCCCGGTTGTTGCGGGCCTGCCTGCTCGTGTCGTCGGGCGCGGGCCGGCTCATGCCGTAGACGGGTTCGATGACCTCCAGGGCGCGCGCCGCCGCCGCGGCGACGACCGCGCGCTGCTCCGGCGAGCGCAACACCACGAACCGCCAGCCCTGCGCGTTCGCCCCCGAGGGCGCCCATGTCGCGGCCTGCAGGCAGCGGCCCAACGTCACGTCATCGACCGGTTCGGCGGTGAACCGCCTGATGGTGCGGGCGGTCGACATCACGTCCCAGATATCGCTGCTCGTTGCTCTCACGCTTCAGACGTCTATCAGATGCTGCGGCCGCCCGGAACGGCGGACTCGCGGAGCCGGGTCTTGTGCCGATACATGTCGACGTCGGCCCTGCGGATCAGTTCCTCGGCGTCGTCGGCCTGGCCCCAGGTCCATCCGACCGACGCGGTCAGGTGGAATTCGTCCAGCTCGAGGGTGTAGCGCCCGGTCAGCACCGAGCATACGGTCGCGGCCAGCTCGGCGACCACGGCCTCCTGCCCCGCCTCGGGGACGAAGACGACGAACTCGTCACCGCCGAGACGGTAGGCCGAATCCGGTTCCGGGACAGCGTCGTTGAGCCTTCGGGCCACCTCGGCGAGGACGGTGTCGCCGGCCGCGTGACCGTGCTTGTCGTTGACCTGCTTGAAGCCGTCCAGGTCGATGAAAATGATGCCGACGGGCGCTGTCGGCTGCGTGGTTCGGTGCTCTTCGATGTGAGTGATCAGCGCATGGCGGTTGTTCAGGCCGGTGAGCTGATCGGTCACGGCCAGCCTGGCGAGCTCGGCTTCGGCAAGCTTGCGGGCCGTCACGTCCTGGAACTGCGCGATGATGACGTCCTCTGCGCCGTATTCGCCGCCTGGTGCCAGCGCCGCGTTGCGCTGCATCCAAATCGTGCTTGCATCGGAGCGAAGGTAGCGCCGCTCGGAAGAGATCTGTGTTGCCGTGCCGTTGAGGAACGACTCGACCTCTTCTTCCCCGGTAGGGCGATCGCAGGGATGGACGTAGTCGCGAAAGTCCACGCCGGTGAGTTCCTCGGCGGTGTAGCCGAGCAGCCGGCACAAGGCCGGGTTGACCAAGAGGGTCCGCCCTGTGGTCGTCAGCACGGCCTCGCCGAACGGGGCGTTGGCGACGCTGACCGCGAACAGCCGCAGTGCTTCGTCACGGCTCCGCTCGGCCTCAACGCGTGCGGTGACATCGGTGACGAGCACATAGAAGCCCTGCACCTCGTCGTCGACGATGTCGGGGATGTACGACGCCTGCGTATAACGGGTCGCGCCCCGAGCGTCGACGAGAGTGCGCTCGAACAATTGCTCGCGACCGGCCAGTGCGCCCTCAATGTAGGGCAGGTTCAGCGCGTAGACCGCGTCCCCGAGCACCTCCCGAATGTGCCGGCCCCGGATCTCACCAGGTGACATCCCGAAGAACTCCACATAGGCGTCGTTGGCGATGACGTTGCGCATGTCCTTGTCCCAATACCCGATCAGCGCGGGCAGGCGATCGATGAGCAGCCGAAACCGTCGATATTCCTCGTCATGCGTCGGCTGTTTTTCGATGGACAACGAACACCCCCGAAACGGCAACGTGGACTTGTGCACCCCAGCAATCCACGAACGCCGCCGCTCAATTTACCTCGCCGTCAACACGAACTGGCCATTTCGCCGCCGACATCGCGACGCGCCCCGCGCGTCTGAACTCGTTCCCGCTACCGTCTGCGTCGTGATCGTTCTGCTTCCGCCGTCAGAGACCAAACGCAGTGGCGGCGACGGGCCTCCGCTCCGGTTCGATGAGCTGAGTAGCCCGGTCCTGGGCCCGTTGCGCCGGGAGCTGGTCGACGAACTCGTCGCGCTGGCCGGCGATCCCGCCGCCTGCCGCCGCGCGCTGGGCATCTCCCCCGCGCAGGCTGCCGAGATCGAACGCAACGCCACGCTGTTGAGCTCACCGACGCTGCCGGCGATCAACCGCTACACCGGGGTGCTGTACGACGCGCTGGACGTGGAGTCGCTCAAGGGCGCGGCCGCGGCCCGGGCCTGTGCGCGGCTGGCCGTCGGTTCGGCCCTGTTCGGCCTGCTTCGGGCCGACGACCAGATCCCGGCCTACCGGCTGTCGGCGTCGTCGAAGTTGCCCGGCCGCGCCACGCTGGCCGCCCGCTGGCGTCCCGTCCTGGAGCCCGTGCTGGCCGAACTGGCGGCCGGCGAACTGGTCGTCGACCTGCGCTCGGGGTCTTACGCGGCACTGGGCAAGCTGCCCCATGCGGTGCGCGTCGACGTCCTCGCCGAACATGCCGACGGCCGCCGTACCGTCGTCACGCACTTCAACAAGGCGCACAAGGGGCGACTGGCGCGGGTGCTCGCATCAAGCCGGTCCGAGCCCGGTGACGCGGCCGCTGTCGCTGCCGTGGCCCGTCGAGCCGGCATGCAGGTCGAACGGAACGGCAACGAGCTCACCGTCGTCGTGCCGGCCTGACCGGTGTCAGGATGGACCGCATGAGCGACGACGCTTGCGGAGCGCAGCGGGCGAGCACCCGCTGGCAGAAGTCGGCGGCACCGCGTGGCGACGAGTACGACGCCCGGTGGAAATCGTTGGCCGACGCCGGCCAGAACATCCACGGCGAGGCAGATCTGGTCGAAAGCATCCTGCGTGAATCCGGTGGCCACTCGGTCCTCGACGCGGGCTGCGGCACCGGCCGGGTGGCCATCGAACTGGCCAGCCGTGGATTTGTCGTGGCCGGGGTCGACGCCGACGCCGCGATGCTGGCCGCCGCCCGAGCCAAGGCACCGGATTTGCGGTGGATCGAAGCGGATCTGGCCGACCTGTCCACGGCCGGGGTCGACCGCGTCAACCTGGTGCTGCTGGCCGGCAACGTGATGATCTTCCTCGAGCCGGGCACCGAGGCACGGGTGCTGGCCGGACTGGCGGGGCGGCTGACACCCGGCGGACTGCTGGTCGCGGGATTTTCGGTGCGCCCGGACCGCCTGTCGCTGCAGCAGTACGACCGGGCGGCCGAGGCGGCCGGCCTGCTGCCGGTGGTGCGCTGGGCGACGTGGGATCGCGAGCCCTACGATGGCGGGGATTACGCCGTGTCCGTGCACCGGTTGCGCCGTTCGCCACGCTGAGGAAACTGTCGCCGGCGAAAATGCTGGTGAAACGGGGGGTGGCCAGTGCAGAAAGCGTTCGCTAGGCTCGTTACCCGACGCCGGTAGGTTGTCGACGAGATCGTTGCTGGCGAGCCTTGCTCCATCGGTGCGATCAGGGAGGGATGGGTTGATGCGATCGGCGTTTTCGGCCCGTCCCGCGAACCAGTACTACACCCTCACCGCGTTGCTGGCCGCCCGCGGCGCGCAGACCTCCACCTCCCGGGTGATCGCCGGAAGCGTCTTCACCCTGGGTCTCATCACGTTGTCGACGATCGGCAGCTCCGCGACATTGCAGTGGCCGGGCAGCCGAATATTGCTGGCCGGGGTCGCGGTCCTGTGTTTCCTGTCGACGTTCATCTGGCTGCGACATCGCTGGCCGACCAGGACGGAATCGGGCGTGCTGGTCGGCATCGCGGCTGTCGCCATTCCGATCGGGACCATCGCCCCGGTTGACCCGATGTACGGTCTGCTCGGCACGGCGGCGTTCGCGTTGATCATCGGATACACCGCCCTCTTCCACGGCCCACGGCTGTTGGCCGCGATCTTGACCATCGCCGTCGCCACCCTGGTCTATCTCGCCGTCCGGATGGCCCCGGTCGACCTCCCGCTCACCCTCGCCGGCGTCGCACTGATGTTGCTGCTCTACGTGTTCGCCGCGTTCTCCTGCCGGCTGGTGGTCTGGCTTACCGGCACCGACGACGGCGCCGATGCCGTCGAACCGCTCACCGGCCTGCTCAACCGTGACGCCTTCTATCTGCAGACCTCGACGCTGCTGGCCTCCCGTAACCGCGACGACGACCGCTACCTCGTGATCGGCGTGGTCAACATCGACAGCTTCGCGGCGATGGTGGCCGTCGCCGGAAACCGTGGTGGCAACCGGGCGCGGATCGCCGCGGGCCAGGCGCTGCGCGAGACGGTGCGCAGAGATGCGATCTTGGGCCACGTCGGCGAGGCTGAATTCCTTGTCGCCGACTGCTTCACCACCCCCGACTCGTCGCCGTTGATCGAGCGGATCCGCGGTGCGATCGCGGCGACACCGAGCGGGATGACGGCCAGCATCGGGGTGGTCAGCACGCCGCTGCGCCCGCTCGTCGAGCACCCGCCCCACGAAATCCTCGACGAGATCGTCGCGCTGGCCACCACGGCGATGTATGAAGCCCGCCGGGCCGGTGGCAACCAGGCCCGCTACGTGGTGCACCCGAATCTGAGCATCAACGACGACGAGACCGACGGCTACGACACCCCGATGCTGTGAATCTCAGCGGGCGGCGGGCGCAGCAGGCGAATCCGGGTCGATTTCCACGCCGTAGGACGTGATCGACGCGATCTCGGCGCCGGCGAATCGGCAGATGTGGCAACTGGAGACGATGGTGACGCCGTCCGGCCGCTGGTAGCGCCCGAGCACCTCGACGACGACGGTGTCGTCCTGTTCGACAGTCAGGCAGTGGTCCCACGTCGCGACGGTCCCGGCCAGACCGCCCGCGGTCTCGCGGCAGGTGCCGGTGACCGCGTCGGCGCCCTCCAGCACCGAGTAGCCGACGATCGTCCACTCCACGTCACGGGCCAGATGCGGGAGGGCCTCGTCGAATCGGTGCTGTGCGAAGGCGCGCGCGATCTCAGCCCGGTCGGTCGGTCCGCTCACTGCTCAACTCCTGTCGAAGGCGCTGTCGTCGAGGCTATCCCGGCACGCTGCGCGGCCGCACCAATGTGTACCGCGCCGAGCGTGGGGCGGCGGTAGTGTCTGCCCAATGAGCTCCGGCCACGATCCCTCACCCCAGCGTGAACTCCCACCCGGCATGACCGGGCAGCTGGATCTGCCCTACGCGGGCCTCGCGTCGTTCGGGCACCGTCCGTTCCTGACCGAGCCCGAGCAGTTGGACAGCTGGCAGCCGGATGTGGCGATCGTCGGAGCGCCGTTCGATGTCGCCACCACCAACCGGCCCGGCGCGCGCTTCGGCCCGCGCGCGATCCGCGCCACCGCCTACGAACCCGGCACCTATCACATGGATCTCGGGCTCGAGATCTTCGACTGGCTGGAGGTCGTCGACTTCGGCGACGCGCACTGTCCGCACGGTCTGACCGAGGTGTCCCACGCGAACATTCGCGAGCGGGTGCACACCGTCGCCTCTCGCGGCATCGTCCCGGTGGTCCTGGGTGGCGACCACTCGATCACCTGGCCGTCGGCCACCGCGGTCGCCGACGTGCACGGGTACGGCAATGTCGGGATTGTGCATTTCGACGCGCACGCCGACACCGCCGACATCATCGACGGCAACCTGGCCAGCCACGGCACCCCGATGCGTCGGCTGATCGAATCGGGCGCCGTGCCGGGAACGCATTTCGTGCAGGTCGGGCTGCGCGGATATTGGCCGCCGCAGGACACCTTCGAGTGGATGCAAGAACAGGGCATGGTGTGGCACACCATGCAGGAGATCTGGGATCTGGGCTTCAAGGAAGTGATGCGCCGCGCGGTGAGCGAAGCGCTGGCCAAGGCCGACAAGCTTTATGTCTCAGTCGATATCGATGTCCTCGATCCGGCTCACGCACCCGGCACGGGAACTCCCGAGCCCGGCGGAATCACCAGCGCCGACCTGCTCCGCATGGTCCGGCAGCTCTGCTATGAGCACGATGTCGCCGGCGTCGACGTCGTCGAGGTCGCCCCGGCCTACGACCACGCCGAACTGACGGTCAACGCCGCACACCGGGTGGTGTTCGAAGCGCTGGCCGGGATGGCGGCCCGCCGCCGCGACGCGGCCAACGTCAAGCCGGGCCCGCCGTCGCCGCTGGCGACCTAGATACCCGCTCCTGCCCGCCGGATCTAGTAGTCGGACTCGGCGGCCAGGATCTCGGCCAGGTAGGCGTCGGGCCCGGGTTCGGCCAGCCGCCGTCGGGCGAATTTGCGGACCCGGTCTCGGGCTTGCGCGGTCTCCGTCGTCTGTGCGCCGACGATCACGGCGGTCGACGACCAATCCTGATCCCACGCTTTGGCCGTGGTCACCGGCTGGCTGGTCCGGTCGATGAGGTCGATCTTGGCTCGTCCGGCATCGTCGAGCGACCCGGCAGCTGTGTATGCGCCACAACGAAATTCGACCGGGATACCATCCGACGAGCCGGGACCGATCACCGGGATGTGGAGTACTGCGCTGACTCGGTCGTCGTCGGCGATGACGGCCCAGCGGACGGTGCCCTCAGCGGCGTCGAACACGCCACCGGGAACTCCGGACCAGGCCATGGACGTGGCCCCCCGTGCGATCGATCCGGCCGTCGCGGGTCCACCGTCCGAGCCGGCGGCCAGCGCGTAATCATCTTGGTGCGCCGGTGCTGCGACGGCTGCCGCGCGGTCGGAGACCGCGTCGGCCAGCTCGGCCCAGCCCGGTGCGTCGACGCCGATGTCCTCGGCCAGCCGCACACACCGTGACACCAGCTCGAGTACGCGCGGGTCACCCACGAGCAGGTGCATGGCCAGCGCGTCGGCGTGCGGCGCCAGCAGTGCGGCGATATCCGCGTCGAGGCTGTCCTCCCCCACGAAGTCCTCGGCATGCGC
The DNA here is from genome assembly GCF_013404075.1 of Mycolicibacterium vinylchloridicum. Lineage (GTDB taxonomy): Bacteria > Actinomycetota > Actinomycetes > Mycobacteriales > Mycobacteriaceae > Mycobacterium > Mycobacterium vinylchloridicum. Next base: position 19,788 of record NZ_JACBJQ010000019.1, read on the forward strand.
TGTCACCAGCGCGATCTCGGCGTCCAGTAGGGCGGCGTCCAGGCCGAGGATGCCGTCGCGGATGCTGGCCGGCCACCATCTGCGAAGCCAGTGCCCGATGGCCAGCCGGTGCAGCCCGTCCAATGCGCCGGGGGTCACCTCGACACCCGAAAGATCCACTGCGGCTGCGGTTTCGGCGGTCTGCGCCGCGGCGGTGGCGACCGCGTGGTGGCCGGATTCGCCGACTACCCGCCACAACCAGTCGGCCCGGTCGGCGTCGGTGAGGGTTATCTGGGCGGTGGACTGCTCCTCATCGACGGTCCACGCCAGCACCGCGCCATCGACCTCCACCACCGCCAACAACGGCACTTCGGCGACCGCGGGACCGATGCGCCACAGCCCGGATTCGGCGACCAACCTCATTGCGCCACCTGAACTTCCAGCATGGACTTGATTCGTTGGCGGTGATCCAGGCTCACCGAACGGGCGACGCCCTCCAGCAGGGCCCGCAGGTCGTCGACGTCGTCGCAGGATTCCTGCCAGACGTCGCGGCCGTGCAGTCGTGCCCACAGCCGGCTCAGGTACGGCCGGGCGAAGTCGGCCAGATCGTCGACCACCTGACGCTGGCGCGGATGAAGCGGTTCGAGTGCGGCCAGGGCGCGCCGCGCATGCAGCACATAGGCCTCCTTGCGCAGCCTGGCCTGAATCGTCGCCGCCAGCTGATACCGGCTCACGGCCCGCTCGTCGAGCGGACTCAGCTGGCCGGCGATCTCGATCCCGGCCACCAGCGCGGCCTGCTTGTCCTCGCCCAGGAAACCCCAAGGCGCGCAAGCGCGGTCGACCTCTTCGGCGCACAGCAGCGGCACGTCGGGGAGCTCGTCACGATCCAGCGCCCGCCGCAGCGTCGCGCGGACACGGTCCACCACGCTGCGGTCCAGCGGCCGGTCCCGGTCCGACCCGCCGGACAACGGCGGCGCGGACAGCGGTAATGCCGAGGTCAGGCCCAGTTCGAGGATCGACCACGGTAGCGCCGACGGCTGGGTGCGGGCCTGGGCGCCCAGATTGTGCGGGGTCGCATCGGCGATCAGCGCCGACCACACCCGCTGGCGGGCCACGGTGGCGCGATGCCCCTCGGCCGGACCCAGCACCGTGGTCAGACCGGCCAGGAAGGGTCCGGTCATGCTGTCGTCGGCACGCACATCGGCCCAGCTGCGGTGCAATTGGGCCGACAACCGGGCGAGCACCTGCGGTGAGGCCACCAGCTCGTTGAGCACCTCGACGCCGGTGCGGTCACGGTCGTCGTGCACGGCGCGCAGTGCTGCCACCGCCGTCTGCTCGCCATCGGCACCAGGTGGCCCGTGGGTCACTGCGAGCTCGAAACAGATTGGGAAATAAAGATCTTGGGCGTTGCCGGCGGTGATGCGCAATCGGCGCCGCTGCGTCTTCATCAGCTCGAACCACGCCGCGGTCGAACGCAGCCGGTCGGCGTGGCCGGCGATCACGTCGGCGATCTGGCCGGCGACGTCGGAATCGACGAACGGCGCCGAATAGGCAGGGTTGCTGCGCAGTCGCAGCACCAGCGGGTCGAGGATCCGCTTCACCGTGCGGCGCAGTGGCCCGCCGTCGTCACCGCTGAGGACTTCCACACCGGGCCCCAATGCCCGCCACGCACGGTCGATCACGGCACGCCGCGGTTGCGACGTGCCGACGGCGATGACCGTGTCCGAGCCGGCGCTCATCGGGACAGGATAAGCGCAGCGGGAAGTTGGGTTCGGTAGCCGGTGACGGTAGGCACGCTGCTCACCATGTCTGATGCACTGCTGGGCGCCATCGCCGTCGTCTCCGCCATCGCTCTCGCCTCGATCATCGTCGCCGCCGGTCTCGGCGGGCAGCCGCCACGAACGCAACGCCCCCGCCGCACGCGCTGCCCGCGCTCGATCGGTGTCGGCACCGTTCAGATGGTGGCGGGTGCCGACGATCCCGTCATCGTCGTCGAAGTGGAGAGTGTTGCCGGCCAGCGCTTCACCGGGCGACTGTGCCATGGGCACGATGATCCGGTGGTTGCGGCACTGCGTCCCGGAGTGATCGTACTGGTGTCGTTCGACCCGGCCAGCCGCAAGCAGCTCGCGCTGGCCGACGATGCCATCGCCGTACGTGCGGCCGCCGACCAGGCGCTGCTGCGCCAGGGTGTGCTCACCGACGACCAGCTGGATCTGATCCGGTTCGGCACCCGCTCGTGCGGTGTGGTGACGGGGATGCGGCCCACCGGCCGCGAACGCGCCGACTACCGCGAGGTCGAACTGAACCTGATGGTCGCCCGCCCGGGTGGCGGCCAGTTCCCGGCCCGCGAAACCACCCTGGTGCCCGAGTCCGCGCTGGCCAAGGTCACCCCGGGCAGCATCATCGATACCTACTACCTGCCGGAGGACGAGTCCGCGATCGCGGTGTGCCTGCCCCCCGCCTGACCCGCTCACCGCTGCTCTGTCGCGGCCGCCGCCGCTCACCGGGCGCCCCCGACCGCGAAGGTGACCACCGCGGCCCAGTACAACGGGCAGGCGGTGGTATCGCCGTCGCGCCACCGCCGCATCTGCTCGCGCTGCCAGCGGTTCAGGCTCAAGACCGCGTCGTCGGCCTCGTGCGCGTCGTCGACGGCCATCACGACCTGAGCCATCGGATCCTCGGCGCGGCCGGTGAACCGGCGGTATCCGGCCGTCGTCGGCAGTGACCACAGCGTGGCGGTCACCAGTTCGCTGCCGCTGAGCACCATCGCCGCGACCAGGCCAGTCGCCTCGTCGAACTGATAGTCACCGCCGGAGCCGCACGCCAGCAGAGCCACCCGGGGCGGCACCGACAACTGCGCGGCCATCAGGTCCGCGGCCAGCAGCGGACGGTGGTCCCCCACCGGTTCGGCAGCGCCGTCGGCTGCCGACGTGCAGGCCAGGTGCAGGGCGGCGCGGTCGGCGTAGCCGTGCGTACGGTCGGCGGCACTGGCATGACCGACATACAGCATCCGGCTGGGGGCACGGTCCAGCAGGCTGACCAACCAGCCGCGGTCGGCGTCGCTGCGGCGGAACAACTCCACGGCAGCGCCGACCTCCGGCAGCACCGGACGGTGCGCGCGCAGGTCGTCGAAATGGCGCGACAGAGTGCTCTGCGCTGACGGCCGGCCCAGCACCGAACCCAGCGGTGAATCCGGGCGCTGACCCGGAACCCGGGGGTCCATCACGAGAAGTGCCGGTGCGTCTTTCTTTTCCCGCCAGCAGGAGGGTGTGCGAGGCGCATGGACGATATTGGGCGGCACCGCCATCACCACGTCGACCATCTCCATCAGGCGGAATCCTTCGGTGACGGCGTGGATGTCGGCGAGCTGCCACGGGATGCGTGCCGCGGTGGTGCCCTTGAACGTCACGGCCTCCTTGCGGGCGGCCACCAGCTCCTCGGGACTCGGGCCGGTCAACGGGACCGCCAACGCGCCCCACGGGATACGGGCCAGCCGTGCGCTCGGCGAGATGAACAGCACCGGCCGCGGATCGGCGACGGATGCCGATTCCCGGGTCGCTTCGCTCCTGCCCTCCGATGCGGAGAGCAGCTGCCAGGCCGGGGCGGCGATCAGCAGCACACCCAGGATGTAGGCGAGGGTCAACTCGCCCTCCGCCGAGGCGAACGGGCCGCGGGTGAGGGCGCGGTCGAGCGCCTCACTCAAGCTCTCGTCCCCGTCGGGGTCGGGCAACGCGCCGTTCAGCTCCTCGAGCGCGGCCAGCACGATCGGCTCGTGCACGACCCAGGTCACGGTGCGATCCGGCTGCCCGACAATCCGCAGGCTGGCATACGTCGCCACGCCCACGTCGGCGAACCTCAACACCAGGGTCGTACTCATGGCCACGTCGACCAGACCGGCGCGTCGGAGGTGACGGCCTGGCCGTAGCGGTTCTGCGCCAGAAGTCGGTACCTGACCAGAATGGGGCTCCCGTCCGGCTCCATCTGCAGGGGTGGCAGCGCACCCAAAGTGGTCTGCGTCAGCGCGTCGACCACGAACCCACCGGCGGCCAGTGCCTCCTCGTCCCAGGTCTCGACGGGGACCGTCACCGTCGCCGGGGCGTCCCACCCGCCTGCTTCTCCGCGGGGCTCGTTGGCGAAAGTTCCTCGTGCGCAGTGATATTCGATAAGTTCGCTGAGAAGGGCGTCGTTCTCCCACTCCCAGGCCACCGAGAAGGCGCCGGCCAGCATGCGTGCCGAGACCTGTGAGGCCCACCGCCAGCGCGCATCGGCATCGGTCATGGCGTAGCGCACGGAGTCGACGGCCAGGGCGGCGGGGATCTTGAGGTCGGCGGCCTTTTCGAGCTTGGCCAGGGCGCTGCGGTGGCGTTCGCTTCCGACGTCGAAACGCGTGACTCCGAGCGAGGCCACCTGACGTTCCTGCAGCTGCTGCCAGTCGTCATTGGACGGATCGCCGATCCCGTCGAAGTTCAGGTCGGCCAGGGCGTCGGCGCGCCAGATCGAGCCGAGGTGGTCGTCGAGCCTGGCGTACTGCAACCAGCTCGACCGCGGCCAGCTGTCGAGGAATTCGCGAGCCTCGGTCACTTGCTGCACGGCCGCGGCAAAGTCGCCGCGAAACACCGAGATCCAACTGCGCTGCATCAGGATGCGGTGGATGTAGAGCGGGCGGCCCAGTTCGCGCCACTGCAGTTCGGCGTGGCCCCAGGACTCGTCGGCTTCCTTCAACCAGCCGACGCCCAACCGGGTGAGTCCGAAGTACAGCCAGCAGCGGGCGACATCGTTGGCCCGCGAGTGCTCGGCGATCACCGGGTAGGCGGATCCGACCAGTCGTTCGGTGGACTCGTGGTCGCCCCGCAGCCAGGTGGCCGCGGCGGTCTCGAGTTCGGCTCGCGCCCAATACAGTTGCCATCCCCGGCGCTGCGCCCGCGCGCCCGCCCGGCGCAACCACTCGTCCCCTTCGGCCAGCCGGCCGGTCTCGACGCAGAACCGGCCGTAGGCGATACCCGCGGCGACCAGTAGCTGGTCGGCCTCGTCGGTGCCATCGGTCAGTCCCTCGACGACCGGAATGATGTTCTGCCACAGTGTCGCTGCCGGTACATGCAGATCGTCGTCGCACAGCGCCGTCGCGCACAACACAGCCGCCAGGGTGGCCAGGTGGTGCTGCTCGGGTGCCAGGTCGGCGAACCGGTGAGCCGCCTCATCCGCCTGCAGGCCGGCGAGTTCGGCTGCGGCTTCTTCGTGATCGCCCGCGGCCGCGGCCAGGCCGGTGCGCAGGAAGCGGGCCCGCAACGTGAACCGGGCGACCATGTGGTCGGTGTCGGGGTATTTGGCCAGGCAATCCGACATCCGCTGCAGGCATTCCCGGGTGCCGTCGTATGCCGTTCTGGTGAGATAGATTTCGCCGAGCTGGGCAAAGACCTCCAGTGCCAGATCGTCGCGATCCTCGCGCTCGATCTCCTCCATCAGCGACAGCAGAAGCTCCTTGGCCGCTTCCTCTTTGGCGGCGAGAGCAAGCTGGCGGGCTCGCTGTAGCTCACCGATAATGGACACGGCTGCATCATAAATCGCGCGCAAGCGGGTCTGGAGATAACGGCGGGACGGCGGACGTGCCTGGCACGTCCGCCGCCGGTTGCCCGGGGTGCTTGTCACGTCACTTGCAGGTGACGGTGATTTCGAACTTCTTGCTGATCATGCCGGCCATCGGGTTCTTCATGTCGGCGCCGGCCGCCTCACCGGTGATCGTGTAGGTGCTGCCGTCCACCTTCACGTCGGCCGAACCGGTGCCCATGCCCCCGGCCTGGCTGACTGCGAGGGCGTTGCCATCGACGACCATCCCCAGGGACTGGACCTTCGGCGGCTGACCGTCGGTCATGACCACGCCGAGCCCCTGCTGGCCGCCCACCGCGCCGCTGGCGATATTGATCGTGCCGCCCTGCTTCACGCAGGTCACGGTGTTGAGGTCGAGGCCCTGCAGGTCACTGCCGTCGACCTTGACCGACGTCGTCCCGCCGGAGGCGACTGTGGCACTCGACGGTGCGGAACCCGTCGCTGAGCTGGTGCCCTTGCTGCTGCTGTTGTTGTCGGAGCAGCCAACCAGCATCACGCTGCAGCCGACCACACCGATACCGACCGCGAGAATTCGCTTCACCTGTGTTCCCTTCGTTCGCGGCGCCTCGGTGGCGCCGTCACGAAGCAAGTACAGGCGGCGGCGGTGGCTACCGATCCCAAACTTCCGGGGTCTAGCGAAGGACGGTCCCGCCGTCGACGTTGATGACCTGGCCGTTGACCCAGGCCGCATCGTCGGACAGCAGGAAAGCCACCATCGCAGCCACATCATCGGGGTCGCCCACCCGCGGACTGCGCATCCGGCGCAGGGCCGCGCTCTCGAGGTCGGGCCACTGCGGTGCCGATCTGATGGCCTCGGTGGCGGTGAAGCCGGGAGCGACGGCGTTGCACCGGATCCCGTCGCGGCCCCACCGTGAGGCGACGTGGCGGGTCAGGGCGCCGATCCCGGCCTTGGCCGTCGCGTAGGCCGGGCGGGCCGGCTCGCCCTGGAACGCCGCAGCTGAGGACATGTTCACGATCGCGCCTCCGCCGCGTGAAAGCATTTGCGGGATGGCATATTTCATCGCAGCGAGATAGCCGCGCAGGGTCACCGTCATGGTGCGGTCCCAAATGTCGAAGTCGATGTCGACGACATCGGTGTCGCCACGCAGCGCACTCATGTCTGCGCCGACGTTGAACAGCAGGTCCACACCGCCGAACGCGGCGACCGCAGCGTCGATCAGGCCCCGCACCGACTGCGGGTCGGCCAGATCGAACGCCACTGCGACGGCGCTGCCCCCGGCATTGGTGACCGCGCCCGCGGTAGCGCCGGCTCCCTCGGCGACAACGTCGCCGATCACCACCCGTGCGCCCTCGGCAGCCAGCCGGCCCGCGGTGGCGGCACCTAGCCCGCTGGCACCACCGGCGACGACCGCGACTTTTCCGGCCAGCCCCCGGCTCACGCCTTGGCCAGCTGCTTCTCGGCGTACCGGGCGGCCCATTCCTTGCGGGAGCGGATGGAGGTGTCGACGTCGCCGGCCTTGGCCCGCAGGCCCTTGACTGTGGCGTCTTCTTTGGCGGTGCGGGCGAAGGGATCCCAGCTGAAGAACCGGCAGGAGTTCTCCCAGGTGATCTTGTTGATATCGGAATCCGAGGCGCCCGCGGCGTTCAACTCGGCAAGCACCTGCTCGGGGGCATCGGGCCAGAAGCAGTCCGAGTGCGGGTAGTCGCACTCCCAGGCGATGATGTCGATGCCGATCTCGTGGCGCAGTTTCAGCGATGTCTTGTCGGTGACATAACAGGCCAGCGAATGGTCGCGGAACACCTCGCTGGGCATCTTGTCGCCGAAGTCGCGCCGCAGCCACTTCTGGTTGGTGTAGTGCCGGTCGCTGCGATCCAGATAGAACGGAATCCAGCCGATACCGCCCTCGGAGAAGGCGAACTTCAGATCCGGATAGTTGCGCATGGCCGGTCCCCACAACAGGTCCTGGGCGCACATCGCGGACACCTGGGTCGCCAGGATGATCATGTTGTCGATCGGTGCATTGGGGGCCATGCTGATCGCGCCGAAGCCGGTGCCGATGTGCAGGCACATCACCACGTTCTCCTCGGACAGCGTGGTGAACACCGGACCCCAGTAGTCCTCGTCGTGGTAGCTGGGCAGGCCCTCCAGATGGGGCAGCTCGGGCATGGTGACCGCCCGGCAGCCCTTGGCGGCCACCCGGCGGATCTCGGCGCACATCCCCTCGGGCGTCCAGGTCGGCAGGATCGCGATCGGGATGAAGCGATCCGGGTAGGAACCCGCCCACTCGTCGATGTGCCAGTCGTTGTAGGCCGACACCATGACGAGTGTGACGTCTTCGCGAGTCATGTTCAGGTGCCGGGCCGAGAAGCCGGTGAACGTCGGGAAGCACATCGAGGCCAGGATGCCGTTGCGGTTCATATCCCGGACCCGCTCGTGCACGTCGTAGACGCCGGGACGCATCTCGGCGAATCCGGCCGGATCGCGGCCCCACTCCTCGGCCGGCCAGGACACCACCGCGTTGAGACCGCTCACGCCCTGGGGGCGGCCCTGGTACATCCACTGGTCGACGCCCTTGTCATCGGTCACGACGATCGGGGCCTCGGGCTTGAACTTGGCCGGGACGTGGTTGAGGAACATGTCGGGGGGCTCGACTACGTGGTCGTCGATGCTCACCAGAATCAGGTCGTCGACATTCATGGGTTAAGTTGTACCCTCGATAATCGTGACCGTCTCCGCACATTCGGCCAGAGACTTGGCCGGAACGGCCAAAATTAGCCGGGGTGCTCAACCGGCCAACATCGGCCAGGTGGAGCTGCGCCGGGGCGGGCGCGTCCTGGCCGGCAGCTACCTGTACGAGGGAGAGCTGCTGGTCACCGGCTGGCATTTTCACGATGTGCACCAGATCGAGTACGCGATCGGCGGCGTGGTCGAGGTCGAGACGACGTCGGCGCACTACCTGCTGCCGCCCCAGCAGGCGGCCTGGATCCCGGCCGGCCTGGAGCACCAGGCGACGATGAACCCGTCGGTCAAGACGCTGGCCGTGATGTTCGACCCGGAACTGATCCCCACTGCCGGCGACCGTGCCCGGATCCTGGCCGTCTCGCCGCTGATCCGGGAGATGATGCTCTACGCGCTGCGGTGGCCGATCTACCGGGGCGCAGGCGCCGCCGAAGAGGACAAAGCGTCCGACGGGTTCTTCCGCACGCTGGCCAACCTGGTGGCTGAGGCACTGGATCACGAAGCACCGCTGAGCCTTCCGAGTTCTGATGACCCGGTGGTCGCCGCGGCGATGGCATACACCAAGGAACATCTGCAGTCGGTATCGCTGCAAGAAGTGTGCAAAGCCGTCTCGGTCTCCGAACGCACACTGCGGCGGCAGTTCCAGAACGAGGCCGAGATATCCTGGCGCACTTACCTTCTGCACGCCAGGATGCTGCGGGCGATGGCACTGCTGGCTGCGCCCACGCAGAGTGTGCAGCAGACCGCGACGGCCGTCGGCTTCGACAGTGTCGGCTCGTTCACCCGGGCGTTCAGCCAGTTCTGCGGGGAGACCCCGTCGTCATACCGACGGCGTGTCACCAGCGCCGGTGGGTGAGGTGACCGCGCGCCGATGGCTGCGCTCGTGCCAGCGCAGGCGCAGCAACAACAATCCGCGGTGCGCCTCGAAGCCCAATGACAACGGATGTCGCCACGGGCCCGATCGTGTTCGCCGTGTTTGTGTCACACCACCACTGTGCCAGCCGGACGACACCGGTCGCCGAGACACACGCCCCGATGTGCCGTTTGTCACCTGAAGTTTGTTGTCCGTCAAGAATCCTCGTCAACACCGGTGATCGCGGCGACCAGCATGCCGAGTTCGCCACCCAGAGCCCCGCGGACCTCCCGGCCGGCCCGCTTGGCCGACTCGCTGACATCGCCGCGAGCGGCGAGGCTGGTGGCCCTCAATTCCGCGACGTTGCGGTCGAACACCTCGCGAACATTGTCGCCCGCAGTAGCGGCTGCCGCCACCGCGAATGCGCCGTCGAGTGCCGAACCGGCGACCGTGCCCTGCGCCGAGGCCAGCGAGCTCGCGACCTCGCCGGCATATCCGAGGACAGCGACCGGCAGGGCGGCTTGATGGCCGACGTAGGTGGTGACCGCGGCACGTAGCCGGCCGCTCGCCTCGCCGAGCACGTCCTGCACACCGGTGCCGGTGCGCTCCCACGCCGCCGCGATGGTCTCGCCGTCTTGAATGGCACCGGCGAAGGTTGCGGGCGCGTGCGCGATAGCGGTGGTGACATCCGTTGCGGCGTCGATTAATTGGCTGCTCAAAGCCTGGCCGGCGGCGATCTGGCGCTCGAGGACCTGACGGATGGCAAGCGTCATTCGTTCGTCCCGCTCGCTGTGCTCACCGTCTTCGGTTGTCTCATCAGGTGTTTCACCCGGCAGGAGTTCGGCGTCGAGCACTTCGGCGACCTCGACGACGTCGTCGGCGGTCGGAACGGCGTTGACTGTTTCGGACTCGGTCGTGGATTCAGACATGCGCCCAGTCAACTCGTCCGGGCCGACGCGACGATATCGGTGACGTGACGAACGGGACTCCGGCAGGCAAAGAGCAGGCGGCCCGGCTTTCTCTGGCTACCAGGATGCAACCAGCTGTCATCCAGCTTGTTGCCAGAGAGTGGTCCTATTCTCAGCTTTCGCGTCCCGGCGACTGTGACGCTGCCTATCGAAGCCCAGCGGTGGAGGTCGATCGCTATGACCAAGCTCATCCGACTCGGACTCGGCGCCCTCGGCGTCGGTGCGATGTCGCTCACCTTCGGATCCGGTGTGGCGCAAGCCGACGACTATGCCGGACAGTCTTATTCGGATGCCTCCTCGGCCATCAGCGGTGCCGGAGAGAAGGCCGTGATCGCCACAAGCGTCGGAGACGGCGTCAACCAGGGTGACTGCGTAGTGACGCACTCGCAGAAGGCGCCCTGGCTCAAGGGTGACAACTTCTCCCCGGTCACCGACACCGTGCTGCTGTATCTGAATTGCGACGCCAAACTCGCGACGGCGGGTAAGTCGGGCAACTCGCTGGCCAGTCCGGAAGGACGCGCGGAAAAGGAATCCGAGGACGAGGAGGCCGCCAAGGAAGCCGCCGCCCAGCAGGCCGCTGCCCAGCAGAACCAGTCGAGCGAGTTGCTCGCACCCGGCGGCGACTGACGATCTCGCGCCCCGGCTTGCCGCCGAGGCGTTCGGCGGCAAGGATTTCGTGGCAATGGATGCCAAACACGCCGCTGAACTCGCCGATCTCGACGCCATCGGGCAGGCCGCGCTGGTCGCGTCCGGGGAACTGACGGCCGAAGAACTGCTCGACGCGGCGATCACCCGGGCCGAGGCCACCCGTGGGCTCAACGCGATCATCACCGATCTCTTCGAACGCGGCCGCGATCAAGCCGCCGCCCTCGATCGGTCCGGAGCGCTGCGCGCCGGCGCGGCCGGTCCACTGGCCGGAGTTCCCTTCCTGCTCAAGGATCTTGGCGCGTCGCTGGCCGGGGCTCGCGAGGCCATGGGTTCGCGGGCGCTGCGCGACCACGTCGCGACGCAGACCGCATGGATCGTCGAGCGGTACCTGGAAGCCGGCCTGGTGGTGTTCGGCAAGACCAACACCCCCGAATGGGGAAACCACTGCACCACCGAACCGTCGCTGTTCGGTCGCACCGCCAATCCATGGTCACCGGACATCACCCCGGGCGGCTCCAGCGGCGGATCGGCTGCCGCGGTGGCCGCCGGGGTGGTGCCGGCCGCCTCGGGCGGCGACGGGACCGGCTCGATCCGGGTGCCCGCGGCCTGCTGTGGACTGGTCGGGCTCAAACCCCGCCGTGCGCGCACGTCGTTCGCTCCGTCCGGGCACCTGCTGGAGGGGCTGGCCGTCGAGCACGCCCTGACCCGCACGGTCCGCGACAGTGCCGCCCTGCTCGATGCGGTGACCGGAGGCGCGCCCGGTGATCCCTACAACGCGCCGTTGCCGGCCCGGCCATTTCTCAGTGCGATCGGCCAGTCGCCGCCACAGCAGCGGATCCTGATCGCCACCGACTCGCCCTTCCCCGGCCCGCCGACCGACCCCCGCGTTTCGGCTGCCGTCGAAAATGCCGGGCGCGCACTGGAATCGATCGGCCATCACATCGAGCCGGGGGCGCCGAGTTTCGACCCCGACGCCGTCGCCACCGCGATCGCGGTGCTGCACAACGTGAGCAATGTGCAGCTGTACAACCTCGCCAGATCTCACCTGCGCCGCGACCCGCGCGAGGACGAATTCGAGCCCAGCAGCTGGGTGATGATGCGCGAGGGCTTCACCACGGCGGGGGTCGACTATGCCGATGCCATCGACACCATCCACGCCCAGACCCGCCAGTTCGTCGCCGGGATGAACGCCCATGACGTGCTGCTGGTGCCGACGCTGCTGGCACCGCCGCCGGGCTACGGTGTCCTGGATCAGCCGCGCGGCACCACGCGGGCGTTCTTCGACGTCGAGTTCGCCCACACCGGGTGGACGACGATGGCCAACGTGACCGGCTGGGCGGCCATCTCACTGCCGTTGGCGATCACCGGGGACGGCCTGCCGATCGGGGTCCAGCTGATGGCGCCCGACGAGACGATCCTTCTGCAGCTCGCCAGCCAACTCGAAGCCGCCGTTCCATGGGCGCAGCGGCGACCGCCGGGATGGCTCGGCTCACTCGACTCCTTCAGCGGTGGGCCCTTTGGATGAACCGCACAGCGGAAATCGCCCGCGTGACACACTGTGCCCATGGTTGTCTCTATCGCCCGTCCGAAGCTGGAGGGCAATGTCGCTGTCGGTGAAGACCGCCAGATCGGGTTCGCCGAATTCGGCAGCGCCCAGGGCCGGGCTGTTTTCTGGCTGCACGGCACCCCGGGAGCCAGGCGCCAGATTCCGATGGAGGCCCGGGTCTTCGCCGAACAGAACGACATTCGGCTGATCGGGATCGACCGGCCGGGTATCGGCTCGTCCACCCCGTTCCAGTACGACAATGTGCTGGCCTTCGCCAGCGACCTGTCGATCATCGCCGACACCCTGGGCGTCGACAAGATGGCCGTCGTCGGCCTGTCCGGCGGTGGCCCGTACACCCTGGGCTGCGCGACCGCGATGCCCGACCGGGTCGTGGCCGCCGCGGTGCTCGGCGGGGTGGCCCCGACCGTCGGCCCGGACGGCATCGGCGGCGGGTTGATGAAGGTGGGCACGGCCGCTGCGCCGCTGATCGAGATCGCCGGGGCTCCGCTGCGGCTAGCGGCCGTCAGCCTGATCCGGCTGATCAAGCCGGTGGCCGAACCGGCCCTGTACCTCTACGCGGGCATTTCCCCCGAAGGCGACCGCAAGATGTTGGTCCGCCCCGAATTCAAGGCGATGTTCCTCGACGATCTACTCAACGGCAGCCGCAAGCAGATGGCGGCGCCGTTCGCCGATGTCGTGGTCTTCGCCAGGGACTGGGGATTCCGGCTCGACGAGGTCAAGGTGCCGGTCCGCTGGTGGCACGGCGACCGCGACCACATCGTGCCGTTCGCGCACGGCCGGCACGTGGTGTCCAAGCTGCCCGACGCGGAGCTGTACGAGCTGCCCGGTGAGAGTCACCTCGCCGGCCTCGGCCGCGCGGAGGACATCCTGCGCACCATGCTCAAACTGTGGGACGACGCCGAGAACCCGTGACCCAGCAGTGAATTCGCCTCGTGGGCAACCGACTAGGTGCCCAGCTGGCTCTTGATCAGTGCGTCCTGATTCTGGCCGAACTCGACGACTAGGTCCTGAGGTACCGGATCCCCGGCGGGGCCGGTGAACTCGAGCGACGAGGCCGCATTGCCCTCGGTGAAATACAGCACGCTCAGCGAGCGCGTGCCATCCGGGGAGGTGCCGGTGATCAGCTGTCCGTTCGTTCCGACCGGAACCGAGACGGTCTTGGAGTTGGCCACCGGCGTGGCGGCCTGTGCGGAACTGATCGCACCCGCGGCCGCACCTGGATCACCCAGCACCCATACGGTGTCGGCGATCGTGCGCCCGTCGCGATGGGTGTACATCGTCATGGCGCCGGGCTGGCCGCCAGGATTGAGGACCGGCGGGGCCGCGGTGTAGGCCAGTGAGTCGGTCACCACGTTCGGGTCGATGAGCAAGACGGTGTAGTCACCGGGATCTGCTGCGGCCAGGCCGGTACCACATGACATGCCCGCTGAGAGCAGAGCTGCGGCGGTCAGACCGCCGATACGACGTGAGGTCATAGAGGATCTTCCATTCGGGAAAGTTTTTTCTGGCAGGTCAATTCGTCGCAATTGCGATCAGCAGGGGTAGCAGCCCCAGCCGCGCCATCCGTCGCGCCAGAAAAAGCCTGCGCCACAACCCATGTTGCCCGTGCCGCCCTGGCAGTCCAGCGCGGTGATGATGGGCGGCGAATTATGCGGCGCCGAGGGCGTCGCGTTGTTGGTCGAAGCCGCATTGGCGGTAACTGCACCGGCCAGCGAGCCGAACATCATGCTTGCGGCGGCAATACCCATGATGAATTTACGCATTGAATCTCCCCAAATTCGGGTCGCGCTGAAAGGGACTTACTTACGCTACGGCAGGTAATCGACCGTGAACGGCAATTCGGGCGGTTTGTTCACCAATGATTCGATTCTCCTGTTCTCCGGTAATGCCCAATGCCCCCATGTGCGAGGGCCGGAAGTCCCTGTCGGCCGGGCAATGCCGCGGGAGAAGCTGATTGGCGTAACGCCAACCCGCCATCGAAAGGTTCCGCTATGAATGACGCCCTCGCCGAGCGCAATTACGCCTGGCGGATGATCCGCACCGCACGCCTGTCTCAATCCACCGCGGTGCATGCGGACGGTGCCGACATCGTCACGGTGCTCAGTGAAGCCCTCGACGCCGGCCTGGGACGCGCCGAAATCATCGTCGAACTCGCCGATCTCGGGGCGCGCATGTTCGCGCTGTGTAATCCCGCCGATCTCACCGACGACGAAGCCGCGGTCTGCTCCGCCTAACCGCCAAGCAGCGTGCGCCGCAACAGGTGCATCGCCACCGTGGTGGAGCGCTCGCGGATATCGCCGCGCTCCCCCGGCAGCCGCACCTGCCGGCTGACCGTGGTGCCATCGGCCAGCATCACGCAAAACCACACGGTCCCCACCGGTTTGGCGTCCGTTCCGCCACCCGGTCCGGCGATGCCGGTGATCGCCACCGCGGTGTCGGCCGCGAACCGCCGCAGCACTCCTGCCGCCATGGCCTCGGCGACTTCCTGTGAGACCGCGCCGTGGGTGTCGATGAGCGCCGGGTCGACGCCCAGAACATCCACCTTCGCCTCGTTCGCGTACGCCACGATCGCACCCGCAACGTATGCCGACGAACCGGGCTGGTCGGTCAGGCGGGCCGCCAGCAGGCCGGCGGTGCACGATTCCGCCGTCGCGATCCGCCGCCCCGCCAGCAGGTGGGCGACCTGGTCGTCGACCCGCGAACCGTCTTCGGAGAACACCAACTCCCCGTGCCGGGCCCGCACCAAGTCCATCAGCTTCCGATAGGCCTCGACGCTGTGCGGCTCGTAGCGGGTGACCATTTCCACTTCGCCGCGCCGCAGGCAGGTGGTGATCTCCAAATCGCCGAAGCCCGGAATGCTTTCGGCCTCGCGCAGCGTTTCGGCCAGCCCGGATTCGGCCAGCCCGAACATCCGCACCGTGTCCTGGCGGTAGACGGTCCGTCCGGCGATCGCCTGCTGGACGGCGTCGTCCGACATCGCGGCCGGCCACATCGCCTGCAGCTCGCGCGGCGGTCCGGGGAGAACCAACACCGTCGGCGTGCCGGGCACCACGACACCGGGCGCGGTCCCGACCGGGTCGAGGACATGCGCGTCCACCGGCACCATCGCCTGCTTGCGGTTGGCCGCGCGAACAGCGTCGAAATCGACACCGCTGAAGCGGGCCATCAGGTTCTTCAGGATCGCGGCGATCTTGGCTTCCAGTTCCGCGTCGAGCCTCAGCTCGCGACCGCAGAAGCGGGCCACCGTCTCGACGGTCATGTCATCGGCGGTCGGCCCGAGGCCTCCTGTCGTGACGATCAGGTCGACGCCCTCGGCGGCCAGGAAACGCAACTGTGCCTCGATATCGGCCGCCCGGTCACCGCAGATGGTGATGTGGGCCAACTCGACACCCAGCTCCAGCAGCCGGTCGGCGACCCACGGGCCGTTGGCGTCCGCCACCCGGCCGGTCAGGACTTCGGTGCCGGTGACCACGATTCCCGCTCGCACGCTCATACCGTGCGAGGTTACGCAGTGCCGGTCAGGCGACGGGATCGGGCGTCAGCCCGGTGGCCTCGCCGAGCGCCTGCAGCCACGCGCTGGTGTCGGGAACGTAGAAGCCGACCTCGCCGCCCGCGGTGCGCAGCACCAGATGCGTCCAGCCGCCGACGACACTGCCCTTGAACACTTTCGAGCGCCGCAGTCCGGTGATCGTGTCGAGCGGGACACTGATGGTGGTTCCGGTGAACGTCACGAAGACCACGCGCCTGCGGGTCAGTGCGATACGGCCGCTGTTCTTCACCGTCGGGAAGCCCGGCGCGGTGGCGCCCCGGTAGTTGCCCTTCTCCAGCGGGCGGATGATCGTCTCGGCCGCCAGCTCGGTGTCGAGTTGTTCGGCGGCGGCGCGGTACTTGTTGCGATAGATCAGCACGATCGGCAGCGCGATGAGCGCCAGAACGACCGCGACACCGACAACGATGAGGATGATGGTGATCGCGATGTTCATGATCGGCTGCCTATCAGCGTGGCGCCGCGCCGGGTGCCCGGATCACAAGCGGCACAGCGGGGAACGCCGCCGCCATCTCGGTGCGTGATTTGCGAAGGGCACTGGTCCCGTATCCCTTCTTCCGGTGATCGGGATGAATCCAGATCCGTACGTTGACCTCGCCGCCGACCAGCTCGCCGAAGACCATGCCCACCTTGTGCTCGCCGTCGATCGCGACGAACCACGCCGCCTCTTCCGCGCTCAAACGGTCACGTGCCGAACGGATTTCATCGTCGATATTGCCGGCGGGCGCGCCAGAACCGTCACCGGCGGCGCCGACCTCCTGGGTTCGGGTGGCGAAGATATCCCGGTCGCTGTCATCGGAGAACGGGCGAAGCTGCAGGCTCTCGTCCGAGCTTGCCGGGCGCTCGCCGAGCGTGAACGACAGCTGGCTGTTGAGATCGTTGATCTCGGCGGCGATGCGGTCGCGCGAAGCCTTGGTCACCTGATCGAAGGACAGCCCGAGTACGGCTTCGCTGCCCAGGCGCGACGTGCCGAGCAGGGCGGTGATGGCGTCCACCGCCGCGGCCCGGTCATCGGCGTCGACGATGATGTCGAGCACTTCATGGCGGCGTTCGAGGGCCTTCAGCAGGGCGTCGGCAATCTCGCGGCGGGCGGCGGCGCGGTCGAGGTCGGTCATGGCCCAAGCCTAGTTCGACGGGCCGAGTTCGGCGGGGTCCGCGCAAACTCCGGCACCGACGTGCACCGTTCGTCGCCGACGTGCCGGGCGGTGCCGCAGTGCGCATCATGAAGGGAGCCGTCTGCGGCGCCGCCGGATGAGGCGGGCGCACCGCGGCTCTGCCAAGATGAACGCGCGGCAGATGATCGGTTGCGCCGGGGTGTCCCTGTCGCAGATCTCGACACGAGGAGCTTGGGGACGGTGGCGAAGACCTTCGGGACGATCGTCGTCATCCTGCTCCTGCTCATGTGTACCGGTGATGTGCGGTTGTTCAGCGCTTCGCAGCCCAAGCCCGCGCAGGACATCGAACTGGCCGACGGCTGGCGGCTCACCTCGGCGCAGGATCTGCCCGACGACGGTGCGGCGATCTCGGCCAACGGCTACGACGCGGCGGGCTGGCACCCGGTGCGGCGGATGCCGGCAACCGTGCTGGAGACCCTGCAGGACGACGGTGTCTACCCCAACCTCTACTACGGCAAGAATCTGCTCGAGGATGTCCCGCAGGACCTCTACCAGCAGGACTGGTGGTATCGCACCACCTTCACCGCGCCCGGCGACTACCCCAACTACGTACTGGACTTCCCCGGGATCAACTACCGCGCCGAGGTCTGGCTCAACGGCCACCGCGTCGCCGACAGCGCACACGTCGTCGGGATGTACAACGACCACGAACTCGACGTCACGCGCTGGATCACGCCCGACAAGCCGAACACCCTGGCCGTCAAGGTGACCCCGGAACGGGCCATCCAGGACGTCAACGGCGTCGAGCTGGCGGACAGCTGGTACGACTGGATCAACTGGCGCTACCTCGGCTATCGGGGGCCGGACAAGAACCCCGCCAACGGCAACTCCTTCGTGCCCGACCGCAACGCCGGGATCTGGAAACCGGTGTACCTCAAGACGTTCGGAGCAGTATCGATCGGCGATGCGACGGTCAACACCGAGCTTCCGCTGCCCGACACCGACCATGCCCGGCTGACGGTCTACGCACCACTGCGCAACTACTCCGCCGACAAGGCGCGCGGCGTCCTGCGCGCCACCATCTCGCGAGACGGCAAGGCGCCCATCCACGTCGAGGAGCCGGTCACGCTGATGCCCGGCGAGCAGCGTGAGATCGCGCTGCGCCCCGACCGATTCGCGGCGCTGGTGGTCGACCACCCCGACCTGTGGTGGCCCTACACGATGGGCCGGCCCGACCTCTACGACCTGAAGCTCGAGTTCGTCCAGAACGGGAACCCCACCGAGGTGTCGACTCTGAAGTTCGGCATCCGGCAGATCACCCAGGGTCGCGACTCCGACGACACGTTCGCCGAACTGGGCACCGGCGGCAACTTCTACCTTCAGGTCAACGGCAAGAACTTCCTGGTCCGCGGTGCCACCTACACACCCGACCTGCTCTACAAGTACGACCCTGACCGCGACGCCGCGATCCTGAGCTACGTCAAGGACCTCGGGCTGAACATGCTGCGGCTGGAGTCCAAGATCTCCTCCCAGCGCTTCGTCGAGATGGCCGACGAGCTCGGCATCCCGCTGATGTACGGCTGGATGTGCTGCAACCAGTGGGAGAAGTGGCAGCAGTGGGACGACGAGGATCGCCGCGTCGCGCAGGAGAGCCTGCGCAGCCAGATCGCGATGCTGCGCTCACACGCATCGGTGTTCGTCTGGGCCAACGCCAGTGACGGTCGCCCGCCCGCCGAGGTGTTGACCAACTACCACCAGATCCTGTCCGACCTGCACTGGCAGAACGCCACCGTGGACACGGTGTCGTCGCTGAACCGCGACGCCGACGGCCAGCAGCTGTGGGACGGCATCCAGATGGCCGGCCCCTACACGTGGCGCCCGCCGTCCTACTGGTTCAGCGGCCGGTACGGGGCGGCCCGCGGGTCGTCGGCCGAACAGGGCGACAACGAACACATCCCACCGTTCGCGAGCCTGCAGAAGTTCATCCCACCGGACAAGCTGTGGCCGATCAACGACACCTGGTTCTTCCATGCCGGATCGGATCCGCAGAATTCCCGGCTGACCAACGTCCAGCGCGTCATCGACCGACGCTACGGTCCGTCGACCAACGCGCGCATGTTCGCCGCCAAGGCCCAGTTGGCGCACTACGAGGCCACCCGCGCACAGTTCGAGTCGTTCGCCGCCAACGGCTGGGACGGCCACAAGATGACGATCTACTGGATGCTCAACAGCCACTGGCCGTCGTTCTTCGGCAACATCTTCGACTACTACCTGCGCCCCGGCGGTGCGTACTACGGCGCGAAGAAGGGCCTGCAGCCGCTGTCGGTGGTGTTCGACTCCTATGCCACCGGTAACCACCGCCAGGCCCGGGTCACCGTCGTCAACCAGACCCAGGATTCGCGGGAGGACCTGCGTGTCCGGGTGCGCACCTACGACCTGAAGGGCGCACTGCGCGACGACCGGGCCTCAGAGAACATCAGCGTCGATCCCGGCGGTGCGGTCCCGGCGATGACGCTGCCGCCGGGTCCGGCCGACTCCCCCGTCTTCTTCGTGCGCGCCGAGTTGCTCGATCCGACCGGCACCGTACTCGCCGACAACGTGTACTGGCAGTCCCGGCAGGCCGACGACGTCGGGCCCAACGACGCGGCGTTCAACGCCAACCAGGTCAGCTGGGCCGATATGACCGCGCTGAACTCGATGCCCAAGGTGCCGCTGCAGATCACCGCCACCGGCGGTGAGAACGGTGGGCGCGACGTCACCATCGAGCTGCACAACCCGACGAAGCGGATCGCCTTCTTCGAGCGGGCCGAACTGCTGTCCGGCCCGCTGGCCGACGAGATTCTGCCGATCGAATACGACGACAACTACGTGACCGTCTTCCCCGGCGAGACCGTCACGATCAAGGGTCGGGTGCCCAAGTCCGGACCCGCCCCCAGCTGGGTCAGGGTGACCGGGTACAACAGCACACCGGTGGTCGTCGAAGTCCGCTGACACGCACGTCGGGCTCACGATCGGTCACCGTCTGCGCGCGTGCCCTACATTCGGTCCTAGCGTCGACACCTCACCCAAACTCCGAAGGGACGGATCTTGCTGGAGCACGCGCTCGTGGTGGCAGCCGCCCTTGCCGCTGCGGTGTTCGCCGCCATCGGCATCGTGGTGCGCCAGCGGGCCACCATGGACGTGCCCCGTGATCAGGGTGTCAGCACCGTCATGTGGTCGACCCTGCTGCGCCGGCCGCTGTGGTGGGCCGGCACCGCCTCCGCGGTGACGGGGTACGCCTTCCAGGCGGTCGCACTGGCCTACGGGTCGCTGCTGTTGGTCGCGCCGCTCATGGTCTCGGCGCTGCTGTTCGCTTTGCCGCTGAGCGCGCGCCTGGCCCACCGGCGGGTCTCCCGCGGCGAATGGGGCTGGGCCGTGGTGCTGACGCTCGCCCTGGCGGTGTTCGTGGCCCTCGCTCGCACCAAACCGGGTGACTACGAGGGTGCGGAAGTACCCGCGATCGTCGTGACCGGGATCTGCCTGGTGTTCGTCGCCGGTTGTTTGCTGGTGGCGCTTCGGCTGTCGAACTGGCGGCGCGCGATCCTGCTGGCCGTGGGGGTCGGTGTGCTTTTCGGGGTGGTGGCGGTCCTGACCAAGCTCGTGATGCACATCGTGCGTGAGGGCAGCATGCTGCGTCTGATGACCACCCCGGTGCTCTACGTGGTGATCGCCGTCGGGGTCATCGCGACGCTGCTACAGCAGTCGGCCTTTCACGCCGGGTCGCTGCGCGCCGCGGTCCCGGCGATGCTGGTGCTCGAACCGGTGGTCGCCGTGCTGCTCGGTGAGGTCGTGCTGCAGGAGCACCTGGCCGTCAGCAAGCCCGCCGCGGTCGCGCTGGGCTTCGCCGTCGCCGCCATGGCCACCGCCACGATCGCACTCGGGCGCGACGAGGGCGCCTGGGAGGAAGAACTGGAAGCACAGGCCCAGAGCCGGGTGCCGGGGCCGGCCGAGGCGTCAGCCCGCCCAAGGCCCGACGCCACCGACTGAGTCGATCGTGATGCGGGTCAGATAGCCGGGCGGTGCATCGGCGGGCGGGAACGGTACACCCTCGGCCGAGATCATCGCCTTGGCGAGTTGCCGCAGCAGCTCGGGCGCCCCGCCCTCGACGATGCGCGCGGTGCCGGTCACCGACAGATACGGCCGCATCACCTCGCCAGGCGCGGTCGACACGATCGTCAGCGCGACGCGCTCGTCGCGGCGCACATTGCGGACCTTCTTGTGTTCACTGAGGTGAGCGGTCACCAGCTCATCGCCGTCGTCACCGGACTCCAGCGCCACCCACACCAGCGACACCTGGGGGCTGCCATCCGGGTTGAGGGTGACCAGCGTGGCGTCCGCGCCGGATCCGATCAGGGCGCGAGCCGCATCGTTGAGCTTCATCTGGCGTGCAACACCGCTCGGCGCGAAGCATTCCCGCGCCGCGTGGTTGTATGGCTGCCGTGACGGTCCTCGCCATCGACCAGGGCACCTCGGGCACCAAGGCGATCGTGGTGGACCCGGCCGACGGCATCGTCGGTTTGGCCGAGGTACCGGTGCATCCGCGCTACCTCCCCGGCGGCGGCGTCGAGCAGGACCCCGGCGAGCTCCTCGAGTCGGTGCTGTCCGCCGGGCGGTCGGCCGTCGCACAGGCCGACCGCGCCATCGAAGCCGTGTCGCTGGCGAATCAGGGTGAGACGGTCCTGGCGTGGGATCCCGGCACGGGGCAGCCACTGACCCCCGCGATCGTCTGGCAGGACCGCCGCGCGGAGTCACTGTGCGCCGAGCTCGGCGGGCACGCCGAGATGATCGCCGCGCGGAGCGGCCTGGTGCTCGACCCGTACTTCTCGGCGCCCAAGATGAGCTGGCTGCGCCGGAACGTCGAGACCGGCGGGGTGGTCACCACATCCGACGTGTGGCTGCTGCACCGGCTCACCGGGCAGTTCGTCACCGATGCCACCACCGCCAGCCGCTCACTTCTGGTGGAACTCGGCGGCCGCGACTTCGACGGGGAGCTGCTCGGCCTGTTCGGCCTGGCCGGCGAGCGACTGCCGAGTATCGTAGGCAATGACGAAATCATCGGAACGACAGGCTCTTTCGGTTCTGAGATACCCGTCGGCGGTGTGGTCGTCGACCAGCAGGCGGCGCTGCTGGCCGAAGGCTGCCTGCTTCCGGGGATGGCAAAGTGCACCTTCGGCACCGGTGCGTTCCTGCTGTCGAACTGCGGTGGCGACCCGGTCCGCTCGACAACGGGTCTGACCACTTCGGTGGCATGGCGGATCGGCGGTGACGACACCTTCTGCGTCGACGGGCAGGTCTACACCGCCGCCTCGGCGGTGCGGTGGCTGTCGTCGCTGGGAATCATCGGCGGCGCCGAAGATCTCGACGCCGTCGCAGCCGACGACGATGACGGCGTGTTGTGTGTGCCCGCCCTGGCCGGATTGGGCGCCCCGTGGTGGCAATCCAGCGCCACCGCAACGTTTTCGGGCATGACACTGGCCACCGGTCGCGGCCATCTGGTGCTGGCCGTGCTGCAAGGCATCGCCGCACAGATCGCCGAGTTGGTGACGGCCATCGGCACCGACACCCAGGCCCCGCTGACCCGGCTACGCGCCGACGGCGGCCTGACCCGGTCTGCGGCGCTGATGCAGGCGTGCGCCGACATCCTGCAAGTGCCCGTCGACGTCTACCCCTCCGCCCATGCCACCGCGCTGGGTGCCGCAGCGCTGGCCCGGCTCAGCCTCGACCCGGCACAAGGCCTGCCCGCCGTCGTCGGAACCTGGAGTGCCGCAGCCGGATTCGAACCCCGATGGGATGCCGGCCGGGCCGAGGAATTCCGTTCTCGCTGGCGTGAACTGGCCGCCACCACCTATTCGGCGGCGAGATGAGCACCGACTACGACGTGGCGGTGATCGGGGCAGGCATCGTCGGCTCGGCGATCGCCCGCGAGCTCGGCGGGCGACGGCTGTCGGTGGCGCTGCTCGAGGCCCGCGACGACGTCGGCGACGGCACCAGCAAGGCCAACACCGCGATCCTGCACACCGGATTCGACGCCAAGCCAGGCACTCTCGAATCGCGCTTGGTCCGGCGCGGCTACGCACTGCTCTCGGAGTATGCCGCCGCCACCGGCATCCCGGTCGAGCGCACCGGTGCGATCCTGGTGGCCTGGGACGACGAGCAGCTGGACACCCTGCCCACCCTCAAGGCCCAGGCCGAGGCCAACCGGTACGAGCGCTGCGAACTCGTCGATGCCGCAACGGTATACGAGCGAATCCCGAACCTCGGGCCCGGCGCGCTGGGCGGACTGAGCGTGCCCGACGAGTCGATCATCTGCACCTGGTCGGTGAACCTCGCGCTGGCGACCGATGCGGTGAATCGTGGTGTGGCACTGCACCGTGGCTGCCGCGTGCAGTCCGTCGACGTCGGCGGGGACGCGACCACGTTGCACACCTCGGCGGGCCCGATCAGCGCAGGGTGGGTGGTGAACGCGGCCGGGCTCGGTGCCGACGTGATCGACGGACAGTTCGGTTTCTCCCGCTTCACGGTCACCCCACGCCGCGGCGAGCTGATCGTCTACGACAAGCTGGCCCGGTTGCTGGTCGACACGATCGTGCTGCCGGTGCCGACCGCGCGGGGCAAGGGCGTGCTGGTCAGCCCGACCATCTACGGCAACGTGATGCTGGGCCCGACATCGGAGGACCTCGCCGATCGCACCGCCACCGGCACCAGCCGCGACGGGCTGCAGTCGCTGCTGGACAAGGGCCGCCGGCTGATGCCGCGGCTGCTCGACGAAGAGATCACCGCCACCTACGCCGGACTGCGCGCGGCGATCGACCACGGCGACTACCTTATCGAGGCCGACCCGGCCCAGCGCTACCTCCTGGTCGGCGGCATCCGCTCCACCGGGCTGACCGCGGGGATGGCCATCGCCGAACATGCTCTGGGCCTCCTGGGCCGGGCCGGCTTGGACGCCGAGCCCCGAGCCGCGGTCCCCGATCCGCCGCGGATGCCCAACCTCGGTGAGGCGTTCTCCCGGCCGTACCAGGATGCCGCGGCCATCGACGGTGACGCGGCGTACGGGCGGATCGTCTGCTTCTGCGAACGCGTCACCCGGGGCGAACTGCGCGACGCCTGCCGGTCGGTGATCCCGCCGGCAGGCCTCGACGGCCTGCGCCGGCGGACACGGGTCATGAATGGCCGCTGCCAAGGATTCTTCTGCGGCGCCGAGGTGCAGCATCTGTTCGAGGCGCTGCGATGAGCGTCGACATCGTGATCGTCGGCGGCGGCCCGGCCGGGCTGACGGCGGCGGCTCACCTCGCCGGCCGTCACACCGTCGTCGTCCTGGAACGGGAGTCGGTCGCCGGCGGCATCCCCCGGCACAGCGACCACCTCGGTTACGGGATCCGCGACCTGCGGACGGTGCTGAGCGGGCCGGACTATGCGCGGCGGCTGGTGGCGCGGGCGGTGACCGCGGGTGCCGACATTCGCACCGATGCCATGGTCACCGGCTGGGCGGGCGAGCGCGCGCTGGAGGTCACCTCGCCGAGCGGCCGGGAGGTCATCGAGGCGGCCGTGGTGGTTCTGGCCACCGGTGCCCGGGAACGGCCGCGGCCGGCCCGGCTCATCGCCGGGGACCGGCCGGCCGGGATCTACACCACCGGCCATCTGCAGAACCTGGTGCACCTGCACGGGCGAGGGGTCGGTCGGCGCGCCGTCGTTGTCGGTGCCGAACTCGTCAGCTATTCGGCAGTTCTCACACTCCGGCATGCCGGCTGTCGCACCGTGCTGATGACCACCGAGCACCGGCGCCCGGAGTCGTATGTCGCGTTCACCGCCGCCGCCCGGGCCGCACTCGGTGTTCGGGTGGCCACGCGTACCACGGTGACCAGGATCATCGGCGCACCCCAGCTGCGGGCGGTGGAGATCGAGAACATCGACACCGGGGCGCGGCGAATCGTCGACTGCGACACGCTCATCCTGACCGGCGACTGGATCCCCGACCACGAACTGGCCCGGACGGGCGGCCTCGCCATGGATACCCGGGCCGGGATCCCTGTCGTCGATACGGCATTGCGTACCAACCGAACCGGCGTGTTCGCCATCGGCAACCTGGTGCACCCGGTGGACACCGCCGATGTGGCCGCCCTCGATGGCCGCCACGTCGCCGATCGGATCCATGCCCACCTGGCGGGCCACCGCGGGCCGACGGGTGGTGTGCGGCTGGTGGCGCAGGCCCCGCTGCGCTGGATCAGCCCGGGCCTGCTGAGCGACGGTGCTCCTCCGCGTGGCCGGCTGCTGGCGTGGACCGACACGTCGTTACACAGCCCCGTCGTCACCGCGCACCAGGACGGGCGGTTGCTGGCCCGGCTTCGGCTGCCGTGGCCCGCCTCGCCGGGCCGGATGTTCCGAATCCCGGCCCGGATCGTGGCGAGTGCAGACCGCGACGGCGGACCGGTCTCGGTGGCGGTGCGCTGAGCTGATCCCCGGGTCGCTCCGCTCTCCCCCGCCGCGAGAATCGGCATGATGGTGTGGTGACGGTGTCATCGAATCCACTCGCCCAGATCGCCGAAAGCCCACCCGGTGCGGCGGTCGGGGCGTTCTTCGACCTCGACGGCACCCTGGTGGCCGGATTCACCGCGACCGCGCACGCCAGCGACCGGGTCCGCCGCGGGCAGGCCAGGATCGGCGAGGTCATGGGCGTGATCGAAGCCTCGGTGCGCTACAAACTGGGCCGCATGCAGTTCGAGCGGCTGCTGGTGCGGGCCGCGGGGTATCTGCGGGGCGAGTCGCTGGTCGAGCTGGACGAGATCGGTGAGCGGCTCTACACCGAACAGGTCGAGGCCCGGGTGTATCCGCTGATGCGTGAGGTCGTCGACGCCCACCGGGCTCGTGGCCACACCGTCGTGCTCAGCTCGTCAGCGCTGACCATCCATGCCGAGCCGGTGGCCCGTGCGCTGGGCATCGACCACGTGGTCTGCAACACCTTCGAACTCGACGACGACGGTCGGTTGACCGGGACCATCAACAAGCCGATCGTGTGGGGGCGGCAGAAAGCCGCCGCGGTGCAACGGTTTTGCGACGCCAACGAGGTCGACCTGGCACGCAGCTACTTCTATGCCGACGGTGACGAGGATGGTGCGCTGATGGCCCTGGTCGGCCATCCCCGCCCGGTCAATCCCCGGCCCGGCCTGGCGGCGAAGGCCGCCGCCAACGACTGGCCGGTGCTGCGTCTGGCGATTCCCGGCCGGCGCAGCGGTGCCGCCCACGTGATGGGCCACTTCCCCGCACTCGGGCGGGCCGCCCTGGGGGCAGCGTTCGCGCAGCTGGCGCTGCGGGTGCGCCGACGAGACTAGGGCATCGCGCGGTGCGGGACGTCGGTGATCAGGCCGCCGTCGACGACGTACTCCGAACCCGTGGAGAACGACGACTCGTCACTGGCCAGGAACACGATGAACGTGGCGACTTCCTCCGGCTTACCGGGGCGGCCCAGCGGGGCGCTGACCATGTCCTCGGGCAGGTGCTTGGTCATCGGAGTGCGGATGAAGCCGGGGTGCACGGAGTTGACCCGGATGTTGTCCGATGCCAGCTCGAGGGCCGCCGACTTCGTCAGGCCGCGAAGGCCCCACTTGGATGCGACGTAGCTGTGCACCCAGGATGCGCCGCGCATGCCCTCGATGGACGACACGTTGATGATCGAGCCACCGCCTGCGGCCTTCATCGGCTCCAGAACCGCCTTGATGCCCAGTAGCGCGCCGGTCAGGTTGACGTCGAGGACCTTCTTCCACCGCTCGACGTCGAGTGATTTCAGTGGCGCGACCTGGACGATGCCCGCGTTGTTCACCAGCACGTTGACCTTGCCGAACTCGGTGATCGCGGTCTCGACGGCGGCCTGCCACTGATCGGCGTCGCTCACGTCGAGGTGCACGTAGCGGGCAGCGTCGCCGAGCTCGTCGGCCAGCTCCTTGCCCTTGTCGTCGAGGATGTCCCCGATCAAGACCTTGGCGCCCTCGGCGACGAGCATCCGCGCGTCAGCGGCACCCATCCCCTGTGCGCCGCCGGTGATGATGGCCACTTTGTCGTCTACGCGTCCCATGAGGCGTCAGGCTACCGGTCGCGCCTGCTCCGAGGTAGAACCTGTTCCAGTTTTGCGTGCCAGTGCGCATACTGAACGCACCGCACACCCCAGCATGAGGAGAAGTTATGGCCATCCGCGTTGCCCACATCGGCACCGGAAACGTCGGACGGATAGCCCTATCCGAGCTGATCGAGAACCCCGGGTTCGAGCTGACCGGGCTGTGCGTGTCGGCCGACGAGAAGGTGGGTAAGGACGCGGGTGAGTTGGCCGGCCTGGACGTCAAGACCGGGATCCTGGCCACCAAAGACCTCGACGCGGTGCTGGCCACCGAGCCCGAGTGCGCCGTCTACTGCGCGATGGGCGACACCCGCATGCCGCAGGCCATGGAGGACGTCCGCAAGATTCTGGCCGCCGGCATCAATGTTGTCGGCTCGGCTCCGGTGGTGTTGCAGTTTCCGTGGGGGTCGATGCCCGACAAGTACATCGAACCACTGGAAGAGGCTGGCCGCCTTGGTAATTCGAGCATCTTCATCAACGGAGTCGACCCCGGCTTCGTCACTGACCTCGTCCCGCTGGCGATCGCCAGCACGTGTCAGAGCATCGAGGCTGTGCGCTGCATGGAGATCGCCGACTACGCCACCTACGACGGCGCCACCGTGATGTTCGACGTCATGGGATTCGGCAAGCCTCTCGACGAGGTGCCGATGTTGTTCCTGCCCGGCGTACTCGGCATCGCCTGGGGCTGCGGCATCCGCCAGCTGGCCGCGGGGCTGAACATCGACCTGGACTCGATCACCGAGAGCTACGAACGTGAGCCTGCCCCAGAGGCTTTCGACGTCGCCGCCGGTCACATCCCCAAAGGCGGGGTGGCTGCGGTGCGGTTCGAGATCAAGGGCATGGTCGGCGACCACGCCGCGATCGTCGTCGAGCACGTCACTCGCCTGCGTGAGGACCTACGCCCGGATTGGGCGCAGCCGGCCCAGCCCGGTGGCTCCTACCGGGTGGAGATCACCGGCGAGCCGTCCTATGTCGTCGACATCTGCCCGACGAGCCGCAAGGGCGACCACAACTACGCCGCCATCGCCGCGGGCGCCGGCCGGATCGTCAACGCCATCCCCGCGGTGATCGCCGCCCCGCCGGGCATCCGCACGACGCTGAATCTGCCGCTGGTGTCCGAAGTGGAGTTGTTCGCCAAGCCCTGAGGCGCGCGTTTGGCCGCCGCGACGCCCGGGTAGATACCCAGCACTGATTATCGACGGGTGCGTAAGGGAGGCATGGACATGGCGGCGAAGCGCGTGATCCTTCTGCTGGGTGCGGTGCTGCTGGTGGCCGGGGTCATCTCGCTGTTGGTCCCGGTGTCCACATCCGACGGCAACGGCGGCAGCATCGGCTGCGGCAATGCCATCTCGGCGGACCTGTCGTCGGCGCGCCAAGCCAACGACAAGGGCATCGTCGCCAACGTGCCGATTCTCAACGAGATCGTTCCGCACACCGACTTCGTGGCGCAGTGCCAGTCCGCGGTATCGCAGCGACGAGCCTGGTCCATCCCGCTGACCGTGATCGGTGTGCTGGTGGCCGCCGGCTCACTTGTCGTCGGCGGACGCGTCGGTACCAAGGCTTAGGGGCGATAGCCCGGGACGATGAGAGTGCCCGGGTAATTCACGTAATACGACAGGCAGATCGGGTTGTGGCGGCACGCGATCAGCGCCCCGGCATCGGGGGCCGCGCCGATCACCTGAGTCTTGCGCGGCGGCAGGCCGCAGTTCACCACGTACGGATTGAGCGGAACGACCCCGTTGGTGCAAGCGGGTGCGGCAGCGGCCGGCGGAGTGCTGGCCGGGGCGAGCGTCAGCGACACAGCGGCTACGCCGACCAACGCCAGCTTCGTGAAAATCATGGCGCACCCCCGCTAAAAGCAGACAATCAAACGCTACTCCTTTCTGCGCGAGTTCAAGGGCGGAGCCGCGATGGGTGTGCTGACTTCTCTACTGACCGCATGCAGCGGTTTTCTGCTCGCGGTGCTGTGGATGGATCTGATCTTCGACAGCCAGCTCCGCTCGCACGACCGTCGCGTCGAGCAACTTCCCGACGCTGCCCTGGCCTCGATCGCCGGCTACTACCACCGGGCAACGACGACATCGCAGCCGATGGGTGGCCTCATCGCCGTCGTGATGGTCGTCCTGCTCGCTGCGCTGGCCGCCGAGGCGGTGGTCGGGGCCGGCCCGGGCTGGCTGCTCGGGATCTCGGCGGTGCTGGCCGGCGGGCCGATCGTGCTCGCGCTGGCGCGCACCGTGCCCAACGCGGTCCGGTTGGGCCGGCGCACCGACACCGCCGCCGAGCAGACCCGGCTGGCCCGGGCGATCTATCGCGACCACACCGTGTGCGGGCTGAGCATGCTGGTCTTTCTGGTGCTCTGGCTCGGCTGGCTGGGCCGATAGCCATTCGTCAGCCCGCCGATGGTGGATACCTGCAAATGGCGCACCACCGACGTACTAAACTAGAACACGTTCCAGTCTGGTTACGCCCCCGCTTGAAGGAGCCGGTTCCATGCACACTGCCCTCTGCGATGAGCTCGGTATCGAGTTCCCCATCTTCGCGTTCACCCATTGTCGTGACGTCGTCGTCGCCGTCAGCAAGGCCGGCGGCTTCGGTGTTCTCGGTGCGGTCGGCTTCTCCCCCGAACAACTCGAGATCGAGCTGAAGTGGATCGACGAGAACATCGGCGACCACACCTACGGCGTCGACATCGTCATCCCCAACAAGTACGAGGGCATGGATTCGACGGACCTGTCGCCCGAGGTACTGAAGAAGACGCTGAACGACCTTGTCCCGCAAGAACACATCGACTTCGCCAAGAAGGTCCTCGCCGACCACGGTGTGCCCGTGGAGCACAGCGACGACGATGCCCTGCAGCTGCTGGGCTGGACCGAGGCGACCGCCACCCCGCAGGTCGAGGTCGCGCTCCAGCACCCGAAGTGCACCCTGATCGCCAACGCGCTGGGCACCCCGCCCGCGGAGATGATCAAGCACATCCACGACGAGGGCCGCAAGGTCGCCGCGCTGTGCGGGTCGCCGTCACAGGCGAAGAAGCACGCCGAAGCCGGCGTGGACATCATCATCGCCCAGGGCGGCGAGGCAGGCGGGCACTGCGGCGAGATCGGCTCGATCGTGCTGTGGCCGCAGGTCGTCAAGGCGGTGGCACCGGTGCCGGTGCTGGCCGCCGGGGGTATCGGCAGCGGCCAGCAGATCGCCGCGGCCCTCGCACTGGGTGCGCAGGGAGCCTGGACCGGCTCGCAGTGGGTCATGGTCGAGGAGTCCGAGCACACCGAGGTCCAGCACGCCGCCTACGCACGGGCCGAGAGCCGGGACACCGTGCGCAGCCGCTCGTTCACCGGTAAGCCCGCACGCATGCTGCGCAACGAGTGGACCGAGGCCTGGGAGAAGGAGGGCAACCCCAAGCCACTCGGAATGCCGTTGCAGTACATGGTTTCCGGCATGGCCGTGGCCGCCACGCACAAGTACCCCAACGAGAGCGTCGATGTGGCATTCAACCCGATCGGCCAGGTCGTCGGTCAGTTCACCAAGGTCGAGAAGACCGCAACGGTGATTCAGCGCTGGGTGCAGGAGTACCTGGAGGCCACCGGCCGGCTCGAGGAGCTCAACGCGTCGGTCTAGAGCGGATGTGATTGTGCCGCCAGGGTTTTCACCCTGGCGGCACTGTCATTTCTCAGCTGGCCGGGTAGAAGTCGTTGCCGTTGCCCCAGTCGCCGGAATGCATGGATCCCGGCTGCCAGCCCCGCGCGCCCAGGCACAGCATGGGCAGGCCATCGGGCGACTGCGCCGCGGCCTGCGACCCCGGGCACGGCGAGCCGACGGCTTGCACACCGTAGATCTTGGGCGAGAGCACCCAGAAGCCGACGCCCTCGGGCGGGCGGTCCATCCCGATCGGGGACTGCCCGGGAATCCAGCGGCATGCCAACGGCTCGCCACCGGGGCCGCGGCCGAACACGAACCGGTCCCAGCGATAGCACGGTGCGCTCAGGTAGGCCTCGTAGCTCATGCCCGGCGGATCGCCAGGGAACGGCCCGTGGGGCTCGTCGGCGGCGGCAATCGGCGCCACTGCCAGCGCGGTGCCTGCGACGGCTGCTGCGATGACGAATTCGCGGAGCATCTATCCACCCTCTAGTTCTCTACCGCCGGGTCCTGTGCCCCCGCCGGCCCTGGGCTGAGCCTAACGGCTGTGGCAGGTGTGCTTGAGGTGAAACCGCAAAGGCGCGCGAGTAAACGCCGATTGTGACGGCTCCGCAAGATTTGCCGTCTTCGACTGCTCGGTCCGCACCGAAGCTTGCTAAGCTGCGGCGATTGCGTCGTCGGGGGTGAAGAGGACGACGGGAGAATTTCCGTGGCAAAGGCATGTGTTGCCTTTTGTGCTGCCGAGACGATGATGATGACAACGACTCGCGGGCTCGGGCATACAGTTGTGCTGACCGTATCGCCGGTCGCCGCCACCGTACTGGGAACCACCGTCGAGAAGCTCGAGGAGTTGCGCTGATGGCAGAGGCCCAGTTCCGGGTCACGGTGGTCGCAGATCCGGCCTCGCCGCACGTGATCGCCTCCGGTGAGATCGATCTGGCCAATGTCGGCGAATTCCAGGACGTGATGGCCAAGGCGGCGGCGGACTCCGCCATGTTGACCGTCGACCTCGTCGCCGTCAGCTACTGCGACAGCGCCGCAGTGCGTGCCCTGTTCGCCCTGGCGGCCACGACCGCGCTCACGATGATCGTGGCCGCGGAGGGCCCGATCAGGACCTTGCTGGCGATCTCCGGCCTGGACCGCGTGGCAACCGTCGTCGCCAAGGAGTGAGCCAGCACCATGCCTGTCCCTGAGTTCCATCCACGCGAGGAGTCCCAGCAGGGTGAGTTGTTCGAACGGATCCTCGAACGCGTCCACCTCGACCTGCCGGAAGCGATCGGGCTGGCGATCACCATGCACGACCGGCGCCTCGACGAAGACGAGATGACCCTGATGGCCGCCCGCGGATATGGCGGCGAGGTCGTCGAAGCCCAGCTGTCGGGACTCGGCGGCCCGGTCATCGATGCATTCGTCCACCAGATGCCGGTGCTGAGCCTCGATCTGTGGGCCGACGAGCGCTGGCCGGAGTTGAGTCTGCCGGCCATGGAAGCCCGGATACCCGAACACAGCGCCGCCTGGCGCGAGGTTCGCGGCTCGGTCGCGGTGCCCGGGGTGTGGAAGGCCGACGGCACGGTGGTGCTGTCGTGCGTGCTCGAGCGGCCGGCCAGCGCCGGCACGGTGACCACCCTGATCGGATACGAGCAGCTGGTCTCCGCGGCGATGGTGTCGGCAGGCGCCGAGGGCGACGGCACCGCGATCGCCGACATGCTGGCGGTGCTGCAGTCGCGCGGTGCCATCGAGCAGGCCAAGGGCGCGATCATGGGCCGGCTGGCCTGCGATGCCGACACCGCGTGGGCGACGCTGCGCCGGGCCAGCCACGAATCGAACGTCAAGCTGCGTTCGCTGGCGGTGGCGCTGGTCGAGCACATCAGCGGCGCACCGGCCGAGCAGCCGGCTGCGGGGTCGCCGATCGTGCCGACCGACCAGGCCCGGCATGCCGCAGGCCTGCTGTGGGCGGTCCTCACCCACGACTCGACACCGATCGAACCGGCCGGCTGAATTCTCCGGGAGAAACGCCGTCGCACCAGCGCGGTAATTGTCGCGTGAGGTGGTTCGCTTAGCCCATGTCAGCTCACGATCCGCACCCCGCCTCCCCGACGTCGAGATTTCTGCCGTGGGTGGGCATCGGGGGCGTTGTCGCGGCGGTCGGGGTGGTGGTCGGGGTGACCGTTGCGACGGGCGCTTCGGATACCCTGCCCGTCGCGCAGGCGGCGCCCACCACCCTGACGACGTCCCCGTCGACGTCGGCATCGGAGACCGCGACGACGACTGCCAGCACGACGGCAACCACGAGTGCCACGACGACGACGTCTGGTGCGCCGGCGTCCTACGAGGCCGACTCCCGCGGCTACGTCGACACCCTCGCGCGCTGCGACGAGAACCAGACCCTGATGGCATACGGCCGAACCACCAAATCGCTGGTGGTGATCTGTGTGAACCGCGACGGCGGACTGGAGTATCGCGGCGTGCGGCTGTCCGACAACGCTCCCCTGCACCTGCCCATCACCCGTACCTCCGACGGGACACTGGTCGCTTCGAATGACGGTGTCACCTACGCGGTTTCACCGACCCAGATCCTGGTGTCCTCCGGCGACGACGTGATCTACAAGGATTCGTGGATCGAGTTCAAGGAAGCCAGCTTCTCGCAGTCGAGCACTTCGTCGAGCGCTACGACGACCGTCAGCACGACCACGGTGACGGTGACGTCGTCGGTGACCCCGACGACGACGAAGCCGGCCGGTTAACCGGGCGAGGTGTTGCGGCCGCCGTTGACGCCGAGGATTTGGCCGGTGATGTAGCCGGCTTCGTCGGAGATGAAGAACGCGCAGGCAGCCGCGATGTCCTCGGGCCGGCCCATGCGGCGCACCGGAGTGGCGTCGATGGTGGCCTGGATGTCACCCATGTTTCCGCGGGCTTCGGCCTTGCGCAACATGGGCGTGTCGATGAAGCCGGGCGGAACGGCGTTGACCGTGATGCCGGCCGGACCGTATTCCAGGGCAAGGCTTTTCGTGAGGCCGTTGACGCCGGACTTGGCCGCGACATAGGCCGACATGTACGGCACACCAGAGTGGGTGCTCGACGAGGAGATGTTGACGATGCGGCCCCAGCCGGCCTCGATCATGTCGGGCAGGACGGCCTGGATGGTGTGGAAGACCCCGTTCAGGTTGATGTCCACGGTCCGTTGCCACTCCTCGAAGGTGAGGTCGAGGAATCGGCGAAAGCTGTCCTTGCCCGCGGCGTTGACCAGGATGGTAACCGGCCCCAGCGCGGCATGGATTTCGGCCAGTGCGGCGTCGATCTGCGCGCGGTCGGTGACATCGGCGACGTAGGAAAAGTCCGAGTCCGTCGGATTCAGGTCGACGATGGCCACGTTGTAGCCGTCGGCCCGCAGCCGGGCGGCGATTGCCGCACCGATCCCCGAACCGCCACCGGTCACCAATGCCGTCTTCGTGGTGGACACAAGCGTCCCCTTTCCGGCGGCCGGACCGCCTGCTGAACCTGAACCAAAAGTGTTGTGGAGCTATGACGTTCGCCGAGGCGTTCGCAATCCCAGCGCACGCCGGCCCGCGTCGAGGAGTTGGCCGTGCAGCCACTCGTCGTCGGTCTCGCGTTTGGGATCGGCCGAACCGGCGATCCCGGCGAATACGAATTGCGCCCGGACGAACCCTTCGGGGCCGGGATGCACGTCGGCCAGAAGCGCCATCTGGCGCGAGATGATGTGCGTCCACTCGCGGTTGGCCTTCAACACGGTGTGCACGCTCGGGTCGGACGCCAGCACCGAAACCAGCATCGGACTCTGGACCGCCAGCCGGGCATAGCCGTCGATCATGCGTTCGGCGCGGGCGTGGACACCGCGCTGCTGTTCGGCGTCCTCGACCACCGCGGCGACCTTGTCGATGATCGGCTCCAGGATCGCCGTCAATAGCTGCTCTCGGGTCCGAAAGTGGTGGTAGATAGCAGCTTTGGTGAAGCCGAGCTCGTCGGCGATCATCTGCAGCGACGTGCCCGCGAAGCTGTGCCGGATGAACAGTGCGATGGCCGCGTCGATGAGCCGCTGCCGGGTATCGGGGGCCGGGCCCGTACTGACCACCGCGACTGCGCTCATCGCCGCCTCCCTTCGCCCAACTTTACGATCGGCTAGTAATCTACCATACGATCGGCTAGCATTCTCCTAGTCGATCGTATGGCAGCGTTGTGACGCTATGAAGGGATTCCTCAGTGACTGATGTCGATAGCGTGAACTTCTTCATGGATCGCGACGTGGTGGCCGATCCATATCCCTATCTGGAAGCGCTGCAGGCCCGCTGCCCGGTGTCCCGGGAGCCGCACAAGGGCGTGTGGATGGTCACCGGCTGGGAAGAGTGCACCGAGGTTGCCGGTGACGCCGACCGCTTCTCGTCCTGCATCGCGGTGACCGGCCCTTTCCCCGGCTTCCCGGTCCCGGTCGAAGGTCGCGACGACGTCGCCGAACTCATTGCCGCACACCGCGATGAGCTGCCGTTCAATGATCAGCTGCCGGCGCTGGATCCCCCGGTGCACACCGATCACCGCGCTCTGCTGATGCGGCTGATCACGCCCAAGCGTCTCAAGGAGAACGAGGACGCGATGGAGACGATGGTCGACCGCGCGCTCGACGACTACCTCGTCGGCTCAGGCGGGGAGCTGATCGCAGGCTTCGCTCAGCCGTTCACACTGATGATCATCGCCGACCTGCTCGGTGTACCCGACAAGGACCGTGACGAGTTCGTCAAGGAGATGGCCAGCGGCGCGCACCACGGTGGCGGCATCGGCAGCGTCAAGGGCGAGAGCCT
Organism: Mycolicibacterium vinylchloridicum; assembly: GCF_013404075.1. Taxonomy (GTDB): domain Bacteria; phylum Actinomycetota; class Actinomycetes; order Mycobacteriales; family Mycobacteriaceae; genus Mycobacterium; species Mycobacterium vinylchloridicum. The sequence goes on from NZ_JACBJQ010000019.1 coordinate 55,364, forward strand.
GGCCAAGTCCCCGCTCGAGTATCTCTATGACAAGTTCAGCGCCTACATCGAGGACCGTCGCGCCAACCCCCGCGGGGATGTGCTGTCCGAGATGGCGGCGGCGACCTTCCCTGACGGCTCGGTGCCCGATCCCGGCGACGTCGCCCGCGTCGCCGCCAATCTGTACTCGGCGGGTCAGGAGACGACCGTGCGGTTGCTCAGTGCCGCGCTGCAGATTCTCGGCGACAATCCCGAATTCCAAGCGCAACTGCGGGCGGATCGGGCAGGAGTGAGCAACTTCATCGAGGAGGCGCTGCGCTTCGAGAGCCCGGTCAAAGGCGACTTCCGGCTTTCCAAAGAACCGGTCACCCTCGGCGGTGTCGAGGTGCCGGCCGGGGCCACACTGATGGTCGTGCAGGCCGCCGCCAACCGCGACCCGCGCCGGTTCACCGATCCCAACACCTTCGATCCGTTGCGCTCGAACGCCCGCCAGCACATCGCGTTCGGCCGTGGTGTCCACACCTGCCCGGGTGCTCCCCTCGCGCGTGCCGAGGCGCGGGTCGCGCTGGAACGGCTGCTGGATCGCACCACCGACATCCGGATCAGCGAGCACCATCACGGGCCCGCCGGCGCGCGCAGGTACACCTACGTGCCCACCTACATCCTGCGTGGGCTCACCGAATTGCATCTGGAGTTTGATCTCGCATGAAAGCCAGCATCGACGACGGCCGCTGCCGCGGCCACGGCGTCTGCACCACGATCTGTCCGGAGGTCTTCGCCATGACCGACGACGGATATGCCGAGGCCATCCTTGACGAAGTGCCCGACGGACTGCAGGACAGCGCGCGTGAAGCCGCTGAGGCCTGCCCGGAGAACGCCGTCGTCCTGCATCAGTAGTTCACGATCGAGCGCCAATAGTCCTCTGGTATCTCGGTATTCGAGCGCAGGACCATCGCGAGTCCCGTGGCCATCGCAACACCGAGCAGTCCCAGCCACAGCCCGGAAAGCCCGACGAGTACCCACACGGCCACGGTCAGCGTGGGCCACGGGTTGACCAGGAGCAGCAGCGGCGCGAGGAAGAAGCCGGAGCCGACGAACCACGCCGAGCCGGCGCGGTCGGACTTGAGCACGAAGCGAAGCCAACTCGGGACCGGGGACGGGTCGCTGTTCGTCGTCATGCTGTCCACGGTCCTCCGCGGCAGTAAGTGAAGCAATTACCTGTCAGGTAATGGCATCGCGGCTCTTCGTGAGAGATGCTGGCGGAGTGGGCGACACGGCGTTCGGCGAGCTGTTGCGGGATTGGCGGCGCCGGCGCCGGTTCAGTCAGCTCGACCTGGCCCTGGAGGCCGATGTGTCGGCCCGGCACGTCAGCTTCGTCGAGAGCGGGCGTTCGGCCCCGAGTCGCGCGATGGTGCTGCGACTGGCCGAGGCCCTGGAGGTTCCGCCCCGTCAGCAGAATCAGCTGCTGCTCGCCGCGGGACTGGCGCCGGCGTATGCCGAACGGGCCGTGACGGATCCGGGAATGGCGGCGGTGCGCGCCGGCATCGACCGGGTGCTCGGCGCCTACGACCCATACCCGTGTCTGGCGGTGAATCGCAACTGGGATGTGCTGCAGGCAAATTCGGGCACGGCCGTGCTGCTCGACGGAGTCTCGGCTGATCTACTCCACACGCCCAACGCGCTGCGCATCGCGCTGCACCCCGACGGGCTGGCGCCGCGGATCCGCAACCTCGCCCAATGGCGGCATCACCTGCTGAGCCGCCTGCGCCGCGAGGCGGGTTCAGGTGGGTCGGCGCAACTGCTGGCCGAGATCGAGTCCTACCCCGGCGGCGAGGACTCCTCGACCGATCTCGGCGGGGTCGCGGTTCCGTTGGAGCTCTACCGGCTCGACGGGGTGTTGCTGACGTTCATCTCGATGGTGACGACGTTCGGAACCGCGCTCGACCTGACGGCCGCGGAGCTCAGCATCGAGGCGTTCCTGCCTGCCGACGACGCCACCGTCCAGGCGTTACGACCGGCGTCCGCGCCGGTGTAGAACACGTTTCAGTTATCAGTTTCCCAAAGCTCTACCGAGGCCTCCGTGCGTGGTGTAGGCATGGATCACCGGGCACTAGATGACTTCGTATGGAGGTGCGCTTTTTATGCCCAGTCCCAACCTGCCCCCTGGTTTCGACTTCACCGATCCCGATCTGAACAACGAGCGGCTGCCCGTCGAGGAACTCGCCGAGCTCCGCCGGGTCGCGCCGATCTGGTGGAACGAGCAGCCACGCAACGTCGGTGGTTTCGACGACGAGGGTTACTGGGTCGTCAGCAAGCACAAGGACGTCAAGGAGATCTCGCGGCGCAGCGACGTCTTCTCCAGCCTGGAGAACACCGCCCTGCCCCGCTATCCGGACAACGCGGCGGTGTCACACAAGGACACCGGCCAGTTCATCCTGCTGAACATGGATGCGCCGCGGCACACCCATCTGCGCCAGATCGTCTCCCGCGCGTTCACGCCGCGGGCCGTCGAGACGTTGCGGGAGAACTTGAGGGAGCGCGCCCAGGCGATCGCCAAGGCCGCCGCGGCAGAGGGTTCGGGCGACTTCGTCGAACAGGTGTCCTGCGAGCTGCCGCTGCAGGCCATCGCCGACCTGATGGGTGTTCCGCAGGACGAACGAAAGAAGCTGTTCGACTGGTCCAACCAGATGGTCGGTGAAGCGGACCCCGAGTTCGCCCGTAACGACCCGCAGGGGGCCGCCGGCGAGTTGATCATGTACGGGATGCAGATGGCCGCCGACCGGACGGCCAACCCCGGCGACGATCTGGTGACCAAGCTGGTGCAGGCCGATGTCGACGGGCACAAGCTCTCCGACGACGAATTCGGCTTCTTCGTGATCCTGTTGGCGGTGGCCGGCAACGAGACCACCCGCAACTCGATCACCCACGGCATGACGGCCTTCGCCGATTTCCCCGATCAGTGGGAGCTGTACAAAGCGCAGCGCCCGGTGACCGCGGTCGACGAGATCGTCCGGTGGGCAACCCCGGTGACGTCGTTCCAGCGGACTGCCACCGAAGACGTCGTACTGTCGGGTGTGCAGATCAAGAAGGGTCAGCGGGTGGTGATGTCCTACCGCTCGGCCAACTTCGACGAAGAGGTCTTCGACGATCCGCTGCGCTTCAACATCCTTCGTGACCCCAATCCGCATGTCGGCTTCGGCGGTACCGGCGCGCACTACTGCCTCGGCGCCAATCTGGCCAGGATGACGATCGATCTGATGTTCAACGCGATCGCCGACCACATGCCGGATCTGACTCCGCTGGCCAAGCCGGAGCGGTTGCGGTCGGGCTGGCTCAACGGCATCAAGCACTGGCAGGTCGACTACACCGGAGCCGGCGCCGGTAAGTAGCTTGTGGCACAGGCCGATACAGTCGAGGCGTGACTGAGACAGCCTGGACACTGACCGCGGCCGAAGGCGAACTGCAGATATTGACCGGCGTGACCGGTCCGGCCGCCAAGATGGGCCACCGGCTGACCATTGCAATGGCGTCCTGGCGCGCCGACGTCCAGTGGCGCGATAAGCGGCCGGTCGCCGCCGAGCTCGTGGTCGACGTCGATTCGCTGCAGGTCGTCAAGGGTGAAGGTGGCGTCACGCCACTGACGGGACCGGAGAAGGGGGTGGTCCGGTCCAACGCGCTCAAGGCACTGGACGCCAAGAAATATCCGACCGTCACGTTCAGCGCCGACGACATCACCACGACCGAGGACGGCTACCGGCTCGCGGGCGAGGTCGAGATTCACGGCACGTCACGGCCGAAGACTGTCGACCTGGCGGTCGAGGATTCCGGTGATGTCTGGGTGATGTCGGCCGAGGTTCGGTTGCTGCAGACGCAATTCGGCGTCAAGCCGTACTCGCTGTTCGTCGGGTCATTGAAGGTTGCCGACGAGGTGACGCTGACGTTCACCGCGCGCCACCCCAAGTAGGCAACTGGTCTGACCACTTGACCTCTGGCCTCTTGGTGGGCATGCTGGGGGCATGGTGTTGCAGCCCGTGAATCGGCGGTCGGTCCCCGAGGACGTCTTCGAGCAGATCCTGTCCGACGTTCTCAGCGGCGAAATGCAGCCCGGCGAGCCACTTCCCTCGGAACGGCGGCTGGCCGAGGTGCTCGGGGTGTCCCGTCCGGCGGTCCGCGAAGCCCTCAAACGCGTCGCCGCCGCGGGCCTGGTCGAAGTCCGCCAGGGTGATGCCACGACGGTGCGCGATTTCCGCCGTCACGCCGGACTCGACCTGCTCCCCCAATTGCTGCTGCGCAACGGCGAACTCGACGTGTCAGTGGCCCGCAGCATCCTCGAAGCCCGCCTGCACAACGGGCCGAAGGTGGCTGAGCTGGCTGCGGCGCGGCGCCCGGCGGGGTTGGCCGACCTGCTGGCGGAATCGATCGCAGCGCTGGAGTCGGCCGACGATCCGCTCGAGCAGCAACGCCACGCCCTGGCCTTCTGGGATCACGTCGTCGACGGCGCCGACTCGATCGCATTTCGGTTGATGTTCAACACATTACGAGCCGCTTACGAACCCGCACTGCCCGCGCTGGCCACCCTGATGGCCGCCGAGGTCGGGCAGACCCAGGCGTACCGCGCCGTCGCCGCCGCCATCGCGGCGGGCAAGCCGGCCGCCGCATCGGCCGCCGCCCGTGAACTTCTGGAGCCCGCGACCGCCGCGCTGATCGCGGCATTGACCGCATTGGAGGACCGGCGGTGAGCACACCGACGAACACCCGCCGCAGCTTGACACTCGCCGAGGCCGGCCGGCAGTTCTGGCGGCATCCCACACCATGGCTGTTCACCGCCGCGTTGGCCGCCGCGGTCATCGCCCGGATCATCGTCGGCGATTGGCAGCTCACCGACGCGGTGGTACCGTTCGCGATCGCCGCTGGATTTCCCTTCTTGGAGTGGACCATCCACGTGTTCGTATTGCATTGGCGGCCGCGCCGCATCGGCAGGATCACGCTGGACACGTTGCTCGCCCGCAAGCATCGCGAGCACCATGTCTCCCCGCGCGATGTGGACCTGGTGTTCATCCCGTTGCAGTCCGCAATCGGCGCGGTGGCCGCCGCGGTTGCGATCGCCCTTCTGGCGTTCCCCCGAACCGGTATGGGGCTCACGTTCTTGGTGGTGATGCTGACCTTCGGCCTGCTCTACGAGTGGTGCCACTATCTGATTCACACCGACTACAAGCCGAAAACGGCTGTCTACCGGGTGATCTGGCGCGACCACCGGCTGCACCACTTCCGCAGCGAGCACTACTGGTTCGGCGTCACGACACCCGGCACCGCCGACCGGGTCTTGCGAACCTATCCCGATCCCGCCACGGTGCCCGCCTCACCGACCGCCAAGAACCTGCACGCTGGCGATACCAAACCCGTTGGGGCGCCTAGGCGTTGATCACGATCGGGTCGCCGATGTGGACCTGGTCGAAATACCACGAGGCGTTGTCGGGGCTCAGATTGATGCAGCCGTGGCTGACGTTGGCGTAGCCCTGTGAACCGACCGACCACGGTGCGGAGTGCACATACACCCCACCCCAGGTGACCCGGACGGCGTCATTCACGGTGAGCTTGTAGCCCTCCGGGTCGCTCAACGGGATGCCGATCGTGCGCGAGTCCATGACCACCACAGACTGCTTCTCGAGGGCGGTGAAACTGCCCACCGGTGTCGGATGTCGGGGCTTGCCCATCGACGCGGGCATCTGACGCGCCACCTGGCCGTCGATGCTGACGGTGAACGTATGCGCCGAGATATCGCCGACACCCAGCACGATGGCGCCGGTGCCGAAGGTCCGCGGCATACCACCGGCCATCATCGTGATCTCGGAATGCGCAGGCCAGTACTGGGCCGGTACGAACTGAACCGTCTTGTCGTCGAGCCAGTCGTAGCGGCCGGCCACATTGGCCGGCGAGGTGACCCTGATTGATTGCTGGGCCGCCCAACGGTCGATCACCGGTTTGGTGAACGTCACGGTGATCGGCATTGCCACACCCACGACCTGGCCATTGGTGGGCTGGACGGAGGCGACGGTCCCGCCGTCAAACGATGGCGCGACCGCGGCCACGCCGGTCTGCACCGAAGTCGCCATCGCCAGCACCGCGATCCCTGCGGCGGCTAATGCTCGTCGAACTGCTCTGGCCATGGCTCCCGTCCTCATGTGGGCGATCAGCAAAGGCCCAGTCTAAAGGGTTGGCGTCGATGCGCCCGCCAAACATGCGGGGACGTGCCGCAACTGCGCCGGGGTGGCCGCCCGTGGGGTGCCAAGACGGACTGTCAGCGAAACTCGGCGGCTATCCGCCGTTGATCCCCTGCAGCCGCTCCCGCAGACGGGTCCGCAGCGACGGCTTCTCCGGGACCGGCGGCGGCGCGATGACGGGCGGCGGTGCCGCGGGCGCCATCGCTTCGACCGGGGCCCCGGGGACAGGGGCGAGCGGCACATCGGCCGGCGGGGCCTCGGGTGGTGGCATGTTCATCGTCATTGCGACGACCGGAGCGGCGTCGAACGTGGGCTCGGCTTCCGGTAGCGGAGCCGGCCGGGATTGTGCTTCTTCAGGTGCTGCGAGTGCCGCAGTGGCTGGGGACGGTGCCTCGGGAGCGCTGTCGGGCCGCAGGGCGGGCGTCTCGGCGGTGTTCACCACGTCGCGATGCTCGGGACGCGGGCCGTGGTCGGGCAGCAGTTCCAGGCCCACCGCAACCGACGCCGACACCACGAACGCCACCACACCGCCGGCCAGCAGCGCCGTCGCGGCGCGCATGGACTTGGACTCCCGGCGTGACGCGACCGGAGGGGCCGGGAAGGTGAACAGCGGGTCGTCGAACGCGGCGATGCTGTTCACCGAGGCCAGAGCCGCGCCGCGGGCCAACGCGAGTTCCGCCTCGGCCGGTGCGAACACCGGGATGCCCTGGATCTCCTCGAGACGGCGGGCGATCGAGTCAAAGTCGTCCCCGGAGCCCAGCAGCACCAGCCCGTCGGGCTGCCATTCGCTGGCGCTCAGGATGCCGGACAACCAGCTGATCAGGTCCTGGTCGGTTTGCAGGTCATAGCTGATGGCGGTCTGCACCGCACCTTCCTGGGCGTCCACCACCAGCGTGACGACGGCTTCGGGCTCGACTACACACACCGCGGTGACGTCGGAGCCGATCACCTCGCCGATACCGCGGGCGAAGGCTTCGGTGGCCTCCGGCAGACGGATCGGGATCACGTTGTCGAATCCGGAGTCGGCGAGCGAGTCGAGCAACAGCGAGGCCTCGACCGAGGCGTCATCGCTCCAGGTCACGCCAATGGACTGCAGGCGCTGACCCCCGGCGATGGCCTGGGTGCGCGACAGCGCCTCGGCGACGAACTCCGACGTCGTGACCGGGCTGAACCCGCCGCGGCGCACCTCGAACGTGTCGTGCCCCTTCGTGGCGCCGTCGACTCCGTCACCTTGGACAAGGACGAGTCCGACGGTGGTCGGGGTCATCGACAGTCCCAGGACCGTGTCCAACTGAAGCACTCCTCTCCGGTCCTGTCTTCGCCGGCTTCACACAGCAGGCGCAGCGGCACCGAACATCTGGTGCGGTACGTCGCGCTGGAAGCGCCGGAAGCGAACCGGGACAGCGTGGTCGTCTTCGATCTCCGTGGAGCCTACCCGCAGTCGCGTATACCGGCGAATGAGCGCTGTGCGGTCCCGCTACGGAGACGATCCGATAACGGCCGAGACCCGGAATTCACTGACGAGGAGTGGCTGGCATCAGTCCTGGTGGTGCGGCAGGGCGGCCACCATCGGGGTGTCCACGCCGACCGGGCCGAGTTCGCAGGCTCCGCCCGGGTTCCCGATCGGGGCATCGCGGCCGGGCAGGATGTCGGTGAAGAAAGCGGCGTTGTCGGCCAGGAACTTCTTCTCCTCCTCGGGCAGGTCGCTCTCGAAATAGATGGCGTCGACCTCGCACAGGATCCGGCAGGCGCCGCATTCCACGCATTCGGTGGGATTGATGTACATGGTCCGGTCGCCCTCGTAGATGCAGTCGACCGGGCATTCCTTCATGCAGGCCTTGTGTTTGATGTCGACACACGCACTGCTGATCACGTAGGTCATGGGCCGAAGCCTATCTGTGACTCGCCGTACCACACATGCGCTGGAGGACCCGTTCCGCAGGGACCAAAGTCCCGAATCTGCCGGTGAGCTCAACCCGTCAGCGGGGCAATGCGGCGGTGACGTCGACCCATCCGGTCGGATCCGCCCGATGGTCGGTGGTGTTACGGCATTCGCCATAAATCTGCATGGTGGCGCGGTTGTCGGAGTCGGTATTGCGGAAGAAGATGACCGTCACGCCGTTGCGGGTGAAGGTCCGGCCGCCGGGGTGCCGGCCCGGCGGCATCGCCTCGGTCCACCCGTTGGCCGCCATGGCCGCCGCGATCGACGCGAAGTACTGCGGGGTGTCCATGACGCCGGGCACGTCGAAGTTGAGGTAGACCGCGCCCTGATAAGGCGGTTCGTCGGCGTTCGTGCACGACATGAGCAGATAGCTCGCGCTGACGCCCTTCAGCTTTCCGGTACCGGCGATCTCCCGTGCCGGCTCGAGAACCTGGAGCTTGGCTTGCTCGTCGGTCAGCGGGTGCGCGACCGGATCGACCGCCGCGCCGCGCATATCTCGGAAATAATGCAGCGCAACAAAACTCACGCCCAACACCAGACCGACGAGCAATGCGGCCGCAATCAGCAGCTTTGCGGGTTTGGAGCGAAGGCCGGTCGCGGCAGGCATACGTCAGGACAACGGTGTGCAGCTGTAGGGCTTCTGGTCGAAGAAGTGCACTGCGGGCATGCCGTCGACGTAGGTGTATTGCACGCCGGGCCCCCAGGTCGTCCCGGGAACCACCCACGGCGGGACGCCGGCCGGGTAGGCGACGGTGAAATCGGTGAAGAACGCCGCGTTGTCCGGGCAGCCGGGCGCGCCGGCAACAGGGTTCCACGCGTGCACCACGATCGGGTTGTACAGGTGCGGCCCCTGCGCGCAATTCGGTTGGCAGGCAACGGCATTGTCGGTGCCGGTGCCCCTGGCGCCGTCGGCGCCCCACGAACTCCACGTCATGTTCTCCATGACGCTGGTGGAGTCACACCCGTAGACCACCCGCTCGGGCTGTTCCAGCAGGGGCTGGCTCGGGTCGTAGCAGCTGCCGAACATGTAGACGGTCGCGCCCGGGTCGGCCAGGGCGTCGGGCGCACCGAGAGTGCATGCCACGCCGGACAGCATCATGACCAGGGCCGCGCCACCACGTGCCACTGCGCGGACCATTGCATCTCCTCATCGACACCGACTGCGCGCGCATGCTAACACCCGGCTGAGGACCAATGGCCCTACGAGGTGTGGGCCTTCGACTCGCGACGCCGCCGGCGCAGAGCCCATAACGTCGATGACGACATCGAGAATATGGCGCACACCGGGGGATGCGTCGAGGTGTGCCCGTTCACCTGGCTAGGTGAGGCGAAGGGCTGGCGGTCGCCGTCAGCCCTTGGCCAGGGTGAACTGGCAGATATCGGTGTAGCCGTCGCGGAACAGCTCGGCGCAGCCGGTCAGGTACCGCATATAACGGTCGTAGACCTCGCGAGACTGCAAGGCCACGGCCTCTTCTTCGTTGGCCTCCAGCGCCGCCGCCCACAGGTCCAGGGTCCGGGCATAGTGCAGCCGCAGCGGGTGGACGCGGTTGACGGTGAACCCGGCGCGGGTGGCGTGGTCTTGGACGTCGGTCACTTTGGGCAGCCGGCCGCCCGGGAAGATTTCGTCCATGATGAATTTGAAGAACTTCAAATGCCGCATGGTGATTGGCATTTCGCGCGCAGCAAAATCTTCGTCACTCGGCAGAACGATGGTGTGCAGCAACATCACGCCGTCGGCGGGCAGCGCCTCGTAGGCCATCTTGAAGAATGCGTTGTAGCGGTCGGATCCGAAATGTTCGAATGCGCCGATGGACACGATCCGGTCGACCGGCTCGTCGAACTGCTCCCACCCTTCCAGGAGGACCCGCCGGGACCGCGGGCTGTCGGATGCGTCGAACAACTCCTGGACGTGCAGCGCCTGATTCTTGCTCAGGGTCAGACCGACGACGTTGACGTCGTAGCGCTCGAGCGCGCGCATCATCGTGGCGCCCCAGCCGCAACCGATGTCGAGCAACGTCATGCCGGGCTGCAGGCCCAGCTTGCCGAGCGACAGATCGATCTTTGCGAGCTGCGCTTCTTCCAGCGTCAGGTCGTCGGGCTCGAAGTAGGCGCAGCTGTAGGTCTGCGTCCTATCCAGGAACAGCCGGTAGAAGTCGTCAGACAGGTCGTAATGGTGCTGCACGTCGTCGAAACGTGGCTCCATGAGATCGACCTCTTCTGCGTGTGCGGGTGAATTGAGCAACGAGATTTCCTGTTCTTGCGTCTGCACTCCGGCCAACCCCGCTTGACCGGTCACACTCCCCTGGTGACGTAACCCCGGTAGCCTACGCGACCAAACCGGTTCGTCCCCACTCGAGCAAACTGTGAAGCAGCTAGGTGTCGGCTGTTATGACGAATGTCCGGCATCGTCGTCCTTGCCGTAAATGGGCCGTCCTTCGTCGTCGAGCCACTCGTTCACCGCGGTTCCGGTGACGGTGTTGTCCGATCCTGGCAACACCGCGGTGGGCCGGTCCTCGTACGCCCTCATCATGTCTCTCGCCTTGGTCTTCGCATCCTCGCTCACCACCGGTTTCCCGGTCCGGTCTTGCCGCTCGGAGCCCTGGTCAGCGAGGCTTTCGGCAGGGTCTGGAGTGCTCACGTCGGGATTCCCTTCTTCTCCGCTGCTGGTGTTGAGACGGGCTGGCCGATGCGGGGAGTCGACGCTGTGGAAGGGACTGCCCAAATGTGTGGTCCGCCAAACCGTGACGTTTCGCTCAGCAACAACACGAGCGGCCAGAACGTGGTCTCCAGTGCCATGCGGGCCGCTTTTCAGGCAAAGTTGAGCTATGGACGCAAAGCTTCCGCTTCGCCACGGCCGCCGGCTGATGACCCTGCTGGCGGCCCTTCTTCTCGTGCCGGGTCTTCTCGCGGGTCCCGTGCACGCGGCGCCGGCGCCGGCGCGCCCGGTCCCCCTGGCGCCGCTCGACCAGTCCGCGGTACTCGGGCAGGTCACCCCGGGACTCGTCGATATCAATACGACGCTGAATTATCAGAGCGCGGTCGGTGCGGGCACCGGCATCGTGCTCGACCCCAGCGGTGAGGTGCTGACCAACAACCACGTGATCGAGGGCGCCACCGGGATCACGGCCACCAGCCTGGCCAACGGACGCACCTACCCTGTCGACGTCATCGGCTATGACCGGGCCAATGACATCGCCCTGGTCCGCTTGCGTGGCGCCGGCGACCTTCCCGTCGCGACACTGGGCACCTCGTCCGGCATCGCGGTCGGTGACCCGATCGCGGCGATCGGCAACGCCGGCGGGGCAGGCGGTGCCCCGAGCTTCTCACCGGGCACTATCACCGAACTCGGCGCATCGGTGCGCGCCTCCGACGAATCCGGTGGCGGGACAAGGGAACTCAGCGATCTGATCCGGGTGGCTGCCGACGTCCGGCCCGGTGATTCCGGTGGCCCGTTGGTCAACGCGGCCGGCCAGGTGATCGGGGTCAACGTCGCCGCCACCCTCACCTACCGGATGGGCAACGTCCGCGGCGGCGAGGGTTTCGCCATCCCGATCGACCGTGCGCTCGGCATCGCCAATGCCATCCGGTCGGGCGGCGGACCTGGCGTGCATATGGGTGACACCGCCTTCATCGGTGTCGGCATCGCCGACGCGGACGGCGGCGGTCCAGCCGGAGCGGTTGTGCGCCAAGTACTTCCCGATACCCCGGCCCGCGGCATCGGCATCGCCAGCGGTGACGTCATCGTGGCGGTGGACGGCATCACCGTCAACACCGCCACGGACCTGTCCAACATCATGGATGCCCACCACCCCGGTGACACCATCACGCTGAGCTGGATCGACCGCGAAGGCAATCCGCGCACCGCGCCGGTGGTGCTCAGCGCTGGGCCGGTCGGCTGACCGCACTGGTGTGCAGCTCGGCCCGCAGTTGCATGAACCGGAACAACCCGGGCCGGCCGACCACCGGCTCGTAGGCGCCCACCAAGTCGTCGACGAACTCGGCACGCTCGGGCTCGGGGATGTGGTCGGTCCAGGCCGTGCAGCCGACCGTGCACCATGCCGTGAACTGCTCGGTGGTCCCGAAATCCCACTCGCGATCGCGCACCGTCACCGAATCCACCTGAAGCCCGCTGCGCTGCGCCAGCTCACCGAATCCCGCCGGGTCGGGATGGGTGAACGGCGCGCTGAAACCGGTGAAGTACGGCGCCCACCGCGCAGCGCCCGCCACCTGCATCGCGGTGGATTCGATGCTCGGACGCGGACTGCCGCAGACCATCTGAATCAGGGCCCGTCCGCCGGGGCGCAGTACCGTGGCGATACCGGCCAGCGCCTCGCCGAGCCGCGGCACCCAGTGCAGGGCGTTGAACGAGACCACCATGTCGAAGGTGCCGGCGAAGGGCAGCCGTCGAGCGTCGGCGCAGACGAACACCGGACCGGCGGCCGCCGAGGCTCCGCCTTCCCCGGCGGCGGTCACCATTCTCGGCGAGGCGTCCACGCCGACGATGTAGCCGCCGGTGAGTCGATCGGCGATCTGCCGGGTGAGGAAGCCGTCGCCGCAACCGATGTCGAGCACCCGCTCGGTGCCGTCGACGACGAGTCCGGCCAGGGTCTCGGCGGCCACGGAGCGTTGCAGGCTGCTGACCCGGGCATAGTCCCTGCCGCTCCAGTCCGCCACCGACACAGTTAACGTCAAGGCCGATATCGGCGGCAATAGGAGGATGGAACTCATGGCCACTGCCCTGGCGCGCGGCGCCGCAGCGATGATCACGATGCTGGCTGTCGCGGCCGCCGCTCCGGCGTCGGCTGATTCGCCCGAACCGCTGTACAACCTGGTCGATGCCGCGGCGCAGCGCCTGCAGACCGCCGATCAGGTGGCTGCCAATAAATGGCTGACCGGTGGTCCGATCACGGACCCGGCCCGGGTCAAGGTGGTACTGGACGCAGTCGCAAAGGATGCCGAATCACGCGGTGTGGCAACGGATTACGTCACGCAAGCGTTCACCAACCAGATCAATGCCACCGAGGCGATCGAGTACGCCAGGTTCGCCGGCTGGAAATTCGACCCGGCAGGCGCACCGAGCGCAGCGCCGGATCTGTCGGCGTCGCGCGCGGTCATCGACGGGCTCAATCACCAGATCGTCGAACAGTTCTCGGTGCAGTGGCCGCTGCTGAACTCCCCCGGCTGCCGGCCGGCGCTGGACGCGGCCAAGAACATCGTCGCCGGCGAGCGGCAGTTCGACGATCTCTACCGGACCGCGCTGGATGTCGCGACCAGGTCCTACTGTCCCGCAGGCTAGCTCGCCGGGTGCGGGTTGCCCAGATACGGAAAGACGTCGAGGGTGTCGGTGTGTGGAGCCAGCCCGCTGGGCGGGCAGTCGCCCTTGGTCAGGAACGCCAGTCGGTAGTCGATGACATCGTCGGTGAACACCCGGCCGTTGGGGTATTTCGCCGGCTTGCTCGGGTCGAAATGCAACATGTCGGGAAGCGTGCCCTCGCGGTCGATCTCCGCCTCGGCCTCCTCCTCGGTGTAGCTGCCGGTGTGCCCCATCAAGTGGACGAACTGCGCGGTCCAGCGCGCCCGGTCGTTGACCGGCACGCTGGCGTTGTACTCCAGCTTGGTGTCGTCGGTGTTGAAGAAGCTGCTCACCGAGGGATGGCCGGCGCGGTCGACATGCACCAGTTCGCCGTCCTGCTTGACGCTGCACCGCCCCCAGATCCGGATGTCGGGGTCGGCGCCCAGTTCGGCGGTCGGCAGCTCGATGGCGATGGAGAACACGTTGGCCGTCAGGTTGGAGTCAACCCCGGTCCACGGTGACGTGTCGCCCAGATGCAGGTCGGTGAAGTTGCGCTTACCGCTGGTGTCGAACAGGTTCTTGATGCCGTCGAAATCGAAGAAGAACGCGTCACTGCGCGCGCCCGCGGCGAACGTATAGTGCCCGGACGTATGCACGTTGGCGGTCGGACCGAACGACACCTCCACGGCGTCGAAGATCTTTTCTCCCAACGGAAGTGGTGATTCCGCCTCGTCGCCGACGGCCATGAACACGTCGACGGTCTGGCGCCCGTCCGTGGGCTCGGAGAAGACGAAACTGAACGCGATGTCGTTGAGCAGATCCCCGTCGTTGTCCACCGCCAACCGGTAGATGGCGTCGGGGTGCAGCGCGTCGGCGTTCGGGTTGGCGTTGAGGATCAGCACCGTGCGCGACGGGTCGGCCGGCGAGACGAACGCATACAGGTCGCACAGATCCAGCCGCTGATCACCGAGTGGCGGCCCCAGGCTCAGGCCGGTGAAATGATTCGACACCAACGAAACCTTGCCGGATCAGTTCTGCCGGGGCAACAGTTCGGTGATGAAACGGTCGATGAACTCGTCGGAGGGGGTGTCGCCGACAGGCCGGATGACGAACTTGCTCAGCCCTGCGGCGATGAGACCATCGAGCTGCCGATGCAATTGGGACCAGTCCCCCGCGACCAGATCGGCCGGATCCGCATCGGGCCTGCGGGAGCGGATGGCGGCGGCGATCTCGTGACCCAGGCCCCCGTCCGCGACGCCGAGACTGAGGCCGAAGTGGTCGGGTTCGATCGTGCGGCCGGCCTGGGCGGCTGCGCGCTCGATGCTGTCGCGGGCGACCCTGGCCTCGTCCGGGGTGAGGAAGCTGCCCAGCCAGCCGTCGGCGAGGCGGCCGATGCGGCGAAACGCCGCCGGTGCCGACCCGCCGAGCCAGATGTCGACCGGCGCCGGCGGGCGGATGCCCAGTGACGCGGCGGTGAGCTGAAAGAACGTGCCGTCGAAGCTCACCTCGTCGCCCGTCAGCAGTGCGCGCACGACCTGCAGGGCTTCGTCGAAGACCGCGGCGCGTTTCCCGTCGGGCACGGCAAACAGGTCCCATTCCGCCGGCGATGCCGGGCGCAGCCCGAACGCGGGCAGAACCCGCTTGGGGCCGAGTGCGGCCAGTGATGCCAGTGCCTTGGCGACCAGGACCGGGTTGCGGCCGGGCAGCACCGCAACCGACGTGCCGACCTTGAGGCGATCGGTGCGACCGAGCGTGTAGGCCATCCCGGCGAACGGGTCGACCGCCGGGGTGTACACCAACTCCGAGAACCACAGTGAGTCGACGCCGGCCGACTCCAATCGGTCGATGACCCGGGGCAGCTCCTCAACCCTGTTGCCCAGACTGACTCCGAACCGAAGCTTCACCTCGTCCACCCCGCCACGGTAACCCGCGCGAATACGGCGACACAGGCGCGGATGTGCGTCGTTTCGGGGGGCGCCGACCTTACCCTGAGGGTGTGACGGATGTGACGGATGTGGCTTCTGGGACCGGCACGTGGCCGAGGTAACCCGACGCCAGTTCGTCATCGGGCTGCTTGCTTCGGCCGGCCTCGTCGGGACGTCCAGTGCGATCGCGATGTCGCAGACCACTGCGCCGCTGGCGGCAACCAAGGCTCCCCCGCCGCCGATCGGCGCGGCACCGTTGCTGCCGCCGCCGGCCACGGCGGCCCGCGTTCCGCTGCCGGGTGGTGGCGAGCTGACCAAGCTGCCGGGCAAGGGCGACCTGCTGGCGATCACCGTCGACGACGGGGTGAATTCCGAAGTGGTACGTCTCTATACGCAGCTGGCCAAGGACACCGGGATTCGCCTGACGTTCTTCGTCAACGGCGTCTACGACTCCTGGCGCGACAACGCCGCCCTGCTGCGCCCCTTGGTGGACTCCGGGCAGATCCAGCTCGGCAACCACACCTGGTCGCATCCCGACCTGACCACGCTGCCGAAAGAGCAGGTCGCCGATCAGTTGCAGCGCAACGACCGCTTCCTGCGCGCCACGTTCGGTGCCGACGCCACACCGTATTTCCGCCCGCCCTACGGCAGCCACAACGACGACGTCGATGCCGTCGCAGCGGATCTGGGCTACCGGGTTCCGACGCTGTGGTCGGGATCGCTCGCCGACTCCACGCCGGTGGCCGAGGACTACATCGTGAAGATGGCCGACCAGTACTTCATCCAGCAGAACATCGTCATCGGCCACCTCAACCATCTGCCCGTCACGCATGTCTACCCCGCGCTGGTGGACATCGTCCGCTCGCGCAATCTGCGCACGGTCACGCTCAACGACGTTTTCCTGCAGCCGGACATACCGCACGTCACGTCTGCTTAGGATCACGGTCATGGAAGGCTCCGTGACCGTGCGCATGGCCGCACCGGCCGACAAGATCTGGAATCTCATCACCGACATCACCAGGACCGGTGAGTTCTCGCCCGAGGTGTTCGAGTCCGAATGGCTCGACGGCGCTACCGGACCGGCGCTGGGCGCCAAATTCCGGGGCCACGTCCGCCGCAACGAGATCGGGCCGGTGTACTGGACCACCTGCAAAGTCACGGCGTGCGAGCCGGGACGCGAATTCGGGTTCGCCGTCCTGGCCGGCGACCGTGCGCTCAACAACTGGCACTACCGTCTCGAGCCCAGCGGTGACGGCACCGACGTGACCGAGTCTTTCTGGATGCCGAAGTCCGCGCTGATGCAGGTGTTCCGGGTGTTCGGCGGATTTCTGCGCGAGCGGCGCAACAAGCGAGACATGCGCACCACGTTGGAACGAATCCAGAAAGTCGTTGAGAACGACTGAATTTCGGTCGCGCCCGCCGATCGGTTTGATACAACCGGTGCATGGGTCAATGGTCACGCGACGAAATCGAGACGGCGTTCGATGAACACCGGCAGGTGGTTGTGGGTATCGCCGACAGCTGGGACTGGGGTCGGTTCGCCGACCAATTCACCGAGGACGCGATCTACGTCGAACACTCCTACGGGACGTTCCGCGGGCGCGAAGCGATCCGCAATTGGATCGTCGGCACCATGAACACATTTCCGGGCACCGAGATGCCGTTCTTCCCTGCGACCTGGTACTCCATCGATGTCGACAAGGGTTGGGTGATCTGCGAATTCCAGAACCGGATGCGCGATCCCGGCGACGGCAGCATCCACGAGGAGCCCAATCTGTCGGTGCTCAAGTACGCCGGAAACGGGCTGTGGAGCTATGAGGAAGACGCCTACAACCCGATGAACTTCATGCCGATGGTGAAGGGCTACATCGAGGCGTCGAAGAAGCTCGGAACCATCTCCGACGACGCGGTGGCATTCGCCAAGAACATGGGCTGGGATCTGGGCTGAGACACCGAAGTCTCACTCACCGGGATGTTTGAGTCCCGCACCGCATAGCGGGATGACGACATCGTCGTTGGCCAGCAGCTCCCGCACGAGCGACCAGCCCGGCCCGGTGCGGTTCGCCGCGCCTGCCGCCGCGGCGTAACAGACTGCCGCGGTGGGCTCCACGAACAGACCCTCGCGCTGTGCCAGCGCCCGGCGCCCGGCGACCACCGCGTCGTCGTCTATCGCCACGATGGTGCCACCGGAAGCGCGCACGGCAGCCAGGATCTGGGCGGCCCGCGGCGGTGCGGTGATCGCGATGCCCTCTGCCACCGTCGGTGCGGGCGGGTATTCGTGGCCCTGCCATTGCGCTGCCAGCGGCGCGCAACCCGCAGCCTGCACGGCCAGCAGCGCAGGCATCCGGTCGGCAAGGCCGGCCGCGACCAGCTCGCTGAACGCCAGATAGCAGCCCAGCAGCAGAGTCCCATTGCCGACCGGGACCAGTACCGCCGAGGGCAGGCTGTCGTTGTTCTGCCGCCAGATCTCGTAGCCGTAGGTCTTCACGCCGTGCATGAAGTACGGGTGATGGACGTGGCTGGCGTAGAACACACCGGGGCGGGCAGCGATTTCGGCGGCCGCGGCTGCCGTGTCGGCGCGGCTGCCCGGCACCAGGGTGAGTCCGGCGCCGTGTGCAGCGATCTGGGCGAGCTTCTCCGGCGACGTCGACGCCGGTACCAGCACCTGGCAGTCGATGCCGGCCCTGGCGAAATAGGCGGCCGCCGCTGTCCCGGCATTGCCGCTGCTGTCGACCACCGCCGTGCCCACCCCAAGGTGGGCGGCCAGTGACGCCAGCACCACTGCCCCGCGGTCCTTGAAAGACAATGTCGGACTGAAGAATTCGAGCTTGAAGCGGGCCGCGGGCAGAGTCTTCGACCGCACCAGCGGGGTGTTGCCCTCGCCCAGGGTGATCGAGTCGGCGACCGGGATGGGCAGCACCGCATCCCGAGTCGGCCGCCACCGTCCGCTGACGTCCAACAAACCGCCGCAGGGGCAGCGCCACACCAGATCCGCGACGTCGAATTCCCGTCCACACGAGGCACATTCCAGCGGTGGCATCCTCACGGCTCGACGCCTTTGCGCTCGTCGACGATGAACAGGAGCAGTGTGACGAACAGGACGCCGGCCGGTATCCAGATCGCATGCACGTGCCAGGCGTGGGTGGCGAAGGCGCCGGCCAACGCGCCGCCGGTGAAGAACAGCGTGAGCGCGCCGTAGGTGGTGAACGCCCGCCGTGCCGTTGCGTCGTGGTCCACGAACCCGGTATAGCCGGATTCGACCAGTCGCATCAAATTTCCGGTGGTGGCCACCGGCAGGTACACCAGATCCCCGATATTGCGGAACAGCCCGATCTGCATGGCCGCGACGAACGAGATCGGCACCGTCGCATAGGTGTGGGCCACGGTTGTCGGCACGAAACCGATCACGAAAAAGACGATCCCCTGCGCCAGCATGGTCCAGCGCAACGGATGCTTCAGATAGCGCTCCGCCCGACCCGACTTCAGATAGGAGGCCAGCCCGACGCCGGCGATGAACGCCAGCAGTGGCCAGACGTGGGCCAGCGCGCTGACGACTTTGCCCTGACTCATGTTGAGCGCGAAGAAGATGACGTTGGCGGTCTGCACGTTGGCGAACACCCCGCCGCGGGCGATGTAGGTGTAGGCGTCCAGGAAGCCGTTGGCCGTCGTGAGCAGCAGGCCGAATCGCAGTGTCGTCGAGGTGCGAGTCATCGTGGGAGCAAGCTTGCCTGAATCGGGAAACGATCACGACCGTTGGTGGTCAGACTCTACTGTCGTCTCCCATGGGCATAGCCACACGAGTGAATGGTCAAGCGCCTCCCGAGATGGCGCTCGAGGACATCAATCTGGGCACGTTCGAGTTCTGGATGCTCGACGATGCCGTCCGTGACGGTGCGTTCGCAACATTGCGCCGGCAGGCTCCGATCACGTTCTTCCGCGAAGTGGAGTACGAGGGTGTGCCCGCAGGCCCGGGACATTGGGCGCTGACCAAACTCGACGACGTCTTCTACGCCAGCCGTCACCCCGAGATCTTCAGCTCGTACCCCAACATCACCATCGGCGACCAGGTCCCCGAGGTCGCCGAATATTTCGGCTCGATGATCGCGCTGGACGATCCGCGGCACTCGCGGCTGCGCAACATCGTGCGCAGCGCCTTCACCCCGAAGGTCGTCGCCCGCACCGAGGCCTCGGTGCGCGACCGCGCGCAGCAATTGGTGTCGGCCATGCTGGCCAATCATCCCGACGGCAACGCCGAACTGGTGACCGAGCTGTCCGGACCGCTGCCCCTGCAGGTCATCTGCGACATGATGGGCATCCCTGAGGAAGACCACGACCGGATCTTCAGCTGGACCAACATCATCCTGGGCTTCGGCGATCCGGACCTGACCACCGACTTCAACGAATTCCTCCAAGTCGCACTGGACATCGGTGCCTACGCGACGGCACTGGCCGAGGACCGGCGGGAGAACCCTCGCGAGGATCTCACCACCGCGCTGGTGGCGGCCGAGGTCGACGGGGAGCGTCTCACGTCCGCAGAGATCGCCTCGTTCTTCATCCTGCTGGCGGTCGCCGGCAACGAAACCACCCGCAACGCGATCAGCCACGGTGTGCTGGCCCTGACTCGCTATCCCGAGCAGCGCCGCGTCTGGTGGGACGATTTCGAAGCCGTCACCGACACCGCCGTCGAGGAGGTGGTGCGGTGGGCGTCACCGGTGATTTACATGCGCCGCACCCTCACTCGCGATATCGAGCTGTCCGGAGTCAAGATGGCCGAGGGTGACAAGGTCACCATGTGGTACGCCTCGGCCAACCGCGATGAGGACAAATTCACCGATCCGTGGATGTTCGATGTGAAGCGCACGCCGAACCACCATGTCGGATTCGGCGGCGGCGGCGCGCACTTCTGCCTGGGCGCCAATCTGGCCCGCCGCGAGATCGCGGTGGTGTTCGAAGAGCTGCATCGCCGCATCCCGGACATCGCCGTCACCGAGGAACCGGCCATGCTGCTGTCGGCGTTCATCCACGGCATCAAACGTCTGCCGGTCAGCTGGGCGCCTGCCTGAGGTGGTGGCGCGCACGCTCGAGCACTCGTAGCGTGATGAGCATGAAGCAGCGGGTGCACTGGTTGGTGATGCACGGCGTGATCCGAGCGGTCGCCAGGGTGGCAGCCCGGCGCGGTGATCCGCAGGCCCGGATGGCGTTCGACCCGGCGGTGCGCGCCGACCCGGTCTCGTTCTTCGACGAGATGCGCGATCGCGGGCCGATGATCCCCACCCGAGTGGGTTTCCTCACCCTCGATCACGCCGTCGCCCACGAGCTACTGCGGTCCGACGACTTCCGCGTGATCATCCTGGGCGGCAACCTCCCCAAACCGCTGCAATGGGTGGAACGGCGCACCCGTGACGACCTGTTGCACCCGCTGCGCCCGCCGTCACTGCTGGCCGTCGAGCCCCCTGAGCACACCCGGTACCGCAAGACGGTCTCCTCGGTGTTCACCTCGCGGGCGGTGACGGCGCTGCGCGACCGGGTCGAGGACAGTGCTGCCGCACTGCTCGACGGGCTATCCGAGGGGCCCGGCGTCGTCGACATCGTCGAGCGGTACTGCTCGCAGTTGCCCGTCGCGGTGATCGGCGACATTCTCGGTGTGCCCGACACCGACCGGCCGCGGATCCTGGAGTTCGGTGAGCTCGCCGCACCCAGCCTCGACGTCGGCTTGTCCTGGCCGCAGTACCAGCGGGTGCAGAAGGGCCTCGCCGGCTTCAACGAGTGGCTGTCCGCGCACCTGCAGCATCTGCGCGAGCACCCGGGCGACGACCTGATGAGCCAGTTGATCGCGGCATCGGACGACGGCAGGCACCTCGACGAGGCCGAGCTGCAGGGCGTGGCGGGGCTGGTGCTCGCCGCCGGGTTCGAGACCACAGTGAACCTGCTGGGCAACGGAATCCGGCTACTGCTGAACTCCCCCGACCAGCTTGCGAGGCTGCAGGAGGACCCGACGCTGTGGCCGAACGCGGTCGAGGAGATCTTGCGGCTGGAATCGCCGGTGCAGTTGTCGGCACGCATTGCGTTGCGAGACACCGAGGTTGCCGGCGCCACCGTGCGAGCCGGTGAGATGGTGGCGATCTATCTGGCCGCCGCCAACCGCGATCCCGCCGTCTTCGCGGACCCGCACCGATTCGACATCGGGCGAGCCAATGCCGGTAAGCACCTTGCCTTTTCGGGCGGTAGGCACTTTTGTTTGGGCGCGGCGCTGGCGCGAGCCGAAGGCGAGGTCGGGCTACGCAGCTTCTTCACGTACTTTCCGGAAGTGCAGCTGGCCGGCCTCGGCAGCCGGCGCGACACCCGGGTGCTGCGCGGTTGGGCCGAGTTACCGGTCAGCCTCGGCGCGCCCGGTCTGATCTCCTCGCGGGACTGAACCAGCGCGATCGTCGTCGCTGACCCGCGGGTCGAGATCGTCAGCGTGTGACCACTTCTCGTCGAGCTCTTCGCGGTGAGTGGCCGCCTCGGTGCGGTGCTTTTCCGCGTTCTCCTGCAGGCGGGCCGCCTCGGCCGCCTTGGCTTCGGCTTCGGCTTGCGCCGCACGAGCTTTCGCGGCGGTCTCCTCGGCCAGTGCCTCGCGGCGCTGCACCTTGACGTGATCCTGGCGCACTCCCTCGCGGATCTCCTCGGCCTGCGCGACTCGGCGGCTGAGCTGACGTTTGCGTCCAACCCACACCAGGGCGGCGACAACGATCAGCGCTGCGACCACGGCGACGACAATCCACACGGTATTCGAGGCCATCTCGGGCTCCTTCATCGAGCGGGCCGCGGATACGGCACCGTCAAATAGCGGCGTTCCCGTCACGGCCATGCGCCAAACCGCTCAGTGCGGTCAGCATTCCCGCGGCCGCGCGCGGCCAGGTGAAGGTTTCGGCCCTTCGTCGTGCACAGAACCGTCGTTGTTGTTCGGGACGGTCGATGACAGCGGCGACGGCCGCGGCGATGGCCTGGGGATCGTTGTCGGCACACGCACCGCTGTCGGAGGTCAGGATCTCGGTCAGCGCGGACGTACGTGACACGACCGCCGGTGTGCCGCACGCCAGCGCTTCCAGTGCGGCCAGCCCGAACGTTTCGTGCGGGCCGGGCGCCAGCGCGACATCTGCGGTGGCCAGTAGCGTCGCCACCGCGTCGCGCGATTCGATGAAGCCGGTGAAGTCGACCGGCAACCGTTGGGCCTGCCTCTGCAGTCGTGCCCGCATCGGTCCATCGCCTGCCACCACCAGCCGGGCGTCTACTCCCGAATCACGCAGCGCGGCAAGGGCATCGATGCTGCGGTCGGCCCGCTTCTCCACCGACAACCGGCCACAGTGCACGAGCAGCACCTGCTGCGGAGCGGCCCAGCGGTTGCGGGTGAGCGGGCAGAACCGGTTGGGGTGAAACATGTCGAGGTCCACCCCCAGCGGCACCGTCATCACGTTGGCGGCGCCGATCCGGTCGAACTCTTCGCGGGCAAAGCTGGTGGTACACAGCACGGTGTCGTAATTGGCCGCGGTTCGGCGATTGGCAATGTCGGCGATGCGGCGCGCCAGCCGCTTGGGCATGATCTGGCCGGTCAACCGGTCCAGTCGCTCGTGAGAGATCATCACCGTCGTGACACCGTGGCGCGCTCCCCAGCGGCCCAGGGAACGTAGCGTGAACCGGTCGGACACTTCGACGGCGTCGGGAGCCAGCTCCTCCAACAGTGCGGTCACCGGCGCCGGCAGGACCGCGCGGTATCCCCCGGTGAACGGAATCTGCTTGGCGGGAACGGTTATTCGGGTGACCCCGGTGGCCAGCATGGTGTGGGCCGCATCGGCTCCCGGAACGATGAGGAAGACTTCGTGCCCGGCGGCGCAGTATTCGGCGCCGAGCCGATCGACCGCGGTGCGCAACCCGCCCGACCGGGGGCCGTAGAAGTTCGCGACCTGCGCGACCCTGATCATGGCCCAAGCTGAACCCGCTGCGGTGTGCGCATGGCGACCGCCGCCCTTCGGTGTCCTGAACACGCGGTGAACAGCCACAATTGGGTACCGTTCATCACGTGCAGATTTCGGGCGTGTTCCAGGCGGCAGCGCGCGTCGTGAACCGAAGTGCCACCGCCTTGATCACCTCACCGCGTTGGGGCCGCATCGTCGGACTGGGGCTGACCACAATCCGGTACACCGGCCGGCGCAGTGGGCGCATCGTCGAGCTGCCGGTCGGCTACCGCCGCAAGGGCGAGGACATCCTGATCGGGGTGGCGATGCCCGACGGTAAGAAGTGGTGGCGGAACTTCACTGGTGAGGGCGGTCCGCTCACCATTCTGCTGGGCGGCATCGAGCGACCCGGCCATGCCGTGGCCACCAGGGACGCCCGCGGCCGGGTCACGGTCACCGTCCGGTTGGACAACTAGAGGTTGCGAGCGAACCAGTCCTGCAAGCGAGTCCACGCATCGGCGGCGGCGACGGCGTTGTAGCGCGGCCCCGAGTCGTTGAAGAACGCGTGGTCGGCGTCGGGCTCGACGACGAGCTCGTTGACCACACCGGCCTGATCCAGCGCCGCCTTGGCGGCCGGTTCCGACGAGGTGACGCGTTGATCCAACGCCCCGTAGAGACCGAGCACCGCCGCGTTCTTCGACCCGGAGAAATCCGGATTGTCCGGCAGCGGCCCGTAGAACGGCACCGCCGCGGCCAGCCGTGGCTCACCGGAGGCCAACAGCCGCCACACCAGTCCCCCGCCGAAGCAAAAGCCGACGGCCGCGAGTTTTTGACCCGGTGACCGGCGGGCCACCTCGTCGAGGCCGGAGCGGAGATCGGCGATGAACCGGTCGGGCGCGATATTGCCCAACGCCGCGGTCGCGGCGGCCGGGTCGGTGAACGTGCCGGTGCCGCCTTCCTCGGAGAGCAGGTCGATGGCCAGTGCGGAGTAGCCGATTCCGGCCAGCCGGCCGGCGACCGAGCGGACCCAGTCGTTGAGGCCTTTGTTCTCGTGGATGACGAGGACCGCTCCGCGCGGGTTGGCGGCCTGCGCCCAACTGCCCTGCAGCTGCCCGTTCGGACCCGGCCAGGTGATGGGTGTGGTCGCCACGGCGCTCGCCATCCCCGGCGCCGGCACCGCAGACGTCGGTGCGGGCGATGACGGCGCGGACGAAGCCGGCTCGGTCGTCGTTTTGTCGGTGGCGCAGGCGGTGATCAATGCACTGGCGGCGGCGGTACCCACACCCAGCAGCGCCAGGCGCCGCAGGGCTTCACGGCGGCTCAGCAGGCCGTCGACGTGATCGGTGGCGATCTCTTCGGCGATGTAGCGCTGTAGTGGAGTCACCCACGCGAGTATGCGCCCAGTGGGTAAGCGTGGGCTGTAAGCATGATCGGCGACGGAGGTGGCAAACATGGCCGAACACGAAGTACTACCCGGTGCGGAGGCATTCGAACGGGTGGTGGGGCTGCTGGATTACCCGATGTTCGTCGTGACGACCCGTGTCGGGGACCAACGCGCGGGCTGCCTGGTGGGATTCAGCAGTCAGGTCTCGATACATCCGCCGCGCTATCTGGTCGGCCTGTCCAAGAAGAACCACACCTACCGCGTCACCGAACAGGGCGCGACGCACCTGGCGGTACATCTGCTGGCCGAAGAACACCGGGACTTGGCGCGACTGTTCGGCAGTGAGACCGGTGACCGGATCGACAAGTTCAGTCGGTGCCGGTGGTGGGACGGCCCGGAGGGGTTGCCGATCCTCACCGACGCCGCTGCGTGGTTCGCCGGGGCCATCCTCGATCGGTTCGACCTCGGTGATCACGTGGGGCACCTGACCGAGCCGGTGGCCGGCGCCGCACCCGACCGGTTCGGGGACCTGGTGACGTTCGCCGACGTCAAGGACTTGGAGCCGGGCCATGAGGCCTGACCGGTTGACGGATCGGATCGCGGTGGTTGCCGGCGCGACCAGGGGCGCCGGCCGGGGAGTCGCGGCCGCCTTGGGTGAGGCGGGAGCGACCGTCATCTGCACCGGTCGCAGCAGCAACAGGGGCCGTGGCGGATCCGACTATGACCGGCCGGAGACGATCGAGGGCACCGCCGGACTCGTCGACGAGGTGGGCGGCAGCGGCGTGGCCGTGCAGGTCGACCACCTCGACCCTGAGCAGGTAGCCGGGCTTGCCGATCGAATCCGCGCCGATTACGGCCGGATCGACGTGCTGGTCAACGACATCTGGGGTGCGGAGATCCTCAAGGGCGGTCCAACCAGCTGGAACCGCCCGATCTGGGAACACGACATCGACGACGGGTTGCGCATTCTGCGTCTGGGGATCGACACCCACTTGATTACCGCACACGCACTGCTGCCGCTGCTGGTTGCGCAACCCGGTGGCCTGCTCGTCGAAATCACTGATGGCACCGCCGAATACAACGCCGGGAATTACCGGCTGTCGGCGTTCTACGACGCGGTGAAATGCGCGGTCAACCGGATGGCCTTCGCCATCGGACACGAACTGACGCCCTACGGCGCGACCGCCGTCGCCATCACGCCGGGGTGGCTGCGCTCGGAGATGATGCTCGACAACTACCGCGTCAGCGAGGACACCTGGCGGCAGGCGCTGGAGTCCGATCGCGCCGACGGCGGCCCGACCGCGCCGCCCGGCTTCGCCGAATCGGAGTCGCCGCGCTATGTCGGCCGGGCCGTTGCGGCCGTCGCCGCCGACCAGCAACGATCGCGCTGGCACCAGCGCTCGGTGACCGCTGCCGAGCTGGCTCGCGAGTACGGTTTCACCGATATCGACGGCCGGCAGCCGGACGCCTGGTCACAGCATCAGTAAACACATCTAAAAAAGTGTCCACTAAATCGTTGACACTCGTCCTGGCAAACGGTTCTATTGACGCTCGTGACATACGACACGATCATCCGTAACGGTCGCTGGTTCGACGGGACGGGTGCGCCATCCGGGATCAGGGACATCGGCATCCGGGACGGCCGGGTCGAAACGATCAGCCTGCGCCCGCTCGACGTGACCGGCTGCGAGGACGTCGTCGATGCTGCCGGCAAATGGGTGATGCCCGGCATGGTCGACGTCCACACCCACTACGACGTCGAGGTGTTGGGCGGCCCGGGCCTGCCGGAGTCGGTGCGCCACGGCGTCACCACGGTCCTGCTCGGTTCCTGTTCACTGTCGACGATCCATGTCGGTGGCAGCGACGCCGGCGACCTTTTCGGACGGGTCGAGGCGATCCCGCGCGAGCACGTCATCGCTGCCATCGATGGCGCCAAGACATGGCAGAGCGCCGAGCAATACGTTCAGGCGCTGGAGTCCCGGCCGCTCGGCCCCAACATCGCGGCGTTCATCGGCCATTCCGATATGCGGACCGCCGTCATGGGATTGGACCGCGCAACCCGAAAAGATGTGCGGCCCAACGCCGGCCAGCAGCGCGAGATGGAGCGCATGCTCGCTGAAGCGCTGGACGCCGGATTCGTCGGGCTATCCTCGCAGCAGCTGCTGTTCGACAAGATCGACGGCGAGACCTGCCGGTCCCGGACGCTGCCGTCCACCTACGCCAAGCCGCGCGAGTTGCGCCGGCTCAAGACACTGCTGCGCAAGCGTGGCCGGGTGCTGCAGTCCGGGCCGGACATCCAGAATCCGTTGAACCTCATCTCCCAAGTGGCGCAATCGCTTCCGGTGCTGCGCGACAAGCTCAAGACCAGCCTGCTTTCGGCCGCCGACGTCAAGGCCAACCCGTTCGCGATCCTGATCATGGGCCCGCTGGCCAGGGTGGCCAACAAGTTCGGCGGTGACTTCCGCTGGCAGCACCTTCCGGTTCCGTTCGAGGTCTACGCCGACGGTATCGACCTGGTGGTGTTCGAGGAATTCGGATCGGGTGCGGCCGCGCTGCATCTGCGTGACGAGGTCGAGCGCAATGCACTGCTGAGCGACGAGAACTACCGCCGCCAGTTCCGCAAGGACTACGACAACAAGTTCGGGGTGCGGGTCTGGCACCGCGATTTCTTCGACGCCGAGATCGTCGACTGTCCTGACGAATCCGTGGTGGGCAAGTCCTTCGGCCAGGTCGGCAAGGACCGCGGCGGGTTGCATCCGGTCGACGCGTTCCTGGACCTGGTGGTAGAGCACGGCGCCAAGCTGCGCTGGCGCACGACCATCTCCAACCACCGCCCCGAAGTGCTCAAGAAGCTGGCCAAGGATCCCGGCATCCAGATGGGCTTCTCCGATGCCGGTGCGCACCTGCGCAACATGGCGTTCTACAACTACGGCCTGCGGCTGCTGCGACACGTGCGCGACGCCGACCGCAGCGGGCGTCCGTTCATGTCGGTCGAGCAGGCCGTGCACCGGATGACCGGCGAACTGGCCGACTGGTATCAGATCGACGCCGGCCACCTGCGCGTAGGTGATCGCGCCGACCTCGTCATCGTGAACCCCGGTCAGCTGGACAGCCGCCTCGACGATTACGCCGAGAGCCCCGTCGAGCAGTACGGCGGATTGGCCCGGATGGTCAACCGCAACGACGACGCCGTCGAGCTGGTGCTGATCGGTGGGCGCGCGGTGGTCCGCAACGGCGAACCGACCGACGTGCTCGGCGCCCAGCGCACCGGAAGCTTCCTACGGGTGGGCCGGCCGACGCCCGCACCCCGAACGACAACGGAATCGGAGCTGGCCCATGTCAATTGACACCTCGGCGGTACCCACTGAAATCGCTCATACCGTGCTGGGCATGTGGAAGGCGTTGTCCAACCGGGACTGGGAGACACTCAAGACATACCTGGCCGACGACTGCATCTACGTCGACATGCCGGTCGGGCCGATCGCGGCCGCGCGCGGTCCCGAGGACATCGTCAAGCGACTGAAGATCGGCCTGGAGCCGTTGGCCGGCTACGAAAACCACGACGGCGTCCTGGTGAGCAACGGCGTTGACACGATGTACGAGCACTCCGAGACGTGGACGTTCAAGACGGGCGAGCAGGGTGTGCTGCGCTTTGTCACCGTGCACAAAGTCGAGGGCGGCAAGATCACGCTGTGGAAGGACTACTGGGACATGAACGGGCTGACGGGTTTCGCCCCGCCGACCTGGCTCGAGGACCTGGCTTCTGCTGACATGTCGTGGATGTTCGACGCCACCGGACTGATCTGATCTGAGCTCACGGTGGCCGTCACGGTCCTGTGACGGCCACCGCGAACACCCCCGAACGTCAGGCTGCGCCGTGATGGCGCGCCGAACCGCCCTTACCGCTGGCCTTTTCGCCGTGCGTGGTCGAAGAGCCGGTGGCCTTCTTGCCGCTGCTGGCCGCCTTGCCGCCGGACGTCGCCGGGCTGTGCGCCCTTGACGACCTCGCTGTGGTGACCGACGACGTTGCGCCAGTTGAGCTTTCGTCCGTCTTCGTGGACGTTGTCGTCGCCTCGGCGGGCGCGGCGACCTTCGCCGACAGCGTCTTGGCGGCCGACGCGGGAGGCGTCGGCGCAGTGATGGCGTCGGCAATGGCGTCGCGCAACTTCAGCAGTGCCGCGATCGCACCGCCCCCGCCGACCCCGTCCAGCGGGGTAAGCAGACCGGGCGTCATCTCGTCACCATTGAGGAAGGCGTTCACGAGTTGCGCCGGCGCGTTGATGAGTGCGCTTGCCGCCGTGACGAAGTCGCCCGCCTTGACCGCGTCGACCACCGCCTGTGCCGAGTTGCCGAACTGGGTGATGGTGGCATAGATCGGTGAGATCACCGCGATTCCGGTCAGCAGCAGATTGACCCCGCCCAGTGCTCCGATCACATTGGCGACGTTCTGCACCGCGTTCTGAACGATCGGGATCGCCGCGCTGATCGGGATGATCGCCAGGAATGCGGGTGGCAGAAGCACATTGCCCCAGATCGTCTGCACGGCGTCTGCCACCTGTCCGGCGGCGAGCTGTTGAGCGGCGGTGAAGAACGCCTGCGGCATGGCGGTGAAGGTTGCGACCGCTTGGCCGAACGTCTGCGATGCGGTGTCGACGATGGTGTTGGCGTTGGCGAGCAGGTTGGCGGCCAGCTTGCTCAGGATGGGCGTCGGGTCGGTCTGCACCTGGGTTCCGAGCGCGCTGAGGTTGGTGAAGCTCGTCCCGATGACCTGGACCCATTCCTCGATCGGGTTCACGAAGGCCGCCATCTGGACGTCGGCCGACCGAAGAGACGGTAGCTGCACGGCAGGCGAATACGCCACGACCGGAGTCAGGGCGATGGCGCTCGCGCCCACGAGGGCAACTCCCGTGGTGACTGTTCTATTGAGGGCTGACTGCATTGTGTGCTCCTTCATCTGATCCACAAGGCCCCCGGATTCGGAACCTACCCGCGAGTAAGTACGCGAGTTATGTCTTTTGTGAAAATGGTCGCTCGTGTCAGTGAAGTTTTTACATCGTGAATACGGCCGGGAGTATGTCCTCAAATAGCCTGTACGCCAACCTGATTGAATGCTGTGAATGGCTGACGCACGCGCAAATTAATTGACAGCAAGTTTCCAGGAATTTACTTGATCCCGCGAGTAATTAGCTAAACGAATAGATCTGTTGACGGAATCGACAGTTTCGATTGACGGACGCGACGGTCGCCGGGCACGGCTCGTTCGCCCCCACCACCTGCCCTTTCAACTGTCCGGTTGGCTCGTTCCATTCGATCGTCGACAGTGGCGCAGTCGTGACGAACGGAAGTTTGCCAACTCCGTAGCTCGGTGGTCTGGACAAAGCCAGGCCGACAGACCCGCCGCAGCGCTACGCTGAGCGAGCCGGAACGGCCGGCCCGAACGTCAGGAGGCAGAGATGCACGGGATCGTCATTGCGCCGCTGATCGCGGGCACCTTCGTGGCCGCGACGATCTCGCTCGCCGGCCCGTCATCGGCCACTTCGTGTCACTCGGCGAGCTGCGTGCCGAATGTGGCTCAGAACGTCGTCGGCGGCACACCCTGCACGCCGAGCCCGTCATTCGTGTTCGGGATGGATGCCCAGAACGGGACGCTCATCTGCGCGGCCAGCGGCGTGTGGATGCCGACCGGCCCGCTCGTCGGCGAGGCTCAGAACGCCCTGCCCTGCACGACGCCGGGTACCACCGCGCAACAACGGATGGCCGGTGACGAGTGGGAGGTCAAGGTGCCAGGGGTGCCCCTGATCTGCAGCGGGCCGGCCGACATCGCCCGCTGGATTCACTTCCCGCCCGCCTAGGGGTCACAACCGCCAGAGCACCACGACGAGCGCGACGAGGCCGAGCACCGCGATCAGGCCTGCCATCACGCCCGCGATCGAAAATGGCATGGGCCCCAACAACTGTCGGAGTGCCTTCATTTCCTGGTGGTGCTGAATCCAGGCCAGCGTCAGCGCGATCAGGCCGAGCAGGATCAATGTCAGTCCCACGACCCAGGGGCTGACGATCGGGCTTCGGCGGTGCTCCTGTTCGGCCAGATATTGGAAGAACTTGAAAATCGTGAAGCCGAACGCGATCAGCGAGGTGCTGGTGCGGATCCACGCCATCAGCGTTCGCTCCTGCGCCAGGCGCGTGCGTTCGGCAGCCAGTCGGGTTGAGGTGTCCAACTCGCGGTCCGGCATCGGTCCCCCTGACATTCCGTCGTGCATTACAGCCGGTAGATCCGTCTGGCGTTGTCGCGCCCGATCAGGTCGACCACCCGGATCGCGTCGGCCTGCGCCCACTGCCCCCGTGCGACGAATCCGGTCAACACCGCGGCCATCCCGGTACGCCACAAGGCCGAACCCAGGTAATGCAACTCCGCGGGCCCGAAGGCATCCGAGGAGTAGAGGATCTTGCGAAACGGCGCCAACTCCAGGGTCCGCGCGATGAACGCTTCGGCGCGCGCACCCAGATGGTTGATGCTCAGGCCGACATCGAGATACACGTTGTTGAACGCCTGGGCCAGATAGCCGGCCTCACGCTCGTACGGATAGCAGTGCAACAGCACGATCGGCGTCGCGCCCGACTGACGTAGGAAGTCCAGCAGCAGCATCGGATTGGTCCGGTGCAGATCGCAGTCGCGGTCGCCGAGACCGACATGGAACTGCAGCGGCTTGCCGAGCCGCAGTGCTTCGTGCACCCCGAAGCGCAGCAGCACCCGGTCGGTCAGCCGCACTCCCCCGGCATCGCGCCACCGGGCCGCCGCCTCGCTGACGGCGCGCTCGTCTGGTTCGGACAGATCGCCGTCGAACCCGCCGCGATAGGCCAGCACCGTCTTCGTCGCAACTGCGGTCGCGGTGCGCTCGTGCAGGATCCGCCGGAACGCGTCGGCGTAGTCGCCCGGCGATGCGGCCGCCTGCTCGGCCATCTGCTCGAGTCGCACGATCTCACCGACTCTCCCGCCGGACGCCTCGGCCATCTCGGGCAGACCGGCGATCGCACCGGGAAGGCCGGTGTCCACCAGCCAGTCGCTGATCCCGGAGGCCGGTAGGAAGATCCGCGCCAGCTGGTCTTCGGTCAACGCGTGGCGGCGGTCCCAATACGCTTGCGGATCGGCATGTTCGGGTAGACCGAGTAGTGGTGAGCAGTGCGCCCGCACCGCAAACCCGAGCTGAGTGTCGAAGCCGGAATCGAAGTCGGCCAACGGCTCGATATTGGCCTCGTTGAGGCCGTTCTCGAAGCGCCGACGATCACCGGCTGTCTGCCAGAATCCGTGAACGTGGTTGTCCACCAGGCGCACACCGGCGATGTGATCGGTCAGCGCGGACGGCATCTATAAACTCCAGGCCATCCGGAACTTCTCGGTCAGCGCGTCGGGATCCAGATGTGAATACGTCTCGTGCTCGTAGCGGCGAACAGCGACCAGCGCGTTGACGCCCGCATCGCCGAGGATCGTCCGCAGCCGGGCGGAGCCGTCCAGCGCGGCGATCTGCTCGGCCTGGTCGCCGCTGAGCGCGACGGTTCCTGCGCTTGCGCGTTCGTTCTCCGACAGCACGGCCGGATCGACCGCGGTTTCCGGCGGCAATACGGCGCTGTGCTCGATACCGTCGAGTGCCAGGCCCAGGATCGCGGCGGTGGCGAAATAGGGATTGGCCGAGGGGTCGACGACCTTGACCTCCACGTTGGCCCCGTACGGATTTCCGTGCGTGCCCCGCACGAAACGTACCGCCGCTTCCCGGTTTTCGGTGCCCCAGCAGGCGTAGGCGCCCGCCCAGTTGCCCGGCTTCATCCGCAGCCCGGACACGATCGATCCGCAGAAGATCAGCTCTGCCTGCGGTAGCCCGCTGACGATCCCTCCGATCGCGCTCTCCCCTTCTGTGGTCATGCCTTGCGCTCCGGTGCCGCCGGAGAACACCGGCGCATCCCCGCGCAGCAGCGAAAAGTGTTGATGAGCGCCCGAACCCACGCTCCCGGCGAAAGGCACCGGGGACAGGCTCACCCGGACACCGTACTTGCGGGCGACCCGGCCGATGACGATCCGGGCCAGCACCAGCTGATCGGCGGCGGCCACCGGCGATTTCGGTGTCAGCGAGATCTCGAACTGGTTGATGCCGTACTCGGGATGGAACTGTTCGATACCTACGCCTGCCGCTCCCGCCGCGACGGTCACGTCCCGGACGAAACCCTCATACTCGAGCACGCCGGCAAGCCCGTATTGCGCCCAGAGATTGCCCGGCAGCCGGTTGCCGTCGGGATCGACGAGCAGGAACTCGATCTCGTGGCCGACACGAGCCTGCAATCCGGCCTCGGCCAAGCGGGCCTCGATGCGCGCCAACGTTCCGCGGGCGCACGCGGGGATCGGATTGCCGTCCTGATCGAAGAACGAGGCCGGTGCCCACGCCAGGCCGTCGCCGATGATCCGGAGCGCATCCAGGTCGATCCGGATCCGTTCGTCGCCGACGACGGTGATCCCTTCGGTCAACGCGATCCCGGCGCGGTCGATGGCGAACACGTGGGTGACCGGACTGAACCCCAGCCCCGGATCGGCAAAGGCGTCGAGGCGGCGGACGGGGACGGTCTTGGCGTGCGTGAGCCCGGCGGCGGTGACGACCGTGCCGATGACGGTGCTCACGCCGCCGGCTTGCAATTCAGCCGGTGTGGTCATAGCCGCTATTGTGCCGACCCGACCCGGCGCCGGGCGCGTCAAACGTGGGGTCCATCAAATCTGAGAATCCGGTAAGACTTTCCGGGTGGATGCTTGCGGATGCGCTGTGAATCGGCTCGAATTTGTCGCATTCGTAAATATTTGGGGGGATGCATGGCACGGTCACGTCGTCGTTCGGCGCGCACACGGGTTCCGTTCAGCTGGCTCGGGGCGAGCGCGGTCACAATGGGACTGGGTGCCGCCGTCCTTAGCGGCTCGGCGGTAGCCGCCGCTGATGACGGCGGATCCGGTTCGGCCACAAAGCATTCCGGCTCAGCGCATGCCGCGCCGCGTGGGACTACCGACCATCGGGCGCCCACGGCGACGTCGAAGCGCAAGCCCACCCCGGCGGCGGGGGCGACGACGCGTGGGCGCTCCAGCGCCGAGCGGGGCGTCATCGTCCGCCCAGATACTGACATCCCGTCGGCTGCGGTGCCTACCGCTGCCGCACCGGACGATACGGCTGCGGTGGTCACCACCAAACCGGCCAACCCGCTGATCAAATCGGCCACCTCCGCGGTGACACCGACCGCCAACGCCGCGGTGAGCCCGTTCGCCGGATTCCTGCGCAGCGTCAGCTCCCTACTCGGTGTGAACCGGCCCACCGCGCCTGCGAACCCAATCGGTGCACTCCTATGGGGCCTGATGCAGCAAGTAGCCGCCGCGGTCGGGGTGAAGCCCAAGGCCGGCACCCCGACGGTCAGCACCCCGGTCGGCACCACCGGTCTGGTCACCGGCACCCTTGGCTTCACCGACAGCAGCGGTGCGACCCTGACCTACACCCACACCGACCCGGCCAACGGCACCGTCACCGTCAACGGCGACGGAACCTACAGCTACACACCGACATTGGCGGCCCGTCTCGCTGCTGCCGGCGGAACCGGGCCGACCACCGACAGTTTCAGCGTCACCGCGTTCAACGGCATCACGTCGGCCAAGGAAACCGTGACGGTTCCGATCAGTCCGGATACGCCGGCCATCGGCACCCCCACTGTCGGTACGCCGAACTCGGTCACCGGGGCCATCACCGGTGGCATCACCGCCACCGACCCGGCCGGCCAGCCGCTGACCTACAGTGTCGGCACCGGGCCTACCAAGGGCGCCGTCACCAGCTTCAACAGCGCCACCGGTGCCTTCACCTACACCCCCACGACCAGCGCCCAACTGGCCGCGGAAACCGCGGGTGCAGTCGGTGCTGACTCCTTTACCATCTCCGTCAGCAATGGCGCCGCGACGGTCTCGGTGACCGTGCACGTCGTCGTCGATCCCGGTGCCCCGCAGGCCGGGACGCCCACCATCGCCACCACCAGCACCGCGACCGGGACCATCACCGGCGCAACAGCATTCACCGACCATGCCGGCGGGCAACTGGTGTACAGCGTCAGCGGCACGCCGGCCAACGGAACCGCCACCGTTTCCGCGGATGGAACCTACAGCTACACACCGAGTTTGGCGGCCCGACTGGCTGCTGCCGGCGGAACCGGGCCGATCACCGACAGTTTCACCGTCACCGCCGGCAACGGCGTGCACACCACCAGTCAAACCATCTCGGTCGCGATCAGCCCGGATACGCCGGTCGCCGGCATCGCCACCGTGGGTGCCCCGAATGCGGTCACCGGAGCCATCGCCGGTACTGCGACGGCCACCGATCCGGCGGGCCAGCCGCTGACCTACAGTGTCGGCACCGGCCCGACCAAGGGCACTATCACCAGCTTGAACACCGTCACTGGCGCCTTCATCTACACCCCCTCGACCAGCGCTCAGCTCGCAGCGGAAGCCGCCGGCACCGTGGGTGCCGACACCTTCACCATCTCCGCCAGCAACGGCGCCGCGTCCATCTCGGTGACGGTGAATGTTGTGGTCGACCCCGGCACGCCGCAAACCGGCACCCCGACCGCCGGCACACCGGTCACCAGCACCGGACTGGTTAGTGGCGCTCTCGGATTCACCGACCCGGCCGGCGGCACACTGACCTACACCCACACCAATCCTGCGAGCGGGACCGTCACCATCGCCGCGGACGGAACCTACAGCTACACACCGACTGTGGCGGCCCGCCTCGCTGCCGCCGGCGGAACCGGACCCGTCACCGACACGTTCACCGTCACGGTCACCAACGGAATTCACACCGCCAGCCAAACCGTCACCGTCGCGATCAGCCCCGATACGCCGGTTGCCGGCACTCCGACCGTGGGTGCGCCGAATGCGGTCACCGGCGCGATCACGGGCACTGCGAGTGTCAACGACCCGGCCGGCCAACCGCTGACCTACACCATCACCAGCGGACCCGCCAGCGGCACCATCACCAATTTCAATTCCAGCACAGGGGAATTCACCTATACCCCCACCGACACCGCCAAACTCGCGGCCGAAGCCGCCGGTGCCCTCGGGGCTGACGCCTTCATCATCTCCGCCAGCAACGGTGCCGCGTCGGTTTCGGTTACTGTGCATGTCGTTGTCGACCCCGGCACCCCGCAGACCGGTACGGCCGTCATCGGCACCGTCGACACCAAAACCGGAATCGTCACCGGCACAACAGCGATCACCGACCCTGCCGGTGGGCAGCTGGCATACACCGTGAGCGCGGGCCCCGCGAGCGGAACGGTCATCGTCAACAGTGACGGCACCTACACCTATACCCCGAACGCCGAGACCACCGAGGTTGTCGACAGCTTCACTGTCACCGCCACCAACGGCATCCACACCACCAGCCAAACCATCTCGGTGCCGATCAACACCCAAGACGCGATCGTCGGGACGTGGCAGGTCACGGGCAGCGATCCGGCGCCCGCACCGTATCCGGAGAACTGGGTCGCGACGATCACCCGGGTCGGCGATGTGTACACCCAGAACATCACCGTTACCTACGACGGTGTCACCGACACATTCGAGTACGGAAGGTTCACCCGCACCGGCGCCGGTGTCTACACCGCCGTCGACGGCAGTTACGGGTGGTCCGCTGACCAGGAGCTGGAGTATCTCCAAAACCTGTATGGCGAGGACGCCGTCATCAGCGACCTCGTATACAACCCGTACGCAGTCTGGTCACTGAACGTTTCCGACGACGGCCAGACGATCACTGAGTTCCACAACGTCACCGACACCTACACGGTCACCCTCCCCGCGAGCCATACGCTGGAGGGCTTCGGCGAAACGTCATTCACCACAGATGGCGTCACGAATGTCTACACCTTCGACGACTCATGGTCGGAGGCAACGTTCATCGCCAAATTCTCGGACAGCACCGTGCTGGACATTCCCGAACTCGGTACTCCGATTGTCGGCAACCCGGACCCCGACACCGGGGTTGTGATCGGCAACGCGGTGATTATCGATCCGGAAGGCGTCACGCTGGTATACAGCGTGTCGACCAACCCGGCCAAGGGTGTCATCACGGATTTCGACACCAGCACAGGGGAATTCGTCTACACCCCGGACGTCGATGCCACTGGCGCCACCGATACCTTTGCCGTCACTGCCACCAACGGCGTGTACCAGGCAACGCAAACCATCTCGGTTCCGCTCAACCCCATCGCACAGGACGCGATTGTCGGGACCTGGATCATCGCCAGCGCAACGGGCCAGACAATCTCGACCATCGATTATCTCGACGGGTCGGGCCCGCAAACCACCGATTCGGGCCCGCAGGAATTCGTGGCGGACATCGACATCACCGTCACCAAATCCGGCGACGAATACACCCTCAGTGGAACCGGAGTCGGTGGCACGATTGGCACGATTGGGGGGGTCCTGACCTCGACTGGTTCCGGAATTTACGAGGGATCGCTGACCACCGGCGGCGTCACCGCCGAGGCGTACCGCCAGTTGCTCGAACAACAAGGTTATGTCGATGTCGATGTCTCCATGACATCCACCGCGACGCTCTCCGAAGACGGCCAAACCATGACCTACGTCGGCGTAATCCACCTCGCTGCCACCGGGCCCTACGGCGAGGAAAGCGCCATCGCACGCTTCGGGTCCGACTCGATCATCACCTACACCGCCACCAAGGCTGTCGTCGTCGCGCCCGAGCCGGCCGGAACCTGGGACGTCAGCTATATCGTCTACAACGGGGGTGCTGGTTATCCCTCCGAACCCGGCGACGTCACCATTACCCTCGTCGCGACCGCCAACGGCTACACACCAACCGTCACCGGTAACAATGTGTTGCCCTTCGAAATCGATGTGCTGACCGAAACCAGCCCAGGCGTCTACACCGGATCGATCAGCCCCGAAGGTGTCGAGCAATTCCGGCAATTCGTCATCGCCTCGTACCTCGGCGAATCGCCGGACGTTTCCGTCGACGCCAGCAACTTCAACGTCGACGCGTCAGCGACCGTCACCTTCTCTCTCGACGCGCAGTCCATGAACTACACGATTGCGTATAGCCTCGGCGGCACTATCGCTGTCACAATCGACGGCGACACGGAAGAATTAGCTCCCTTTGGCGAGGGCGTCTCAGGCTCCATCAGCTATACCGCCACCAAGGTTGTGGTTGTCGCGCCCGAGCCAGCCGGCACCTGGACCGTCTCGACCGTCGATCACGCTGACCTGGACGGCTCCAACCCCTACAGCTATTCACCCGAACCCGGTGACAGCATCATCACCGTCACCGAAACCGGTACGGGATACACTGCCACACTGACCCAACAGGCATCGGACACCGGCATCATCAGCCTGGAGATCAGTGCGCTGACCGAGTCCAGCCCGGGCGTCTACACCGGATCGATCACCCCCGAAGGTGTTGAGCAGTACCGGCAAGCGCTTGTCGACTCGACGATGAACTCGCCTTACATAGACGCCATCTCGGCCGACGCCAGCAATGTCAATGTCGACGTGACATCGACCGTCACCTTCTCCCCTAACGGACAGACGATGACCTATACCGTGGTCACGATCTTCAGCGGCACCTACAGCGTCACCACCGCCGAGGGCACCACCGAACAGGCCTCCGACTTCGCCTACACGGAGACCTACACCGCCACCAAGGCCGGCGTCATCCTGACCTGAAACATTGTCTCAACGACGGCCAGATCATCGACGAAGTCCAATTGCGCAACCCATTCGCGCAGTGATTGCACGTCCCTGACCACTCGACCAAGACTGTCTAAGTTGCGGCTAGGGCAAGACCCACGAACGCGCCCTCCGCGAGTGTGACCCGACTATGCGCGGCTGGGCAGTGTCAGTTTGCAGCTCTGCCCGATGTCCAACGTGGACAGCATGCGGCCCATCCCGATCCACATCGCGCACGACAACGTCAGGTCGGCCAGTAGCTCGTCGGAGAACTGTGCGTGGGCGCGCTCCCAGAAGTCCTCGTCGTACTTGAGGTTCACATGGTCCATGCCGAACCGGTGGGCGAACTCGGCGGCGACGCGTTCCTGCTCGCTGTAGCCCGGCCAGGTCTGCCACTCGATGGCGTGGTCGTAGAGCTCCTCGTCGACCCCGGCGGCGGGACCGTCGGCGTCGCGGGTGTTCTGACACAAGACGCATTCGTTGTCCAAGGCGATCACCGCGCGGGCCAGTTCGCGCACCCGCATCGGCAGCCGGTTCTTGTCGCTGTAGACGGCACTACTGAAGCCGGCCATGGCCGTTCCGATATCCGGCGACTTGACGATCCAGCCGGCGACGTCGTCTTCAGCGAAATTTCCGATTCGGCTCATGGCGGCGATGGTACGCCGTGAGCCGGCAATCTGGAACGTGTTCTAATTCTTCGCCCGAGGCGTTGTCCGCTCGGCTCGTGGACAATACCTCCGGTGGGCTTTCTTCCCGTCCGACTCAGGACGCCGCCAGACGGTGGTACGCCGGTGACGCTGCCCAACGGCATGCGCATCCAGCACTGGCAGAAGATCGAAACCGACTACCTGTACAAGGAGATCTTCGGCGAGGACTCCGTGTATGCGAAGGGCAACTTCATCGCTTTCCGGCCCGGCGCAGTGATCGTGGACGCCGGCGCGAACATCGGACTGTTCACCCTGTTCGCCGCATTGCGGTGCCGAGGTGAGGCCGAAATCTTCGCCTTCGAACCGATCCCTGCAACCTTCTCGGTCCTGGCGGCCAATGCCGCGGCGGCCCGTCGTGGCGACTTCGCCGCCGCGATGGGTGCCCCGGCCGGTGCGTCGTTGACGATCCATGCGATCAACCGCGGCCTGTCCGACACGGCAGATGAGGTGATCTTCCAGCACCACCCGAACTTCACCATGTGGAGTACGCAGGACGCCGATTTTGCCCGCCAGCGGCTGGATCGATTCGTGGCCGACGTGGCCGGTCTGGTCCGCTTCGCCCCCGCAGCCCTCCGGCGAGCCGCGGTGCGACCGGTCGTCGCGTGGATGGGCCGCACCACGAAGGTGGCGGCCTCGCTGGTCCCGCTGTCGTCGGTCATCGAGGAGTATCGCATCGAGCGCATCGATGTCCTGAAGCTCGATGTCGAGGGCGCCGAAGTGGCAGCGCTGCAGGGAATCGCGCCCGCCCACTGGGACATCGTCCGTCAGGTGGTGTTGGAGGTGGAGTTCTTCCTCACCAAGGATCGGGTCATCGAGATGCTCGAAGCGCACGGGTTCGAGACGTATTGGTACGCCAGCGAGCGCGAGCGCTACAGCACTGCGCGCAGCGAGGTGTGCATGGTCTACGCGTGGCGGGGAGAAGACCGCCGCTAAGCTCCGGGTGGCGTCAGCTCGGCGGGCGCGACACGCACTGTGCGGAGTAGAGCTCCACGCCGAGCTTGTCCATCAACTCGAGCTGGGTCTCGAGATAGTCGATATGGTGTTCTTCGTCGGCCACGATCTCCTCGAAGAGGTTGGCCGTGGTGGAGTCCTGCTTCTCGCGGCACAGGATGATGGCCGGCTTCAAGCGACCGACCACCTCGTACTCGATCGCCAGATCGCTCTCGAACTGCTCGCGCAGGGTCTGGCCGACGCGCAGCGAGCCGAGCCGCTGATAGTTGGGCAGACCGTCGAGGAGCAGGATGCGGTCGGTGATCGCCTCGGCGTGTCGCATCTCGTCGAACGATTCGTCCCGGGTGTGCTTGGCCAGCTCGGTGAAACCCCAGTTGTCCTGCATTTTCGAATGCAGGAAATATTGATTGATCGCGGTCAATTCGCTGGTGAGCTGCTCGTTGAGCAGGCGAAGAACTTCCGGATCACCTTGCATGACGTCTCCCCGGGTCGGCTGTGCCACCACCCTAATGCAGGCCGGACGACAGCCTGAGCAGGCTCGAACGAGGTGGGTGTTGTAGGCACGCCTAACTAAGGTTAGTCTCCACTAAGAAGTTCGACGCACCGCCGCCTACGACGAGAGGAAGCACCCATGTACGTGTGCCTCTGCGCGGGGGCGACGAGTGCGACCGTCAAAGAGGTCGTTGCCGGCGGGGCGTGCACGTCCAAGCAGGTCGCGGCGGCCTGCGGCGCGGGAGGCGATTGCGGCCGGTGCCGTCGCACCGTGCGGGCGATCATCGAGCAACATTTTGCCGACACGGCCGGCGCCCCGCCGTGCCGGCAGTGCACCGGCAATGTGTTCTGCCAGCTGCACAGCGGTGCCCGTCGTAGCACCGCGCGAGCGAGCTGACCTACGACTTGCCGCGGTGAAAATCGGCCAGCGCCTCAGCGTTGGCGGCCGCACCCATCAGCTTCTCGAAGAAGGCGTTCTCCCGCGCGGTCGCATCCGCGATGCCCGCGCGTAGCGGTTCGACCATGGTCTGCTTGACGGCGATCAGGCTTGAAATGGGCCGGGAGGCAAGGACTTCAGCGTGCCTACGGGTGTCGGCGATCAATTCGTCGGGTTCGCACACCCGCCAGACCAGGCCCATGCGCAGCGCTTCGGTGGCATCCACCCACTCCGAGGACATCAGCAACCAGGCGGCGTTCTGCCGACCGATCAACTGCGGCAACAGATATGACGAGGCGGCCTCGGGGGCAACGCCCAGGCTGGTGAAGGGGCACTTCAGCCGTGCCGTCGAGGACATGAACGCCAGATCGGCGTAGCCGAGGATGGTCGCGCCGATGCCGAGCCCGACACCGTTGATCGCACAGATCAGCGGCTTGGGAAAGCGGCTCAGCGCGGTGATCAGTCCGGGGAAGCCGTGCGCGCCCGCAGCGAAGTCGGGATCGGTGATGCGAGCCTGCATATCGCCGAGGTCCTGGCCCGCGCTGAACGCGCGACCGGCGCCGGTGATCACGACGACGGCGACCTCGGGATCATCGGCAGCGGCCAGCAGCGCTTCGGCGGTGGCATCGTAGAGCGCCTCGTTGAAGGCGTTGAGAGCCTCCGGGCGATTGAGGGTGATCGTGCGGACCCGGTTCTCGTCTTCGATGAGCAGCGTCACGCGCGGAAGCCTAACGGGGCGATCGCGCGTGATGGGCGGCCACGCCCGGCAGATGAGACCTCACCCGCCCTTGTCGCGCTACGCGGCGTCGTTGTCCGAGTCCTCGGACGGCGGGTCATCACCCAACAACCGTTCGGGGTGGTGGTAGTCGTTGACGCCGCCGCGGAGCATGGGTAGGTCTGGTGGTGGGATCCATTCGGTGTCGCCGCCTGGGAGTTTTCGGGTGTTCCAGCCGCCGGTTTCGACGAGTTGGTTGTCGGGTGGGCAGGCCAGGGCCAGATCGACGATGTCGGTGTTGCCGCCGTTTTTCCAGTCTTTGGCGGCGTGGTGGACCACGCTGTGGTAGCCGGGGGCATCGCAGCCGGGCCGGGTGCACCCACGGTCCTTGCCGTGCAGCATGATTCGCTGATCCGCCGTGGCGATCCGTTTGGTGCGGCCCAGCCATAACGGTCGCCCATCCACGCCGTCGAACAACGCCAAATAGTGGTAGGCGTGTGCGCCCAGTCGGATGACGTCGCCGATGGGCACGACCGCGCCGCTGGCGCTCACCGCCTGCCCAGACTGGGCTTGAATGTCCTGCAGGGTCGCGGTCACGATCACGGTGACCGGTAACCCGTTGTGCTGCCCGAACTTCGGATCCCCCAACTGACCGCGCACCAGTGCCTTCAACGCGTCATGCTGACGCTGCCCACAACTACGCAGATCACGCTCGACGGTTTCCTCGGTCGGCGTGGTGGTCGGATACTGATCGGCGGGGTTGCACATTCCCGCAGCGGCGAACTTCGCCATCCAGGCATCCAACTCCGCCCGCAACTCCGGATCGGCGATCAACCGGCCCACACTCATCCCGTCGATGCCCTGGCCGCCAATCCAGACGAACCCCCGCTTGCGCGCCCGGTCCTCATCGGAGAACGTGCCGTCGGGATTCAAGTGCAGGGCCAGCCGGTGGGCCACCCGCTCCAACTGATCGGGGCGCAGCACCGCCGCCTTCTCGGCCAACGAGTGTTCGGCCTTCTCCCTTTGCGCCGGTGGGACGTGATCGGGCAGTTCGCGGAAGAACTTCTGGATCACCCGCAGATGCTCACCGTCGAGCTGTCCGGCATGCCACGCCTTCGAGGTCTCCGGCAGCTGCGGGGCCAGCGGCTGCCCGGTCAGTGTCGTGCGCGGCGCCAACTGCCCGGCGTCCCGGATCCGCCGCCTGGCCTCGGTCGGGCTGACCCGCAACACATCGGCCAGCGTGATGCCCACCGGCGGACACCCCTGGAACTGCTCCAACCGGGACACCCAGGACAGCGACACCGCCGCGAGCAGCCGCCGCACCGTCTCGAGCTTCTCGACCGCCACGAACCGCTGCGCCGGGGACAACGCCTCGATATCGACCGCACCCAAGGCCTCGGCGTGACCGACGAGCGCCTCCAACTCGCCACTCGAACACACGTTCGAATCCATGAATCAGAGACTACGCCAGACCCCCGACAAGAATCGTCAGTCGTTGCTGTAGACCCGCGTCGGCGCGACCAACACCGCGACGCGACCCTGCTCGACCATCGTCGCGTCGTACTCGTCCCAGTTGTCATGGGTGCCACCGCAAGCGGTGAACACCTCCCGCAGAAGCAGGCGCAGCTGATCCGGCCCGCCCAACCACCCCGGCTCATCGTCGGGACCCGCGAGCTCGGCTCGACCCTCCACAGTCGCCCATTGCCAGCCGTCCCGGAACGTCAGCGTCACCGCCGGCCGTGCCCGCAGATTCGCCAGCTTGACCCGGCCATAGGTGACGAACGCCAGCACCGGCTCGCCGCTGCTGGGATGCGCAATGATGCCGGCGTTGATCAGCGAGGCCTGGATCGTGCCGTCAGCGCGCAATGTCGAGACCACCGCCAGACCCCGGTCGGCGTTGGCGAGTGCGACGGCGTCGTCGAGAGTGGTCATGGCTGCTCGCCCATAAACGGGCTGCGATACACGTACCGGCTGGTGGGCACCGCGTCGATGTTGACGTTGGCTCCGAATGCCGCTGTGCTGGCGACCATCTGCTCCATCCGGCTCTGCAGATCGGCGTCGTCGGCGGCGCCGAAGAACGCGTGCAGGCTGCTCACGGACTCGATGGGGAAATGCTCCTCGACGATCGCGTTGATCACCGGCGCGTCCTCGGTGAGCGCACGCACCACGTAGTTCTGGACGTAACTGAACGTCGACTGGGTGGCGATCGCTACCGGCGTGTGGTTGCCGTGCCAGCGGGCCAACCACGTCGGCTCGTCCATATCGGCCGGCCGCCGCAACAGTGCCATATTGGCCAGGCCCGGCGACCGCTCCCCGAACGGTGTCACCGGCGGAGGCAGCGGTGCCGATTCCGTCACCAGATAGGCGGCGATGTACTCGGCGTAATGGCCGAGTAGCTCGAGCGCCATCAGGACCTGATCGCCGTAATACTGTTGGGTCCACAGGCTGACCAAGGCTTGCACTGGCGGATCCAGCGTCGTCAACGTCATCAGCGAATCGCGGACGTCGGCGTCGCGCACGTTGACCGCCAGCCCGGGCAATCCCAACGCCAGCAGTTCACCGGCCACCGGACCGCGCAGCTGCTGCGCCCACTCGTCGTCGGCGGCGCTGGTGCGCAGCGTGACAATCACCTTCTCCATGGCGCAAGAACCTACCGCAGTCAGTCGCGCAGCCAGCGCGGAGTGATGAAGACGCCGTCAGCCTCGACGGTG
This sequence comes from Mycolicibacterium vinylchloridicum, assembly GCF_013404075.1. Classification (GTDB taxonomy): domain Bacteria; phylum Actinomycetota; class Actinomycetes; order Mycobacteriales; family Mycobacteriaceae; genus Mycobacterium; species Mycobacterium vinylchloridicum. Next base: position 99,804 of record NZ_JACBJQ010000019.1, read on the forward strand.
ATGCCGTCGGCGTCGGAGATATAGCCGGACGCAAAGGTTTTCACGCCGTCGACCCGGGTGATCTGAGCCTCGGCGTGCAGCGGGCCGAGCGGGCACGCCCGTGGATAGCGCACGGTGATGCTGCCGGTGAAGCGGGGCTTGCTGTCCGGGCTGGCCGCCTCGCCGAGTACATGATCGAGGATCAGCGCCGACACTCCGCCGTGCACGTGCCCGGGCGGGCCCTCGTAGGCCGCGCCGAGATGGAAGTCGGTCCAGTACCGACCGTCGTCGTCCCGTTGGATCACCAGCGGCGGGGCGCTCGGGTTACGCAGTCCGATGACGGCGTTTCCCCAACTGATGCTCCGCCCCGAGGGCGTCCGCCGGACACCGAAGGCGCCGTCGATCTGATTGCTGCGCAACCTGGCTGTCGCCGCGTCAATTTCGGCCTTCACCGCGGCAACGGTCTCGGCGTCGACCTGAGTGCGGATCGTCGCGTCGACCAGATGCCGCACCGAGATGGCCAGCGGCTCGTAGATCGAACGCAGGCGCTCGATGTCCTCGGCGGTGATGTCCTCGACGGTGAATTCCAGCACTCCAGCACTAGAGCACGGGGCCGGCGCGGTGTCGAACCTGGGTCTCGCACGGGCTAACACGAATGACACACAACGGACCCCTGGTTGGAACTCAAATGTCGAGAATCTCCTGTTAGCGACGGACGTTCCGGCGCGTCCAGCAGGAGGCCTGCCGATGAGCACTGACGTCACCGAGCCCGCACCGCCGTCATCGAGCGAGTTGAAGATCCCATGGTGGACCCGCGGTGATCTCAACGCGTTCTTCGGTCTCGGGTTCAACATCTTGGTCAACGTCTTGACCCTGACCACGCTGATGATCGGCGTGATCAAGATGCCCGCCGACGATGTGCTGGGCACCGTGCTGCCCGCGCTGGGCGTGGCGCTGGTGTTGGGCAACCTGTATTACACGTTCCTGGCGCGACGGTTGGCGCGCAAGGAGAACCGCACCGACGTGACCGCGCTGCCGTATGGCCCGAGCGTGCCGCACATGTTCATCGTGGTCTTCGTCGTCATGTTGCCGGTGTATCTGGCGACCAAGGATCCCGTCGAGGCTTGGAAGTCCGGTCTGGCCTGGGCGTTCATGATCGGCATCATCGTCATCATCGGCGGGTTCGTCGGCCCCTACATCCGTAAGCTCACCCCGCGAGCGGCGATGCTGGGCACCCTGGCCGGTATCTCGATCACGTTCATCTCGATGCGGCCAGCCGCGCAGATGTGGGAGGCCGCGTGGATCGGCCTGCCCGTGTTGGCCATCATCCTGATCGGCTTCTTCACCGATGTGAAGCTGCCGGGCAACATCCCCGTCGGCCTGGTGGCCCTGCTGGTCGGCACCGCGATCGGCTGGATCGGCGGCTTCATGTCGGCACCAGATGTCAGCCAGGCCATCTCCGACATCGCGATCGGCATCCCGGACCTTCGCATCGACCTGTTGGCATCGGGTCTGGCGCATCTGGCTCCCCTGCTGGGCACCGCGATTCCGCTTGGTGTCTACAACTTCACCGAAGCGATGAGCAACGTCGAGAGTGCGGCCGCCGCCGGAGACAACTACAACCTGCGCAGCGTACTGATCGCCGACGGGGCCGGCGCGGTGATCGGCTCGGCGTTCGGCTCACCGTTCCCGCCCGCGGTGTACATCGGGCATCCCGGGTGGAAGGACGCCGGCGGGCGGGCCGGCTATTCGCTGGCCAGCGGTGTGGTCATCGGGTTGCTGTGCTTCCTCGGTTTGTTCGGCGTGCTGGCGGCTGTCCTGCCGGTGCCCGCGATCGTGCCGATCCTGCTCTACATCGGCCTGCTGATCGGAGCTCAGGCGTTCCAGGCGGTGCCGCGACTGCATGCGGTGGCCGTCGTCGCGGCGCTGTTGCCGAACCTGGCGCAGTGGGCCAGCGGCCTGATCGACAACGCGCTGAATGCGGCCGGGACGTCGGCCGCCAAGGTGGGCATGGACGCACTGGGCGGTGCCGGTGTGGTCTACGACGGGCTGCAGACTCTCGGCGAGGGCGCGATTCTGGTCGGGTTGCTGCTCGGCACGATGGTGACGTTCATCCTGGAGAAGAAGTTCCGCTACGCCGCGCTGGCATCGGTGGTGGCCGCGGCGCTGTCGTTCATCGGGTTGATCCATGCACCCGAAATCGCGTGGGCCGCCAATCCCCAAGTGGCGCTTGGCTATCTGTTCTTCGCGGTGGTGTGCCTGGCATATTCGCTCCTGCCGGGCGCCAAAGATCCGGTGACCGTCGACGAGTCCGATATCGTCGCCGGGCACTAGGTTTCCACCGCGAGCAGACGCGAGCACCCCCATTTTGGCCAGATTTTGGGGGTGGTCGCGTCTGCTCGCCGGGGGAACTAATCCGCGACGAACGGGACCTCGGCGCCGTCGGCCAGCACGACGTAGAGCCGTCGCCACGGGTCGTCGCCCACCAGGTGCCACCGGTGCCCGGATCCGACGGTGTCCTCGGCCAGCAGCACGTCGCCGGGCGCCAGGGTGAATTCCTCGCCGTCGCGGGTGGTGAACACCAGCGTCCCGGCGAGCGTCACGACGAGCTGGCGTACCGGTGCGGTGTGCCAGGCCAGCGTGCCGCCGGTGGCGGTCTCCTCCGCGGTCACCCGAGACGACGCCATCGCCACCGACACCAGGTCGTCGTTTCGTCCCGGCGCCAACTCGAGGCGGCCGATCTGGACGTGGGACTGCTCGTCGGCTCCGGTGAACAAACGCACGCAGCGAATCACGGTGTGCACCTTTCGTTCGGGTCGGTTGCAACGCTATCCGGACCGGGCGAGCTCACCTAAGGTGAGCTGCATGGCGGTTCCGCTCGACGACACCGAGCCGTACTACGACCTCGGTAACCACCATCGTCCCGTCGACACGCCCTCGCCGCAGGCGCAGGTCTGGTTCGACCGCGGACTGGTGTGGGCCTATGCCTTCAACCACGAAGAGGCGATCAGCTGCTTCGAGCGAGCCTTGGCACTTGACGCCGATCTTGCGATCGCCCGGTGGGGCATCGCCTATTCGATCGGGCCCAACTACAACAAGGCCTGGGAGGCGTTCGACCCCGTCGACCTGGCCGCGTCGTTGGCGCGGGCCCGGATGGAACTGGAGTTGGCCGCCGCCGGGCGCGGCAGCGCCGTCGATCACGCGCTGATCGCCGCTCTGGCCACCCGGTTCCCCACCGACGATCCGTCTGACGAAGATGCGCTCGCGGCGGGCCACGCCGCGTACGCCGACGCGATGGCCGAACTGGCCCAGCTGTATCCCGACGATGTGGACGTGCTGGCGCTGGCCGCCGACGCTCTGGTGAACGTCACCGCATGGGCGTTGTGGGACACCACAACCGGCGAGCCCGCCCCCGGCTCGCGGGTGGTGGAGGCCATGGCGCTGATGGACCGGGCGCTGAGCACCGGTGCCGGCCGCGCGCACCCGTTCGTGCTGCACCTCTACATCCACGCCATGGAGATGTCGGCGCATCCCGAGGATGCGCTGCCCGCCGCCGATCTGCTGCGCGGCTTGGTCCCCGACGCCGGCCACCTGCAGCACATGCCGTCGCACATCGACGTGCTGTGCGGCAACTATCGAGATTCGGTGCTGGCCAACCAATCCGCGGTGGTCGCCGACCGGCGGTTCGTCGAACATGGCGGGCCGCTGAACTTCTACTCGCTGTACCGGGCCCACGATCTGCATTTCATCGTGTACTCGGCGATGTTCGCCGGCCAGTCGCAGATCGCACTGGCTGCCGCCGACGAACTGTCCGGGCAGCTGACACCGGAGCTGCTCTCGATCGAATCCCCGCCGATGGCCGACTGGCTGGAAGCCTTCGTTCCGCTGCGGGTGCATGTGCTGATCCGCTTCGGCCGATGGGACGACCTGATCGCCGAGCCGTTGCCAGAAGATGCCGAGTTGTATTGCACCACAACGGCAACCATCCACTACGGACGAGGGGTCGCGCACGCGGCCAAGGGTCAGCTGGCTCAGGCCGAGGCAGAGCGGGCGGCGTTCGCGGCGGCCTACGCGGCCGTGCCGGACTCGCGCTACCTGTTCAACAACACCAGCCGCGACATACTGGCCGTCGCCGCGGCCATGCTGGACGGTGAGATCGCCTACCGTAGAGGTGATTTCGACGTGGCGTTCGAGCACCTACGGCGTGCGATCGCACTCGACGACGCGCTCCCCTACGACGAACCGTGGGGCTGGATGCAACCCACCCGGCACGCCTACGGTGCGCTGTTGCTGGAGCAGGGACGGGTCGAGGAGGCAGCGGCGGTGTATGCGGCCGACCTCGGACTCGACCCGGCGTTGAGCCGGCCGTGTCAGCATCCGGGCAACGTCTGGAGCCTGCACGGCTATCACGAATGCCTGCAGCGGCTGGGCCGCGCGGACGAGGCGGTGATCATCGGACGCCAGCTGGAGCTGGCCAAAGCCCGTGCCGACGTGCCGATCCTGGCGTCGTGTGCCTGCCGACTGGAGGTCTTCGCCGAGGATTGCTGCCACTGACGCCGTAATCTCAACACGTGCACGACGAGTCAGAACGGGCCGCGTCGGCCGTTCCCCCGGCGCGCGGCGCGTCGCGGCCGATCGCGCACTTCATCGGCTCGGCGCCGGTGACATTCACGTGGTTGGCGGTGCTGTTCCTGACGACGGTCGCTCAGCATCTGCTGCCCCGCTGGCATCTGATCGTGCTGCTGCGCAAGGATTCGACCAACCTGCACCAACTGGCAGCCGATCCGATCCGGGTGCTGATCACCAGCCTGCTGTGGCTCGACGGCGCCGCCTGGTGGCCGTATCTGGTGATGTTCTGCCTCTTCCTTGCGCCGGCCGAACGCTGGCTGGGCCATGTGCGCTTCGTGATCGCCGGGCTGATCGCCCACGTGGTCGCCACCTACCTCAGCGAGGGATTCCTGTACTGGCAGATCCAGGAGGCGGCCGTCTCGCCGCGCTACCTCAATGCCCGCGACATCGGGGTGAGCTACTTCGTAGTCGGCATCATCGGCCTGCTGACCTATCACATCGTGCGACCGTGGCGGTGGGTGTATCTGATCGCCGCATTCGCCTGGTTCATCGGCGCGGTGCTGATCAACCCCACGTTCACCCCGGTCGGACACCTGGCCGCGTTGATCGTCGGACTTGCCTGCTACCCGCTGGCGCGCGGACGCCCCGGCCCGCCGGTGGATCCCTCGTGGCTCCTACGCAAACGCCGCCATTCGCCGCCGGCTGCGTAAAGTGAGACAGCGTGGCGCTCGACGACGAGGACATCCGGCGGCTCGGCCGCTGCGTCGAACTCGCCCGCGCCGCCCTGGCAGCGGGTGACGAGCCGTTCGGCTCGATCCTCGTCGATGCCGACGGCGCGGTCCTGTTCGAGGACCACAATCACGTCGCCGGCGGTGACGCCACCGCACACCCCGAGCTGGCGATCGCACGGTGGTCTTCTGCCAACCTCTCCCCCGACCAGCGGGCCCGCGCCACCGTCTACACCTCCGGCGAGCACTGCCCCATGTGTTCCGCCGCGCACGCATGGGTTGGCTTGGGCCGCATCGTGTTCGCCGTCGCCGGTGCACAGCTGGCCCGGTGGCTGACCGAATGGCGGGCGCCACTTCCGCCGGTGGCGCCGCTCCCGATCACCGCGGTCGCCCCGCAGCTGGTGGTCGACGGGCCCGCGCCTGGGTATCAGGACGAGATGATGGCCCTCTACAAAGCGAAGTTCGCGCCATGAGCGCCGACTGGGTTCGCCACGCGATCTGGTGGCACGTCTACCCGCTGGGATTCGTCGGCGCCTTTCCTGCCGACGATCCGCCCGGCGCGGGAGAACACCGCCTGGGCCGAATCGTCGACTGGCTCGACCACGCCGTCGAACTCGGCACCTCCGGCATCGCGCTGGGCCCTGTATTCGCCTCGCGCACCCACGGTTACGACACCACCGACCACTTCCGCATCGACCCGCGCCTTGGTGACGACGCCGACTTCGACCACCTCGTCACCGAGGCCCACCAGCGCGGGCTGCGGGTACTCCTCGACGGTGTGTTCAACCATGTCGGAACCGATTTCGGCCGCTATCGACGCGCCGTCGACGACGGCGACGCGGGGTCGATCGGATGGTTTCGCGGCCGTCCCGGCCGCTTTCACACCTTCGAAGGCCACGGCGAACTCGTCGCGCTCAACCACACCAACCCGGCCGTCGTCGACTACACCGTCGACGTGATGAACCACTGGCTGGACCGCGGCGCCGACGGCTGGCGCCTGGATGCCGCCTACGCGGTCCCCGAGACGTTCTGGGCAACGGTGTTGCCGAGGGTGCGCAAGGCACATCCCGACGCGTGGTTCGTCGCCGAGGTCATCCACGGTGATTACACCGCGTTCGTCGATGCCTCCGGTGTCGACTCGGTGACCCAGTACGAGCTGTGGAAGGCGATCTGGAGCAGTCTCAACGACGGCAATTTCCACGAGCTGGACTGGGCACTGCAGCGCCACAACGACTTTCTGGCACGCTTCGCTCCGCTGACGTTCGTCGGCAATCACGACGTGACCCGCATCGCCAGTCAGCTGCAACAGCCCGAGCAGGTTGCACACGCGCTGGTGCTGCTGTTCACCACCGGCGGGGTCCCCTCGATATATGCCGGTGACGAACTCGGTTTTCGCGGGGTCAAGGAAGATCGGGCCGGCGGCGACGACGCGGTGCGACCCGAATTCAGCGCGCCCCCGCTTCCCCTCGACGCCGCCGGGCGCGAGACCTGGAATCTGCACCAGTACCTGATCGGGTTGCGCAGGCGCAACCCGTGGCTGCATGAAGCCAAAACCACTGCGCTGCATGTGGACAACCGCGGCTATGCCTACGAGACCCGCAGCGGTGACGACGCCTTGATCGTCGCGCTCAACATCGATGACACACCGATGCCGCTGCCGGTGGCCAAGCTGACCGGTGGTCAGGCCCGGTTGGTCGGCGGCACGGCGGCACCCCCGGAAGAGATCGTCAGTGAGGTGGTCGTTCCGCCTCAGGGCTGGCTGGTCCTGCGCCCGCTATAGCAGCTCCAGCGTCCGCGCGTCCGGCTCCCCGCCGTAGAACGTGTCGAGCACCGCCACGAAGTCGGCATTGTCAGCAGTGGCGTTGGCGAACAATGTCATCGAGGAGCGCACCTTCAGGTTGTCCGGCCAGCCAAAGATCGCGTCGATCGGCGTGTCTGTGATGGCGGCCACCAGCCGGGCGCACTCGCGCAGCCGGGGCCCCAGTATGGGGTGGGCCAGGTAAGCCTGCGCCTCGGCCAGTGATCCGATGCCGAAACGCTTTGCCGTTGAACTATTTCCGAGCTCGGCCAGCTGCGGGAAGATAAACCAGATCCAGTGGCTGCGTTTGGCGCCGGCGCGCAGCTCGGCGAGCACCCGATCGTAGACGCGATCCTGGGCGTCGACGAAGCGCTGCAGATCGAAGGGGTCGGCCATGCCACAACGGTATCGTTGCCGGACCGTGACCGTGCTGTTATGGATTACTGGTCCAAAGTTGTTGGGATGCCGCAGATCCCGAGTCCGGCGCGTCTCCTGATCGTTAGCGAACCGCGATATGCCACACCGCTGCGCGTACCGAGTCGGGCCTGCCGCGCGTGATTAGCTACCGGCACACAGCTCACCTCCGGTTGTGAAACACGTACGAAAGGTGATGGTTTCCGTCATGAAGATCGTCGATAAGTTGCGAGGCACTTGGTTGCGCCGCGTGGCCGCAGCCTTTGTGGCCGCACTAGCTCTGCCCGGCCTGATTGGTGTCGTCGGCGGGTCGGCGACCGCGGCCGCCTTCTCCAAGCCCGGACTCCCGGTTCTCTACCTCGATGTCCCGTCCGCCGCGATGGGACGCAATATCCGAATCCAGTTCCAGGGTGGCGGCCCGCACGCCGTGTACCTGCTCGACGGTCTCCGTGCACAGGACGACTACAACGGCTGGGACATCAACACCCCGGCATTCGAGTGGCTGTACGGCTCGGGCCTGTCGACCGTCATGCCGGTGGGTGGACAGTCGAGCTTCTACACCGACTGGTACCAGCCGTCGCAGGGCAACGGTCAGAACTACACCTACAAGTGGGAAACGTTCATGACCCAGGAACTGCCGGCCTACCTGGCTGCCAACTACGGTGTCGACCCGAACGGCAACGCCGTCGTCGGTCTGTCGATGGCCGGTAGCGCGTCGCTGACCTACTCGATCTACTACCCGCAGAAGTACACCTACGCGGCATCGCTGTCGGGCTTCCTGAACCCGTCCGAGGGCTGGTGGCCGATGCTGATCGGGCTGGCGATGAACGATGCCGGCGGCTTCAACGCGCAGAGCATGTGGGGTCCGTCGTCTGATCCGGCGTGGCGACGCAACGACCCGATGGTCAACATCAACCAGCTGGTTGCCAACAACACCCGGATCTGGATCTACTGCGGCACCGGTACGCCGTCGGATCTGGACACCTCCGGTGGCGGCGGTAACCTGATGGCCGCTCAGTTCCTCGAAGGCTTCACGTTGCGGACCAACAAGACCTTCATGGACAACTACCTCGCGGCTGGTGGACGCAACGGCGTGTTCAACTTCCCCGCGAACGGCACCCACAGCTGGGGCTACTGGGGACAGCAGCTGCAGCAGATGATTCCGGACATGCAGCGCGTTCTGGGGGCCACCCCGTCCGCCGGCTAGTCCGACTCACAAACAACAGCGAGCCTGTCGCCTCCCCCCGGCGACAGGCTCGCTGCTTTGTGCGGGAACAAGCCGGGGAACAAACTGGAATCGGTCAAGGTTGAGTCGGTCAGACTGAACTTTGGAGGACTGATGGCTGAAGCCAAATCTGTGCCGGTGTTGTTTGTCAGCGACCCGATCGTGCTGCCGGGAATGGTGGTGCCGATTGCGCTGGACGACGCCGCCCGGGCTGCCGTCGACGCGGCACAGCGCACCGGCGGGCAGGAGCGAAGCGACTCGGGGAGCAACCCGGACACCGGCAAGCTCCTGATCGCCCCGCGCTTGGACGATCGGTATCCCACCTATGGCGTGATCGCGTCGATCGTGCAGGTCGGCCGCATTCCCGGTGGGGGTGCGGCAGCCGTGGTCCGGGGTGAGGGCCGCGCGCACATCGGGTCGGGGACAACCGGCCCTGGCGCTGCGCTGTGGGTGGAGGTGACCGAGGTCGCCGAGGATGAACCCACCGAGGACACCAAGGCGCTTGCCGCGGAGTACAAGAAGCTCCTGCTGGCGATGCTGCAGCGCCGTGAGGCCTGGCAGATCGTCGACGTGGTCAACAAGATCACCGACCCCTCGGCACTGGCTGACACCGCCGGCTATGCGTCATATCTGTCCGACGTGCAGAAGCGCCAGCTGCTGGAGACCGAGGATGCGGCCGAGCGGCTGCGCATCCTGATCGGCTGGACCGGTGATCTGCTGGCTGAGGTCGAGGTCAACGACAAGATCGCCGAAGACGTCCGCGAAGGCATGGAGAAGACGCAGAAGGAATTCCTGCTGCGCCAGCAGCTGAACGCCATCCGCAAGGAGCTGGGCGAAGGCGAACCCGACGGAAGCGATGACTATCGCGGCCGCATCGAGGCGGCCGACCTGCCCGACAAGGTCCGCGAGGCCGCGCTGCGCGAGGTCGGCAAGCTGGAACGCTCCAGCGAGCAGAGCCCCGAGGGCGGCTGGATCCGCACCTGGCTGGACACCGTCCTGGACCTGCCCTGGAACAACCGCACCGAGGACTCGACCGATCTGAAGGCGGCCAGGGAAATCCTGGATGCCGATCATCACGGACTGGATGACGTCAAGGACCGCATCGTCGAGTACCTGGCCGTCCGGTCCCGTCGTGCCCAGCGCGGCCTGCAAGTGGTCGGCGGACGCGGTTCGGGCGCAGTGATGGTGCTGGCCGGGCCGCCCGGTGTCGGAAAGACGTCGCTGGGCGAGAGTGTGGCACGGGCCTTGGGCCGCAAGTTCGTTCGCGTCGCCCTGGGCGGTGTGCGCGACGAGGCGGAGATCCGTGGGCATCGTCGCACGTATGTCGGCGCCCTGCCCGGACGCATCGTCCGGGCCATCGGCGAGGCCGGTTCGATGAATCCGGTCGTGCTGCTCGACGAGATCGACAAGGTCGGCTCCGATTACCGCGGCGACCCCAGTGCGGCCTTGCTCGAGGTGTTGGATCCCGCGCAGAACCACACGTTCCGCGATCACTACCTGGATCTGGATCTCGACCTGTCTGATGTGGTGTTCCTGGCCACGGCCAACGTGATCGAGAACATCCCGTCGGCGCTGCTGGACCGCATGGAGCTGGTGACCATCGACGGCTACACCGAGGACGACAAGGTGGCCATCGCCCGCGATTACCTGCTGCCCCGGCAGCGCGATCGGGCGGCGCTCACCGTTGATGAGGTGGAGGTCACCGACGAGGCGCTGCGCAAGATCGCCGCGGACTACACCCGGGAACCTGGTGTGCGCCAGTTCGAACGGCTGCTGGCCAAGGCGATGCGCAAGGTCACCACGAAGCTCGACTCGAGCCAGGCTCCGATCACGATCGACGAGCCGGATCTCGTGGGCTACCTGGGCCGCCCGCGGTTCACGCCGGAGTCGGCCGAACGCACGGCGGTGCCGGGCGTGGCGACCGGCCTGGCGGTGACAGGTCTCGGCGGCGATGTGCTCTACATCGAAGCCGGGTCCACCGAAGGTGAGCCGAGCCTGCAGCTCACCGGTCAGCTGGGCGACGTGATGAAGGAGTCGGCGCAGATCGCGCTGTCCTACGTCCGCAGCCACGCTGCCGAGCTCGGGGTCGACCCCAAGGCGCTGGACCGCAAGATCCACGTGCACGTGCCTGCGGGCGCGGTGCCCAAGGATGGTCCGTCCGCGGGTGTGACCATGGTGACCGCGCTGGTGTCCATGGCGACCGGACGGCAAGTCCGCTCCGACGTGGGCATGACCGGCGAGGTCACACTGAACGGCCGGGTGTTGCCGATCGGCGGTGTCAAGCAGAAGTTGCTGGCCGCGGGGCGTGCCGGGCTGACGACGGTGTTCATTCCGCACCGCAACGAGGCCGACCTGGACGACGTTCCGGCTGAGGTGCTCGAGGCGCTGACAGTGAAGCCGATGACCGATGTCGCCGAGATCGTGGCCCAGGCTTTGGAGCCGGTGGCCGAGGCGGCGACCACTGCGGCCTGACCGTTTCGTCATGCCGGCCCCGACACATTGTCGGCGGCCGGCATTACGGTCTTTGGATGGCCTACGACGAAGATCTGGCGAACCGGCTGCGTGAACTGCTGGCCGCCGAAACGGGTGTCGACGAGAAACGGATGTTCGGCGGCCTGGCATTCCTGATCAACGGCAACATGGCCGTTGTCGCCAGCGGTCACGGCGGTTTGATGGTGCGGATACCGCCCGATGACACCGCCGAGCTGCTGACCCGCGAGCACACCGAACCGATGGTGATGGCGGGGCGCGAGACCCGCGGCTGGATCCGGGTCGGCGACGACGGCGTCCGCACCAAACGTCAGCTCGAAAGCTGGGTGGCCCGCGGGGTGAGTCACGCGAAAACCCTGCCCGCGAAGTGAACCCGGAATAAATGTCCGTGCGTCGTGCTTGTCGCGTGAATGACCTATCCCGTGCGCGTCGCCGTTCAGATTCAGCCGGCCGAAACCCCCGATTACGCCACCTGGCGCCAGGCTGTGCTGCACGCGGAGGAGATCGGGGCGGACGTCATCTTCGGCTACGACCATTTCCATGCCCCGTTCGTCGAAGCGATCGTCGATGCGAAGCCGATCTTGGCTTCCGTACAGCCCGATGTGAACAACTTCGAGGGCTGGACGGCACTGGCCTCCTGGGGTGAGATCACTTCTCGTGCCGAACTCGGGCTGCTGGTGGCCGGAATCGGCTACCGCAATCCCGACCTGCTCGCCGACATGGCGCGCACTGTCGACCACATCAACGGTGGGCGTACCATCCTGGGTGTCGGCGCGGGCTGGTACGAAAAGGATTACACCACTTATGGATTCGACTTCGGAACCGTCAAGTCCCGGGCCGACCTGTTCGACGATGGCCTGCTGCGTATCGAGCGCCGGTTCGAGCTGTTGCACCCGGCGCCGCTGCGCAAGATCCCGATCCTGATCGGCGGATCCGGCCCCAAGCGCACCTTGCCGGCCGTCGCGCGCCATGCCGACATCTGGCACACCTTCTTGCCCATCGACTCCTACCGTGAGGCCAGCGCTCGCGTCGCCGAGCTCGCCGCTGAATTCGGCCGCGCAGACAGCGACATCGAGCGTTCCACGCTGTGGGCGAACCCCGAATCGGCTGACAGTTACCTGGCGGCTGGAGCGACGCTGTTTCACACCGAAGTCCGGGCCGCCGATGGCAAGTACGACCTCAGCACGCTGGAGAGGATGGTCGCCTGGCGCGATACGAAGCGCTGATCGACCCCGATCGCCTGCCGCGTCAATAATCCGAAATCGCTTACGCTGGAGTAAATCTCGTTTTGTGTGCGGGCTTGGCGGGTATCGAAAACCGAATGGACGATTGGGAGGCCCGGGATCTGGTTCGCCGCCTGCGCAAACACGCGGGCATGACGTACGCCGCCGAAGCCGGGATCAGCCTGCGCGACGCCCCGATGCCGCTGTTCCAACTGTTGGTGCTGTGCATGCTTGCCAGCAAGCCGATCGACGCCACCATCGCGATGCGGGCGGCCAGGGAACTGTTTCACGCGGGGCTGCGCACACCGAACTCGGTTCTGACCGCCGAGCGGTCTACGATGATCGAGGCAATGGGCCGGGCGCGCTATGTGCGCTACGACGAGAGTTCGGCCTCCAGGCTCACCGACCTGGCCAACCGGGTCGACACGGACTACCGCGGCGACCTCCGTCTGCTGGCCCGGATCGCCAAGCCCGACGCCCGGGAGGCCAAAGTGCTGCTCAAGCAATTCGCCGGAATCGGCGACACCGGAGCCGATATCTTCCTGCGTGAGGTGCAGGACGTATGGCCTTGGGTCCGGCCGTATTTCGACAAGCGGGCACTGGACACCGCGAAGGAGTTGGGGCTGCCCAGGGACGCGAAAAAACTGGCTACGCTCAGCGGGCGGGCGGTCGCCCCGCTGGCCGCCGCACTGGTGCGGGTCTCCCTCGACGACGACATGCGCGACGTGATCGGTTGACGGCGTCGACCGTCCGCATCGGCACGTCGGGATGGTCTTACGACCACTGGGACTCGGTGCTCTATCGCCCCGGGCTGCCGGTAGCCAAACGGCTGGCCCGCTACGCCGAGGTCTTCGACACCGTCGAACTCAACGCCAGCTTCTACCGCTGGCCCAAGGACGCCACCTTCGCAGGCTGGCGCACCCGGTTGCCCGCCGGATTCACCATGACTGTCAAGGCCCACCGTGGCCTCAGCCACTACCGGCGACTGAACTCGCCCGAAGAGTGGGTCGAGCGCATCGAGCGCTGCCAACGAGCCCTTGGTGACAAGCGGGAAGCGGTTCTGGTGCAACTGCATCCCGATCTCGAGCGCGACGACGCTCGATTGGAGCACTTCCTCTCCCTGGTGCCGGCCTGGATCAGGGTGGCCCTCGAGATGCGTCACCCGTCCTGGGATCACCCCGTGGTCTACCAGGTACTCGAAGCGCACCGCGCCGCCTACGTCGTGATGAGCGGGCCCGGGTTGCCCTGCGTACTGCGCGCCACCACGGACTTCGTCTACGTGCGCATGCACGGCCCCGACACCGCCCCCATCTATGCGGGCGACTACACCGACGACGACCTGCGGTGGTGGGCGGAGCGGATCAGGCAGTGGCAGGACCAGGACCGGCGGGTGCTGGTCTACTTCAACAACGACGGCCAGGGTCACGCCGTCCGCAACGCGCTGCGGCTGCGTGAACTAGTCGGTGGCTGAGTCCGGATCGAGGATTCTTTTGCGGGCCGTGGCGAATTCGGCATCGGTCAGATCGCCGCGGTCCCGCATGGTCTTCAAGGTGTGCAATCGCTCGGCGACCTCGGGCTCGAGATCGTCGGGCTGCGGCGCCGCCCGCAGGATCGGCTCGTCCTCGATCAGTTCGATGTGGTCCGGCCGATTCGGGTCGATACGAACCGCCACCCGGTCCTCAGACTCGGGAACTTCGCCGAGGAGGAATGTCCCGGTCAGTCGGGCCTCGTAAGACGGTGCGCCATCGGATCGTTCAATGCTCAGCCGCAGCACACGGCGTCCCGCGTCCTTGTTGACCACGACGTTGAACACCGGCCTGATCACCTCGAGCACGACACCGGTGCCGCGCACCCCGTCGCGCCGCAGCCGGTCCACCTCTGCGACGCCCCGCAGCAGCCACGCCGTGTAGCCGACGACCACCGCGGTCCACAACACCAGCCACCACAGCGACAGCGGTGCCGTCCAATAGGCAGCCCAGGGAATCATCGACGAGATGAACCATCCCAGCATCACCGGGCGCGGCGACCGGCGCGAAATCATCAGGAACACAACGAACTGTGCGACATAGCCGACCAGCCACACCCCCAGCACCCGGCCGGTGGCCGCCGCTGAACCGACGTGCTCCAGCATCTTGGTGCCGATCACGGCAGGCACGATGATCAGCACGTACCACAGTGCCGAGAGCTTCGCGATCGTCCGCCACATCACCCGGCCACGGTATACCCCGGTCACGCCCCCACGACTTCGCAGTCCAGGGCAAGCACCGTGATCAGCCCGGCGGAACCGTCGACACGGACCCGCATGCCCGAGCACAGCCTCGCGCTGCCGTCGGTGACACCGGCCACGAACGGCACCCCGATTTCGGCGGCGGCGCCGGCCACATCCGACAGGGCGGATCCGGTCTCGGTGAGCACTGCGGCGGGCGTCCCGAACAGCGGGACGGATTCGACGTCGGCGGAGGCGATGACAGCGATGTCGTCGGCCTGCAGGCCTGCGTCGGCTGCCGAATCGAGGACCCGGACGGTGCCCTCCACGATGCCGGGAAACAGCCCCGTCCCCTGCAGCTGGTCGTCGACCTGTGCGGTGCCGGGCCTGGCCACAGACGTCCATGCAGAGTCGATCACCGTGGGGAGCCTGATGGCCTGCAACCGTTCCCGTTCGGCGATTCGGCGCTTGATCCGCAGGCGGCTGTCGGCTGGTGGAAAGAGGGCTTCCTCGACGGTCAGGTAGAAGACGTCGCCGGGTGCCGTGAGCTTGTCCTCGGCCACCAGTCGCCGGCCCAATTCCCGTACCGCAAGCCGAAGTTGGTGGGTGAACCGCATCGTGGTGTCATACGCCAGTGCCCGGCACGCTTGTGCGCCGGTCGGTGTCGGCTGGTCCTCGTACCGTGACGTACTCGGCACCCGCGCCGCCGCCGCGGTGATCGCGTCGGGCCGGTCGGCAAGCACGCAGGCGGCGAGCTCGACCGCACCCGGGCCGCGGTGCCCTACATGGGCCAGGGCGGCATCGAATGCCGTTGCGAGCATCGGCGCCGCGGTACGTGCGGCCGCCACGTCGCCGGCTTCCAGTGCGGTACGCGCATAGGGATGCGCACGCAACACTCGCGCCAGTGAGTCGATCTCGGCGCGGATACTGACCGTCTCCCCCGCGCCGTCCAGTTGCGCGGGGGCCGCCTCGGCCAGCAGCAGGGCGAGCGCAGACAACACCCAGCCTTCGTGAACCCTGCTGCGCAACATACGGATTCGCGCACCCAGCTGGGCGTCCCGCAACAGCACGAGCTTCTCAACGCCGCGCCGCTCGGTGTCAGCGGCGTCGCGGTAGGCGCGCAGGTGCCGGCCGTACATCCGCGCCGAGGAGGTCAGGCGGTTCGTCGCGAGGCTGCCCGTGATCGAGGCGAGCAGACCCTGCGCGGCCGGCTCGCCGGATGCGCCGCGCAGACGGTGCGCCAAAACCGCAGCACGACTGGGGATTCGGGGCTCAGCAGCCGCGAGGGCCGATGCGCCCAGATAGATCCGATGGCCGAAAACCGCCACCAGCCGGTTTTCCCACTCGCCGCCCACCGCCCCGCGCAGGTCCAGTAATTGAGACAGTGCCCGCCCGGCGATGCGCAGGCCCGGCAGGTGCAGATCCAACGACATCGGGGTGAGCGGTCCGGCGGCTTGGTGTAGTGGGCTGGCGACGAACATCGGGAACCGCGGGTCCACGTGGTCGTCGAACTCGCCGTCGGTTCCATCGGATGCGGCGGGTCGCACGCCGGCGCCGACCGCCCGTGGAACGGCAGAGACCGGCATCGGGATTCGGCCCGGGACTGCGACCGCACCGCCCGGTCCCATCCTGCGACCCTGCAGCCCGCGTACCGTATCGATGACGGCTTCGCTTGCACCCCAACCGCATTCGAAGTCCCACTGGGTTCGCAGGGGTTCAAGATCTAAAGGCGGGAACAGCCGGCGCCAGCCCGGGACCCCGCGCACCTTGGGTCGCGGGTCCGCTCCGCCGAGGATCCGGTGCGCGGATGTCGCTGTGATGGTGTCGGCGGCGGCCAGGTCGACCACGCCGGTGCGGTCGGTGCCCGCGGCAAGGACCAGAAATCGGATGAGGTCGTCGACGTGTAGCACCCGCAGTGGCTCCGTGGCGTCGGTGTCCAGCAGTGCCGCGACCGACCGGCAGACCAGGGCATCGGCCTGGCGGCCCAGCGGCGCGGCGATGCGCACCACCAGGTTCGGGGCCCAGCCGGTGCTGACGAGGTCTTCGGCCTGCTGCCAGGTGTCCGGGGCAATCAGGGACAGCGACGGGAAGACGATCCGGGCACCTCCTCGCGCGGCGGCGTCGCAGATCCTGGCCACGTCCGCACACCGGGTCGTGTCGGGCCCCTCGGCCGGCAGATCGATGACGACGTCGGCGTGCTCGGCCAGCCGGTACAGGGCCGGGTGGGACAGGGCTGCGCACACAAAGGTGACGCCGGGATCGAGGTCACGGTGGGGCCGCTCGGCGATGCCGTACACGTCGTGGCCGGCGGCCAGCAAGCTCTGGGCGAGGGCACGACCTAGCTCTCCGGTGACCTCCGTGAGCAGAATCTGCATGCCAGGCCCTACTTCCCCCGTCCTGCTCCGACGAGAATAGGCAGGTCCGGGCGAAAATATCGACCTTTGGGCGGCTGCCCAAACAACATCCGGGGTGGCGGCTGCCCAAACGACATCCGGGGTGGCGGCTGCCCAAACAACATCCGGGGTATGCCTCAGGACAGGGTGGCCCGGCCGTCGGCGTGCACCCGCACCTTGGCGCCCGCGATGTCCTCGGCCACAGTGACCGCGGCAGCGTCGGGATCCGCGATGAGGGCCATGGCCCGGGCATCGTCGCTGGTGCGCACTGTCAGGTACGCCTTCTCCGGTCGCCCGTCGCGGTCGTACGGCGTGGTCCAGGACTCCACCGTGCCCTCGCCGTCGAATTCGACGACCGCGGGGCGGGTGGGCTCGCGGTCGACCTCCGCCTGGACGTCTTCCCAGCGGAACGGGGTCGGCGGTGGCGTGGCGCTGTAGACGCCGAAGCTGTGTTTGGTGAGGTAGCCGCCGTTGGCGGTGATCAGGCCGCGGGCGGCCGGATTGGCGCGCAACAACCCGGCCATGGTGGCGATCGAGTGCATGACGTAGTTGTTCCACGGCCCGCCGGCGAAGGTGAGCCCACCGGTCACCGTCAACCGCCGCTGCGGGTCGTCGGTGGGCAGCCCCAGCTCGTTGGCCGCCACCTGCACCGCCGATGGGAAGCACGAGTAGATGTCGACGTGGTCGAGATCGTCGATCCCGACGCCGGCCAGTTCCAGGGCGCGGCGCCCGCCGATCCGGATCGCCGGCGAGCGGTGCAGTTCGTAGCGTTCGGACACCGCGTAGGTGTCGTGGGCGTCGGTGCCCGCATACGGAAACACCCACTGATCGCGCGGGATCTGCAGGTAGGTCGCCTTCTCGGCCGAGCACAGGATGACCACCGCGGCCTGATTGACCATGTTGTTCGAATTCATCAGCTTGGGATAGGGCCAGCTGATCATGCGGTTGTCCGGGCCGGCCAGCCCGACCTGTTCGGCGGTGCGCGCGTCCCGGCTCCATGCGTTCGGATTGGCCGCCGCCACCTCGCTGAACCCTGCCCACAGTGCGGA
Source organism: Mycolicibacterium vinylchloridicum (assembly GCF_013404075.1). GTDB lineage: Bacteria > Actinomycetota > Actinomycetes > Mycobacteriales > Mycobacteriaceae > Mycobacterium > Mycobacterium vinylchloridicum. Next base: position 117,878 of record NZ_JACBJQ010000019.1, read on the forward strand.
GATCCGGCGCTGGTGCGCCTCGACGGACTCCCCGTTGGCGATCCGCAACGCCTGCTCGAACAGCGGGTAGACGAACGAGGGCCGGTCGAGCCCGATGCGGTCTTCGGCCGGACCCGACATGGGTACGTCCTCGCCGCCGGGCGGCACCGCTACGGAATCGTCCTGGCGGGTCCAATCCGGTTTGATTCCCTTGGCGCGCAACCGCATCCGGGTACGCCAGGTCTCCCCGCCGGCGAGCAGAACGACCTCCGCACGGCCGTTCTGGATGTCCAGGCAGGCCTGGTTCACCAGCGACTGCGGCGTATTGCCGCCGACTCCGGTGTATCGAGTCGCAGCTTCCGGCGCACCGAGTCGCTGGCCCAGCAGCAGGCCGGGATCGCGGTAGCGCCACGAGAGCAGGTTGACCACGCGGATCGCGTCGACTGCCTGCAGCACCCGCGGGTCGGCAGCCTCACGCGCGGCCGCGGCCATCAGGTCGACGGGCTCGATGTCGGCGTCGTCGTGCTGGTTGACCTGTCCGGCCGCGACGAGTACCGGCGTCCGCGGATCCATGGACGGCCCCTTTCGAAAGTCATGGCGCTATTTGACGGATGTCAAAACCTAGCAGGCCGTGTCAGGATGTCGCCATGACGGTGGTTCTGGTGCACGGTAATCCGGAGACCGACGCGATCTGGGGCCCGCTGGTCGCCGCACTGGGTCGCGACGATGTGGTGCGGTTGTCCCCGCCGGGATTCGGGGCGCCGCTTCCCGCGGATTTCCCGATGACCTATCTGGCGTACCGGGATTGGCTGGAAGCCGAGCTCGAACACGTCGAGGGCCCCGTCGACCTGGTCGGCCACGACTGGGGCGGCGGCCATGTGATCAACCTCGTGATGCACCGCCCGGAACTGGTGCGCAGCTGGGCCAGCGATGTGCTGGGCATCCTGCATCCCGACTACGTCTGGCATGACATGGCGCAGGTGTGGCAGACCCCGGGTGCCGGCGAAGAACTGGTCGAGGCGATGATCGGCGGCTCGGTCGACGACCGGGTCGCCCAGCTCGTGGGGCTCGGGATACCCGACGACGTCGCCGCCGAACTGGCCGTCGCACAGGGTCCGGAGATGGGCCGAGCCATCCTGGCGCTGTACCGCTCGGCCACCCAACCGGCGATGGCCCAGGCGGGACGGTCGCTCGGCAACGCCGCGGCCCGCCCCGGGCTCTCGCTGCTGGCCACCGAAGACACCTACGTCGGCAATGATGACCTGCGCCGGGAGGCTGCCGCGCGAGCGGGCGCCCGCACCGAGGTGCTCGACGGTCTCGGGCACTGGTGGATGCTTCAGGATCCCGAGCGTGCGGCGCAGGTGCTCGCCGATTTCTGGGGCTCGCTGAACTGAACCGGGGCGGCCCCAGGGTTTGTTCGGGGGCTCTGCGGGTACGCGGAGTTGTCCCCTAACAAGGAAGTGAGGGCCGGATGGGTATCGGTTCGAATATGTTCTCCAGGGCCGCAATGACATTGGTCGGTGGAGCTGCGGTGCTGACGTTGGCCGTCGGTTGCGGAGGCAGCGGCGATTCCGGTAATTCGTCGACGTCGACCACGACGACGACACCTACCACGACCGAGATGACCACGACCACCAGTCCGACCGACACCATGGCTCCCGCTCCCGGCGGCACCGGTACTGCGCCCGGCGGCGTGACGGGCACGGCACCCGGAGTCTCCGGTGGCGCCGGACCGGGTGGTGTCAGCGGGTCGGCCCCAGGCGTCGAGGGCGGCGCCGGGCCGGGTGGTGTCAGCGGGTCGGCCCCAGGCGTCCAGGGCGGCGCCGGACCCGGCGGTGTCAGCGGATCGGCCCCAGGTGTCCAGGGCGGCGCCGGACCCGGCGGTGCCGGTGGCTGCGTCAACGGCGTCGGCTGCATCGGCACCGGGTAACTCCGGCTGGGCCTGTGGCCACGTGTGACACGCATCCGACCACAGTCGTGTCACACGTGGCCACTCAGCTTTCGGCGGGTCCGACCCGGTAGATCGACTTGAGCGAGAAGAACGCCTCGAGCCCCTCGGGCCCCAGCTCGCGGCCGATGCCGCTGGCCTTCACTCCCCCGAACGGCGCCCGGAAATCCAGCTGATAGTCATTGATTCCGACGGTTCCGGTGCGCACCGCCCTGGCCACCTCGGTGGCCCGCTCGTCGTCGGTCGACCACACCGTTCCGGCCAGCCCGAACTCGCTGTCGTTGGCCAGCGCGACGGCCTCGTCGTCGCTGTCGTACGGGATCACCGCGAGCACGGGGCCGAAGATCTCTTCCTGCGCGATGCGGTCGCCATTGTCGACGTCGGCGAAGACCGTCGGCGAGACGAACCAGCCGCGGTGTTGATCTGCCGGAACCGAGCCGCCGACAACGAGTTTCGCCGAGCTGCTCTTGCCCGATTCGATATAGCCAAGTACCCGATCGCGCTGACGGGCACTGACCAACGGGCCGATCTCGGTCGACGTGTCCAGTGGGTCGCCGACTTTCAGCCCGCTCACCATGGTGACCAGCGCATCCAGCACCTCGCCGTAGCGCGATCGCGGCGCCAGGATCCGCGAACTGAGATGGCAGGTCTGGCCGTTGTTCACGAACGAGGCCGTGCGCAGTCCCTTCATCGTGGCATCCAGATCTGCGTCGTCGAGAATGATCGCCGCGGACTTCCCGCCCAGCTCCAGCGTGACCGGCCGGAGCAGCCTGCCGCACACCTCACCGATCGTGCGCCCGGCGGCGGTCGAGCCGGTGAACGTGACCTTGTCGACGCCGGGATGGGCCACCAGATAGGCGCCCGCGGCCGCGCCGCCCGGCACGATATTGAGGACACCGGCAGGCAGCCCGGCTTCGGCGGCGGCCTCGGCGAACACCAAGGCATCCAACGCCGTCTCGGGCGCGGCCTTCAGCACCACCGTGCAGCCGGCCGCCAGCGCCGGGGCCAGCTTGAACGCGGCCAGCGCCTGCGGGTAGTTCCACGGCACGATGGCGGCCACCACGCCGACGGCCTCACGGCGCACAACGGTGTGCCCGATCATGCTCGGACGGATCTCCTCGATCGGCGTCTCGGTGATCAGCTGGGCGTAGTAACGCACCAGCGCGGCCGGGAACCGGCCATTGGCCCCGCGGGACAACGCCATCGGCATGCCGTTCTCCCGGGTCACCAATTCGTCGGTGCCTTTTGCGCGCCGGTCCAGGGCGGCGGCGAACGTGGCCAGCAGCTCCGCGCGGTGATCCGGTGAGGCGGACTGCCAGGCGGGCAGCGCCACCCGTGCCGCGGCGACCGCGGCGTCGATATCGGCTTCGGTGGCGCTGGCGCCGTCACCGAGCGGTTCGCCGGTGGCCGCTTCGATCACCGGCTGCACCTGCTCGGCGACTCGGAACTCGCCGTCGATGAAAATCTTTGCCGCCGTGCTCATCTGGTCACTCCTGTGGTTTCGGTGTCGCCTGCGGATGTGAACAACACCCCGTCGGCGATCAATTGATCGATGTCATCGTCGGCCATGCCCAACACATCTCGGCAGATTCGGCGGGTGTCGGCACCGGGAAGCGGCGCGGGGCGTTGCGGGGCAGGCGGAATCTGGCGGTAGGGCGCCGGGCCCGCCTCGGTGCGCAGTGGTCGATCGAATAGCGGATGTACCATGTCGCTGAACACATTTCGGGACGCAAGCTGCGGCTCGTCGGGTAGGTCGCCGGCCCGGTACATCGGGCCGGCGGGAACCCCGGCGGCCTGAAGCGCCTCGGCGGCCTCCAGCGGCGACCGATCCGCCACCCAATCGGCCAGGGCAGTCTGCCCGGTCACCGACGCGATCGCCGCCCGATGGGCATCCGACACAGACACCACACACCACTCATCGTCACCGGCGCACGCCAGCACCAGGTTCGCAGTCGGATCCGGATCGACCCGATGCTGCCCCGTCGCCGCGGCGGCCAGCGTGACATACAGCGTGTCGAGTTGATTGATGACAGCTTCGGCCTGGGACACGTGGATACGGGCACCGACGCCCTCACGCGCCCGCCGGATCAGCCCGGCAAGGGCGCCGATCGCGCTGATCCTTCCGACGACATGGTCGGGGAAGATCGTTGTCGCGTCATAGAACGCGTGCCGCGCGGCGGGGGCGGGCGGCTCCTGCGACGTCCACAATCGGGTCACCCCGATGGTGGCCCGCACCAGCGGGCCGTAGCCCATCCGCTTGCTCCACGGGCCGGTGTCGCCGAAAGCGCTACTTTCGGCAAGCACCAGACCAGGATTGAGCTCCTGTAGCCGCTCATGGGAAAAGCCCAGTGCGGGAAGGGTTCCCGGCTTGAAGTTGGCGAACACGGCATCCGATGCCGAGACCAGGCGGCTGAACACCTCGGCACCGGCCGGAGTACGCAACTCCAGGCCAAGGCCCAGATTGTTGCGATGCGCCCGGGCGAACGCCTCGCTGATCTTCTGATCCGGGCCCTTCTGGCGCAGCCCGTCGGGATAGCTCGAACTCTCGATCTTGATCACCTCGGCGCCCAGGTCGGCGAACAGCCGGCTGAGCTCTCCGCCCGCGACAATGACGCCCAGATCCAGCACCCGAATCCCCTGCAGCGGCCGGTCGCCGATGCGACCGGTCGCTCCGGGAGTGAATTGTGTTGACTGCCAACGCCTATCGGTGGATTCGAGGCCGGGCGCCGGGGTGCGGTAACCGGCGTGGGTGCCGTCGACCACCCAGTAGCCGACCGGGACCCGGGCGGGTACACCGGCTGCCAGATCGGTGTCGAGCAGGGCGCCGACCTCGGTGAGGTGTTCGGAATCCAATGCCTGCGACGGAGCAAGGACGGCGGCGATCGGCACCCCGTGCGCCTGACCTTCGGCCACCAGCTGCTTCATCGTCCGGTCGGCGAACAATGCCGCCATCAACTGGCTCAGTTCGCCGAATGCCTTCGTACGGGCCGCGATCGAGTCGAACCGGGGATCCTGGAACTGCTCGGGTTCCCCCAGCCACGCCCGCATGCCGTGCCACTGTCGTGGCGCCAGCACGCAGAGCCGGACGTAGCCGTCCCGGCACGCGAAGATCGGATAGGAATCCTGGTTGCGCGGCCTGCCGCGCCACCCCGAGGCCGAGTTGCGGGCCGTCGCGGCCTGACCCTGGGTGCCGAACGGCGGATCCAGCGCCAGGACCACCGCGTCGAACCGCGAGAAGTCGACGTAATCGCCTGTACCACAGCGTAATCGATTAAAGTATGCTACCAGTACAGCCCAGGCTGCCTGTACCGCGGCGGTGGCCGACGCGATGCCGGCCGGGGGCAGCACCGGTGTGCCGCTGGTTGGGCCCGAGCGGGACAGTGCCGACGACATCGCGTAAAGCACGGCATCGGTGGCCCGCCAGGATGCGTGCGGACCCTGCGTCCCGAAATCGGTGACCGACATGGTCACCAGCGCCGGGAACCGATCGGCCAGCTCGGCGCACGACGTCCCGAACGCCGCGCTCAGTCCGGGTGTGCCGCTGTCGACGACGATGTCGGCACCCGCGGCCAGTTCGAAGAACAGCGCACGGTCGGCCTCATCGGTGGGATCGAGGACAGTGCCGCGCTTGTTGGCGTTGTGCAGGGCGAACGGGACGCTGACCCCATCCAGGGTGGGCCGGGCCAGACGAGCTGGGCTGCCGCCCGGCGGTTCGATTTTGACGACGTCGGCGCCGAGATCGGCCAGCAGCCGGGTGACCCCGTCACCGGTCTCGTCACACAGGTCCAGCACCCGCAGCGAGGCCAGCAGAGCTCCCGTCACGAGACGACCGCCAGCAGCCGCTCGACCCACTCCAGCTGGGTGTCGGTGTCGGTGACGACGTAGAGGGTGTCGACAAACGCGTCGGAATAGCCGTTGTCCTGCAACGTTTTCACCGCATCCACCACCGTTTCGATCGGCGTTTCCGGCGCGACATTGATCCGGACGTGCGTGGCGATGGCCGCGGGGTCACGCCCCGCCGCGTGCGCTGCCCTGTCGATCGTTCGGCGCTGGGCGGCCAGCCGGTCGATGCCCACGTCGCCGGGAACGCCGGCGACGGCCAGCCAACCGTCGGCGCGGCGGCCGATGCGCGCGAGGCCGGCCGCCGAGAAGGCACCCAGATAGACCGGCGGGTGCGGCTGCTGAACGGGTTTGAGGCTCACCCACGACGGCGGGATACGGTGCTGGTCGCCGTCGAAGGAGACCGGATCGGTGGTCCACAACGCGTCGAGGGCGTCGAGGATCTCGTCGAGCTGGGCGCCCCGTCGGGCGAACGAAGCACCGGCCGCCTGGTACTCCTCCGGTGACCACCCGATCCCGAACCCGGCCAGCACCCGCCCGTGGCTGACCACGTCGAGGCTGGTCAGTTGCCGGGCCAGCGGTACCGGCGAATACCAGGGCGCCACCAGTGCACTGAACCCCAGCCGAGCCGAGGTCGTCACCGCCGCGGCGACCGCCACCGCGGTGAACGGATCCAGGCTCGTGCGGAAGTTCAGCGGAACCGTGTCCCTGCCACCGTAGCCGACCGAGGGCTCCACCGCGGCCAGCAGCCGATCGCCCACCCACAGGCTCTCAGCACCGAGTTGCTCGGCGGTCGAGGCGAATCGGGCCAGCTCGGCATGGGCGGATTCACCGAATTGCGGCAACGCGAAGCCCAGCATGTCGGTCAGCGTAGTGGAGCGGTCCGTGAACAAATGGTGCCCCGGAGGCGCGGTCGCGCCGATCGGCGTTTGATGGGGACATGAAGTCGATAAGCGAAGAGACCATCGCCCAACTCGACGGCTGGTGGCGTGCCGCCAACTACCTCTCGGTCGGTCAGATCTATCTGCTGGACAACCCGCTGCTGCGGTCGCCGCTCACGCGCGACGACGTGAAACCCCGACTACTGGGTCATTGGGGCACCACTCCCGGGCTGAACTTCCTCTACGCGCATCTGAACCGGGTGATCAAGGAGCGCGAGCAGTCGACCATCTATCTCACCGGTCCCGGCCACGGCGGCCCCGGGCTGGTGGCCAACGCCTACCTGGACGGCACCTACACCGAGACCTACCCCGACATCACCGAAGACACCGAGGGCCTGCGCCGGCTGTTCCGCCAATTCTCCTTCCCCGGCGGGATCCCGTCGCACGTGGCCCCCGAGACCCCCGGTTCGATCCACGAGGGCGGTGAGCTGGGCTACGCACTGTCCCACGCCTACGGGGCGGCCTTCGACAATCCCGATCTGTTGGTGGTCGCGGTCGTCGGCGACGGCGAGGCGGAGACGGGTGCGCTGGCCACCAGCTGGCATTCCAACAAGTTCGTCAACACCGCCAATGACGGTGTGGTGCTGCCGATCCTGCATCTGAACGGCTACAAGATCGCCAATCCGACAGTGCTGGCGCGCATCCCCGAAGACGAATTACGTTCTCTGATGGTCGGATTGGGGCACCAACCGTACTTCTTCGAGGTGCCCGACGACGGATCGACCGATCACGCCGACGCTCACCGCCGGTTCGCCGCGCTGCTCGATGAGGTAATGGACCGGATCGCCGAGATCAAAGCCGCGCCATCCGAGGAGCGACCCGCCTGGCCGATGATCGTGTTCCGAACCCCCAAAGGCTGGACCGGCCCGGCCACCATCGACGGCAAGAAGACCACCGGTTCGTGGCGGGCCCACCAGGTCCCGCTGGCCAGCGCCCGCGATACCCCCGAACACCTGCAGGTGCTGGCCGACTGGCTGGCGTCGTATCGGGCCGGGGACCTGTTCGACGCCGACGGCAAGCTGGACCCGGCCATCGCGTCACTGGCGCCGGCCGGCCAGCTGCGGATGAGCGACAACCCGCACACCAATGGCGGATTGCTGCTCAAGGATCTGCGGCTGCCGGACTACCGGACCTTCGGCGTCGACGTTCCCGCGCCCGGCGCCACCGTCGCCGAAGCCACCCGGGTCCTCGGCCGGTGGCTGACCGAGGTGATCCGGCTCAACCCGGACAACTTCCGCATCTTCGGGCCCGACGAGACCGCGTCGAATCGTCTGCAGACCGTCTTCGAGGTGACCGACAAGCAGTGGAATGCCGAGTTCGTCGGGCCCGAGGTCGACGAGCATCTGGCCCGCGCGGGCCGGGTGATGGAAATGCTGTCCGAGCACCAGTGCCAGGGCTGGCTCGAGGGTTATCTGCTGACCGGCCGCCACGGGCTGTTCAACTGCTACGAGGCGTTCATCCACATCATCGACTCGATGTTCAACCAGCATGCGAAGTGGCTCAAGGTGACCAACCACATTCCGTGGCGGCGACCGATCGCGAGCCTCAATTACCTTTTGTCCAGCCATGTTTGGCGCCAGGACCACAACGGTTTCAGCCATCAGGATCCCGGATTCATCGACCACGTCGTCAACAAGCGGGCCGAGGTCGTGCGGGTGTACCTGCCACCGGATGCCAACACGCTGCTGTCGACCTACGATCACTGCCTGCGCTCCCGCCAGTACGTCAACGTCGTCGTCGCCGGCAAGCAGCCGCACCCCAACTTCCTCACCATGGACGAGGCGATCGCGCACTGCACCCGGGGACTGGGCATCTGGGAATGGGCGGGCAACGAGACCGTCGGGCAGAACCCGGACGTGGTGATCGCCGCTGCCGGCGATGTGCCGACACTGGAGGCGCTGGCCGCCGTCGACCTGCTGCGCCGGCACCTGCCCGAGCTGCGGGTCCGCTTCGTCAACGTGGTCGACCTGATGCGCCTGCAGGACGACACCGAGCATCCGCACGGGCTGTCCAACCGGGACTTCGACATGATCTTCACCCCGGACAAGCCCGTCATCTTCGCCTACCACGGCTATCCCTGGCTGATCCACCGGTTGACCTACCGCCGCAGCAACGACAGCCGCATCCACGTCCGCGGCTACAAGGAGGAGGGCACCACCACGACGCCGTTCGACATGGTGATGCTCAACGACCTGGACCGCTACCACCTCGTCATCGACGTGATCGACCGGGTGGAGACGCTGCAGTCGCGGTGCGCCACCCTGCGCCAGCAGATGGTCGACAAGCGCCTCGAGGCCCGCGAATACACCCGGGCCTACGGCGACGACATCCCCGAGGTGCGGGACTGGGTGTGGCCCGGTGCCCGTGGGGCTGCGGTGACGGGTGCTCTGGATGCCACCGTCTCCACCGGCGGAGACAACGAATAGCAACCGAGGCAATAGCAACTGATCAGGCTATT
>NZ_JACBJQ010000190.1 GCF_013404075.1 Mycolicibacterium vinylchloridicum
TGTACTTGGCCATGACGTTGGTAGCAGGCGTGTTGGCTTGATGTGAAGAGAACCTCCGGGTGGGGTGTGGCTTGTCTAAGGCCCACTTCCCACCGGAGGTTCTCGTGTCCCACCGTAATGCCCGTACGACGTTTCATGGCCGGCTGTTGATGGTTCAGCGGTATCAAGACGGGTGGGCCAAGGCCCATATTGCTGCGGCAATGGGTCTGTCGCGCAAGTGTGTGCACACCTGGATCAGTCGCTACGAGGCCGAGGGTGAAGCCGGTTTGCACGAGCGTTCCTCGAGGCCGCACACGATGCCCACCCGGACTCCACCGGCGGTGGAGAACCAGATCGTGGCCTGGCGGCGACGCCACCGCTGCGGCCCTGAGGAGATCGGGGTCAAGCTCGGGGTAGCGACTCGCACCGTGTCGCGGGTGCTGCACCGGCGCGGAGTGCCCTACCTGCGTGACTGTGATCCGATGACCGGCATTCCCATCCGGGCCTCCAAAGCCACCGCGGTGCGCTACGAACGCGAGCACCCCGGCGAGCTGGTGCATGTCGATGTCAAAAAGCTCGGTCGCATTCCCCGCGGCGGCGGCTGGCGCGCCCATGGCCGACGGGAAGAAGTCCGAGGCCGTGGCATCGGCTATGACTACGTGCATTCGATGGTCGATGACCATTCCAGGCTGGCCTACTCCGAGATCCTGCCCGACGAAAAAGGCCACAGCTGTGCAGGATTCCTGACCCGGGCAGCCGACTACTTCGCCGCCCACGGCATCGACCGCATCGAGCGGGTCATCACTGACAACCACCTCAGCTACCGCCGATCAGCGGCCTTTGCCACCGCCGTCGAGCGCCTCGGCGCCAGGCATGTGTTCATCCGCCCGCACTGCCCGTGGCAGAACGGAAAGGCTGAGCGCTACAACCGGACCTTGCAAACCGAATGGGCCTACCGGCAAGCCTTCAACTCCAACGACGACCGCGCCCAAGCCCTTGCGCCATGGCTAACCGTCTACAACACTCAACGCCGTCACAGCGCACTCGGAGGCCTACCGCCCATCAGCAGACTGTGACCAACCTGATGGCCAGGTACA
>NZ_JACBJQ010000191.1 GCF_013404075.1 Mycolicibacterium vinylchloridicum
CTTCTACAATCACCAACGCCGCCACAGTGCCGCCGACGGGCTATCGCCCGTCAACTACGAGATCAGGGAATCCAAGACCAAGCCCGAAGCGGCATAGGAAACCCTCCACGATTTCGGGGGAACCACATTACTCACCGTATGAATCTCCACCGCATCAGCAGTATCAATCCGGCGCATCACATACCCCACCGGACCACCCTCACCAACAACCACCTGCAACGGCCAGGTCAACACCACAAACCCATCCGACTGCACCGCACCCCCCGGCGGCGAACCCACCATCGCCGCCACCTTCGCACACTTCACATCCCGATCCTTCAAACCCTCATGAAAGATCTTCGCCACCCACTCCGGCCGCCCCACAACCTCATACACCACCCCCTCCCCCGCACGCGCCAACACCGCACCCAACACCACCGAAACCCCACCATCAACCCACAAACCACTCACCAAACACCCCCAAAAACACAGCGAACGGTGGCGACTCGGGAGAGCGGTGGCGTCATGGTGGTGTTTCTGTCGGCTGGTCGGCAGGGTAAACGCGCTGGCAGGTCGCAGCGGCAAGGTCTAGCAGTATCCCACTATCGCGAGCGGGTTCTTGTCGGTCGTTCGTCCGACAAGGCCGTGCGCCACACCATCGCCGCGCGGCCAAAACTATTGGACGCTAGAAGCTCTCGTCTACTCCGGAGACCCTCTTGCTGGGCCGCCGAACACCACGTCGCAAGCCCAGCACAGCAGACATCCGCCCACCAGAACCCCGCTATCCACCGCCCAAATTGTCAGCCACACGAGCTCTTGGTCCATGGGGTCCGAATAGAACTACAGGGCCAACGCGACGAGGGCAGCCGTCGGCAGCAGTCCGATCGCCCATGACGCGCGCTGACGCCTAGCAATGCCCCATGCGGCCACGAACAGCATCATGGACAAGTAGGAGAGAGGAATTGTCAATACCTGTGGATCGGGGTGTTTCAGGCGACCTCCGTTTCGGTTGATTCGGCCGGCTCGGGCGGTGTGATGTCGGCGGGGCGTTCGAGTAGCTTGCCTTTGTGGAAGACGGCGCCG
>NZ_JACBJQ010000192.1 GCF_013404075.1 Mycolicibacterium vinylchloridicum
TCAGGGCAGTGCGATGGTGGCGGTTCCGGGTGTGGTGGCTTCGTCGTTTTGGTTGAGGACGTCGATGTCGAGCACGACGAGGTTGCGTCCGTTTTCGGTCTTCTTTTCGCTGACTACCGCTTTGGTGCGCAGCACATCGTTTTTGAGGTTGGTACCGCGGAATTGCACAGTCATGCTCACAATGTCGGCCTCGTCGCCGGCCCAGTCGCGTAGCGCGTTGAGCAGGTAGGTCCACCGCAGATTGCCCATGCCGATGGCACCGGGCTGGCCCATCAACTTGGCCATCTCGTCGTCCATGTGCACGGAGATGAACTCGTCATTGACCGCCGCGAAGCGGTTCCAGTTGTCGAAATCAGTCTTGCGGGTGAACTCCGGCAAGACCTGGCCGACCTCGACGCTGTCGAAAGAAACGTTGATTGCCATCGCGATGGGCTCCTGTGCCTAGAACTGGATGGTGGTGCCGACAGTGCGCTTGACCAGATCACCATTCTGGTTGTGCCACTCGGTCTCGTATTTGGAAAACAGCTTGAGCCCGGAACGGCCCTCACGCTCTTCCCAACTCGCCAGCCGCAACTTCGAGGAGATCACGTCCCCCGGACGCATCCTGGTGAAATACGTGTCCTCGGTACCGCCATTGAGGATCATGCCGCCGATCAGCCCCGGCAGATCGAACGGCAAACCGCCCTCCTCGCCAGTTGGAATCGGCCAGGCAAACGGATTGAAGTCCTCCGGCGCCACGATGCCACCGAACTTTGTGGACTTCGCGTACTCGGCATCGGTGAACAACAGCGGCGGAACCTTGGGCCAGTACGTCGCGATCGCCCACCGCCGAATGTCGGACTCACTGATCGGGAACGACACCTTCTCCCGACCCCAAACGCCCTTGCACTCCAACATCTCAGCAGTGACAAGCGAGGTCTTCTCGGTCATCAGCGACCCTCTCCAACTCCTGGGGGAAACAACACCCAAACACACACGACAGCGGACCACTCAAACAGCCCGCACGGCACCCAAACCCTAATGGCCCCCAGTGACAGATGTCAACAACTGACAGCA
>NZ_JACBJQ010000193.1 GCF_013404075.1 Mycolicibacterium vinylchloridicum
GCCACCCGCCGAGAAGAAAACCCCACGCCCACACCTCCATCACAACCCAATAACCACACCAACTCCCGCGAGACTAACCACCCCACCCCACAACAGTCAACCAACGACACATGTCACTCACTGACAGTGAGGTGAGGTTATCGTTCGGCTGCCCCAGCGGGCGTCAAGATCACCAAGGGAATCTCCCTGTCGGTCCAGCTCTGGTAATCCGATAAGTCCGCATAAGCCGACACCATCAGGGGCCACAACCGGGCCCGCTCCGTCGGATCGGCCGTACGGGCCTGAACCGACCGCTGATGCCGACCGATCTGTATCCGGGTGTCGGGGTTGACGAGGAGATTTCGGAACCACTGTGGATGCTCGGCACGCCCGCCCTGAGAGGCGACCACCACGAATTCGGGGCCGTCCTCGATATATAGCAGCGGCACGACGAACGTCTTGCCGCTCCGACGACCGGTGTGCTCCAGAAGTAGCGTGGGCACCGGTCGACGAAACCCCGCACCAATGCGCCATTTGGCGCCCACCCGGCCACCCGTGCGCCGGTAGATCATGACGTGCGCACGGCTCGCGATGCGAAACAGCCGCGGCAGGATCATTGAATTCAGCCCCGGCGGCCTTCGCTGACTCAAAGCGGAATTTCCCCCAGATAGTGGCACGGCCAGGGCCGCGCGCTGTTAGACGATCTTGGTCAGCTTGAACGGCATCGTGATGCTCAACGGCAGATTTTTTCCGCACGCCCCACTGACACCTGTTGTGGTGTCCCATCCGTCGAACACCTCGGGGCCGGGCACCGCCCGGAACAAATATTGTTGCCGGCCCGGGGCAGTGGTTCCGTCGGCGCACGGCTCCCAGTCCGGAAGTTCTCGGGTCACCTTCCACAGGCCGGATTCACAGACCGGTCAAGTCCAGGGGCGTGGTGTACGACGTCGTCGTGTGATTCTTCGATGTGATGGTTCAGGCGGTCAGTGCCGCGGGGGTGGCCTCCTGTTCGGTCGGTGAGCTCTGATCGGCTCGGGATTTGCTG
>NZ_JACBJQ010000194.1 GCF_013404075.1 Mycolicibacterium vinylchloridicum
CACCGCCAACGTCCCACCAGCAGCCAACGTCAAAAACCCGACGATCACCACAGTGCCGCCGATCATCGCCAACGTGCCCGCACCCATGCTGATCTCCGCGATCAACCGGATGATCTCCTTACGGAAATGCAGCGCCGCATGCGGCGTCCCCGCAATCGCCCGCCCATAAAAAATCGTGTGATCACCAATCCGGCCGAACGTCCCCAACGGACGACGCACCTGCCGCGCGATCCGCGGATACACACCCTGCAACGACGCCATCGCGATCTACCGCGCACTCATCCGGATACCAATGGCCGTGACCACCACGTTCACCACGAACAACGCCATGAACGCATACACCACCGTCTCGTTGACCGCATTCCCCACCGCCTTGGCCCCACCACCGGTAATCGTCAACCCCCGATAACAGGCCACCAGACCGGCAATCAACCCAAACAGGGCCGCCTTCACACACGAGATGATCACCTCAGGCACCCCGGTCAACAACGTGATCCCCGCCGCGAACGCACCCGGATTCACATCCTGCACAAACACCGAGAACACATACCCACCCAAAATCCCGATGATCACCACCAACGAATTCAGCAGCAACGCCACCAAACCCGAAGCCAACATCCGCGGAGTCACCAACCGCTGCACCGGATTAATCCCCAACACCTCCATCGCGTCGATCTCTTCACGAATCGTCCGCGACCCCAAATCCGCACACATCGCCGTCGCACCCGCACCAGCCACGATCAACACCGTCACCAACGGACCCACCTGCGTCACCGCACCAAACGCAGCACCCGCCCCCGACAAATCCGCAGCACCCAACTCCCGCAACAAAATATTCAACGTAAAAGACACCAACACCGTGAACGGAATCGCCACCAACAACGTCGGCGCCAACGACACCCGCGCCACAAACCACGACTGCTCCAAAAACTCCCGCCACTGAAACGGC
>NZ_JACBJQ010000195.1 GCF_013404075.1 Mycolicibacterium vinylchloridicum
TGGCACAGCTGAAGATCGACACCGCCGCCGTTGCCCATACGGGGGCTGTGGTGGCGGGGGCGGCCTCTGGTGGTTCCTCGCAGGGAATCACCGTGACGCCACCGGCCTCGGACCCGGTATCGGCAGCGGTCACCGAAACGCTGCAAGCACGGTGCGCAGCGATCACCGGCTACAGCACCTTCGCACAGATGATCACCGAAGCCCGCGGATCAATGCTGGCCAGCAGCGCGAACACCTACGACGAGCAGGAGCAGCTCAGCGCCGCCGGCCTGGGCTCGACCGGCGGTGGTTCTGCTGCCCCGGCCAGCGCGCCGCCGGCGGTACCGAACGTGGCGGTCCCGACGATTCCGGCGGTCACCGCACCGCAGATCGGTGCTCCCCCGACCAGCGGCAAGGACATTGCGAGGTTGCTCCACGGTGGTCCTGGTCCTGCCGGGCTCTACAGCGCCGCCCAGCAGATGCGCAGCCATGCCAGCCAGTTGCAAAATGCTGCCCGCCAGCTCCAAAGCGGTAGCACCGCCATCTCGGCCGATTGGCAATCAGATGCCGGAGATCGAGCGTCCCAACGAATTAACGAACTTAGCCAGTGGTACGAGCGGCACGGCGAACACGCCACAGCCACCGCTACCGCATTGGAAACACACGCCGACAATTACGCGCGGGCCCGCGCGAACACACCCACACCAGAGCAGTTCGAGGACACCGAGCGGCGGCTCAAGCAGGCCGCGCAGGCCAACGCGAACCCGGCCAATATGGGGCGTTATGCGCCGGTGGTGGCGGCGCTGCAGACCGAACTGGGTGGCTTGCACGCCAAGGCCACCGCGCAGTACGCCGACTATGTGCGCAGCGCCGGCAACCCTTCACTCGTCGGTGCGCCGTTGGAGCCCCCACCCCGCCCGGCCGCCGGCGGGGTCCAGGCCCTCGACGTACCACTGTCGCCGGCGC
>NZ_JACBJQ010000196.1 GCF_013404075.1 Mycolicibacterium vinylchloridicum
CACCTGTTTCCGCGCTTCAGTCTTGTAGTAGTCGTGGATAATAGACAGTGGTACGGCCAAAGTTGTTGCTACTTCACAGTTAGCAGGAAGTTGCTTTAAGTCGAACCGGATGCAACTCCGCTCGGTTTCGGCCGTACCCGTCACCACCGATGGCGCCGGTGAAAAGCCAACAGTCCTCGGCCGTCGGACCGCGCACCACGGCGCGGTCGAACCGGGCGATCTCGTCGGCATCACGAACCGGGTCCACCACCAGCTGTAGTGGTTCCGACCGTCGCCGACCTCTGCTCACCGTGATGACACGCTAACCCGTCGCCGACCACGCCGCGGTGGGCTCGCCGACCGACGCCACCGGCGGGAGACCGGCAGCCGCAGCGGCCGTCGGTTCCCGGTCGGCACCTTCGGCGCCGACCCCGATCACCGCTGCACCGCCGTCACCGACCGCCTCACCCGGCGAGGCCGTGGCGCTCTGCTCGGCG
Source organism: Mycolicibacterium vinylchloridicum (assembly GCF_013404075.1). Taxonomy (GTDB): domain Bacteria; phylum Actinomycetota; class Actinomycetes; order Mycobacteriales; family Mycobacteriaceae; genus Mycobacterium; species Mycobacterium vinylchloridicum. The sequence goes on from NZ_JACBJQ010000196.1 coordinate 477, forward strand.
AACCGGATCAACTCGCGCAGCGCCTTCTCGCTCACCCCCGTCAGTCGGGTGATGTCGCGCAGCGTTTCTCCGCGATCGCGCAACGCGACGACCGCTAGACCGGCCGTCCGGCGATGCTCGGCGCGCTTGCCCTCGGCCTGCCTTTTGAGGCCGGCGGTCTTGGCTTCCAGCCACTCATCCACCGCGTCGAGCCGTTCCCGACTGGAGAAGAACACCGCCAGGTCCTCGGCATTGCGCGCGGCCCGTTCGAGCACTTCCTTCTGCGAGGCCTTCACCGCTTCGCGGGCGGCCCGCACCGCTGACTTCGATTTCGACACTTTGTTCGCCATGGCGCTCAACCTAAAACCGCCACCACCCCTACAGCACCGCCCCAACGACACCACTCACATACCGCCGCTTTCGCCCACATCCCCACGCCCCCACCAACATCGGCTACCACCGACCGCCTCAGGCACCACCCGCCCCGC
>NZ_JACBJQ010000197.1 GCF_013404075.1 Mycolicibacterium vinylchloridicum
TATACGCGACAGGTTGGCTGGGGCGGGACGCCACCTGTCGGCGGTGCCCAGGCTGATGTGCCGGTGCTCATGTGTGCCCTCCCTTAGCGCGCTTACGTTGTCAGCGTGGCTGCGCTCGCTTGTTCGGTCGCTTCGTAGGTCGCAACGCTGCACTGTGCGGCGGCCGCCCCGGCAACCGTCAGGCTGGCCAGCTCGGCCAGCCGGGTGGTGATGAGGCTCGCGGCGACGGCGTTCGTTGCCCCCACATACCCGCCCTGCGGGAGCGTGATGTCTGTCCCGGCGATGGCCGTCATGCGATGCTCGGCCACGGCAGCCAGGGCAGCCGCGGTGGCCTGGGTGTCGATGTGTGTTTTCGCGGGCATAAGGCCGATCCTACCTGCGGAGCAGGTCAGATACGGCGCCCGAGAAAAGTACCGCCAATGCCTTCCGGCGGTGTCATCGGCGGGATTCAGCGCAGCAGGGCGGCTAGGCGCGGGTCCTGCCACCACCGTTGCCCCAGCACCGCCGTGGCGGTCCACAGTGATAGCAGGGGGACCACGGGGCCTTGCATCCGCACCGGTGGGTGTCCGGCGTGGGTTGCCAACGTCAGTCTCCACGTGTCCAGTTCCGGGTAGAAGCCTGCGATATCGCCGTACCAGAGGCTTTCCAGTCCAGAGCCGCCGTCCCAGATCAGACGGTCGGTGGTGCTCCACACGTGGATGTTCTGGTGGTCGCGCCAACGGGGCTGGGCATCGCGGCGCGCGGCGACCTTGCGGCGGCGGTTGATGGCCGCGCTCACCGCGAGCGCCCCCACCATCACCGCTGGTCGCCGGTCAAGTCCAGGGGCGTGGTGTACGACGTCGTCGTGTGATTCTTCGATGTGATGGTTCAGGCGGTCAGTGCCGCGGGGGTGGCCTCCTGTTCGGTCGGTGAGCTCTGATCGGCTCGGGATTTGCTG
>NZ_JACBJQ010000198.1 GCF_013404075.1 Mycolicibacterium vinylchloridicum
TGTGATGTCTCAGGACATCGGAATAGCTGTGAACCTGCATTAGGTTCACAGCTTTTTCCGTTTGGGGCCTTTGGGCGCTCCGGTGGGTTGGTAGTCCCTGGTGGGGTCGAGGGTGAAGTCGCGTAGGACTTCTGCGGTGGCGGCGTTGATGACGGTGATGTGGTGGTCTTGGATGAGGATTCGTACGCGGGTGCCGGTGTAGGTTCGGCCGATTCCGATGTGGTGCAGGCGCCCGCCGGTGCGCACGGTGATGGTGCCGGCTTTGTCGACGCGGTCGGTGCGGACGCGGTTGTGGGTATCGGTGCGGTTTGCGGGGTCGGCTTTGGGGCGGGCGGTGTAGGCCGCTGTTGGGGTCGCGTGGTGGGCCAGGCTGCGGTGAGGTCGGCGGTGGTTGTATTCGTCGATGAAGCCGTCGAGTTGGGCTTGGAGCTCGGTGATGGTGGTGGCCCTTGGTTGTGCTTTGAGCCATTTTTTCAGGGTTTGGTGGAAGCGTTCGATTTTTCCGCAGGTGGTCGGATGGTTGGGTGTGGAGTTGATCTGTCGGATGCCCAGGCGGTGCAGTTCGGTTTCGAAGGCGTTGCGTCCGCCTTTGCCGCCAGCTAGTCGGGTGGTGAAGACCATGCCGTTGTCGGTCAGGGTGGAGTACGGAATGCCATGGCGGTCAACGGTTTTACGGAACTCGGTGAGAACGATGGCACCGGTGACGCGACGGTGGGCGGTGACCGAGAGGGCATAGCGGGCATGGTCGTCGATGAAGTCGAGGATTTCGACGTGGGTGCCGCCGGCCAGCCACCAATGGGTGAAGTCAGCTTGCCAGCGTTCGTTGGGCTGCTCGGCGGCGAACCGGATGTAGGAGGACTTGGGGCGTTTGTGTGGTTGAGCCGTGATCAATCCGGCGGCGTGCAGGTGTCGACCGATGGTG
>NZ_JACBJQ010000199.1 GCF_013404075.1 Mycolicibacterium vinylchloridicum
TGTCGTGTTGGGTGAGGTTGATGATGGTGGCGATGATGGCGGCCACGGCGACGAGGGCCCCGATCGCCACCGCCGCCATTTTCAGGCCGCCCCCAGACGAGCTCGGCGCGGGCCGAGCCGGTGGCGGTGGCTGTTGTGGTGGTGAGGTGACTTTATAGACATTCTGTTGCCCCGACATACCAGTAAAGTCCTGGCTACGTTGAGATTTGCGCGCGGCACGCTCATCATCAATCCGACACCATGGACACCACTCCGTCTCCACCGGAACCTGATGCCCCCGCCCACAGGTACGCACCGGCAACGCCTGCAACCCCGCCCGCCACTCCGCCGCCGACGGACGCCGAGACGGATCCACCGCCCCCTCGGTAAACGCCCGCACAAACAACCCCTGAACATGGTCAGGCAAAAAATCTATCGACGGCGCCAACGGATGGGTCTTCAACAACGACCCCGGACCACCAGCCCAATACCCAGACCGCGCCAAACTCAACGCATCCGGCTGCTCACCAGGACCCGTCCACACCCCCCGCAAAAACGGATGATTCCCCGCCATCAACAACAAATGAATATGCACCGCCAACGCAAACAAATCCGACGGCTTCTCCCGCGCCACCACCGCCAGATTCAACCCCGCCAACTCCGGAGCCGTGAACTCCGCGCGCCCCACCCCACACAAAAACGACCGCCCACCACCATCAGTGAACTGCATCGAATCACAATCCACCAACGACACCCGCGTGGTGTCGCTGACCAAAATATTGCGTTCCTGAAAATCCCCAATCACCGCATCCACCCGATGCACCACATCAACAGCCAGACACAAATTCGCCGCAACATTCACCAAATGCAACCAACTCACATGCGGCGTCCACTGCGGCGCACCCGGCAACGGCGCCACCCGATTCGACGGATT
>NZ_JACBJQ010000002.1 GCF_013404075.1 Mycolicibacterium vinylchloridicum
CCACCACCGGCACCCGAACCGCCGCCGCCACCTCCGCCGGCACCCGAGCCACCGCCTCCGCCACCTCCGGACGCGCCTCCACCGCCGTAGCGGTGTCGGAGCCGCATGCGAACATATGTTCGTGTTCGGCGATCGGGCGACCATCCTGCACGCTGACCTCGACTCGTTCTACGCCTCGGTCGAGCAGCGCGACGACCCGACGCTGCGAGGCCGTCCGGTGATCGTTGGGGCCGGTGTGGTGCTGGCCGCCAGCTACGAGGCCAAGGCCTACGGGGTGCGCACCGCGATGGGCGGCCACCAGGCTCGCCGGCTGTGCCCGGCTGCGGTGGTCGTCCCACCGCGGATGTCGGCCTACAGCCAGGCCAGCGACGACGTGTTCGCGGTCTTTCGCGACACCACCCCGCTGGTCGAGCCGCTCTCGGTGGACGAAGCGTTCCTGGATGTGGCCGGGCTGCAGCGTCTGTCGGGCGATCCGGTCACGATCGGGGCGCGCCTGCGCCAAGAGGTTCGCGACCGGGTCGGGCTGCCCATCACGGTGGGCATCGCCCGCACCAAGTTCCTGGCCAAGGTCGCCAGCCAGGAAGCCAAGCCGGACGGTCTGCTGCTCGTTCCGCCGAGCGGTGAGCTGACGTTCCTGCATCCCCTTCCGGTGCGCCGACTGTGGGGCGTGGGTCCCAAAACCGCCGACAAGCTCGGCTCGCACGGAATCCACACGGTCGCCCAGGTTGCCGAGCTCAGCGAGTCGGCGCTGGGGTCCATGGTCGGCCCCGCGATGGGCCGGCAGCTCTACTGCCTGTCGCGCAATATCGACCGGCGCGCGGTGAGCACCACCCACCGCCGCCGCTCGGTGGGCGCACAGCGCGCGTTGGGCCGTCAGCGCAGAACGTCTGCCGAGCTGGATGCCGTCGTGATCGGCCTGATCGACCGGATCACCCGCCGCATGCGTTCGGCGCAGCGTACTGGCCGAACTGTGTTGTTGCGCTTGCGCTTTGAGGATTTCACCCGTGCCACCCGCTCACATACGATGGCCAGGGCCACCGGGGCGACGGAACCGATTCTGGCCGCCGCGCGTGGGCTGGTCGCCGCAGCCGAACCCTTGATTGCCCAGCGGGGCATCACGTTGATCGGGTTCGCGGTGTCCAACATCGACCCCGACGGTGCCCAGCAATTGGAGCTACCGCTGGACGGTCGATGCCCCGCCACCGTGGACTTGGATTCCGCCGTCGATGAGGTCCGCCGCCGCTATGGAAATGCGGTGCTCACCCGCGGCGTGCTGGTCGGGCGAGATCCCGGTTTGGAGATGCCGCACCTGCCGGATTAGCCGGCATTCAGATCGTCGCGGGTGCCGGATCGGTCGTGACATCGGCCGGCCTGCTGTTCGACACGCTGGTGGTGCGCTCGCTGCTAACTCCTTCGCGGGCAGCACTTCTCGGTCGCTGGTTCTGGTGGCCGAGCCGTGAGCGTGTCCTGACACCGGTTGGCAGCTAACCGGCCCAGCTCACCAGTTTGTCGACGGGCCAGGTGGTCACGATCCGCTCGACCGGAACGCCGTTGTCGAGCGCCCGCTGCGCGCCGTAACCGAGGAAGTCGAGCTGGCCCGGGGCGTGGGCGTCGGTGTCGATCGAGAAGTCGCAACCGATCTCCAGCGCCAGCTTGAGCAGCCGGGTCGGTGGGTCACGGCGCTCTGGGCGCGAGTTGATCTCCACGGCGGTGTTGTTGTCCCGGCACGCGGTGAACACCTTCTCGGCGTCGAACTTCGATTCCGCCCGAACGCCGCGGTTGCCGGTCACCAGCCGGCCGGTGCAGTGGCCCAGCACGTTGACCCGCGAGTTGGACACCGCGCGCACCATCCGCCGGGTCATCGCCGGCTCATCCATCGCCAGCTTGGAATGCACACTCGCGACGACGATGTCGAGGCGTTCCAGCAGTTCAGGCTCTTGGTCGAGGGTGCCGTCCTCGAGGATGTCGACCTCGATGCCGGTGAGGATCTTCAGCGGCGCCAATTCGTCGCGCAGCTCATCGATGACGTCGAGCTGCCGGCGCAGCCGGTCGGCGGAGAGCCCGTTGGCGATGGTCAGTCGGGGCGAGTGGTCGGTGAGCGCGCAGTATTCGTGACCCAGGGCGGCCGCGGTCGCGAGCATTTCACGGATCTGGGCCGATCCGTCCGACCAGTTCGAATGCAGATGCAGATCGCCGCGCAACGCTGCCCGTATTTCGCCGCCACCGAGATCAGCTGCGGCGCTCCGCAATTCGACGAGCGCATCCGGTTCATGGCCTGCCCAGGCCTGAGCGATGACCTTGGCTGTCTTCGGACCTATGCCGGGGAGCGATTGCCAGCTGTTGGCACGGCCGTGCCGCTCGCGGGTCGATTCGTCCAGCGCCTCGACGACGTCGGCGGCCTTGCGGTAGGCCATCACCCGCCGGGAGTCCTCGCGCGCGCGGTCCTTGTAGTACGCGATCTCACGCAGCGCGGCTACCGGGTCCATGGCTCCAGTGTGCCCCGCAACGCCGATTTGGCCGGGCAGGGCAGTTCCGGCTACATTGATTGCGGTTTTATTCAATCCATCAACTACTCAATCCGAGGATCGCGGTGCCCTCCAGCTTCCCCGGCGGCGCCGATCGGCCGCTCTACGAAATCAAAGCGAACCTGTTCAAGGCACTCGCGAACCCGGCTCGTATCCGGATCCTCGAGATCCTGTCGGCCGGCGACGAACCCACCGCCGTGAGCGAGATCCTGGTCGCCACCGAGATCGAGCCGACGCTGCTGTCCCAGCACCTGGGCGTCCTCAAACGCCACCACGTCGTGACGGCCGAACGCGTCGGCAACGCCGTCTTCTACCAACTCACCCACCCCTCCATCCGGGACCTGCTGGTGACTGCGCGAAGTTTCCTGGCCGACACCCTCAAGGCCCGACACCAGCAGCTCGAGGCATTCGACGCCCTCCCCCCGGTCGGAAATCCGCGATGATCGCCACGGCGGCCGGCCAGCTGTCGCGGCTGCTGCCCCGTCTGTCCGACTACACCGGCCTGCGCCGGTCGTGGCGTCGCGACATCCTCGCCGGCGTCACGGTCGGTGTGGTGGCTCTTCCACTGGCGCTGGCGTTCGGCATCAGCTCGGGGGTCGGCGCGGCTGCCGGTTTGATCACCGCAGTCGTTGCGGGCCTGGTCGCCGCGGTGTTCGGCGGCTCGCACGTCCAGGTGTCCGGACCGACGGGCGCGATGGCGGTGGTGCTCGCCCCGATCGTGGCCCAGCACGGCATCGGCAGCATCGCACTGGTCACAGTCCTGGCCGGGGTCATTGTGCTGGCGGCGGGCATCACCGGCCTTGGCCGCGCCGTGACGTTCATCCCGTGGCCCGTCATCGAGGGTTTCACGCTCGGTATCGCGGCGATCATCTTCCTGCAGCAGGTCCCTGCCGCGTTCGGCGTCGCCGCGCCGGCCGGAGAGCGCACCCTGCCCGCGTCCTGGCGGGTTGTCTCCCACACCGACTGGACGTCGGCCTGGCGAACACTGGCGATCGTCGGCCTCGTCGCCCTGCTCATGGTCGGTCTGCCGCGGCTACACCGGGGGATTCCCGAGTCGCTGACCGCAGTCGTCGCGGCCACCGTCATCGTGGTGGCGTTCCACGTCCCGGTGGGCACGATCGGGAACCTGCCGTCACATCTGCCGGCACCGCTCATGCCGCACGCCGACCCGGGCGCGCTGCGTACCCTGCTGGGCGCCGCGGTGGCCATCGCCGCGCTGGCCGCCATCGAATCGCTGCTGTCGGCGCGGGTAGCGGCGACCATGTCGCCGACCGGCCCGTACGATCCCGACCGCGAACTCGTGGGGCAGGGTCTGGCGTCGATGGCGTCGGGCCTCTTCGGTGGCATGCCCGCCACCGGTGCGATCGCGCGCACCGCGGTCAACGTCCGATCCGGTGCCCGGACCCGGTTGGCGGCCATCGTGCACTCGGTGCTGCTACTCGGGGTGGTATATCTGGCCACCGGACCTGTGGCGGCAATTCCGTTGTCCGCCTTGGCCGGTGTGTTGATGGTGACGTCCTTTCGGATGATCTCGGCGGGCACCATCCACAAGATCCTCCGCTCGACCCGCTCGGATGCCCTAGCGTTCGTACTCACCGCTGTGGTCACGGTGTGCTTCGACCTGATCGAGGCGGTGGAGATCGGGATCCTCATCGCGGCGTTCTTCGCGCTGCGCACGGTGGCGCGACGCAGCAGCGTGGTCCGCGAGGACCTACCCGGCCCGCATCAGCCCGGCGATGAGCGGATCGCTCTATTGCGGTTGGACGGCGCCATGTTCTTCGGCGCGGCCGAGCGGCTGTCCACTGCGATCACCACACACCCCGACGTATCGGTCGTGATCATCCGGATGTCGCAACTCGGCATGCTCGACGCGACCGGCGCCCACACGCTGGCCGAGATCGCCGAAGATCTGGAGGCGCGAGGCATCACCGTCATCATCAAGGGAGTTCAGCCCGAGCACATGGCGTTGCTTGCCAATATGGGCATCGTGGACGCGTTGCGCCACGAGAACCATCTGATCGATTCACTCGACGACGCCATCGCGCATGCGCGCTCACACGTGTCGGGCGCTGTTTACCCGTAGAAACTGCCGGGTACAAAAATCCTCATGTCGGCTCTCCATTGGGTGATCACGTACCTCAGCATCGCAGCGCTGGTGACCGGTGGCGCCATGGTGTTCGCCGCCTGGTCACACAAGACTCAGCAGTCGGTGCGTGCGGCCGCTATTCCGGCCCTCCTGGCCGGTGCGGTGTGGCCGCTGGTACTCGCGGGATTCGCCCAATGGCTGCTCGTCTACGCGATCGCCAGGACACTACGCAAGCAGCCCGAACGTAACAGCGCGGTCGTCTACTACGGCTCGCCGAAGGTCAACGCCACGTAGCACTCACAGGTAATCGGACTAGGCTCGGCCCAGTGCAATTCGCCTTCAAAACCTCACCGCAGAACACCACGTGGGCCGACATGCTGGCGGTTTGGCAGGCTGCCGACGAGATCGACATCTACCACTCCGGCTGGACATTCGACCACTTCTATCCGATCTTCTCCGACTCCACCGGCCCGTGTCTGGAGGGCTGGACGACGTTGACCGCGCTGGCACAGGCGACCACTCGACTGCGCTTGGGCAACCTGGTCACCGGCATCCATTACCGCCATCCCGCGGTGCTGGCGAATATGGTCGCTTCGGTCGACATCATCTCCGGGGGTCGCCTGGAGCTGGGCATCGGCGCGGGGTGGAACGAGGAGGAATCCGGCGCCTACGGCATCGAGCTGGGCAGCATCAAGGAGCGCCTCGACCGCTTCGAAGAAGGCGTCCAGGTGCTGATCGGCCTGCTCAGCCAGGAGACAACCACCTTCGCCGGGACCTACTACCGGCTCGAGAACGCGCGCAACGAGCCCAAGGGTCCGCAGCGGCCGCACCCGCCGATCTGCATCGGCGGCAGCGGGGAGAAGCGGACGCTGCGCATCGTCGCCAAGTATGCCCAGCACTGGAATTTCGCCGGCGGTACTCCCGAGGAGTTCGCCCATAAGCGCGACGTTCTGGCCGCCCATTGCGCCGACATCGGCCGCGACCCGAGCGAGATCATGCTCTCAGCCCATGTCCGGCTGAGCGAGGACCACGACTACGCGAAGGCGATCGACGAAGCCGCGGCGCTGGCTGCCGCGGGACTGGATCTGGCGATCATCTACCTGCCCCCGCCGCACACTCCGGCAGTGCTGGAACCGCTCGCCGAAGCGATTCGCGATTCGGGGCTGACCGACACCATCGCCTGATCTCTGGCTGCAGTTCGCAGGGTTCTTCACAGTTAGGGTGCGCGATGCGCCGCCGATGCGCCATCATCAACTCGCCACCACGGCGACGCTGGGGAAATCGGGGAGATGGTCGGCGCGGGCGAGGAATCCGTCAATACGTGTGGGTCGTGCGGTAACGACCTTCGCGCCAGAGCGCAGTTCTGCGACGTGTGCGGCTCGGCTGTGGTCTGGCAGTCGGTACGAGGCGAATACAAACAGGTGACCGTCCTGTTCGCCGATGTTGTCGGTTCCATGCGACTGGCGGCCTCATTGCGTCCCGAGCAGCTCCAAGCGGTGATGCACGAGTTGTTCAACCGCACCGCGGCGGTCATCCAACGCTTCCAGGGCACCGTCGCAATGTTCACCGGTGACGGTCTGATGGCGCTGTTCGGTGCGCCCCTGGCCCTGGAAGACCACGCGCTGCGTGCCTGCATCTCCGCTCTGGAGATCCAATCGGTCACCAAACAGTTCGCTGCGGAGCTGCTTCGCGCCGACGGTATCGACCTGAAGCTTCGGATCGGACTCAACTCGGGTGAGGTGGTGGCGGGCGAAGTCGGTTCGGGCCGCGGCACCTATACCGCTGTCGGCCACCCGGTCGGGATGGCTCAGCGGATGGAGAGCGCAGCACCACCGGACGGTGTTCTCTGCTCCGAGTCGACAGCTCGCCTGGTCGAAGGATCGGCCACATTGGGGCCACTGACCAACGTCCGCATCAAGGGCTCCGACGAACCGGTCCCCGCCGCACAGCTGCTCGAAGTGCGGCTGGATCGAATGGTGTTGGGCCGCAGCGAGAGTCAACTCGTCGGACGCGATGCCGAGTTCGGTGATCTCACCGGCATGTTCGACGCGGGCCAGGGCGGCACGGTGCGCGTCGTCGGAGCACCCGGGCTGGGCAAGACCTTACTAACGCACCAGTTCGCGGAATACGCGGCAGCCCGCGACGCCAGAGTCGTGGTTGCGCGTTGCGAAGCCCACACCACCGGAGTCGCGTTCCGGGCACTGGCACGCACTTTACGGGCGCTCTTCGACGTCGACGGCCTGGCTCCGCCGGAAGCGCGCGCCCGGGTCGCCGCGCACTGTGACGCATTGCCCTCTGAATCGACCGACATCCCAATGCTTTTCGACGCGATGGGCATCGCAGAAGGTGATGCTCCACCGCAATTCAGTGTCGACGGCCGTCGACACCGGCTGGTGGAGATGATGACCGGCGTGATACGCGCCCAAGGCCGGCGCACCGTCTTCGTCCTGGAGGACGCACATTGGATCGACGGCCCCAGCGATGACGTGATCGCTGCCTTCGCGACCGCCGTCGCCGAGACCGGCGCCATGTTCGTCACGACATATCGGCCCGAGTTTCGCGGCGCCCTGCACCGGAGTTCGACCCACACCATCGAATTGGGCACTCTCTCGAACGCGGCCGCCGAGCAGGCAGTGGCCCAGATACTGGGCAACGACCCGTCGACCGTGCAGCTCGGTCAACAAATCGCGCAGGCCGCTGCCGGCAATCCCTTCTTCGCCGAAGAAATCGTCCGCGACCTCGCGGGCCGCGGGGTGCTCAAGGGAAATCGCGGCGGCTACCGAGTGTCCGGAACGGTCGACCACATCTTTGTGCCGGCGACGGTCCAAGCGGTTCTGGCGGCGCGGATCGATCGACTTCGTCCCGAGACGAAGTCGATCCTCAACGCCGCGGCCGTGATCGGCTCGCGATTCGACGTCGACACATTGCAGACGGTCCAGCCGCAGACCACACCCAACTCGATGGCAGAGCTGGTTGCGGCCCAACTGATCGACCAGACGGAGTTCGTTCCCGCACAACGCTTCTGCTTTCACCATCCACTGGTCCGCACAGTGGCCTACGACTCGCAGCTGCATGCCACCCGAGCCCGCACGCACAACGCGGTGGCCGAGGCGATCCAGCGGCGGCCGAGTTTCTCAGACGAGAGCGCCGCCATGGTCGCAGCACATTTGGAGGCCGCCGGCCAGCGCTCGGATGCCTACCTGTGGCGCATGCGTGCGGCCGCATGGCTTCGCCCCAGGGATCTTGCCGCCGCGCGGTCCCAGTGGGACAGCGCACGCCGGATCGCGGATGGATTGCCCGACAGCGATTCAGAGACGCTGCAGAGGCGCATCTCGCCACGAACAATGCTCGTCTCGACCACCCTGTACGTCCGCGACGAGTTCGCCACCGACGACACCTATCGAGAACTCCGCGAGCTGGCGATGCGAACCGGGGACACAACGTCGTTGGCGGTCGGGATGGCTGGGCGAATTTTCTCGATGTCGGTCAACGACAGTCGGGCCTCGGATGCCAAGCCGTTGGCGTCCGAGCTCTACGTCTTGTCCACCGAGATCCGCTGCGATGCAGCGACCAAGGCGCTGATGCTGAACTCTGTAGCGTTCACCGAGTTCGCCAACGGGGAGTTCCGCTCTGCGCGCGCGGTCGCGGAGGAGATCCTCCGCTTGGCACCCGAGTGTCCGGTGACCGAGATCGCTCCCGCGCAGGCGCTTCTCGGACTGGTTCAGACATGCTTGGGCGACGTAACGCCCGGCCTGCGCAACCTCCGGGTCGCGCTCGAACGGGTACGTTCGCTCCACCCCGTGATCGTGGCTTCGGTGCAGCTGTATTCGGCGCTGGTCGCGGCATTGGGCCTCGTCGACCCCGGTGAGCTGCTCAGCGGTGCCCACGAGGCCTGGCAGCGCGCCGAGTCGTTCGGCGATATCTGCGGGACGATCATGGCGGGCTGGACCTACGGCACGATTCTGTTGCGCACGTCAGATCCACGCGACGAGGAGGCCCTTGGTCTTCTCCGACGCGCGCGGGCCACGGCCGACGAGCATCGATTGGGCGCGTGCTCCCTGGCCACGATCTCGACCGATCTCGCACTCGATGCGGCGCGCAACGGTCACCTCGAGGACGCGATCAGGGAACTGCGCGCGAGCTTCGAACGGTTCTTGTCCGGCTTCCCCACGTTCGCGGCCTTCCCCGGCGAGGCGCTGGTCGAGTTATTGGTCGGGCGCGGGTCACCAGGGGACCTCGCCGAGGCGGACCGGGTTCTTGCTCGTTGGCATGAATGCGGATTCGACATCCCCAGCCTGCGACTCTGGTCGTCACGAGCGCAGGCGCTCATCGCCCGGGCACACGGAGACGCCACCGCCTTCCACCGCTGCGCCGGCGACTATCTCGCGCTCTGCGAACAGCTGAGCGCCATCGGCAGGCTCGACGATGCCCAGCGCCTCGCCGCCGAGGCCGGCGTGAAGACGGCGCCACGGTAACCGCGATGGCGAAAATCCTGGCCTACACCTCCCCGGCACTCGGTCACATGTTGCCGATCAGCTCGCTGCTGACGGAGTTGGCCAGCCGGGGGCACCGGATCCATCTGCGGACGCTTTCCACCTCAGTGGAGATGGCAACGCAGTTGGGATTCGAGGCGTCGGCGATCGATCCGCGCATCGAGGCGATCGAACTCGACGACTGGCAGGCGGCCAGTCCGCGTTCGGCTCTGCGGCTGGGGGTTCAGGCATTCGGCCGGCGGGCAGGCTACGAGGTGGCCGACCTGGCCGGTGCCGTTGCCGACTTCGGTCCGGACGCCCTGGTGATCGACGTCAATTGCTGGGGCGCCTTGAGTGCGGCCGAGGCCGGCCCCATTCCATGGACCTGCTTCACGCCCTACACCCCTGCGCTGCGCTCACCGGGTGTTCCGCCCTTCGGTCTCGGCTTGCGGCCACTTCCCGGGATCCTCGGCAGGGCACGGGACGCAGCGGTCGGGGCGGTGGTCACGCGTTCCCTCGAGCGGATCATGCTGCCGCCGATCAACTCGGTCCGGCATGGCGTCGGTCTGGCCCCCGTCGACTCGATGGACGAGTTTCTTCGCCGTGCCCCCTTCACGCTTGTCGCCAGCGGCAAGCCATTTCAATATCCGCAGACGCAGTGGGGCCCCGGTGTGCAGATGATCGGGCCGTGTGCCTTTGACCCGCAGCCGGAAGCGGCGCCCGACTGGCTGACGGCGATCGAACGCCCGATCGTGCTGGTGACCACCTCGTCGGAGAAGCAGGACGATGTCGTTCTCGTCCAGACGGCGATCGCCGCACTCGCCGAGGAGCCCGTACACGTCGTGGCCACGATGCCGGCCGGCGGCGCCGATGAGGTGGCGGCCGGGCCACACGTGACGGTCTGCGAATTCATCTCCCACAGCCGGGTTCTCGAGCGGGCTGTCTGTGCGGTAACCCACGGCGGCATGGGCGCGACGCAGAAGGCTCTGGCCTTCGGCGTGCCCGTGTGCGTCGTGCCGTTCGGCCGGGACCAACTCGAGGTCGCCCGGCGGGTCCAGGTGGCGCGTTGCGGGACGCGTCTGGCAGCAGGAAAGCTGTCGCCGCCGCGGCTGCGGCGGAAGATCCGGCAAGCCATGGAGATGACGGCCGGCGTCGAGAAGGTGGCAGAAGGATTCGTCAATACCGGAGGGGCCCCACGCGGGGCCGACCTCGTCGAACGCGAGCTGCTCGGGCGCACTGGGAATGCGACGTGATCCAGATCTGTAGATAACAGCTTGGTAACGACGGGCAAAGCTGAATCGGCGCCAAGCGCGCCGGAAATCAGTTGCTAGAACCCGTAGTGCAGGAGTTCGGCGCGAGTGACCAGGCGCTCGTGCTTGGCCGGGAACTCGCGACTCTTCACCGGGTGGCGGAAGAAGGACCAGGCGATACGCCCGACCCGCGTGCGAGATATCGGGTTGAGGTACACAAGGATCACTCCTGTGGTCGAATCTCGGTCTTACCGGGTCACCACTTTACCGCAGCACCCGCTCCAGCAATTAGACACAGATCACACCGCAAACCGCAATAGGCGCGCCGGTAAATAATCCGATGATTCGCCTGTGGCAGCAGTGACTGCTGGGACCCGAACGGATCGGGTCCGCTCAGCGCTGCGGAGCGGCCGTCGGTTTGATCGGCGCCGGCAGCGCAGAGTGCCCCATCAGGTAGCGATCGACTCCCGCGGCCGCGGCGCGGCCCTCGGCGATCGCCCACACGATCAGCGACTGGCCACGGCCCATGTCGCCGGCGACGAAGACGCCCGGCACCGAGGTGGCGAAGTCCTTGTCGCGGCTGACGTTGCCGCGCTCGTTGAGCTCGACACCCAGGTCGGTGAGCAGGCCCGGCTTCTCCGGTCCGACGAAGCCCATCGCCAGCAGCACCAGGTCGGCCTCGAGCTCGAAATCGGTGCCGTCCACCTTCTCGAACTTGCCGTTCTTCATCACCACTTCGTGTGCACGCAGCCCGGTGACCTTGCCGTCGGAACCGATGAACTTCTCGGTGTTCACCGCGAACAGGCGCTCGCCGCCCTCTTCGTGCGCCGAGGCCACCCGGAACATCAGCGGGTACGTCGGCCATGGGGTCGAGTCGGCCCGGGTCTCCGGCGGGCGCGGCATGATCTCGAACTGGTGGACGCTCACCGCACCCTGCCGGTGGGCGGTGCCCAGGCAGTCGGCGCCGGTGTCGCCGCCACCGATGATGACGACCTTCTTGCCCTTGGCGGTGATCGGCGGCTCGCCGTTCTCGTCGACCACCGGATCACCCTGCTGAACCTTGTTGGCCCACGGCAGGTACTCCATGGCCTGGTGGATGCCGTCGAGCTCGCGTCCGGGAACCGGCAGGTCGCGCCAATCGGTCGCACCCCCGCTGAGCACCACGGCGTCGTAATTGAGCCGCAGCTGAGCGACCGTGAGGTCGACGCCGACATTGACTCCGGTGCGGAACTGCGTGCCCTCGGCCTCCATCTGCTCGAGCCGGCGGTCGATGTGGCGCTTCTCCATCTTGAACTCGGGGATGCCGTAGCGCAGCAGGCCGCCGATGCGGTCGGCGCGCTCGAAGACCGTCACCTGGTGCCCGGCCCTGGTCAGCTGTTGCGCGGCGGCCAGGCCCGCGGGACCCGACCCGACGACCGCGACCTTCTTGCCGGTCATCTTGTCCGGCATCATCGGCACGACCCAGCCCTCGGCGAAGGCATTGTCGATGATCTCGACCTCGACCTGCTTGATGGTCACCGGATCCTGGTTGATGCCCAGCACACAGGATGCCTCGCACGGCGCGGGGCAGAGCCGTCCGGTGAACTCCGGGAAGTTGTTGGTGGCGTGCAACCGCTCGATCGCGTCGCGCCACCTTTCCCGGTAGACCAGATCGTTCCACTCGGGAATCAGATTCCCCAGCGGGCAACCGTTGTGGCAGAACGGGATACCGCAATCCATGCAGCGCGAGGCCTGGGCCTCGAGGGTCTCGTGGGAGAAGCCTTCTTCGTAGACCTCTTTCCAGTCCTTCAGCCGCAGGTCGACCGGCCGGCGCACCGGCGTCTCACGGTGGGTGTACTTCAGGAAGCCGCGCGGATCAGCCATTGGCTGCCGCCATGATCGCGTCGTCGACGTTCTCGCCCTTGCGCTCGGCCTCGGCGATGGCGGTCAGAACCGACCGGTAATCGCGCGGCATCACCTTCACGAAGTGCTTCAGTTGAGACTCCCAGTCCGACAAAATACGTTGTCCCACAGCCGAATCAGTAGCATCGACGTGAGCGACGAGCATGTCGCGCAACCATTCGATGTCCTCGCCGTCCAATCGCTCCAGATCCACCATCTCGGTGTTGAGGTTGTCGCCGAGATGGCCATGCTCGTCGTAGACGTAGGCGATGCCGCCGGACATGCCCGCGGCGAAGTTACGGCCGGTAGGTCCGAGGATCGCCACCTTGCCACCGGTCATGTACTCGCAGCCGTGGTCGCCAACGCCTTCGACCACGGCGTGGGCGCCCGAGTTTCGCACCGCGAACCGCTCGCCGACCTGACCGCGCAGGAACGCCTGCCCGCTGGTCGCGCCGAACAGGATCACGTTGCCCGCGATGATGTTGTCCTCGGCGACAAAGTCACTCGGTGCGTTCTCGGACGGGCGCACCACGATTCGGCCGCCAGACAGCCCCTTGCCGACGTAGTCGTTGGCATCTCCGTAGACACGCAGCGTGATGCCCTTGGGGACGAAGGCGCCGAAGCTGTTGCCCGCCGACCCGTCGAACGTGATGTCGATGGTGCCGTCCGGAAGCCCTTGTCCCCCATGCACCTTGGTCAACTCGTGGCCGAGCATGGTGCCGACGGTTCGATTGACGTTGGCGATCGTGGTCGAGAAGCGGACCGGTGTGCCGGAATCGATCGCCTCGCGGCTCTGGGTGATCAGCTGCTGGTCGAGCGCCTTGTCGAGACCGTGGTCCTGGCGCGAGCTGCAGTACAGGTCCTGGTTCATGAACGCCGAATCGGGCTCGTGCAGCACCGGAGAGAGGTCCAGCTTGTGGGCCTTCCAGTGCTCCGCGGCCTGCGCAGTGTCCAGCGCTCCCACCTGGCCGACCATCTCGTTGACGGTGCGAAAACCCAACTGCGCCATCAGCTCCCGAACCTCTTCGGCGATGAAGAGGAAGAAGTTCTCGACGAACTCGGGCTTGCCCGTGAAACGCTCACGCAGCAGCGGATTCTGGGTGGCAACGCCGACAGGACAGGTGTCGAGATGACATACCCGCATCATGATGCAGCCTGCCACCACCAGTGGGGCCGTGGCGAAGCCGAACTCCTCGCCGCCGAGCAGCGCGGCAATGACGACGTCGCGGCCCGTTTTGAGCTGGCCGTCGACCTGCACGACGATACGGTCGCGAAGTCCGTTGAGCAGCAACGTCTGTTGGGTCTCGGCAAGACCGAGCTCCCACGGTGCGCCCGCGTGCTTCTGCGAGGTGAGCGGCGTTGCTCCGGTGCCGCCGTCGTGACCGGAGATGAGCACGACGTCGGCGTGCGCCTTCGATACGCCGGCGGCGACGGTACCGACACCGTTCTCGCTGACCAGCTTCACGTGCACACGGGCCTGTGGGTTGGCGTTCTTCAGGTCGTGGATCAGCTGCGCCAGATCCTCGATCGAATAGATGTCGTGATGCGGCGGCGGCGAGATCAGGCCGACGCCGGGCGTCGAATGCCGCACCTCGGCCACCCACGGGTATACCTTCTTACCCGGAAGCTGGCCGCCCTCACCGGGTTTCGCACCCTGGGCCATCTTGATCTGGATGTCGGTGCAGTTGGTCAGGTAGTGCGATGTCACACCGAAGCGGCCGGAGGCCACCTGCTTGATCGCGCTGCGCCGCCAGTCACCGTTGGCGTCATGCTCGAAACGGCTGGTGGCCTCGCCACCCTCGCCCGAGTTCGACCGTGCCCCGAGGCGGTTCATCGCGATCGCGAGCGTCTCGTGCGCCTCCGCCGAGATCGAGCCGTAACTCATTGCGCCGGTGGAGAATCGCTTCACGATCTCGCTGGCCGGTTCCACCTCGTCGATGGAAATGGGTGGGCGGACGGCATCCTCGCCGGTGCGGAACTTGAGGAGGCCGCGCAGCGAGGCGAGCCGCTCACTCTGGTCGTCGACCAGTTTGGTGTACTCCTTGAAGATCGAGTACTGGCCGGTGCGGGTGGCGTGCTGCAGTTTGAAGACGGTATCGGGGTTGAAGAGGTGGTATTCGCCTTCGCGACGCCACTGGTACTCGCCACCGACCTCGAGCTCGCGGTGCGCGCGCTCGTCGGGACGATCCAGGTAGGCCAGAGCGTGACGGGCGGCGACGTCAGCGGCGATGTCCTCGAGGTCGATGCCGCCAACCGGACAGGACAGCCCGGTGAAGTAGTCGTCGAGCACCTGCTGGCTGATGCCGATCGCCTGGAACAACTGGGCGCCGGTGTAGGACGCCAGCGTCGAGATGCCCATCTTGGACATCACCTTCAGAACGCCCTTGCCTGCGGCCTTGACGTAGTTGGCCTTGGCCTTGTCGCTGCTGATATCGGCGATCACGCCGCGGTCGCACATGTCCTCGATGGACTCGAACGCCATGTACGGATTGATCGCGGCGGCGCCGAACCCGAGCAGGGCGGCCATGTGGTGCACCTCGCGGGCGTCGCCGGCCTCGACGACGAGTCCGACGTGGGTGCGAGTGCGGTCGCGCACCAGATGGTGGTGCACGGCAGACACGCTCAGCAGTGACGGGATCGGGGCCAGCGATTCGTTGGACTCACGGTCGGAGAGCACGATGATGCGAGCACCGTTGCGGATGGCCTGCGAGACCTTGGCGCGGACGTCGTCGAGCGCCTCCTTGAGCCCCTGGCCCCCGCGGGCGACCGGGTAGAGGCAGCGGATGACGGCGGCACGCAGGCCGTGCTTGTGACCGCGGATCTCGTGATCGGGGTCGACACACATCAGCTTCGAGAGGTCGGCGTTGCGCAGGATCGGATTGGGCAGGATGATCTGCCGACACGAGTCCGCGGTGGGGTTGAGCAGGTCACTCTCCGGGCCGACGGTCCCCTGCAGGCTGGTGACGACCTCCTCGCGGATGGCGTCCAGCGGCGGGTTGGTCACCTGGGCGAACAACTGCTGGAAGTAGTCGAACAGCATGCGTGGACGCGCCGACAGCACGGCGACCGGGGTGTCGGTACCCATCGAGCCGAGCGCTTCGGCTCCGGTGCGCGCCATGGGCGCGACCAGGAGGTTGAGCTCCTCGTAGGTGAAACCGAAGGCCTGCTGCCGCAGCACCACGCGGTGGTGCGGCATGCGGACGTAGTCACCGGGCGGCAGGTCGTCGAGATGGAACTGGCCGGCGTCGAGCCACTCCTGGTACGGCTCGGCCGCGGCGAGCTCGGCCTTGATCTCCTCGTCGGAGACGATGCGGCCCTGCGCGGTGTCCACCAGGAACATGCGGCCGGGCTGCAGGCGCATCTTGCGCACCACAGTCGACGGGTCGAGGTTCAGCACGCCGGCCTCGGATGCGAGGACGACGAGCCCGTCCTCGGTGACCCAGACCCGGGACGGGCGCAGCCCGTTGCGGTCGAGGACGGCGCCGATCACGGTGCCATCGGTGAAGCACACCGAGGCGGGGCCGTCCCACGGCTCCATGAGCGACGAGTGGTAGGCGTAGAAGGCGCGCCGCGCCGGATCCATCGACTCGTGGCGCTCCCAGGCCTCCGGGATCATCATCAGCATCGAGTGGGCAAGGCTGCGCCCGCCGAGGTGGAGCAGCTCGAGCACCTCGTCGAAACGCGCGGTATCCGAAGCCCCCGGCGTGCAGACCGGGAAGATCTTGTCGAGGTCCTGCGCCGAGCCGAAAACGTCGCTGTTGATGAGCGCCTCGCGGGCCCTCATCCAGTTCTCGTTGCCGGTGACGGTGTTGATCTCGCCGTTGTGGGCGACCCGGCGGAACGGGTGCGCCAGCGGCCAGGACGGGAACGTGTTGGTCGAGAAGCGCGAGTGCACGATGCCGAGCGCGCTGGTGAGCCGCTCGTCCTGCAGATCGAGGTAGAACGCCTTGAGCTGCGGGGTGGTCAGCATGCCCTTGTAACAGAACGTCTGACCGGAAAGACTTGGGAAATAGACGGTTTCGCGTCCGGGACCGTCCTGGCCCGGACCCTTGGTGCCCAGTTCGTGCTCGGCGCGCTTGCGTACGACGTAGGCGCGGCGTTCCAGTTCCATCCCGGAGGCGCCCCCGATGAACACCTGCCGGAACGTCGGCATCGCATCGCGGGCCAGCGCGCCGAGGGACGAATCGTCGGTCGGCACGTCGCGCCAGCCGAGCAGCGTCAGGCCTTCGGCCTCGACGATCTTGCCGACGGACTCGCACGCCGCAGCGGCGTCGCGCGACGACTGCGGCAGGAAGGCGATGCCGGTGGCGTAGCTGCCCTCCTCGGGCAACTCGAAGTCGACCACGGCGCGCAGGAAGGCGTCGGGAACCTGCAACAAGATGCCCGCACCGTCGCCGGTGTTCGGCTCTGCGCCCTGGGCGCCGCGGTGCTCCATGTTCAGCAGCGCCGTGATGGCCTTGTCGACGATGTCGCGGCTGCGGCGGCCATGCATGTCCGCGACCATGGCGACGCCACACGCGTCGTGCTCAAATGCGGGGTTGTACAGCCCGACACTCCTGGGCATTCGCACCTGACCCTTCACAAGCTTTTTTGCGCGGTGGTTCGTCGACGTCACCGCGCCCCGCCAGGGATTCCTCCGTGCGTCACTGAACGGGGCTCCACTGTGGTGTCAACAAGTCGTAAAACGATATGTCAAACCCCCGCTGACATGCCAACTTAGTCTAGGCTAAGTCGGTTGCTCTCCTGCCTCGCGCCGAGCATCTGGAGCTGAAGGGGCTCAGCTGCGGAATCCGTTGTCAGTGCCCCCTTTTGGCGTCGCGATCGCTCGTTTGGGCGCCCCGGTTCGGACGGAGTGGTCCGCCGGAGCGGTTTTGGGCTGTTTGCTGAAGGCGTACCCCAGTGAGGCGCCAGGTGCGGGATACCTCACATCACCACGGATCGCCGTCACCGCGACCTGGGTCAACGGCCGGCCTGGGACTTTGCGCAAACTCTGGTCGGATTCTTAGAGACCGGTTGCCGCCCGGCCGGCGACCAGGGAAATTGCGAATACAGCGATACTGGTCACGATGACCGACCGTGACGACTTCCAGCGCGACCGCTACCGGCGGCCGCCGCCGGGGTATTCGGCTGGGCCACCCACGGAGCGGATCCCCCGCATCGAGCTGCCGCTACCGCCGCAGCCCACGCCCGCCCAGCTGCCCTATCCCCCGCTGCCGATGCCGGCTACCGCGCCTGCCCGCCCGCCGAAGCCCAAGCCGGCCAGCGGGTGGCGCCGCACTGTTCACGCGGCGACGTTCGGGCTGGTGAACCTCGGCCCGTCGCGTCAGGAGCAGCGCCAGGCGGCGATGGAGGCCATGGTGGCCGCCCCGTTGCGCGGCCACTACAAGATCGGCGTGCTCGGCAAGGGCGGGGTCGGCAAGACGACAGTGGCGGCCAGCGTCGGATGTGTGCTGGCCGAGCTGCGCCGCGGGGATCGGGTGGTGGCGGTCGACGCCGACACCGCGTTCGGCCGGCTCGGCAGCCGGATCGACCCCCGAGCCGGCGGCTCCTACTGGGAGCTGGCCAAGAACAAGAACCTGCAGTCCTTCGCCGAGGTACTCACCCGGATGGGCAGCAACTCCTCCGGGTTGTTCGTGCTGGCCGGGGAGAACGGCAGCCGCCGCGGGCTTCTGGATCCGGCGATCTACCGCGAGGCCTCCATGCGCCTGGACCGGCATTTCACGATCTCGATCGTGGACTGCGGGTCGACGATGGACGCCCCGGTCACCCAGGAGGCGATGCGCGACATGGACGCGCTGATCGTGGTGTCCTCGCCGTGGCCGGATGGCGCGTCGGCGGCCGCGCAGACGATGGAATGGCTTGCCGCCCACGGCAAAACGGGGCTGATGCAACGCTCGGTGATCGTGCTGAACGATTCCGACGGGCATTCCGACAAGAGCACCCGCGGCGTGCTGGCCGACCAATTCCGCGCGCGCCGTCAGGCGGTGGTGGAGGTGCCGTTCGACCCGGGCCTGCGGCCCGGCGGGGTGATCAACAACACCGGCGAGATGTCGGTGCCCACCCGGCGGGCCTTCGTCGAAGTGGCGGCGGTCATTTCGCAGTTCTTCGCGACGATCCCCGGCCGTGGACCACACCCCCGCTGACCCGCTGCCGCCAGGGACCGTGATCGGCCGGTACACCGTCGATGCGGTTCTCGGTTCGGGTGCGATGGGCACCGTCTATCTGGCTCATGCCGCGGGCTTCACGCATCAGTTCGCCCTGAAGGTACTGCGCCCCGACTCCCCCGCACCGCTGGCCGTGGCCCTACACCATCCGAACATCGTTCCCACTTTCGAGCAGGGCCAGGGCCCAGCCGGAATCCGTTGGTTGGCAATGAGTTACGTGTCCACGGCGGATGCTGACACCGAGTTGCGGGCGGGCCGGATGCCTCCCGAGCGAGCACTGCGAATCGTTACCGAGGTGGCCGGCGCACTCGATCACGCCCATTCCCGCGACATCGTCCACGGCGACGTCAAGCCGTCGAATTTTCTCCTCGCCGACGATGACCGGGCCATGCTCGCCGATTTTGGGGTGGCACGACACATCGGTGAGTCTGCGCCGTCGGCGCCGGACGGGGCGGTGCTCGCCTCGGCCGCATACGCCGCCCCGGAGGTACTACGCGGCGAGCCGCTCGGGCCGGCCGCCGACGTCTACGCGTTGGGCTGCTCGCTGTTCCGGTTGCTCACCGGCAAGCCGCCCTTCTTCGATGCAGGCTCCAAAGATGCTGTGGTGCACGCGCATCTGTATCGGTCGGCACCGAGTGTCACGCAGTACGCGCCGTGGCTCCCGGCGGTTGCCGACGAGTTGGTGGCGACCGCGCTGGCCAAGAATCCCGCGGCGCGCCATCCCAGTGCCGGGGAGTTGGCGCAGGCCGCGCTCGCCCTGCGAGCACAGCCGGGCAGCGGCTGACCTACCCGGTGTCGCCCATCACCGCACCCTCCCGGCGTGGGTCGGCTCCGCCAATCCAGCCACCGAGCGGTTCGCGCACGACGGCCGAGAGTCCACTGGACTGGTCCGCCAGGTTGACGTCATGGCCCAGCTTGCGCAGCCCCTCGACCAAGGGGTCGTGGACGCCGTTGTCGGTGGTGTCGATGACCGGGTGTTCGCCGCCGACGTTCGTTTTGGGGGTGTTGGCCGCGCCGAAGTCGACCATCGACACCGCCTGCTGTGGGTCCAGGCCCCAGTCGAGGACTCCCACAAGCGTTTTGGTGACGTACTGGATGATCGTCGAGCCGCCGGGCGAGCCCACGACCGCAAAGAGGGCTCCCCGGTCACCGTTCGGCTTCTGGTCGAAGACCAGGGTGGGTGCCATGGAACTGCGGGGGCGTTTGCCTGGCTGCACGCGGTTGGCAACCGGAACCCCGTCGAGACCAACGGGGTCGGCGGAGAAGTCGGTCAACTGATTGTTGAGCAGGAATCCGTCAACCATGTGGAACGACCCGAACGCCGCTTCGATGCTGGAGGTGAACGACGCCGCGTTGCCATCCTTGTCGATCACACTGACCTGAGTGGTGCCGTGCTCTGGCTGCTGCGGCGCGGGCACGGCCGGGGGCCCGAAGTCGCCGGGCTTCGCAGTGCCCATGCTGCGTTGCGGCGAGATCAGCGCGGCGCGCCCGGCGAGGTAGTCACCGCCGAGCAGTGCCTGTGGGGACCCGCCCGGCAGTGGGACGAAATCGGTGTCGGCCACGTAGCGGTCGCGGTCGGCGTACGCCAGGCGTTCGGCTTCGGCAACCAGATGCACACCTTCCACCGTGGGCCGGCCGCCGTTGCGGTCGACGTCGGTCGGCCGGTGCCGAGACATATCGGAGAACTCCAGCACGCCCAGGATCTGAGCGACCGCGATACCGCCCGCTGAGGGCGGGGGGACACCGCAGATCTGTTTGTCCCGGTAGCTGATACACAGCGGCTCCCGGATCTTTGAGCGGTAATCGGCCAAGTCCTCGGTCGTGATAGCCCCGGGAGTACGCCCGCCTGACGTGTCAACAGTCGCTTCGACGATGTCTTCGGCGATCGCACCGCGGTAGAAGTCGGCCGGGTCAGACGCGATCGCGCCGAGCGTCTTGGCGTAGACCGGGTTGGTCAGGATGGCTTTGACGGCCTTGGGGGTACGGTCCGGGTTGAGAAAGTAGTCGGTGCTGGCCGGATCAAGCGCCAGCCGCGCCGCGTCCTTCTCAATTGCGGCGGCCAATCGTGGGCTTATCTCAAAGCCGTTGTCAGCCAAGCTGATCGCGTCGGCGAATAGGTCCCGCCAGGGTGTCCGGCCGTGGTCCTCGTGTGCGGCGGCAAGCATCCGCACCAGACCGGGGACACCGATCGAGCGGCCGGATGCGCGGGTGTCGGGACTCGGTTGATTTCGGTCAGCATCGGAAATCCAGCGCAGGTAGTTCTCGGTTGCCGCCGCCGGGGCGGTCTCCCGGCCGTCATAGGCCTGCACCGCGCCCGATGAGGCGTCATAGTAGAGCAGGAAGCCGCCGCCGCCGATGCCCGACGATTGCGGCTCAGCCAGCCCAAGCACTGCTTGGGCAGCGACGACCGCGTCCACCGCACTGCCGCCGTCTTTCAGCACCCGGCATGCCGCTTGTGTCGCGAGGGGGTTAGCGGTTGCCGCCGCGAAGCTGCGGGTGCGCACCGCTGTCATCTCGCTGCGGTAGCCGGTCGCGATCTCCGGTGCGGCGCCGATATCCCGATTCGACGGCGCAGCCACCGGCGTCTTGGGCGTCGGTGTCCCGTTGGCGACGACATCGCATGGACGGCCGTCCGGCGGCCCTGATGTCGTATCGGTCGTCGTACCACACGCCGTCGCGACCAATACCACGGCCATGAGTGGGACCGCGACGTGCCTGAGCTGTTCTGCGACGCGATCGCCGGCGGGCAACACTGCCATCGCTCGACGCTAGGGCATCTGGTCGCGGGCTGTTCGATGATCGGCGTTGTTGGCTTCCCCTCCCGGCGGGGAGCCGGCGACACCTCAAAGCTGCACGGGCACGTGTTTTTCAGCGCACGCAGCGGCGACCGCCGCGAGCAGATCCTGCGTGCGGAGCGTCTCGAGGTCCTCGACCGTCACCGACCCGCGGTCGGTGCGGTTCTGCGCGGCCACCCGGGAGTCACGCAACCGTTCGGCGCGCTCGACGACGTTGCGGGCGAATCGGCCGTTCTGCATCACGTCGATACCGTGGGTCCCATCCGGTGCGAGATAGGCCCGCAGCTTGCGGCAGGCCGCATTGAGCGCCTCTTGCGCCGCCGGTTCGATCACCGTGGCGCGCGGCCCGCCGTAGCGGATCGCGATCTCGACCAACTCATCCGGGCTGTAGGACTCGAACCGCAGCTTGCGGTTGAACCGACCCGCCAAACCGGGGTTCACCGTGAGGAATTCGTCGACTTCCTTCTCATAGCCCGCCCCGATGAAGCAGAAGTCGAAGCGGTGTACCTCCAGTGCGACCAGCAGCTGGTTCACCAGATTCAGCGGCACCGGGTCACCTCAACCCGCCGCCGTAGCGGGCCTGGTTGTCGGTCTCGGCCTCCTCGCGCAGCGCTGCGAACGCCAGGTTGAGCCGATCGCTGAGCTCACCGTGGCTGTAGTCGTTCACGACCGCAGGGTGCAAGGTGAGGTCGATGAGTTTGCCGTCGGAGTTTGCCACCGCGTGTATGTCCCCCAGATCGACGCTGTAGGTGATGGTCTCGGCCTGCGCGACAAGCGCCTCCCACCGCTCGGCAGCTTCGCTCAACTCGCGTAGGACCGCGTCGACGAGATCCCTGTCGCTAACCTCGCGATCACTGCCGGATCCCGCCACGTGACTAGTATGTCGAGCGTCGCTACCTGCGTCAATTCACCTCTGCGGGGATCACGGTCTCCAGCACTGGAAATTCCCCCAGCAACGTCGCGCCATAGGTTGACTTACGGCGCGCCACTCCAGTTCGTCGGCTCCGGCGAGTTCAGCGCTTCGAACCAGGCGAAGTGATAGTTGGCGGCCAGCTCGTCTCCGACGGCGATCGCCTCGGTAGCGGCGAGCAATAGACAGTTGCTCAGCAGCGCTGAATCAACGTCCGGGTACTGGGCCATCAGCTGATAGCGCGCGGTGTCGGAATGCACGCGTAGGACGTCGACCTCGGCGTCGAGAACTCCGGTGCGCGCCGCGCCGGCCTTCGCCAGGGTGTGCACCATCCTCGGCAACCCGTCGCGCCAGTGGGTCGCCTCGACGAGTTTCCACCCCATGTCGTCGACACGGGGCAGCCCGCGGGCCTCGGCGGACGTCGCGGGCGCCTCGACGCGACCCGGGACGAAGGGGTCACCCGGGTGGTAGGTCGCCGATCGCACCACGTCGCCGAGCAGCTCGCTGATCCGGCCGCGACGTCGGGCCGGCGCGAGCAACTCGACGCCGGCCGGCAGCGTGACACCCGACGGGATCCAGCCGTGTGCCAGGTCGGTCACCAGCAGGGTCGTGCCGTCGCCGCGCTCCCCGATGGACCATCGCAATCCCGGCTCCTGGCGGGCCACGAATTCCAGAAGTCGTTCCAGCCGACGGCTGTCGGGTTCGGACTCGGGCGCGGGCTCGAGCTCGGGCTCGGGCTCGGGTGATTCGTCGGGGATCACCGGCTCGACATCCGCGCAGACTCTGGGCATGGCCGGATCGGTATCGAATTCTGCTGCCGTAGCCCGTAATTGGCGGATCGTCGACTCCACGCGCTGCACCGCGTAGGACCTGGCCACGTCGATGATCCGGACTTCCTCGGCGCGGCGGGCAAAGTCCGGAAGATCAGCGTGACGCAGCGCTCGCAGTCGCTCATTGGCCGAGTCCGCAATGCGCTGCAGATCGTTCTTCAGATGGTCGGCCACGGCCGCGGTCTCTCGCGTGACCGTCGCCAGCTCCGAGGGCCACAGCCCGCCGATCACCCACGGTGTGCAGTCCGGGGGTGAATCGAACGTCGGCTGGGAGAGGGCACGCTGGGTTGCCCTCTTCAGACGCTGACGCGCCGTGTTCCGGCCGAAGATCGCCACTGGAAGGAGCCTACCGTCGATCGGTGCGCTGTCAGTTCGGCGGGGACCACCCGCACCAGGCCTTTCAGCCCAGCGGCTGGTTTTTTCGCACGCCCTTGTAGATGCCGCGGCGCACGATCCACGGCATCAGCAAGCGGTCGATCGACCAGGCCGGGAATCGGTATGCGGTGCCGTTGGGCGCGAACACTTCCAGCCCGTCGGCCTGGATCCCGACGATCGACCCCCACCGCCGCCGCGGCGCCCGGTACCGCTTCAGCGGACGGTCGGCCAGGGTGGCCTTGATGTTGTGGGCCAACAGTGAGTCGGCCCGCGCCCGCGCCGAGGCCCGCAGCGGATCGGTGGCGGCCACGTCGCCGATCGCGAAGACGTGGTGGTGGCCGCACAGTTGCAGCTGCGGGGTGACCTTCACGAAGCCGTGCTCGTCGAGCAGTTCGGGGGGCAGCCATTCGGTGTTCGGCTTGACCCGCCCGATCGCCCACAGCACGGCGTCGGCCTGGGCCGGCGGTTGCCCGGTGCTCCAAGCCACCGGCGCATCGGTGATCTCGTCTCCGTCGAAACCGTCGGGCAGCACCGCACGATGTCCCGGATGCAGGCCGACACCAAGTCCAATCAGCTTGCCCTGCAACTTCTCCCACGCTCGCGGATGATGCTCGGTCAGTGCCCGTTCGCCGGGGAAGTACAGATCGACCTTCTTGCCCGGCCAGGCAGTCGCGATGTTGGCGGCGGCACTGACCGCCGCGGCACCACCGCCGACGATGATCACCGAGCCCGCCGCTGCCAGCCGGTCGTGGACGGCGGTCAGGTCGGCGGCGATCTCGTCGGGGGTCTGCAGCGACGGCTGGCGCCAAAATCCGTTGCGCACTCCGGTCGAGATGACCAGCACGTCATAGTGTTCGGCGACGGGCGACCCATCGGGCGCGGTGCCGTGGACGATGCGGTTCTCCAAATCCAGACCCGTGAGAGTGGCTTGCACGGTGCGCACCCGATCAAGCGCGCGGTACCTGTCGAACGGAACCCAATTGTCCCTGGCCCAGTCCTTCGGGCGAGCCAGCCGCAGCCCCAGCTCCTGACCGCTGAGCAGTGCGGGCTTCGCCGAGATGCCGACGATGTCGACATCGTGACCCAGTTTGATCGCGGTGAGCAGCCCGCTGTCACCGAACCCCGCGATCACGACCTTGGGCTTAACGCTCATACGGTGGCCTTCCGAGGTGGGCGGGGAACGAGCATCGGCACCCGGTCGATGACGGCCTGATACTGCGGGCGTCTGGCCAGACTGCGCTTCTCCATCATCGGGATGCTGGCTCCCAAGAACATCGCCACCATCGCGATCACCCCGACGAACAGCCACCATGCCGACGCCGGGGCGGCGGCCACCCCGAACAGCGCCAGAGCGAACCAGAAGCTGATCTCCCCGAAGTAGTTCGGGTGCCGCGACCACGACCATAGCCCGCGGTCCATCACCGCGCCGGGCCTCTTGTCGCGCACGAAGCGGTGCATCTGGGTGTCGGCGACCAATTCCAGGGTGACCGCGGCGATGCCGAGGGCGAACGCGATCCAGCTCAGCCACACCAGGCCGGCGCCGGGGGTGGTGACCGCGACGTAGACCGGCAGCATCCCGAGGAACACCTGCAGGGTGGGGACGAGGTGGATACCGAACAGATCGGCGAGGAACTCCCACCGTCCGGCGCTCTCCCGCAGCAGCGGGTAACGCCAGTCCTCGTGGTGCAGGCCGGGGAAGCTGTAGGCCCAGTTGCCGGTCAGCCGCACCGCCCAGTACATGACCACGATGAGGATCAGCCAGCAGCGCAGCGAATCCAGGCCAAGGGGGCCCGCGGCCCACCAGTAGATCAGCAGCAGCGGCGGGATCACGCTCCAGAAGGCGTCATAGAAGCTGGAGTTGCGGTAGGCGCGGGAGAAGACGAACACCACCAGCGTGGCGATGACGTCGGCAATCAGCGCGTCCAGCCACAGCTTGCCGGTCGCCGACGGACCCCAGAGCAGCCAGGCCGCGCCGGCCCCGACCGCCAGGACGTAGGCCAGCGTGACCAGATAAAAGGAACCGGCCCGGTTCGGCGTCACAGTCATGCACCCTCCTACCGCGGCCGAACTGTAACACGTTCTAGTTTACCGAGGCGGATGACCCTCTGTTGACGAGCGGTGCTCGAAGATGATCCGGAACGACTAGACGGACGTCGCCACCGCCGACTGATCAGCCCCGTACGTGTAGGTGACGACTCCCTCGAATCGCTGCAGGTCGGCTTGCACCTTGCCGAAGTTCGAAGTGGGGTCAAAACGATACTGGCTGAACGCGTTTCCGATCTGCGTATAGGTCTGCCGATTGGTGTGCACGTTCAACGGGTCGAGGGGAGAATTCTCGGTCCCTGCCGACAGGGTGAGCACATAGCCGGCGTCGACATTGGCCTGCGCGTAGTCCGGATGAAATCCGTTGCCAAAATTCACCACTGGATCGTCGGCATCGGCGAAATGGACGGTGTGGACACCCGCAACGGGTGGTTGCACGATCGGCGAACCGTAGGTGATGAGGGTCGTCACCGGGAACCCGGTCTTGGCCGCGATGACCTGTGCGTCCATCCCGCCCTGGCTGTACCCCACCAGCATGATCTCTGCTCCGGGGTTGGCGTCCAACGCCTGCTGGATCACGGTGGTCTGATTCTCCTTGAGCCAACCGTTCAATCCGTAAACGTTGTCGATCACGGGCTGGTTACCTGAGGAGCTCGGTATGGTGCCGCCGATGTAGACGATGAGTCGGGTCTGGTTGTCCCGACCGACGACCTTGTCGATGATGATGCCATCGGCGTCGGCGGTGATGTCGGTGCGATCCCGGAGGTTGTTGTAGAGCCGTGCCGCATCCGTGCGCGCGAAATGCGCTTCCGGGTCGCCGGCCTGCCGGAACCCGACCTCGATGACCGAGGTGTCATCCCAGGACTGCGTCGACGTGACGTAGATACGCCCGTCCGGTCCCACCGCGAGATCGCTTGGGCTGGCTCCGATGTCGACGGTGCGCACTGTGGCTGCGGCACCCCCGGTGCCCGGGCTGACCACCGTCAAGCCGTCCCCGCTGTTCACGACGAGGTCGCCATACCGGGTGAAAGCGGCGGCCCCGCCGTACCCGACGTCAATGGTCTCGTCGACACCAAGAGTGTTGCCGTCGTGGTGCACCACCGTGACGGTTCCGGTCTGCGGGTCGGTGACGTACGCCCGACCGTCGGGGCCCACGTCGATGTCGGTGCTGTCCCTGTCGTAGCCGAGGTAGACCGTCGAGGTCGCATGGCTGGTCGGATTGATCAACACGACCGATTCGCCGTACGTTGGGCTGAAGAAGTTGGTGTCTGTGGAGTAGCCCCAGATATATCCGTCGGCTCCCACGGCAATTTTCCTGACGGCGTTGCCGCCCAGGCTGATCGTGCCGGTGGTGAGGTTTCGATTGATCACCGTGATGCCCGTGGACCCCAGCACGTACGCGCGACCGTCAGGCCCCATCTCGATGTTGGCCGACCAATTGGCCCCGATCTTCACGTGCCGAATGGATTTGTGATCGGCACTGATGACGTCGACGCTGCCGTCGGAGTTGTCGAGCACGAAGATTCGCCCGTCGGGCGCCACCGCGACCGACGCGTAGTTCGGATTGGCGAACACCTTCTTCGAGCCGTCGCTGGGATCGATCACCGTCAGGCCGCCATTGGCGACCACGTACACCTGACCGTCCGGGCCGACCGCCAGACTGTCCTGAAAGCTGTTCGACTGGCCCATCGTGAACGGACCGAAAGCGCGGGTCGCGGTGTAGGGGCCGGGAGCAGTGCCGCCGGTGCCGCCGCCGGAGTCGACCGGTGCGACCGACACCGTCACGGTCGTCGTCGACACGCCGCCATATCCGTCGTCGACGGTGACGGTGAAGCTGTCGGTGGTCGACGCGGTGGCCGCGCGCCGGGCGGCGTCGGTCGGGGTGTAGGTGAATACCCCTGTGCCGGCGTTGATCACGACGCTGCCCAACGCGGTGCTGCGCGGCGTGCTGTACATCAGGACGTCCCCGTCCGGGTCGGTGGCGGTGACGGTGCCGGTGACGACCCCGGTGGAGGTGTTCGGCGTGCCGGCGGTCGCGGTGCCGATCACCGGCGCCGAGTTCGCGGGTGCGATCTCGACGCTGACCGCGATGGTGGTGGCGCCGGCGGTGTCGGTGGCGGTGATCGTGAACGTGTCGGTGGTTTGGGCGCTGCCCGCCCCCACCCGCGCGGACTCGTGGCGCGCCGTGGCGGTCGGGGTGTAGGTGAAGCTGCCGTCGGCGGCCACGACCACGGTGCCCTTGGCTGTCGTCGTCGATCCGCTGTAGGTCAGCGGGCCCGCCTCCGGATCGGTGCTGACCGCCGTACCGGTGGCCACCCCGGTCGCGGGGTCGGTGGTCACGTCGACCGCGACATCGCTGACCGGATTGATCGTCAGATGCAATGTCGCAGTGGCCGTTCCGCCGTGCCCATCGCTGACGGTGTAGTCGAAGCTGTCGCTGCCGTTGTAGTTGGCGGTCGGGGTGTAGGTGATCGCGCCATTGACACCCAGGCTGATGGACCCGTGGCCGGGGGCGGTGGCCTCCACGACGCTCAGCGGATCGCGATCGGCATCAGTGTCATTGCTCAGCACCGCGATCACCGCCGAGGTGTCTTCGTCGAGGGTCGCGGCGTCATCGCCGGCGACCGGAGCGTCGTTGACCGCGTTGACCGTAATCTTGACCGTGCCCGTCTTGCTCTTCGGCCCGTCGCTGACGGTGTAGGTGAACACATCGGCGCCGTTGTAGTCGGCCGTCGGGGTGTAGGTGAACGAGCCGTCGGCGGCCAGCGAGACCACGCCGTGGGCCGGAGCCTTCTTCAGGGTGGCGGTCAGGATGTCGCCGTCGGCGTCGGTGTCGTTGCTCAGCACATTGTCGAGCAGCGGGGTGTCTTCATCGGTCGTGAAGTTGTCCGTGCCGGGGCTCGGCGCGTGGTCGCCAGGGGCCGGGTCGGGTACCCGCAGGCGCGCAATGGTCCCCGCCAGTGGCGCGCCGACGATCGGGATCATGCCGATGACGTCGACGGTCATGTCCGCGACTTCGTCACCCATGTCGGCGGTGTCGCCGCGCAGCGCCGCGATGGTGAAGTCGAGAAAGTCCGATACCAGGCTGAGTCCGTTGAGCACCGTGCCCACACCAGGAATCCAGCCGACCGACATGTTGAGCTCGGCGACGCTCTGCTCACGCTCCGCCTCGGTCGGAGAGGCGGCGTCGGCAGCACCGGCGGTGGCGGTGCGCGCCACCGCCGTGGCGGAGGTGCTCGACATGCCGTGCTCGACAAGCGATGTGGTGGTCACCGGACCGAAAGCCACCCGGCGATGCACGGCCAGCTCGACTTCCCGGACCGCACCCAGGACCGCGGCGAACAGCGGACCACCCGGCGCCGGCGGTGTGCTCGGGCCAGGTTCCCGGCGCCCCAAGGAGATACGGCCCGACGCCTCGGTGACGGAATTGTCGACGGTGACCGGTGCCCGATCCGTTCGTGAGGTCGTGACCGCGGCGCGCCGGGTGGGGCCGGATGCCGAACCGTGCCGCACCGACGGTGCGGGCCGGCCGGAGTGACCGGACTGACCGGCCGACGACGTCTGATTCCCGCCGGCATCCGCGTGGGCCACCCCGGTGCCGCCGGCCATCGCCGTGCCCAGGCCCAGAGCCAGGGCGCCCGCGCCCAACCACTCATAGGGCACCCGTCGGCGGGCCCGGTGTCGACCGCGATGGTGTCGAGTACCGCTGGCGAACTGGTCGTGTGCGTCAGACTCGCGCACCATGGCATCCCCCGGCCAAAGTCGTCGAAACCGTGCTTTGCTACTAGCTCATTCCGCATATCGCGGCCTCATCCAGCACTTGCCCACGATTCACGGCTTCGCGCAGACTAACACGGCTGACCAGCGACGACGCGACTTCGCGACAAAGCATTCAGGCACACCACCCGGCCTTTGCGACACGGCGGAGGCCTCGCCCCGCCACGGCTCACGTTCGTCGATCCGGCCAGGAACTTGACACCTGCCAACAACTGACAACAACGGGTTTCATATCGTGTCGGAATGAGCACCGTCGCTGATGCCGAGCGGGTCGAAGACCTGGCCCGGCGGGTCGTGGCAGACCACGATCCGAAGAACGTCCCGATTCCGGAATTCCTTGGCGCCTGTTACGACGCCGGCTTGTCCTGGGTGCACTTTCCCGAGGGCTTGGGTGGGCTTGGCCTGTCCCGCGGTGTGCAGGCCGTCGCCGATCGGATCCTGCAGGGTGCCGGCGGCCCGGTACCACTGGGCCTCAACCCGATGGGTTACGGCATGGCCGCCCCGACCGTGCGGGAACACGCCCAATCCGACGAGCTGAAGAAGGCGCTGCTGCGCCCGCTGGCCACCACCGAGGACATCTGGTGCCAGCTGTTCTCCGAGCCGGGAGCCGGCTCGGATTTGGCGGGCCTGGCGACCAGCGCGGTGCCCGACGGCGACGAGTGGGTGATCAACGGCCAGAAGGTGTGGACCAGCCTGGCGCACCGGGCCCGCTGGGGTCTACTGCTCGCGCGCACCAACCCCGATATCGCCAAGCACAAGGGCCTGACCTACTTCGTGCTCGATATGCACGCCCCCGGCGTCGAGACCCGCCCGCTGCGGCAGATGACCGGGCAGGCCGAGTTCAACGAGGTCTACATCACCGACGCCCGCATT
Organism: Mycolicibacterium vinylchloridicum; assembly: GCF_013404075.1. GTDB lineage: Bacteria > Actinomycetota > Actinomycetes > Mycobacteriales > Mycobacteriaceae > Mycobacterium > Mycobacterium vinylchloridicum. The sequence continues at coordinate 29,982 of NZ_JACBJQ010000002.1, forward strand.
CCCGACAGCCACCGCCTCGGCGCGGTCGGCAACGGCTGGGGCGTGGCGATGACCACGCTGATGAACGAGCGCAGCGCCCTTGGTGCCAGCGGCAGCCGCCGCGGCAGCGGCACCATCAAGGACGCCACGACGCTGTGGGCCTCACGCCCCGATCTGCACACCCCGGTACTTCGGGATCGGTTGGCGCAGTTGTGGTTACGTTCGGAAGCCCAGCGACTGACCTCGGAGCGCTCCCGCGCCTCGGCCACCTCCGGCGGCCCTGGTCCCGAGGCCTCGGTCGGAAAGCTGGTCGGCGCCCTGCTCAACCAGCACATCTACGAATGGTGCATGGATCTACTTGGGCCCGAAGGCATTCTGTACGACAGCTACGCATTGACCGACGGTTCCGGCGACGCCGGCGACTGGCGGGGGCCGGTCCAGCAGCGGTACTTGCGCAGCCGCGCCAACACCATCGAGGGCGGCACCACCGAGGTGATGCGCAACATCCTCGGCGAGCGGGTACTGGGCCTGCCCGGCGATCTGCGCGCCGACGCGGGCATGCCCTGGAAGGAGATCCCCCGTGGCTAGTGAGTTCACATTCACCGAGGAACAGCAGCAATTGCGGGCTGCGGTCCGCAAGTTCTGCGCCGACAACTTCGACGAGGCGACGGTCCGCCGGTTGATGGAGTCCCCGGTCCCGTTCGACACCGCGGTGTGGAACCGGCTCGGCGCTGAACTCGGCGTGCTCGGGTTGTCCGTGCCCGAGGCCGACGGTGGTGTGGGTGGCTCGCTGGTCGACCAGGCTGTCGCGGTGGAGCAGTTCGGCGCCATCCTGGCCTGTGGCCCGCTGTTCGGCACCGTATATCTGGCCGTTCCCGCGCTGGTGGCCAGCCCCGGCGGCCCGGCTCGCGACGAGCTGCTGACCCAGCTGGTGGAGGGCACCCGCACCGCGGCGTTCGCCGTCACCGACACGGCCGGCGCGTTCGATCCGGCGACCGTGACGGTGACCGCCGACGGTGACACCGTCACCGGTACCGTCGAGCGGGTGGTTGACGGTGCTGCGGCCGACGAAATCCTGGTTGCGGCAACCGGTTCCGACGGGATCAGGCTCTACGCGGTGGACGCCAAGGACACCCGGCGCACGGCGCTGATGACCCTGGACCTGACCCGCCCGCAGGCCACGATCACCTTCTCCGATTCCCCGGCCCGGCTGCTGGCCGGCCCTGAGGAAGCGCAGCGGGTGATCACCCACGCGCTGCAGGTGGGCTCGGCGCTACTGGCCGTCGAACAGGTCGGTGCCGCACAGCATCTGCTGGACCTGGCCGTCGAGTATGCCAAGTCCCGGTTGCAGTTCGGTCGGCAGATCGGGTCATTCCAGGCGATCAAGCACAAGCTGGCCGACATGCTGGTCGACCTCGAGCACGCCCGTTCCACGGCGTATCACGCGGTGTGGGCGCTGACCGACGGCTCCGACGACCCCGCACTTGCCGCCAGCATCGCCCAGGCCACCGCCTCGGCGGCACTGAGCCACATCGCTGCCGACACCATCCAGGTGCACGGCGGCATCGGATTCACCTGGGAACACCAGGCGCACTTGTACTTCAAGCGTGCCGCGACCGATGCGGCGCTGTTGGGCACCGCCGAACAGCACCGGTCCCGGATCGCCGATCTCGTTCTGGACGAAGCGAGCGCCGATGGCGGCCCGAGGGTGGCCGACGGCCTGCCGGTCTGAAGACTGGCCATAACAGAAACGTTCGGGTGCGAGAAGTTCTGAGAACTTCTCGCACCCGAACGGTTTCCGTGGTGCGCCTGGCTCGTCAGCCGCGATGGCGATTCCACTGGTGGTGGTGATGGATCGAGGTCCCCGGCTGGGGCTGATTGGTCTGGTGCGGGAACACCGGGTGCGGCTCCGGATGGCTCATGTTGGGTCCGCTGGGACCCGCGTAGCTCATCGGTGCCCCTCCCAGGGCGATCAGCGCGGAACCGGTGGCCAGGATTGCGCCTGCGGCAATGCGCTTGAACCAGATTGTGGTCGAGGTGTTGGTGGTCGTGATGGTCATGATGACGTGCTCGTTCTCTTCGTGCTTCACCCGGTTTGCCGGGTGAGACAAGAATCGCGCACGTGGGGCTCGACGTCTGTCGGGTGACTGGGCCATGGCCCTGATGAATCCGGTGTCCGCCGATCGGGGGACACCGTCGGCCGCTGAGGACTTTCGGCCGCGACCAGCGGACCTTTGGCCTATGTCGTTTGCGCTTGCGTTGTGGCCCTATTGATCATGAGATCAGTGGATCTCATGATCGTCGAATCATGGATCGAGAAAAAATTCATGAACACCCAACCTCAACACCGCACCCGGATGTTCGCCCGGGTTCTGGGGCCGTTCTTCACACTCATCCCGGTCGCAGGCTTGGCGCGCGCTGCGGAGATGCCGCAATTGTTGTCGGAGTTCACGGCGAGTGCCGTATGGCCGTGGGTGACGGGGGCCTTTATCCTGGCCGGTGGAATCGCCATCGTTGCATTCCACCAAATCTGGCGTGGGCTCGCTGCAATCGTCATCTCGGTGCTCGGGTGGCTGCTGGTGGTACGCGGACTCGTTCTCATCGCCTTTCCAGATGTCTTCGCCTCCCTGGCTGATCGGATGATCGGGGCGACCGCCGCTTGGACCGCCGGCTTCGTCGTGATGGCCCTCATTGGGGTGTACCTGACGTACGTCGGATGGAAGCCCGCGCCAGGCCGTCCGCAGGACAACCAACTACATATCGACATCGAATTTCCGAACGCTGCCTGACCAGCGGACAGGATCTGCCCCGCTTGCGTGATCGACATTCGCCTGCGGCCCTGGTGATTTGAGAATGCCTCAGGGCGTGTTGCGGTCGGCGAAATGCGCGTGCCGTTTGGCCAGGGCGACGGCACGTTCGGCCGGGGTCAGGCGGTACGCCGGGTCGAAGTGCCGGTCGATCTCGTCGGTGCCGATCACGGTGATGACCGGCGCAGCCGGCTGGGTCGTTGTGGTCGCTCGCCAGGTGACCACTCCACTGCGGTAACCACGAGCATCGAGCCAGTTGGGGACGCCGAAGTCTTTAGTGGACAGCAGAATCCGGACGTGTCCGTCGGTGATTTCCGACTGGCCGATGTTCAGACTCGTCTGGCGGGTCTCGATGTCGATCATCGCGCTCCACCGGTCGGTCAGGCAGATGCCGACATACGGACTGCCGTCGGGGATCTGGTAATCGATCACCAGCGCCTGATCCTCGGCAAGCTCCCAGGCGACCGGCACAAACCATGCGCCGGCCATCGCCGAGGGCGGCTGCATCGGTGGGATCGCGACATTCTTCGGCAGCGCCCCGAACACCCGCGACGGAATGTCCTTGACCCACATGGTGAACAGCTCCCGTGACGCGTCGAGGTGTGCGTCGAATGCATCGACCGCGGCGCCCAGCGATGCCGGCTCGGGGGACGGGACGTCGCCGAGGCATTCGATGCGAATCGTGCCTTTGGCTTCGCGGTCCCAGTCGCCGTAGGTCTGGTAGGCGCAGAACGAGTCGGCGCCGTGCGGCAGTTCGAACCAGTTGGTGCCGCTGGGTTCTCGGCCGAAGAAGATCTCGAAGGTGCCGTCGTCGGCGACCTCGAGGTCGTCGGCGAGCACCTTGACCGCGGTGCCCTGATCGTCCTTGCCGGTGTAGACGCCGAAGGTGGTCTGGGACACCGACCCCAAGGTGCCGAACACCCGATAGTCGTGGATGTCATCGATGCGCGCCGACAGGTAGAGGGTGTCGGGATTCGAGTGGCCCCAATTCCACGGCGAGTATTGGGTATTGATCAACGTCGGCCGGGCCGGGTCGCTGCTCAGGAGCAGTCCCATGTACTGGATGTGCCCGACCAGCCGGGCCAACAGCGTGGCTGCCGAACCCGCGTCGAGGTCGCCTTCGGCCACGGCCAGTTCGAGCAGTTCGCCGTTGAGGGCGTTGAACTTCTGCCACACGCGCCGTAGCCGGTCGCCGTCGTTCGTTGTCACGGTCGGGCATCCTCGAATCCGTAGAAGTCACGATAGAACTGCAGTTGCGGCCAAAGTTCCGCGATGTCGAGCCCGTAGTCCTCGGCGCGATAGACATGGGGTTTGCGCCTGGCCATTCCTCGCTCGTCGACGAATCGGCTCATCTTGGCCCGGTTGTATTCGGTGAGCTCGATCCCGAAGCGGTCGTAGATCTCCTCGACGCATGCCAGCGGATCGGTCACCATGCGTTGCATCGGGAAATCGACGAATCGGTCAGCGAGATCGGCGTACTGGCTGCGTAATGCGACGTTACGTTCGAGCATCCTGATGGTTCGCCAGCGCATGAAGCGGCCATGGTCGTGCCAGTCGGGGTCGTCGACAGCCATGTGGAAGACCGTGCCGGCCAGGCTGCAGCCGGAGGCGACGATCTCGGTGGGTTCGCGGTAGGTGGTGACGAACCGGGCGTCGGGAAACACCGCCAGGATGTTGTGGATGTTCTCCATGTGCGGCGGCGTCTTGAGCAACCAGCTGGTCGTCGGCCGAAGCCCGCCGCTCTGCATGTATTGCAGCAACAGCTTCTGTTCTTCGTACACCCAGCGCAGGTCTTGCTCGGTCAGCCAGCGCGCATAGCCCTGGCAGTTGAACATCACATGGAAGGTGTCGCTGTGGAAGGCATAGGCATGCAGCAGCGCGCACTCCTGGGCCTCCCAGGCGCCGACCGGATGGGCGGCATCCAGGTTGGGCGCCATGGCCATAGCGCGGCGAATCTGCTTTTCGCTGCGCGTGATTCGGGGGTCATGATCCATGGTCGCCGGGTCCAGCGGTGGGTGCAGTTCGTCGCATTCCCAGGTGAGCGGGTAGCGGAATCCGCTGTCCTGGCTGAGTAGATGGTGGGTGACCGTGGTGCCGGTGCGCGGCGCTCCGATGATGAAGATCGGGCGCTCGATCTTCTCTTCGCGAATCTCCGGGTGCTGGCGGACATGTTGGGTCAACAGCAGCCGCTGCCGAAGCAGGTTGGACAGGTGGGCGCCGGCCAGTACTCGGCCGAAGCCGTTGAGCCGGTCCTCGTCTTCCAACGAGGCGATCAGACGATCAAGGCCCGCTTCGAAACGGGGGTCGCCGAAATCGGTCGGGCCCCCCGCCTTGCGCACCGCGCGGTCCATCAACGCGGCCTTGCGCAGCGTCAATGGGCGGCGGCCGAGGCGCCGGGCGCCGCGGTAGGCCGCATTCATGGCCCGGATCGGCGCCGGCCGAGGCGGTGTCTCGATTGCGATGCTGGCCACCTCCCGGCGCGGGGAAGGATGGCCCCGAACGTCGGATTACGTTACGGTCTTAACGTAATGGAGTCAACGAAGAAGCTACGCCCGCAAGGGCGGCCCCGGGACAGCCGTATCGACGATGCGGTCCTGCGCGCCACAGTCGAGCTGCTGGACGAGATCGGCTATGCCCGGCTGACCATTCCGCTGGTCGCCGCGCGCGCGGGCGCCAACCCGCCCGCGGTGTACCGGCGGTTCCCCACCAAATTGGAACTCGTCTATGAGGCGGTGTTCCCGACGCCGCCCGGGGCCGAGCTTCCGCTGACCGGTGACGTCGCATCTGCGATCCGTGGACTCCTGCAATCCAGCATCGAGCTGTTCAGCAGCCCGGCCGTCCACACGGCGATGTCCGGGCTGATGGCCGAGCTGCCTGCCGAACCGGGCCTCTCGGCACGACTGCTCGGCCGGCTTCAGGGCAGTACTTACGTTCGGCTGCAACAGTTTCTCGACGAGGCCGCCGCAGCTGGACGTGCGGCCCCCAGAGTCGACGCACGAATCCTGTTGGACACCATCGGCGGCACAGTCATGATGGCCTTGGCCAACGAACGTCAACTCGATCAGCGGTGGGTCGAGCAAGCCACCTCATTGATCGTCGACGGGCTGGCGCGATGAGCACGATGGAACTGGTGACCTCCGCACCCGCCACGATGGGCCCCGGCGAAATCGGTCCGTGGGCGGCCCGAGCCGAACGTCTCGGGTTCGACGTCATCCACATCTCCGAGACCATCCACGATCCCTTCACCGTTGCCGCGCTGGCCCTGCAGAGCACCGAGCGGGTGACCGTGCGCACTTCCATGGTGCTGGCCTTTCCGCGGAGCCCGATGATCACCGCTTACGCGGCATGGGATCTGGCGAAGTATTCCGGTGGTCGGTTTCAGCTCGGGATCGCCTCGCAGGTGCGCGGCAACATCGTCGGCCGGTTCTCCGCCCAGTGGTCGGAGCCGGTGGCCCGCCTCGCCGACTACATCCGCGCGCTGCGCGCGATCTTCGCGTGCTTCCAGAGCGGTGCCAAGCTCGACTACACCGGGCCGCACTATCGATTCGAACGACTCCAGCCCTATTTCAACCCGGGACCGCTCGATCATCCGGCCCCGCAGATCTGGACCGGCGCCGTGAACGCGCGGATGTGCGCGATGGCAGGCGAACTGGCTGACGGCTTCGTCTGCCATCCGACCAACTCACACCCCGTCGTGCTGAGATCGCGGACCCTGCCCGCCCTGGCCGAGGGCGCCGCACGCATCGGCCGCGGACAACCGGCCGTCGTCGCGAACCCTCATGTCATGACGGCCGCCACCCGTGACGCCGTCGACGCGTTGCGCGAACAGCGGCGATCAGAGCTGGCATTCCTTTACAGCACACCGGCATACCGACGGCAGCTGGAAGATTTCGGCCTGTCCGGCGTCGGCGCGGCGCTCAGCGCGATGGCGCACCGCTCAGAATGGGACGATTTACCAACAGTTCTCACCGACGAGGTCATGAATCAGCTTGTGCCGCAGGGCACCTACGATGAGATCCCCGAGGTGCTGTCGCGGTGGTACTCGGGGCTGTGCACCGGCATCAACTTGCCGGTGCCCGCCGACGAAACAGACGACGACAGCTTTCGCGCCCTCCTGGGCGCCTGCCGTCAGATCCCTGCTGCCGAGCGCAATTCGTCGTAGGAGGCCTCCACGCAGCCGGCCAGCGAGGCGATATCCGGCAGTGCGGTCGGATCGGTACACAGGCCGATGCCGATGTCGCCTGCGCAGGAGATCGCCGAGATCCGAAGAGCGTGATGCGCGGCCGGCTCCGACGAGGAGAACAGGTGCTGCACCCGACGGCCGGCGACCTGAACCGGTTCACGCGGTCCGGGAACGTTGGAGATCGACAGGCTGAACTCGTGTGAGCTCCCCGCCAGCCGCTGGGCCAGCGCTCCGATGCGCTTGACGCAGCCGAGTGCGTGGAACAGGTCGTATATTTCGTCGGCGTCATCGAGGCGCTTGCGCTCACGCGTTTCGGTACTGATCCGGTCCAGCCGCCGCAGCGGATCAGCCTCTGCCAGTGGCAGATCGATGTTGAGAAAGGAATCCCGGTTGGACAGATCCCCGGCGGCCTCATCGCGGTGATGCAGACTCACCGGGATTTGTGCGCGCAGATCACGCGCGCCGTCCGCACCCAGCCAGCGACGCAGTCCACCGGCGACCACCGCGAGCAGAACGTCGTTCACGGTGGCGGCGTTGGGTCGCGACGCTCCGATCGCTTTGAACTCGGCCAGCGGGGCTACGGCGAATGCCAGCTCGCGGGCAATCGTGACGGGCCGATCGAACGGTGCGTATCCATCGGGGTGGCCCAGTTCGCGCATCAGTGCCGCCGGCATCCGCCATGCTTCCTCCAGCGGCGTCAGTCTCGGTGAATCATGTTGTCCTGGACTGCTTACCGGCCGTTGATCGGCCTCCCCAGCGGGATCGAACAGCACCGAATTCAGAAAGCGCACCCCGGCAATCCCGTCGGCCATCGCGTGGTGGATGCGCGCCGCGATGGCTTCACGTCCGTCGGCCAGGGGCCCGATGAGGTCGAACGACCACAACGGCCTGCTGCGGTCGAGATGCTGAGACATCAATCCGCTGACCGCCCGCCAGAGATCGGTGGTCGTCAGACACTGCGCCTCTTCGCGCCGCCGCACATGTTCGCGGATGTCGAAGTCGCCGGCGGGCGCCCACCGCGGATCCGGCCCCGAGGTGTCGACCCGATGGGTGGCCCGCGGCTGGCTGGGTAGCCGCTCGGTGACCGCGGCCCGTAAGGCATCGACGTCCAGCTCCGCACCGGGCTCGAGGACGACGAGTTTCAGGGTGTGGCCGGTGATCGATGCCGACTCAAGGCCCAGGATGCGCGCGTCATCGGCGGACAGGCGGTCGGAATCGTCGGGCGACACCTGCCTGAGCCTAGGACGGTCGACGGAATCGTTCGAGGCAATCCCGCTCGCTGAACGTCGCCAAAAACGTCGTGGCGGCGGCGTAACCCGTTGCGTACAGGGCGTCGATCTCGCGCTGGTTGATCTGGAAATCCAGCACCCCGACATTCCTCGAGTCCACCCGGATGGTCCGGCAGCTCACCCACGGCAGGTTCAGGTAGGCCTGATCGCGGCCGACCAGGATCGTGGTGATGACGTCCTCGAGCAGGCTGGGTCCGCCGAAATGCCGCAGCGGGGCCAGCGCGGGGATCACCTTGTCGTTGTTCGCGGGCAGGTCGGGTAACAGCGTCACGCCGAACGTCGGCCAGCGCGGCTTCCTGCCGTCGGCGCGATCCAGCGACTCGATCGGGTAGTTCGACAGCAATCCTCCGTCGACGAGCGTCGACTCACGGCCGGTCGCGCTGGTCAGCGTGACCGGCCGGAAGAAGAACGGAATCGACATCGATGCGCGCACCGCGTCGGCCACCGGCTGCTCGTCGGGATTCAGCCCGTAGAGCCTGCGGTAATCCCACGGCAGCCGGACCAATTGGCCGGTCGTCACATCGGCGGCGGTCACCACCAGCCGGTAGCGCTGCTCGGGGGGCAGTTCGTCGTCATCGAGCCGCAGATCCCCGAAGGTGCTGACCCCGAGATCGGCCAGCTGATCGGCGATGAAATCGTGGGCGTAGTCACCCTGGTAGATGCCGGTGCCCTGCAGGATCGCCCACGAGGGCCCGAGCAGCGGGAGGCGTTCGACCGGGCCGGGGTCCAAGAACTTGCGGTAGTCGATGCTGAGGGCGAGATCCCGAACCTCTGCCGGGGTCATCTGGTCGTTCTTGGCGGCCGCCGCGACGATCGAGCCGACGATCGAGCCTGCTGACGAACCGGCGACGCGGTAGGCCCGGTACCCGGCCTCCATCAGCTTGACCACGGCACCGGCCAAGCCGATGCCTTTCACTCCGCCGCCGGCAAGGACCAGGTCGACGGGCTTCGTCTTCGGCGTGGGCATCGCCCCATGCTAGGAGCCCCACCTGACGCAACCGTCGGGCGGAGAAGCCGAAGCTTCTCCGCCCGAGGTTGGGGGGTCTGCGGGGTCTATCCGGCGCGGTGCCACTGGTGATGGTGGTGCGCGATCGAGCCCGGCACCGGGAAGTTGTTCTGACCGGGGAAGGTCTGATGCTGGGTGGGCTGATGGAAGTTGGGTCCGCCGCTGAACGGGCTGGTCTCGGCGAGGGCGTCGGCGGCCGAACCGAAGGCGAAGAGTGCGGAGCCCGCGGCGAGTGCGCTACCGGCGGCCAGTCGCTTCATCCAGGTCATGGTGGTCATGGTGGTCATTTCCTCTTTGTCGTCTGTGACTTGTCTGTTCGGGCCTTCACGCTTCGCCAGTGGTTAAACGATCTCGCATCTGCGGGTCGATGTATGTCCGGCAGCCGGTGGATGACCGGGTGGAAATCGATGTCCCCCGATCGGTGGACACAGCTCAATTCCTGCCAACCGGCGATCATCTGCTGCCAGCGGAATTACCCGGCCCCCTGACGGCGTTGGGACATGTCAGCGGCACGGAAATCCATTCCGGCCGTTGAGGAAGAGGGAATTGGACATGAAGACGTACGCCATCACCACCGCTATCGCAGGCGCTATGACCGCCGCGGTTCTCGGCCTTGCCGCACCCGCGCAGGCCGACCTCGGTCACAACGACTGGGTGAACAACATTCACCCGACGGCGACAGCGCCGCAGGTAGACACCACCGTGCATGGAAGCCGCTGATCCCCAACGGACTCCATCGGAGGGGCACCCGATTCGGGTGCCCCTCTTGCATTTCGCGTTCAGGACAGAACGGTGTCGATTGCGCGGTAGATGCGCTGTTCGCTGACCGGCCTGGGAGTACCCAGTTGCTGAGCCCACAGGCTGACCCGGAATTCTTCGATCTGCCATGCGATATCGCGCACATCGGCTGCGGCGGCGCGGGTGGTCGACAGCGCGTGCAGCAGCTCGGCATAGGCATCCTCGACGGCGCGCACCCGCTGCATCCGTTCGCGGTCAGCCTGCGGGGCCTGCGCCAGCCGGTCGAGCCGACGGCTGATCGCGGTCAGGTACCGGGTCAGGTCCGCCAGACGCGTGGCACCGGTCACAGTGACGAACTGGCTGGGGACGAGATTTCGCAGCTGCTCGCGGATATCGGCGACCGCGTCGGCCTGCGCTGCCGACGGCCTGCCCGGCAGGGCCAACTCCACCTCCTGCAGGGCTTCCAGAACCTTCTGCACGCGGCCTACGATGTCGCGCGTGGTCGACGGCAGCGCCGCAGCCACCCGGTCCCGCAGCGCCGCGAATTCCGTTTTGGTCCACACCGGTTGCGCCGTCAGGAAGTCCACCGCCGCATCGGCGCAGTCGTCCAACAGCGCGGCCAGCGACCCGTCCGGGTTTGCCCCCAAGACCAAGCGCGTACGCGGATCCAGCGCCTTCTCCAGCGATTTCACCGGGGACGGCACCGCCAGCCTCAGCAGGCGTCTGATCCCGGCCTTCATCGTCGCATCACGTTCGGCGGTGGTGGCGAACACGCGCACATCCACTCCCGGTCCGGTGTCCACGAAAGCCGGGTAACCCCGGACGAGATGGCCGCTCACGGTGCGTTCTACGCTGTTCGGCAGCCGGTCCAGATCGTCGGGCCAGGCGCGAAGACCGCTGCGTTCCACGTCGCCGGCAACCGCGTCGGCCACCGCCTGCCGCGCCGAGCCGGCCAGTTGGCGCTGCAGCACTTCGAGGTCTTTGCCGCGAGCCACCTCGGTGCCGTCCGCCGCTTCGACGGCGAAAGTCACCCGCAGGTGGGCAGGCAGCTTGTCCAACGCGAACGCAGTGATCGGCACCAAAATACCGGTACGCCTGTGTAATTCGCGCTGCAGTGCTTCCAGGAGTGGCTCACGGCCCGCGGGGATATCAGCGAGCACCGCCCGGGCGGTATCAGGAGCGGGAACGAAGTTGCGCCGCAGGTCCTTCGGCAGCGACCGGATCAACGCGGTCACCAACTCCTCGCGCAATGCCGGTACCTGCCAGCCGAACTCGTCACCGCCGAGGCGGGCCAGCACCCCCACGGGAATGTGCACGGTCACCCCGTCGTCGGACGCACCGGGCTCGAATCGGTAGGTCAGCGGCAAGGACAGGTCCCCGGCCTGCCAGCTGTCCGGCCGCTCGGCACCCTCGTCGTCGACACGAAGCAGATCCTCGCGCGTGAACGTCAGCAACTCCGGCGTGCGGTGCCGCTGTTTCTTCCACCACCCGTCGAAGTGGCGCGCCGAAACCACCTGCGCCGGAATCCTGTTGTCGTACCACGCATAGATCTCATCGTCACCGACGAGCAGGTCGCGGCGGCGGGCCCGCTCCTCCAATTCCGCCAACTCGTCGCGCAGCCGCGCATTGTCGGCGAAGAAGTGGTGGCGCGTCTGCCACTCCCCCTGCACCAGCGCATGACGGATGAACAACTCCCGAGACACCACCGGGTCGACGGTGGCATACCCGACCCGCCGCCGCGGCACCAATGGCAGCCCGTAGAGCGTCACCCGCTCGAAAGCCATGACCGCGCCGCGCTTGGCATCCCAGTGCGGCTCACTGTAGCTGCGCGCCACCAGATGCCCGGCCACCCGCTCGACCATCTCGGGCTCCACGCGGGCCGCGATGCGCCCGTACAGCCTGCTGGTCTCCACCAGGTCGGCGACCACGATCCAGCGCGGCGGCCGTTTGGTCAGTACCGACCCCGGCGCGAGCACGAACTTGGAGTTGCGCGCACCGGTGTAGTCTCGCGAATCCCCTTCCCGCAGACCGACATGCGACAGCAGCCCGGCGACCAGAGCAGCGTGTACCCGGGCCGGATCGGCAGGTTCGGGGTCGTCGGATTCCCGGATTCCGATATCGCGGGCGATGCTGCGCAGCTGGCCCGTCAGGTCCTGCCATTCCCGGATGCGCAGGTAGTGCAGGAACTCCTCGCGGCACATACGCCGGAAAGCGCTGCCGGATCGGGCTTTCCGCTCCTCCCGGAGGTACTGCCATAGATTGAGGAACGACACGAAGTCCGAGTGCTCATCGGCGAACCTGGCGTGCTTCTGCCGGGCAGCTTCCTCCCGATCGACGGGGCGCTCGCGGGGGTCGGGAATCGACAACGCCGCAGCCAGGACCAGCACCTCGCGCACGCAACCCTCGGTGTCGGCCTGCACGATCATCCGGGCCAACCGTGGATCGACCGGCAACTGCGCCAGCCGGCGGCCGATGTCGGTGATCACGCCCGCGGAGTCGAAGGCACCCAATTCCTGCAGCAGCTGTATGCCGTCGCGGATGCTGCGCTGTTCGGGCGGATCGAGAAACGGGAAGCTTTCGATGTCACCGAGTTGCAGCGCCGCCATCTGCAGGATCACCGCAGCCAGGTTGGTGCGCAGGATTTCGGGGTCGGTGTAGCGCGGCCGCGCCGCGAAGTCCTCCTCGGAGTACAGCCGGATGCACACCCCGGGGGCGGTGCGTCCAGACCGGCCGGCCCGCTGTGCCGCCGAGGCCTGCGAGATGGGTTCGATCGGCAGTCGCTGCACCTTGGTCCGCCGGCTGTAGCGCGAGATCCTCGCGGTGCCGGGATCGACGACATACCGGATCCCCGGTACGGTCAGCGACGTCTCGGCAACGTTGGTGGCCAACACGATTCGCCGCGCGGTGCGCGAGGGCTGGAAGACTCGCTGCTGCTCGGCTGTCGGCAGCCGCGCATACAGCGGAAGCACTTCGGTGTTCTTCAGATCGCGCAGGGCTTCGGCCGTGTCCCTGATCTCGCGCTCTCCGGACAGGAACACCAGCACGTCGCCGGGCGGTTCGGCCTCCAGTTCGCGGACAGCATCGACGATCGCCTCGGTCTGATCGCGGATCTCGGTGCGGACGATCTCGTGGTCAGGGTCGTCGGGATCCTCCGCATCTTCTTCCACCACAGGTACTTCCAGCGGCCGGTACCGGATCTCCACCGGATACGTGCGCCCGGACACCTCGACGATGGGCGCGCCGCCGAAGTGTGCGGCGAACCGCTGCGGCTCGATCGTCGCAGAGGTGACGATCACCTTGAGGTCAGGCCGGCGAGGCAACAATTCGCGCAGACAACCGAGCAGGAAGTCGATGTTGAGGCTGCGCTCATGCGCCTCGTCGAGGATCAGCGTGTCGTAGCGCAGCAGCCGCCGGTCGCGCTGGATCTCGGCGAGCAGGATGCCGTCGGTCATCAGTTTGACCAGCGTGCGGTCGCTGGCCTGATCGGTGAAGCGCACCGTGTAGCCGATCGTGTCACCCAGCGGGCTGCCCAGTTCGTCGGCGATGCGCTGGGCCACCGTGCGTGCCGCCAGCCGGCGCGGCTGGGTGTGGCCGATGGTCCCCCGGATTCCGCGACCGAGTTCCAGACAGATCTTGGGCAACTGCGTGGTTTTGCCCGAGCCGGTCTCGCCGGCGATGACCACAACCTGGTTCTCGCTGATGGCCGCGGCGATCTCGGTTCGGCGATCGCTGACCGGGAGGTCGGGGTAGCTGATCGCCGGAACGGCCGCGGTGCGGGTGGCGATCAGCGCCTCGGCGGTGCCGAACTCCTCGGCGAGCTTGCCCAACGTGCCTGCCGCGACATCCCCGCGCAGCGACTTCAGCCGTCGCCCCAACCGGCTGGCATCGCGGATCGTCAGTGCGTCGAGGCGGGCGCGCAGCGCGCGCACCTGGGCGACGGACGGCTCGGACACTCGGGCCACAATAGGCCGCTGATCCGCTCAGCGGCCACACGCGTGCGTAGGCTCGACGGTGATGACCATTTGGATCGTCGTCGGCCTGCTGCTGGTGGGCCTCGGTACCGTGGCCAGCCAGCTGTTTCGGCTCAAGGACTGGCTCAACAAGCCTGCCCCACCCAACGAGCCCCCCACCGAGCATCCCGACGAACCCGACACGTGACCGACCTCCCCGCCGGGGTGCGGGCGATGGCCGGACGCGGACCGCAATGGGCGGCATGGATCGATTCGCTGCCCCGCATGACCCGTGACCTCTTCGCGCAGTGGCGGCTTCGACCCGACGGCCCGGCCACGCACGGTCACTGCTCGCTGGTGCTGCCGGTCCGCTCCTCGGACGGCACGCCCGCCGTGCTCAAGCTCAGCTTCCCCGACGACGAATCCGAGCACGAGCATCTGGCGTTGCGGCGCTGGGGTGGCGACGGCGCCGTCCGCCTGCTCAGCGCCGACCCGCACCACCGCGCGCTGCTGCTCGAACGGCTCGGTGACGCCGACCTGACCGGAGTCCCCGACCTCGAGGCATGCCGGATCGTCGCCGACTTGTACCGGCAGATCCACATCCCCGCCCTCCCGCAACTTCGACCGCTGACGTTCTACGTCGACCGCTGGATCACCGAACTGGCCGAGCTCCCGCGCAACGCCCCGATCCCGCACCGGCTCGTGGAACAGGCGCTGAGCCAGTACGCCGAGCTGAGAGCAGACCGAGACGCCACCGCGCGGGTCATCCACTGCGACCTGCATTACCAGAACGTGCTCACCGGCGAACGCCAGCCGTGGCTCGTCATCGACCCCAAACCGGTCAACGGCGACCCGCACTACGAGATCGCCCCGATGTTGTGGAACCGCATCGACGAGTTGGCCGGCGATCTCCGCGAGGGCGTCCGCCGACGGTTCTACACGCTGGTCGATGCCGCCGAGTTCGACGAGGACCGAGCGCGGGCCTGGGTGGTGGTGCGGATGGTGATCAATGCGATGTGGGCCATCGAGGACTCGGCGGGCTGGGGGTACCGCCCGGCCGAAGGCGAGGGGGAGAGCGAAGCGACTCGGGGATTCAGCACCGAAAGAGCAGAGCCCGGCTGGCTCACGACCTGCATCGCGGTCGCCAAAGCCGTTCAGGACTAACGACTATCGAGGAGGATCGCCTCGCCACATGAAACTGTTGACGTACTTGCCCATGTCCTTGGCGATATCGAGATTCGCCGGCGACGGCGGCCCCGGTCCGTCCTCGGGACCGAATTGGTGGAACGGCCCGACCGCGCCGGCCACGAGCGCGAGGTCGTTCTTCACCGCGACGACGATGATGACCCGCAAATGCTGCGAATCGGTCGCCGTCCCCTTCGGCCAGTCATCGGCGACCTCGCCGTAGCCGGGCTGGTACCCCAGAATCGCGTTGGGAAGTTCGTAGGACTTCACCGCATCGGGAAACATCTGCGCGAGCAGGTCGTCGGCCACCCGGCGGGCATCGCGGCCCTGCGCCGGCTGGCTGAACAACCGCAACGTCCCGCCGTCACCGATGTTCAAGTCTGCCCGCACTCCGTTGGGTTCCATGGTGACCTCGTAGGCGGTGCCCGGGGCCGGATAGGACACCGAGAACGATCCGTCGGATGCGAAGAAGCGGGGATTGGTCGACACCGGAAGCCCCGTCGGGGGGCGCCCGCAGTCCGGCGGGCAGTGGTATTTCGTTGGCGCCGCACTGATTCGGGTCGCCACAATGCTCAAGGCCATCATCGCGACCACCAACACGATGACGAAAAGCCCGATCGTCACAAAGTATCCGGGGCCGCGCTGCTCGCTGGCACGGTAACTTCCGGCCGGTAGCGCGTAGCCTGCGAACGAGCCGTCGTCTTCGCGCAGTTCTGCCGAATCTGTCATTGGTGCAACGACTTCAGTACGAGGATGGCTTTGCTCAGGTTGTCGACGTTGGGAGTGCCCAATCCGGTGATCATGTCGTAGCCCGGAACGACGGGCGTGACGGCATTGGCGCCGAGGTAGATGTCGCGGAAGGCGGGCACTTCGGACGCGGTGGCGATCTCGTAGAGCAGCGGATTGAAGTCGCCGAGCGCAGGCAGCTGGCGGGCGGTGAGGAACTGGTTGATCACCGCGGCGAGGCCCGCCCAGATCGGTGCGGCTTGCGAAGTGCCGCCGCCGACCTGGATCTGTCCGTTGTTGACGAACTTCACACCGGTGAACGGGTCGGCCACCGCTGCGATATCGGGGACGAGGCGTTTGTCGCGCGGGCCGGAATGCACTTCGGTTTCCTGCCACGACGGGCGGGCGAACAACACCGAGGCGCCGCCGCCGCTGCCCTGCGTCAGCGGGACGTCATACCAGCCTTGTTCGGCCAGCCATTGGCCCTGAGAGTCGGTGGACAACGTCGTCCCACCGACACCGGTCACCTCCGGCAACGAGGCCAGCACGTCGACGCCGTAATCGTCAGGGCTCGGCGGATCCGACCAGTCGTGTCCGCCTTTGCATTCCAGGCCGGCGAGGTCACCGCTGGCGACGAACGCCGTCGTGCCGTTGCGGTGGGCGCGGGCCAGAGCCGACCGCACCGGCGCCAGATCCGCCCTGGAGAGCAGGCGGTCGCAGCCGAAGCCGATCGAGAAGCTCCACACCGCACCCGGATAGCTGCGGTCCACGTCCTCCATCAGCTTGCCGAGTTTGACGTAGGCTCCATCCCCTTCGGCGGTGGGGCGGGCGTTGACCAGAACGATTCGTGCGAGCGGTGCGATCGCGTGGATCAACTGCACGTCCATGGTCGCCTCACCGTGCCGCTCGGCCGGCATCCCGCCCATCACGTCCAGACTGAACTTCGGCACCGTGAACCATTCGGAGAACTTGTCCAGGTCATGCTGGTCGACCCCGTCGAAGGCGAAGACGACGACGGTCTGTCCCTTGCCGTTGTATCCGGCAGCGCCCAACAAGTTCGCGTTGTAGGCGGAGAGCAGCTCGGTGGGCGCCAGCCCCCCGTCGGGGACGTCGAGCGGCAGGCTGGGCGGCGTGCCTTCGTGATACGGCGTGTAGCCGAGGATTCGCCCCATCCCGGCGACTTCGCCGCTGAGCTGCTGCGGGACCATCGGCTGCTGCGGGGAGGCGTAGAAGATCCGCCCGCTCGTACGGCGATAGTCATGTACCGCGATGTCGAATGCGCGGGCCATCGCCCGCGGTGCACCTTCCACGATCGCCCAGGGGTCGCCGTCACGCCACCGCACCGTCAGTCCGTTCGCGCTGGCCCACGTGTCCAAAGCCACCGGCTCGGCGGGCGTCTGCAGTTCGGCGGTCAGCTGGACGCGATCGGTGCGGGCGGGTCCGAGATCGACGGCCTGGGCGAGCAACCGCGCGAACGGACCCGCGATCAGGTCGTAGGGCAGCGGCGGTGTCGGACGGTCGGCGGCAAACACCGCCATGGCCACCACCATCGCAGCCACAGCCGGTGTCAGCGGGCGTCCCCGGCGACGCCGTTGCCACAAGCGTCTCAGCATCACGAGAACGATCCCATATCGACGCGGGAGTCACAGCGGAGGACGCGATGGCGCGTTCGGGCGCAATGGTGGCGATAACGCCCGCGGGCGCCTCCTCGATAAACGGACAGGAGGTGGACGATGAACAAACTCACTTCGCTGGTGGCCGGCGCGGCCACCGTCATCGGTATCGGCCTGGTCAGCGCGCCGACGGCGAGCGCGGGATGCCAGGGCTTGTGGACACCGTGGGGTGGGCGGTCAGCGCTGCGACGGGCCTATCGATCCCAATGGTTTCTTTCAACGCTGTGAGACCGGGGGTGCGTTCGGGTTCAACACCCCGCAGCAGTGCTACCAGGTCGATTCCAACAATCTCGGCGACAACCAGCCGTGGATAGCGCCCTGAGGCCTACAGCGGGATAGTCAGCTGGCTACGGATCAGCGGAGCGATCTTCTCCGCCATGTAGGCGTGGCCTGCGTCGGTGGGGTGCACCCCGTCGGGACCGATCAGGTCCGGGCGCCCGACGAACCATCCCTCGGCGATCGGGTCGATGAACACTGCGCCCACCGACTTGGCCTGCGCGCGCACGATGTCGCGCAGGGCGAACACCTCACGCGGCGGGTCGGCTGTCGGCCACGGCGGTCCGATCACCAGGAACTTGGCCCTGGGCGCCATCCGGCGCGCGGCCTGAAACGTGTCCCCCACGAGCATCGGGTACTGATGCAAGTCGACGGGCTGGTCGTTGCGGGATCCGAAGAACACCACGAGGGCGTCGTCGCGGTCGACGGCCCGGACGGTGAGGTCTTCGAACAGACTGCCGTGGTTGCCGCGGATCCCGTAGCCGGCGCCGCCTTCGGCGGCCACGTCGGCGTCGACCCTGGCGCCCTGGCCGGCTAATAACAGCCAGGCTCGCGAGGTCCAGGATTGCGGGCCCTGCCCACCCTCATCGGTGCCGGTCGTGTACGAGTCGCCGATCACCGCGATCCGGGTGAACTCCGAGCCGCGGGTGGTCAAGGCATAGCCGAAGGACGGCGTGGAGTAGCCGAGAATCCCGGCCAGCACCACGACGGCCGACAGACCCGCCGTGGTGACGCGCAGCAGACGTTCCCTGCGGGTCAATGACACCTCACTGAATTCGCGCCCGACCCAGGCAGACTACAGGCACGGAAGGTGTTGTCGCACACCGTGGCTGGGCCCGACTCTATCCGGCGCGCGCCGAAGACGGCGGCGGACGATGGTCGCGGGCTTGGTCGATTGAGGTCAGCTGGCCACCCTCCGCCCCCGGCGGCCCGGTGTGCTTGTCGTGTTTGACGTCGCGGAAATCGATCATTCTGCGCATCCAGCGGCGGGCGGGTTCCTCGACCGCGTGATACAACAGCATCGCAAAGGCGATCGCTGCGACGAGAAGGCCCACCACGACGATCTTCTGCACCGACTTCGGCAGGTCGAGTTGGTATTCCTGCACCGCCCAGTTCCACGCGGTGTGCACGATCTCATGGACCATGTAGAGACTGAACGAGATCTGCCCGCCGTAGACCAGCAGCCGGGTGGACAGCAACGCGGGCAGGCTGCCCACGCCGATTGCCAGCGTGACCACCAGCGGCATGAACAACAGATCGACCACACCGCCGGGGTCGACCATCCCGGCAACCGGGTTCGCGTCGTAGTAGTAGAGGATGCCGACGATCGCGGCAGTCAGCAGGATCGCTGCGATGCCGGAGAGGCGCTGGGCGCGCGGACCGAGCTGCAGGCGGCGTACGGCGGCGCAGGCCAGCGCGCCTGCCAGGAACTGCGCCACGATGCGCGGTAGCCAGCTCCACGGCGTGTAGAAGTGGCCGCTGGCCAGCAGCAGGACCGTCGGGGGCAGCGCGGCGGCGAACGCCAGCAGCAGCAGGGTGCGCGCGCGGGTCACCCGCGCCATCCGGAAGATCACCAGGATGACGCCGCCGAACAAGAGGTAGGCCAGCCATTCCGCGCTGATCGACCAGGCCGGCCCGTCCCAGCTGGTGCCGTCGAAGAACGGTTCGTACCACAGCTGCACCATGAACAGCTGGCGCACATAGCTGATGGCGGTGAGTTTCTCGACATCCGGAGACGGAACGGTGCCCACGTGCAGCGTGAAGATGATCCACGCGGCGGCGATGTGCATCGTGACCAGGTACACCGGCCAGACCCTGGACAGCCGCAGCCACAGGAAATGCAGGGTGGCCCGACCGTTCCAATGGGAGCCCATCCGGTCGAGATAGTTCCACGTCAGCACGAAGCCGCTGAGGATGAAAAACAGGTCGACACCCTGGGCCCCGGCGTTGAACAGCGGCGCGAGATCGTCTTTGAGGCGCGGGGAGGCTTCCCAGATCAGCGGCCGGAAATGAAACAGCACCACCCACATGGCGGCGACGATGCGAAGACCGGTCAGAGCTCTGATTTCTCCGGTACGCACGACACTCATTTCCGACTCAACCGTTACGTTTCGACGCCACCACGTCAGACGGGCCCGACCCCACGTCCCCCGGGATCTCGGCACCGGCGACGTTGGCAGCGTAGCAGCGCAGCGACCGCCGATCCTGATTAGAAATGCTGTGTGGTTGCTGGATTCGGTGATCAGGCGCGCGTTTGCCACAAGACCACGCTGGTTATCCGCAGTGGGTCAGTTCTCGGTTTCGACGAAGCCGCGAAGAAGGTTCCCATGATGATGTCGCTCTACCCGCACGCGGCGCAGCGCCTCTCCGGTCTTGATGCCGCGTTCTGGTGGGCCGACACGCAATCGTGCCCGATGCACATCGGCGCCCTCGGGATCTGCGATCCCTCCGGTGTTCCCGGCTTCGGCTTCGAGGCGGTCCGGGAGCTGATCGCTGCCCGGCTGCCCGAGCTGCCGATCCTTCGCCATCGCGTTGCCGGTGCCCGGCACGGCCTGGACCGGCCCTGGCTCGTCGAAGACACCGGGTTAGACCTCGGCTATCACATCAGACATGTCGCCCTGCCCAGCCCAGGCGGGAAGCGCGAGCTCGAAGCGCTGGTCGGACGATTGATGTCCTACTCGCTGGACCGCGACCGCCCCCTGTGGGAGATGTGGTTCATCGAGGGCTTGGAGGGTGGGCGCATCGCCTATCTGACGAAGATTCATCACGCCGTCGTCGACGGCGTCTCCGGTGCGGGGCTCAGCTCGATCCTGCTCGATGTCACCGCCGAACCACGGCCGCCTGCCCGGGTACCCGATACCGGTGCGCGGCTGCCCCGCCTCGAGCGCCGGGCCCTCGGCGCGCTGTTCAACATCACGGTGATGACCCCCTACCGGGTGATGCGTGTGCTGCAACAGACGGTGACTCAGCAGCTGGCCGCGCGATCGGTGGAGAACAAGCCGCCGAACTTCTTCGACGCGCCGGCCACCAGGTTCAACACTCAGCTGAGCATGCAGCGCCGCGTGGCGTCGACCAGCTTGTCCCTCGATCGTGTGGTCGCCGTCAAGAACGCCTTCGGCGTCAAGGTCAACGACGTTGTGCTGGCGATCATTTCGGCGGCCCTGCGGGATTACCTGCACACCCGTAACGAGCTTCCCGACCGGCCACTGGTGGCCCAGGTCCCGGTATCCACTCACTCCGAGGCCTCCACTGCCGGCAACCAGATGACGTCGACGACGGTTCGGCTGGCCACCGATATCGCCGACCCCGTCGAACGGCTCACCGCGATCTACCAAAGTTCACGGGGCGCCAAACAGATGGCCAAGACACTGTCCGATCATCAACTCGTCGGCCTGACGGAGACCACGCCGCCGGGGCTGCTGGGCCTGGCGGTGCGGGCCTACTCGGCGGCCAATCTCGGTGACCGGGTAGCGCCGATCAACCTGGTGGTCTCCAATGTGCCGGGGCCGGACTTTCCGCTGTACCTGGCGGGCGCACGGGTCGAGACACTGGTGCCGATGGGACCGTTGATGCTCGACGTCGGCTTGAACATCACTTGCCTGAGCTATTGCGGATCGCTCGACTTTGGGGTGTCGACGACCCCCGAAATCGGGCATGACATAGACGAATTCACCGATGGCCTGTTGCCCGCCCTCGAACAACTCGAGGAGGCGGCCGGACTGGTTCCGCTGTCCTGACACCGATCAGGTTGCGGCCCAACCACCGTCGACGCTGAGCACGGCGCCGTGAATGTTGGCGGCGTCGTCGCTGGCCAGGAACGTCACCGCGGCAGCCACCTCATCGGGGGTACTCATCCGCCGGGACGGCAGTCGGTTCAGAACCGGGGCAATGTGATCGGCGAACTCCGCCTGCCGCTCGGTGCCGATCGGCCCGGGAGCCACGGCATTGACTCGCACACCGCATGGGCCGTACTCATCGGCCCAGGACTTCGTCAACGAATGGACCGTGGCCTTGGTCGCGCTGTACAGCGCCGACCCGCTGGACCCGCGTAAACCGGCGATCGAGCCGATGTTGACGATCGCACCGTGGCCCAGGTCAGCCATCCGCGATCCGAGCACACCGGTCAGTAGGAACGGTGCGAACACGTTGACGGTGAACGCATCACGCAGCGTCTGATCGGTGATGTCCGCCGTCGGGGTAGGGAACAGCAGGGTGGCTGCGTTGTTCACCAGAATGTCGATCGAACCGTCCGCCGCTGCGGCCGCGGCGTCTGCGACCTGGCGGGCTGCATCGGCTCCGGCTCCCAGATCGGCGGCTACGAAGGCGGCGCGGCCTCCTGCGGCACGGATGTCGGCGACGACGGCATCGCCGCGGGTCGTGTCCCGTCCGCTGACGACGACGAAGGCTCCCTGCGCCGCCAATGCCGTGGCTATTGCCACTCCCAGGCCGCCTGTGGAACCGGTGACCAGCGCTCTGCGCCCGGCGAACCGGGTATCTTTTGGACTCATGAGTCCATATGCTTCGCCTGCAAAAATGGACCTGCAAGTCCAGAAATTGACGGCGAAGGGACGGGCTACCCGGCAGCGGATCATCGAGGGTGCCGCCGCCGAGATCCGTTCCCGTGGTGTGGCCCTGACCACGCTCGAAGATGTCATGAGTCGCACCAGCACGTCGAAAAGCCAGCTCTTCCACTATTTTCCGGCCGGTAAGGAGCAGCTCCTGCTGGCCGTCGCGGTGTTCGAATCGCAGATGGTGCTCGATGACCAGCAGCCCTTCCTCGGTGCGCTGACTTCGTGGGCGGCCTGGCAGCGCTGGCGTGACTCAGTGGTCGACCGTTATCGCCGGCAGGGCCAGAACTGCCCGATCGCGGTGCTGATGTCCGAGATCGGCCGTACCACCCCGGGCGCCGAGGCGGTCACCGCCGAGTTGATCGCCAGGTGGCGCGCAGCCATCGCGACGGGCATTCGAGCGATGCAGGCGCAGGGCAAGGTGCCTGACTCGGTGGATGCCGAGCGGGCAGCAGCGGCACTGTTGGCCGGGATTCAGGGCGGGGTCGGGATCATGCTGGCCACCGGCGATCTGACGTTTTTGGAAGCAGCGCTCGACGAAGGCATCGACGCGTTACGCGGTTAGGCCTAGCCGGCGTTCTGCGCCATCCCCCAGCAGGTGGTCGAGTGCCACAGATTGCAGGGGATGCCGTTCATCGTGGGGATCTGGCCCGGCTGGATGTTCGTCGTCACATTGTCCGGACCGATCGCCTGCGGGATCTGCCCACCGGACTGGCCCGCGACGCACACGCCGGGGAATCGGCTCTGGACCGTTCCGCTCGGGCAGTCGGCCGAGGCCGGGGCGGCGAAAACCAGCGAGCCCGAGGTCAGCACCACGGCAGACGCACCGATGAGAAGTCGCTTCACAGTCACCTGATTCCGCCTAGAGAAGTCCGCGGTCGCACTTACTTAACCACGTTATCGGCACCCCGGCCACAAGTGTTAGCGGTCATAAAGCGTCGGTGATCTCGTTCTTCAGCGCCTCGGCCTGGGTGCCGAACACGGCCTGGACACTGTTGCCGACTTCGATCACGCCCGCGGCGCCAAGGCTGCGCAGCCGCTCCTGGTCGACTTTGCCGGTGTCGACGACTTCCATCCGCAGGCGGGTGATGCAGGCGTCGACGCTGCGCAGGTTGTCCCGGCCGCCGAAGGCCGCGATGAGCTGTTCGGCCTTGCTGTCGACGGCCGTGACCGATTCGGCACCCTCACCGAGATTGGCCTGTTCCTCTGCCTCGAACTCCGCCTCCGGCTCGCGCCCGGGGGTACGCATGTTCCACTTCGTGATCGCAAAGCGGAACAGCAGGTAGTACACCGCGAAGAAGACCACGCCCATCACGATCAGCAACGGGATGTTCTTGGCTGCCGGCGCGGTGCCGTACAGCAGCAGATCGATCAGGCCCGCCGAGAACGAGAACCCGAGATGAATGTCCAACAGATAGGCGATCGCCAGCGACAGTCCGGTCAGAACGGCGTGCACGATGTAGAGCGGGAACGCCACGAACATGAAGGCGAACTCCAGCGGCTCGGTCACGCCGGTGAGGAACGCGGTGAGCGCGGCGGCCGACAGGATGCCGAACGCGACCGTGCGTTGTTTCTTGTTCGCGACGTGGATCATCGCCAGCGCTGCGCCCGGCAGGCCGAACATCAGGATCGGGTAGAAGCCCGACGTGAGCAGACCGGCGCTCGGGTCGCCCGCGGCGAACCGGCTCAGTTCACCGGTGGCGATGTGGCCGTCACCGGTCGGGTAGCTGCCGTAGATGAACCACACGTAGGAGTTCAGGATGTGATGCAGGCCCAGGGGTATCAGCATGCGGTTGGCAAAACCATAGACGAATGCGCCGAGCGCACCGGCACCGCCGATGAAGTGACCGAGCCCGGTGAGCCCCGCGTCGAAGATCGGGTAGAAGTAACTCATCGCGAAGCTCACGACCAAGCTCGCCAGCGACACGACGATCGGCACGAAGCGCCGACCGCCGAAGAAGCCTAAATACGGCGGCAATTGGATGGTGTGATAGCGGTCGAACAGCCACGCGGTGAGCAGGCCGACGACGATGCCGCCGAACACGCTGTAATTGATCTGCGCCTGTTCACCCGCCTTGTCGAGCTGACCGGCGAGCACGAACGGCGACATCGTCTTGAACACCGCCTGCATCACCAGGTATCCGACGACGGCCGACAGCGCGGTCGAGCCATCGGCCTTGCGGGCGAATCCGATCGCGACGCCGACGGCGAACAACAGAGCCAGGTTGGTGAACAGCGCCCCGCCCGCGGCACTCATCGCCTGGAAGAACGGTCCGATCACCGGCGCCTTGATCCGGCCCAACAGGTCGTCTTGACCCAGTCGCAACAGGATGCCCGCCGCCGGGAGGACGGCGATCGGCAGCATCAAACTCTTGCCGAGCCGTTGCAGCTGCGCGAAGCCCGGTATCCGCAGTCCCGACTTTTGCTGTGTGCCTGAGTTTTTGGTGTTGTCGCTCATGACCGGCCAGCCTCCCGTTGTCGCAGCACAGCCGAAGCTTAGACAAGCGGGCGCACCTGGGACGTTGTTTCCACCACGGCTGGGCGGGCCAACTCTCTATTCTCTGGAGACTATGAGCACTACAGCAGTTCACGCGCCGGTATCCGGCCGCGCCGTCGCCCTCGCCGATGTGCCCGATCCGGTTTTCTCTCAGGGCATGGTGGGCTATGGCGCCGCGGTCGACCCGCCGCGCGAAGTGATCGACGCCGTGGCACCGGTCAGCGGGCGGATCATCAAGTTGATGCCGCACGCCTACATCGTCATGACGAGTGAGAACGTCGGCGTTCTGGTCCATCTCGGGCTCGACACCGTGGCACTGAAAGGTGCCGGCTTCAGCGCCCTTGTCGCCGAGGGCGACACCGTGACGGCCGGCCAGCCGGTGATCACCTATGACGTGCCGTCGGTCGTGGCCGCGGGACTGAACCCCATCGTTCCGGTGGTGGTCATGGACGAGCGAGAGCCGGGGAATGTGACGGTCGGCGACGCCGTCGCCACAAGCGCTGGAATTACTTCGGGCTCAGCACTTTTCACCGCGAGCAAATAAGTCCCCCATGGAAGTCATTATTCTCGAGGACGCCCGGCAGATCGGCGCCATCGCGGCCGATGCGGTCGAGGCGCTCCTGACCCGCAAGCCGACGGCGGTGCTCGGGCTGGCCACCGGTTCGTCGCCGCTGTCGATCTATGACGAACTTGCCGCGCGGTACGAGGCGGGCCGACTCTCGTTTCGTGAGAGCCGCGGCTTCACCCTCGACGAATACGTCGGGTTGCCCGCCGACCATCCTGAGCGGTACCGCAACGTGATTGACACGGTGTTCGTCTCGCGCGTCGACTTCGCCCCGGGCGCGGTGGCCGGTCCGGACGGCCTCGCCACCGACATTCCGGCAGCCTGTGCGAGCTACGAGCAGGCGATCGACGCGGCGGGCGGGGTCGACTTGCAGATCCTGGGGATCGGCACAGACGGCCACATCGGCTTCAACGAGCCAGGATCGTCGCTGGCGTCGCGCACCCGGATCAAAACGCTGACGCGCCAGACCCGTATCGACAACGCCCGCTTCTTCGACGATGACGTCGACCGCGTGCCGACGCACTGCCTGACCCAGGGGCTGGGCACCATCATGGCGGCCCGGCACGTGATCCTGGTGGCCACCGGCCGCACCAAAGCCGAAGCGGTGCACCAGCTTGTGGAGGGACCGGTCAGCGCCATGTGGCCGGCCACCATCCTGCAGCACCACCGTCATGTCACGGTCCTCCTCGACGGTGGCGCGGCCCGCCGCCTGCAGCTGGCCGACTACTACCGCGAGACCTACTCATCCAAACCGCAGTGGCAGGGCATCTGAGTGCTGCTCACCGCCCAGAGGTTGCTGACCGGCCGAGAGTTGTTGCGGCCGGGCTGGATCGAGGTGTCCGGCACGAAGGTGCTGGCGCTCGGGACCGGAGCACCGCCTCGGGCCGCGGACCGAGCGCTGGACACGGTTGTGCCCGGGTTCGTCGACACCCACGTGCATGGTGGTGGCGGTTCGGATTTCTCGGCTGCGACCCGAGCCGACACCGTGGCGGCAGTCGATCTGCATCGCAGGCACGGGACCACCACGCTGGTCGCCTCACTGGTGTCGGCCGGGGCTGCCGACCTGATCCACCAGGTGGAAGTATTGGCCGGCCATGTGCGCGACGGGCTGATCGCCGGTGTCCATCTGGAAGGGCCTTGGCTGTCCGTCCGGCGCTGTGGGGCACACGACCCCGTCCTGCTGCGTGATCCGGATCCCGGTGAGCTCGGCGAGGTGCTGACTGCCGGTGACGGGACGATCCGGATGGTCACCCTGGCACCGGAGCGGCGCGGTGGCATTGCCGCGATCGAGCGGATCGTCTCGGCCGGCGTGGTGGCCGCGGTCGGCCACACGGAGGCCACGTACGAACAGACCCGAGCGGCCATCGCCGCCGGGGCGACGGTGGGGACTCATCTGTTCAATGCGATGCGCCCGATCCACCACCGCGAGCCCGGGCCGGTGATCGCACTGATGGAAGACCCCCGGGTGACGGTGGAGATGATTGCCGACGGGGTGCACGTGGACGGCGCTCTGTACCGGCACGTGAGCCGGGCCGTCGGGCCCGATCGGCTGTCATTGATCACCGATGCGATGGCAGCGACCGGCGCGAGTGACGGGCGCTATCAGATCGGCCGAATGGACGTCGAGGTCGCCGGCGGGGTCGCGAACCTGGCCGGCACCGCGACGATCGCGGGCAGCACCGCGACGATGGACCGTGTGCTCCGGTTCGCCGTGGCCCACAGCGGGCTGCCCCCGGATGAGGGGCTGGCGGTCGCGGTGCTCCAGTCGTCGATGAATCCGGCTCGCGCCCTTGGCCTTCCATCCCCCGAGCTGACCGCAGGCGGATGCGCCGACCTCGTCGCGCTCGATGCCGACCTGATGGTGACCGACGTCCTGCACAACGGTGCGTGGGTCCCCCGCTGAGTCGGGGAACGTGTGTTCGAGAATTCTGTCGGACCCTCGGTGCATGGTGTCGGTACGCAACGAAAGGGGCCACGCCATGTGCTGGATATGCGACCATCCGGACCGCACCATCGCCGACTACCTCGACGAGGTGCGCGGAAAGATCCAGCGGCGTGGCTGGACCGTGCAATACGTCGAGTCCCCACAACTGCCGTTCGCGTACACGATTGGATTGACCGACTACGGCGTTCCCGAGCTGCTGATCACCAACGTCTCACCGCAACGTGCCCTTCGGGTGCTCAACGGGTCGGCCGAACATCTGCTCCGGGGCGTGCAGCTCACCGCCGGGCAACAGTTCACTCTCTGCGGCTGTCCGATGCTGGAGGTCGTCGAGGTCGAGCATCCCGACGCGCACATGGGGTTCGCGG
This sequence comes from Mycolicibacterium vinylchloridicum, assembly GCF_013404075.1. Lineage (GTDB taxonomy): Bacteria > Actinomycetota > Actinomycetes > Mycobacteriales > Mycobacteriaceae > Mycobacterium > Mycobacterium vinylchloridicum. The sequence continues at coordinate 57,734 of NZ_JACBJQ010000002.1, forward strand.
TCGCCTTGTACGGCCCCATTCGTGCGTTGCAACTGGTATGGGCGGACGGCCGCGGTCGCTGGCCATGGGCCGCCGACTTCTGCGACCGCGAGAGTCGCCAACCGGTGTTGGGGGTGCGCGCTCGGGCCGCCTGATCACAAAGCCATTACGGCAGGTGTGCCAGACCAGGACGAAAGCGGTTGCGCTGCTACCTTGCTGGCGTGATGACCTCGGTGCGAGCTGCGGTCCGCTGGATGCAGCGGCTCGCGGTTGTCACGACGGTGGGGCTGCTGATTCCCGGGGCGGCGGGCCTTGCCGGCCAGACGGCACCGGCCGGCGGCTACTCGCGCGCGGGCCTGCCGGTCGAGGCCCTCGACGTGCCGTCACCGTCGATGGGCCGCAATATCCGTATCCAGTTCCAGGGCGGCGGCGCGCACGCGGTGTACCTGCTGGACGGCCTGCGCGCCCGCGACGACGAGAACGGCTGGGACATCAACACCGCGGCCTTCGAGTGGTACTACCAATCCGGGCTGTCGCTGGTGATGCCCGTCGGCGGCCAATCGAGCTTCTACAGCGACTGGTACCAGCCCGCGGCTGGCTCCAACGGGACGCTCACCTTCAAATGGGAGACCTTTCTGACGCAGGAGCTGCCGGCGTGGCTGGCGCTCAACAAGGCGATCACTCCGATCAACAACGCGGTCGTCGGCCTGTCGATGTCGGGCAGTGCCGCTCTGACGCTGGCCATTTGGCATCCTCAGCAATTCATCTTCGCCGCTTCGCTTTCCGGGTTCCTCAACCCGTCACTGGGCCTGTGGCCGACACTGATCGGCCTGGCCATGAAGGACGGCGGTGGGTATCGGTCCACCGACATGTGGGGCCCGAGGAACGATCCGGCCTGGCAACGCAACGACCCGATGGTCAACGTCGGACGACTCGTGGCCAACGGCACCGCGGTGTGGATCTACTGCGGCACCGGCGCACCGTCCGAGTTGGACAACACCGACGACCCCACCTTCGGCGGGCTGTTCACCGCGGGTTACCTCGAGAACATCACCCTGGACACCAACAAGGAATTCCAGCGCAAGTATCTGGCCGCCGGCGGGCGCAATGCGGTGTTCAATTTCCCGCCAAGCGGAACCCATAGCTGGGGCTACTGGGGCGCACAGCTGCAAGCGATGAAGGGTGACCTGCAGCGGGTGCTGGGCGCAACGCCGACCGCTTAGCCCGCACTCAGTCCGGGTGCCCCACCACGTTGAGCACGTTGCCGCCCGGATCGCGCACGAAGAACCGCCGCACTCCCCACGACTCCGTCGTCAGCGGGTGAACGATCTCGTAGCCACGCGCACAAGCTTGTTCGTAGGCCTCGTCGACATCCTGGGTCAGCACCGAGACGACCGGCACCTCGGGCGCGGTCTCGTCTCTGGTGAGCAGCTGCACATTGGCGCCCGTCTCGGGAGAGGTGTAACGGGCCACCCAGCCGAGGTTGAACTCTTCGTCTGTGAGCCCCAGGTAATCGGTGTAGAAGCTCTTGGCCGCCTCGAGGTCGGTGACCACCAGGTCGGCGATGATCCGGTTGATACGCATGCATGGCACACTGCCACTGACAGGAGGCGGACGCATGGCGCATCCCATGACAATTGTTCTGGTGGACAGCAGAACCGCGGCCACGCTGGCGCAGGTGATGCCGCTCCTTCTGCTCACCCTCGCGGTGGAATTGCGCCGCACACAACGACATCGAGGCTTGAGTCGCTGGCGGATCGGTGCATTCCTGGCGGTGTTCGGGTTGGTCGAGGTCGTCCTGGTGCTGTCGATCGACGGCGCGTTCTACCCGTTCAAATGGTTCGACATCATCTCCGCGGTGATCATCTTGTGGTTGTTGTCGTTGATCTTCCGGTTGTCGCTGTCGGATCCGTCGAATGAGAACGACGACTAATCTTTTTCGTCATCTTCCGGCAGGAAGCGCTCAGGATGATGGAAGTCGTTGGTGCCACCGCGCAGCGGCACGTCGGGTGGTGGGCTCCAGTGGGTTTGACCATTGGGCAGTTGGTGGGTTTCCCAGCCGTGGTTCTCGATCAGCAGGTTGTCGCATTTGCAAGCCAGGGTGAGGTGGTCGATGTCGGTGGTGCCGCCGTCTTTCCAGTCTTGTGTGGCGTGGTGGACCTGGCTGTTGTAGCCGTTGACCGTGCAACCCGGTGCGGTGCAGCCCCGATATTTGGCCAGCAGCATGATCCGCTGATCAGCCGACGCCAGCCGCTTGGACCGGCCCAGCCACAGTGATCGCCCGGTGACACCGTCGAACACCGCCAGATACTTGTTCGCCGGAGCGTTCATCCGGATCAGATCCGAGATCGGGATCAACGTCCCACCCGCGGTCACCGCGTGGCCGGCACCCTTCTGGAGGTCTTGCAGGGTGGTGGTGACAATCATCGTGACCGGAAGGCCGTTGTGCTGGCCGAGTTTCGGATCCCCCAGACGGTCACGCACCAGCTGGGAGAGGGCATCGTGTTGGCGTTGGCTGTGGCTACGGAGGTCGTCGGGCTCGGGGGCGGCGAGTTTGGCGAACACGGCATCCAGCTCGGCGCGCAATTGCGGGGTGGCCACCACCTTCCCCACACTCATCCCGTCCGGGCGCTGCCCGCCGGTCCACAAGAAGCCGCGCTTGCGGGCCCGGTCTTCCTCGGAGAACTTCCCGTCGGGGTTGAGGTGCGTCGCGAGTCGATCGGCGATCTTTTCCAACTGATCGGGCCGCATGCTCTGGGCGTGCTGGGCCAGGGTGCGTTCGGCCTTCTCCGCCTCGACCGGCCCGACGTGATCGGGCAGCTCCCGGAAGAACTTCTGAATCACCCGCACATGCTCAGCGTCGAGAAGGCCGGCATTCCAGGCCTTCCCCGTCTCGGGCAGCAACGGTGCCAGCGGCTCGCCGGTCAACGTGGTCCGTGGCGAGAGTTGTTCGGCATCGCGGATGCGGCGCTTGGCGGCGGTGCGGCTGATCCGCAACACATCGGCCAGCACGAACGAGATCGGCGGGCAGCCCTCATAGCGCTCGAGATGGGTGATCTGCTCATGGGAGACCGCGACCTGGCGGCGCACCGCGCTTTCCAGCCGCTCGAGGGCGGCGAAGCGTTCCGGGGCGGGCAGCTCCTCGATATCCGCGGCAGCCACGAGTTCGACCGCGGCGTCGAGCGCATCTAACGCCACATTGATCGAACCCATGTTCGAAACACTACTTCCCGCCGCCGACAGAAAAATCGGCGCAGAGCCAGCCTGGGGATGAACCCGAGACTGGGGATAACGTGTTCGCCTGGAACGGAACTCGACCGAACTGGGCGGCCCTAATCCCCGAAGCTGATGACCTCACCGCGGTTGATCGATACCCAGTCGCGCGCTTCCAGGTACGGGCGGAACGTCTCGCCGATCGCCTGTTCGTCGGCTGAGGTCTTGGGCCGCTGAAGCTCGTACAGATGCGGAAACTCAGTCCACGCCACGACGGCGTCCCACAGCCGCACCGCTGCGTCCCCGGTCGGCGGGTCGATGAGCACCGGCCCGAAAAGGCATTGCCCGTCAGGAAAGAACAGCGTCGGTACGCCGTAGCCGTCGGCCGCCACCACGCGTTGGTGGTCGGCGAGTACCTCGTCACCAGTGCTGGGGTCGGCGATCGCCTGGTCGACCAGAGCCGGGTCGAAGCCGAGCTCGGCGAGGAGATGTCGGGCCACCGCGGGGTCGTGCGGCTTGTGCCCGTCGACGTGGAGGGCCTGGCCCGCGCATTGGTACCAGGCTTCCACGTCGGCCATCGACTGGCGCCGCAACAGGGCCCCGATCCGCATCATCGACCAGCCGTAGGACCATTCCCGCTCCCACGGGTGCTTCTTACCTTCCTGGCGGTTGATCTCCTCGAGGCTGAAGAACCGCCAGTTCACCACCAGCCCGGTGCGGTCGCGCACCTCTCGGATCCAGCGCGATGTCTGGTAGGCGTACGGGCACATGATGTCGAAGTGGAAATCGACGGACTCGAGCTTGGTCACATCGTGAACCTCAGGTTGCGGGCGGCGCGCTCACCGAGCTCGGCGTCCCCGGACCAGCTGACCGCACCGGAGTCGATCTGGGCCTGCGGATCGATGCGTCCGCAGGCGAGCATGATGAACGTGGTGGAATCCGTGGTCAGTGTGGCCGTCGGATTGTCAAGGTGGTCAACCTTTTTGGCACGGCCATTGACGACGACGTCGATCTCGCGAACCAGCGGGCCGGTCAGCTGGAAGGCGATGCTGCTGCCGTCAGGAACGCCGATCTTCTTACCCGCGATGTAGCCGATCGAGCTTTCCACCTCTGCCAGCGCCAGCTCCGCGGTCAGCCCGCCGTCGTCGGTCTCCTGACCCAGCGGAATCGTGACGTCGCGAACGTGGACCCAGAAATCGAAGACCCGGATCTCCAGGAACCGCCCGTAGGTGCCGGGGCCGACGGGCATCCACGACGGACGGTCCAGGTCGGCCGCGGTCAGCGCGCTCAGATCGCGGCGCCGGTCGGCGAAGACGGCGTGCACCTTTCGCGTCAGAACCGCCGGATCGTCAGTGCCGGCCAGGAATTCAGCCGCCCGCTCGAACGGCGGCGGCGTCTTGTCGTCCTGTGGCAGCCACCCGGCCATGACCGCTTCGATGCTGGTGACGTGCTGGACCACTCCGCGCATGTCCCAGTCCGGGCACAGCGACTGCGCCTTCCAGTCGGTGTCGCTCAGGTCGGCGCACAGTCCCTCGATCGCGGTGTAGCAGGCCTCCAGGGCGGCGCGGATTTCGTCCAGACTCCTCATGGTTCCGATCCAACTACGTGCGGCGGGCAGCCGGGGCCTGATCGGGAGTTATTCAGCCCGCGGCGGTCGGACAACCACTCCCGGCCCCAGATTTTGAGAACGGTAATCTCAACTCATGGAGCAGCTGCGGATAGACGCAAACGGCCTGGGTTTCACCGCCTTCGCATGGGGTGATCGCGATGCGCCGCTTGCATTGCTGGTGCATGGTTATCCCGATACCGCGCACACCTGGCGCCATCTCGGACCGAAGCTGGCCGCCATGGGCTACCGCGCTGTAGCGCCTTTCACGCGCGGGTATGCACCGACGGACTTCGCGCCGAACGACTCCTACCTCGTCGCCGACCAGGCCGCCGACATCCTTGCACTGCACACCGCACTCGGCGGCAGTGACGATTCCATCCTCATCGGTCACGACTGGGGCGCGGTGGCGACATGGGCGGTCACCGACCGCGCGCCCGACCGCTTCCGTAGCTATGTCTGCCTGGCGGTTCCGCCGACGGCGGCGTTGGTCAAACTCTTCACAAAGTTGAGCACTCTCCCGATCGGCCTCCGCCAGTCGCGCATGAGCTGGTACTTCCTCTACAACCAGCTACCCGGTTCTGAGCGCGGGCTGGGGCGCGTGATCCCGAAGCTCTGGCGCGACTGGTCACCGGGCTACGACGCCAGCGAAGACATCGCGCACGTCTTCCGCGCCCTGCCGGATCCGGCTCGGCGGCGCGCTGCGTTGCGTTACTACCGCGACAATCTCCGGCGCGGCCTGATTGACACCTTCACGATCGCCCCGAAAGCACCGGCCCTGTATCTGCACGGCGACGACGACGGCTGCATGCAAGCCGCGATCGCCGATGCCTACCCGGCGACGCTGCCCGCCGGCTCGCGCTACGAACGCATTGCCGGCGTTGGCCACTTCATGCACCTCGAGGACCCGGCGCGTGTCAATGCGCTGATCACGGACTGGGTCGGCCCACCGCAATAACGACGCGAACGAGTTCAGGTGCTAACCCGCGGCGTCGGGTAGTAGCGGCGGGCAATTGCCTGCGGTGTCGGTGGCCAGCTCGAAATGCCAGACCTCGTTGGCATAGATCCGGCACAGCCCGAACCGCGCACCGTTGGCCATCAGCCACTGGTCAGCACCCACACCGCCGACGTCCACCGCCTCGCCGATGACATGTTTGGACGCCTCGGGGGTCTGCACAAATTGGCGCGCGGCGGCGAAGCTGCCGTACTGCGCGATGGCGCTGTCGAGCAGACGCTGCTGGAACTCCGGCGAGCGCCATCCCGAGGTGATCGTCATCGTGATGCCGTCGGCCGACGCCGCGGTGGCGGCCTGCTGGATCGCGGTCAGCAGCTGCGGATCAAGGCGTCCGACAGCGGGGTTCTGCACGTCGAACGGCGTGAGGTTCTGACCGTCGGCAAGCGAACCGTCACCGGCGGCGACGGCCGGCGGATCGACGCTGACGGTGTTGTCGGCCAACGAGATTCGCGGCTCCCGGACCGGCAGACCGGCCGCGCCCGATGCAATCGCCGCTGTCGTGGCCACGCCCAGGATTCCGGCCGTGACGACGCTGAATTCCAATCGCATGATCTCCCCATCATCGCAGACCCAATCCGTTGTCCTGGTCGTCGCAGTACGACAGACTGCAGCAGTGCGCACCCGCCTCCGGATTCTCGTGACCGCCACGGCCCTGCTGGCTGTGGCTGCCTGCGCACCCTCACCGGCACCTCCGGTGGCCTCGACGGCACCCCACTCGCCCACGTCGTCGGTGCCGGCCGTGGCGCTCGACTCGCCGAGTCAGCCCGCCGCCGACGCGGTGCCCGTCGGCGCCCAACCCCGGCTGGCATCCGATCCGGCACAGGTCGCCGACGATCTGATCGCCGACGAATTGGCAATCCGCGACCCGTCGACGCCCGAGCCGGCGCTGGTGGCCGCCGCCCGACGCCAGCAGGTCGCCTATCGCGCGATCGGTCGCCATCCCGAATGGGACGGCATCATCCGCCCGAAGATTCCGGCCGCACTGACCCCGGCCTACGACCGCAACGTCGACGCCCGGCGTCAGCTCGCCGCGATGGCGCACCTGCGCGACACCCTGCCGGCCTGGCGCATCGTGGTGCCGGCCCCGGCTGACGAGCTGCTGGGCTATTACCGGGAGGCCGAAGCGGCCAGCGGCGTCGGCTGGAACTACCTGGCCGCGATCAATCTGATCGAGACCCGCTTCGGCAGCATCGTGGGCCTGAGCACCGCCGGTGCCGACGGCCCCATGCAGTTCCTCCCGTCGACCTTCGCCGCCTACGGCGACGGCGGGGACATCCGCTCGCCGCGCGACAGCATCATGGCCGCCGGGCGCTACCTGGCCGCCAACAACTTCGCCGCCGATCCCGATCACGCGATCTACCGCTACAACCACGCCGACCAGTACGTGGCAGCCGTCAACGACTATGCGGCGGTGCTGGCCGACGATCCCGCCTCGTTCGCCGGGTTCTACCGTTGGGACGTGTATTGCGTGACCGTCGACGGCGACGTCGTCCTGCCGATCGGCTATGTCGCCGAGGCGCCGATCCCGGTCGGCGAATATCTGGCGTCGCACCCGCAGTGACGGAGCGTGGCCCCGCCCTGATCGACGATCCGAGCGACCTGTCCATCCTGCGGGGACTGGGCGACGACCCCGATGAGGTGTTCGCGTCGTTCGCGGCGTGGTCCCAGGCCAGCGGCACCGCGCTGTACCCGGCGCAAGAAGAGGCGCTGATCGAACTGGTCAGCGGCGCCAACGTCGTACTGGCCACGCCGACCGGCTCGGGCAAGTCGCTGGTGGCCACCGGTGCGATCTACGCGGCGCTCGCGGCCGGAACTCGCAGCTACTACACCGCTCCGATCAAGGCGCTCGTCAGCGAGAAGTTCTTCGCGCTCTGCGATGTCTTCGGGCCCGCCAATGTCGGGATGCTCACCGGCGATGCGGCGGTCAACGCCGGCGCTCCGGTCATCGCCTGCACCGCCGAGATCCTGGCCAACATCGCGCTGCGCGAAGGCGAACACGCCGACATCGGTTTCGTGGTCATGGACGAATTCCATTTCTACGGTGATCCCGACCGCGGCTGGGCCTGGCAGGTACCGCTGCTGGAACTGCCGAACGCCCAATTCCTGCTGATGTCAGCCACTCTCGGTGACGTGACAGCGCTGCGCGAGGACCTGACCCGCCGCACCGGGCGCGCCACGGCGCTGGTCGCGAATGCCGAACGCCCAGTCCCGCTGTTTTACTCCTATGCGACCACCCCGATGCACGAGACGATCCAGGACCTCCTCGACACCAAACGGGCGCCGATCTACGTCGTCCATTTCACCCAGGCATCGGCGCTCGAGCGGGCGCAGGCATTGATGAGCGTCAACGTGAGCTCCAAGGAAGACAAAGCCGCGATCGCCGACATGATCGGCGGGTTCCGGTTCACCACGGCCTTCGGTACCACACTGTCGCGGCTGGTCCGGCACGGGATCGGTGTCCACCATGCCGGGATGCTGCCCAAGTACCGGCGCTTGGTGGAACAGCTCGCCCAAGCCGGGCTGTTAAAGGTCATCTGCGGCACCGACACCCTCGGCGTGGGCATCAACGTACCGATCCGGACCGTCGTCTTCTCGGCGCTGTCGAAGTACGACGGGACCCGCAGCCGCCTGCTCAGCGCCCGCGAGTTCCACCAGATCGCCGGACGGGCCGGTCGGGCCAGCTACGACACCGCAGGCACCGTCGTCGTGCAGGCGCCCGACCACGAGGTGGAGAATCTCAAGCAGTTCGCCAAAGTGGCCGACGATCCCAAGAAGCGACGAAAACTGGTGCGCCGCAAGGCACCCGAGGGGATGGTGCCGTGGAGCGAGGCCACACTCGACAGGTTGGTCCCGGCCTCGCCCGAGCCGCTGACGAGCAACATGCGGGTCACGACGGCCATGATCCTCGACGTCGTCGACCGGCCCGGTGATCCGTTTCTCGCGATGCGCCGGCTGCTGACCGACAACCACGAACCACGCAAACGACAGCTCCGGCACATCCGCGAGGCGGTCGGCATCGCTCGCTCGCTTCTACAGGCCGGCGTGCTCGAGCGGTTGGACGAACCCGAGACCGACGGGCGCCGCTACCGGCTGACCGTGGACCTACCCGCGGACTTCGCACTGAATCAACCGCTGTCCACGTTCGCCCTTGCCGCGATCGAGGTTCTGGATCCGGATAGCGAAACGTTTGCCCTGGACGTCGTTTCCGTCATCGAAGCCACCCTGGAGGACCCGCGCCAGATCCTGGCCGCCCAGCTGAAAAAGGCCAGAGGCGAAGCCGTCGCCGAGATGAAGGCCCAGGGCATCGAATACGACGAGCGGATCGCCCTGCTGGACGAGATCACCTATCCGAAGCCGCTCGACGAGCTGATCCAGCAGACCTTCGAGACGTACCTGCAAACCAACCCCTGGGCCGCGGACGGCCGGCTCTCACCGAAGTCGGTGGTGCGCGAGATGTGGGAGCGGGCGTTGAGCTTCCGGGAATTCGTCAGCGCCTACGGCCTGAACCGCTCCGAGGGAGCTGTCCTGCGTTATCTTTCGGACGCCTTCAAGGCGCTGCGGTCCGGGGTCCCCGCCGCCGCACGGACCGAAGACTTCACCGATATCGTGGAGTGGCTCGGAGAGCTTGTGCGACAGGTGGATTCGAGTCTGCTGGACGAGTGGGAAGAGCTCACCAGTCCCGATCAGCCACACGAGGCGGTGGCAGTCCCGGCTCCCCCACGCCCGCTGACCGGCAACACCCGGGCGTTCACCGCGATGGTCCGCAATGCGTTGTTCCGGCGGGTAGAACTGTTCGCCCGGCGCCGCTGGCACGAACTCGGGGAACTGGATGCCGGATCCGGATGGACGGCGCAGCGCTGGGCGGACGTCATCGACGACTACTTCGCCGAGCACGACGACCTGGGCACAGGTGCCGACGCCCGCGGTCCCGCCCTTCTGGTCATCGACCGCCAGCCCGATGTCTGGCGGGTACGCCAGATCCTCGACGATCCGGCCGGCGACCACGACTGGGGCTTCGACGTCGAAGTGGACCTACGCGCCTCGGATGAACAGGGGGTCGCGGTCCTGCGACTGGTCGACGCCGGGCGGATGGACTGACGGCCCCTAGAGCACGGGCAGCAGGCGGCGCAGGATCGCCACCGAAGTCGCGGCGACGTCGTCGACAAACGCGAGGAAGTCGAAGCGCGAATCGTGGCCGGCCAGATCCGAGAGCGCCCGGATGACCAGCCAGGGCACCCCGAACGCGTCGGCGACCTGAGCGACGGCGCCGCCCTCCATCTCCACGGCAAGGCCGCCGAAGTCGCGCTGCAACCGCTCCCTGGTCACCTCGCAGTGCAGATACTGATCGCCCGACAACACGGTGCCGAACCGAATGGCCGCCGTCGGCAGCGTGAAGCCGCGGAGCCGTTCGCGAACTCGTGCCAGCAGATCGTCGTCGACCGGATGGCCGAGCCGATCGGTGGGGTTGATGAACGGCACATGCCCGGGCTGGTAGGTCTGCAGCCGGTCGTCTTCGATCAGCCCGGCGTCGTGCTGGATCACCCGGTCGGCGATCACCACGTCGCCGACCTTCAGCTCAGGGTCGAGACCACCTGCGACACCAGAGAAAACTATTGTGCCGCAGCCGAATCGGTCTGCCAGCACGGTCGCGACGAGCGCGCTGTTGACCTTGCCCATGCCCGAACCGGCCAGCACGACGTCATAACCGTCCAGCGTTCCGGTGACGAACTCGGTGTGAGCCGACTGCACCGGGGCCGCATCGAGCAGCAGCGTGCGCAGGTGCGCGAGTTCTTGCGGGATGGCGCAGATCAGTCCGATGGGCACGCGCCCAGTCTGACTGACGAGCTACGTCTCGTCGGCGATCTGGTGTCTGTCGACCTTGCCGGGACCCGCAGGATCGTCGTCCTGGTGATCGAGCTGTTCGGACAGGATGCGCTGCTCTTCGCTCGCTTTCCTGGCGTCCACCGGCGTGGCCGGAGGCTGATTACTCAGCTCCACGATCAGTTCTTGAAGGCGTCTTTGATCTTCTCGCCGGCGTCCTTGAGGCTGGACTTGGCCTGGTCGATCTTGCCTTCGTTTTCGGTGCTCTTGTCGCCGGTGGCCTTGCCGACGCCCTCTTTCGCCTTACCGGCAACGTCGTCGACCTTATTGCTGATCTTGTCTGAGATACCCATGCGTCTATGTACCTCGGTATCCCGCAAGCGAAACGCACCTCAACGTTCCCGCCCGCGGACCGTCCAGACCACGCGATAGGAGCCGGCCGCCGGAACCCAGCCGAATTGGCGCGAGTCGACGACACCGGGTGCTCGGGGATTGTCCGAGCACGCTTGGAACGTGGCGGCGGCGCCGCGGCCGCGCACCTCACCGACACGCTTGACGAGCCACCGGGTCGACAACGTGGGATCGCGGAAGACCCGGAGCTGGCCCGGACGGGGATTCCCGCCCCGCACCGACAACAGCCCGTCACCTGGGCGAAGCGTCGGGCGCATGGAGTCCTCGACTACCAGAAAACGGCGCAACGGCCAGGACCGGAGCCCATGGTTTTCGCCCATCTTGAAAGGGTAAGTTAGGGCCATGCTGCAGAGACTCTTCGCCAACGCCACCCCTGCCCACGCTCACTGCGACCTGTATTGCGGCGTCTACGACCCCGCCCAGGCCAAGATCGAGGCGCTGTCGTGCCTCAAGACACTCAAGAAGTACAACGACTCCGACGACGACCACTTCCGGACACGCGCCATCATCATCAAGGAGCAGCGCGCCGAAGAGGTCAAGCATCACCTGATGGTGCTGTGGGCCGACTTCTTCGGTCCGGCGCACTTCAAGGAATTCCCGGAGCTGCACCAGCTGTTCTGGGACGGCATCCACGGTGCCGGCGAGGTCAAGAAGTCGACCGACGTCGCCGAGGCCGAAAAGCTGCTCGCGACCATCGACAAGATCTCCGAGATCTTCTGGAAGACCGAGAAGGCCAAGGACATGGGCGTTTACCCGCCCGCCTGACGACTCGTTCCCAGTACCGCGCGGTCACCTGTGGCCGCGCGGTACTTCTGTCTTGCGGCCCTATTTCCAGGCGAACAGCGGCTGCTCGAGTTCGTCGACCGGGTCGTGGCGACCTTCCAGGCACAGCCATCGCAGCTGGAGCAGTACAGCTCCCGTCGGCGCATGAATGAGGTCGTTGCCCAGCGGCATTTGGACCACCGGGCGCGGGCTTTCCGGAATCGTGATGAATCGCGGCGAGTCCGGCCGCTGCAGCTGGTGCAGCCCCACCCGGTAGACCGCGACCACCTCGTCGGGAGCCGGCCGAGGATCAAGCCGCCCGCCACCCCAGACGACCACCGGCGTGATGAGGTAGCCCGAGCGGGTCGGATAGTCGTCGAGCAAGCCCAGCACCGACGACTCCGGCAAACGGACACCCACCTCTTCGTCGAGTTCCCGCAGTGCTGCGTCAACGGCGGTCTCCCCTGGATCAAGCCGGCCGCCGGGAAGCGCCCACTGGGCGGCATGAGCGTTCAGGCGAGACGCTCTGCGGCACAGCAGGAATGCCGCACCTCCGGATACGCCGATCATGCGGCCGTCGAGTCCCGGTTCCATCGGCCGGCCCGCGATCCAGTCGTCGACGGGCGCCGGATCGACCCGGTCCTCTCCCGCTTCCGAGTCGACGAGTACCACCGCGACGGCGGCGTGCCGCTTCGTGGGATCGGTCACCGCACGGCGGTCGTGAGCCCTCAGGTGACCGCGGATCTGATCCCGCAGCGCATCGTCATAGGTGATCGTCACCCTTCGACCCTAGATACTGCGCGATTACGAGCGCCGCGGGGTGCCAACACCCAGGCGATCAGATGGCATCCCCCGCGGCGTCGCGCAGAGATCAGTAGGTGGGAATGAAGACGTTGTTCACCCACACGCCCCAGTGGTTCCAACCCTCGTCCCACACCTGCTTGTTACCTGCGGCCCAGGTCGGATCAACAGGCTTCGGCGGTGCCCACGCCGGCGGTGTTCCGGCATCGGGTCCGGCCGGCGGGAGCGCGGGCTGAACAGGCCCTGGCGGCGGCATCCACCCCGGATCGGCGGCCGCGGTTGCTGCGCTCAATCCCAGTGCGCTGGCGGCCAATCCACCGGTGACAGCGGCTCCGGCGACAATGTGAGTCAACCTCATGACTTGGTGCTCCAATCGTTGCGGTGGTCGTGCTTCGATGACCATGTGCCTGGTACGGCTAATAGCTATCCAGATCCGCAATCGATAAACCTCTGACGTATTGATCAGGTCAGATGTCACCGTCTCGGGTTAGTCCGCACCCATTGCCCGAGAGATCATCTCGGCCATCAGCCGGGCGGCGTCGTTGCGGCTCATCGAGGCCAGAAGTTGGGAGACTCCGCGTATCTGCTCACCGACGAGCACTGTCGGCCCGTTCGTGAGATTGGCGAACGCCTCGGCTACCACGTCACTGACCGGTACCGCGTCAGCCGGAGACTCGTCTTCGGAACCGAGCGTGCCACGCTGGTGTTCGAGCTTGCGTAGCGCGGGGGTGTCGGTCTTGCCGAGGATCAGCCCGATCACATCGACGCCCTTGCTGTGCAGTTCGCTCCACAAAGCCTCGGCGAACACCATGTCGAAGGCCTTCGATGCCCCGTAGGCCACCATGTTGGGGCCGCCGATAAAACCCGCGCCGGAGCCGAAGATCACGATGCCGCCCCGGCCTCGCTCGACCATTCCGGCGGCGAAGTGATGGCATAGCTGCATGGGGACAACACAATTGCGTTGCACCATCGACTCTGCGGCGCCAATCGAGTTGGACAGGAAGTGCCGGAAGTCCGGGTCGGCACCGGCGCAGTACACCAGGAACCCGACCTCCAGATCCGCGGTGCCGTCGGCGACCGCCAACGCTGCCCCAGGAGCAGCGAGATCCACTGCGAGCGTTCTGGTTTCGACACCATGGCGGTCACGGATGCCAGCTGCGACCTGATCGAGAACCGCTTGGCGCCGCGCGAGTAGCACCACGTTCACCCCGCGCGAGCCCAGGGCGTCGGCGAAGGCCGCACCCACACCGTCCGACGCGCCGGCGATCAGCGCCCAGGGGCCGTACCTGCCCGAGAAGTCCTCGCTCATCAGTACACCACCTGCACCGTGGTGAACGTACGCCGCGCAATGCGCCAGCCGGCGTCGCTGCGGACGATCTCGTCGTCGTAGAAGCCTCTGGCATTCACGCCGGACTTGTTGTCGGCAGCCATGATCCACGCATCGACGTAGCAGCGGGTCACTGCCCGGTCGCCCTGCACGTCGATCACGATGTTGCTGATGCGATGCATCAGATAGCCGGCTTCGCGGTGCGCGACATCCATGAACTCGGTGACCGCCTCGACGCCGTCCCACACCCCGATCTCGCCGTAGTCGAGCCGGCAATCAGGGGTGAACACGGTGCGGAACAGATCCCAGTCGCGGCGGTCGATACCCGTGGCGTAGCGGATCAGAAGGTCCGAGATGTCCTGGCGGTCCTGCAGCTCGCTCATGCTTACTTGGGCGCGAGCGGGCTGTAGAAGACGAGCCCGTTGCCCTTGGGGTCGTAGACCACGGCGCGGCGCTCGTGCGCGTCGTCGTACGGGCCCTTCACGATCCCGCCGCCGGCCGCCTCGACCGCTTTGGCCGCCGCATCGACATCGGCGGTCTTGATCCCGACGACGACCTGTCCGGGGATCGGGTGGTCGATCTCGGTCGCCAGCGCGAGGGTGATCGGACCGCCGTCCAGTGCGGCGAAATGGGTGCCGTCGCTGAATTTCACTCCCATGCCCAGGGTGTCGCCGTAGAACTTGATCGACTCATCCAAGTTGTCGGTGGACAGGATGATCATCTTGACTTCGTGGTCGCTCACTATTGCCTCCTGTGTCTGAAGCACCCAGACGTCACCCTACGACAGGGCGGCCGGAGCCAACTGCTCCACGTCGAGACAGGTCCGGGTATTCGGATGCAACCAATCGGCGAGATTGCGGACGTAATCCTTGAAGACCACCAGTCGGTCCGGATCGTCCTGGATCTGAGCGCCCGGCGGCTCACTGACGAATGAGGGTGCACCACTGGTCAAATCCCAGTTGTAGTCGGCGAAATGGTGGAATGTCGATTCAGCCACCACCCGGCCCATCGGGGTGCCGTCGGATGCGGTCTCGTCCTCGATCGCGACGGCGAGGTTGAAGTACCGACCACTGGCACTGCTCCGCCCCTGGGCCACGACCGTGGCACACGGACCGTTCGCCAGGACCGCACCCTCGTGGGGATGAGCGGGAAACCATTCGATCCGGCCGCTGGTCGTCCGCGCCGTACGCAGCAGCGGGTGTACCGGCGCCTGCGCGAATACCGGCTGGCAGTCGCCGTTGGCCCCGGAGTGGTAATTGGGCCACGAGATCGTCGGGGTGTCCTGGTCGTCGCAGAGGTGGCTCTGGTCGACGGTGACGTCCTGAAACTCGTTGAGCTGTCCCACTGATCCCAGCCGGGTCAGGCAGCAACCCAGGTCCTGGTGGTCGCGGGCGGTCAGCACGCCGCCGCCGGCCCGGCGAAACCGCGTGATGGCCTCTGCCTCGTTGTCGGTCAGTCCGTCGCCGGTGTCGACCGCCATCAGCCACAGCTGGTCGAAGGGCCCGTCGTCGAGGTGGCTGAGCACCGGGTCGTCGCCGTCACGGGCACGATTGCGGGCGACCACGTCGTGCCCGGCGGCGCGCAGCTCGGCGGCCAGCAGCGAGAAGCGGGCGATATCCCAGTCATCGGGGTGTGCGGTGATCGTGGTCTGGAGCAGAATGCGCGACATCGGATTTCAGTCCCTTCCCGTGGCCGGCACCCGCAGATGGCTGCGAGCGGCCAGTTCCTTCTCGTCGACGAGTTCGAGCATGGGCCGGCCGGGGACGCACACCATCGTGACGACGAACCGGCTCTTGACGTCGTCCCGGTTGTTGGCGTCCGAGTAGTGGATGACGTCGCCACCGGGCTCCCAGAACGCTTCGCCCGCGCAGATGACACGAGGCGGCTGCCCTTCGAGTTCAAAGAGCATCTCGCCTTCCAGCATGTAGCCGAACGCGGGACCGCTGGGATGGCGATGTGGCGGCGCACCGGCGCTGCCCGGCGGGTATTCGATGACGACGGTCATCACGTCGGCTCCGTCCGGGATGAACGGCAGGTGTACCTCCTGCACGACGGTCAGGGCGTTCTCCCACTGCGGGTCATGGGCATTGGACATGGCGGATCTCCTTCGGACTCAGACGGCGGTTCCGCCGCCGTCGGCGTGCAGCGTCGAGCCGGTGATGAAGCTCGCTCGTGGTGAGGCGAGGAAGAGCACCGCCTGGGCGATCTCCTCGGGGTCGGCGGTACGGCCGAGCGGCAACGCCCGGCAGAGCTCGGCATTGGTGTCGCCCCATTGGGCCTCGACACCTTCGGTTCTCGTGGGTCCGGGCGCGACACTGTTGACACGGACGCCGTGTGGTCCGAATTCGGCTGCCCACGAACGGGTCAGCGACTCCACCGCAGCTTTGGATGCGCCATAGGTGGACGCTCCGCCGACACCCTTGGATGCCACCATCGACGTGACGTTGACGATGCTTCCCCGCCGCCGTTGCAGCATCCCGGGAACCAGCCCGGCGGTCAGGAAGTAGGTGCCTCGCACGTTGGTGTCGAACGTCGTCTCGAAAGTCGCCAGATCCTGTTCGACGGTCACCGCCCCGGGAAAGCTCGCGGCGTTGTTGATCAGGATGTCGACGTCGCCGGCTTGTTCGACAAGCGCGGCCACCGAGGACGAGTCGGAGAGGTCGGCCGCAATGAACCGGCTGCCCGGGATGCGTTCGACAGCGAGCTCGCCTCGGCGCCGGTCTCTGCCGGTGACGATCACCGCGGCGCCGGCCCCCGCGAGCAGCCGCGCGCAGGCCAGCCCGATGCCTGCGGTGCCACCGGTGACCAGGGCGGTCAGTCCGGTCAGCTCAGTCGTAGCGGCGGTCATGCGATTTGGGCAATCGGTGCGTGCGCCGATTCGGCCAGCGCGACGCGCAGCCGCTGTCTGCCGCGGGAGACCCGCGACATCACGGTGCCGCGCGGGACCTCGAGGATCGTGGCGGTCTCGGCGTAGGTGTGGCCCTGGACCTCGGTGTAGAACAGGGCGGTACGGAAGGTCGCCGGCAAGGTGGCCATCGCCGAGCGGATCTCGTGGTCGGGCAGCCGGGTCATCGCCTCTGCCTCCGCCGACCGCGACGCGGTGGACGATCGCGCCGCGCTGCCGGCCAGGTCGCCCTCGGTGATCTCGTCGACCGGCACCTCCGCGGGCCTGCACTGCCTGGCGCGGTAGGTGCTCACCCAGCGGTTGTAGAGGATCCGGAACAACCAGGCCTTGAAGTCGGTTCCGGCCCGAAACGTGTGGTAGCCCATGAACGCGTGCAGCAGGGTGTCCTGCACCAGATCCTCGGCGTCCGCACTGGTCTTGGTCAGCCCGCGGGCCCGGCGCAGCAGGGCGGCGAACAGCGGTTGTGAATCGCGGGCGAAGCGCGCGGCCGCCTCTGGGTCGGTTTTCCGGGGAACGGAAGTGACGGTCATGAGAAGTCTCCTCGGGTGCGGTGGCTGGTGAAATCAGCCTCGCCGGGGCAGCCTCGGAGCGGACCCTGGAAAACCCGTAGTCCCTCCTACGCCACGAACTCGGCGCGCTAACCGGTGCTCAGTACCGGCTAGCGCGCCGAGACGGTTCTAGGACTTGGCGGCCGCTTCAAGCAGCCAATCCTCGAACCGGGTGTCGAAGAGCCTGGCGTCCGTCCCTGGAACCAGGGTGCGCTCGCCGATGTCGATCCCCCAGTACTGGGCGGCAGGATCGGTCACGACGGTGCGGCTGTCCCCGCGGGCGGTCAGCGCGGTCCGGATGAGATCGGGAAGCAGGACCGCTTCGGGGCCGCCGATCTCGACGACGCCGTTCACAGGGTCGCCGACGGCGGTGATCGCCACCCCTTCGGCCACATCGGCCGCGGCCATCGGCTGGAAGTACGCGGGCGGGTACACGACGGTGTCGCCCACGGTCGCGGCATCGGCCAGGGTGTCGACGAACTCGAAGAACTGGGTGGCGTGCACGATCGAGAACGGGATCGGTCCTTCGCCGATCAGCTTCTCCTGCAAGAGCTTTGCCTGGAAGTACCCGCTCTGGCGGGCCAGCTCGGCGGTGCCCACCACCGACAGGACAACGTGGTGGCCCACGCCGGCGTTCTTCTCGGCGGCCAGTACGTTGTTCGTGGCGGCGCGGAAGAATTCGATCGCCGAATCGTCCAGCGCCGGTGAATTGGAGACGTCGACGACGACCGAGGCGCCCGACATCACCTCGGCGAGCCCCTCACCGGTGATCGTGTTCACTCCGGTCGAGGGGGCCGCGGCGACGGCATCGTGACCGCGGGCGGACAAGGCGGCCACCAATTTCGATCCGATCAGGCCGGTACCACCGATGACGACGATTTTCATGATGAGTCCCTTCTGGCGTGCGGGCGCTGGTCAGCTCCCTGACGGCCAGAACGGCTCGGTCCTCAGAAACTCATCCAGTGGCGGTGTTGGCAGTCAGCTGTACCGCCGATTCCGTCGGCGCGGCCGTCACGAGGCTGTAGAGCGGAGTGCCCCAGGCGTGCGGACCCCCGAGGGCGGGCGCGTACGCGGTATGAATGTCAATGGCCGCCGCAGTCACCTTGCTGTCGGGGTCGTAATCGCAGACCGGGTCGCCGACATCGCAGACGCTGATGGTGCGGGTACCGATCGACGGCGGCAGCGGCGAGGTGTTGGTCGAAGCCAGGAACGAGTGCTCCTGGGCGACACCCTCGCCGAGGCCCTGACTGACGGCGGTCGACCCCAGTTTGATCGTGGTGTCGGTCGGCAGCCGGTCGCCGTCGGCGATCAACAGCGCGGCCGCCAGTCGCGGATCGTCGGCGAGCTTGTACAGGTTGCGGTGTACGACCATCGCACCCTGCGAGTAACCGGCGAGCACGACCTTGCTGTCGGGGCAGCGCTCGGTGTAGGCGGTGTACTGCTCGGCGGTGGCATCGGTGCCGTCACCGACGCTGTCGAGGAAGCCCAGCCATCCGCTCAGCCCGCCACCCTCCAGCGGGACCGGCGCCGCGGGGTACTGCACAGCTTCGGCGTCGATCGTGTGGCCGTCGGCCGCCAGCTGGGCTTTCAGCTGTTGGTAGGACTGGTACACCACGGAGCCCATGCCGCCGTTGGCGGTCAGGCCCGCCGCATCCCGTTGACCGGATCCCGCCGCACCGATCCAGTGAAAGTCGGCGCAACCAGGCGCTGCCGATGCGGTGCCGGTGGCCAGCCCGGCCAGTCCGATACCTGCCGCCAGCACGACCGATCCCACACGCCCAGTCACAACGAATTTCCCTCCACACTTGTCAGAGTGTTGATCGCCCGGAGACCCTCGTTGCGTTACGCCGCCACCGCGGGCGGGCCAAACCACCTGGTGAACGCGTCAGCGAGCCCGTCGGCAGATCCATCTCCCACCCAGGCGACGTGTCCGTCGGGCCGGATCAGCACTGCGGTCGGGGCCTGCACCACGCCGGACACCGGTAGCTCCCAGCTGCCGCCGTATTCGGCCTGCACCAAACGAATTCGATCTGTCCAGCCCGTCAGATCGACTCCTCCCGGCACCCCGAGGTCGATCAGCACCGGACGGGCGTCGCGTAGAAGTGTGAAGACCCGAATCGGCCCCGTGGCGGTGCGCAATTCGAGATCGGGCATCCGCCTGCCGAGCAACGGATGCCCGTCGCCCAGGTCGTAGCGGATGTCCAGACCGGACATCCGGGCCGCGACCGACTTTCGGGGCTCTTCCATGCTCAGCAGTTCGGCGACGTTGGCGTGCAACGCCGTTGATCGGTCGTCGGTACGCAGCAGCGCGACCTGTGCCATGGTGGTCTGCAGTACCCGCGCAGCCACCGGGTGCCGTTCGGCATGGTAGGTGTCCAACAGGGTCTCGGGTGCAGTGCCGTTGACCACCTGAGCCAGCTTCCAGCCAAGGTTCGCCGAATCCTGCACACCGGTGTTGAGGCCTTGCCCACCCGCCGGGTGATGGATGTGAGCGGCATCGCCGGCCAGCAGGACCCGTCCATCGCGATAGGCCGCTGCTTGGCGCGTGACGTCGGTGAACCTGGCAATCGAAGTGGGACTGTGTATCCCGAAGTCGGTTCCGTAGACCGCGATGAGGCCTCGGCTCAGATCGTCCAGTGTGGGTTCGGTAGCCGGACCCAACTGCTGTTCGGTCACCATGACCCGCACCGGTTCGCCGTCGCCCTGCCGGTCGAGGCCGTGAATGCCGATGGCATCGCGCCGGATACCGAAGGGCGGTTCGTCACGCACTTCGACCTGTGCGATGAGATAGCTTGTCGTGGGGTCCCAGCCGGGAAAGTCGATACCCGCGGCCTTGCGCACTCGGCTTCGTCCGCCGTCGCAGCCGACCAGATACCGGGCCCGCAGTGTCCGACCGTCGGAAAGTTCGACGTCAACGCCGTCGGAGTCCTGGGCGAAGCCGCTCACCTCGAGGCCACGGTAGATCGGTACCGCCCGTTCACCCGCCCAGTCGGCGAGCAGCCGTTCGATGTCGTTCTGCCACAACGCAAGCCCATAGGGGTGCGGGGTGGGAAAGTCGCTGATGTCCAGCCGGATCTGGGCGAACCCGGCAACTTGCAATGCCTGCCCAGCCGCCAGGAACCGGTCAGCGATCCCCCGCTGGTCGAGTACCTCGATAGTGCGGCTGTGCAGGCCGCCGGCCCGCTGCCCGAGCACATCTTGGCTCGTGCGGCGCTCGACGATGACAACGTCCACTCCGGCCAACGCCAGCTCGCCGGCCAGCATCAGTCCCGTCGGCCCGCCCCCGGCGATGATCACGGCGTGTTGTCGTTCCAATTGACGCACTCGCATGCCCCCTTGCAGTGAATTTCGGCTCAGGGCAGCGATTTTGCGCCACACCCGGGGTCTTGCCGCAAGCCCCCCTGTGCGCTATATGTTGAAGGTGGCAGGGAGTTGTTCCCCCGCCATCGCCCTCACGACATGTAACGGCGGACTATCCGCCGGGGCGGCGTCCGCCCGTGGGGCCGCACCGTCACAGCACGGAAGTCATAGCCGTCTTGTCCTGGGCTCTCCCATTCCAAGTCGACGGTCTCGCCGTCGATGAGTTCGCGGAGATCCCCGGTTGATTCGACCACCTCGCCGGGCTGCAGCGGGGGAACCAGCTCCTCGATTGCTCCAGACGCAAGATCCCGCCGACTTCTAGGCGCCGTGAAACGCCGCTTCGAAGAACGCGAGTTCCAATCGCATCGCGCGCCGGTAGGCGTTGCGCACGACGGGGGTGTCGTCGGCTTGGGAATCGAGCAGACCTTCAAGCAGCCGCGCGATGCCCTCGAACTCCGGATCGGCATACGTCTGTACCCATTGGGTGTACGGCCCGGCCCGGCCCGCGTCGAGTGACTGACCAAGCCAGGCATACAACCGCATACACGGTGCCATGGCCGCATAGATGACGCCGACCTGCTGCGTCGCCGCGGTCGCCAGCAGGAATTCGGTGTACGCCGATGTTGCCGCCAGCGGCCTCACGTCGGACATCTCGATACCCCACGAATCGGCGTAGGAGGCGTGCAGTCCCAGCTCCTCCCGGACACCAGCGATCAGATCCGCCAGGACCAGTAATGTCGGCGTGTCGGGACTTCGCGACAACGCCAAAGCATAAGCACGGGCGAAGGATTCGAGGAAGAACGCGTCCTGGGCGAGGTAGCCCGCGAATCGCTCTCTGGGCAGCGAGCCATCGCCCAGACCGCAGACAAAGGGATGTGTCAACACCTCGTCGGCCAGATCGGAATTATCGGACCACAGCTGAGCAGACAGCGACATGTCTGCCGAGCCTAATCGGGCTGAGCCCCCGCCAGCAGCACACGGGCAACCCACTCGACGTGATCCAGCGATTCATCCAGGGTCAACCTTTTGGCGCGGAACCCCGCGAGCGCGGCGCTCAGCGCGGCGTTGAGGCCGAAGCTCACCTTCGGAATGAGCTCGGGCGCAATGCCGGTCAACAGCCGGTTGAACAGTTCGACGTTCGTGCGTTCCATCTCGTCGATCGCCGCCTTCACCTCCGGATCGGTCGATCGCATCATCTGGAGCATCAGCGCCGTCATCTCGGGATTGCGGTTGAAGGCCCGCTGCGCACGCCGCAGGTAGTCCAAGACGCCGGGTAACGGGTCGCTGTCGGCGGCACTGCCGCCGGCCAGAATCCGCCGGGTCAACCGTTTCTGCCAATCGGCCAACGCGGCGGCCAGAAGGTTCTCTTTCGAACTGAAGTAGCGGTAGAGAGTCGCCAGTGCCACCTCAGAGCGCTGGGCCACGTCACGCATCTGAACGGCGTCGGCGCCGACCTCACCGATCAGGCCGATCACTTCTTCGATGATCTTGGCTCGGCGGGCCAATTGGCCGCTGGTCATGTCCGAGAGCGCGAACACGCGCCCGCTCGACGATGCCAGATCGGAGACTGGCGTATTGACGATGCCACCTCCCTATCGAGAACAGCCTTCTGCGATGTTACGACATCATGCCCCATGACATGGGGGTTACACCAGCTAGAAGGCCATCCCAATCTTGACATCAAGTAGAACCGTGTTTCAGGATAGAGTTCGCGACGGCGTCCGTCGTGGCGATGGGAGGACACGATGGCCGGACCGGTTGGCCTGCCGGTGATCGACACGATGATCGGTTTTCCCCACGAGGGAACCGCTCAGTACGACTTCATCCGCAAGCAGACGAAGGACCGCGAGTCCAAAGAGGACTTCGACTTCCCGGTCGAGTACATGTTCAAAGACGTCCCCAAAGGCCTGCCCACCGACGACCCCGTCTCGCTGCTCCTGCAGCAGATGGACCGGTTCGGCATCGAGAAGTCGATGATCGGCGTGAGCGAGGGCTCCTCGGCGGAGCTCGCGCTCAAGATGTTCCCCGACCGCTTCATCCCGTCGGGCAACGTCGCTGACCCCAACGACGTGATGGGGACGGTGAACACCATCCGCCGCGAGTACGAAACCTACGGAATCCGTGCGGTGTCGTGCTTCCCGTCAGGCACGTTCCCCCAGGTGCCGATCGACGACCCGAAGATGTACCCCGTCTACGCGACGTGCGTCGACCTCGGCATCCCGATCTTCTGTTGCGCCGGCGTTCCCGGACCTCGGATTCCGATGGCGCCGCAGGAAGTTTCGCGGATCGACATCGTGATGTTCGACTTCCCCGACCTGGTGTTCGTCACCCGGCACGGCTGCGAACCGTGGCAGGATCTCGCGGTCAAACTGATGCTCAAGTGGCCCAACCTCTACTACTCGACGTCGGCGTTCGCGCCCAAGTACTACCCCAGGGAGATCATCGACTACGCCAACACCCGTGGCGCAGACAAGATCATCTACGCCGGGTACTTCCCGATGGGGCTGTCTCTGGAACGCATCTTCAGCGATATGCCCAACGTGCCGTTCAAGGACGAGGTATGGCCGAAGTTCTTGTACGGCAATGCCGCCCGAATTCTAGGACTGGAGAACTAACACCCCATGGCGTTAGCGATCACGATCGAGCAGGAGCAGCTCGCGGAGGCTGTGACCCAGTTCGCGGCCCGGCACGCCCCGATCGACAAGACGCGGGCCGCCCTTGACTCGATCGCCGCCGGCGAATTACCCACGTGGTGGGAGGAATTCACCGCCAACGGTTTCCACGCGGTGCACCTTCCCGAGGAGGCCGGTGGCCAGGGCGGCACGCTGGCCGACATGGCCTGCGTCATCGAGGCGGCCGCGGCCGCGTTGCTGCCCGGGCCGCTGCTGAGCACCGCGACCGCCGGCGCCGTCGCCGTCCTGGGCGGCGACTCGGCAGCGACGCTGATCGCCGACATCGCCTCCGGGACGACGGCTGCCGTCGTCCTCCCGGAGGACTCCACGGTGCAGGCGGTGCGCGACGGGGCGCGATGGCGCCTGACCGGCTCGATCGGCAGCACTCTGGGTCTCATTGCGGCGCAGCGGGTCCTGGTAGCCGCCCATGACGATGACGGCACTGATCTGTGGTTCGTGCTGAATATCGGTTCCGCAGCTGCGGGGATGACGATCGAGCAGCAGCGCGGCACCGACCTGAGCACCGATGTCGGTGTGCTCACGCTCGACGACTACCCGGCCGATGCCACAGTAACCGGGATCGACACCGAGCGGGCTCGCTGCGTGGTGGCGGCGTTGACAGCGTGCGCGTCGGCCGGGACAGTGCGTAAGGGCGTCGAGACCGCGGTGAACTACATCCGCACGCGCGAGCAGTTCGGCAAGCCGGTCGGATCGTTCCAGGCGCTGCAACACAAGGCCGCTGTGCTTCTGGTGAACGCCGAGCTGGCATCCGCGTCAGCCTGGGATGGTGTGCGCGCCATCGACGAGAGCATCGAGCAGCACCGGCTTGCGGCGTCGTCGGCCGCGCTCATGGCCGTCTGCGCCGGACCGGACCTGATGCTCGATGCACTGTTGATGTTCGGGGCGATCGGCTACACCTGGGAACACGACACCCATCTGTACTGGCGGCGGGCCACCAGTCTGGCGGCATCGCTAGGGTCCACCACCCGGTGGGCGCGCGAAGCCGGTGAACTGGCCAGGACCCTGAAGCGTTCCACCGCAATCAATCTCGGTGACGTCGAATCGGAATTCCGGGCAGAGCTGGCCAAGATCCTCGACGAAGCCGCCGCGTTGCCGAACGAGACACCCACCGACGACACTCGGGCACCCGGTCTGGCGTACGGGTCGCAGCGTGACCTGCTGGCCAAAGCCGGCCTGGTCGCGCCGCATCTGCCCGCGCCGTGGGGTGTGGGCGCCTCGTCGGTACAGCAGGTGATCATCACCGAGGAGTTCGACAAACGTCCCACCCTGGTCCGGCCGTCGCTCGGTATCGCCGAGTGGATCTTGCCGACAATCCTCAACAGCGGAACCGATTCGCAACGTGAACGGTTCGCCTGGGACATGCTGCGGGGCACCAAGCGGTGGTGCCAGCTGTTCAGCGAGCCCGGTGCCGGCTCGGATCTCGCGTCGCTGGTCACTCGCGCCCAGAAGGTCGACGGTGGCTGGCTGGTCAACGGTCACAAGATCTGGACGTCGTCGGCGCACGTCGCCCAGTTCGGCGCCATGCTGGCCCGCACCGACCCCGATGCACCGAAACACCGCGGTATCAGCTACTTCCTGGTCGACATGTCCTCACCCGGCATCGAGATCAGCCCGATCAAGCAGGCCAGCGGGCATTTCGATTTCAACGAGGTCTTCCTGACCGACGTCTTCGTCGGAGACGACATGCTGGTCGGGGAGCCCGGGCACGGCTGGGACCTGGCTGTGGCAACCATGGCCGTCGAACGGACGGCGATCAGCAACTACGTCACGATCGACCGCTCCGAAGCGCTTCGCCGGATGGCCGATATGGACGGACCCGACCACGACTCGACCCTGCAGGCGCTCGGCGAGATCGAGGCACACACCACAGCCATCAAGGCGATGGTGCTACGCGAGACCCTGCGCCTGGTTCAGGGGCAGGGGCCCGGGCCGACGTCGAGCATCGCCAAGTACGCCATGGTGCTGCTGTTGCGCCGCGCCTCGACCGCGACGCTGGGACTCACCGGACGCCTTGGGATGCTGGAGGATTCGGATCCCGCGGTGATCGCTCCCTACTTCGACATGCCGTCCGAGCTCATCGGCGGCGGGACGGCAGAGATCCAGTTGACGATCATCGCGTCGATGATTCTGGGCCTGCCACGGAAATAGCCGGAAAGGACACCGCCGCGATGACGACCACTGAGCTTCCGTTCAAGTTCTTCGACTGCGACAACCACTATTACGAGGCCGAGGACGCGTTCACTCGCTATATCGATCCGAAGCTCAAGAAGCGGGCAATCCAGTGGGCGCAGCTCGACGGCCGGCAGCGACTGATGGTGGGCGGCAGAGTCAACCGGTTCATCCCGAACCCGACGTTCGACCCGGTCGGTAAGCCCGGCGCACTCGACGAGTACTTCCGCGGCCGCAATCCGCATGGCTCCGACCTGAATTCGCTGTTCGGTGAGCTGGAGCCAATCCGGCCCGAATACCGCAACCGCGACGCACGGCTCGCGGCCATGGACGCACAGGGCATGCAGGGTTGCATCATGCTGCCGACCCTCGGAGTCGGGATGGAGCAGGCACTCCTACCTGACTTCGACGCGACGGTCGCGACGTTCAAGGCGTTCAACCGCTGGCTGGACGACGACTGGGGGTTCGCCTATCAGGAGCGGATTTTCACCGCTCCCTACATCACGATGTGCCGGCCGGCCGAGGCGGTGCGCGAGCTCGAGTGGGCGCTGGAGCGCGACGCCCGCTTCATCGTCATGATCCCCGGACCGATCACCACCGACATCGGCATGCGTCCGCCCGGTGATCCGATGTTCGACGAGTTCTGGCAGCTGGCAAACGATTCCGGCATCACGGTGTGCTACCACTCGGGTGAGACCTACTACTCGAAGTTCATGCCGGCGTGGGGCGAGTCGGATTACATGATGTCGTTCAACGCGCTGCTGGGCTTCCGGAGCCTGTTCAGCGGGGACGCGATCCAGGACACCTTCGCCAACCATCTGCACAACGGGCTCTTTCTGCGATTCCCGAATCTGCGGATGGCGTGTATCGAGAGCGGTTCGACGTGGGTGTTCCACCTGTTCGAGAAACTGACCAAGTCGTGGGGCCAGATCCCGTTCATCTACCAGGAGGATCCTCGAGAGACCTTCCGGCGCCACGTGTGGGTGTCACCGTTCTACGAGGACGAGCTCGCCAGCCTGCTCAAGCTGATGGGTGACGACCACATCCTCATGGGATCGGACTACCCCCACGTCGAAGGCCTGGCCGAGCCGGCGTCGTACATCAAGGACCTTCAGAACTTCGACTACACGCCCGAGCAGTGCCGCAAGGTCATGCGGGACAACGGTATCGAGCTGTCGGTCCGCCGACCGGTGTAGTTCGCCGCCGTGAAGGTCGCAAAGGCCGGTCTGGTCGCCATGTTGCTGGAGGCCGGTGAGGAGAACGCCGCCGTTCTGCTCGCTCGCTCGACGCTGCCCGACGAGCTGGACACCGATACCGATCTCGACATCCTGCTCACGTTCGGGCTGGAACGTGAGCAGCTCGACGAGGTGGCGCGCATGACGATCGGCGCGATCGAACCCGAGGACGTGAACACCCGGCGCCGGCGCGACGAATTGGACAAGGCCATCTCGCGGCGCTGGGCGGATCTGGTCGATCGCTGGCTGGCCTGATGCGTTCGCCGAGTGTGGGGGCTGTCGGTGAATTTTTCGCCGACAATCGACCATGACCCGCACGTTCGGCGGACCCTGGTGACCATGGAGCTACAAGGACAGACGGTCGTCCTCATCGGTGGCAGTGCGGGTATCGGCCTGGCAACCGCGCGACGGGCTCGGGCAGAGGGCGCGGTGGTCATCCTCACCGGACGCAATCGGGAGCGGCTGCAGGCGGCCGCCGACGAGGTCGGTGCGGCGTCCACCGCGGCGTTCGACGCCACCGACTCCAGCGCCCTGGCACGGTTTTTCGCCGAGTTGCCCGGCCAGATCGATCACGTGCTGGTCACCGCGGGCGGCCCAAGCTACCGGCCGATGCTCGAGATGACTGCCGACGATATCCGCGAGGCGCTGAGCTCGCATGTGGTTCTCGGCCTCGAGGTGGCGCGCAATGCCCAACCCAAGATGAGACCGGGCGGCTCCCTGGTGTTCATGGGCGGGACCGGCGGCCGCCGGATCGACCACCGGCTCGGTATCGTCCCGGCCGCCACCGCCGCGCTGCCACCGTTCACCGCGGCACTCGCGCTCGAAGTCGCCCCGATCCGCGTCAATCTGATCGCGGCGGGGTTCGTCGATACCCCGCTGTCGGCGGCGCTCCTCGGCGACCAGCTCGACCCCCGACGCGACGAGCTGCGCAACGCCCTTCCCATCGGGCGGGTCGTCGGCCCCGAGGATGTCGCCGCGCTGGCGGTGCATCTCATGGTCAACGGCGCGCTGACCGGTGCCACTTACGACATCGACGGCGGGCAGCAGTTCATCTGAGCAATACCGGCTAGCCGGTACACCGATTGGCGGGCAGCGCCGATGTGCCGAGCCGCCCGGCCGCGGGATTCTGTGTGACAACACAAGACATCTCCCGGGAGGACCGATCATGAAGCTCACCAGTCTGGCCGCCGCAGGAATATCAGTCGCAGCTCTCATGGGTCCGCAGGCGACAGCTGTTGCCGCCGCGGATAATTCATGTCCGGATGTCGAGGTCGTGTTCGCCCGCGGAACTTTCGAGGCACCCGGGATCGGCGGCACGGGCCAGGCCTTCGTCGATGCGCTGAGTGCCCGTTTGAACGGCAAGGCCACCGTCGGTGTCTATCCGGTCAACTACCCGGCGTCACTGGATTTCTCGCAAGCGGCCGAAGGTGTCGCCGACGCAAGCAACGAAATCCAGTCCCTGACGGCGAGCTGCCCGGGCACCAAGATCGTGTTGGGCGGCTATTCACAGGGCGCCGCTGTCGCGGGCTACACCACCACCGAAACGGTCCCTGCCGGTTTCGTTCTGCCGACCGGCATCAGTGGGCCGATGCCGCCGGCCGTCGCCACCCACGTCGCAGCGGTGGTGCTGTTCGGGACACCGGCGGATTGGGTGGTCGGCCTGGCCGATCACGATGCCCCACCGATCAACATTGGTGGGTTGTACGCGCCGAAGACCCTCGAGTTGTGTGCTCCCGGTGATCCGGTGTGCTCCCCCGGCGGCCTGGACCGGTCCGCGCACAGCGCGTACAAGAGCAACGGCATGGCAGATCAAGCGGCCGACTTCGCCGTCAACGCCATTTCCGCTGCGCCACCGGCACCCAACCACACCGTCTGAGCGCCGGCCCACCCGACCGTGAGGCAAGGTATCCGGTATGGATACCAGTCTCACCGACAAGATCGCCGTGGTCACCGGCGCGAGCAAGGGAATCGGCCTGGCCACCGCCCAGGCGCTGGTCGCCGCCGGCGCCCACGTCATCGCCGGTGCGCGACACAACAGCGAGGAGCTCGCGGCTCTGGAAGCGGCCGGCGCGGCCACCTTCGTCGCCGCCGATGTCGCGACCGCCGATGGTCCCAAGGCGTTGGTCGCCGCTGCCACACAACGCGGCGGAATCGACATCCTGGTCAACAACGCCGGCGCGGTGACCCCGCGTTTCGACGGGATCCTGTCGGTGTCCGACGACGACTGGCTGGCCTCGCTGTCGGTGAATTTCCTATCCGCCGTGCGGACCACCCGAGAGGCCCTTCCGCACATGCTCGCTCGCGGTGGCGGCTCGATCGTGATGATCGGCTCGGTCAACGCGGCACTGCCCGAATGGAACATCGTCGACTACAGCGCGACCAAAGCCGCGCTGGCCAACTTCGCCAAGAGTGTCTCGAAGGAATTCGGCCACAACGGAATCCGTGTCAACACGATCAGCCCCGGCCCGGTGGCCACCCCATTGTGGCTGGCCGAGGACGGGATCGCCCAGCAGTTCGCCGCCGCCAGCGGAGTCACCCCTGATCAGGTGGTGGACTCGGTGGTCGCGGGTTCGGCGACGGGCCGGTTCACCACGCCGCAGGAAGTGGCCGACCTCGCCGTCTTCCTCGCCGGCGAACGCTCCACCAACATCACCGGTTCCGACATCCGCATCGACGGCGGTTACGTCACGACCCTGTAGCGCCGGGATGAATCCGCGCTTGCCGGCACTTTTCCATCACGGACGCTGACGAAAGCGGGGAAGCGATGCACGACCTCGAGAAGACGATCACCGATCGCCGGTCCATCAGGTTGTTCCTCCGGGACAGACCGGTGCCAAGGGAACTCGTGCTGGAGTCGTTGGAACTGGCGATTCGAGCGCCCTCCAACTCCAACGTGCAGCCCTGGCACGTGGTCTTCGCATCCGGTCCGGCCCGCGACCGGCTGGCCGAGGCACTGCTCGAGCAAGCCGATATCGCCGCCCCGCACGTGCCCGCGCTACCGGAGTCGTTCGCCCACCTGCGTAGCGAGCTGGGCGCCCTGGTCTATGGCACGATGGGTATCGCGCGGCACGACGCGGAGGCCAGACGCCTTGCGGTACTGCGCAACTGGGAGTTCTTCCGCGCCCCACTGGCCGGAGTGGTGTGCATGCACAAGGACCTGGGATATGTCGACGCGGTCGGAGTCGGGATGTTTCTGCAGACGTTCCTGCTCGCGCTCACCGCGCGCGGACTGGGCAGCTGCGTGCAGGTGTCCGTGGCCGGCTACCCCGAGGTGCTGCGTGAACACCTCGATATCGGCGAGGACATGCGCATCCTGTGTGGGGTGTCGATCGGCTACCCCGATCCGGAGTTCGCCTGCAATCAGCTGACGGTGCCGCGCAATCCGCTCGACGACAACTTCGTCTTCAAGGACAGCTGATCAACGGGCGAGGTCCCATTGTCCGAAGTCGGGCGCCAGCACGTCGTCTACGTCGACACTGACACCGTCGATGATCGCGCCCGGGTCCGACGCGGTGACCACCTCACGCTGGAACAGCACGGCGGCGGGCTCCCGCACACCGCCCGACCAGGCCCGGGTCTGCCACGCCCAGCGATAACCCGCAGTGCTGGACTGCCCGACGACTCCGCCATCGATGGCCCACCGGCATTGGCGGGCGCCGCCGTAGATGCCGGTGCGGGGTACGCCGAGCACAGAGTTGATCCCGCGAAACCACTGGCTCGCAGTGCTTTTCCACGTGTCGGCATTGATGTCCTCATCGACACTGAAGAAGATCGGCGCGGAATCCGGGCCGCCTGCCGCACCATGGAGGCGCAGCGCTGTCTGCGCGTCGGCCACGCCCCCTTCGTAGCCGCGGGTGAAGTCCGACGGGGTCGGCCAGCCTGGCTTGCCGAACTGGTAGCAGCTGACGACATGCAGGCCGTTCGCGATCAGCCCGTCGGTGTACTCCCGGGTGACCGGCTTGAAATCGAAGGTGGCACCGGGACGTAACTCCGATACGTACACCAGCGCCCCGTTATAGCCCGCCGCTTTGATCTGTTCCGGCGAGACCAGCCGGACCGCGAAATCGATGAGCCGCAACCCATCTGCTGATGCCTTCGGGGCTCCGAACATAGCGGCGCCGGCGAATGCGCCCAGGGCGTACTTGACGACATCGCGTCGTGACGCCACCGGTGTCACTGCTGGGCCGGGATCAGCGACGGGTCACCGACTCCGATGGTGATCTGTGGGTTCGCCGCCGGGTCAAGCCAATTCAGGACCGACTTCATCTCCTCGCGCCCGATCGCGACACATCCCCATGTCGGAGCGCCGTTGGTCACGTGCAGGAAGATCCCGGCCACTTTGCCGGGAATGCGCTGGGGATTAGACGCGATGTTCACCGCATAGTCGTAGACCGGTCCGGAATCGTAGAGATTCTCGGCAATGCCCGATGGCTGCGACGAGCTGCGCACGTGAGTGTTGTAGGTCGGCGATTTACCGTCCTCGTCCCACCAGTCCTGGTTGGTGGCCTGGAAGTACGGCATCTTTGTGCCGGGGTTCGGCTCGCGGCCGAAAGCCTGGTCGAAGGTGAACGTCCCGACGGGTGTTCGGTAGACGCCGTCCGCCGGAGCACCGACGCCGAGCTCACCGACCTTCGCCGGCGTGGGGCCCAGTACCACCTTCCACTCCTGGCCCACCTTCTGGAAGGCTGTCAACGTACCGCTGGTGGCGCTTGCGGCGGGGACGCCGACGACGATCCACTGCGAGGTCGCGACGGCGGGCTCAGCGGCGGCCGGTGCGGCCAGGGGCACGCTCATCAGCACCGCACCGATGCTCGCCAACGTCTTGAACGACTTCACAGGGCACCTCAGATGTCGGACTCGGCTGAAAATAGGTTCATGGTAACCGCACCGAGCAGACAGTTCGGGTAACGGAAGTGCCTCAGTCGTGGCTGTATCCCAATTCGACGACGACGTCGTGATGGTGCTCACCGGCGGCGGAGAACTCGATCGCCACGTACTCGAGCACCGCGCCGCGAAGGGGATTGGGCGAGACGTAGTCGGCGGAGACCGAGTACGTGACGCCGCGCCCGGCTGACAACGCCTGTAGCGGATCGAGGACCGGCATCCGCATGCCGGAATACATTGCGAACAGGCGATCATCGATGGTCAGGACGACATCACCGACGACCTCGAGCGGCTGGGGTGCCGCGCCGGTCGCGGTGAACTCGACACCGAACACGCACCGTCCCATCGGAATCGGCTCGTCCGACCCGAGGACCTGCTCCTGTCCGCCGATGTTGGCGACGTAGTGCAGTCGGCCATCGGCGATGTAGAGCGCATGACCGCCCGCTCGGTCGCCCTGAGCGAAGATCACCCCCTTGGCCTCGGGGCTTTCGATCGTCACCGGCGCACGCAGCGTGAAGCTGCGGCCGCCGAACAGTCCGCTCATCGGGGTGCGACCGGCAGGCGTGTCGGGGTAGAGCTGAACATGCCGCGGCGCATCCGCCGCGTTGGCCAGCCCTCGGGTGACAAGCTCGGCCACGCTCAAGTCATTGAGCGGATATCCGTTGTAGCGCAGGGCCTCGGCGTGCCAGAGCGCCTTGAGTTCGTCGAGTTTGTCGGGATGGTCGTCGGCGAGGTCACGGATCTGGCTGCGGTCGGTGTCGATGCGGAACAACTCCCACCGATCCTCACTGAACTTCGACCAGCCCGGGCGGCCCGCCGATGCCGAGGTCGGCGGGTGCACGGCGCTGGCGAACCAACCGTCGTGCCAGATACCGCGGGTGCCCATCATGGAATAGAACTGGACGTGCTTGTCGCTGGATGAATCCGAATCCCGCAGCGCTGCAGCACAGCTCACGCCATCCAATGGCTTCTGGACGATGCCCTTGACTAGCTCTGGCGGATCGATACCCAGTAGGTCGTAGACCGTCGGCGTGATATCGCTGACGTGAACGTAGTGGTCGCGCACCTCGCCGCGCGAACTCAGTCCCCGCGGCCAGGCAAGCACGCACGGGTCGGCGATGCCGCCCTCATGGGAGGCGTAGCGCTTGAACAATTTGTAGGGCGTGTTGAACGCCATCGCCCATCCGTTGGAGTAATTCATCTTCGTGCCCGGGCCGCCGAATTCGTCGTACCGGTCCAGGGACGGGGGAGCGTCCACACCACCACGCATCGGGGTGAATTCGTCGAGGGTGCCCGACGGTCCGCCCTCACCGCTGGCGCCGTTGTCCGACATCGCGATGACGATGGTGTTGTCCAGCTGCTCGGTAGCCTCCAGATAGTCCAGGATCCGGCCGATCTGCGCGTCGGTGTAGCTGAGGAATCCGGCGAACACCTCGGCCATCCGGCTGGACACTCGCTTCTGGTCGTCGGAGAGCGAATCCCAGGGGATGACGGTGTCGTGTTCGGGCCACGGCAGCCCGTCGGCGCTGGTGCAGTCCGCATACGGGTTCATCGGCGACAGTTCGGTGTCCTCGGGGAGCAGGCCGAGTGCCTTCTGGTTGGCCAGGGCGATTTCGCGGTAGCGCTCGTACCCCATGTCGAACCGGCCCCGGTATCTGTCTGCCCATTCGGTCGGGACCTGATGGGGTGAGTGGCCGGCGCCGGGACACAGGTACATGAACCACGGCTTGTCCGGGGCGAACGCCCGGTGGTCACGCAGAAACTCGATCGCGTTGTCGGCCAGGTCTTTTGATAGGTGATAACCCTGTTCCGGTGTCTCAGGCGGGTCGATTGGGCGGCTGTCGCTAACCAGGCTCGGGTACCACTGGTCAGTCATGCCGTCCAGGAATCCGTAGTAGCGGTCGAACCCCCGGCCCAGCGGCCAATACCGTCGGGACCCCGCGGCGTGGCAATCCTCGGGGGGAGCCAGATGCCACTTGCCCACGGCGTACGTCGACCACCCTCGTTCGGCCAGGACTTCCGACATCAGTGCGGTCTGTGCGGGAATGCGACCGTTCTGGCCGGGATAGCCTTCGGCCAGGTTCACCACGGAGGACACCCCGACAGTGGTGGGGTTGCGCCCGGTCAGTAGCGCCGCCCGCGTGGGAGAACACAGCGCTGTCGTGTGGAATTGGGTCAGCCGAATGCCGTGGTCGGCGATGCGCCTCATGTTGGGCATGTCGACCAGGCCGCCGAAGCAATCCCAGGTCGCGATGCCGGTGTCGTCCCACAAGAGGTAGAGGACGTTCGGCGCGCCCTCGGGCGCCGATGCACCCCGGTACGGCCGCCAGTCCGGAATCGAATCGCGGATGTCCTCGGCGATCTTCCCCTGGAATTCCACGGCGATCTCCTCCTGCTTCAGACGCCCGCGACCGCGGCGTCGGTGGTTTCGAGTTCGGCTGGGGCCGCTTTCGTCAGCCAGGGGTGGATGGCCGGTCCGACCAGGCCAACCACAGCCGCAATGCCCAAACCGACCCAGAGATCGACGTTGGAGACCGAGCTCTCCAGCGCGAGGCCGGCCGCCACAGCCATGGCCACGAGTGCCGTTTTCGCCATCAGAAACCTGCCGATCGGATGGTGGGCGACGGATCGGCCCCGACGCGCCGCCCACCACCGTACGGCCGCTGCCACGGCCATGACGACGGCCATCAGCGCGATCAGATTCAGTGCGTGCTCCCATGGCGAGCTGTCGCCCTGCACCAGCCAGATCGCGCCGAATTTGATACCGACGGCCAGGTACGCGACGCGGATCAGTGCGTCTCGCGGAATCCGGATGCCGAAAACTGTCATAACTGACAGATTATGGGAAGGTGTCAGTCCTGACAACTCTTCGGTGCGATAGTTCCTCCATGACGACCGGTCTCGGCAAGCGTGAGGAACACAAACTCGCGACGCGTCGCGCCATCCAATCCGCCGCCGATGCCCTGTTCGACTCGCGCGGTTATGCGGATACCACGATCAGGGACATCACCGAGGCCGCGGGCGTGACCGAGCGGACGTTCTTCCGCTACTTCGCCAGCAAAGAAGCCCTGCTGGTACGCGACATCGAGGAGATGCTGCCGATTCTGGGTGCGGCGATCAGGCGGCGGCCAGCGGGCGAACACCCGCTGGAGGCGGTCGAGAATTCGTTCGTGAGCTTGTTCGATCGGATGCAGAAGTCCCGCCCCAACCTGTCGTGGCTGTTTCACGACGGACCCCCGGGCCCCAAACTGGCGAAGTCGACGCCCGGCTTGTTGTTGCAGTTCGAGCAGGAGATCATCGACGCGCTGGCCGACCGGATCCCACGATCCGGGGATCTCGATCCGGGTGAACAATTCGCAATCCAGGTCCTGGCCCGCTGCGCGGTGGCCGCTCTGCGCAGCGCGGGAATCAGGTATTGGCAACTCGGCCAAAGCCCAGCCGCCCGCGCCGGCGAGGTCGATCTGATCAAGCAGGCGTTCGCCGTCCTGCGGGACAGCCGTACCGGCTGGACACCGAATCGCAACGCGTAACCGCGCACCCATCGCAGTACTGTCCTGGACCGTACCGCCACTTCGGCTCTATGGTGGCCCTGTGACCTCGATTGCCGACAGCACCACGGAGCCTTCTCCCTGGTCGCCGCGTGAAGCCGAATTGCTGGCTGCCACGCTGCAGCTGTTGCAGCAGCACGGGTACGAGCGGCTGACTGTGGACGCGGTCGCCGCGACCGCGAAAGCCAGCAAGGCCACGGTGTACCGGCGCTGGCCCTCGAAAGGCGAACTTGTCCTGGCCGCCTTCATCGAGGGGTGCCGCCAGGTGGCGGTCCTGCCCGACACGGGCACACTGCGAGGCGACCTGCTCCGGCTCGGCGAGGCGATCACCGAGCACGCCACCCGGCACTCCGCCACCATCCGCGCGGTCATGGTCGAAGTGTCTCGCGACCCTGCGCTGCGAGAAGCAATGCAGCATCAATTCCTCGACGGCCGGAAGGCACTGATCGAATCGGTGCTACAGAATGCCGTCGACCGGGGTGAGATCCAGGGCGAGGCAGTCAGCGACGAACTCTGGGATCTCCTGCCCGGCTACCTGATCTTCCGGTCGATCGTCCCGAACCGGCCGCTGACCGCAGAGACCGTGCGAATCTTCGTCGACAACGTCCTCATCCCGAGCCTCACCAGACCCCTGGCGTAACGGCAGTCTTGCACCACTAGATCCAGTACCGTACCGTACCGCCTAGGGCAATCGGAGCCGACTGCCCGGGAATCGACCCTCCCCCGCCCAGTGTTCGTGTCGCCGGATATCGAAAGGCCTACGGGTGCACAGGTTTCCGATCGGAGCGCTGGCCCGCCGGAGTTGGATGCTGCTGGTCGCGGTGGCAGTGGTGGTGACCGCGGGATTCGCTGTCGACCGGCTGCACGGGATCTTCGGCGCGCATGACGTCACCTCCACCCCGAGCGGCTCCGGCAACGACATCGTCCCGTTCAATCCCAAGCGCGTGGTCATGGAAGTCTTCGGCCCGCCCGGCACCCTCGCGACGATCACCTATACCGACGTCAATGCCCAACCACAGCGCGCCGACGCGGTTTCGCTGCCCTGGTCGTACGACACCACCACCACCCAGCCCGCGGTCTTCGTCAACGTCTCCGCCCAGGGCGACAGTGATTCACTCGGCTGCCGCATCAAGATCGACGACGTGGTGAAAGATGAAAGAACGGTCAACACGTTGAACGCCTTCACCTACTGCCTGGACAAGTCCGGATGACCGAACAGCAGGTTGCCGACCGGTCGTTCACGCACAGGGCAGCGCACCTGTGCCGGGTGCTTGCCGCACCGATTCTGTTGGTCTGGCTCGCGATCGCGGCAGTGTCCAATGCGCTGGTTCCGCAGCTCGAGGTCGTCGGTGAAGAACACAACGTGGCACTGAGCTCACCCGACGCGCCGTCGCTGCAGGCCTTCCAGCGCATCGGGAAGGTCTTCGGCGAGTTCGATTCCGACAGCGCGGCAATGATCGTGCTGGAGGGCGACCAACCGTTGGGGGCCGACGCGCACGCGTACTACGACGAGCTGATCCGGCGTCTGGAAGCCGACCCCACACACGTCCAGCACGTCCAGGACTTCTGGGGAGACCCGCTGACGGCTGCGGGATCTCAGAGTTCTGACGGCAAGGCCGCCTACGTTCAGGTGTTCCTGGCCGGCAATCAGGGGGAAGCGCTGTCGCTGGCGTCGGTCGACGCGGTCCGCGACATCGTCGACCACACACCGGCGCCGCCCGGCGTCAAGGCATACGTCACCGGCGCGGCAGCACAGGTGGCCGACCAATTCGAGACCGGTGACAAGGGCACCACGAAGGTCACGCTGCTGACCATCGGGGTCATCGCGATCATGTTGCTGATCGTCTACCGCTCGCTGGTCACGATGATCCTGATGTTGATCATCGTGCTCATCGAAATGGCCGCGGCCCGAGGGATAGTGGCGTGGCTGGCCGACTCCGGATTCATCGGACTCTCGACGTACTCGACCAACATCCTCACACTCTTGGTCATCGCCGCCGGCACCGACTACGCGATCTTCCTCGTCGGCCGCTATCACGAAGAGCGGTCGGCCGGCATCGACCGGCAGACCGCGTTCTACGACACCTACCGTGGCACCTCACACGTCATTCTGGGTTCGGGGCTGACGATCGTCGGCGCGGTCGCGTGCTTGAATTTCACCCGCAACCCCTACTTTCAGAGCCTCGGCACGCCAGCCGCCATCGGTGTTCTCATCGCGCTCATCGCCGCAGTGACGTTGGCCCCCGCAGTGTTGACCCTCGCCAGTCACTTCGGGTTGATGGACCCCAAGCGCCGCGCGAAGACCAGCGGCTGGCGCCGCATCGGCACGGCCATCGTCCGCTGGCCCGGACCAATCCTGGTCGTCTCCCTGGCGATCGCGCTGATCGGTCTACTGGCCTTGCCCGGCTACAAGACCAGCTATGACGTCGGCGCCTACATGCCCGCCGATGCCCCGTCCAACGAGGGCTACACCGCCGCCGAGCGGCACTTCTCCAAGGCCCGGCTCAACCCTGAGCTCTTGATGATCGAAACCGATCACGACTTGCGCAACCCCACCGACATGATCCTGTTGGAGCGAGTCGCCAAAGCTGTCTTCCACACGCCTGGTATCGCGATGGTCCAATCCATCACGCGCCCATTGGGAACGCCGTTGGACCACACCTCATTGGCATTTCAGATCAGCGCGGGCAGCCTCAGCCAGATCAACAACCTGCCGTTCCAGCAGGCCCGCGCCGCCGACCTGGTCAAGCAGGTGAGCGAGATCGACAAGTCGATCAATATCCTGCGTCAGCAGTACGAACTGCAGCAGCAGAGTTCTGCCGCCACCCACGAACAGGTCGAGGCCTTCCACAAGACCGTCGAGGTAGCTCAGGATCTCCGCAACAAGATCGCCAACTTCGACGACTTCTTCCGGCCGCTGCGCAACTATTTCTACTGGGAGCCGCACTGTTTCGACATCCCGATCTGTGCTGCCTTCCGGTCGGTCTTCGACGCGCTGGACGGCATCGACGCACTGACTGACCAATTGGCCAACGTCACAGCGAGTTTGGACAAGTTGGATGCGCTGCAGCCCAAGCTGCTGTCCCTCATTCCGCAGAACATCGACACCCAACAGGCCAATCGCGACCTGACGATGACGAACTACGCCACCCAGTCGGGTCTCTACGACCAGGCTGCGGCGGCGCTGGAGAACTCGACGGCGCTGGGCGCCGCGTTCGACGCCGCCAAGACCGACGACTCCTTCTATATTCCGCCAGAGGCGTTCAGTAACTCCGAGTTTCAACGCGGCCTCAAGCTGTTCCTGTCTCCCGACGGCAAAGCGGCCCGGATGATCGTCACCCACGACGTCGATCCGGCAACACCAGAAGGTCTTTCGCACATCGCCGCGATCCGGCATTCGGCGCAGGAGGCGATCAAGGGCACTCCGCTGGCAGGCTCGAGCATCTACATCGGCGGCACGGCGGCGACCTACAAAGACATCTCTGAGATGGCCAAGTACGACTTGATGATTGCCGGGATCGCAGCGCTCAGCTTGATCCTGCTCATCATGATGTTCATCACGAGGAGCATCGTCGCCGCGTTGGTGATCGTGGGTACGGTCGCGCTATCGCTGGGTGCCTCGTTCGGGCTCTCAGTCCTGGTGTGGCAGTATCTGTTCGGCATGCCGCTGTACTGGGTCGTGTTGGCGTTGGCGGTGATCCTGCTACTCGCAGTGGGATCGGACTACAACCTGTTGCTGATATCGCGGTTCAAAGAGGAGATCGGCGCCGGGCTCAACACCGGCATCATCCGCGCGATGGCCAGTACCGGTGGCGTTGTCACCGCCGCCGGTTTGGTGTTCGCCTTCACCATGGCGTCCTTCGTCTTCAGCGACCTTCTGGTACTGGGTCAGATCGGCACGACCATCGGCCTGGGGCTGCTGTTCGACACCCTGATCGTGCGGTCGTTCATGACACCCTCGATCGCCGCGCTGCTGGGGCGTTGGTTCTGGTGGCCGCTGCGGGTGCGTCCGCGCCCCGCCAGCGCCATGCTCCGCCCCTACGGAACCCGCGAATCCGTGCGCCAGCTCCTGCTGTGGGAAGACGACGAACGCGTGTAGCCGTCGAGCCGGCATGTGATTGTCAGCGAAAGCACACCGTTTCTCTATCGATATCACGGTTTATCCCATTTGCAACATGGGTAACTTTAGTAACAGGTGCCGATGATGATGGCGCCGTCCTGACCAGCGAAGAAAGAGCCGAATGGATTACCGCTATGAACACAGTCCTTTACCTCAGCACCCGCGGCCCCGTTTATGAAACCCGCGCCTACACCAAGGCCGACATCACCCACCTCATCGAGAATCACCAACTGCACTGCCTGACCAGTGCCGATCGCCAGTTCGATTTCTGGTTCAGCCCGTCGACCGCGGCATGCCAGCGCCGGGCCAACGTGCGCGCCACTGAACTGCTCCTCGCGACAACGAGTTTCAATGCAAAGTCGGTGCCTTTGCTGCCGGGATCGGTCGTCGTCGCCACCCATGATGCCGACGGCGACCTGGACGGATTGAGCTGGGAACAGCTCGACCGGTTGGTCCGCCGGAACCGCTCGCTGACCGACCGCGAACTGCGCGTTCTCGACCGCAGGATTGCGCGTCACGATCGTCGTCTGGCGCGTCATTCCCCCAGTGCGGCAGCCACTCCCGCACCGCGCGTCAAGCCCCGCGTCGCAGTCGCGGCCAAGGGCTAGTCAGTTCATTTTTGTGCGAGTCGGTGCCGGCTCGTCGGGAATTCGCCGGAAGCCCCAGAGCGTGGAAGCGCGTTCCAGTGGCCACGTGGCCACACCACTGACCAGATTCCATACGCTCTGACCGATCGACGGTGGCACCTGATCGGGGTCCATCAGTTCGTTCTCGGCCAACGGGCTCGCGTCGGCCGACACCATGAACGCGGTGAACTTGCGCAGGGAGCGTCCGGTTCCCCGTAGCGAATTGGTTGCGTGCAGGAATGAGTTGTGCCGCAACACCTCCCGCTGGAAGGTGTCGGCCGGCACACCCAGGTGCTCGGCCACCAGGCCATCGCGGGTCGCGAGGATGAGCTGCCGCACGTCATCGTGGTCCGTGTCGACCGCTTCCAGGGCGATGTCGCACTCGCTGTCAAAGCCCAGGGACCGGTTGTTGAGATTCGACGAACCGATCCGCAGCAGTCGGTCATCGACCACCATGACCTTCGCGTGCACGTATACCGAGGTTCCGCCCTTGACCGCGGGCCAGAAGACGCCCAGCCTGCCGTGCTCGTCGGCATCCCACAACACGCGGATGAGACGCTCGCGGGCGCTGTCCATCGACTGCTGTTCGAGTCGGCTTTCGGAGCTGCGCGGCAGCACGATCACCACCTCGGGACCGTCGCGCTCTCGCAGCCGGTCTGCGAGTGCCTCGGCCAGACTGCGGGCCGCAAGATACTGGTTCTCCAGGTAGATGACATCGCGGGCGGCCGCGATCGCGGCCAGGTTCAGGGCCTCGACCTCGCGGACTTCCTCACGGTCGGGCAGTGTCGGCAGCGTCCGGGCGACCCCCACCTCGACATCGCGCAGCGCTGGTTGCAGTTCCCGCGGCCAGGCCGACTCCTCGCACGTGAGCGGGGGCAACGCTTCACCGGTCGCGGCCTTCCACCGGTCACGCGCCTGCTCGGCGAGTAATTCCGCGGCCGCACCCTCGACCACCGCGGCCACCTCGTGCCGCGGTCCATAGGGCTGTCCGGCCGCCTGCCTACGCGGGTCGTCGGGAAGGTGTGCGCGGGTATCCCAGCGCCCAAGCGTGAGATCGATGCCGCCGCAGAAGGCGACCGTATCGTCGACCACCACGATCTTCTGGTGATGCACCGCGCCGGTCGGGTGGGCCCCGTCGACGGCCAAACGCAGCCTCCGCGAAGTCATTTGGTTGACCAGCTCAACCGGCGTGACGCCGAACCAGAACCCGTCGAACGCCGGCAGGAGGCGCAGGTTGGACTTCAGCAGATACACCTTCAACTCGGGACGGCCCCATAACAGCCAGTGCAAGAACAGCCCTAGGTGATTAGGCCCGGCCAAGGTTGATTCGCCGGCCTCGAACGTCATCCGGGAATCGAGATCCCAGCCGATGATCATCACTCGCCGCCGGGCGTGCAGCATCGCGGTTTTGACATGTGCGAGGTAGTCCGCACCGTCGATGACCGGGGCGAACTTGGTCGCCACCGCGGTACGCCAGCAGGTTTGCCCCGGCACCAGCAGCCGGCCATCACAAGGCTCGACCACCTTGCCTGCGGCCTTCCGCCCGTCCGACACGCTGCCTCAAATCCTCGCCAGATACGCCCCCAACCATTGGACGACCTCATAG
Source organism: Mycolicibacterium vinylchloridicum (assembly GCF_013404075.1). Classification (GTDB taxonomy): domain Bacteria; phylum Actinomycetota; class Actinomycetes; order Mycobacteriales; family Mycobacteriaceae; genus Mycobacterium; species Mycobacterium vinylchloridicum. The sequence continues at coordinate 99,363 of NZ_JACBJQ010000002.1, forward strand.
CGCTGCTGTCGAGTCCGGATGTCAGCGGTCACAACCTCGTCATCGCGTCGATGACGGGACATCTCGGCGTCATTGAAATGTTAACTAGCGGCGGGTAGTCGGGGTGGGTGGCAAACGAGAAACCCAGGACGGTCGTCCAGGATTGCCGCTATTGTCAGCGCCGATAAATTCATTCGCAGTGATGTGGGCGGGGGCCGATGTGACTTCCATCAAGCGGGCTGGGCGAATAGCGACATTCGGATTCGTAATCGGCAGTGGTTTGCTGATCGCTTCTGGGGCTGGTGCCGCGGTGGCTGCCGCTGCACCCGATGATTCCGGCCACGCGTCGAGCGGGGCTTCCTCGGTATCGAGCAGTTCGGCGTCATCTGCCCGATCGGCCCGTACCTCGACGAGTACAGCGGGCAAGCCCAAACCGGCCCGCACCGCGAGCACGCGCACCGATTTCTCGGCGCCGGTCATCCAGCTGCAAACGAAGCGATCATCGGCCCCGTCCAACGCGGCCGCGGTTTCGCCGACCACCGAGAACTCGATCTCTGTTCCCGCAGCGGCCAAACAGGCGGCGCCTAGACGTGTTCCCGGACTACCGACTCCGGCCGAGTTCCAGCAGACCATCATCGACGGTCTCGGCTCCGTGCGGCACGGCCTCGACGACCTGCGCGGAAAGATCGAGACGCTGGTCCAGAACCAGATCGTCGGATTCCAGAACAGCCTGCTGGACCTACAGATCGACCTCCGGCGAGTCTTCAGCAACAAGCCGCTCATCTACGGCGATCCCGCCAATTCCCAGTATTGGGTGGCGCAAGCGGACGAGACCGCCTATCTGATGGCCGCGGCAATGGTGATCAACCGGCTCACCGGCGCGACGGTGACTGCGGATTCCCTCGTGACAGAGGCGATGGCGACCAACAGCACCACTCGGCCGAACCGCAAGATGTACCTCGGTCCGACCACACCGGACTATGTTTGGCCAGCCGACGCATACCAGCTCATGGAGAACCACGGCGTCAGCGTGACCACGACGTCGTACAGCCGCACCCAAGGGCGCCGCGCACTCGCGGCCCTGGAAACCGCGCTGGCTGAGGGCAAGTCGGTCATCGTGACCGTCAACGGTCCGGCCGTCTCGCTCGCAGATCCCGGACAAGAGGAGATCAGAGAGCATCCCGTGGTGGTGCTCGCGATCGACATCACCAACGACGTGGTCTATTTCAACGATGGCGCGTTGCCGCAGGGTGGCCAACAACGGACGATGCCACTCGACAAGTTCATCGACACCTGGCGCACCTCGTTCTACAACGCAACCTTCGCAGTGGCGGCACCAGTCACGCCACAGACGGTGTCGCCTGCGACCGAAGCCATCGCCGCATGATCATCAACCGAGCGGCCTCAACAGTTCTCATTCAGGGTGATTCGGCGGGGGCCAACATGAAATCCAGCAAGCGGGCAGGGCGAATCACGACATTCGGGTTCGCGGTCGGGGCAGGTCTGCTGATCGCAGCGGGTGCCGGTTCGGCGGTCGCGAGTGCAGCGCCCGAGGACTCCGGGCACACCGGGGCAGCCACCTCCACGGCGTCGAGTAGTTCAGCGTCCTCGGCGCGATCAGCTCGGCCCTCGACCGGCGCGGCCGGCAAGCCCAAGCCAACACGCATGGTGAGCGCCGGTAGCGACACGTCGGCTCCGGTGGTGAAACTGCAGACCCGCAAGCCCGCGCCGGCCGCCACGGCGGTGAGCACGAAGCCGGCTCCGGCGTCCGACGAGCTTACCTCGGCGACCGCTCCAGCATTCAAACAAGCAGCGGCTCAACGGGTTCTGACCACAGCCCGGGCGCAGCGGGCGGCCCTGGACATCGCCAGGGATCTCAACACCCTGCGCCGCAATATCGAGCTGTTGATCCGGCACCAAATCGACGACTTGCGCCAAAACTTGGCCGCTCTTCGGTCCGACCTCGCCGCGATCTTCGCTCCGGGCCGGCGCCCGACCAACCCCGACATCCCAGCGGATGAAACGCCGGGTGTCATCGGCACACCGCGCAGCCGGGAGGGCTACTTCATCTATCAGGGGCAGACCAACACGTGCGCTCTGTCCACAGCCGCGATGCTCATCGGGCAGCTGTACGGTCGAGACGCGATGCCGACCTGGGAGCAGATCGTCAACGAGGCAGCCACCACGCCGAGCTATACCAAGCCGGGCAAGCCGATCTACGACCGCGTGAACGACACCTTCGTGAGCACCACCGATGTGCTCCAGCTGCTGCAGACCCACGGGGTCACCCCGAAGTCGACCGAATACACCAGGGGCCAAGGAGATCTCGCACTGACCAATCTCAAGGCGGCGCTGACTCGGGGCGACGCGATCGCCGTGTCGGTCAAAGCCGACATCATCTGGGGGAACGACGCGCCTGACACGGCGTACACGGGTGACCACCTGATCACCGTGCTGGGAATCGACATGAACAAGAACGTCGTCTACGTCAATGACAGCGCCTGGGAGCAAAGCAAGGGCATGGGCATGGCACTGCCCATGAAGGTGTTCCTGAGCGGTTGGGCGGCAGACTCGTACACGACCATCACCGCCGTCGCCGCGGCATCCGCGCAAGCCACCCTCGCGGCCTGAGGGTGTTGACCAGAATGGACGGAGCGGGGGCCGAATGACTTCCATCAAGCGGGCTGGACGACTCACTACATTCGGCTTCGCAGTAGGCGCCGGCCTGCTGGTCGCCTCCGGCGCCGGTGCCGCAGTGGCCTCCGCCGCACCGGATGATTCCGGCCATGCGTCGACCAGCAGTTCGTCGTCTTCGGCCCGATCGGCCCGCCCCTGCGCCGGTCCGACGGCCAAACCCAAGCCGCCCCGTTCGGTCAGCAGCAGTGACGTTTCGGCGCCGGTGGTGGCGCTGCACACCAAGCGCTCGTCGGCTCAGGTCAGTGCGGCTGCAGCCGCACCCGCCATGTCCACCAAGCAAGCGACCGTCAAACGCGCTTCCGCACTGCCGACTCCGGGCCAGGTCCAGCAGACCATCGTGGCGGGGCTTGACTCGGCTCGTCGCAGGCTCGACGACCTGCGCCAGAAGATCGAGACGCTCGTAGCGAATCAGATCATCGGCCTCCAAGACAATCTGGTCACGCTGCGCATCGATCTGGAGCGGGTCTTCAACCCCAACAAGCAGATCATCTACGGCAACCTGGCCAATGCCCAGTACTGGGCGGCCGGGGGTGCGCAGACCTCGAATCTGATGGCTGCGGCCATGGTGATCAGCGCAATCACCGGTCAGACCGTCACCGCACAGAACATCATCGACGAAGCGATGAACACCGACAGCGTCGCGAGGCCCGGCCGGGCGATGTACCTGGGCACCAACACCTACGACTGGGTGTGGGCGACCGATGCCGTCCAGCTCATGGAGAACCACGGTGTCAAGGTGACGACGGTCTACTACACCAAGTCCCAGGAGCAGCGGGCCCTGAATACGGTTGAAACCGCACTCTCACAAGGCAAGTCGGTGATCGTGAGCATCAACGGCACGGTCGTCTCGAGCAACACCAGCAGTCAGGAACAGTGGACGACCGAGCACCAGGCGGTGCTTCTCGGGATCAACATCACGAAGAATCTGGTCTACCTCAACGACGGCGCAAATCCGCAGGGCCAGAACCTGACCATGTCGATCGAAGACTTCCTGGACGCCTGGCAAGCCAGCCGCTACACCGCGATCATCGCCGAATTGGCGCCTGCCACAGCGCAAACCACCCGGGAGGCGAACGCCGCATGATCGCCATCATTCTCATCCATCGTGTTGCGGGCGGGGGCCAAGCATGACTTCCAGGCATCGGGCAGGGCGAATCACGACCTTCGCATTCGCGATCGGGGCGGGTTTGGCGATCGCCTCCGGTGCTGGCGCCGCGGTGGCCGCGGCCGCCCCGGACGACTCCGGGCAGAGCTCGACGAGCAGTTCCTCGGCATCGAGCGCCCGCACGCACAAGCCGGCCGCCGCACGCGCATCGGCGAAGCCCAAGCCCTCCTCGGCGCCGGTGGTGCAGCTGCCCGTCAAGCGGACGACGACCGCGGTCAGTGCCTCCCCGATGAGCTCGGTGAGCAGTGAAACCGTCAGCAAGTCCGTCGCGTCGACCAAACAGACTCGCGCCCAACGGCTTCCGACCCCGGTCGAGGTGCAGCAGGCGATCGTGGCCGGTCTGGACGCCGCGCGCCGCGACCTGGACACCCTGCGCAAGAACATCGAGCTGCTGGTCAAGCATCAGATCGAGGGCATCCGGGACAACCTGACCACGCTGCGCTACGACCTCGAGGCCATCGTCGGCCCGTACCGGCCGCCGGTGACCCCGGACATCCCGTCGGACGATACGCCCGGGCTGATCGGCAATCCGGCCGCCAAAGAAGGACTGTTCCTGTATCAGGGCCAAACCAACAGGTGTGTCCTGATGTCGACGGGCATGGTGATCGGACAATTGCTCGGTGCGGACAAGATGCCCACCGCGCAGCAGATCACCGACGAGGCCGCCACAACCCCGAGCACCGTCAACCCCGGCAAGAACATCTACGACCCGGTCGCGGACACGTACGTCGCCTACGCCGACGCCTTGCAACTGCTGGAGAATCACGGCATCACCGCGACGTCGACCCAGTACTCCAAGGGGCAGGGCACAAACGCGATCAACAACGTCAAGGCCGCCCTGACGGCAGGAGACTCGGTGATCGTGACGGTCAACGCCAATATCGCCTGGGGCCGAGCCGCGCCGGGCGACGCCGTCACCGCCAATCACGCGATCACCGTGCTGGGCATCGACACGATCAACAACATCGTGTACGTCAACGACAGCGCATTCAACAACCCGGGCATCGCCATGAAGATGGACGTGTTCATGAGTTCCTGGGCGGCCAACGACTACCAGACCATCACCGCCTACGTGACTCCGGCACAGGAATCCACGATCGCGGCCTGAGCAGCACGCCCGCGCGATTAGAGGTTTTGCGTCGTCGGCAAATACGATCGACCACGCAATGAGTGATCAAGACCTGGATATCCGTACGGCACCCACCGGTTCCGCCGCAGCGAACCGGCTGGTGGCTGAAGCCGGCCGACGGCGGACCTTCGCCGTCATCAGCCACCCCGACGCCGGTAAATCAACACTCACCGAGGCGCTGGTCCTGCACGCCAGGGTGATCACCCAGGCCGGCGCCATCCACGGCAAAGCCGGACGCCGCGCCACGGTGTCGGACTGGATGGAGATGGAGCAGGCCAGGGGCATCTCCATCACCTCGACGGCGCTGCAGTTCCCCTACCACTCGCCGGAGGGGCAGGACTGTGTCATCAACCTGCTCGACACCCCGGGGCACGCCGACTTCTCCGAAGACACCTACCGGGTGCTGTCCGCCGTCGATTGCGCGGTCATGCTGATCGACGCCGCCAAGGGGCTGGAACCGCAGACCCTCAAGCTGTTTCAGGTGTGCAAGCACCGCGGCCTGCCGATCCTGACCGTGATCAACAAGTGGGACCGGCCGGGCCGCCACGCACTGGAGCTGCTCGACGAAATCGGAGAGCGCATCGGACTCAAGCCCACCCCGTTGACGTGGCCGGTCGGGATCGCGGGCGACTTCAAGGGCGTTCTGGACCGCCGTACCGGAAACTTCATTCGGTTCACCCGGACCGCGGGCGGTGCCACCGCCGCACCGGAGGAGCACATCGCGCCTGAGCGCGCCCACGACGCCGCGGGTGTCGACTGGGACAACGCGGTCGAAGAGTGCGAACTGCTTTCCGCCGATGACGGCGATCACGACCAGGAAGCATTCCTGCAAGGCATCACGACGCCCGTCCTGTTCACCTCGGCCGCGCTGAACTTCGGGGTGAACCAGCTGCTGGACAACCTGACGCGGCTGGCACCCGCGCCCAGCGGCCAGGCCGATGTCGACGGCAACGTGCGGCCGGTCGACGCGCCGTTCAGCGCCTTCGTCTTCAAGGTTCAGGCGGGCATGGATTCCGCGCACCGCGACCGCATCGCCTACGCCCGGGTGTGCTCGGGGACGTTCGAGCGCGGCGATGTGCTCACCCACGCCGCCACCGGCAAGCCGTTCGTGACCAAGTACGCCCAGTCGGTGTTCGGCCAGCAGCGCTCGACTCTGGACAACGCATGGCCCGGCGACGTGATCGGCCTGGCCAACGCCGCCGCGCTCCGTCCCGGGGACACCCTCTTCCGGGACGTGCCCGTGCAGTTCCCGCCGATACCGAGCTTCTCCCCCGAACACTTCTCCGTTGCGCGTGGCACTGATCCGAGCAAGCACAAGCAGTTCCGGAAGGGCATCGAGCAGCTGGAACAGGAGGGTGTGGTGCAGGTTCTGCGATCGGATCGCCGCGGCGAACAGGCACCGGTGCTCGCGGCCGTCGGCCCGCTGCAGTTCGAGGTCACCAGCCACCGGATGGCCACGGAATTCAATGCGCCCATCTCGCTGGAGGGTTTGCCCTACACGGTCGCCCGCGCGATCCACCCCGACGACGCAGCGTTCGCCGAGAAGCAGGTGTCGATGGAAGTCCTCACCCGTACCGACGGCGTCATGCTGGCGTTGTTCACCACCAAGTGGCGGCTGCAGGGTTTCCAGGAGGACAACCCCGACGTGCGGTTGCGTCCGCTGGTCGCCGCGGGAGACGACTGAGCTAGCTGTTCGCGGTCGACAGCCCGGCCTTCACCTGCCGGGACAGTTCGTCGGCGATGATCTCGGCCTGGCCGCCCAGCAGTCCGTCGATGGCCTGCCTTGCCACCAGCGCGGGATCGATCTTCTGCTCGGCCGGGATGTAGCTGACCATATCGGTGTCCATGTAGCCGACGTGCAGGGCGGAGACGTGAATTCCCTTCGGCGCGAGCTCAGTTCGCAGCGCATCGGTCAACGCCCAGGCGGCGGCCTTTGCTGCCGAATAGGCACCCGAGGTCGGCGGGTGATACCAGGCGAGGACGGACAGCACGTTGAGGACAGCGCCGCCGCCGTTCTTCTCGATGATCGGCACGAACTCTCGGCTGACGTTCAGCGTGCCGAAGTAGTGCGTTTCCATCTCCAACCGGATGTCCTCGATCGGTCCGGTGAGCAGGGCAGCCTGCGTCGAGACACCGGCGTTGTTCACCAGCACGGTGACGTCGCCGGCGATGGCGGCCGCCGCGCGAACCGACGCCGGGTCGGTGATGTCCAGCTGGATCGGCACCACGCCCGGCAGATCGACGGTCTCCGGCCGGCGGGCAGCCGCATAGACCTTGGCGCCGCGTGCCAGCAGTTCGGCGGCCAGCTGCCGCCCCAGCCCACGGTTGGCACCGGTTACCAATGCGGTGATCTGCTCTGTCATTTCCAGCGCTCCTTTTCCGAAGTCCTGACGGCGACAACATCGAAATCTGCTGAGTTTATTTCACCATACTCAGCGGCCCAGTTTGATCTGCACACCGCGGCCTCGAAGTTGTTCGAAGCTGTAGCTGAATTCACCTCTGCGCCCGATGGACACGACATAGCGATCCTGTCCCTCGGTGATGGGGAAGGTGAACGAAAACGTGCACGTTGCGGTGTTTCCGGTCCCGGGACCGAGCGAGGTCGAGGTGAGGACTTCGCCCTTGCCGTTCTTGACGGTCACCGGAGTGCTGCGACCGACGTCGGCGTAGCCGTCTATGCCATGGCAGGTCTGCCCGTCGGTCTCGATCGAGCCCGTGCCAAGGGAATCGGTCAGCACGAAAACCCCTGAAATCTTTGCTGATTCGAGGATGCGAAAACCTTGGTTGAATTGCGGGCAGAACGAGTCGACGGCAATCTTGTCGGCCAGCTGGCCCTGTTGTGGCCCGCCGTGTTCCAGCTGATCACACACGTCGTGGCCATGCGCGACGGCATTGGCCTCCGAGTTGAACTGATTCATCAACCCCGCGGTTTCGAGCGCCTGGACGTAGTCGATCTCCGGCGGCTGCGCCGGGCGATGCCGTGCCCACAGCAGTGCGCCGACCACCGCACCCACCATGACGATCACCGCCGTCGTCACCCCGGTCGCCAGCCACGTCGACCGAATGCTGGACCGCGCGGCCGGGACCTCGACATAGGCGGGCAACATCTGACCACCTGCTGGGTCGCTGGCTTGCGACCTACCGTTGCGCACCCGCTGGGTCGGCCGGCCCGCGACGTAATAGCGCCCCTCATAGCGGGCGGTCGGATCGGGCCGCCAGCCGGTCAATGCAGCAGCGGTCGTCACCCCGCCGCAGCGCGCACAGGTGCCAGTGACGTCGAGGTCGGCCCCGCAATAGGGACAGGCCGTCGGCGCTCCGGTCATGGCTCACCCCAACCGCGGTACGTTCGGATCTCCTAGACAGCCGAATCGTATCGGCGTGTATTGCCCCGGTGTGCGCGCGTTAGTGTGCTTTGGTCAGCTTCAGCGAACTCGCGAGAAGAAAAGTTGAGCAATTCATGACTGCACCAGCAGAAACGTCGCCGCTTGAAGCGCGGGTCGGCGCCTACTACCAGATGGACGGCACCTACCTCGTCGGCCGCGAGAAGCTGCGTGAATACGCGCGAGCGGTGCAGGACTACCACCCCGCGCACTGGAACGTCGCCGCCGCCGCTGAGCTGGGCTATTCGGATGTGATTGCGCCGTTGACCTTCACCTCGGCGCCGGGTATGCAATGCAACCGCCGCATGTTCGAGGAGATCGTCGTCGGCTACGACACCTACCTTCAGACCGAAGAGGTCTTCGAGCAACACCGTCCGATCGTGGCCGGTGACGAACTGGTCATCGACGTCGAGCTGACGTCGGTCCGCCGGACGGCCGGCCGAGATTTCATCACCGTGACGAACACCTTCACCGACGCCGGCGGCGAACGGGTGCACACCCTGCACACCACCGTCGTCGGGGTGACCGGGGAGGACATCGACGCCGGAGTCAAGGCGGCCGTGCAGAAGGCGATGATGCACGACATGAACATCCTCGACATCCCCGGCTCGGATGCCGAGTACGACAAGGAGGTCCGCCCCGCGGGCGAGATCCGGATATCGCAGGGCGGACTGACCCGGACACCGGGGACGCCGTCCTTCGATGACGTACGTGCCGGCGACGAGCTCGCGGTGCACCACACCCGGCTGTCCCGCGGCGACCTGGTGAACTACGCCGGAGTGGCCGGTGACGCCAACCCGATTCACTGGGACGAAGACATCGCCAAACTGGCCGGGCTGCCAGACGTGATCGCCCACGGCATGCTCACCATGGGTCTGGGCGCCGGTTTCCACTCCGCCTGGTCGGGAGACCCCGGTGCGGTCACCAAATTCGCGGTGCGGCTGTCCCAGCCCGCGGTCGTATCGGCCAAAGAGGGTGCGGACATCGAATTCAGCGGCAAGATCAAATCGCTGGACCCGGAGACCCGTTCGGGTGTCGTACTGATCGCCGCAAAATCCGACGGGCGCAAAATCTTCGGCCTAGCGACGATGAACGTGCGGTTCCGCTGAGAGCCAACGTCCGATCCCGTTGGGATCCGCGACGTAGTCGGGCGCTACGTGTCGCAGTGCCGCATTGACGGCGACCGCCGCCTCGCAGCTGTCCGGATCCTGGAGCACGACTCGGCCACCGGCCGCTTTCACGATTTCGCAGCCCTCGGCACCGTCCTCGCTCGCGCAGGAAAGCAGAACGGCCGTCACCGAATTGACCAGTTGAGCGGCGCTCGCGAACAACACGTCGAGGGAAGGGCGCGAGCAGAGCACCGGCGCATCCAACGTCAGGTGGGCGCGCACACCCGCACCGGTGTCGTACTGGGCGATTGGCGTGTGCGGATCGCTCGACCGCGTTCGATCATTGCCGGCCAGCAGGTGATAGCCGGCCGGGGCGAGGGTCACTTCGCCCGGGGTGCAGGCCCATGGGCTGGTGCTCGGCTCGTGAATCGGAATCGGGGTGAACCCCTGGAGCACTTCAGCAAGCCCCCCGTATTGCGGCGCGCGGTGCAGCACCACGAATACGAACCTGTCACGGATGTGCTCGAGTGTCTCGAAAATGCCTCGCAGCGCGGATATTCCGCCCGCGCTGCCGCCGATGACGATGACATCACCCCCGGGCATGCAGAAACTGGCTCTTGACGTAGATCCCCAGGCGACGATCCTGGGGTTTGAACAATCGCGCGCCGTCTCCGGTCAGACCTTCACGCGGCCCGATGATGAGATTGCCGAAGGGAATGAGGCTTTCGGCGAAGATCTGCTCGACGCGGCGTTGAAGTGCCTCTTCGAAATAGATGAAGACATTTCTGCACATGATCAGGTGGAATTCGCCGAATGTGCTGTCGGTGGCGAGATTATGCGAAAAGAACTCGAGCCGTGATCGCAGGGCCGGACTGAGAATGCATCGGTCGTACTTCGCGATATACCAGTCGGAGAACGGCCTTTGGCCACCGCTGGCCTGGTAATTACGGGTGGCACCGGCCATCACATCCGCCGGGTAGATTGCCGACGCGGCGACGCGCAACGAGTCGCTGTCGATATCGGTGGCGTAGATGGTCGTCCGATCCAACAAGCCGGCCTCGTCGAGCAGGATCGCTACGGAATACGCTTCCTCCCCCGTCGCGCACCCTGCGATCCAGATCCGGATGCTCGGATAGGTTGCCAGCCTGGGCAACAAATCGGTGCGAATCCTTGCGAATACCGATGGATCCCGGAACATCTCGGTGACGTTCACTGTCATCGTCGACAGAAACGACGCCAACAGCGTCGGATCGCGAAGGACCCGGCTCTGCGCCTCGGAGATTGTGCCCAGCGCGTGTTTGTCGACGAAGGCCATCAACCTTCGGTTCCGCGAAGCGTCGCTGTAGTGTCGAAAGTCGTAGCCGAGATGCTCGAACACCGTGTAGAAGAATGCCTCTGCCTCGATCGCAGTAAGCTCCCGGGATCGATCCCGATCAGACATTTCGGCCGGATTACTCACTGGCGCTTGACGTTTTCTGCTCTCTGCGGGGCCGGCTGGCCAGCCAGACCCTGAGCACCGAGGTGAGTTGATCCATGTCGACCGGTTTGGTGACGTAGTCCGATGCGCCCGCGTCGAGGCACTTCTGCCGATCGCCCTTCATCGCTTTCGCTGTGAGCGCGACGATGGGCAGGCTGCGCCAGCGGGTCTCGGCCCGGATCCGCCGCATCGCTTCGTAACCGTCCATGACCGGCATCATGATGTCCATCAGGACCAGTCCGACCTCCGGATGAGCGGCGAGGCTGTCGATCCCCTCCTGCCCATTGCTCGCGGGTATCACTTTGATGCCGTAGCGCTTCAAGGCGCTGCCGAGTGAGAACACGTTCCGGACGTCATCGTCGACGAGCAGAACCGTATTGCCCTCCAGCGACTCGTCGATACGCCTTGGGTTGGAGAGGATTTCACGCGCCGAGTCCGGCATGTCGTTGGCGACGCGGTGCAGGAACAGGGCGGTCTCATCCAACAGCCGTTCGGGCGATTTCGCGTTCTTCAGGACGATGGCCGACGCCAGAACCTCCAGGCGCTGCGTTTCAGCGGTGGTCAGTTCTCGTCCCGTGTGGACGATCACGGGCAGACTCTTCTCCTGGAGCTGGCCTTTGATCCGCTCGATGAGGTCGATGCCGTCGATGTCGGGCAGCCCGAGATCCAGGACGAGACAATCGTAAGAGGTTGCGCCGGCGAGCTCGGCCAGCACTTGCTGGCCGGTACCCACACATGTGATCGCGATGTCGTCGCTCTCGATCATGTGCTTGACGACCTGGCGCTGGCTGGCATCGTCCTCAGCCACCAGCACGTGCCTGGGTCCCGGTTTCAGGAAGTCGGCGACGGCCGTGAACATCGAACGGAGTTCGCCGATGTCGGCGGGCTTGTTCACGGTGTGAATCGCGCCCATTCGGCGCCCTCGCCCGTCGTCGTTCGAGCCGGAAATGACATTGACCGGGATGTGGCGCGTCGCGAGGTCATGCTTGAGGACATCGAGCACCACCCAGCCGGCCATATCCGGCAGGCCGATGTCCAAGGTGATGGCGGCGGGTTTGTGTTCCTTCGCCAACGCGAGCGCCATCCGACCGCTGGGCGTGATGACCGCGTCGAATCCCGCTTCCTTGGCCAGCTCGGCCAGCATGCCCGCAAAGACCGGATCGTCCTCGACCACCAAGAGCACGGGTTTGGTTCCCTGCGGCCAGACGACCGCTGAGGTATCGACATCCTCGATGCGCCCGAGAGCGGCCGGGTTCTCCGAAGGTCCTTCCGCGCTTGGCCGCTCGCCGTTCGACCCCGAGGGGGGCGGCGCCGCCGAGTGACTCGGTACCGTGGCCCGCTCGGCGCTCTCGGACGGCGCAGCGTCGACCGGCAGGTAACAGGTGAACGTCGATCCCTCGCCGGGAGCACTGCGAAGCGTGATCTCGCCCCCGAGGTTGCGTGCGAGTTCTCGGCTGATCGCCAGCCCCAGACCGGTACCACCGTATTGTCGTGCCGATCCCTTGCCGGCCTGCTGGAAAGACTCGAAGATCAGGTGGTGGTCCTCGGGGTCGATGCCGATTCCGGTATCCACAACCGCCAGCGCCAGATAGCCGTCGCCCGCTGCGCCGTGCTCGTCGCCGGCTGCGGAAAGCTCGACGCTCACCGTTCCCGAATCGGTGAATTTTATGGCATTCGCGACCAGATTCTTCGCGATCTGTTTGACCCTCGTGTAGTCACTGGTGAGTTGTCGTGGGGCGTTGTCTGCCAACAGAACTCGATAACCGATCCCCTTGTGTTCGGCGATCGGGCCGAAGGTGCGATCCAGAAACTCGACCAACTCACCCACGTCGATCACCTCCCGCTCGAGGCGCAGCGATCCGGATTCCACCTTCGCCAGGTCGAGCACCTCGTCGATGAGATTCAGCAGGTCCTTGCCGGATTGCTGAATCGTTTCGGCGAACTCTTGCTGCTTGGCGGTGAGCTGATCGTCCGAGTCAGCCAAGAGTCCCGCCAGGATCAGGATGCTGTTCAGCGGGGTACGCAGCTCGTGCGACATGTTGGCCAGGAACTCCGACTTGTACCGTGACGAGACAGCGAGTTCTTCGGCCTTGGCTTCCAGAGTCTGACTGAGGCGGTGCAGTTCGGAGTTCTTGTGCTCCAGGGTCTGCGCCTGCGACTCGAGCCGCTCCGAGCTGGCCCGCAGCTCTTCCTGTTGTGAGCGCAGTTCCTCAGTGGTCGCTTCGAGCTCGGCGTTCTGCGCCGACAGCTGATCCTCACGGCGGACCAGCTGTTCGTTGGCCGTCCGCAGCTCTTCTTCCTGGGCCTGCAACTCCTCGGTCTGGGCCTGAGATAGTTGAAGCAACTCGCGAGTCTTCTCGGCCGACTCAATGGCGCTGATCGCAACACCGGCCCCGACGGCGATACTCTCCAGCAGCTCGATGTCGTCGGCGGTGAACTCCTTGAGGGCGGCCAGCTCCAGAACGCCGTGCACTTCGGACTCGAACTTGATCGGCATCAGAATCAAGGACACCGGTTCGGTCTTGCCCAGGCCGGAGACGATCTCGACATAGTCCCCTGGAGCACTGACCTCGATCCTGTTGCCTTCCAAGGCACATTGGCCGACCAGACCATCACCCATTCCGAAGGAGGTGGGCAGATCCTTACGACGGTGGAACGCGTATGAGGCGATCAAAGCGAATTGGTCGTCATCGGACTGCCGCAGATAGAGTGCTCCATGTTTGGCGCCGAGAGCCTCTGCGGTGCGCGAGACGATCGTCACGCCCGCGGTGGCGAGATCGGTGGCGCCCTGCACCTCGGTCATCAGATCGGCCTGAATTTCCTTGGAACGTCGCGCCTTTTCGTTGGCCTCCGCCGCACCTGTCACGGCGCGGTGGATGTTGCGAGCCATGAAGAACATCACGATGCCGAGCACCAAGACGATGGCACTCGCGAAGATCCACAGCACCCCGCGGGTGAATCGGATGGCCGCGCCCGCCCTGTTGTTGGCGTCGTCGACGGCCTTGACCGTCGCCTGTTCGATCTGGCGCAATTGATCTTCCAGCACCGCCACCTGTCCTGCGAGATCCCTTGCGGAAGCCGCTGCCTGCTCGGCATTCTGGACGTTCTGCAGTTCTGCTCGATAGTTCGCCTGGAAGGCGGTCCAGGTTGCCAACGCCTGCTGGTACTGCAGCCGGACGCCACCGTCTGTCTCTACTTCGGCACCCGACCGAAGTTCGGTATCGACAGCCTTGTCGCGTTCGTCCAGCGTGGCTCTGAGCTCGCCCCGCCGAGCGGGATCGGTCGAGAACACGTAGCGGTCGTGCGCCACGAGCAATGCCTGGAGATCCCGCTGGGTGTCGAGTGCCGCAACTTGGGCATTCCTCGCCTCAGAACGTTCCTCGTAGAGCGAGGTTATCCGGGCGAGTTGCACGGTGTAGAGCGTGTTCGCCAAGATGACCGCAAGGATGGCGGCCCCGCCCCCGGCCGCCAATCGAGTCATGAGCTTCATATCACCCTAGCCTTTGCCGGTATCACCGCTGGTTGCCAAGACCACCGCCCAGTTCTTCACCTCTGCAGCCAGATCCACCGCCTCGATCGGATGCGCGTACGAGAATCCTTGCTGTAGCGGGCATCCCGCTTCACGGAGCCATTCGGCCTGCTTCTGATTCTCCACGCCCTCGGCAATCAGGTCGACCTGCATATACGACGCCAGAGCAATCTGGCTACGCACCAGTCGCTGTACGCGTTGGTCGTCGTGTACTTCGGCGACAAATGTACGATCGATCTTCAACCAATCGACCGGGGTGTGAAGCAGATTCGTCATGCTGGCGTGGTCGATACCGAAATCGTCTATCGCCAGATTGAATCCGATGCCCCTGGCACGGCGCAACGCCGACCGCGCCGCGGCGGGATCGCCATAGAACGTCCGCTCGGTGAGTTCCAGACAGATGTTCTCCGCGGGTATCTCACTGCTTTCCTGAGCATCGATCAAGTCTTGGAGGAAGCGCTCGTCGAGTACGTGATCCGGCGATACGTTCACATGGAGCTTCAGGTCACTTCTACCCAATGAGGCAAAGTCGGCAAAACTGCGAGCAATGATCCATCGGCTCAGCGCACCGATCTGTCCAGCGCTCTCGGCCAACGCGATGATGTCCGTTGCAGGCATCTCTTCGTCGCCGACCCGCCAGCGCACCAGTGCTTCAAGGCCGAAAAGTGCTCCGGTGGCCGAGTTTACGATCGGCTGATACGCCATCCGGAACTCGGATCGCGTGATGGCGCCGGCCACCTCCGATCGCAGATCCACCTCGCCCTGATGCCGCGACCCGATCAGATCGGTGTAGAGCACACCCGTATCCAGTCGATTCTTCTTCGACTCGAACATGGCCATATCTGCCTGCGACAACAACTCCTCGGGCGAACGAGCGCTCGCGCCAAGACACGAAATACCCATGCTCAAAGACGGATTCAGGGTGACGTTCTTACATCGCACCGGTGCTTCCTGTACCCGGTCGAGGATCCGGTTGCCTGCCGCGACGGCGGCGCCGGTCGACGGCACGTCTTCGAGCAGGACGATGAACTCGTCGCCGCCGATTCGGCAGACCAGCGCGTCATTGCCGGCCGCCGACCGAAGGCGGGTCGCAATTTCGACGAGCAGTTCATCCCCGGTGTCGTGACCGTAGGTGTCGTTGACCGCCTTGAACCTGTTGACATCCATGTACAGCAGCGCCGCGAGTTTCCCGTCCTGCTGACGGGAGAGCAGCGCGAGTCGCTCGTTGAGCTGGCGCCGATTGGCCAGATCGGTGAGCGGGTCGTGGCTGGCCAGATGACTGATCACCAGCTGGGCTTGCTTGATCTCCGTCAAGTCGTGAACCACCACCGCGACGTGCAAATCGACGGAGTCGCCGATCGGCGACAACGTGATCGCGACATCCACCGGACGGCGAGTGCCGGCGGCGAATGTCATCTCGAGCGACACTTCCTGCTGGGTTGCCAGGGTGACGGCCAGCTGCCCGTGCAACCGCTCTCGGTGAGCGTCGACGGCAAAATCCAGGATCGACCGGCCGATCAACGTGTCGGAGTGCCCACTGAACAGGGCGGTTGCGGCCTTGTTGCAACTGCGGATGGCACCTGAGACATCGACGGCGAGGATCGCGTCACCGGTGGCCTGCATGACGGCGGCATACTCGGTCTGGAGCCGGTATAGCGTCGCATTGGAGATTGCGAGTGCGGCTGCCACAGACGTGCCGCGGAATCTGGCGGAGTCGACCTCCGAGAAGGCGGGGCCATCGGGCCGGCCGAGGCACAGAATGCCGACGCGTTCACTGCGGGCCGTCAACTCCTGGACCAGGATGGCCTCGCCAGGCATCGGAGTTTGTACCGTGCCGGTCGCCTGCTCGACAAGCCATGCCTGCATCAGCTCTGACCGTCGGCCCGGCTCTGTGTAGGAGAACGAGTCATGCCAGTCACCGTTTGGACCGGGTAGACGCAAGAGGCACTCCGCATCGAACATCTGGCCCAGCTCGGTGACGATCGTCTTCTCCAGGGACACCAGGTCGATGCTGGCCTCGGAGAAGATGTTGGTCAGCCGTTCCCTCCGCCGGGTGAATGCCAGCTCATCTCGCTGGCGGCTCTCGGCGGCCCGGGCAATCTGCAGCTGCTGCTCGTGCAGACGCGCAGCCTCGGTGCGCAGGCGGGCGAAGGACCGGTCCAGCTCCAACAATGCTTTGACTTTCGCGTACAGCACCGCCGAGGAGACCGGCTTGAGCAGATAGTCGACAGCTCCGAGGTCGTAGCCGCGATTGAGATCCTTATCGTCCGCCTGACCGGTGAGAAAGATGATGGGCGTCGACGCCAGTTCATCTGCTTCCCGGATGAGCTGCGCGGTCTCGAATCCCCCCATCCCGGGCATATTGATGTCCAGAACGATCACGGCGACTTTGCACTGCAGCAGCGTGGTGAGCGCTTCTTCGCCCGAACCAGCCTGCATGAGGTCGCAATCCAGCGGGGTCAGGACCGTGCACAGCAGGTCGCGCAGCCGCGCATCGTCGTCGACAACCAAGACGGTTTGTTTGCTGTCAGCTGCCGTGGGCGCCGGCTCGACATCATCGCCCACTGCGGGGTCCACTGATAGCTCCCCCGCCTCGTCCGGAACAAGCACGCCGACTTCCACCCCCCCTGGATCCCCGTGAACCAGTTTGTCCCACAATTGTGCGCTCGGTCAGCCCTCCTGAGGACGCCGATCGCGAAGTTCGCGAATTCAGCAATCGAGGGATCGTAGCGTCCTTCCTGCCTGTACTTGATGTGCAGCACGGGCGTGCCCTCTTCGGGGAGCGTCTTTCTTCGCTGCGCGTGGTCAGTGGCACGCTCCGGAACAGTCTGTGCAGCAGCGTGTTTCGCTGTGATTGCGCGCGGGACGGCGACCGCGGCCGCCGCGGCCCGAGCACGACCATCGGTGCGGTGATGCCGACGTCGGGCTCGATCGTGACCAACAGCACGGGCAGACCGAAACCCAGCTAGGTGCCGGCCCAGAAGACGCTGGTCAGCGTGCCGCGCAGCCGGGTAGGTGACAGTACCGAATCCGATTGCCGCGGCCAGCGCGCCGGCGGCCCCGGGCAGTGGACCGCTGGCACCTGGACCGGGGCCGGGCTGAACTGCGCGATGAGCGCAGAAACGACAGGGCCACAACCGAATCCGGCACTCAGTGAGACACCGGCCAATACCGAACCGGATCCGCCACCGAGATCGGCGCGCCATGCGGCACCCGCGCTCATCGCCACCCCCACACCGACGCCGAATGCACCGTCGAGCGAGGCCCTTCCCAACCCTTCGCTTCGCGCCAGCACCGGGAGGAGCGCCGTGAAATGGTTCGCCGCCCAACCGGTGGCGAAAAGCAGCCGAGGACCGCTCGCGCACACCCTCCATGGATCGTTGCCACCAAGTCGGCGAAAGTCGCCTAGCACCCAACAGTCGCACCGGCCCCGGCATTCCAGTGCAGAGTGGCTGGCCGTGCGGTCTACTAGTGGCTATGCGGTTCGAGGGGGACGGCGAGCCTGCCTCAGACGACGGGGCGGAGATTCCCGTCGAGCTCATCGGCACCCTGCTGAGCCTGCTGCGGACGCGGCTGGGGCTCGATACCGCGTGGCTGTCCTCCTTTCGCGACGGCATGCAAACGATGGAGATTCTCGACGGCGATACCCAGGCGGTGAATCTCTCGACGGGTGACCGATCCTCGCTGTCGGGCTCGTATTGCGTGCGGGTCATCGACGGCCGGCTTCCCGCGATCATTCCGGACACGGCGGCCAATCAGACAACCGCCGCACTGCCGGTCACCGGCGATTGGAATCTCGGTGCCTATGTGGGTGTGCCGGTGCTCAGCCCCGCCGGTGCGACGATCGGGATGGTATGCGCGGTCAGCCGTCACGCCAAGCCCTATCTTGCCGACATCGACCTGCGCGTCGTCAAGCAGATCGCCGAACTGATCGGGACACTTATCGCATCCCCGGACAAGGGGCCCGACACCACGGCGGCGCAGCGCGCGGCGATCCGAAAGGTGGTGTATCAGCGCGACTTCGAAGTGGTATTCCAACCTGTCCACGACATAACGTCCGGCAAGGTGATGGGTGTCGAAGCGCTCGCCCGCTTTCCGCACGCACCCTTCCGTCCCGACGCGTTCCTGGCACAGGCGGCGTTGTTGGGTTTGGGAATCGAGCTCGAGACGGCCATCCTGGCCCGGGTCATCTCGCTGGTGCCGCGGCTCCCGGAGGACATCTTCGTCGCGATGAACCTCTCGCCGGGCGCGGCGCTGGTGGCTCCGTGGGCCCAGATGCTCGCCGACGTCGACGCATCCCGAATCGTGCTGGAACTCACCGAGCATGACGCCGTCCTGGATTACGGCGCACTCGAGGAAGCGCTGG
The DNA here is from genome assembly GCF_013404075.1 of Mycolicibacterium vinylchloridicum. Lineage (GTDB taxonomy): Bacteria > Actinomycetota > Actinomycetes > Mycobacteriales > Mycobacteriaceae > Mycobacterium > Mycobacterium vinylchloridicum. The sequence goes on from NZ_JACBJQ010000002.1 coordinate 118,194, forward strand.
AGCCATGCCGGTCACGGGGTGTCCGGATCGCCGTCGACGACGTCGGTGCCGGATTCTCCTCGTTCTCACATGTTCTCGAGTTGAGCCCCGAGTTCGTCAAGATCGACCAGTCGATCACCCGCCACATCGACGTCGACGATGCCCGGCGGCGGCTGGCGCATGCCATCGCCGAGCTTGCAGGGCAGATGGGCGCCACCGTGATCGCCGAAGGCGTTGAGAGCCAAGGCGAACTCGACACCGTCGGCGCCGTCGGGATCACGGCAGTTCAAGGTTTCTACCTCAGTCGCCCACGGCCCCTCGGCCACGGGTTCGCGCCTGCCGAATTCACCGCTGAGCCTGCCGACCTGCTTCGCACCGAAGTGGACCTGCTCGGAGAGCGGCGATTCGAGCTGGCCCTTGCCCACTCGCCCATCGGTATGGCCGTCGTCGGACTCGACGGGTCGTTCCTGCGCACCAATCGAGCGTTGCGTGCCATGCTCGGATACAGCAAATGGGAGTTGGCCGAACTCACATTTCAGGAGATCACCCATCCGGACGATCTGGACGCCGACGTGGCCCTGCTGCGGGAATGCGTGGAAGGCCGCCGGCGCTCCTACCGAATCGACAAGCGATACATCGCGTCGGACGGCAGCATCGTGTGGGGTGCCCTCACCGTCGTCATCGTGCACGCCCCGCGAGACCGGCCGCGCTACTTCGTCTCTCAGATCGTCGATGTGACCGCCGACCGGATCCGGGAGGCCGACCTGGCCCGTCAAGCGACCACCGATCCACTCACCGCGATCGCCAACCGGTCGGCGGGCTGGAACCGCCTCGAACAGCTCGAAGCGAGTGACGCGGGCTACGGGATCTTGTTCTGCGATATCGAGCGATTCAAAGCCGTCAACGATCAGCACGGACACCGCGCGGGGGATCGATTGCTGGTCGAGGTGGCCTGCCGCCTGCGCGAAGCCGTCGGTGACGGGAACATGGTCGCCCGGTGGGGCGGCGACGAATTCCTGGTCATCACCGAGTCGGTCGACGAGTCGGAGCTGACGCGCCTGGCTGACCAGATCACGCATGACCTCGACCGCAAGCCCGTCACCCTCGGCGAGGGTACCCAGGTCTCGGTCGGCCTGACGATCGGCCGCGCAGCCCACCGCCCCGGCGACGGGCGCACGGTCGACACGGTGCTCGACCTCGCAGACCGCGCCATGTACGAGATCCGGCAACACCGATACGACCGGCTCTAGCCAGCAGTGGCGACGAAAGTCATGCGCTACCAACGGTAGTGAGCTGGTCCGTCGACTCGTCATCCAGCACGGGGATCTCCTGCAGCTTGCGCTTCATGCTCGCAACACGACGCAGCTGAGCGGCCATGTTCATCGAAGTGAGCATCGGGATGCCGCCGATGAAGGTCCGAAACGATGGGTTGCCGCCGTCGAGGTGCAGCATGAACAGGCAGCCCACCACGTAGAAGAACCCCATGGTGAACAGGGCCGCAGGAATCGCGTAAGCCAGTGGCGACCGCGCATCGGCTACCAGCTCGCTGGCATAGTCGAATTCGTCTCGCGTAAGTGGTTCGCGCTTACGGACTTTCGCCAGAACAGCCTTGTGTGCGCCTACTTGGTCGCCCAGCGGGTGGGAGGCCCGTCGCTCCAGCCTGCTGATGTAGACGAAGACGCACGCGGCAAAGACGATCGCCATGACGGCAGCCAGAATCGTGAGATCACCCCAAGGGCCGAGATTCACGTGGTCTCTCCTCCCGTTTGTGTTTTGGCGATCGCGTCGCCGTCTTCCCATAGCAGTAACTGACGCACGGATTGCCGTGTTCCATACGGACGAAGCATCGAACTGGCGGGGCGGGGCCGCACCTTGAGCGGCCACCAGAACCACCGGCCGAGTAGGGCTGCGACTGCCGGGGTCATGAACGACCGAACGATGAGGGTGTCGAACAGCAGACCGAGGGCGATCGTCGTGCCGATCTGACCGAGAATCCGCAAGTCGGCGAAGATGAACGATGCCATCGTCGCCGCGAACACCAGCCCGGCCGCCGTCACCACCGCTCCGGAACCGGCCATCGCCCGGATGATGCCGGTGTTCAACCCGGCGTGGATCTCCTCCTGGAATCGGGATATCAACAGCAGGTTGTAATCCGATCCCACGGCGAGCAACAGAATGATGGCCAGCGCCAACACAATCCAGAACAGATGAATGCCAAAAATGTCCTGCCAGATCAGGACGGACAGCCCGAACGACGCACCCAACGACAGTGCCACGGTGCCGACGATCACGAAGGCGGCGACGATGCTACGGGTGATGAACATCATGACGAGCAGGATCAGGCTGAGCGCCGCGATCCCGGCGATCATCAGGTCGTATTTGGCCCCGTCTTGAATGTCCTTGTAGGTGGCCGCGGTTCCGGCCAGATAGATCTTGGACCCGGCGAGCGGCGTGCCCTTGACGGCTTCCTGTGCGGCATGACGGATCGAGTCGATATGCGAGATGCCTTCGGGCGTAGCGGGGTCGCCGTCATGGGTGATGATCATCCGGGCGGCTTTGCCGTCTGGTGAGAGGAATAGCTTGAGCCCACGCTGGAATTCAGGATTGGTGAACGCCTCGGGCGGTAGGTAGAACGTGTCGTCGGTCTTCGACGCGTCGTACGCCTGGCCCAGGGCGGTCGAATTCTGCAGCGCCGCCTGTGCCTGGTCGTTGATGCCCGAGTTGGTGGCGTAGTTGGTCAGCGTCAGGTCTCGGTTGGTCTCTTGAGTCTGGATCTGTGGCGGGATCAAGGCGAGCAGCTTCGGTTGCAGTGCATCGAGTTTCGCGATGCTGCCCGCGACGTTGCCGAGCTGATCGGTCAGCGCGTCGATACCGTCGAGAGCGTCGAACAGCGAGCGCAACGCCGCGCAGACGGGAATGTCGTAGCAGTGCGGTTCCCAATAGAAGTAGTTGCGCAGCGGCCGGAAGAAGTCGTCGAAGTTGGCGATCTTGTCGCGCAGGTCCTGGGCGGTGGCGACGGTGGCCTGGAACGCTTTGGTCTGTTCGTCGGTGACTTCGCCGGACTGTTGCTGCAGCGCATACTGCTGGCGCAGAACGTCGATCGAGGTGTTGATGACGCCGACCTGCTTGAGCAGATCCGCGCTGCGGGCCTGCTGGAATGGCAGATTGTTGATCTGCCCGAGGCTGCCCGCGCTGACCTGGAACGGTATCGAGGTGTGGTCCAACGGGGTGCCCAGCGGCCGGGTGATCGACTGCACCTGCGCAATGCCGTCGCTGTGGAACACGGCTTTTGCGACTCGCTCGAGCAGGATCATGTCGGTGGAGTTGCGCAGGTCGTGGTCGGTTTCGATCATCAGCAGTTCGGGATTGAGCCGGGCCTGCGAGAAGTGCCGTTCGGCCGCGGTGTAGCCGACGTTGGCCGGAGCGTTGGCCGGCATATACCCGCGGGCGTCGTAACTGGTCTTGTAGGCCGGCAGGGCAATCAAACCGATCAGGGCGATGGCGACGGTCACCACCAGGATGGGCCCGGGCCAGCGCACGATGGCTGTGCCGATGCGCCGCCAGCCCTGGGTCCGCATGGGGCGCGCGGGTTCGAACAATCCGAAGTGGCGGCCGATGAGCAACAAGGCCGGCGCCAGGCTCAGCGCCGCGACGACGGCGACCAAGACGCCGATACCTGCCGGCACACCCAGGCTGTTGAAGTACGGCAGCCGGGTGAACATCAGACACAACACCGCACCGGCGATCGTCAGGCCCGAGCCCAGAATGATGTGCGAGGTGCCGTGATACATCGTGTAGTACGCCGATACCCGGTCCCGCCCGGCGTAGCGGGCTTCGTGGAAGCGCCCGAGAAGGAATATCGCATAGTCGGTTCCGGCGGCGATCACCAAGAGCGTCAACAAGTTCGTCGAATACGTCGACAGCTCGATGACGCCGGCGTTGGCGAGCACGGCGACCGACCCTCGCGACGCGGTCAGCTCGATCATCACGGTAAAGATGACGAAGAAGACGGTGGTGAGCCGGCGGTAGAGGAAGAACAACATCACCGCGATGACGCCGATGGTGATCAGGGTGGTTTTCAGGGTGCCGTGGCGGCCGACCTCGAACTGATCGGTGACCAGGGGCGCCGCGCCGGTGACGTAGGCCTTGAGGCCGGGCGGCGGCGGGTTGCTGTTGACGATGTCGCGCACCGAGTCGACCGACTCGTTGGCCAGCGACTCACCTTGGTTGCCTGCCAGGTACAGCTGCACCAGGGCCGCCTTGCCGTCGGCACTCTGTGAGCCCGCGGCGGTGAGGGGGTCGCCCCAGAAATCCTGGATGTGCTGGACGTGTGCGGTGTCCTGCTGAAGCTTCTTGATCAGGCCGTCGTAGTAGTGGTGGGCCTGCGCGCCGAGCGGCTGGTCACCTTCCAGGACAATCATCGCCGAACTGTCGGAGTCGAACTCGCCGAACACCTTGCCGATCCGTTTGGCGGCCTGCAACGACGGCGAATCCTGCGGACTCAGTGACACGTTGTGCTTTTCGGCGACAGTCTCCAACTGCGGCACGAACACGTTGGTGACGACCGCGAGGCCCAGCCAGAACAGCGCGATGACGACCGAAAATCGGCGGATGAAGTCCGCGACTCGCTGGGTCATCCGGACTTGTCCAGACAGTAGGTGAAGGCGTTCAGGGTGTTCACCGTGCGTTCGTCCTTGACGACGTCGTCGATCTTGATGCGGCAGCCGATCGAGTCACTGTCGCCCTGGGCGGAGACGTTGACGAAGACCGCCGGTTGCGTGGTGGTGGTGTCGTAGGCCCACGGCAGGGTGACGTTGTCCGCGCGCTGGGGTTGAGCGTCAACGTCGGTGTAGGTGATCGTCGCGACCGTCCCCGGCGGCCCGAAAACCTCCATGACCACGTGCTTCGGGTTGAACGGGACGATGTCGTTGCCGGCGCCGCTGGGTGTCGAGGTGACGTCGTGGGAGCCGAAGATCCCGTGCAGGCGGTAGACGGCGAAACCCGCCACGGCTACCACCACCAGGGCCACCAGCAGCATCCAGCGCTTGCTCAGTCGACGTCCGATCGAAACCCGCTGCATCCGTGACCCTTTCGTGAGCGGCGACAGGCGCTGACGGTCGTGCCATTTTCCTAGGTCGGCTTATCAACTTAGTTGACCGTACGGTACCGGACCGGACTCTACAACACTTAGCTGGGCGTTCAGTCGCGATACTTGGCGACCTTTTCACCCGAGGCCGTCGAGAGCCTGCCCACAATCGGGGCCTTGCCGGATCAGGGCTCGACGGTCATCTCCACCAACACCCGCCGGAGCAGCTTGCCGGTCGCGTTGCGCGGCAGATCGTCGACGAAGACCACATCACGAGGCACCTTGTGGCGCGCCAGGTTGTGCTTGACGAACTCCTTGATTCCCGCCGCGTCGAGTTCGGCGCCCGGCTCGGGAACGATGAAGGCGCGCAGCCGTTTTCCAAACTCGTCGTCATCCACTCCAACCACCGCGACTTCGGCGACGTCGTCCCGGGACTCCAGCAGGTTCTCCACCTCCTGAGGGAATACGTTCTCGCCGCCAGACACGATCATGTCGTCGTCGCGGCCGTCGACGAACAACAGTCCGTCGTCGGTGAAATGACCCATGTCGCCGGTGGACATGTAGCCGTCGATGATCTGTTTGTGCCGGCCGTCGGTATAGCCGGCGAACGGTGCGCCGTTGCGCACGAAGATCCGCCCGCGCCGGTTGCTGCCCGTCACCCGCTGATCATGCTCGTCGTAGAGCACCACCTCGCAGGTCACCGGCGCACGGCCTGCGGTTCCCGGTGCGGCGCGCAGTTCTCGGGGGGTAGCCACTGAGGCGATCGCGCACTCGGTGGAGCCGTACATGTTGTAGAGCACGTCGCCGAACACGTTCTGCACCCGTTCCGACAGATCGGGGCTCAGCGCCGACCCCGCGACCAGGATCACCTTCAAAGAAGATGTGTCGTACTTCGCGATCACGTCGGCACCGAGTTCGACGATGCGGTGCAGCATCGTCGGGACCGCGACGAGCATGTCGGCCCGGTGATCAGCGATCAGCGCCAGGGTGCGCTCCGCGTTGAACCGTCGGGTGGTGACGATCTGGTTGCCCAGGGCGGCGCCCACCGTGTACGTGGCCCACCCCGTGCTGTGAAAAATCGGCGACATGACGGCCATGGTTCCCTTGCGCGGGAAGGGGATTCGATCAATGATCTGCGCGGTCGCCAGTGGCTTCACCGAGTCGCGCGGGGCGCCCTTGGGCAGACCGGTGGTCCCACTGGTCAGGATGACCGATCCGCCAGATTTGCTCGGGGGCGGCAGCGGTTCAGACGAGTTCGTCGCCACGATGTCGTCCAGGGTGTGCGCATGGGCGGGTAATTCGGTGCCGTCGTCGACCCAGGTCAGCACGCGGGGAAGCTCGGCGGGTAATGCGTCGAGCAGGCCGAGGAACTCGCTGTCGTGGAGGACGACGGTGACCTTCTCGCGTTCGCAGACCTCGGCGAACTGCGGTTTGGCGAAGCCGGTGTTCATCAGCACCATTCGCGCGCCGAGCTTGCCGCAGGCCGCCATCGCCAAGACCAGACCTCGGTGGTCCCGACACAGCACACCGACCACTGCGCCTTGGCTGACACCTAACTTCCGCAGCCCGTGTGCCAGCGCCCACGACTGGTCGTCGACCTGCTCGTAGGTCAGCGAACCGCGCTCGTCAACGATCGCGGGCAGGCTCGCGTACCGGCGACGACCCAGGATCGCCATCGTGGCCTGAGGGCCGTAGATCCGTGAATACTTGGCGACCTCGACCAAGGATTTCAGGTCGGTCAGATCGAGGAAGCCGGTGTCGATCAGCCGCTTGATCGCGCGGCCGGCTTCGCCGACTCGTTGCAGCTTCTGCCTCACCTGGGTTGTCGCACTCATCGGTCTCCTCGACGCAGAGGTTGTGTTGACGGCCGGCCGTCAGCCTGGAAGGAACTCGGCCAGAAGCAGGTCGGTGCCCAACGCGTCACCATCACCCACCAAAGACATCGACGAAACTCGCGCAGACGGGTCAAGGAGATGCGGAATGCGCAGGACGCCCGCGGTGGTGTGCACCGTCGAGATGGGTCCGGACCGCTCGACGGACAGCACATCTGAACGCGTTGGTATCGGCCCAGATCCCGTTCCCTGCGCGTGAACTGAGGTCGAAGCGGTCTGTCTTTCGTCGCCGGTATCGAATTCCAGCGTGGCAGAGGATGTGCCGCCGACGATCGAGTTGACGAACGCCGCGGCCAGTACCGGATCCCCCACTCCGTCATAGATCCACCGCCGGCCCAGCGCGGAGTGTTCCATTGTGGTGATCAGCCAGCCCTCGGCACCCGCCAGCGGCGCTTCACGATAGGTCAGCGGCAGGTGGATGTAGCGCCCCGCGTATGGGACGAGCAGCGCCTCGATGCCGACTTTTCCAGCGGGATCGTCAAATCTGTACGAGAGCGGCGGGGCCGCCGAGTCTGTCTCGGGTTCGCCATCGAACCAGTCGGCTCCCGCGAGCCACTGACGGACGATCTCCGGCTTTGTCGGGCGAAGTGTTGCGCCGCGGTGCACGAATGCCACCGAACCAACCTACCGCCTGGATCACGACGCGAAGCCGTCGATCAGCCAGGCGGAGACAACCGCAATACGCAGGATTCCATGCCCTGCGCTGTGCGTTCTGGACTGCGCACCGTCGGCGCGACACAATTCCATAGATGAAGAAGCGGCCCCTGACCCCCGGCGATTGGATCGTGCTGGGTGTCGTCGCGGCGATCTTCGTGGCAGTCGTCGCAGTGTTTCTGGTACTCGCCTCGGACAGGACGAACCCGGCGTATCACAAGTGCGGGCCCGACCCTTGTCCGTTCACCTACGGGGGCCCGTGACGGCCGCTCAGAGAGCTGCCAGTAGATCAATCCGGTGCCGCGGCGCGTCACCCTGCAACGGGACGACCCGCTTAGCCATGTCGGGGTGCTTTTCGAAGAACGAGACGAGGCCCTGTTTGGCCGCTGACCAGTTGGGTCCGGGATTGCGGCCGGCGCTCTTCGCCCGCTTCTGCTTGGTCTCCCAGTCCTTCTTGCGGCCGGCGTCTATCTCCTCGATCTCGTAGGTGAGATAGATCTTGTAGTCGGCGCCCGGTCGAGCCTGACGCAACATGTCGAGGGTCTCCCGCTCGGGATTGCCGTGTTCGCCGTTTCCGGAGAACACGTAGTGGTCGGCGGTGATGCGCTCGAAAAACTCTTGGGTGACGTTGTTTTCGCTGCCGTGGTGCTGTCCTTTGAGCACATCGACGTGCAGCGTGTCGCCCATTCCGACGAGCTTCATACCTTCGAGGATCTTGTCACCGCGGGCGTCGCCGGTGAACAGGATCTTCTTGCCCCCAAACTCGGCGAGCACCACGATGCTGGACAGATTCGGCACCGATTCGTCGACATATGCGGCCAGTGCCGCCGACGGCGGCTTCGGCTTCTTCTTCTGCTCTTCCAGCCACTTTCGATACTCAGCCTGCAGCGCCTCGACGTCTTCGATCATCGGGCCGATGACGCTCAGGGTCAGTCCACCGTCGAGTTCGATCGCCTTGCCGTCAGACTTCGCGACGATCAGGCCGCCCTTGCCGTCGACGTTGTGCTTGATCTTGAGCACCTTCGCATTGTCGGCCAGGTTGATGCCCTGTTCGATACCCGCGAGCACCATCAGTGCGTCGGTGAAGGTCGCGGCACTCACCTTGGCGTCCTCCGGAACGACGTCGACGGGGATGTCGCCGCTGATTGCCGCCGTGCCGAAACCGCTGCGCGTCAGTCGCTTCAGCTCGGCCGCATCGTTGCCGATGATCTTGTCAAATGCGTTGTGAAATAACTGGACTGGCTTGACGAAGTGGTTGGGGTTGAGCACTTTGAGTTCTTCGGTGAATTTCACCAGCCCGTTGGCGTGGTCATCGTCAACGTGACTGAGCATGACCCAATCGAGCACCATCGGCTCGTCGTCGCGGATACCCCGCTCGCCGCGCAGGGCCTCGAGCCGGGGGCCCAGGTGCTGGGTGTAGACGCCGCCGGGGCCGCCGTCGATCAACGCCAGCTTCTGCTTACCGTTGGCCTTGGGTCCATATCTCAGAAGCAGGCAGTCGCCCTTCTTGGCGGGCAGGACCTCAAGGCTGAAAACGTGGTTGGCCATGTGAATTCACCCTCATTGGCTTTGTAGTGCACGAAGCACATCGAGCAGTCCGTGACCTTGGAAGTTGCGCTCGCGTCCGAGATCCGTTGCCGTCTCGCACAGAATCTTCTTGATCTTGTCCGGTTTCCCGATGAGCTCTGGATAGCGCGCCATGAGCAGCGCGGCCGCGCCGCTGACGTGGGGTGCGGCCATGCTTGTGCCGTCCAGATAATCCCAATAGCCACCCAGCACCGGGGCGTAGATGCGCTCGCCGGGTGCGACGAGATCCGGTTTGAGCCGCCCGTCGCCGGTGGGTCCGCGGCTGGAGAAGTAGCTGACTCCATAGGTGAACGGCGCATAGTGATGGGTGGATCCGACGGTGATCACGCGATCCGCGTTGCCCGGATCGGTGATGCTGAACGCCATGTAGTTCATCAAGCGCTGATCTGCAAGGACGATGTTCTGATAACCCAGATTTCCGGCGGCCGCGACGACCACCACGCCGCTATCGACGAGCCGTTCGGCTTCCATGCACACCGGCGTCGCCCCGCATGCGTAGTTGCGGACGTCCTGCTCGATCGACAGGCTCATGTTGACGCCGTGGATCTGCATGTCACCCGCGGCCTCATTGGTGAGCCGGATGAACTGGAGTGCCGCGATGACCGCGAATTCGGTGTCCTCCTTGTCGGATCCGATGATGCGGAAGTCGTACAGGCCGATGCCCGGGCACATACCGGTGACGTTGGGTTCGACCGTGTCGTCGACGGCGCCGATGATGCCGGCAACGTGCGTCCCGTGCTCACTGGTGGGCTCCGGTGGCTCGTCCCCGAGATCCAGGAACCTCTTGATCAGGTCACGGCGAGACGGCTCGCCCTTCTCGGCCGCCTTGGCGATCTGTTTGAGCATGTTGTCGGCGCCGGCAGGCAGCGTATTTCCCCGGGCGAGCTTGATGGCCGCCAGATTGTCTTTCCGCACCGCGTCATCGACGTTGCCGAGGTCGACGATCTCACGGTAGTAGGTGAAGTCGTAGGTCCTGAGAATCTTCTTCTTGTCGAACGCCGCGTGGTCGGTATCGATACCCGCGTCGATGACGGCCCAACTGATGGCACCACAGTCGATGTCGAATACCCGCCGCGCCGCGTCGGCCTTGACCGCCGGGACCGACTTGGCGATCGCCGTGGACGCCGGTCGGTTCAGTGCGATCTGCCAAACCTTCGGTTCGTTCGCGGGTTCCATGAACCGGAGCAAGTCGAGCACGAGGTCTTCCAGTTCGGCTTCGCTGGTGTCTGCAAGCTCTGCCTTGGTGCTCCTGGCCTGGACTCTGGCCCAGGTCGCTTGCGCGTGCATCAGCGCCATCGACGTGCGCTGGGTCGCTCGTGGCGGCTGCTGCACCATCAGGACCAGAACACACAGGGCGACAAAGCGTTCGAACGCAGTCCGGCGATTACGCGCGAGGCCCGATCGCGAATTCAGGGCCCACGCCTTGACCAGCGCGCGAACATCATCGACGGTCTTCTCGATTTTCTTTCGTCCCCGATCACCCTCCGTCTTGTCCGGTTCCAGGTACTCGTCACGCTCGCTGAGCGTGCGAGGTTCCAGCCACCACTTGGTCATCGGCATGAGGATGCGAATCACTTCATCGAAGTACAGCCGGGCGGCCACATAGTTCTGTACCGCCGCCACCCTCGGGTCGTTGCGGCCCGCCGCCTGGCGGGTGCCGCGCAGCTGACGGAATATCTCCGCGGCAAGGTCATTGGCCGTCGTGTCTTTGTGCGAGGTGATGAGCAGGTCGATCGGTTCATTGGGGTGTTGGGCATAGGCGATCCACACGTCACCCAAGATCGGCGAATCCTGCATGTGGCGCCGGCTATCGCCGCTGCCCAACAAGATGTACTCGACCAACGCCTGCGGAATCTCTTCGGCTTGCAACGTGTCCCCGGGCACGTCACACCCCCTCGTTGGGATAGGGAACCTTGGTTTCCGTCGGATCGGTCAGTTCGCTGGGCATGTGTGTCCGAAGGCCCGCATCACAGATGAGGTAGCCCCAGTTGATCATTCGCTCTTGAACCGCATCGGACATCGGGGCAAGACGAGTCTTGACCTCGGCAAGTTTGTCGGTCCGTTCGGGGTCTGCAGGAAGCACGGCACCGGAGAACTTGGCGACCCGGCTGCGGATGCCGATGTACATGCCTTGTCGCAGACCGGATTTGAAGGATTCGACGACCTGGCGTTTGCGCAGCGCGCGCACCTGGTTGTCGATGAGATTGAGCACGCGTGCGGTCTGGCGCAGAGGGTCGGACGGCGGATCCTCGTCGTCGGCGAGTTGGCCGCCGGCGTCGCTCACGATGATCGTCGTATACCTCTTCCACGCGGTCTCCAGACCGAGGTTGTCGTAGACGCCGCCGTCGGTCACCTTGATCTCGTCGCGGAAACCCGGCTTGGTGAGTTCGTTGTCGTCCTGGTCGTTCCAGACCTGGCCCTTGAGGTTCAGCGTGCACGGCGAGAGGACCGGCGGAAATGCCGACGATGCTGCTACCGCGACCGCCAGCTGCAGGTCGGGGTTCATGATCCGGCCGACGCGGTAGTCGCCGAGATAGGGCTTGCTGAATCGCAGCAGGACACCGGATTCCAGGTTGGTCGAGTTGAAGATGAACCGCGGTTTGTCCGGCAGTTGCTGCAGACTGGTGTTTCCGAACAGGTGCTTGCGGTAGGCGGCGGCGACGCGGTCGGAGACGGAATCACCAAAGTGCAGGATTCCCTCCAGAACCGCCTTGACGTCGATGCCTGTCTTGCTCATCCGGCGGACGGGGGCGACGACGAGTTCGTCAAAGTTGCTGGCGACGTTGCCTTCCCACGCCAGCTTGTCCCAGTTCTTCGCGAGCACGCCCGCGGTGATCGACCCGCCGGAGACCGAGGAGATCCGGTCCAGCTTGGGCAGCATGCCGACCTCGTTGAGCCGCCAGAGCACCCCGACGTGGAAGACCATCGCCCGGTAACCGCCGCCCGAGAGGCACAGCGCGATGCCCTGCTCCGGGGTGCGGCCGTCGTCCTCGGGCGTCTCACGGACGGGACAGATCAAGTCGTTCGGCGTGGCGCTCGTCATGCTCATCATCCCCAACCAGCGTCCGTTCGTGACGGAGCTGATTCGAGGCTAATTCGGACGGTGCGTGGAATAGCACGTAGTTGAGTACTCCAAATGCGCGCAGCGGCGCTGGTGGGGTACTCGATACGACACGGGTAGCCATTGGCGGGAAACAGCATTCGCATCCCGCCTTGCCGCGCGACACGGCGTTCAGGGACAACGGGCTCCCACCTGCGGCTACACCAGAAAGTCGGACCGACGGACTACCATTCCACCGGCGCCCAATCCGATGGAAAGGACGAGACGTGAGTTACACGGCCGCTGACATCACCGAACTCGACGATGTCCAGCACACCCGCCTGCGGCCAGCGGTGAACCTCGGCCTGGACATCCTGAACACCGCCCTGCGCGAGCTGATCGACAACGCCGTGGAAGAGGTGGCCGATCCCAGCCACGGCGGGTCATGCGTCACCATCACGCTGCACTCCGACGGCTCGGTCAGCGTTGCCGACGACGGTCGTGGCCTGCCAGTCGACACCGATGCGGCGACCGGGAAGAACGGCATCGTCAAGACGCTGGGTACCGCGCGGGCCGGCGGCAAGTTCTCCGCACACACCGACGCCGCCAGCACCGGGGCCGGACTGAACGGAATCGGGGCTGCGGCCGCGGTCTTCATCTCCGCCCGTACCGACGTCTCGGTGCACCGGGACGGGAAGACCTATCTGCAGAGCTTCGGCGGCGGCTATCCCGGCGTGTTCGAGGGCAAGGACTTCGACCCCAACGCACCCTTCACCCGCAACGACGCGCAGAAGCTGCGCGGCACCGGGAACCGCAAGCCCGACGCGCACGGCACAGAAGTGCGCATCCTGTTCGACCCGGCCGTCGTGCCGGACTCCACTGTGGACATCGGCGAGGTGCTGCTTCGAGCCCATGCGGCGGCGCGGATGTCTCCCGGTGTGCACCTGATCGTCGTCGACGACGGCTGGCCCGGCGACGAGATTCCGCCGGCGTTGCTCACCCCGTTCACGGGTCCCTGGGGCACCGAGGCACTGCTGGAGCTCATGTGCACCGCGGCCGACACGCCGGTGCCCGTCGCGCGGGCTGTCGTGGAGGGTCGCGGCGAGTACACCACCGGCCGCGGCCCCACCCCGTTCCGGTGGTCGCTGACGGCGGGGCCGGCCGAGCCCGCGACGGTGGCCGCGTTCTGCAACACCGTGCGCACCCCGGGCGGAGGGTCTCATCTGACCGCAGCGGTCAAGGGATTGTCCGACGCGCTCGCCGACCGCGCCTCCCGCATCCGCGACCTGGGCCTGGCCAAAGGCGAAGAAGGGCCCGAGCCACAGGATTTCGCGGCAGTCACCGCACTGGCGGTCGACACCCGCGCCCCCGATGTGTCGTGGGACTCCCAGGCCAAAACGGCGGTGTCGTCACGGTCGCTGAACATGGCGATGGCGCCGGACGTGGCACGCAGCGTCACCGTCTGGGCGGCCAACCCGGCCAACGGCGATGCCGTGTCGCTGTGGACGAAGCTGGCACTCGAGTTCGCCAGGGCGCGGCGCAGCGCCGAAGGCGCCAAAGCGCGGTCGCGGGCGGCATCCAAGGCCAAGGGGCTCGGCACGAATCTGTCGCTACCCCCCAAACTGCTGCCCAGCAGGGAAACCGGGCGTGGCTCCGGAGCAGAGCTGTTCCTGTGCGAGGGCGACTCGGCGCTCGGCACCATCAAAGCGGCGCGCGACGCCACATTCCAGGCCGCTTTCCCGCTGAAAGGCAAGCCGCCCAATGTCTATGGCTTCGCCCTGAGCAAGGCGCGGGCCAAGGACGAATTCGATTCCATCGAACGCATCCTGGGATGCGGTGTGCGCGATCACTGCGATCCCGAGTTGTGCCGTTACGACCGGATCTTGTTCGCCTCCGACGCCGACCCCGACGGCGGCAACATCAACTCGAGCCTGATCTCGATGTTCCTGGACTTCTACCGCCCGCTGGTCGAAGCGGGGATGGTCTATGTGACGCTGCCGCCGCTGTTCGTGGTGAAGAACGGTGACGAGCGGATCTACTGTCAGGACGAGTCCGAGCGCGACGCCGCCGTCGCGCAGCTGAAGGCGACTTCCAAGAAGCGGGTCGAGGTGCAGCGCAACAAGGGTCTCGGTGAGATGGATGCCGACGACTTCTGGAACACCGTGCTGGATCCTCAGCGCCGCACCGTGATTCGGGTCCATCTCGACGACGACGAGAAGAAGCTGCACCACACGTTGTTCGGCGGACCGCCCGAGGGCCGTCGCACGTGGATGGCCGATGTGGCCTCCCGTGTTGACACCTCTGCGCTGGACCTCGACTAGGAGTATCACGTGACCGCCACCCTGGACATTCCAGAGCAGAACGCCGATCTGGTCCTCGATCAGAGCGCCGACGACTACTGGAACCACTACCAGCTGACGTTCGCGCTCTACAGCGTCAGCGACCGCGCCATACCGTCGGCGTTCGACGGCCTCAAGCCGGGCCAGCGGCGTCTGCTCTACCAGATGCACGACTCGAGGCTGCTGCCGGGCAACAAGCCGCAGAAGTCTTCGAAGGTCTGCTCGGCGGTCACCGGCAACCTGCACCCCCACGGCGGTGCGTCCATGTACGGGGCCGCGGCGCTGATGGCTGCCGAGTTCCAGCGCGTGAAAGTCATTGACGGACAAGGGGCGTTCCCCCGCATTCAAGGCGACATCCCGGCCGCCGACCGCTATACCGAGATGCGGCTGTCGGCGCCCGGTGCGGCACTGACCGCCGAACTCGACGACCACGCCGTGCCGATGGTGGCGACGTTCGACGGCGAATGGACCGAGCCGACCATGCTGCCGGCGCAGTGGCCGGTGCTGTTGTGCAACGGCGCGGTCGGCATCGCCGAGGGATGGGCCACGAAGGTCCCCGCGCACAACCCCCGCGAGATCATGGCCGCCTGCCGGGCGCTGCTGAAGACGCCGAACATGACCGACGACAGGCTGGTGAAACTGATCCCCGGCCCCGACTGGGGATGCGGAGCCACCGTGGTCGGCACCGCCGGGCTGCGGGACTACATCACCACCGGCCGGGGCGCCTTCACGGTGCGCGGCACGGTGACCGTCGACGGCAAGAACTGTGTCATCACCGAATTGCCGCCCGGTGTCGCGAGCAATACTGTGCAGGAACGGATCCGGGCCCTGGTGGAGTCCGGTGAAATGTCCGGTGTCGCGGATATGTCGGACCTCACCGACCGCCGCAACGGGCTGCGCATCGTGGTGACCGCCAAACGTGGTCACAGTGCCGATCAGATCCGCGAGCAGCTGCTGGCGCTGACTCCGCTGGAATCGACATTCGCGGCCAGCCTGGTCGCGCTCGACGAGAACCGGGTGCCGCGCTGGTGGTCGGTACGCGAGCTGATATCGGCCTTCCTGCATCTGCGGGACTCGGTGGTGTTGCACCGCAGTGAGTATCGGTTGGAGAAGGTCACCGCGCGCCGGCATCTGGTCGCCGGCCTGATGACCATCCACCTCGATATCGACGCGGCGGTTGCCGTCATCCGGAGTTCCGACACCGTCGACGAAGCGCGCCAGGGATTGCAGGATCGGTTCGCGATCGACGCCGTTCAGGCCGATTACGTTCTGGCACTGCAGCTTCGGCGACTCACCAAGCTCGATGTGATCGAGCTGCGCGCCGAAGCCGAGAAGCTCGACGCCGAGTTCGCCGAATTGACCGAGCTGGTGTCCAATCCGGACGCACGCCGGAAGGTGATCGACTCCGAACTCGTCGAGACCGCGAAGCTGTTCAAGGGGCCGGAGTTCGATCGGCGGACCGTGCTGGACGCCGAGGCGGTTCCGGTGACGTCGAGCGCGGACGAGGATGGCCCGCGTGAACGAAAAGTCAACGCCGCCTGGCGCCTGGACGATCGTGGGGTGTTCTCCGACAGCCACGGCGAACTGCTCACCTCCGGACTCGGTTGGGCGGTGTGGACCGACGGGCGGGTGAAGTTCACCACCGGAAGCGGCCTGCCGTACAAGACCCGCGACATTCCGGTGGCACCGGACATCACCGGGCTCCTGAGATCGGGGGTACTCCCGGCCGGCTACCACCTGGCGCTGGTGACGCGGCGCGGCAAGATTCTGCGGATCGACCCGGCTGCGGTGAACCCGCAGGGCGCGGCGGGCAACGGGGTGGCCGGCGTGAAGCTCGCCGGCGACGGTGATGAGGTGGTCGCCGCGCTGCCGGTGTCGTGCGGCAACGGCGAGGCCATCCTGTCGGTGTCCGAAAAGGGTTGGAAGGTAACCGAAGTCGCCGATATCCCGGTTAAGGGCCGGGGCGGAGCTGGCGTCGGCTTCCACCCGTTCGTCAAGGGCGAGAACACCCTGGTATCGGCGGCGATCTCCGCGACGGGCTACGTGCGCGGCAAGCGGTCCGTGCGTGCCGAAAGCCGCGCGAAGGCATCGATCAAGGGCTCCGGGAGCGACGTGACCCCGGCGGTCTAGCCGGTTGGTCGGTCAGCCCCGTGGCGTCGTGGTGACGTGCACGTGGTCGAAGTGACCGTAGCCCGATCCTGCGGGCCCACCCGGCGTGTAGTACGTGCCGCGCCAGATCGCATCCTGCAAGCCGAATCTGCCCGCGTTGCTCATGACGAACGCGAGAATCGCATCCCCGAGCGCTATCCCTTCGGGGGTACCGGGATTCGGGATCATCACATCGATCGCCAGGCCTCTCGGATGCCACGGTTTCGGATCGGGCCGGACACCATCGATCTCGGCGATCTGGGGGAACTGCGCACTGATGGCGCGGGCCGCAGTGACGGTGTTGGCTTGCAGCCCAGCCTCATTCGCGACTCCGACCGGCAATGCCTCCGGGATGTCGACAGGCATCGCCGCGGGAGGAGGAGGGGCTACGTCGCCGAGCGGTTGTGCCGCCTGGACAGCTGCCGCCGCGGTGTCGACCATCGCCTGCTGCTGCGGTGTCAGCGCCGCGTACTGCGCCTCGGCGGCGAGGATCTGGCGCTGCAAGTCCCTCCATTTGGCCTGCAGATCTGCGCGTACCGATGCAGCCCGCTCGGCCGCGGCACGAGCCTCGGCAGCCGATGCCTCTGATACCTCGGCGGCGGCAGCGGCACGATCTCTCGCCGCCCTGACGACTTTCATCTGATCGGCCGTCATACCGGCGATCGCATTCTGCAATGACAGCCGGTCGATCAGATCTTGCGGAGAGGCTGCGGTCAGCACCGCGACGAACTGGCCGGTACCTCCACTCATGTACGTGCTCGCCGCGAGTCGATCGAGCACCGCTTGATGCGGCGCAAGCTCGGCGTTCGCCGCGCCGAAGGCTGTCAGATCCCCGAGATGGCGCTCCTCGGCCGCGGCCTGGTCGGCCAGCGTGCGGTCGACATCGCGCTGCGCAGCGGTCACGGCCTCGCGCGTCTGCACCGCCTCACGGGACAGCTCGTTGAGCTGGGCCAATGCATCAGACGCCGGGTCGGCCCAGACCGGCTGCACTATCGAGGCGGCTAGCACCATGAGTCCGGTCGCGACACTGACCGCTGTTCGCCGGAGTGTGTGGCGCACCGCGATCCTTGCTGTCGGGAGGTCTGATATGGCCTTACGGGCCCTCGACAGGCTACGAACTGTGTCCGTCGATGTCTACTTGGCCGGTTGGTCGCCGATGAATTCCACCCCGGCGCTGATCGCAGGGCGGTGGCGCAGGACTCGGTAATGCGCCAGCCGGCCGAGTCCTTTGGTGGTCAGTAGTCGTGCGCCTCGCCATGACGCGGCCAGTTGTGCAGTGGCGGCATACGGGCTGTCCGGGTCGTCGGGGTCGTGGATGAGAAGCAGCGGGGGGTAGTTGGCTCGCCGACCGACTCGGGTCATATTGGTCTCATGCAGCGGCATGGCGATGCGTTTTTCCAGGCGACGGTGTAGGCCCGCGCGAATACGGCGGCCGAAGCCATGACGCGCGGCGAACAGGTCAAGATAGAGCGGAAAATCGGCCATGGGCGCGAAGAAGACCAGGCGTCCCACCGGTGCGCCGTCTGCGGCCGCCAATGCCGTCGCGTTCGCGCCAAGTGAGTGAGCGACGACCGCATGGGCGGGCCCATGGGTGTCGATCATGGCCGCAATCGCGTCGGCACACTCGGTGGCTGTGGTGCGCCCGGGAGCGAGCTCACCTGGATCGGATTCGTTGTGGCTGGGCAAGTCGAACGCGACGACCCGATACCCGGCCTCTACCAGCGGTTTGACGAACATCGCCAAATGCGGGCGCTGCCCGCCCCAGCCGTGCACCAGATATATCGGCGGGCCCTGGCCCCACTCCTCACCAACGACCCGATGCCCGTCCCAATAGGCTTCTATCGGCCTGCCTGGAGACACACCGGGTGGCATACGCAAGCTCGACTCGAGAACCGGTGGGGTGCACCATAATTCGACTGCCCACCGTGATCCCAACCAGGGTGCGAACCGCTCGAGCAACGAAAATCGCCGGCGCACCCGGTCCTCGACCGGGGGAAGAATTCCAGAGCCAACCGGATCGAGCGGGGGAATCTCGCCGACCTGCCCCTGCGCCGACGCAGGTTGGGATGCTCCGTCCGTCATGTTTCTCGATCGTAGTACGGGCCAGGACGGGCGCGACGCCGGAAGGCTAGCCGGTGAAGCCCTCGCCCGCTGTCGAGCGGTCGTGGTGGCTGAAGGTCAGCGGGATGTGCTTGCCGCGCGCGATCTTGTTCAGCATCGCGACCCGCTCGCGCGCGGCCGCGCCGCTCTTCTTCCGGCGTTCGCGGATGGGGTTGGACCACGGCAGCCGGTCGGCAACCCTGGCGATGCCGACGTTGATTTTGGTGAGGTTGGTGAAGATTCGCACCCGGCGTTCGAAGTTGTATCCGAGGGGCTCGAACAGCGTGCCTGCCACCATGGCCTCGATCTGCTGGTACCCGAACACGACTCCCGCCGGCGCTAGGGCGACGCTGGCCGTGATCTGGTTGACGTGCCGGGCGACCACTTTCTTTATCGGGGCCGGAAGCGCGTCCGTCAGGGTGGTCAGGTGCACGGGACCGGCAATGGCGTCGACGAGTTGGGCCCGCCACGGGGACGGGTTGCCGCCCCTGGCGAGAACATAATTCAACGACTTGATCAGCTCGATGCCGTTGGCCGAGTGCAGCGCTTCGGGGGCTCCCCAGAGCCGTCCGGAAAAGGACGAGTACTCGGCGAGGTCCTCGAGCTGTTGTTTCGTGAGCTTGCGCCCGAAGGCGTGGTCGACGAGGCGGCCGAGCAGCATCCCGCTGCCGAACCCCAGCAGCGACGTGACGGGGATGGGTTCGCCGAACTTGAGGTAGACCTCGTCGCCCCACTTCTTCCGCAATCCTTTACTGGCCAGTGCGTGCATCAGCCGCACCCGTACCACGTCCTGGAACGCGTCCGATCGGCGGTCGAAGATCTCTGGGAGCGTGAATTCGGCGAATACCCTTGCGGTTTCGATGAAGCGGCGGGGGCCGTCGTCGGCGAATCGTCCGGTGGCGCCGGTGGCCGCGGAGATGTCGCCGGTCATCGCGGTCTCGTAGAACGCCCATCCGCGGATGATGGTTGTGGCGGCAAACGTGCTCGACATCGCCAGCATGCGGCCGCGTTCGGCGGCAACGAGGTCGAACTGGGCGGGCAGGTTGTCCAGATGCTCGAAGAGCTCGACGAACTCGATCGGGGGATCCTCGAGTGTGTCGATGCCGTGGGTCAACGCCTGTTCGAAGAGCGCGCGACCCTGCTCGTGGCCGAGGCGCTCGAACGCGTCGACAGCGCCGTCCATGAGGTCGTCGCGCTGCCAGAAGTAGTCGTCGCGGATGCGCGTGAGGTCGCTGGGTTCGAGTTCCTTCTCGATGTCGATCCACTCGCCGAAGATGAACTCGCGCATGTAGCGCCATTGGTCGGCGAAGTGGTCGCGACCAGGTGGGATGGGCCGCAACGGCCGGTCGGGGTGGTCGCGCCGATTGAAGTCGACCTCCTCGAGGAGGATCTCTGGACGCTCGCCGGTCACCGTCATGAGGCGACGTTATCGCGGGTGGGGACTTTCTGGCAACGTCCGTTGTCAGTTTGGCGACGGGTCATTCGTTGTCAGCGGACGCATGAGTGCGGGAAGGACAAGGTGCCGCCGCATTCGCCAGTCCGATTCACGAAACAGGCTTGTCATTGCCGCAACGGTGCCGCCGATGTCGTCGCGGCCAGTGAGATAGGCCCATCGGTGCGAGTCTGGCAGCGCGAAGAATTGTTCGAAGAAACCGGGCACCTCGGCGGCGGGCATACGCAAGAGCGCCTCCAAGCCGATGCGTCGGACACGGTGAATCACCCGTGCGGCGGCCGGCCAGACTGCTTCCTGTGCGGCCCTGAGCGCTCGATCCGGATGGGCCGGGAGATGCTCTGCGAGCGCGCGCGCCACCTGGGGCGCCAGCTGTAGCGACGCGGCCACGCTGAATCCGCTTGCCGGATGTATCAACGGCGCGGCCGCGCCGAACCCGAGTACGCCTTGTCCGGCGTGCCGGGGCTGGTCGACCGGGAATGAAACCTTCTCCGTGAGTGCGTCTTTCGGTGCCGTGATGCCGTGGTGGGCGAGTCTCGCGTGAAGCCGGCGGCGCAGGGTGGCCAGCGGCAGTCCGGGCCGGCGCGCCAGTGAGGTCTCTTCCACCAGCACCCTGCCGCCGCCCAGCGGAACAACGTAGACGAACGTCGGCCACCCTGCCTCGCCGTGGTGTGCGCGCCAGTCCATGAACAACGCCTCCCCGGGGGCCACCAGCGGGGACACCGACTCCGCATCAAGGATCACGCCATAGGCCGTCTGCTCGGCAGATGCGCGGCCGGTCTGGCGAGGATCCAACGGGCGCCAGCGGCCCGCCGCATCGACGACGACCGAAGCGCGCAGGGACGAACCGTCGGCCAGCACCACCACACCGCGCTCCGGCGATTGGACGGCGCGCCCGGTGTAGGTGGTGACCCCGATGGACCGGTCGTGGAAGTGCGCGCGTAGCGCGTCGACATCGAGGATCACGTACTCCCACCCCAGGCGGTGCGCGGTGAGCGCGATGGCCCCGCCTGCGGCCCGCGCGGCAACCACCGACCCCGGCAGGCCGGCGGGCAGCTCCTGAGCCCACATCCCGTACGTCGCCACCCATGGACGCTCAGGATTCGGATCCACTAGACCGACCGTCATCCCGAGCTGACCGCACGCCGATGCCAACGCCATACCGGCGGGTCCCGCACCGACCACCAAGACGTCCACGTCCTCCATCGTGCCTGTTGGCGGACGAGGCTTGCGATGACATCGGGATTTATCGGTGGCAGTTCAGGGCGACTTCGTGTATCCGGTTCGCAATCACCGGTCCGATGAGCACTCCGAGAAGTGGGCGTCTGTTGGGCCGCAATACCGCGGTGTCCTTTGCGCTGCCCAACGAACGGCTGCCGTCACCCAGACGCTGCGCGCCGAGGTCGCCGCCCAACGAGCCTGTCGCAGAGCCGCTTCCGGAGTACCACGACATGCTGCCGGAGGTCCGTTCCGCATTCGTCGAGATGGACGGGTACAACCGGGCGATGGCCCAAGATCCGTCTCCCCGACGACTCGTTTTGGGCAACGGCGGCTACGGGGCCGTGATCGATGAGCTCGAACGGACCTTGGTCGATATTCGGGCCAACGAGACCCTCTCTCGCGGAGCTGACTTCCCCGATTAGACGGTCGCCCCAATCGAGGCCCCACCCATAGGCGACGAGCGCGGCCAGAGGGGCGGTCAACCGTCGGGCCCCGCCTCAGCCACTCCTGGCGTGCCGGACGCGCTGAAGCAGAAGGCGATTCCGCCAGCACTCGGCGTCGACGCCGACAAATCTCACTACGATGGCGTCCGCTCGGCTCGAACCGACGAAATCCACTCCGTTACTCACGATCTCGGAGGCAACGGTAAGTCGGCGACTGCGCAGACCGCGGTGTGTCGAGCTCGTCACAGTCGGGACAATCGACCCGCCGCCGGCGGTCCTCAAGCATGCTCTGAGATTGTCTGCGGCCCGACTTGCGACCTATCCGCCTAATTCGAGCGAGACGCGGGGGAAACACGGCGGACACGCCGCCGCGATTGGATTTCGCTGACAGTTCCATCGCGCTAATGAGGACAGATGCCAGCAAAACCGTTCCACCTCGGATGGTTCCAGACATTCCAGGCCAACGAGTGGAAGACTCCCTACACGCTCTCGGAGGGGGTTCCGTTCACCGGGGACTTCTACGTCGAACTGGCCCAGGCGCTCGAGCGGGCCTGCTTCGACTTCCTGATGCTGGAAGACACCGTCGGGATCCCGCGCGGCCTGGAAGGCACCACGGCTCGCGCCCTGGAGAACGGAGACTCCTGTCCGAAGCAGGATCCGGTGCCGCTGGCCGCGAAGGTCGGCGCGCTCACCCGGCAACTGGGCATCGTCGCGACCATGTCCACGACGTTCTACCACCCGTATGCGCTGGCGCGCCTGGCCTCCACCATGGACTCGCTCACAAGTGGGCGCTTCGGCTGGAACGTGGTCACCAGCGCCAAGGACGAAGCGGCCCAAAACTACGGCCTCGATGAGATGCCGGAGCACGACTTACGCTATGAGATCGCCGATGAGTTCGTAGAACTCGTGAACGCTCTGTGCGACAGCTGGGAACCGGGAGCGATCGTGCGCGATCGCGAGAAGGGGATCTACATCGATCCCAGCAAGGTCCATGATGTCGACTTCGTGGGCAAGCACTTCAAATCGCGCGGTCCCCTGACGTGCGTCCGCTCACCGCAGGGGCGCCCCGTCTATCTGCAAGCCGGTGGGTCCCCCGCGGGACGTGCCTTCGCCGCCAAGCACGCTGATGCGATCATCGCCTGGGCGACCGGAGTCGAGGGGATGAAGGAGTACCGGGCGGACATCCGCAAGCAGGCCGCCGCCGCTGGGCGCGATCCTGACGACGTCAAGGTGATGTTCCTGTTCTCCCCGATCCTCGGCGAGACCGAGGCGGAGGCACGAGCCAAGATCAAACCCATGAGCGAGGAGGAGATCCCGGCACGGCTCAAGGCATTGAGCTCGAACTTCTACGCGGACTTCACCAAGATGGATCTCGACCAGCCGGTCCCTTACTTCGTCACGCGCGGCGAACAGGGATCACTCGCTGGGTTTGCCCAGTGGGGAACCGGCAAGACGCTGCGCCAGTGCATGGAGGCACAATCGGGCGGCGGCGCCACCTCGTTCGAGGCCGTCGGTACGCCGGACCAGGTTGCCGACATCATGGCGGCGGCGATGGAGGAGGTCGGCGGCGACGGCTTCCTGATCCCAGGGGATGGCGGCTCGCTGACGCGTCACCGGATCATCGAGATCTGCGACGGACTCGTGCCAGCACTGCAGGCGAGGGGTCTGACCCGGACGAGCTACTCACACGCGCTGCTGCGGGACAACCTGCGGGCGTTCTGAGCCCTGATCCGCCGCCAGCCCCAGTGGGGTGCGGTTGCCTCGGCGGAACCCGCTGCCTCTCAATCGTGGAGCGCTCGGCGGATCTCGGGGTCCGAAGGGGCCGCTGGCGTCGGTACCGGGACTGCCCCACACAGGATGCCGCCCAACCAGAGAGCCACCAACCGGGCACTGGACCGTGGAGCATGTTCGACGGTGCGATGGATCAATCCTGCGTTGGCGATCAAGAGCACCGCCAGATCGGATGGCCCCGCATCGGCCCGGATCTTCCCGCTGCCGACCGCACGTTCAAACAGCGCGGCGACGGCGCGGCAGTGGCGGGCCCGGAGTTGTTCGACGTGTGGGGACACCGGCTGCAGCGATGCCAGCAGATCCGCCAGGCCCCGGTTTTCAGCTTGCAGCGCGCAGGTCGCGACGATGCAGTCCCGCAGGGCAATCACCGGATCCTCCGCTTGAGCGGCCTCTTCAGCCAACGCGCAGTAACGCTCCAGGTGGGAGCTGTAGACCTCCGCCAGCAGCGCCTCGCGGGTCGGAAAGTGCCGGTACAACGTGGCATTGCCGATATTGGCGCGTCTCGCGATCTCATTCAGCGCAACGTTGATCCCGTCCTCGGCATATGCGGCTTCGGCGGCCGCCAATGCGGCAGCACGATTGCGTTCGGCGTCAGCACGCACCGGGCCTCCTTCGGTAGGACGCGGAATATCTGGGGATGCATCCCCGTTTGATGCTACGTTGCATTAAGTGGGGATGTATCCCCAGATCAAGGGAGTGGCGATGCAGGCAGTGGTGGTCACCGAATACGGCGGTCCAGAGGTTCTTCGAGAAGTGGACATGGACGAACCCCACGCCGGCCCCGGTCAGATCCGCATCAGGGTGTACGCGGCGACGGTCAACCCGGCCGATGTACTGCTGCGGGTCGGCGACATCGACGAGGCCTTACGTTCGAGCACGTTGTCCCCGCCGTACCGACCGGGCATGGAGGTCGCCGGGTTGGTCGACGAGATCGGTCCCGACACCTCGACAGGACTCGCCATCGGTGACCGGGTCATGGCGATCATGATGCCGATCGATGCATCCGGCGGTGCCTACGCCGGGTTCGTCGTCGTCGACGCGGACCAGGCCACCACCGCGCCCGCCGGATCCAGCCATGTCGAGGCCGCGACGCTGCCGATGAATGGTCTGACCGCCCGCCGTGCTCTCGACGTGTTGGGTCTTCAACCCGGTCAGACCCTTGCCGTCACCGGTGCCGCGGGTGCCGTCGGCGGCTACGTCGTCCAACTCGCCAAGGCCGACGGGCTACACATCATCGCCGATGCCGCACCGGCCGACGAGCAACTCATCACCACCCTCGGCGCCGACGAGATCGTCGCGCGCGGGCCCGGTGTCGGACAACGCATCCGACAGCGGCACCCCGAAGGGGTGGCCGCGGTCGTCGACACCGCTCTGCAGGGCGACGAGGTTCTCCCGGCGCTGCGCGATCGCGGCCAGATCGCGATCGTCCGTCGCCCCGGTGAACGTGGCACCTCCGCACTGCATCCCGAGCGGGGCATCACCATCCAAGATGTGTGGGTGCCCGACTACACCCATGCGACCGACAAGCTCGACAGCCTGCGGGCATTGGCCGAGCAGAACAAGGTCACCCTGCGGGTGGCACGAACCTATCGCGCTGCCGAGGCCGCCGAGGCACACCGCGCCATCGAACGGGGCGGCGTCCGTGGCCGCCTCGTCCTGACTTTCCACGACGACGAGGAGATCACCGAATGAATCCCATCGGAGTCGGCATCGCCGGGGTGAAGATGACAGCTGAATCCGAGGAGACATCATGCGCGCAGCAGTCCTGACCGCTTACAACACTCCGTTACATATCGACGAACTCCCCGACCCCGCGCCCGGGCCCGGCGAGGTCCTGATCCGGGTCGAAGCAAGTGGGGTCAACCCGCTCGATACCAAGATCCGCCGCGGGGACGGCGCACACGCCAAGATGACGCCACCAGCAGTTCTCGGTATCGACATGGCCGGCGTCGTCGAGGCCGTCGGGGGCGAGGTCGACCAGTTCCGAGTCGGCGACGAAGTGTTCGGCATGACCGGCGGAGTCGGTGGCGTGCCGGGGTCGCTGGCCGAACTCGTCGCAGTCGATCCACGGTTGATCGCGCACAAACCCGCGAATCTGACCATGGAGCAGGCCGCTGCCCTACCGCTGGGTTTCATCACGTCCTGGGAAGGACTCGTCGACCGCGCCGGCGTCACCACCGACCAGCAAGTGCTCATCCATGGGGGTGCGGGCGGAGTCGGTTTCCTCGCCGTGCAGCTCGCCCTCGCGCGCGGCGCACATGTCTTCGCCACGGGCGGCAACCCCGCCAGCCTGGAGACGATCCGTCGGACAGGAGCAACGGCCATCGACTACACGGATCGCACCGTTGATCAGTACGTCGAGGAGTACACCGGCGGCGAAGGCTTCGACATCATCGTCGACAACGTCGGCGGTGCCACACTGGATGCCTCGTTCACAGCCGTCAAGCGCTACACCGGCCATGTCGTCAGCGCACTGGGCTGGGGCGCACACAGCTTGGCTCCCTTGTCTTTCCGGGGCGCCACCTATTCCGGCGTGTTCACGCTGTTGCCGTTGTTGACAGGGCGTGGCCGCGAGCACCACGGCCACATTCTCGCGCACGCCGCCGCGCTGGCCGACAGCGGAAAGCTGACCCCGCGACTGCATTCGGCCACCTTCCCCCTCGACGAGGTCAACGACGCCTACGCGCTCGTCGAGAACGGCACCTCCACCGGGAAAGTCATTGTGCTGCCAGGCCACTAGCCAGCCGTGCTACCCGCCCGGCGAGCACGGTGTTTACCGGCTAGCAGGTATCGAGCACGCAGGGCATCCGGACTCCACGTTGGCAGGTGACCCTGACGACACCAGCAGCCGTCAGCGGGATCATCGATCACACCGACGCCCGCTCCCCGACGCACGAAGAAGGACATTCCGATGAACTGGAACCCAGCCGACACCGCCGTGGTATTCATCGATCCGCAGAACGACGTCCTGAGTCCAAGCGGAATCAACTGGGCGGCAACGGGAGCCAGTGTCACCGAGAACGACACGGTCGCGCACATGCTCGCCATCTTCGAAGCCGCGCGAGCCTCGTCATTCGGGATGTTCATCTCACCGCACTACTTCTACCCCACCGATCACCGCTGGCTGTTCAACGGTGCGCTGGAGGCCGACGAACTGCGCACCGGCACCTTCGACCGACCAGGCCCACTGAACCTGGACGGGCTCGTCGGTTCCGGAGCCGACTGGCTCGACGAGTTCAAGCCCTACATCGAGGACCCCCGTACGGTCGTCGTGAGCCCGCACAAGGTCTTCGGACCGCAGACCAACGACCTCGTCCTGCAGCTCCGGAAGAGACGCATCAACAAGGTCCTCCTGGGCGGGATGCTCGCCAACATGTGCGTCGAATCGCACCTCCGCGACCTCCTCGAGCAAGGCTTTGAGGTGTACGTCGTCCGCGACGCCATCGCGGGCCCTCGCCACCCCGAATGGGGCGACGGCTACCAGGCCGCACTCGTCAACTACGCCTTCCTTGCCCACGGAGTCGTCTGGACCGACGATGTCGTCGCGTCGATGCGCAGCGCAACTCCACCGGCGAGTGACAGCGAGGCTCGATGACACTGCTATCTACTCCGTTCGGGTTCAGCTCGACCGCCGCCGAGGTCCTCGCGGAACTCGACCTCGCCGGGCGCCGTGCCATCGTCACCGGCGCCACCTCCGGCATCGGCGTGGAGACAGCGCGCGCCCTGGCAGCGGCCGGTGCCACCGTCGTCCTCGGCGCCCGCCGGATCGATGCCGGCCGTCGGATCGCCGCCCAGATCGCCGCGTCCACCGGAAACGACGCGGTCATACCGGCGCTCCTCGACATCGCCGATCCCCAGTCCGTCAGCAATTTCGCCGACCGATTCGCACCCGAACCAGTTCACATGTTGATCAACAACGCCGGCATCATGGCGCTACCTGAACTGAACCGGACACCGGAGGGTCGCGAACTGCAGTTCGCCACCAACTATCTCGGTCATTTCGCACTGACACTGCTGCTGTACCCCGCGCTGAGATCGGCTGGCGGCGCGCGTGTCGTATCGGTCAGCTCCAGCGGACACTTGTTCTCACCGGTGGTCTTCGATGATCTCGACTACCGCTTCAGGCCCTACGACCCGTGGACGGCATACGGACAGTCCAAGACGGCTGACGTGCTCCTCGCGGTCGGTTTGACCGAACGCTGGGCAGACGACCAGATTGTCGCCAACGCACTCAATCCCGGTGCGATCGCGACCAACCTACAGAAGCACACCGGTGGCTTGCAGACCCCCGTCGACCGCCGTAAGACCGTCGAGCAGGGTGCTGCAACCTCAGTACTGTTGGCGGCGTCACCGCTGCTCGACGGGATCAGTGGTCGCTACTTCGAAGACTGCAACGAGGCACCCGTCGTCGTGGAGCGACCGAGTGACTTCAGCGGCGGCGTTGCTCCGTACGCCCTTGACCGCAACAACGCTGCACGACTGTGGGACATTGGGCTTGCGTTGCTGGACTGACCCGATCGCAGCTTCTCATCGCGTCGGTGACGCAGCCAACTTTCGCGCAATGACTGCGCGGCCGGCCGGTGGCTTCTCAACGTTCGTGTCCACTCGCACACCACTGAACTGCGTTGATGGCGCCGTTCTCACGCCATGTCCATGCTCGAAATCCTCACGGTCATGCCCACTTCCGAAGTACCTTCCCCGTGCCGTACATGGCCATGCGCTCAGCGGTGTGAACAGAACGTTCTGTGGAGATCTGGTGCAACTTCTCGACCGATACCTTTGCCGATGACGAGCCGTTCGAGTTCACAAGGGGGATGCAGGGATTCGGAACCATGCCCGGCTGACGACTGCTCAGTACCCGCAGCCGGCATCGTTGCGCGGACCGATCAAACCGGTGCGTTAGTCATTCGGCGGCAGCAGCGTTGACGCGATTGTGGCGAGTGCTTTCACCGCGGATGTGGCATCGCGCTGATACTGCGCTTGCACGATGGCGCCATCGATCGCCAGGCCGAGCGCTTGTGCCGTGCGTATTCGGCCCGCACCGGGCGGAAGTGTCGCCTTGATGGCCGCGACCATATCGGCCTTATGCCGAGCCGTGATGGCGTGGACAACGGGCAGCTCGGCGCCAATCTCGTTGACACTGTTGATGAACGCGCATCCACGAAACGAGTCCGAGGTCAGCCATTCTTCGATCGCCGATACCACCGCCGGCCGGCGACGATTGCCGGCAGCATGGCGATCGAGCGCGTCGACAAACCAGTCCATCCAGCGCCGGTGCCGCACGTCCAAGAACTCCAGGATTAGTGCGTCTTTGCTGGGAAAGTGACGATAGAACGTCACCTTGGTGACACCGGCTTCGGCTATCACCTTGTCGACGCCCGTGGCGCGAATTCCCTCGCGGTAGAAGAGCCGGTACGCGGTGGCCAGTATCCGTTCCCGGGCCGGGAGGTTCGGCACGTCGATCTGCGGATCCAGAGTCTGGGCGATGCTCACACCATCATCGTAGACAACTCTGTCCACCCGTGCCCAACCCTGAGTGGACAGGTCTGTCCACATGCGCTACCTTACCGTCTATGTAGACAGACCCGTCTACATAGGTTCGGCGTCGACGCCGACGTCGGCGACCGATCCGCTCTCCGAGAGAAAGACAACGACGATGACCATGCCTTCTGCAATCGACGTCAAACCTCCAGTTCCGCCGTTCACTGACGAAACAGCTGCGCTGAAGGCCAGGCTGGCTGAAGATGCCTGGAATAGCCGCGACCCCCAGCGCGTAGCACAGGGCTATTCGGCCGACAGCGTCTGGCGCAACCGATCGGTGTTCGTGACAGGCCGTGCACAGATCATCGAATTCTTGAGCGACAAGTGGGACCGTGAACACGAGTACCGCCTCATCAAGGAACTGTGGGCGCACAGCGAAGACCGCATTGCGGTCCGCTTCGCCTACGAGTACCACGACGACTCGGGTCAATGGTTCCGCGCCTACGGCAACGAGAATTGGCTATACAACGAGCACGGCCTGATGACACACCGCCACGCCAGCATCAATGATGTGCGGATCGAGGAGGGACAACGCAAGTTCTTCTGGGACACGAATGCGCCACGGCCAGCGGATCATCCGAGCTTGTCTGAACTCGGCCTGTGACTCTCACGTCTCGTGCCCCTGGTGAATCACCCGCGCCTGAAACGCCATGCCACTGACAACGCGCGGCCAGCCCCATGGGCGCTGACGTCAGCGTTATCGCGGCGAGACTAGCCGCTTAGTTGGCGACCTGGGAATGCTGCGAGGTCTAGCGTGGGCGGAATGGGTTTGTTCAGTCATGAGGAGTTCCCGGAGCCGGCCGACGGCGTTGGTGGTGGTGGTGGGGTTGTTGAGCGAGCTCGGGGTGCTGAGCTGGGCGAGTACGGGGTGGATGAACCTGTGGTCGTGGGCCCGGGGCTGCCGCCTGAGGATGGTTCGTGCGGTCAGTTCACTGTGCAGTTTCACGTGTCTACGTCAATGCTGGTCGGGCTGAAACGCATTGCGGATATGCGTGGGGTGAGCGTGCCGGAGGTATGCCGGCAGGTAATCGGCGTATTCGTTGCCCAGCAGGAGGGTGAGCTGGGCGCGTTGCTTGCCGCCGAGGCCGAGGTGGCTGACTACCGGCCGAGTTTGGGCGAGGCGTAGTCGGGCTGAATCGCCCAATGGCACATCAGATTCCCTCGGATCGGATCTTAGGAGTCCGGACCGCCGGATATCTCCGGATCGAGGCTCTGTCGACATATTCCGTGGGCCCCAGCGCGAATACCTGCCGCCAGCTAGCGCGCCATGTTCGTGAACCGCGACAAATGCAGTTGGTGCGCGACGGTCACAGTACGCGTCGGCCCTGCACGGTGTTTCGCGACAATCAGGTCGGCTTCACCACCGCGCGGGTCGTCGGTCTCGAAGGCATCGGGCCGATGCAGCAAAATCACCATGTCCGCATCTTGCTCTATTGAACCGCTTTCCCTTAGATCAGCTAACATTGGCTTCTTGTCGGTTCGCTGCTCAGGACCGCGGTTCAGCTGGCTCATCGCGACCACCGGGACTTCCAGCTCTTTCGCCAAAAGCTTGATCTGCCTGGAGAATTCGGACACTTCCTGCTGCCGTGACTCGACTTTCTTACCGGACGTCATCAGCTGCAGGTAGTCGAGCACGATCAGACGCAGGCCCGCCTTCTGATGCAGCCGGCGAGCCTTCGCGCGGATCTCCATCATCGTCAGGTTCGGCGAATCGTCGATATACAAAGGCGCTTCGCTGATTTCGCTCATCCGGCGCGCCAACCGTGTCCAGTCGTCGTCGGTCATCCGGCCCGACCGCATGTCAGCCAGCTTGATCTTCGCCTCTGCCGAGAGCAGCCGCATGACGATCTCGGACTTGCTCATTTCCAGCGAGAACACGATGCTGGGCAGTCGGTGCTTGATCGAGCACGACCGCATGAAGTCGAGCCCAAGCGTGGAGTTGTGGGTCGGGATCATCGCGTGCCCGGCCAGATATAGGTGGTCCTCGTTGTCGACTTCCACGCACCGCACGGGCACGCTGTCGATGCGACGAACGTCTGCAACTCCGAACGCAGCACGTACCGGACCGCCGGCTCCGACAAGCTGCCGCGCCGCAGCCGCCGTCACCACATCCGCGCCCGCGCACAATGTCATGGTGGTGCAGATCCCGCGGGCAGTCGGCCACTGGTGCTCGGCATCCGCGATCAGCACTGTGCCGTCGGAGAATTCGACCTCATAGCACGGTCGGCCGACCATGACATCCGTCGCCGCAACCACCCGCGTGGGGCACCCCTCGGCGTCCATCAGGTAGTCGCCGACCTTGACCTCGCCCATCGTGGTCCAGCCCGTCGGCGTCGGCAGCGGCGTGTCCAGACCCAGCGCCTTGCCCATACCCGGCCTGGCCGCCACCACGATCATCTGACCGGGATGCAGGCCATTGGTCAGCTCGTCGAGTTCGGTGAAACCCGTCGGCACACCCTTAGAGATGCCGCCCTGCGACGCGATCGCGTCGATCTCGTCCATCGTCGGCTGGAGCAGATCTTCCAGCGGAAGGAAATCCTCGGCCGTCCGTCGCTCGGTGACGTCGTAGATCTCCGACTGCGCGCGGTCCACGATCTCGTTGACGTCGGCGCCCTCAGCCCCGGCATAGCCGTACTGCACCACCCGCGTGCCGGCCTCCACCAGCCGACGCAGCAGCGCCTTCTCGGCGACGATGCCCGCGTAGTACCCGGCATTGGCCGCCGTGGGCACCGTCGAGATCAGCGTGTGCAGATACGGTGCCCCGCCGATGCGGCGCAACAGACCGCGCCGGTCCAGCTCGGCCGCCACGGTGACCGCGTCCGCGGGCTCCCCGCGGCCGTAGAGGTCCAAGATCGCGTCGTAGACGTTCTGGTGGGCGGGCCGGTAGAAGTCGCCCGGGCGCAGCCGCTCCAGGACGTCGGCGATGGCGTCCTTGGACAGCAGCATGCCGCCCAACACCGACTGCTCGGCAGCAAGGTCTTGCGGAGGCTGGCGACCGAAGTCCTCCGAAGGAGGAGGACTATCCATCCCGGTCTGTCCGAGATCGTCAACGACCGCCATCGGGTAATCCCCACCTCCGCCTGATAACTGTCGAACGTCAGTTCGACGCTTAGTCGGAGGTCTACCCCACACCCCCGACAAGTACTCGCCGCGACGGTGATGACCAGCACCGCCGACGGCTCACGCTAGACGTTGCTGGAGCCCTCGCAAACCGAGCCTGTTCATCAACCTGTTAGTGGTTTGTGGATAGCTGGGGAAGGTGGTGTTGAGGCCTTGGGGAAAACCTGTGGATCATGGATCAATTTGGTGCCATCTGCCCAGCTGAGAGCAGGATAGGCCCTGGTGGGTGTTGTGGATGGCAAGTTCCCCGGCGTGTCGGCCCCGGTTGCGATCTCGGGCGTGTTGTGTTGCCGGAGGTTATGCACAAGGTTAACGGCTGGTTAGATTAGCTGAGCCGGGCCCACCGGAATGTGTTCGCCAGAAATGCAGCAATTCCCCGGGAGCGACCTCGAAAGGTCGCCACCCGGGGAATTGACGCGTATGGCTAACTTTGTGCGACGACGTCGACGGTCACGTCGACCTTCACCTCGGGGTGCAGCTGCACGCCGACGGTGTGGGCACCGGTCGCCTTGATGTGAGCCTTGGGCAGCTGCACGGTGCGCTTGTCCAAGTTGGGGCCGCCGGCCTTCTTGATCGCCGTGACGATGTCGTTGGCGGTCACCGAGCCGAACAGCTTGCCCTCCGTGGAGGACTTCACCGGCAGCTGGATCGAGCCCAGGCCCGCGATCGCGGCCTTGATCTCGTCAGCGTGCTCGCGGTCACGCACGGTCTTGATCTCGCGGGCACGGCGGATCTCGTCGGCTTGCTTCTGCGCACCGCGCGAGGCCGTGATGGCCAGGCCGCGAGGCAGCAGGTAGTTGCGGCCGTACCCGTCCTTCACCTCGACGGTGTCACCGGCAGCGCCGAGGTGGTCGACCTCAGCGGTCAGGATCAGCTTCATCTCGATACGTCCGTTCTCTACCGTGCCGCCGACGTGAACGGAAGCAGGGCAACCTCACGCGCGTTCTTGACCGCGATCGCGATGTCGCGCTGGTGCTGCACGCAGTTACCGGTCACCCGGCGGGCACGGATCTTGCCGCGCTCGCTGATGTAGGTACGCAGCAGCTGGGTGTCCTTGTAGTCGATGTCCTGCCCCTTCTTGGAGCAGAACACGCACTTGCGGGTCTTGACCGGCTTTTCCGGTGCCGGACGCCGCTTGTTGGTCTTGGCCATGGGTCAATCTCTTTCGTTCTTCAGATGGCGCGCCATTGGCGCACAAAGGTTTCTATCTCAGAAAGGCGGTTCGTCGTCGCCGCCGGCGAACGACCCCGACGCCGGGGCACTGCCCCACGGATCGTCGTTGCCCGACTCGCTGGCCGCCGCCGGCCGGGAATTCCCGCCGCCGCCACCACTGCCGCCGCCGAAGCCGCCGCCCCCGCCACCACTGCGCGAGGCCTTGTTGACCTTGGCGGTGGCATACCGCAGCGACGGGCCGATCTCGTCGACCTCGAGCTCCACGACGGTGCGCTTCTCACCCTCGCGGGTTTCGAAGGACCGCTGCTTGAGCCGGCCCTGAACGATCACCCGAGAACCCCGGGTGAGGCTCTCGGCCACGTTCTCGGCCGCCTCACGCCAGATGTTGCAGCGCAGGAACAGCGCCTCGCCGTCTTTCCACTCGTTGGTCTGACGGTCGAACGTGCGCGGTGTCGACGCCACCGTGAAGTTGGCGACGGCAGCACCGGACGGGGTGAACCGAAGTTCGGGGTCGGCGGTCAGATTTCCGACGACGGTGATGGTCGTGTCACCGGCCACAAGGTCCTCCTGGCATAGGCGGATGGATTCACCGCGAGCCTACGTAACAGCTCCGACGCGCGGCGAGCTTTATCCACGGGTGTGGCTTAGTGCTTATCGGTCCGCATCACCTTGGTCCGCAGCACCGACTCGTTCAGGTTGAGCTGACGGTCGAGCTCGGACACGGTGGCCGGTTCGGCCTTCACATCGACGACGGCATAAATGCCCTCGGCATGCTTGGCGATCTCGTACGCCAGGCGGCGCCTACCCCAGATGTCGACCTTGTCGACCGAACCGCCGTCAGTGCGGACGACGTTCAAGAACGTATCCAGGGACGGAGCTACGGTGCGCTCGTCGAGAGTGGGGTCAAGGATGACCATGATTTCGTATGGACGCATGGGAACCTCATCACCTCCTATGGTCGTAGCGGCCACGGCGTATCCGTGGCAGAAGGGTCGCCTGCGTCGGCAACCCGGCTAGGTTACCGGAGCACAGGCTGAACAGCGAAATCAGCTCCGCTGGCCGTAGTACTCCAAGGCCAGCTGCACGGTCGCAGCAGAGGCTTTGCTCAGATCTCCCGCGTCGAACGGCGGCTGGGGGTCGTACTCGATCATCAGCTGGCTGGCCTGCGCGGCCTCAGGCCCCACCAGTAGCTCGACCAGTCGCAATGCCATGTCGATGCCGCTGGACACCCCCGCTGCGGTGATGATGCGCTCCGGCAGGTGCTCGACGACCCGGTCCGGGGTGTAGACCGCGCCGAACGATTCCAGCAGTTCGGTGGCGCGCCAATGGGTGGCGGCGGTCAGCCCGGTCAGCAGGCCCGCCGCGGCGAGCAGCAGGCTGCCGGTGCACACCGACGTGGTGAACACGGTGTGGCGGTGCACCTGGCGAATCCAGTCGAGCACGGCGGTGTCCTCGACGAGAGTGCGGGTGCCGATCCCGCCCGGGAAGACCAGGACATCCGGTGTGGTGACCTCGTCGAAGGTGGCGTCGCAGGTCAGCCCGAGCATGCCGTTGTCGCTGCGGACCTCCCCGCGCTGATGCCCGACGAATACGACGTCAATGGACGGGACCCGCTGCAGCACCTCGTAGGGGCCGATCGCGTCCAGTGCGGTGTTACGCGGGAACAGTGCTATCGCGACTTGCATCCGGTGCCTCTTGCTGTTCGGGCGGATCGAGAGCCGCCACCCGCGGGCGCAGCCATCGCGGAAACCATTGCGGGGGAGCATCTTCAGCGCGGTCGAACACTCCCCCGGCCGGATCGTCCACCCGGCCGTTCCAGCGCACCAGATCCAGGTCGGGCCGGTAGATCTGGCGCACCACCAACACGATCAGCCCGATCACCGCGATATCGCGCAGCAACACCGTCGCGGTGAACCACTGCTCGGGCAGGCCCTTGTTCGCCTCGCCGTACAGGTAGTACATCCGCGGCACCCACACCAGCATGTCAACGGTCATCCACGCCAACAAGATTCGGCGGTGCGGCAAAGCGAGCACCGCCAGCGGCACCAGCCACAGCGAGAACTGGGGGCTCCACACCTTGTTCACCAACAGGAACGCCGCCACCGTCAGGAACGCCAGTTGCGCCACCCGCGGCCGCTGCGGTGCGGTCAGGGCGATGTAGGCGATCGCCGCGCAGCACAACAGGAACAGCACCGCGACGACGATGTTGAGGATCACCGGCGGCTCCCAGAATCCGAGATTCTTGTCGAAGCCGTCCCAGCCGGTGAACGACTTCACCACGTTGTACAGCGAGTCCATGTCGTCACCGCGACGGGAGTTGAGCCGGAAGAACTCCGACCACCCGCGCGGGAACAACGCCATCACCGGCAGATTGACGGCGAACCACGCGCCGACCGCGGCCACCACTGTCTTGGCGGCCTCGGGCATCCGGTCGCTACGGATTGCGAGCACCACGATCGGCAGCAACAACAGTGCGGGATACAGCTTGGCGGCCACCCCGAGGCCGATCAGAATTCCGGCCAGTACCGGCCTTCGTCGCGCCCAGGCCAGCAGGCCGCCGATCGCCAAAGCCGTTGCCAGCGCGTCGAAATTGGTGAAGATCTGGAAGACCAGCACCGGTGACGCCGCCACCAGCGCGGCGTCCCAGACCCGTCGGCCCGCCAGCCACGAGGTCGCCCACACCGTCGTCAGCCAGGCCAGGGCGAGGCCGAACGCCGCGAAGTTGAAGAACATCACCACTTCGGCGATCACCGGCAGCGACATCATCTTGGCCGCCGCGGTGTAGGTCTTGGCCAGCGCCATCGACACGTACTGGTAGACCCCGGTCAGTACCGGATATTCCATGTAGCGAATCGCGGGCTTGCCGTCGTAGCGGAACTGCGGCCGGCCGCTGGAGTCCGTCTCGATCCAGCTCGACTTGTACGGAAAACGCCCCTGGCTCAACAGCTCCGCACCGTAGAGCGGCACGGTGTCGGAGTAGCACAGTTCGAAATAGGCGCGTTGGTTCTGCCAATTCGCCACCCGTTGATCGGGCGGCCCGCTCCCGACGGTCTGCAAACACGGCGCCTTGGTGGACCACCCCAGCGCCAGCACCACCAGTGCCATCAGGAACATCACCCGCAGCGGGGTGAACACCCGGGTACGGCCGATCAGCGCGTGCCGGCCCACCGGTCCGCCAACCACCTCCGAGAGCGCAGCGCCCAAAGCGTCGTTGCGGCTGGGCTTGTCGCGGTCGTCGGCACTGCGAAGGTCGTCTGCCAGCGGTTGCGGCGAGATGGTGGCGCGACCCGAGCCCACTAAGAAACCGCCGGCCGGCGCGCTGGCCGGCCGGTCGGCCGAAGGATCATGGCTCTCGCCGTCGATCACGGCGGCGGAGGTGGCGGCGGGAGGGGTGCGCCTGCGTCACCACCGACCGGCAGCGGCTGCTCCGGCGCACCCGGTACCCCGGGAGGAGGCGGCGGCCCGACGGGCACGGTGATCGTCGTCGGCGGGCCGAGCGGAATCGTGATGCCCGGCGCGACTTCGATACTCGGCTGGATGACCGTCTCGGTCGTCGACGGCTTCGGCGGAGGGGGTGGGGCGGCCGGCACACCGGCGTAGCCGCCGATCTCGGTCGGCTTGGGGAACGTCTCGTTGTCAGTGCCCTTGAGGGCGCCGTCCATCGTCGCTTTCCAGATGTCGGACGGAATGCCCGAGCCGTACACCGGCCCACCGCCCTTGTTCACCAGGGGCTGGGTGCCGTCGGTGGTGCCGACCCACACGGCCGTCGACAACGACGGGGTGTAACCGACCATCCACGCGTCCCGGTTGGCGCCGGTGTCACCGAGCTGGTTGGTTCCGGTCTTGGCCGCCGATGCGCGCCCGCCGGCCAGGTTGTGCCCGTTGGACCAGCCCGCGATCGGCTGCATGGCCGCAGTCACGTTGTCGGCCACCGCTTTCGGGATGCGCTGCTCTCCGCTGTCGTCCGAGGTACTGGCATCGAAGAGCACCTCGCCGCGCGAGTTCACGACCTTCTGCACGAAATGCGGCTTGTGGTAGACACCGGAGTTCGCCAGGGTCGCGTACGCCGAGGCCATGTCCAAGACCCGAGACTGGTACTGGCCCAGCACAATACCGTTATTCGGCGGTCCGCCCTTGCCGTCTTCGGACAGGGTGTGGTCCACGCCCGGGAAGCTCTCCGCGATTCCCGCGCTGTGCGCGGCATCGGCGACGTCGCTCGGGCCGTTCTCCAGCTTGAGCATCAGCCGGTAATACGACGTGTTCAGCGATCGTTTGAGAGCCTCGGCGATATTGCAGACGCCGCAACCCTCGCCCTCGACGTTGGTGATCGTGATGCCGTTGAGCGTGACCGGGGAGCTGTCCACCTGATAGCCAAGCCCGATGCCCTGTTCGAGGGCCGCCACCAACGCGAACACCTTGAACGACGACCCCGTCGGCAACCCGGCCTGAGCGAAATCGAAGCCCTGGGCGTCGGATCCGCCGTAGTAGGCCTTCACACCACCGGTCTTCGGGTCGATCGACACCACCGCTGACCGCATATCCGGCATCTGCCCGTCGAGATACTTCGACACCGCGTCCTCGGCGGCTTGCTGCGCCTGCGGGTCGATCGTCGTGGTGATCTGCAGGCCCTGGGTGTTCAGCGTCTGCTCGTCGATGTTGAACAGATCGAGCAGTTCCTTGGTGACCTGGCGTTCGATCAATCCGTTGGGCCCGGTGGTGACGCTGGCCGCGCGGGCCTGATCGGGTGGCACCGTCGCCGGGAAGACCTGTGCTGCGCGTTCCTCTTTGGACAGCGCACCGATCGACACCATGCCGTCGAGCACCCAGTTCCACCGGCTGACCGCACCCTCGGGATCGACGGCCGGATCCAGCGTCGACGGCCGCTGGATCAGCGCCGCCAGCAATGCGCCCTCGGCAACGTTCAACTGCTCGACCGGCTTGTCGAAGTAGGCCTTCGACGCCGCCGAGATGCCGTACGCCCCGCGACCGAAATAGATGATGTTCAGATATGCCTGCAGCACTTGGTCTTTGGACCACTCACTGGACATCTTCGTCGAGATGACCAGCTCCTTGGCCTTACGCACCACACCGCCGATACCCGAGCGGGCATCGCCGACGAGGGCGTTCTTCACGTACTGCTGGGTGATCGTCGAGGCGCCCTGCAAGTCGCCCCCGGTGAGATTGTTCTTCAGCGCACGGGCGAAGCCCGAGAGTGAAAACCCCGGGTTGCTGTAGAAATCGCGGTCCTCGGCGGCCATCACCGCGTTGCGCACCTGTACCGGTATCTGGTCGATGTTGACGTCGACCCGGTTACCTTCCGGCGGAACGATTTTCGCGAGCTCCGAGCCGTCGCTGGCCAGGATTGTCGACACCTGGTTGGTCCGCAGGTCGCCGGGCTGAGGCACCTTGACGATCAGGTACGCCATGCCGAAGGTGATCAGCGGCAGCACCACCATCAGGACCACCGCGAGGTACAGCGAACGGCGCACCCACTTCCAGCTGATCTGCTGGGAGAAGGTCGGCGGCTTCGGCGGCGGGCCGGCCGGTCCGCCGGTGCGCGGCGGTCGTGGTGGCGGCGGCGGAAGCTTCGGCGGGGCTGTGCCTTCGAGGGCGGCCTTGACCACGTCGATCGGGTCGCGCAGCGGCACGGTGTCGTCACGCACCGGCTCGATGATCGACGTCAGCCTGTCGTCCGGGGGCACCTGTCGGCGCGGTGCGCTCCGGGTCGGACCGGCGGAATCAGCGGGCCTGGCCACCGGAAACTTGGTCGTCGGCGACTCGGGATGATCGGACGCATCAGCACGCCCTGATCCCGTGCGGTTGTCAGTGCCAGGCCGGTCGTGACGCCCTTCGCTATTCACTGGCCGTACGCGCGCCCGAGCGCGCCGACTGGGTGCCCCGGCGACCGCGCGTCCCGTTGGTGGGACGCGGCGCTCCGAGCACATAGGACTTGACCAAGTGATTCCATTCGCAGGTGCGACATACCTCCACCACGTGTACCGAAAATTCGTCGAATTTGGTTGCCAGCAGCACCAGCTCCTCGGCGGTGCGGGCCGAGCCGGACACCGCGCCGAGGTGATCGCCGAACACCCAGGACACCAATGTCAGCGGCTCCTTGCGGCAGATCGGGCACATCACCGAACTGGGTTTGCCGTGAAATTTCGCGGCGCGCAACAGATAGGGATTGGCGTCACAGACCTCGGTCACGCCGGTCCGGCCCGAGTACACCTCGGCCAGCAGGGAGCGTCGCCGGAGGGCGTAGTCCACCACCTGTCGCTGCAATCGCACGATCACCAGAGTACGTCGGCGATGTGGGACCCGGCGGTCAACCGCCTGGCGCGTGGAGCAGATTGTGCGCCTGGTCTGCGCCGTTGGGCATCGAACTCTTACGATCATCGCCGTGGCGACTTCCCAGACGGCCAGCACGCGTGCCAAGGACTCTGACCGCAACGACACCTGCCAGATCCTGGACACCGCGCTGTCCGAGGGGCAACTGTCGATGAGCGAGCACCAGCAGCGGGTGAAGGCCGCGACCACCGCGACGACGCTGGGTGATCTGCGTTCCCTGGTCGGGGATCTGCAGACCGCCAACGCGCCGGTGCAGCTGCCCACGCTGAAGAAGCCGCGGCTGCAGTCGGCCGGCGCAGGGGGCAGCTGGGGTATCCGGCTGGCCATCATGGGTGTGCTGATCGTCCTGGGTATCGGTATCGGCTGGGGGCTGTACGGCAACACACCATCGCCGCTGAATTTCACCTCGGACCCGGGCGCCAAACCCGACGGCGTGGCACCCGTCGTGCTGACCCCGCCGCGGCAGCTGCACTCGCTGGGCGGGCTGACCGGACTGCTCGAGCAGATGAAGAAGAAGTTCGGCGACACAGATGGCAACCGGCTGGTCATCTACCCCGAGTACGCGTCGTTGACCCGACCCGATCCCAGCGACGAGCGTCGGGAGCTCAACTACACCTACCGCGGCGGCTGGGGCGATCCGTCCACCTCGGCGGCCGGGTCCGACGTCACGCTGGTGGATCTGAGCAAGTTCGACGCCAAGGCCGTCGTCGGCGTGCTGCGGGGGGCGCCGGAGACGCTGAACATGAAGCCCGGCGACGTCAAGAGCACCTATCTGATCATCGAGCCCAGCCGCGACCCGACGGCCGCCGGCACGGTCACCGCCGAGATCTACGTCTCGAGCGACTATGGCAGCGGCTACATCCAGCTCTATCCCGACGGCTCGGTCAAGCAGATCAACTACCCGTAGCCTGCGGGTTTCGCGGCGGGTGCCCCAGCGGCAATCACCTGGATCGTCGGCGTCCAAGTAGCGCTGAATATATCGCTCCGATACTATCGCTGGAGGTGTCGAAGCGCTGTGACGGTCGAGCAAAGGAGGTGACCCGATGTTGGAGCTAGCCATCTTGGGCCTTCTGCTCGAGTCGCCGATGCACGGCTACGAACTGCGCAAACGACTGACGGGTCTGTTGGGGGCATTTCGCGCCTTTTCTTATGGCTCGCTGTACCCGGCGTTGCGCCGGATGCAGACCGACGGGTTGATCGTCGAGGACACCGCGCCCGCAGGGACGACGGTGTTGCGCCGCGCCCGCCGGGTGTACCAACTGACCGATGCCGGGCGTCAGCGCTTCGCCGAGCTGGTGGCCGACACCGGTCCGCAGAACTACACCGACGACGGCTTCGGTGTGCATCTTGCGTTCTTCAACCGCACACCGGCCGAGGCACGGATGCGGATCCTGGAAGGCCGCCGCCGCCAGGTGGAAGAGCGTCGCGAGGGTCTTCGGGAGGCCATCGCCCGAGCGAGCAATTCGTTCGATCGCTACACCAAACAACTGCATCAGCTGGGCCTGGAGTCCAGCGAGCGGGAAGTCAAGTGGCTCAACGAGCTCATCGCCGCTGAGCGGGTGGCCCAGAGTCACCCAGACCAGGCCTGACGCGGCCACCGAAGTACCTGAACAACAGCCAGCAGAAGTACGGAGTTAGGAGAACGTCCATGACGGAGCACAACGGAGCGTCGACAGATGTGCGGGTCGCCATCGTCGGTGTCGGCAACTGCGCGTCCTCACTGGTCCAGGGCGTGCAGTACTACAAGGACGCCGACGCCAACGCCACCGTTCCCGGCCTGATGCACGTGAAGCTCGGCCCGTACCACGTGCGCGACGTGAAGTTCGTCGCCGCCTTCGACGTCGACGCCAAGAAGGTCGGGTTCGACCTGTCCGAGGCGATCTTCGCTTCCGAGAACAACACGATCAAGATCGCCGACGTGCCGCCGACCGATGTCGTCGTGCAGCGCGGCCCGACCCTGGACGGCATCGGCAAGTACTACGCCGAGACCATCGAGATCTCTGACGAACAGCCGGTCGACGTGGTCAAGATCCTGAAAGACAACAAGGTCGACGTGCTGGTCTCCTACCTGCCGGTGGGCTCCGATGAAGCCGACAAGTTCTACGCCCAGTGCGCCATCGACGCCAAGGTCGCGTTCGTCAACGCGCTGCCGGTGTTCATCGCCTCGGATCCGGTGTGGGCCAAGAAGTTCACCGACGCCGGTGTGCCGATCGTCGGCGACGACATCAAGAGCCAGGTCGGTGCGACCATCACCCACCGCGTGATGGCCAAGCTGTTCGAGGACCGCGGCGTCACGCTCGACCGCACCTACCAGCTGAACGTCGGCGGCAACATGGACTTCAAGAACATGCTCGAGCGCGAGCGCCTGGAGTCCAAGAAGGTTTCCAAGACCCAGGCCGTCACGTCCAACCTCACCGGCTCGCTGGCCGGCAAGGTCGAGGACAAGAACGTCCACATCGGCCCGTCGGATCACGTCGCGTGGCTCGACGACCGCAAGTGGGCCTACGTCCGCCTCGAAGGCCGCGCCTTCGGCGACGTGCCACTGAACCTGGAATACAAGCTCGAGG
The DNA here is from genome assembly GCF_013404075.1 of Mycolicibacterium vinylchloridicum. Classification (GTDB taxonomy): domain Bacteria; phylum Actinomycetota; class Actinomycetes; order Mycobacteriales; family Mycobacteriaceae; genus Mycobacterium; species Mycobacterium vinylchloridicum. The sequence continues at coordinate 160,673 of NZ_JACBJQ010000002.1, forward strand.
TGTGGGATTCGCCGAACTCGGCAGGCATCATCATCGACGCCGTGCGTGCGGCCAAGATCGCCAAGGACCGCGGCATCGGCGGCCCGATCATCCCGGCCTCGGCCTACCTGATGAAGAGCCCGCCCAAGCAGCTGCCCGACGACATCGCCCGGACGCAGCTCGAGGAGTTCATCGCCGGCGAGTAATTGCCGCATGGAGAGTGCGGTCAGATCCGAATGGGACGCCCCATCGCGATCTGGCCGCACTTTCGCGTTAGATGGACGGCGTGATCTCCGACGAACAACTGATCGGACTTGACGAGTTCGCGCTGCTCCCCGAGAACGCCGCCCAAGCCGGAGTGAGCGATTCGCTGCCCACGGTGGAGCGCATCGAGCGCGGGCCCGTCAGCGCAGTGCGCTGGGGTGTCGATCCCGTGCGAGTGGTGTTCCTGCACGGCGGCGGCCAGAACGCACACACCTGGGACACCGTCATCCTCGGCCTCGGCGTACCCGCGCTCGCGGTCGACCTGCCCGGGCATGGCCGCTCGGCCTGGCGGGAAGACGGCGACTACGGCCCTAAGCGGGGCGCCGAGTTGATCGAACCGGTGGTGCGCGAGCTCGCGAGCGACGCCGACCTGGTGGTCGGCATGTCACTGGGCGGGCTGACGGCGTTGCGACTCGCGACGACCGCGCCCGATCTGGTCCGCAAGCTGGTCCTGGTCGACGTCACCCCGTCCGCGCCCGAACGGCACGAAGAGATGACCAAGGCGCAGATGGGCACCGTCGCGCTGGTCCAGGGCGACCGCACCTTCCCGAGCTTTCAGGCCATGCTCGACGTGACCATCGCCGCCGCGCCACACCGTGACCGAGACTCCTTGCGCCGCGGTGTATTCCACAACTCCAAGCAGCTCGACGACGGCACCTGGACGTGGCGGTACGACACTTTCCGCAAGGGCGACGGCTTCGAAGGCCTGTGGGACGACGTGCCGGGCCTGGCGGTTCCCACGACGCTGGTGCGCGGCGCCAACTCGTTCTTCGTCAACGATGACGACGCCGACGAATTCGCCCGCACGGCACCGGGTTTCCAGCGAGTGATCGTGGTGCCCGACTCCGGTCACTCGGTCCAGGGCGACCAGCCCCGCGCGCTGGTCCAGATCCTGCGCGACGTGCTCGGCGGCTGAGTTTGCCTGTTGTTCATCGGCTGATTCCCAGACGATTCACAGCTGATTCCCGGGCTGCCATATTTTCGCCGCATGGCCCTGGTTTCGCTCAATTTGTTGATCAATCACGACGGACGCTCCGCGCGGCAACGGATCACCTGCCGCTACCGATGCGGTGACGCCTGCGCGCACCCAGCACCCAACACCAGCGACAACGAATACTTCGGCGACCTTGTCCGCGAGGCGGTATCGCGGCGCTCGGCGCTAAAGGCCGCGGGCGTGGCGGTACTGGCGGTCGGCGCCGGCTCGACATTGGCGGCCTGCGCCGGTGACACCAAGCCCACTGCCTCGTCCACGACGTCGGCGGCGCCGTCAACACCGCCGACAGGCATGAATTTCACCGCCGTCGCACCCAATATCGAGGACGCCGTCGTCATCCCGCAGGGCTACCAACAGGCCGTGGTGATCAGCTGGGGTGACCCGGTCCTGCCCGGCGCCCCCGCCTTCGACGTCGCCAAGCAGACCGCCGCGGCACAGCGTCAGCAATTCGGCTTCAACAACGACTTCGCCGGCCTGCTGCCGATCGACGGGAAACCGGGCCACTACCTGCTCGTCGTCAACCACGAGTACACCACCGAGCGGTTCATGTTCCCCGGCTACGACGAAAAGCACCCCACCCGTGAACAGTTCGACACCGCCGTCGCCGCGCACGGTCTGACCGTCGTCGAGGTCGAACGCACTGCCGAGGGACTCAAGCCGGTGCTGGGCGCCTACAACCGCCGACTCACCGCCGACTCACCGTTCACCCTCGTCGGGCCTGCCGCGGGCAGCGAGTTCGTCAAGACCGCCGCCGACCCGACCGGGCGGACTGTTCTCGGCACCATCAACAACTGCTCCGGCGGCGTCACACCCTGGGGCACAGTGCTTTCCGGAGAAGAGAACTTCAACTCCTACTTCGGATCGGCCGACGGCGCGCAGGCCCCGACCCCGATCGACGCCGACCGGTGGAAGCGTTACGGCATCAAAACCAAACCCAGCGAGCGGCTTTGGGAGACATTCGACCCGCGCTGGGACCCCACCAAGAGCCCCAACGAGGTCAACCGCTTCGGCTACGTCGTCGAAATCAACCCGTGGGATCCGCAGTCGGCGGCAGTCAAGCACTCCGCGATGGGCCGGTTCAAACACGAGGCCGCCAACATCTACGTCACACCTGACGGAACAGTGGTGGCCTACAGCGGCGACGACGAACGCTTCGACTACATGTACAAGTTCGTGTCGGCCAAGAAGATTCAGCCCGGTCGGGACGCGGCCGCGATGGCCGCCAACATGACGATCCTCGACGAGGGCACGCTCTACGTCGCCAAGCTCGCCACCGACATCCCGGCCGGCAAGATCGACGGTTCGGGCACGCTGCCAGACGGTGGATTCCGCGGCTCGGGGACCTGGCTCCCGCTGCTGCGCTCGGGGCCGGGCGGGGCGGCGGAGTCGTTGGTCGACGGTATGACGCCACAGGAGGTCGCGGTGTTCACCCGGTTCGCCGCCGACAAGGCCGGCGCGACCAAGATGGACCGGCCAGAAGATTTCGAGGCCAACCCCAGCAGCGGCAAGCTCTACGTCGCGCTGACCAACAACAACGAGCGCGGAGCCGCCGGCAAGCCTGCTGCCGACGCAGCCAATCCCCGCAACGACAACAAGAACGGGCAGGTCCTCGAGATCACCGACGACCATGCCGGCACCACCTTCACCTGGGACCTGCTGCTGGTCTGCGGGGATCCCGCGGCCGCCGACACCTACTTCGGCGGCTTCGACAAATCGAAGGTCAGCCCGATTTCCTGCCCGGACAACCTCGCCTTCGACAAGCACGGCAACCTGTGGATCTCCACCGACGGAAATGCCCTGTCCTCCAACGACGGACTGTTCGCCGTCGCGCTCGACGGGCCCAATCGTGGCGAGACACGGCAGTTCCTGACGGTCCCGATCGGAGCGGAAACCTGTGGGCCGATCGTGCTCGACGACCTCGTCACCGTCTCGGTGCAGCACCCCGGTGAGCACGACGACAACAGCATCGACGACCCGCTGTCCCACTGGCCGGCGGGCGGCAACGGCACCGCGCGCCCGTCGATCGTGGCGGTGTGGAAGGACGGCGGGAATATCGGCGTCTAGCCGCCGAATCGACGATGCCGTCGAGGAACGAGACGGAGGAGGAGTGAGGCAATTGGCCCACCGACGTACGGTTGAGGCGTGACCTTTCCCATTCGCATCGGCGTGCAACTGCAGCCGCAGCATTCGACTGATTACCACCAGATGCGCGACGCCGTGCGTCGCTGTGAAGACATCGGCGTCGACGTCGTCTTCAACTGGGACCACTTCTTCCCGCTCTACGGTGACCCCGAAGGTGCGCACTACGAGTGCTGGACCATGCTGGGCGCCTGGGCCGAGCAGACGTCCCGCGTCGAGATCGGCGCCCTGGTCTCCTGTAACTCGTACCGCAATCCGGAGTTGCTGGCCGATATGGCCCGCACCGTCGACCACATCTCGGGCGGCCGGCTGATCCTCGGCATCGGCTCGGGCTGGAAGCAGAAGGACTACGACGAGTACGGCTACGACTTCGGCACTGTGGGGAGCCGCCTCGACGATCTCGCCGCGGCGCTGCCGCGCATCAAATCCCGCCTCGCCAAGCTGAATCCGGCGCCGACGCGCGACATCCCGATCCTGATCGGCGGTCAGGGTGAGAAGAAGACCTTGCGCCTGGTCGCCGAGCACGGCGACATCTGGCACGGATTCACCAACGCCGAGACGTACCCCGGTAAGGCCGAGGTGCTCGACCGGCACTGCAAGGATGTCGGGCGCGAGCCGGGGCAGATCGAACGGTCCTCGGGAGTGGAAGGCCGCGACGCCGCCACGATCGTCGCCAATGCCGAGGCGCTGGCCGGGTTGGGCGTGACCCTGTTGACCGTCGGTTGCGACGGCCCCGACTACAACCTCGCCGCAGCCGAGGCGCTGATCGGATGGCGCGACAACCGCTGACGGCGGGCTAGCAGGGATCGAACTCCAGCGGCAGCGACTCGAGGCCGAAAGTGCCGGCGGGCCACAGCACGGTGGCTTCGCCGGCCTGCCGGTAGTCCGGGATGCGGGCGTGGAACTCCTCGATGGTCAACCGCAGTTCACGGCGGGCCAGGTGCGAGCCCAGGCAGCGGTGGATACCACCACCGAATCCGAGGTGGGTGGCCTTCGCGGTCAGGTCCATCTCGTGTGCGTGCGGACCCTCCCGATTGGCGGTGAACAGCATCAGCATGACTTGCGAGTTCGCCGGGATCGTCACGCCCTCGACCTCGACGTCGGCGGTGGTGACGCGCGGTACGCCGGGCACCGGACCTTCCAGGCGGAGCATCTCTTCGACGAACGGCGGGACCAGTGCCGGATCATCGATCAACCGGTGGCGCAGCGCCGGGTCGTTGGCCAGGGTGAGCAACGAGAAGCCGATGGCCCCGGTGACGGTGTCCAGCCCGGCCAGGATGATCAAGAAGCACAACCCCAGAAGCTCGGCGTCAGTCCAGGCGTCGTCACCGTCGAGTGCCAGGATATTGCTGAGCATGTCGTCGCCGCGGTGGCTGCGTTTGATCTCGATCTGCTCGGCGAGGAAACCGAAAAGGCCCATGGCGCAATCGATCACGTGCTGCGGCTGGTTCTGGCCCAATGACGCGATATCGGAGCCCTTGATGATGCCGGTCACCCATTCGAGGAACTTCGGCAAGTGCTCCAGCGGCAGCCCGAACAGGGTCAGGATCGCCTGGGTGGGGAATTTGTAGGACAGGTCCGCCACCACGTCGCAGCGGCCCAGCGGAGCGAACGCATCGATGTGCCCCCGCAACTGCGCGCGCAGGTCGGCGTCCATCGCCTCCATCCGTTTGGGTCCGAACATCGGGTCGAGCACCCGCCGGTAGTCGGCGTGCTTGGGTGGATCGATCGCGATCGGAATCATCTGGATCGCGTTGACGATCCCGTCGAAAGCTCTCGCCGACGAGAACAGGTCGGGATGCTTCTGCGCGTACCGCACGCCCTCATAACTGGTGATCAACCACATGGAGCCGACCTTGTAGACCGGTCCCGGAGTGCGCAGATACTCCACGGCCGCGGCACGCCCACTCAGCATCGGGGTGTCCGCGTAATACGTCTCGGGCAGTTCCGTCGTCGTCATCTCCGGAGCGTAACGAGACTCACAGTCTCGTTACGGGAGATTCGGCGAGATCTCCGCCGGAAACCGTGGAGGATTACCCACCAAATGCGTGTCCGAGACGGCGCGGAGAGAACGATGCCCAAACGCTATGGGGTCAAAGAGAAGGATCTGGTCGTCGCACATGTGCTCGACCTGCTTCTCACCGGCCGACTGCGGTCCGGTGATCGAGTGGACCGTAATGGGATTGCGGCCACCCTCGGTTTGAGCCGGGTCCCCGTGCAGGAAGCCCTGGTGCAGCTCGAACACGACGGGATCCTGGAGACGCGCTACCACCGTGGTGCGTTCGTCCACCGCTTCGATGCCGATGTCCTGCGCGAGCACCACGAAGTACACGGTCTGTTGACCGGTGCGGTGTCCGCCCGGGCTGCGACCACTCCTCGGCCCCCGGTTCTGGAAGCCCTCGATCAGACGATGGCGATGATGCGCGGTGCGACCAGCCCACGGGACTACCTCGAGAGCGCCAACCTGTTTCGGGACATCGTCGTCGACGAATACGCCGGCCCGCGCCTGAAGGCGGCGGTCAGCGCATCGCGCAGCTTCATGCCGCAAGAGTTCTGGGCCACCCATCCGGACGCTCCGGCCCAATTGATGCCGCTCGCCGAGAACGAGTACGCCGCGATCTGCGGCCGCCACCCCGCCGCCGCACGCCAAACCTGCCTGGACCGCACCGACCTGATGGCCGACGTGCTGACCCTGGAGCTACGCCGCCGCGGAGTGTTCGCCGAGTTGGATTCCGTTTGATCGCAAGCCGTGCCCGGCGCGCTGTCCGCAGTACCTTGCTAGTGATGACTTTTCATTCGGGTCGGCTGGCGGCGCTGTTCGCGGTCCTGCTGATGCTCGCCGGTCTGGTGGCCGCTGCGCCCGCGGGCGCCGACCAGTGCGCACCACCGGGAGTCGAGTCGGCCAGCGCCTTGCCCACCAACTTGGCGGCCGCCGCCAAAGGGCCGGCAGAGGACAAATACACCACGGCCACCACCGAACCGCTGACCGCGATCAACCGCGATGCGCTCGGGCTGATCACGCCGGGCACACTGACCGTCGGCACACTGTCCGATGCGCCGCCCAGCATCTGCATCGACGCAGGAGGCCAGTTCACCGGATTCGACAACGAACTCCTTCGCGCGATCGCCGACAAGCTCGGCCTGAAGATCACGTTCGTCGGCACCGAATTCTCCGGGCTGCTGGCCCAGGTGGCGTCGCGACGCTTCGACGTCGGGTCGTCATCGATCACCACCACGGATGCGCGCCGCAAAACCGTCGGCTTCACCAACGGCTACGACTTCGGCTACTTCTCGTTGGTCGTACCGTCCGGCTCGGCGATCACCGGATTCGACAAACTCGGACCCGGCCAACGCATCGGCGTCGTGCAGGGCACCGTGCAGGAGGCCTATCTGATCGACACGCTGCATCTGCAGCCGGTGAAGTTCCCCGACTACAACACCGTCTACGCCAGCCTGAAGACCCGCCAGATCGACGCGTGGGTGGCTCCGTCACAGCAGGCGCTGGGCACCGTGCGCCCTGGCGATCCCGCGCAGATTGTCGAAAACACTTTCAGTTTGGACAATTTCGTCGCTTACGCCGTCGCGAACGAGAACAAGCCGCTGATCGACGCGCTCAACGCCGGCCTGGACGCCGTGATCGCCGACGGCACCTGGTCGCGGCTGTACTCCGAGTGGGTGCCGCGGGCGTTGCCGCCGGGCTGGAAGCCGGGATCCAAAGCCGCACCGCTACCGCAGCTGCCCGACTTCGCCGCGATCGCCGCCGCCCACGAGGAACCCGCCGAACCGGCCCGGGAACCGAAATCGGTTCTGACCCAGCTGCGCGAGTCCTTCCTGGATTGGGAGCTGTACAAGAAAGCCATCCCCTATCTGCTGACCACGGGGCTGCCCAACACGCTGCTGCTGACGGTCAGTGCCGCCGTCATCGGGCTGGTGCTCGGCATGGGACTGGCCGTGGCCGGGATCTCGCGCTCGCGCTGGCTGCGCTGGCCGGCCCGGGTCTACACCGACATCTTCCGCGGGCTGCCGGAAGTCGTCATCATCCTGCTGATCGGTCTGGGCATCGGGCCGGTGGTCGGTCAGCTGACCGGAAACGACCCGTATCCACTGGGCATCGCCGCGCTCGGGCTGATGGCGGCGGCCTACATCGGCGAGATCTTCCGTTCCGGCATCCAGAGTGTGGACGCCGGGCAGATGGAAGCCTCCCGCGCACTGGGGTTCAGCTACTCCTCCTCGATGCGGTTGGTGGTCATACCGCAGGGCGTCCGACGAGTGCTGCCCGCGTTGGTGAATCAATTCATCTCGCTGCTGAAAGCCTCGTCGCTGGTGTACTTCCTCGGACTGGTAGCCAGCCAGCGCGAACTGTTCCAGGTCGGCCGGGATCTCAACGCCCAGACCGGAAACCTGTCGCCGTTGGTGGCCGCCGGACTGTTCTACCTGTTGCTGACGATCCCGCTGACGCACCTGGTGAACTTCATCGACGCCCGGCTGCGCCGAGGGCGCACTGTCGCCGACGAGGACCCGCTGGAGCCCGGCACCACGAGCCAGGAGATGGTGTGATGGCGTCGGTCTCGTTGGCGGCCAACGATATTCACCTGACCCTGGGGGGCAACGCGGTGCTGCGCGGGGTCGACCTCGACGTGCCTGCCGGTAGCACGTCGGCGGTGATCGGCCCGTCCGGATCGGGCAAGTCGACGCTGCTGCGCACTCTGAACCGGCTTTACGAACCCGATCGCGGCGACATCCTTCTCGACGGAAAGTCGGTGCTGCGCGACGATCCCGACCAGCTTCGTCAGCGCATCGGCATGGTGTTCCAGCAGTTCAACCTTTTCCCGCATCGCAGCGTGGTCGACAACGTCGCGCTGGCACCCCGCAAGCTCAAAGGGTTGGGGAGCGAGGAATCCCGGGAGCTGGCACTGGCCCAACTCGAACGGGTCGGCTTGCGGCACAAGGCCGACGTCCGGCCGGCGACGCTGTCCGGCGGCCAGCAGCAGCGGGTCGCGATCGCCCGGGCACTGGCGATGGCTCCGCAGGTGATGTTCTTCGACGAGGCCACCTCGGCGCTGGATCCCGAACTGGTCAAGGGAATCCTGGCGCTCATCGCCGAACTCGGATCGGACGGGATGACGATGGTGGTGGTCACCCATGAGATGGGCTTCGCGCAATCGACGGCGGATGCCGTCGTGTTCATGGACCACGGCAAGGTCGTCGAATCCGGGCCACCGGAGAAGATCTTCGCCGCCGCCGAAACCGATCGGCTACAGCGCTTCCTGTCGCAAGTTCTGTAATTGCGTTCGCGAAAACGGCGTATCGCGTGGTTGACAGGCACGCACAGGTTAGACTAGCGAACTATGATTGAGGCCGAGCCGCAGGTCACCGACCTGTCCGGTGACCTGCAACGGGTCCTTTCGAAGCTGTTTTCGGTCCTGCGCCGCGGCGACACCAAGGCCACCACTGCCGGCGCGGACCTCACGCTCGCCCAGCTGTCCATCCTGTTGACCCTGCTGGATCAGGGTCCGATCCGGATGACCGAGCTGGCGGCGCGGGAACGGGTGCGCACCCCCACCACCACCGTGGCGATCCGTCGCCTGGAGAAGCTCGGCCTGGTCAAGCGTTCGCGGGACCCTTCAGACCTGCGCGCCGTCCTGGTCGAGGTCACCCCGCAGGGCTTGGTGCAGCACCGCGAAGCGCTGGCCGTGCGGCGGGCGAATCTTGCGGCGCTGCTGTCGAAGCTGACCGACGAAGAGCGACAGACGTTGGCCACCGCGCTGGGACCGCTGGAGCGGTTGGCGGAGCAGGCCGAGAGCTAGCCGGAGCCAAGCGACCCGGGACTATCCGAGCCAGTCCAGGACCGCGGCAGCGGTCCAGGACTGTTGCATGCTGCCGAGTGGCTCGCCGGTGAACGGTTCGTAATACTCGGCGAAGGTGCCGTCGCTGGCCTGCCGCAGACCCTCCTGGCGAAGCAGCAGAGACCGCTCCGACCATCCGCGCCGGGCGAACGCCCACGAGAACAACCACGTCAGCACCGGCCAGACCGGACCGCGCCAGTACTCGCGGGGCCGGAAGTCCTTGGAAACCGGTGACGTCGACGGGATCACCGAGTACTTCAGATCGGGATGCCCGCAGAACCGCGGACCCTCCAGGATGCGCAGCAGCGCCCGTTCGCGATCGTGCGGCAGGCCGCCGCACAACAGCGGTGCGAACTGTGCGGCCGTCTCCGTCGCAATCCACTTGTCTGCTCTGACATCGAAATCCCGTGCCGCACCTGTTCTTCCGTCCGTCGTCTCGACGACTCCGGCACGGAACCGTTCGGCCCACGAATACAGGTCGCGCACATCGGCATGCGGCCGCTTGTAGTCCTCGCCGATATTGGCCAGCACATCGCACGCCACCGAGAAAATTGCCGACACGAACACGTCCTCGACCGCGAAGCTCATCACCTTCGGCAGCAGATCATCGTCGTAGCGAACCGATTTCATCTCTTCGAGCAGCCACAGATACCGGTCGTACTCGGTGTCGGACGGACGCTGGCTGGCGTCGGTGACGATGTGGTTGTCCTCGCGTTGGTACTCCGGGATGACGCCGGGAATCACGTTGGCATAGGCCGAATCCCACCGCGGGGAGTTGTCCATCCCGGACTCCCAGCCGTGATAGAGCGTGATGCGCCCGTGCTGGTCCTGATCGCGGGCCTCGGCCAGCCAGCGATGCCAGCGCACCAGATCCGCCCACCGCCGGTCCAGAAATGCTTCGGCGACAGCCCGGGTCGAGCGGCCCCTGGTGCGCGCCCGATCGAGGATGCGCTGCACCGCGATCGCATGCACCGGCGGCTGCGTGATGCCCGAGGTGTGCCGGGTGCGCGGGGCGTTGGCCGCCAGCGCCGAGGTGGCCCAGCGGGCCGGGCCCGGGAAGTACCCGTCGACCCCGTTGGCGAAGACGATGTGCGGGATCATCCCGTTGATCCACTGCGCCGACAGCAGCGTGTCGAGCTCGACGACCGCGCGCTCCACACTCAGCGGGGCCAGACCGACGGCGACGAACGCGGCGTCCCAGCTCCACATATGCGGGTAGAGCAGGGGGGCCGCGGAGGTCATCACGCCCAGGTCGTTGCCGCGCAGCAGGTAGGCCGCGCGGGCCGCCAGCTGCGTCGGGCCGAAACTCGGGTCGAATGCCACGCGTTCATTCTGCGGCGTGAAGGTGAGAATCGCAGGTCGGTAAGGTAAGCCAGATGCCAACAGCACTGATCACCGGCGCCGCCGGCGGCATCGGATCCGCTATCGCCGAGGCTCTGGCGCCGACCCACACGCTGCTGCTGGCGGGCCGGCCGTCCACCCGGCTCGACGCTCTCGCCGCCCGCCTCGGCGCGCCCACCTGGCCCTTGGATCTCACCGACCCGGAGGCGATCGAGGCCGCCGCCGAGCCGTTGACCGAGCTGGATGTGCTGGTCCACAACGCGGGCGTCTCGCATCCCGGGCGGTTCGACGAGTCGATACCCGAACAGTGGCGGGCCTGCTTCGAGGTGAACGTGACCGGCCCCGTCGCGCTCACGCTGGCGTTGTTGCCCGCGCTGCGGGCGGCCCGCGGACACGTCGTCTTCATCAACTCCGGCGCCGGACTGAACGCGTCGCCCGGGCTGGCGGCGTACTCCGCGAGCAAGTTCGCCCAGCGCGCGTTCGCCGACTCACTGCGCGCCGACGAACCGCTCCTTCGGGTCACCAGCGTGCACCCCGGTCGGGTCGCCACCGAGATGCAGGAAGACCTGGTCGCCTACGAAGGCGGCGAGTACGACCCCGCGAAGTACCTCAAGGCCTCGACGGTGGCCCGCGTCGTCGCCGACGTGATCGCCACCCCGCCCGACGCACACACCCACCAGGTGGTGGTCCGGCCCCGCGGGCAGTGATTTCGGCGCGTTTTCGTTCGCTCAGCGGCCGTTTTCGCGCCGAGATCGCTAGACGACGAGGTTGACCAGGCGGCCGGGCACCACGATGACCTTCTTCGGGGTGGCACCGGCCAGGAACGCCTGCACCTTCTCGTCGGCCAGCGCGCTTGCCTCCAGCGCCGCTTTGTCGGCGTCGGCCGCAACCGTGATCTTGCCGCGCACCTTGCCGTTGACCTGCACCGGATACTCGACGGTGTCGGTCACCAGATACTGCGGGTCGGCCACCGGGAATGGCCCGTGCGCCAACGACTTCGGGTGGCCGAGCCGCTTCCACAACTCCTCGGCAAGGTGCGGCGAAAGCGGCGCCACCATCAGCACCAGTGGTTCCAGCGCCGCGCGGGCGCTGATGCCTTCCTTGGTGAGATGGTTGGTGTACTCGATCAGCTTGGCGGCAGCAGTGTTGTTCCGCAGGCTCGCGTAGTCGTCCGACACCCCGGCGATCGTGCGGTGCAATACCCGCAGCGTCTCCTCGTCGAGGGCTTCGGGCTCGGAAACCCTTGCCTCGCCGGTGGATTCGTCGACCACCAGCCGCCACACCCGCTGCAGGAACCGATGCGCGCCGACGACGTCCTTGGTCGCCCACGGCCGCGAGGCGTCCAGTGGTCCCATCGACATCTCGTAGACCCGCAGCGTGTCGGCACCGTAGCTGTCGCAGATCTCGTCCGGGGAGATCGAGTTCTTCAGGCTCTTTCCGATCTTGCCGAACTCCTGGAACACCTCTATCTCGCCGTCGGCGCCCGGCAGGAAGAACTTTCCGTCGCGCTCGACCACCTCGGCCGCAGGGACGTAGGCGCCGCGGGAGTCGGTGTAGGCGAACGCCTGGATGTAGCCCTGATTCACCAAGCGGCGGTACGGCTCCCGCGAGGAGACGTGGCCGAGGTCGTGAAGAACCTTGTGCCAGAACCGGCAATACAGCAGATGCAACACCGCGTGCTCGACACCACCGACGTAGAGGTCGACGCCACCGGGATCGGCCGCACCATGCTCAGCCGGGCGCGGGCCCATCCAGTACGCCTCATTCTCCTTGGCGCAGAACTCTTCTGAGTTGTGCGGGTCGGTGTAGCGCAACTCGTACCAAGAGCTCCCCGCCCACTGCGGCATCACGTTCGTGTCCCGGGTGTAGGGTCGCAGGCCGTCGCCGAGGTCCAGCTCGACGTGCACCCACTCGGTCGCCTTGTTCAGCGGCGGCGACGGCTCGCTGTCGGCATCCTCGGGGTCGACCACCACCGGCGCGTAGTCAGCCACGTCGGGCAGTTCGACCGGCAGCGCGGCGTCGGGCAACGGGTGGGCACGGCCGTCGGCGTCATAGACGATCGGGAACGGTTCGCCCCAATACCGCTGCCGCGCGAAAAGCCAGTCCCGAAGCTTGTATTCGACACGGGCGCGGCCACGGCCGTCGGCCTCCAGCCGTTCGGTGATCGCCTTCTTGGCGTCGGCAACGCCCAACCCGTCGAGGTATTGCGAGTTCACCAGCGCACCGTCACCGGAGTAGGCGGCCTCCGAGATATCGCCGCCGACTGTGTCATCCCCCGGTCGCTGCGCTCCTGCCCGCCGAATAACTTCCACAATCGGCAGCCCGAACTCCGTCGCGAACTCCCAGTCCCGCTGGTCGTGCCCGGGAACCGCCATGATCGCGCCGGTACCGTAACCGGCCAGAACGTAGTCCGCGATGAAGACCGGGACCTGTTGTCCGTTGGCCGGATTGGTGGCAAACGTCCCGAGGAACACCCCGGTCTTCGTCTTGTTCTCCTGGCGCTCCAGGTCGGACTTCGCCGCGATCGAGCGACGGTAGGCCGCCACCGCCTCGGCCGGAGTTGCCGCACCGAAGGTCCACCGCGCGTCCACACCATCGGGCCACTGCTCGGCGACCAGGGTGTCGACCAGTTCGTGTTCGGGGGCCAGCACCAGATAGGTGGCGCCGAAGAGGGTGTCGGGCCGGGTGGTGAAGACCTCGATGTCGGTACCGTTGACGCCGAAGAGCACCGACGCACCGGTGGAGCGGCCGATCCAGTTGCGCTGCATGGCCTTGACCTTGTCCGGCCAGTCCAGCATATCCAGGTCGTCGAGCAACCGGTCGGAGTAGGCGGTGATACGCATCATCCACTGCCGCAACCGTTTGCGGAACACCGGGAAGTTGCCCCGCTCGCTGCGGCCCTCGGAGGTGACCTCCTCGTTGGCCAGCACCGTGCCCAGCCCTGGACACCAGTTCACCAGCGAATCGGACAGGTATACCAGGCGATAGCCGTCGACGACGTCGGCCCGCTCCTGCGCCGACAACGTCGACCAATCCCGGCCGTCGTCGAGAGTGCGCGCGCGGGAGTCGAATTCGGCCACCAGCTCGGCGATCGGCCGCGCCTTGTTCTGCTCGATGTCGAACCAGGCGTTGTAGATCTGCAGGAAGATCCACTGCGTCCACTTGTAGAAGTCGACATCCGTGGTCGAGAAGCTGCGCCGCTGGTCATGCCCGAGACCCAGCCGGCCCAGCTGGCGGCGAAAGTTGACGATATTGGCTTCGGTGCGGGTGCGCGGGTGCGTGCCTGTCTGAATGGCGTATTGCTCGGCGGGCAATCCGAACGCGTCGAAGCCCAACGCGTGCAGCACATTACGGCCGGTCATCCGGAAGTAGCGCGCGTAGACGTCAGTGGCGATGTAGCCCAGCGGGTGCCCGACGTGCAGGCCCTCCCCCGACGGGTAGGGGAACATGTCCTGGACGAACATCTTGTCCTCGGGGACCGCCGAGCCGTCGGTCGGCGCCAGCGAGCCGACCGGGTTGGGCACGTTGAAGGTGCCCCACTGCTGCCAGTTCTGCTGCCAGTCCCGCTCGATCCGCCCGGCCAGCTCGGCGGTGTAGCGGTGCCGCGGCACGTCGCTGTCGGAGCCGTCGGGGCCCGTGGCTGCGGCGGTCGGCGATTCGGTCACGTCAAACAGGGTATAAGGGCCACTCTGGCCGCCGCCCCGGCGATGGCGGTGTGTGACCCCCGTCGCACCACAGACAACGGCCCGGTATCGGTTCCGTTGCAGTCCTGTCGAAGGTTGATTCCAGCTCGGTTCCAGACCTATCCACGACCCTCGGCGCGTGCTTACAGTCGGCGCCTATCGAGGGGTCTCACCTGGCCCGACCGTGTGGAGAAGGACAGCTGCGATGATGACGAATGCCCGTAACTGGCGGGTGGCTATTGGTGGTGTGGCCGCAGGTACGGCGGCCGTACTCGGGTTCACGGGCTTGACCGGCGCCAGCGCGTCCGCCGATCCCGTACTGCCGATGCCGCCGACCCCCGTCACCATCACCCAGACCGTCACCGTGGCCCCCGAGGCCGCCGCCGCCAACGCCGCCCCGGCCGCCCAGCCCGCGTCCGTACCGGTGGCCGGCCAGGTTGCCGCGGTCCCGCAGGCCGTGGCCCCGGCTGTCCCGGCCGCCGCCCCGGAGACCCTGGTGCCTGCCGCGTCCGGCACGCTGGCCGACTACTTCAAGGACAAGGGCGTCAAGATGGAGCCGCAGAAGGCGGCCGGCTTCACTGCGCTCAACCTCGTGCTGCCGATGCCGCGTGGCTGGAGCGTGGTCCCCGACCCGAACGTTCCCGACGCGTTCACCGTGCTGGCCGATCGCCTCGGCGGCGATGGGCTGTATACCTCCAACGCCCAGTTGAAGGTCTACCAGCTCGTCGGCGAGTTCGACCCGAAGGAAGCGATCACGCACGGCTATCTGGATAGCCAGGAGCTGTTCAACTGGCAGGCGACCGACGCTTCGATGGCAGACTTCGGCGGCTTCCCGTCGTCGCTCATCGAGGGCACCTACCGCGAGAACGACATGACGCTGAACACCTCGCGCCGCCACGTCATCGTCGCGTCCGGACCCGACCACTACCTGGTGTCGCTGTATGTGACCACCGCGGCCAACCAGGTCGTCGCCACCGCCGACGCAACCGACGCGATCGTCAACGGCTTCCGGGTCTCGTCCCCGACCGCCGCACCTGCGCCGGCTCCCGCACCCGCACCCGCGGCAGCACCGCCCGCCGACGCATCGGTGCCGGCCGCGGTGCCCGCCGCCACTCCCCTCGGCGCGGTGCCCGCTCAGCAGCGCTGAACCCGGGCTCGTATTGTGGCCCCATGCTCGTCGTCGGTGTGGTGTGCCTGGGTATGGCCGTCCTGATCGGTGGCTCGGGAGTCTGGACGCTGACCCGGCCGCCCGCTGCCGACGTCACCGGACAGGTGCTCCGGGCGGTAGCGCCGACCCAACTGGCCGCGGCCGTGATGCTGGCCGCGGGCGGGTCGGCCGCTCTGGCCGCACCGGCGCACACCGCGCTGACCGTCGTGATCGTCTGCGTGCTCGGGGCGGTGGGAACCGTCGCCGCCGGCTCCTGGCAGGGCGCTCGCTATGCGGCTCGGCGGGAAGCCGAAGCCAGCTGCGCGGGGAGCTGCGCCAGCTGCACGTTGTCCTGCAAGTGAGCCTCGCGACGACCTGACGAGGGCGGGTGCTGTCGCCGGCCGACCCGCCCGCCGCCCCGCAGATCAGTTCCGGCTGACGTCGATCGGGTGGGTCGCCAGCAGCGACAGCGGGAGCGGCTGGCGGCGCAGGACCCGCGACCACAGATCTACCCGCTGCTCGACCAGAACGTCAGAAGGCAACGCGGACAACACGATCCAGTCGTCGCGTTCGATCTCGCCCTCCAACTGACCGATGGTCCAGCCCGAGTAGCCGGCGAAGATGCGCACTCCCTCGACAGCGGGGGCGATCAGATCCGGGTCGGCGTCCAGGTCCACCATCACCATCCGGCCCGCCACGTGGCGCAGCCCGGGCATGCCCTGCGGATCGGTGCCCACCCGCAGCGTGCCCAGGCACAGCGCGGCATCTCGCTTGACCGGGCCGCCGATGAACATGGTCTTGGGCTTGGCCGCGAGCTTCGCCCACTGCGGCAACACGTTGTAGACGGCGGTCTCGCTCGGTCGGTTGAGCACCACACCCAGCGTGCCGCCGTCGTTGTGCTCGACGACATAAATCACGCTGCGCCGAAACGTCGGCTCCAGCAGATCGGTGTTGGCCAACAGCAGGGTTCCCGGTCGCACCCGGTTCGCCGCGGGCGCGACGAAGTCTTCGGGGTCCTCGTGCTGTGACACCCCACCATCATGGCATCACGGAGGTATTGCTGCGGTAACAGGCACGTCTGGATA
This sequence comes from Mycolicibacterium vinylchloridicum, assembly GCF_013404075.1. GTDB lineage: Bacteria > Actinomycetota > Actinomycetes > Mycobacteriales > Mycobacteriaceae > Mycobacterium > Mycobacterium vinylchloridicum. The sequence continues at coordinate 177,151 of NZ_JACBJQ010000002.1, forward strand.
TTTGTACTGTTGGTCCGATGGTCGACAGCCGCGCACCTGGTTCGCTATGGCGATCGGTGCGCAGCCTGCCGGAGTTTTGGCGGCTGCTGGAGCTCCGGACCGCCAGTCAGTTCGGTGACGGGCTGTTTCAGGCGGGCTTGGCCGGTGGCCTGCTGTTCAACCCCGAGCGCGCCGCCAGCCCGTGGGCGGTGGCGGCCTCATTCGCTGTGCTGTTCCTGCCGTACTCACTCGTCGGCCCGTTCGCCGGCGCGCTGCTCGACCGCTGGGACCGCCGAGCGGTGCTCGTCGTGGCCAACCTCGCGCGGCTGGTGCTGGTGATCGGGGTCGCGGTGCTGCTCGCCGTCGGGGCCACCGATTTGACGGTGCTGTGCGGCGCCCTGATCGTCAACGGATTCAGCCGGTTCGTGACTTCCGGGCTCTCGGCGGCGCTGCCGCACGTCGTGCCGCGTCACCAGGTCGTGACGATGAACTCGGTCGCCACCGCGACCGGAGCCACCGCCACCTTCCTCGGTGCGAATTTCATGCTGCTGCCCCGCTGGCTCTTCGGTTCCGGTGACACCGGCGCCGCGACGATCATGCTCCTGGTGGCCGTTCCCGTCGCGATCTCGTTCGTGCTGTCGTTGCGCTTTCCCCCGCATCAGTTGGGACCCGACGACACCGCACGCGCCGTGCACGGCTCGGTGTTCTACACGGTGGCCACCGGGTGGTTGTACGGCGCCCGCACCGTGTTGAACACACCGACCGTCGCGGCCACGTTGTCCGGCCTTGCCAGCCACCGCATGGTGTTCGGGATCAACACGCTGCTGGTACTGGTGATCGTGCGGCACAGCGATAGTCCGGCCGTCGGGAGCCTGGGCACCGCCGTCGTCTTCGTCGCCGCCACCGGCAGCGGCGCGTTCCTGGCCAACATCCTCGCCCCGCTGTCGATCAAGCGGTGGGGCCGTTACGCAACCGCCAACGGCGCTCTGGTGTGCGCGGCGATCGTCCAATTGGCCGGCGCGACACTGCAGTTGGCGGTGATGATCGTGTGCGGATTCCTGGTGGGGCTGGCCGGGCAGATGGTCAAGCTGTGTGCCGACGTCGCGATGCAGATCGACGTCGACGACGCCCTGCGCGGGCACGTCTTCGCCGCGCAGGACTCGGTGTTCTGGGTGTCATTCATCGTGGCGACCATGGTGTCGGCTTTGGTGATCCCCGCCGACGGCCACTCACCGGCCCTGGCATTGGCCGGCTCGGCGATCTATCTGCTCGGGCTGGCCGCGCACGCCATGGTCGGTCGCCGCAGGCCGACCCTCTAGGTTCAATTCATGACTGCCGCAGACCCGATCGTCGACGACCTGCGCGACGAAAGCGACGCCCTCGACGCCCTGGTCGCGCCGCTGGACCCGGCCGGCTGGGCCCGGCCCACCCCGGCGCCCGGCTGGACCATCGCCCACCAGATCGCCCACCTGATGTGGACCGACCGAGCCTCGCTGATGTCGATCACCGACGAGGCGGCCTTCGGCGAACAACTCACCGCCGCGGCCGCCGACCCGCTGGGCTTCGTCGACAAAGCAGCCGAGGAGTTGGCGCTCACCCCGCCCGATCAGCTGCTCGCACAGTGGCGCGAGACGCGCACACACCTGCACTCCGCACTGCGCGGGGTGGCCGAAGGGCGCAAGCTGGTGTGGTTCGGGCCGCCGATGAGTGCGGCATCCATGGCGACCGCGCGGTTGATGGAGACCTGGGCGCACGGTCTCGACGTCGCCGACGCACTCGGGGCACCGATTGCACCGTCGGCCCGGCTCAAGTCGATCGCCCATCTGGGTGTGCGCACCCGCGACTTCGCGTTCACCGTGCACGAGCTGACCCCGCCTGCCGAACCGTTCTACGTCGACCTGACCGCGCCTGACGGCAGCCACTGGACGTGGGGACCCGGCGACGCCGCCCAGCGGGTCACCGGCTCGGCACTCGACTTCTGTTTCCTGGTCACGCAGCGACGCCCCCTTGCTGAACTCGACGTCGTCGGTACCGGCGCCGACGCCGCGAAGTGGCTGGAAATCGCTCAAGCTTTCGCCGGGCCACCCGGCCGGGGTAGATAACGCACCCCAGACATAACACCTAGATCTACTTAGTTATTTGCTATTGGTTGGCGTCGCGTGCCATTGAGCGTGTCCAACGCATTTTGACGAAGGCGGAAAAAGGTTGCCCTGGGCAGTATCATCGCCCTTCATGCGCACCCGCCTCCTTGCCGCCGTCGCGGCGGGGACGGTGAGCCTCCTGGGACCGGCCGCCTGCACATCCGCCCCCGCCCCTGCCCCCGTGCCGAGTGCCGCAGCGTCGCCGACACCCAACCCGTACGGCATCGGAGCGATCGACCCTCCCACAGCACTCGAGCCGGTCCTCACGGTCACCGGCGGTAGTACGCCGCTGTCGCTGACCCTCGACACGCTCAACGCCCTTGGCAGCGCCACCGTCACCCTCGACGAACCCTTCGTCAAACGGCGGGAGACCTACAGTGGCGTTCCCCTGGCCGCCGTTCTGAGCAAGGCCGGAATTCCGGACACCGCCACCATCGATACCGTCGGGCTCGACGACTACCACTACATCAGCACCGCCAAGCCGATGATCGAGTCGCGCGCGCTGATCGCCACCGACCGCAACGGCGCACCGATCCCCTACGACCAGGGCGGGCCGATCCGGATCGTCTTCCCCGACGACACCCCGCTGTCGTCGGTCCTCGACGCGTGGAACTGGAGCCTCGCCTCGATCATCGTCAAGGCGCCGGCCGGGCCCGGTTCGTGATCAGCGACCAGTGGCTCAGCCCGCCCAGTCCGCGGCTCACCCTCAACCGCGGTCAACAGGTCGTGGCCGGAGTCCTCGTACTGCTGCTGATGGCGTTGGTGGTGGTCGGAATCCAATCCTCGGCGCAGCAGCGCGCATTGACCGACCCCAGCGCGCGCAGCGAAGCCGTCAGCACCAACACGTTCTTCACCGTGCGCGATTCGCTCACCTATGTCGAACAAGCCCAGCAGTACCTGCTCGGCGTCGTCCCCCGGCGTGATGTACAGGTGGCCCGTGCCCTGCTCGCGCAGCGCCTCGGCGTGATCGCCGCCAACGGAATGAGCGCGGCCGACGCCACCACGCCCGAATACCGTTGGGCGCTAACCGCATTGGACAGTGTGGTCGCGGAGGCGCCATCGGGTGTGCTGCCCCCCGGCGAGCGGGCGCAGTGGACCGACGCCATCCTGCCCAAGGCCGAGGTGCTCTCCGAGGCGACCCACGCACTGGCCGCGGGCAGTCCGACCGGACTGCACCGTGTCGATCGCCTCGCCGAACAGGGGCTGCTCCGTGGCGGGGTCGTCCAGCTGACCATGCTCATCGCCGCGCTGGTGCTCGCCGCGGCCTTGCTGTGGTGGGTCGCGGCCAACGTGGTACGCCAATATCGCACCGCCCGAAAGGCTTTCGACGAGGAGCGGGAAGCGCTGCGCAAGACCGAAGACCGCCTCGACCGGGTCTCCGCACTCGAACGCGGGCAGGCCCGCATCCTCGAGCGGATCGCCACCGCCGATCCGGTGCCGTCGGTGCTGCGCCAGATCGTCCAGCTGGCCGCCGAAGTCTCCGGGGCTCCAGCCGTCCGCATCGCGCTGGGCCCGCGGTCTGTCGTCTACCCGATGGGTGCGGACGTATCGGCGGCGCCCGCCTGGACCGCCGCGGTCAACGACACCGCGGACGCCGCCGGGATGCTCGAGGTGTTCGGGGATCCACAGTCCCTCGACGACCTTGCCCATACCGCCCTGGTGCGCTGCCGCGATCTGGTGACGCTGGCACTCGAGCGCGATGCCTCCGCGCGGCGGCTGTCCTACCAGGCCAGCCATGATGCGCTGACCGGGCTGGCCAACCGCAGCCTGCTGCTGACCCGGCTGTCGCAGAGCCTGCTGCTGGCCCGCCGCCGCGGCACACCGCTGGCACTGCTGTTCTGCGACCTCGACCGCTTCAAGATGGTCAACGACTCCATCGGTCACGCCGGTGGTGACGAGTTGCTCATCGAGGCGGCGCGGCGCTTGTCAGGAACGATCAGGGACACCGACACGGTGGCCCGCCTCGGCGGCGACGAGTTCGTGGTGCTCTGCCCCGAACTGCCCGACCGGGCTCAGGCCATCGCACTGGCCGAGCGAATCCGCGCCACGCTCAGTGCGCCGTACACGATCGATGGCAAGGAGGCGTTCGTCGACGCCAGCATCGGGATCACGTTCGCCGACGAATCGACGGTGTCGGGCGCCGAGCTGATGCGCGAAGCCGACGTGGCCATGTACCGGGCGAAGCTCACCGACGGCAGCCACATCAACGTCTTCGATTCCAGTCTCGAAGCCGAGGTCGCCCAGCGCCTCGACCTCGACTCGGCGCTGCGGCACGCGGTGGAACGCGACCAGTTGCGGTTGCGTGCCCAGCCGATCGTCATGCTCGACAGCGGCATCGTGATCGGCTTCGAGATGCTGTTGCAGTGGCACCGTCCCGGACTGCCGGTGCTGTCTCCCGGTGCGTTCATTCCGCTGGCCGAAGACAACGGCATGATCGTCGAGATCGGCCGATGGGTGCTGCGGGAGACCATCCAGACCCTGGCCCGGTGGCGGGCCGACGGCTTGGCGCTCGACCTGACGATGGCGGTCAACGTGTCACCCCGCCAGGTGCGTGAACCCGGGTTCGCCGAGGAGGTCCTGCATCTGCTCGAAACTGCCGGGCTGCCACCGCAATCGCTGATCATCGAACTCACCGAGCACGCGCTCGTCGACCTGCGGGTGGCCCATCCCACCCTGGCCCGGCTCCGGGACGCCGGGGTGAGCGTGTCCCTCGACGACTTCGGCACCGGCTACTCGTCGCTGACCCAGCTGCGCACCCTGCCGGTCGACCAGATCAAACTCGACCGCTCGTTCGCCGCGGCTCTCGACGAAGGCGACGCCAAACAACGCGCCGTCGTGCAGTCGGTGGTGTCGTTGGCCAGCGCGCTGGCCCTCGACCTCGTCGTGGAAGGTATCGAGACGATGGCCGAACGCGACACCCTCCTGGATCTCGGGGCGCACGTGGGCCAGGGCTTCCTCTACCACCAGCCGCTGCGGTGGGAAGCCGCGCGTGAACTCCTCGAATCCGGTGGGGTTTGTATCGTTCCGGCGGTCGGCGATCACACCGGGCCGGCGTCGTCGGAAGCACCGTCACCGTCGGTGTCGACCAAGGTGACGTCCCAGCTGCCGTCGCCGTCGGTGTCGACGTAGCCGGCGTCGTAGCTGCCGTCTGGAGCGGCGTGCAACGCCCGGTCGGCCAACCCATCGCGGTCGACGTCCACCAGCCGGTCGGTCCGACCGTCACCGTCGAAATCGATTGCGCCACTTGCGGTGTGCTCGATACCGTCGAGGCCGAACCAGCGCAGCGGCCCGCCCGGGCCAGCGGGCGTCAGCGCCCAAGAGCCGGATCCGTCGTCGGTGTACAGGGCTTCGGCCGTGCCGTCGTCGTCGAGATCGAAAGCGGCATGGTCGGCCAGGCCGTCGTCGTCGAAATCGGCCAGTGCATCATCGATGACGCCGTCCCCGTCGATGTCGAGGCGCACCCCGTCGAGCTCTCCGTCGCCGTCGATGTCCACGCTCGCGTGGCCGCTGAACATCGTCGCCGTTCCGTCGCCGGATCCCAGGCAATAATCCATACCCGGCTTAGACGTTCGGGTCGTCCTTCGCGTTCCACCAGGCGAGCAATTCGGCAACGGCCTCGTCGTGGGACAGCGGCCCGCGGTCCAGCCGCAGCTCCTTGAGGAAATTCCAGGCCTGTCCGACTTGTGGACCGGCCGGGATACCGAGCAGCCGCATGATCTCGTTGCCGTCGAGATCCGGGCGAACCCGAGCCAGGTCCTCCTTGGCGGCCAGCTCGGCGATGCGTGTCTCGAGCTGGTCGTAATTGGCCTGCAGCCGGGCCGCCCGCCGCTTGTTGCGTGTTGTGCAATCGGCGCGAACGAGCTTGTGCAGCTTGGGAAGTAGCGGTCCGGCGTCGGCGACGTAGCGCCGCACCGCCGAATCGGTCCACTTGCCGTCGCCGTATCCGTGGAACCGCAGATGCAGATACACCAGCTGCGAGACGTCGTCGACCATCTGCTTGGAGTACTTCAGTGCCCGCATCCGCTTACGGACCATCTTGGCGCCGACCACCTCGTGGTGGTGAAAGCTCACGCCGCCGTCCGCCTCGTGGCGGCGGGTGGCGGGCTTGCCGATGTCGTGCAGCAGCGCCGCCCACCGCAGGACGAGATCCGGCTGCTCCTCCAAGGCCATGGCCTGCCGCAGCACCGTCAGGGAATGCTGGTAGACGTCCTTGTGCTGATGGTGTTCGTCGATCGCCATCTGCATGCCGCCGATCTCGGGCAGCACCACGTCACCCATACCGGTCTGCACCATCAGGTCGAGACCGGCCACCGGGTCGACACCCAGCAGCAGCTTGTCGAGCTCGACGGCCACCCGCTCGACGGTGATCCGCTCCAGTTGCGGGGCCATCTCGACGATCGCGCGGCGCACCCGGTCGGACACGTCGAACTGCAACTGAGAGACGAAACGTGCGGCGCGCAGCATCCGCAGCGGGTCGTCACCGAACGACACCTCGGGCGCGGCCGGGGTATCGAGGACGCGCTGCCGCAACGCGGTGAGACCACCGAGCGGGTCGATGAAGTCGCCGGGGCCGTCGGCGGAGATGCGCACCGCCATCGCGTTGACGGTGAAATCGCGGCGCACCAGATCGTCCTCGAGCCGGTCGCCGTATTTCACCTGTGGGTTGCGCGACACCTGGTCGTAGCTGTCGGCGCGGAAGGTGGTGATCTCGAGGCGGTCGTTGCCCTTGCCGACGCCAATCGTGCCGAAATCGATGCCGGTGTCCCATAGCGCGTCGGCCCAGGACCGCACGATGCGCTGGACGACATCGGGCCGGGCGTCGGTGGTGAAGTCGAGGTCGGCGGTGAGCCTGCCGAGGACGGCGTCGCGCACACTGCCGCCGACGAGGTAGAGCTCGTGTCCCGCGGCAGCGAACAGGCCACCGATTCCGCGCAGCACCTCACCGTGTCGGTTGAGGGCGACGAGCGCCCGGGCGAGCAGCTCGACGTCGTGCGTGGCTTCGGACACGTGGGGTGAGCCTAGTCGTCCCCGGCGGCAGACAAGCGAGCCGCTACCGGCGAGTGTGGCCGGTGGGCCATCCCGTGCCAGCTACTATCGCTTGGGTGTCGGACGGCGAACAGGCCAAACCACGACGGCGCCGGGGCCGGCGCCGCGGCCGTCGCGCGGCTGGTCCGGCAAATCCCGCCGCAGCGGAGACCGCCACCACCGAAACCGCCGGCACTGCAGTCCCTCCCCCGGCCGCCAACAGCGGCAACGGCCAGCCGCGGCCGGGCAAACCCGGGCGGCCCCGATCGTCGCGGCGCGCACCGGCCCGGCTGCGTACCGTGCACGAGACCTCCGCGGGCGGCCTCGTCATCGACGGTATCGATGGCCCGCCCGAATCTCAGGTCGCCGCATTGATCGGCCGGGTCGACCGGCGGGGCCGGATGTTGTGGTCACTGCCCAAGGGACACATCGAACAAGGTGAGACGGCGGAAGAAACCGCCATCCGCGAGGTCGCCGAGGAAACCGGTATCCGCGGTCAGGTTCTGGCCGCGCTCGGCAGCATCGACTACTGGTTCGTCACCGAGGGCCGCCGCGTGCACAAGACCGTGCACCACTACCTCATGCAGTTCTCCGGCGGTGAACTGTGCGACGAAGACGTCGAAGTCACCGAGGTGGCCTGGGTGCCCGTCGGGGAACTCGCGAAGCGGCTGGCCTACGCCGACGAACGCCGCCTCGCCGAGGTCGCCGGGGAGCTGATCCAACTGCTGCAGTCCGACGGTGTCGCCGCACTGCCGCCACTGCCGCGCACGTCACCGCGCCGCCGCCCCCAAACGCATTCGCACACCCGCAACCGTCGTTCCGACGACGCCGGGCCGCGTCAATCCGGCCCGCGGACGAACGGCTGCGGACCGGGAACGTGACCATGCCGAGGCGGGTCGGCATTCTGCCCCGGGTCCTGGTGATCCTCGGTGTGCTTGCCTTGCTCGCGATGCCAACGATCGCGCCCGCTGCCGCGGGCGAACCCGGGTCGACGCCGTTCCTTCAGGTCCGCATCGACAGCGTGTCGCCGGACCTGATCACCACCACCAGTGAGCCGACCGTGACCGTCACCGGCACCGTCACCAACGTCGGTGACCGACCGGTGCGCGACGTCGTCGCGCGCCTCGAACACGCCGGTGCGGTGACCTCCTCGGCGGGACTGCGCACCAATCTCGACGGCGCCAACGACCAGTTCCAGCCCGTCGGCGAATTCAACCAGGTCGCCCCCGAGATGCAGCGCGGCCAAGCCGTCGGGTTCAGCTTCAGTTATCCGATCCGCTCGCGCACCACGCCATCACTGGGCATCGACCGGCCCGGGGTGTACCCGCTGTTGGTGAACATCAACGGCACACCGGACTACGGCGACGCCGCCCGGCTCGACGACGCCCGGTTCCTGCTGCCGGTTCTCGGGGTTCCGCCCGAGGCGGCCGACCCGGCGGCCGACACCGTGGCCGACGTCGTGCCCCCCGACACCACCAAACCGGTCCAGGTGACGATGCTCTGGCCGCTGGCCGACAAGCCGCGGCTGGCGCCCGGGGTCCCCGGCGGCACCACGCCGGTTCGGCTGATGAACGACGACCTGGCGGTGTCACTGGCCCCGGGGGGCCGGCTGGACACCCTGCTGTCGGCGGTCGAGTTCGCCACCAGCCCCGCCGTGGATCCCGGCGGTGACACCGCCCGCGCGCTGTGCCTGGCCGTCGACCCCGACCTGTTGGTGACGGTCAACGCGATGACCGCTGGCTACGTCGTCGCCGACGCACCCGACGGGTTGGGCGCTGCCGCCCACCCTGGCACCGGGCAGGCCGCCGCGGTGGCCTGGCTGGACAAGCTTCGCGGGATGGCCCAGCGGATGTGCGTTGCCGCCACCCCCTACGCGCAGGCCGATCTCGGCGCGCTCGAGCGGGTCGGTGACGCCGGGCTCAAATCCGCGGCGACCGGCACCGCCGGCGACATCGTCGATCAGATCCTGGGCGTGACGTCCCTCCGCGGCGCGACGATCCTGGGTAACGGGCCGTTGACCGCACCCGCGGTGGACCTGCTCAACGCCCAGGGTCCGACGGTGGCGATCGCGGCCGCTGACTGCTCCGCGCAGGACTCCTCGACCGGAGAGCCGATGATCGCCGACGTGACACCGCGCCGGTTGTCACCGCAGGTGGTGATGGCGCCGTTCGATCCGGCCGTGGGCGCCGCGCTGGCCGCCGTCGGCACCGATCCCGACCTGCCCACCTATCTGGATTCGTCGCTCGACGTTCCGGTCGATCACGACTCGACGGTCGCCCGGCGCCAGGATGCCGTCTCGTCGATGCTGTGGCGGGCGCTGCAGCCGGAGGCAGAACCGCGCGACCAGATCCTGCTGCCGCCGTTGAAGTGGAGCCCGCAGCCCAGCGACGCGCAGTCGATGCTCACCGCACTGGCCACCACGATCCGCTCCGGGCTGGCCGTGGCCCGCCCGTTGGATGCGCTGATCGCGCAGTCGACGGCGGTGGCCCCCGCTAGTCCCGGCGCCGAACTGTCCGGTGCCGGCCGCGGCCAGTTCGACGACGATGTCATCACGACGATCGCCGGCCAGGTCGGCCGGCTGTGGGGCCTGACCGCCGCGCTGACCACCGACCCGCGCACCGGCCTGACCGGCCAGCAGTACACGGCCCCGCTGCGTGAGGACATGCTCCGCGCGCTGAGCCAGACCGAGCCGCCCGAGGAGCGCAACGATCTGGCCCGGCATCGCCTCGGGGCGGTCGGCGCCACCATCAACGACCTGTTCGGGGCCGTGACGATCGTCAACCCCGGCGGCTCCTACACGCTGGCCACCGAGCACAGCCCGCTGCCGCTGGCGGTGCGCAACGACCTGGCCGTGCCGATCCGGGTGCGCCTGCAGGTCGACGCTCCACCGGGAATGACGGTGACCGATCTCGGCGAGCAGGAGGTGCCTCCGGGCTACCTCCCGCTGCGGGTTCCCATCGAGGTGCACTTCACGCAGCGGGTCGCCGTCGACGTCACCCTGCGCACCCCCGACGGGCTCCAGCTCGGTGAGCCGGTTCGCCTCTCGGTGCATTCCAACGCCTACGGCAAGGTGTTGTTCGCGATCACCCTGGTCGGTGGCACGGTGCTGGCGCTGCTCGTCGGACGCCGGCTCTACCACCGGTTCCGCGGCCAGCCCGACCCTGCCGACCTCGACCGCCCCCGGCGGGCCCGCGCCGAGGGTCGCGGATGACGCCGCCGCGGCGGCCCGTCGCCGAGCTTTCCGACGCCGCGGTGGTCTCGCGCTCCTGGGGGATGGCATTGGCCACCCTCGTCAGCCGCATCACCGGATTCACCCGGATCGTGCTGCTGGCCGCGATTCTGGGCGCCGCCCTGTCCAGTGCGTTCACGGTGGCCAATCAGCTGCCGAACCTGATTGCGGCCCTGGTGCTGGAGGCGACGTTCACCGCGATCTTCGTCCCGGTACTGGCCCGCGCCGAACGCGACGACGCCGACGGCGGCGAGGCCTTCGTACGGCGACTGGTCACGCTGGCCACCACGCTGCTGCTGGTGGCCACCATCGTGTCGGTGGCCGCGGCGCCGTTGCTCGTGCGGTTGATGCTCGGCCACGACCCGCAAGTGAACCAGCCACTGACCACCGCGTTCGCGTATTTGCTTCTGCCGCAAGTGATCTTCTACGGGCTGTCCTCGGTTTTCATGGCGATCCTGAACAACCGCAACGTGTTCGGGCCGCCGGCCTGGGCTCCGGTGGTCAACAACGTCGTCGCAATCGCCACACTCGGCCTGTATCTCCTTGTGCCGGGCCCGCTCTCGGTCGATCCGGTCGAAATGGGCAACGCCAAGCTACTGGTCCTGGGGATCGGGACGACGCTGGGCGTGGTGGCCCAGGCGGCGGTGCTGCTGGTCGCGATCCGCGCCGAACGGATCAGCCTGCGTCCGCTGTGGGGCATCGACGATCGGCTCAAGCGGTTCGGCACCATGGCCGGCGCCATGGTGCTCTACGTGCTGATCAGCCAGATCGGCCTGGTGGTGGTCAACCAGATCGCCAGTACGGCGGCCGCGTCGGGCCCGGCGATCTACAACTACACCTGGCTGGTGCTGATGCTGCCGTTCGGCATCATCGGCGTCACCGTGCTGACGGTCGTGATGCCGCGACTGAGCCGCAACGCGGCCGCCGACAACGGTCCGGCGGTGCTGGCCGACCTGTCACTGGCCACGCGGCTGACGATGGTGACGCTCATTCCGATCGTGGCGTTCATGACGGTCGGCGGCCCGGCGATGGGTAGCGCGTTGTTCGCCTACGGCAAGTTCGGCGAGGTCGACGCGAACTACCTCGGGATAGCAATCAGCCTCTCGGCGTTCACGCTGATCCCCTACGCGCTGGTGCTGCTGCAGCTGCGGGTGTTCTACGCCCGCGAACAACCGTGGACGCCCATCGTCATCATCATTGCGATCACCGCCGTCAAGATCGCGGCATCGTTGGTGGCACCGCATCTGACCGAAGACAAGGAACTGGTCGCCGGCTACCTGGGCCTGGCCAACGGCATCGGATTCCTGGCCGGAGCGATTCTGGGTTATCTGCTCCTGCACCGGGCACTCAAGCCGCCGCGGGGCACACTGCTCGACCTCGAGGTGAGTCGCACGATCCTGGTCACCACGGCCGCATCGCTGCTCGCCGGGTTGATCGCCTACGTCGTCGACCGACTGCTGGGCCTGCGGGCACTGACCGAGCATGGCGGCGGCGTCGGATCGCTGCTGCGGCTGCTGGTACTCGGCCTGATCATGCTGCCGATCCTCGGCGCAGTGATGCTGGCCGCGCGGGTTCCGGACGCGATCGCCGCCTGGGGCGCGGTCAAACGCCGCATCACCCGGACCCCGCCGGTTGTCGCCACAGCCGTCGCTGCGCTCGACCGGCCGCAGGTCCGGACCCCGGTCACGTACCCTGAGCACAGCAATTCGTATGGAACCGCGGACGCGACGGGGAAAGGACCGGAGGTGGACGACCGACCCTCGGGCATGCCTCCCGCCGATCACACCGGCGACGCGACCACGAAGATCCCTCGCCAGGCAGCCGGCGACTTCCAGCCAGATGTGCCCGCCGAGGTCCAGGTCGGCACGGTCGCACCGGCGGTTCCGCCGGCTGAGGGCGGGACCGAAGCGGCCCTGGAATCCACCGCCGACGATGACGAGAGCCACCTCATTCCCGGCGCCAGCATCGCCGGCGGGCGTTACCGGCTGCTGGTCTCCCACGGCGGCCCGCCCGGGCTGCAGTTCTGGCAGGCGCTGGACACCGCGCTGGACCGGCAGGTCGCACTGACGTTCGTCGATCCCGACCGCACCATGACTGACGAGCAGGTGCAGGAAATCCTTTCCCGCACACTGAAACTCAGCCGTGTCGAGCGGCCGGGCATCGCCAGGGTGCTCGATGTCGCCAACACCGGTTCCGGTGGCTTGGTGGTCTCGGAGTGGATCCGCGGCGGGTCGTTGAAGGAGGTGGCCGACACCTCGCCGTCGGCCATCGGCGGCGCACGGGCTGTCCAATCGCTGGCCGCCGCCGCCGATGCCGCCCACAGCCAGGGCGTGGCGCTGTCCATCGACCACCCGAGCCGGGTGCGAGTCAGCATCGAAGGTGATGTCGCGCTGGCGTTTCCCGCGACGATGCCCAACGCCACCCCCGAGGACGACATCCGCGGGATCGGTGCGGCGTTGTATGCCCTGCTGGTCGATCGCTGGCCGCTGCCGGAGAAGGGCGCGCCCAGCGGGTTGCAGCCGGCCGAAACCGACCCCGCCGGTGTTCCGCTGGAGCCTCGCGCGGTCGACGGCGCGATCCCCTTCCAGATCTCGGCTGCGGCTGCCCGCTCGGTGCAGGCTGGTGGCGGTATCCGCTCGGCCCCAACACTTTTGAATCTGTTGCAACAGGCCACTGCGGTGGCCGATCGCACCGACCTGATCGAGCCCGTCGAACCCGTCGGCCCGCTGCCAACTGCGGCCGAGGCCGCACCCGACGCCGAAGCGGCGGCTCGGCGCAAGCGCAATCTGCTGATCGGCGTGGGGGTCGGCGCCGGCATCCTGGTGATCGCCCTGATCGTGCTGGCTTCCGTGCTCAGCAGCATCTTCGGTGACGTGGGCGGCGGCCTCAAGGGTGATCAGCTCGGCCTGAACCCGTCGACATCGCAGACTCAGGACAGCGCGGCCAGCGGTAGTACCGTCAAACCCGTTAGGGTGACCGTCTTTTCACCGGGCGGCGGTGCCGATAACCCGGACAAGGCGGACCTGGCTGTCAGTGGTGGCCCCGGTACCGGCTGGCCGACGGACACCTACACCGACCCCAATCCGTTCCCCAACTTCAAGAACGGGGTCGGATTGCTGTTGCAGCTGCCGCAGCCGACCACCGTCGGCAGCGTGTCGCTGACCGTGCCCAGCACCGGCACCCAGGTGCAGATCCGCTCAGCGTCGTCCGCCAATCCGACCACCCTCGACGACACCACGGTGCTGGCCCAGGCCACCTCACTGCAGCCGGGCGCCAACACGATTCAGGTCAATGCCAAGGAGCCGACCTCGTATCTGGTCGTGTGGATCTCCACGATGGGCACCACCGACGGCAAGAACAAGACCGAGATCTCTGGGCTGACCGTCAAGGCCGCCTCCTAGGTTCTCAACAGGGTTCGCTCCGGGTGAAGTGCCTGGATACGGCGGTTTCAATACCGTGCGGCCATGCTCAGCTTTCTCGGTCCGACCGTCGTTCGCAGCGACGCCGATCTGCTGGCCGCCCACGTCGCCGGCGACCGCTACGCATTCGAGGAGTTGATCGGCCGCCACGAGCGCCGGCTGTACCGGCTGGCGCGCCGAACCACCCGCAACCCGGAAGACGCCGCCGACGCGATGCAGGACGCCATGCTGGCCGCGCACCGCGGAGCCGCCTCGTTCCGGCACGACGCCGCCGTGGGCAGCTGGCTGCACCGCATCGTCATCAACGCCTGCCTGGACCGGCTGCGCCGCACACAACCGACGACGCCGCTCAGCGACGACACCGCGGTCGCGGATCGGACATCTCAGGTGGACACCGTGCTGGTGGTGCGCCGCGCGTTGATGCGACTGCCCGCCGAGCAGCGGGCGGCGGTGCTGGCGGTCGATATGCACGGTTATTCGGTGGCCGACGCCGCGGCACTGCTCGGTGTAGCCGAGGGCACTGTCAAGAGCCGCTGCGCGCGTGGCCGGGCCCGGCTGGCCGGGCTACTGGCCTGATACTCCCCGGGGGGCACACTGGTCGGGTGGAGCCATCGCATACCGTCGACCCGGCGTCCACCGGCCCGGCCGCCCACTCCCGACACCCAGGCATCCGGCGAGGCCGCCTCATCGCGGCCGCTGTCGGCGCCGCGGCCGTCCTGACGGCCGTCGGCGTCGGGACCGCGGCGCTGCTCGGGTCGTCCGGCCCCACCACCAGCACCCTGACCAGCGCCAGCATGATCACCGTCACGCCCAAGATGCCGATATCCAGCCGCGAGCTCAACGGCCTGATCGCCCGCAGCCCGGACTTCGGTCCACTCGCCGACCCCAAACGCCGGGCCGCATGCCTGAGCGCGCTGGGCTATCCCGGTTCGCTGCAAGTGCTGGGCGCCACGACGCTGCAGGTCGACGGCGTGCCGGCCGTCGTCCTGGTGTTGCCCGGCGACGAACCCGACGTGATCATCGGGGTGACCGTCGCTGCAACATGCAGCTCGGTGAACACCGGTTTGATCGCCGACACGACCGTGCGCCGCCCATAGTGCACGGCCGGGAACAGCGCGGCCTACCCTGTTGTTTGACCTGGTGCCCATAAGGCACCCGACGTGCAGGTGATTTGCCTGCAGCCCGGGACCGGGCAGAAAGGCTGGTATGAGCGCCAACCCAGTTCATGACGTCATCGTCATCGGATCAGGCCCCGCCGGCTACACCGCGGCCATCTACACCGCCCGCGCACAGCTGAATCCCCTGGTCTTCGAAGGCACCTCCTTCGGCGGCGCGTTGATGACCACCACCGAGGTGGAGAACTTTCCCGGCTTCCGTTCGGGCATCACCGGTCCGGAATTGATGGACGAGATGCGCGAGCAGGCCCTGCGCTTCGGTGCCGACCTGCGGATGGAAGACGTCGAGTCGGTCGAGCTGGACGGCCCCGTCAAGAAGGTGGTGACCGGCGACGGCGAGACTTACCTCGCCCGTTCGATCATCCTCGCGATGGGTGCCGCGGCCCGCTACCTCGGTGTTCCCGGCGAGCAGGAGCTGCTGGGCCGCGGTGTCAGCGCCTGTGCGACCTGCGACGGCTTCTTCTTCAAAGACCAGGACATCGCCGTCATCGGCGGTGGCGACTCGGCCATGGAAGAGGCGACGTTCCTTACTCGCTTCGCCCGCAGCGTCACCCTGGTGCACCGCCGCGACGAGTTCCGGGCCTCAAAGATCATGCTCGAGCGCGCCCGCGAGAACGAGAAGATCACCTTCCTGACCAACACCGCCGTCGACGCCGTCGAAGGCGACACCACCGTGTCGGGCCTGCGCGTGCACAACGTGCTCACCGGCGAGGAATCCACCCTGCCAGTGACGGGTGTGTTCGTCGCGATCGGCCACGATCCACGCTCCGAGCTGGTGCGCGGTGCCGTGGACCTCGATCCGGAGGGTTACGTGCTGGTTCGCGACCGCACCACGGCGACGTCGCTGGACGGTGTGTTCGCCGCCGGCGATCTGGTGGACCACACCTACCGGCAGGCCATCACCGCCGCGGGAATGGGCTGTTCGGCCGCGATCGATGCCGAGCGCTGGCTGGCCGATGCCGACGACACTGCAAACACCGAGATGATTGGAGCACATCAATGAGCGACGGCGGCGCGACCGTAACGGTCTCCGACGATTCCTTCAGCCAGGACGTCCTTTCCAGCAATACCCCTGTGCTCGTTGACTTTTGGGCCACCTGGTGCGGCCCGTGCCGCATGGTCGCCCCCGTCCTCGAGGAGATCGCCACCGAAAAGGCCGGCGCACTGACGGTGGCCAAGCTCGACGTCGACGCCAACCCGGCGACCGCCCGCGACTTCCAGGTGGTCTCGATTCCGACGATGATCCTGTTCAAGGACGGTCAGCCGGTGAAGCGGATCGTCGGCGCCAAGGGCAAGGCGGCCCTGCTGCGCGAGATCGCCGACATCGTCTAGCCCCGACCAATTGTCTCGGTCCTCCCCCCGCCTCGCTCCTCGGCGGCATCGTCGAGCCGACCGGACCGAGAC
This sequence comes from Mycolicibacterium vinylchloridicum, assembly GCF_013404075.1. Taxonomy (GTDB): domain Bacteria; phylum Actinomycetota; class Actinomycetes; order Mycobacteriales; family Mycobacteriaceae; genus Mycobacterium; species Mycobacterium vinylchloridicum. The sequence continues at coordinate 193,523 of NZ_JACBJQ010000002.1, forward strand.
GATTCCGTTACAGGCGGCGTCGCCTGCCGTTTTCCGGAATGCGGCAGGCTTCTGAGAGAATGCCTCCTAGCCTGTGTGCAATCGTCAGGGCTTGAGATAGCTAGCTGACAAACGGTGACCGAAGGGCCCTGTATGTCGAGTCTTCGCCACGGTGCCGGGGGCGATGCCTCCTGGAACCGGAGCGGCCGAGATGATGTCTTGCGCCGCGGTGACCGCAGCAGCGCCGTCGTCGAAATCCGCGCTGCGTTGGCTGCCCTGGGCCTGGTGGACAACCCCGACGAGAATTTCACCACCGGAAGGCACGTGGCGGCCGACCTGTTCGACGCCGACCTCGACCACGCGGTACGCGACTTTCAACAGCGTCGCGGGCTGCTCGTCGACGGGATCGTCGGCGAGGCCACCTACCGTGCTCTGAAGGAAGCTTCCTACCGGCTCGGGGCCCGAACCCTGGTTCATCAGTTCGGTGCCCCCATGTACGGCGACGATGTGGCCACGCTGCAGTCCAAGCTGCAGGAACTCGGCTTCTACACCGCGTTGGTGGACGGTTACTTCGGCTTGCAGACGCACAACGCGCTGATGTCCTACCAGCGCGAGTACGGAATGGCCGCCGACGGCATCTGTGGCCCGGAGACGTTGCGCTCCTTGTATTTTCTCGGTTCGCGGGTCACCGGCGGCTCGCTGCACGCCATCCGCGAAGAAGAGTTGGTCCGCCGTTCGGGACCCCGGCTCTCGGGGAAGCGGATCATCATCGATCCGGGCCGCGGCGGCGACGACCACGGGCTGATCACCAACGGCCCCGGCGGACCGATCAGTGAAGCAGACATCCTGTGGGACTTGGCAAGTCGGCTGGAAGGCCGGATGACGGCGATCGGCATGGAGACCTTCCTGTCCCGGCCGGCCAGTCGCAGCCCGCTGGACGCCGAGCGTGCTGCCACCGCCAACACCGTCGGCGCGGATCTGATGATCAGCCTGCGCTGTGAGACCCAGCCCAGTGCATCGGCCAACGGCGTGGCGTCGTTCTACTTCGGCAGCTCGCACGGCTCGGTGTCCACGATAGGCCGCAACCTCGCCGACTTTATTCAGCGAGAAGTGGTGGCGCGCACCGGCTTACGTGATTGCCGCACCCACGGCCGAACCTGGGACCTGTTGCGGCTGACCAGAATGCCCACCGTTCAGGTCGACGTCGGCTATATCACCAACCCACGGGACCGCTCGATGCTCGTGACCAACCAGGCTCGCGACTCCATTGCCGAGGGCATCCTGGCCGCCGTCAAGCGCCTCTATCTGTTGGGCAAGAACGACCGCCCCACAGGCACTTTCACCTTCGCTGAACTGCTGGCCCACGAGCTGTCGGTAGAACAGGCCCGTCCAGCTCTCTAGATCGTCAGCTCCGAACCTCCGCGCCGGCGCCAACCGGCTCTTGCAGCTGGGCGCTCTTGAGCAACCTCTCCAACGCTGCTTCGACTTCGGCCTTCCAGCCCAGTCCCTTGTCGAGTTCGAGCCGCAAACGGGGGAAGTACTGGTGCGGGGCGACGACGGTGAACCCCACGTCGATCAGAAAGTCGGCACCGATCATGCACTGGTCGAAGGAGCAGTCCCCCAGCGCTTCGATGGCCTGGCGCATCTCGGGATCAGCGGCATCGACATCGAGTAGTTCGGTGGCGTCGGCGGTGCGGCCGAACGCCTCCAACGCCCGCACACCGCGGCGGACGAGTTCGGTGACCACTTGGCTGATCAAGGAGTGCGTCAGCCCGTCGCTCTGGCCGGGCTCGATGCCCATCGACGTCAGCAGCACTGCGTCCGCACTGACCGGTCCGGTCGGGAAGCGGCCCGCACGCGGTACCGCACGCGGGGGCGCATAGAGCACGTAGCCGAGGCACGGTTCCTCGTCATCGGACTCCGTTCCGTCGGCCGGCGCCTTGGTGGCGACCTGACCGCAGGAGCCCCACTCCAGCATGACCATCGACAGCCACGCTTCCTTCTCGAACTCGGGGTCGGGAAGGTAATCCCCGGCGCTGAGCGTCGCGGGGTCGAGTTCCCAGAACACACACCGGCGGGCATGCTTCGGCAATTGCTCGAACGCCTCGAGCCGCAGCGGCATGATGCGAACGGACACTAGCCTCCCCGGCTTTCACACGGTGCAAACGCGCACAACAGCCCCTCCAGAATAGGAGAGCCGACACCGAACGTGCCAGTGGTGCCCCGGCTACCGGGGTCGCAGCCCCTGACTAGCGAAAAGTGTTGGTGCACTGGGTGATTCCTCGCTCGACGGATTCGGCAGCGAACGCGGGCCGAGGTTGGCGTCACAGTGACGGAACTAGCCGGTATCGCCGCACCTAGATTTTCAGGCTCCAGGCCGGTTCATCATGTCGACAATGCGCTGTAGATCGTCGACGGAGCCAAACTCGACGACGATCTTGCCTTTACGCTTGCCGAGGCTCACCGTCACCCGAGTGTCGAAGGTGCTCGACAGCCGCTCGGCGACATCCTGGAGCCCGGGCATCTGAATCGGCTTGCGGCGGGGGGCCGTCGGCGCCTTGGCCTCCGACCGATTCGCGAGGGTGACCGCCTCCTCGGTGGCCCGCACCGACAACCCCTCCGCGATGATGCGCGCGGCCAGCTCCTCCTGAGCTTCCGGCCCGCCCTCGAGGGACAAGAGTGCCCGCGCATGCCCGGCCGAGAGCACGCCGGCAGCCACCCGCCGCTGTACGGCGATCGGTAACCGCAGCAACCGAATCATGTTGGTGATGACCGGACGTGACCGGCCGATGCGCGCAGCCAGTTCATCGTGGGTGACTTCGAACTCTTCGAGCAGCTGTTGGTAGGCGGCCGCTTCTTCCAACGGGTTCAGCTGAACTCGGTGGATGTTCTCCAGCAGTGCGTCACGCAACAGGTTGTCCTCGGCGGTCTCCCGCACGATCGCCGGGATGGTCGCCAGACCTGCCTCCTGGGCAGCGCGCCAGCGCCGCTCCCCCATCACCAGTTGGTAGCGCGTGGGCGCTCCCGGGGCCGACTTCGGAACCGCGCGCACGACGATCGGCTGCATGAGGCCGAACTCGCGAATGGAGTGCACGAGTTCGGCGAGTGCCTCCTCATCGAAGACCTGGCGCGGCTGCCGCGGATTCGGCTCGATGGCCGAGGGGTCGATCTCCCGGTAGATCGCTCCCACGCCGTCGACGTTCAGCGGGGCTCCTCCGATCACCACGTCGGCCGCCGCGTCACCCAGCCGCGGACCGCCGTCCGCGGGCCCGGTCGGGATCAGCGATGCCAGCCCGCGACCGAGGCCGCCTTTGCTCTTCGATGACATGTGTGCCTCCACTTATGCCGGGGTCGCCCGCTGCGCGAGCTCTTTACTGGCGTCGATATAGCTCATCGCACCGCGTGAGCCGGGATCGTAATCGATGATTGTCATGCTGTAGCCGGGCGCTTCCGACACCTTGACGCTTCGCGGGATCACGGTCCCCAACACTTTGTCACCGAAGAACCGGCGCACCTCGGAGGCGACCTGGTCGGCCAGCTTTGTCCGGCCGTCGTACATCGTGAGGACAACGGTCGACACGGTCAGTTGCGGGTTGAGGTGGGCACGCACCATCTCGATGTTCCTCATCAACTGTGAAACACCCTCGAGCGCGTAGTACTCGCACTGGATCGGGATCAACACCTCGGGCGCCGCGACGAGCGCGTTGATGGTGAGCAGTCCCAGTGACGGCGGGCAGTCGATGAAAACGTAGTCGAAGTCGGAGTCATCGAGTGCGGCCAGCGCGTTGCGCAACCGGTTCTCTCGGGCGACCATGCTGACGAGTTCGATCTCTGCGCCGGCCAGGTCGATCGTCGCCGGCACGCAGAACAGCCGAGGACTGTGTGGGCTCTGCCGAATCGCGGCCTGTAGCGGAATCTCGCCGAGGAGAACTTCGTACGACGACGGCGTGCCGGACTGCCGATCGGCGATCCCGAGTGCGGTGCTGGCATTGCCCTGCGGATCGAGATCGATCACCAAGGTCTTCAGTCCTTGAACCGCGAGGGCGGCGGCGAGGTTCACCGCGGTCGTCGTCTTCCCCACGCCGCCCTTCTGGTTGGCGACCGTGAACACGCGGCGGCGGCCCGGTCGAGGCAGCTGACCGGCGACCGTGTGGAGAACCTGCATCGCGCGTTCAGCCGCGGCGCCGATCGGTGTCTCGAAGTCATCGGGCGTGTTCCATGTTTCACGTGAAACATCGGCGTCCGCGGTCCCGGCAGAATCGGGGTTCAGTGGGACAGTCATGATCCTCTTTTCTCGGACGTTCGCGTGGCCCGTTTCCCGCCTGGCGCTCGCTCCCCCCGCACCGCGATCACCACGGTCACGGGTGGTTCCGAATAGCTCTCGCCACATCTCATCACCCTCACATCGGTTGCGCCTAACGACGCCATGCCGCGCCGCCCCTCGACTACTTCGTCCTCGGCCCGCTCGCCCTTCATGGCAAGCATGCGACCGCCTGGACGAAGCAGTGGGAGGCTCCACCGGGTCAGCTTGTCGAGCGAAGCGACTGCCCGGGAGACGACCACGTCCGCTCCCCCAGCTCGAGAGCGAACATCCGGCTCCTCTGCCCGGCCCCGGACAATCTCCACCGGGAGGCCGAGCGCCGTCACCGTCTCCTCGAGGAACTCGGTCCGGCGGAGCATCGGCTCAATGAGGACAACCTGGACATCGGGGCGGGCGATCGCGATCGGCAAGCCGGGTAGGCCGGCCCCACTCCCGATATCGAGGACCCGCTCGTCCGGTTCGATGAGTTCCGCCACCGCAGCGCTGTTGAGGATGTGCCGCTCCCACAACCGGTCTACTTCGCGTGGACCGATCAATCCCCGCTCGACACCCGGGCCGGCGAGTAGATCCGCGTAGCGCTGAGCCAGGCTGACCCGGTCTCCGAAAACGACTTCGGCGGCCGTCGGAGGTGGGGGCGCAACGCCATGTTTCACGTGAAACATCCTCCGGTCTTCTCGGCCGCCGAAGCTAGAACTACATCGATGTAACTTCAGCCCTTCAGGACGACGACGCGGCGTGAGGGCTCCACACCCTCACTCTCGCTGTGCACGCCTTCGACACCCGCAACGGCGTCGTGCACGATCTTGCGCTCGAACGGCGTCATCGGTGCCAACTCTTCACGATCGCCAGTCTCGAGCACGCGGTGGGCCACCTTTTCACCCAGCGCGCTCAGTTCCTCGCGACGACGACGCCGCCAGTTCGCGATGTCCAGCATCAGCCGACTGCGCTCCCCCGTCTTCTGGTGCACGGCCAGCCGGGTCAGCTCCTGCAACGCGTCGAGGACCTCGCCCTTACGTCCGACCAACTTCGACAGGTCCTCGCCACCGTCGATGCTCACGATCGCGCGGTTGCCCTCGACGTCGAGATCGATGTCGCCATCGAAGTCCAACAGGTCGAGCAGCTCCTCCAGGTAGTCGCCGGCGATCTCGCCCTCGGCGACGAGGCGCTCCTCCAAGTCGTCACCCTTTTCCGACTGGCCGTCCACGCCCTCACGGACCTCTACGTCAGATTCCGTCACGTCGGTGATATCTGCTTCCGCCATGTGTCTCTCCCTCTTTCGCCGGAGCGATCTCCGGTCAACGCCTACGTTTCTTGGGCCGCGCTCCCGGGCGCGGTGTGCGGTTCGCCGTGCCGCCATCGGCTGGCTTCTCCGACCCCGAATCGGAACCGGTGTCCGCGTCGGCAATAACCGCGTCGTCCTCGTCGGCAGCCGACGACCCGTTGGTGGCCGGCGCGGCAGTCTTCTTCGGCTTGGTCGGCTTGGCGCCCGGCGCCGGTGCGTTCGCCGCACGGCGAGCCAGCGCCTCCTCCTTCTTCGCCTCTTCTTCCTTCTCGATCTTGCCGAACACGTAGTGCTGCTGACCGAAGGTCCAGATGTTGTTGGCAAGCCAGTACATGATGATCGCGAGCGGCAGGAACGGTCCACCAACCACCACGCCGAGCGGGAAGACGTACAGCGCGAGCTTGTTCATCATCGCGGTCTGCGGGTTGGCTGCGGCCTCTGGGCTCTGGCGCGCGACCGACGCGCGGCTGTTGAAGTAGGTCGCGATGCCGGCCAGGATCATGATCGGCACGCCGACCGCGATGACGGCGCCGCGGTTGAATTCGGTGAACGCGTCGAGCCCGTGTTGCTGGATCATGGTCGCGCCCAGTGGCGCTCCAAACAGGTGGGCGTCGAGGAAGTTCGCCACATCGGTCGGACTGAAGAAGTAGTTGCCGGTGGCGCGGTTCTGCTCGACACTCAGCTGGATCTGACCGAAGCCGCCCTGCGTCCGGTTGAACGACCGCAGCACGTGGAACAGCCCGAGGAACACCGGGATCTGCGCCAGCATCGGCAGACAGCCGAGGATCGGGTTGAACCCGTGCTCGCGCTGAAGCTTCTGCATCTCCAGCGCCATCCGCTGGCGGTCCTTGCCGTACTTCTTCTGCAGCGCCTTGATCTGTGGCTGCAGCTCCTGCATCTGCCGGGTGGTCCGGATCTGGCGGACGAACGGCTTGTAGAGCAGTGCGCGGAGGCTGAACACCAGGAACATCACCGACAGCGCCCAGGCGAAGAAATTACTCGGGCCGAGGAACGACGCGAACAGCTTGTACCAGAGCCACATGATCCCCGACACCGGGTAGTAGATGACGTCCAGGCTGAACCAGTTAAACATTCATGCTCCTGCTGTCGTATTCGACATCGGCCCCGGGCGCCTGCGGGCACCGCTCAGGTATTGGATCCCATCCTCCCCGATGCCACGGTCCGCACTTCCCCAGCCGGATCAGGGTGAGCCAACTCCCCCGGATCAACCCGTACTCGGTCAACGCATCCACGGCGTACTGACTACACGTCGGGGTGAACCGGCACGTCGGCAATCGCAGTGGCGAGATGGTGTGGCGATAGAGCTCGATGAGGAAGACCAGCGCCCGGACCGGAAGGTGGGTCACCGAGCCTTCTCCATCAAATCGTGGGCGCGACGAACGCCGGTTCGCAGCTGCTGTTCGAGCCGGGCCGAAACCGCGTGCCGACTGGTGGGCAACGCACGGATCACCACCCGGTCGGCAGAAGTGAGTTCCGGGAGGACCGCCCTGGCCACATGCCGAAGCCGTCGGGACACCTGATGCCGTTGCACGGCGTTGCCGACGGATTTGGCGACGACCAGACCGATCCGGGGGCCACCGTCGGACTCACGCCGCGCGTGCACGACGATGTCCGGCTGCGCCGCTCGCACCCCGTGCTTGATGGTGGCGCCGAACTCCGCAGACCGTGTCATCCGGAACTGAGCCGGGAGCACGCCGCCTGATCTCGTGGATCAGGCAGTCAGTGAACGGCGCCCCTTGCGGCGCCGGCCCGTCACGATCGCGCGCCCGGCACGGGTGCGCATACGCAGACGGAAGCCATGAACCCGCGCCCGGCGCCGGTTGTTCGGCTGGAAGGTCCGCTTGCCCTTGGCCACGGCTATATCTCCTCGTCGTATGGCGGTCGCCGTCCGGTGTACACGCTTGCGTGTGTACCCAGACGAGCGCGACTGCCGTTGGTAAGCTCTGGTCTCGCTCGAAACCGGCGCGGTCCCGAATCCCGGTCGCAGCCGTATCGCCACGTACGGGCGACTGTTCGAGGGTACTGACCTCACTTCCCCTGGTCAAACCGCCTTGTCGTGCGCTCGATCACCGCCCGGATCACGCCGGTTCCAGGACAACCAAGACACAGCCGTCACAACCGTCACCGTCGGCTCCCGCGCCGTTATACCAACGTGATCGGAATGTTGCAGAACGGTTGGCACCCGCCCGGAAAACTGTTAGCTTCTGCCAAAGCCGCTTCAGTACCGGGCGGCGCGCCAATCAACTAGCGGGGGCACAGGCCGGCGGAAGTCCAGACGACACCGATTGCTCGGATTAACTGCCGGCCCGAGTTCCTGCGCCGATAAGCTGCAAGACGAGGACGACTGTCCTGTCCACACCTGTGGATAACTATGTGGACAGATCTGTCGTCGTCTTCTTTGCTTTTTGGAATTTGCCCGATCGGACCAGGGGGATCTGTCGTTGACCGAAGATCCCGGTTCAGCGTTCGCCACGGTGTGGAGCTCGGTGGTCGCCGAGCTGAACGGCGACGGAACTGCGGACTCACGCCTCAGTAATGGCACTGGCGGCGATGCACCGCTGACTCCGCAACAACGCGCCTGGCTCAAACTGGTCCAGCCGCTCACCATCGCCGAGGGTTTCGCCCTGCTGTCGGTGCCGAGCAGTTTCGTCCAGAATGAGATCGAACGGCACCTGCGGACCCAGATCGTCGACGCCCTCAGCCGCCGGCTCGGGCAGCGGGTCGAACTCGGTGTACGGATCGCCCCGCCCGATCTGGAAGCAGAAGAGGACATCGCGGCCCCGGAGGTGCCGGCTGTCGACGCCGACCTGGACGAGGTCGACGAGGACCGCGAAGCGTTGGCCAGTGCGCACGAAACCTGGCCGAGCTATTTCATCGAACGTCCGCGCAGCAACCCGTCCGCTGAGGCGCCGGGCATCAGTCTCAATCGGCGCTACACCTTTGACACCTTCGTCATCGGCGCGTCCAACCGGTTCGCGCACGCCGCCGCACTCGCGATCGCCGAAGCGCCGGCGCGTGCCTACAACCCGTTGTTCATCTGGGGCGAATCCGGTCTGGGTAAGACCCACCTGCTCCACGCGGCCGGCAATTACGCCCAGCGGCTGTTCCCCGGGATGCGGGTGAAGTACGTCTCGACCGAAGAGTTCACCAACGACTTCATCAACTCGCTGCGCGACGACCGCAAGGTGGCGTTCAAGCGCAGCTACCGCGACATCGACGTGCTGCTGGTCGACGACATCCAGTTCATCGAAGGCAAAGAAGGTATCCAGGAAGAGTTCTTCCATACCTTCAACACGTTGCACAACGCCAACAAGCAGATCGTCATCTCCTCCGACCGGCCGCCGAAACAGCTGGCGACACTTGAAGACCGGTTGCGCACCAGGTTCGAATGGGGATTGATCACCGACGTACAGCCGCCGGAGTTGGAGACGCGCATCGCCATCCTTCGTAAGAAGGCTCAGATGGAGCGCCTCGATGTTCCCGACGATGTTCTGGAACTCATCGCCAGCAGTATCGAGCGCAATATCCGCGAGCTCGAGGGCGCGCTGATCCGCGTCACCGCCTTCGCCTCGCTGAACAAGACTCCGATCGACAAAGCGCTCGCCGAGATCGTGCTGCGGGATCTCATCGCCGACGCCGGCACCATGCAGATCAGCACCGCGGCCATCATGGCCGCCACCGCCGAGTACTTCGACACCACCGTCGAGGAACTGCGAGGGCCCGGAAAAACCCGCGCACTGGCCCAGTCCCGGCAGATCGCCATGTATCTGTGCCGCGAGCTCACTGATCTGTCGCTGCCCAAGATCGGGCAGGCGTTCGGCCGTGACCACACCACAGTCATGTACGCCGAGAAGAAGATTCGTGGCGAAATGGCCCATCGGCGTGAGGTCTTCGATCACGTCAAGGAGCTCACGACCCGGATCCGCCAGCGTTCCAAGCGCTGAAATCCCACTTTTTCGGTCATCTCCCCAAAAAAACTTTGGTCACTGTCGTACCAGTGGTCACACTCCCGGCTTGTGCACACCGTTGTGGACAACACCGGCCAACTCCGCCGAAGTACCCGAATGACAAACAACAACTCGCGGCTGTGCACACGCGCCCTGTGATTCGCCGACAGTCATACACAACTGATGCACATGCCGTCACCGCACCGGAGCAGGCGATCGACCGGTCGGTGCACAGGTTGCACAGGCCCTATTACTGTTGCCGTTATCTCTCTTCCATTTCTTCTTTGAAGACAGCATTGGGGAGCAGCCGGTTCACAGGACGTCAGGCTCGGTGTCGCGGTGCTGTTGTCACCCCGATCGATTAGCTTTCAAGATGGCGCCCGACGCTCTACGGTTGTTCTTCTGACTGCCGTTCTGCGGCTGTCGCTCACAGATCACGCCGGCCCGTGCTGTACCCACGGGGTGGACGCTGGTCGGAGTTATTGGGTGATGAAGGGACTGTGTGCACGTGGCAACTACGACGGTTGGCTCCGACTTGAAGTTCCGCCTGGTGCGGGAGGACTTCGCCGATGCGGTGGCCTGGGTTGCTCGTAATCTGCCGACTCGCCCGACCGTGCCGGTGCTGGCCGGCGTGTTGCTCACCGGCTCTGATGAAGGTTTGACCATCTCCGGCTTCGATTACGAAGTCTCGGCCGAAGTGCGTGTCCCTGCTGAAATAGCCTCTCCGGGAAGCGTTTTGGTGTCCGGACGGCTGTTGTCCGATATCACCAGGGCGCTTCCCGCCAAGCCGGTCGATGTCAGCGTCGAGGGCACCCGGGTGGCGCTGACGTGCGGAAGCGCCCGATTCTCGCTGCCGACCATGGCGGTCGAGGATTATCCGGCGTTGCCGGAGTTGCCCGAGGAAACCGGTGTCATCTCGGCCGACCTGTTCGGCGAGGCCATCGGCCAGGTCGCCGTGGCAGCCGGACGTGATGACACCTTGCCGATGCTGACCGGGATTCGGGTGGAGATTTCCGGTGAGACAGTGGTTTTGGCGGCCACCGACCGGTTCCGGTTGGCGGTGCGTGAGCTGACGTGGTCCACGTCATCGCCGAGCCTGGAAGCCGCGGTGCTGGTGCCGGCCAAAACCTTGGCCGAAGCCGCGAAGGCCGGCACGTCCGGTGCCGAGGTGCACCTGGCGCTCGGCGCCGGATCGGCGGTCGGTAAAGAGGGCTTGCTCGGTATCCGCAGCGGCGGCAAGCGCAGCACCACGCGCCTGCTCGACGCGGAGTTTCCGAAATTCCGTCAGCTGCTGCCCGCCGAGCACACGGCCGTGGCGACCATGGGCGTGGCCGAACTGACCGATGCGATCAAACGTGTGGCGCTTGTCGCCGATCGTGGTGCCCAGGTGCGGATGGAGTTCGGTGACGGGGCGCTGAAACTGTCGGCAGGTGCCGACGATGTCGGCCGCGCCGAGGAAGACCTGCCGGTCGAATTCGCCGGCGAACCGCTGACGATCGCCTTCAATCCCACGTATCTGACCGATGGCCTCGGCTCGCTGCATTCCGATCGCGTGACGTTCGGTTTCACCACCCCGAGCCGGCCCGCGGTGCTGCGGCCGGCCAATGGCGAAGAACAGGTAGAAGGCACCGGGCCGTTCCCTGCCGTTCAGACCGACTACGTATATCTGTTGATGCCGGTCCGGCTACCCGGTTGATCCGGACCGCAGACCTAGAGAGGCACACATGCAGTTGGGTTTGGTCGGTCTTGGAAAAATGGGCTTCAACATGCGCGAACGGCTGCGCCAGGGTGATCATGACGTCGTCGGGTATGACCCCAGACCAGAGGTCACCGACGTACCCAGCCTGGCCGGCCTGGCCGAGGCGCTGAGCGCTCCCCGCGTGGTGTGGGTCATGGTGCCCTCCGGCCCGATCACCGACGACACGATCACCGAGCTGGCCGAGGTGCTCAGTCCCGGTGATCTGGTGGTCGACGGTGGTAACTCGAAGTACACCGAAGACGGTAAGCACGCCGAAATGCTTGCTGCAAAAGGGATTTCATTTGTCGACGCGGGTGTCTCCGGCGGAATCTGGGGCCTGACGGAGGGCTATGGCCTGATGGTCGGCGGTAGCGACGAGGACGTCGCCCGGGTGATGCCGATCTTCGAGACGCTGCGTCCCGCCGGTGATCTGGCCGACGGTTTCGTCCACGCGGGCCCGGTCGGTGCCGGCCATTACGCCAAGATGGTGCACAACGGCATCGAGTACGGACTGATGATGGCCTACGCTGAAGGCTACGAATTGCTCGCCGCCGAACCTCTGATCAAGGACACCCAGGCCGTCATCCAGGCGTGGACCAACGGCACCGTGGTGCGGTCGTGGCTACAGCAGCTGTTGGCCAAGGCGTTGGCCGAAGACCCGTCCTTCGACGCGATCTCGGGTTACACCGAGGACTCCGGAGAGGGTCGCTGGACCGTCGAGGAGGCGATTCGCCACCGGGTTCCGATGCCGGTGATCGCCGCGTCGTTGTTCGCGAGGTTCGCTTCGCGGCAAGAAGATTCGCCGACGATGAAAGCCGTCTCGGCATTGCGCAACCAGTTTGGTGGACACGCCGTCAAGCGGGTTTCGGTGTCTGGATAACGAGGCTCGATGTACGTTCGGCACTTGGCGCTACGCGACTTTCGGTCGTGGCAACACGTCGAACTCGAGTTGGCCCCGGGCCGGACGGTCTTCGTCGGACAGAACGGCTTCGGCAAAACGAATCTTGTTGAGGCGCTGTGGTATTGCGCGACGCTCGGGTCGCACCGGGTGGCTACCGATGCCCCGCTGATCCGAGCCGGTGCCGAGCGTGCCGTGATCTCGACGATCGTGGTCAATGAGGGACGCGAGCTCGCGGTCGATATCGAGATCGCGGCGGGACGAGCCAACAAGGCGCGGCTGAACCGGTCTCCGGTCCGCAGTACCCGGGAGGTGCTCGGCGCGGTGCGCGCGGTGCTGTTCGCACCCGAGGACCTTGCGCTGGTGCGTGGCGATCCAGGGGAACGGCGCCGGTATCTCGATGAGCTGGCGTCGGTGCGCAGGCCCCGAGTCGCCGCGATTCGTGCGGACTACGAAAAGGTGCTCAAGCAACGCACTGCTCTATTGAAATCTGCTGCCGGAGCACGGTTTCGGGGTGATGTCGGTGTACTCGAGACCCTCGACGTGTGGGACGGTCACCTGGCCGCGCACGGCGCGGAGTTGATGGCCGCCCGCATCGAACTCACCAATCTGCTGGCTCCGGAAGTGGAGAAGGCATATCAATTGCTAGCGCCCGCATCGAGGCCGGCGGCGATTGCCTACCGCAGTAGCGTCGACCTGGGCGCCGACGCCGGCCAGGACGTCGAGTATCTGGAGGCAGCGCTGCTGGCGGGACTGGCCGCGCGGCGGTCCGCGGAACTGGAACGGGGCGTGTGCCTGGTCGGGCCGCATCGCGATGATGTGGAATTGAGGCTCGGTGACCAGCCGGCCAAGGGGTTCGCCAGTCACGGCGAATCATGGTCCATGGCACTGGCATTGCGGTTGGCGTCCTATGAACTGTTACGTACCGAGGGCAGTGAGCCGGTGTTGATCCTCGACGACGTGTTCGCCGAATTGGACAACGCTCGCCGCCGAGCGCTGGCCGGTGTGGCCGCCGATGCCGAGCAGGTGCTGATCACCGCCGCGGTCGCAGAGGACATCCCGACAGACTGGGATGCCACCCGGATCGGGATTACGCTGCGTGATGACGACAACGGCCGGATGTCGGAGGTGACCTCATGACCGACCCCCAGGACGAAGACGTCGAACCGACCGGGCCACCGGAACACCTGGCCGGTCTGACCGGAATGGACCTGGTCCGTCGCACCCTTGAAGAAGCCCGCGGTGCGGCGCGCAGTCAGGGTAAAGAAGTAGGCCGGGGCCGTCGCTCCCCCGGCGCGCGCCACGGTGCGGATCGGGGCAGCCGCCGCACCTGGTCTGGGCCGGGCCCGGATCGTCGCGACCCCCAGACCTTCGGGACCGCCGCCAACGACCTGGCCAAGTCCCGCGGCTGGACGAGCAAGGTTGCCGAGGGTGCGGTGTTCGCGCAGTGGGCGACGGTGGTCGGCGAGCAGATCGCCGAACATGCCGAGCCGACCGCCCTGCGGGATGGCGTGCTGAGTGTGGCGGCCGAATCGACGGCCTGGGCGACCCAACTGCGGATGGTTCAGTCGCAACTGCTGGCCAAGATCGCCGCCGCGGTCGGTGACGGCGTCGTGAAGTCGTTGAGGATCACCGGGCCGGTGGCACCGTCGTGGCGCAAGGGTCCACTACATATCTCTGGGCGGGGCCCGCGCGACACCTACGGCTGAGGCCCCTTTACCACAGTCGGCTGACGGCCACGAGACGCCCGCTGATTTGGGTGCCGAGCGTCAGGACGTATGCCGATCCGAGAAATTCCGTGCACGGCGCAACTAGCTGTGTAGAAACGCGGCTACAGAATCAGTCCGAAGAGCACCAACCGGTAGACTGAATCGAACCCCGCGCGCGGTCACGAATCGTGTGCTTGCGAATCCCAAGGAGAGCGTCCCGCTAGTGGCTGCCAACGAACAGTACGGTGCCGACTCGATCAAAGTCCTCGAAGGCCTGGAGGCGGTTCGCAAACGCCCGGGCATGTATATCGGCTCGACCGGTGAACGAGGACTTCACCACCTGGTCTGGGAGGTCGTCGACAACTCGGTCGACGAGGCGATGGCGGGTTTTGCCACCACCGTGTCAGTGCGCATCCTCGAAGACGGCGGAGTCGAGGTGACCGACGACGGGCGCGGTATCCCGGTCGCCATGCACTCCACCGGGATCCCGACCATCGATGTGGTCATGACGGTGCTGCACGCCGGCGGAAAGTTCGAAGAGGGCGCCTACCAGGTGTCGGGCGGTCTGCACGGCGTGGGTGTCTCGGTGGTCAACGCGCTTTCCAGCCGGCTCGAAGCCGACGTCCGCACCGACGGTTACGAGTGGTTCCAGACCTACGACAAGTCGGTGCCAGGCACCCTGCGCCAGGGCGAGAAGACGAAGAAGACCGGCACCACCATCCGGTTCTGGGCTGATCCCGACATCTTCGAGACGACGACCTATGACTTCGAGACGATCGCCCGCCGGCTGCAGGAGATGGCCTTCCTCAACAAGGGCCTCACGATCGAGTTGACCGACGAGCGCGTCACCGCCGAACAGGTGGTGGACGAGGTCGTCAGCGACACCGCCGAAGCGCCGAAGTCCGCAGAAGAGAAGGCGGCCGAGACCGCTGCGGGAACCCACAAGGTCAAGCACCGGGTGTTCCACTACCCCGGCGGCCTTGTCGATTTCGTCAAGCACATCAACCGCACGAAGAATGCGATCCAGCCCAGCGTCATCGACTTCGACGGCAAGGGTGAGGGCCACGAGGTCGAGATTGCGATGCAGTGGAACGCCGGCTACTCGGAATCGGTGCACACGTTCGCAAACACGATCAACACCCACGAGGGCGGCACTCACGAAGAAGGCTTCCGCGCCGCGCTGACCACGGTGGTCAACAAGTACGCCAAGGACAAGAAGCTGCTCAAGGAAAAGGATGCGAACCTCACCGGCGACGACATCCGCGAGGGCTTGGCCGCGGTGATCTCGGTGAAGGTCTCCCAGCCGCAGTTCGAGGGTCAGACCAAGACCAAACTCGGTAATACCGAAGTGAAGTCGTTCGTGCAGAAGATCTGCAACGAACAGCTCACGCACTGGTTCGAGGCGAACCCGACCGAGGCCAAGACCGTCGTGAACAAGGCGGTGTCGTCGGCGCAGGCCCGCATCGCCGCGCGCAAGGCCCGAGAACTGGTGCGGCGCAAGAGTGCAACGGACATCGGCGGTCTGCCCGGCAAGCTCGCCGACTGCCGCTCCACAGATCCGCGACTGTCCGAACTGTATGTGGTGGAGGGTGATTCGGCTGGTGGCTCGGCGAAGAGCGGCCGCGACTCGATGTTCCAGGCGATCCTGCCGTTGCGCGGCAAGATCATCAACGTCGAGAAGGCCCGGATCGACCGGGTTCTGAAGAACACCGAAGTGCAGGCGATCATCACCGCGCTGGGAACAGGGATTCACGACGAGTTCGACATCGAGAAGCTGCGCTATCACAAGATCGTGCTGATGGCCGACGCCGACGTTGACGGACAACATATTTCGACACTGCTGTTGACCCTGTTGTTCCGGTTCATGAAGCCGTTGGTCGAGAACGGACACATCTTCTTGGCGCAGCCCCCGCTGTACAAGCTGAAGTGGCAGCGCAGCGATCCCGAATTCGCCTACTCCGATCGGGAACGCGACGGCCTGCTCGAAGCGGGTAAGGCGGCCGGCAAGCGAATCAACGTCGACGACGGTATCCAGCGTTACAAGGGTCTGGGTGAGATGGACGCCAAGGAGCTGTGGGAAACCACCATGGATCCCTCGGTCCGGGTGCTCCGGCAGGTCACGCTGGACGACGCCGCGGCGGCCGACGAGCTGTTCTCGATCCTGATGGGCGAAGACGTCGAAGCTCGCCGCAGCTTCATTACCCGAAACGCCAAAGACGTTCGCTTTCTTGACGTTTAACCTCGCCTAAGCACAAAGAGGAATCGCATGACTGATACCACGTTGCCCCCAGGCGATGAAGCCGGCGACCGGATCGAACCGGTCGACATCCAGCAGGAGATGCAGCGCAGCTACATCGATTACGCGATGAGCGTGATCGTCGGGCGCGCGCTGCCGGAGGTGCGCGACGGTCTCAAGCCGGTGCACCGCCGCGTGCTCTACGCGATGTTCGACTCCGGCTTCCGCCCGGATCGCGGGCACGCGAAATCGGCACGCTCCGTTGCCGAGACGATGGGTAACTATCACCCGCACGGTGACTCGTCGATCTACGACACCCTGGTGCGCATGGCCCAGCCGTGGTCGCTGCGGTACCCCCTGGTCGACGGCCAGGGCAACTTCGGCTCGCCGGGTAACGACCCGGCGGCCGCCATGAGGTACACCGAGGCCCGGCTGACCCCGCTGGCCATGGAGATGCTGCGCGAAATCGACGAGGAGACAGTCGATTTCATTCCGAACTACGACGGCCGTGTGCAAGAACCGACCGTTCTGCCCAGCCGTTTCCCCAACCTGCTGGCCAACGGTTCGGGCGGTATCGCCGTCGGTATGGCCACCAACATCCCGCCACACAACCTGCGGGAGCTGGCCGAGGCCGTCTATTGGTGCCTGGAGAACCACGAGGCCGACGAAGAGACCACGCTGGCCGCGGTCTGCGAGCGGGTCAAGGGTCCGGACTTCCCCACCTCGGGTCTGATCGTCGGATCCTCCGGCATCCACGACGCCTACACCACCGGCCGCGGTTCGATCCGGATGCGCGGTGTGGTTGAGATCGAAGAAGATTCGCGGGGCCGCACGTCGATCGTCATCACCGAGTTGCCCTATCAGGTCAACCACGACAACTTCATCACCTCGATCGCCGAGCAGGTTCGCGACGGCAAGCTCACCGGCATCAGCAACATCGAGGACCAGTCCAGTGACCGGGTGGGTCTGCGCATCGTCGTCGAGATCAAGCGCGACGCCGTGGCCAAGGTGGTGCTGAACAACCTCTACAAGCACACCCAGCTGCAGACCAGCTTCGGCGCGAACATGCTGTCGATCGTCGACGGCGTGCCCAGGACGCTGCGCCTGGACCAGATGATCCGCTACTACGTCGCCCACCAACTCGACGTGATCGTCCGGCGCACCACCTACCGGTTGCGCAAGGCCAACGAGCGGGCCCACATCCTGCGCGGTCTGGTCAAGGCCCTCGACGCCCTCGACGAGGTCATCGCTTTGATCCGGGCCTCGGAGAGTGCTGACGTCGCCCGGGTGGGCTTGATGGAGTTGCTCGACGTCGACGAGATCCAGGCCCAGGCCATCCTCGACATGCAGCTGCGCCGGCTGGCCGCCCTGGAGCGTCAGCGCATCGTCGACGACCTGGCCAAAATCGAAGCCGAGATCGCGGACCTGGAAGACATCCTGGCCAAGCCGGAACGTCAGCGCGCGATCGTGCGCGACGAGCTCAAGGAGCTCGCCGACAAGTACGGCGACGACCGGCGCACCCGGATCGTTGCCTCCGACGGCGAGGTGTCCGATGAAGACCTGATCGCCCGCGAGGACGTCGTCGTCACGATCACCGAAACCGGTTACGCCAAGCGGACCAAGACCGACCTGTACCGCAGCCAGAAGCGCGGCGGTAAGGGTGTGCAGGGCGCCGGCCTCAAGCAGGACGACATCGTCGCGCACTTCTTCGTCTCGTCCACGCACGACTGGATCCTGTTCTTCACCACACAGGGACGGGTCTATCGGGCCAAGGCCTACGAGCTGCCGGAGGCGTCGCGGACGGCGCGCGGTCAGCACGTCGCCAACCTGCTGGCGTTCCAACCCGAAGAGCGCATCGCCCAGGTCATTCAGATCAAGAGCTACGAGGATGCGCCGTATCTGGTGTTGGCCACCAAGAACGGCCTGGTCAAGAAGTCCAGGCTGACCGACTTCGACTCGAACCGCTCGGGCGGCATCGTCGCGGTGAACCTGCGCGAAGGCGACGAGTTGGTCGGCGCGGTGCTGTGCTCGGCCGAGGAGGATCTGCTGCTGGTTTCGGCCAACGGCCAGTCCATCCGGTTCTCGGCCACCGACGAGGCGTTGCGGCCGATGGGCCGGGCCACCTCGGGCGTGCAGGGTATGCGGTTCAACGAGGACGACCGGCTGTTGTCGCTCAACGTCGTGCGTGAGGGGACGTATCTGCTGGTGGCGACCGCGGGCGGTTATGCCAAACGCACCGCCATCGAGGAGTACACGACTCAGGGCCGCGGCGGTAAAGGCATCCTGACCATTCAATACGACCGGCGGCGTGGCAGTCTTGTTGGCGCATTGGTGGTCGATGAAGACAGTGAGCTGTATGCCATCACCTCGAGCGGCGGCGTCATCCGCACCGCTGCTCGACAGGTCCGCAAGGCCGGGCGCCAGACAAAGGGCGTTCGCTTGATGAACCTGGGCGAGGGCGACACACTGTTAGCCATTGCCCGCAATGCCGAGGAGCAGGACAGCACGGAGGAAGTGGCCGAGCTGGACGCTGCATCCGACGAGTCGAGCGGCGACGCGGACAGTTAAGGAGTGGCGGTGAGCGCACCGAACGAGCCGGGCCAACCCGGACCGGGTGCTAACGGTGGATCCGGCGAGGTTCCGCCCTGGCAGCGCGGTGCGACACGGGCGCGACAAGGCGGTGCGCCACAACGACCGGCCGGCGAAGGGCAGGCCCGTCCGCCGGCAGGTTCGTCGTCGAGTGTCGAGGCCCGGGTGAACCGGTTCATCACCGGCTCGGCCGCGCCCGATATGTCGGGCGTACCCGGACCGCCGCCGCCGCGACCCGACAGCGAAGCGCCACAGAATCGTCCGGAGCAACGCACCGAGCAACGCACCGAGCAACGCACGGAGGGCGCGCGCCCGGAGGCATACGCCAGTGAGCTCCCCGACCTCTCGGGGTCGGCGCCGCCCAAGCCGACGGTGCAGAAGCCACGCACCCCCGCCGCCCCGGAGCAGCCGGCCCGCCCGGCCGGGGCGATGGGGCGGGTTCAGGTGGCCGCCAACCGATCTCGCGGTCCGGTGCGGGCCAGTATGCAGATCCGCCACATCGATCCGTGGAGTGCCCTGAAAGTGTCGCTGCTGCTGTCGGTGGCACTGTTCTTCGTGTGGATGGTCGCGGTGGCCATTCTGTATCTGGTGCTCGGCATGATGGGCGTGTGGACCAAGCTCAACAGCAACGTGGGCGACCTGGTGCTGGCCACCAGCGGTGGTGGCGGCGAGCTGGTGTCCAGCGGGACGATCTTCGGCGGAGCGGCGCTGATCGGTCTGGTGAACATCGTGCTGCTGACGGCGATGGCGACCGTCGGTGCGTTCGTCTACAACCTGTCCACCGACATCGTCGGCGGTATCGAGGTCACGCTGGCCGACCGGGACTAGCGCTGCGTTCACCGGTTTGGGTGCAGTGCCTCCCGTGCGGTAATCTCGTCGCTCGGTCGTATGCGAATACGGGCCTATAGCTCAGGCGGTTAGAGCGCTTCGCTGATAACGAAGAGGTCGGAGGTTCGAGTCCTCCTAGGCCCACGATGTCCTGGTCGACGGGAAGGGCGCCCGTGCGGATTGCACTGCTGCTGGCGGTGTTGGTCGCGGGCGCCGCGGTCATTCTGCGCCGCCGCGGCGAAGTCTGGCACACCCTCGACTAGACACGAGGGGCCTTAGCTCAGTTGGTAGAGCGCTGCCTTTGCAAGGCAGATGTCAGGAGTTCGAATCTCCTAGGCTCCACAATCAGCGCGTCGCGCGCGTCAGTGAGTGGCGGGCACCGCGAGGCGGCGGGGCAACGTCTTCTTGCACCGCCGACAGGTGAAGGTCTCCCGGTCGACAAAAATCGTCTGCTCGTGACTACAAATCCCGCACTTCACTTTGCGGCGTGACAGGCCCCCCCAACTCATGACAAACATGATGCACTGCGGGTGGGCTCTTGCAGGGCCAAATGACAGCCCGATTCCTGGGATATTTGCGTAATCAGCAACCTCGAGCCCGACGTCGTCGCAAACAGGCGCTGTTGGAGGCTGCCGGGGCCCCGGGGCTACGTACAGCTAGATCTTGGGCGTGACGTCGACGCTGGGCGGCAACGCCGACGGCTCCGGGGTGCGGTTGCGCCGCGCGAGCACCACCGCGACGGCCCCGCCGACCACGGTGAGACCGAGGAAGCCGAACACGAACAGCCGGCGGCGACGCCGATGCGCAGACTTGCGGGCCTCGTGCATGAGGTGGGGCAGTTCCGCGACGACCTGCTTGACCGCCTCAGCCTCGGTGCCGAGTTCGCGTTGCAGGGCGCGCGCCTCGTGCGCACGCCGCTTGATCGCGCTCGCCGCCGATTCGACGCCATGCGCGCTGACACCGACCGCGCCCCGGGTGATATCCACCGGGCCGACCGCCGTGTAGTGCAGTCCGCGGTTAAGTCGTTCGCGTGACGTGAGTTTGGATTCAGTCCTGCGGGCCATCTGGGTCCTCCCGACACCGGCAGTTAGTGGTGGCATCAACACTGCCACAGCGCCCCGGGGGGTGGCCGCGAGTTGGGGCACTCGACGGTGATGGCAGACTCAGATCCCGTGACTAGCTCCATTGCAACCGGGACCGCGACCCTGCACACCAACCGCGGCGACATCAAGATCGCGCTGTTCGGTAACCACGCCCCCAAGACCGTCGCCAACTTCGTCGGCCTGGCTCAGGGCACCAAGGAGTACTCGACGCAGAACGCTTCGGGCAGCACCTCCGGACCGTTCTACGACGGCGCTGTCTTCCACCGCGTCATCGACGGCTTCATGATCCAGGGCGGCGACCCGACAGGCACCGGCCGCGGTGGACCGGGCTACAAGTTCGCCGACGAGTTCCACCCGGAGCTCCAGTTCGACAAGCCCTACCTGCTGGCCATGGCCAACGCCGGCCCCGGCACCAACGGCTCCCAGTTCTTCATCACCGTCGGCAAGACTCCGCACCTGAATCGCCGGCACACCATTTTCGGTGAGGTCGTCGACCCGGAGTCGCAGAAGGTCGTCGACGCGATCGCCACCACGGCCACCGATCGCAACGACCGTCCCAACGACGCCGTCGTCATCGAATCCGTCACCATCTCCTAGCTTCGAGTCAGAACCGAGAGCGGAAACTCCGCCGGGATTTCGCTCTCGGTTCTCCCGATCAGCGACCTGCGAATCCTGCCGCGGTCAGCGCGTCCAGAACACTGAGCGGGTCGGTGCCCAGGTCCCACCTGCTGAGCACGATCAGCCGGTCGGTGGTCGTTTCGATCTCCAATAATCGCGTCTTGCGGCCGATGCGGCGGAACTCGGTGATCCGGATCAGCGCGATGTCGGGGCGCTGCAACGTCTGCGACCCGAACCACCCGCGATACACCAGCGCGTCACCGGCGATAGCCAGCTTGGGTCTGGCTCGCCATGATCCGAATGCGAAGGCCAACAGTCCCACCGCAGCAATCCCGGTGAGGAATCGGCCGGGCGGGTCTGTGACCACGGTCACACATCCGATAGCCATCACGATGCCGACGATGCCAAGACCTGCGACGGCCCCGATTTTGGGGCCCCAACTAGTTTGCTGCACGGCGTCCCCGGGGGCGTCTACCGTGGCCGATGCAGTTATCCACAAGCGCTATCAACAATGGGGATGAATCACACGCGTGTGATTGGGTGACCAGAAGGTTGCCAGACTTGAAACGGTGTACGCACAGCACGAATCTGCCAAGGCATTCGCCGCGATCAACGCCACCGCATGGTCAGCAACAATCCGGTGATCATGAACGCGAAGGCGATCGCATAGTTCCACGGGCCCAGCTTGGCCATCCACTCCAGCGCGGTGGGAACGTCCAATCCGGAGGCGGCCAGCTGGAACACCAGAAGCCATGCCAGCCCGATCAGCATCAGGCTGATGAACAGCACGACGAACCACACGCTCGACGGTCCGGCCTTCACCTTGACCGGAGTGCGGCTCACCGGGTTGACGGTGAAGTCGGTCTTCTTGCGAACCTTGGACTTGGGCATGGGTACCTTCGGGCCGGGATCTTCTGCGACGATGGTGCGCAGATCGACTATGAGATTAACGCAGCGGCGCCGCGACCCGACAACTCCGGCACCAGCGACGACGGGCGCCAGGCGCTCGCCGTGGCGGTTCGGCGTCCCGATCGTGTGCCTGTCGGCGGGCGTCCTGTTGGCCGCCACCCACGGTGTTTCCGGTGGCAGCGAGATCCGGCGAGCCGACTCACCGCGACTCGTCGACCTTGTCCACGACGCCCAGAACTCCGTCGACCGCCTCAACGCACAGCGGGACGGGCTGGCCGCTCAGGTCGACTCCACCCACGGCGCCGCGGCCGGTCCCGCATTGGCCGCCATGCTGGCCCGAGCCGATGAGCTCGCCGGTGAGGCCGGACTGGAGCCGGTGCATGGCGCCGGGCTCATAGTCACGCTGTCGGACGCCCAGCGCGACGCCAACGGGCGCTTCCCCCGCGACGCCTCCCCCGACGATCTGGTGGTCCACCAGCAAGACATCCAGGCCGTCCTCAACGCGCTGTGGAGCGCCGGAGCCGAGGCGATCCAGATGCAAGACCAACGCATCATCGGGACTTCGGCACCCCGCTGTGTCGGCAACACCCTGCTGCTCAACGGGCGCACTTACAGCCCGCCGTACACCGTCACCGCCATCGGCGACGCCAACGCCATGCGGGCGGCCCTGGCCGCCGCTCCCCTGGTCACCTTGTACAAGCAGTACGTCGTGCGGTTCGGGCTGGGCTACAGCGAGCAAGCCCACGACGACATCACGGTCGCCGGCTACACCGGGCCGGTGCGGATGCGCTACGCCCAGCCGGTCGGTCCGGTCGGTTACTGAGCTGACCCGCCCCAGGTAACCTGACCTGGTGAAAGTCTTGGTCGTCGACAATTACGACAGCTTTGTGTTCAACCTGGTCCAGTACTTGGGCCAGCTTGGGGTGGACGCGCAGGTCTGGCGCAACGACGACGCACGTTTAGGCGGAGAGGCCGAGATCAACGCTGTCGCCGCCGAATTCGACGGGGTACTGCTGAGCCCGGGCCCGGGCACACCGGAGCGGGCGGGCGCCTCGATCCCGCTGGTCCGTGCCTGCGCCGCCGCGGCCACGCCACTGCTGGGCGTATGCCTGGGCCACCAGGCGATCGGCGTGGCTTTCGGCGGGACGGTCGACCGTGCGCCAGAGCTGTTGCACGGCAAGACCAGCACCGTGTATCACACGAATGATGGTGTGCTACAAGGACTTCCGAATCCCTTCACGGCGACTCGCTACCACTCGCTGACGATCCTGCCCGAGACGGTACCGGCCGAGCTCGAGGTGACCGGACGCACCAAGAGCGGCGTCATCATGGCCGTCCGCCACGTCGAGCTGCCCATCCACGGTGTGCAGTTCCACCCGGAGTCGATCCTGACCGAGGGCGGCCACCGGATGCTGGCCAACTGGCTCGGCTACTGCGGACAGGCGCCCGAGGAAGCCCTGGTGCGTCGGCTCGAGCAGGAGGTCGCCGACACGGTGAGGCACGCACTCGGCGGGCAGGACCGCAGCGAGCCCGCGCTGAGCACTACGACGCAAAGCTGAGCGTGATCGTCGCCCCGAAGTCCACACCGCTGCCCGGCGAGGGGCTCTGGCTCACGACCGCATTGGACCGCTGACCGCTGTTCTGCACATCGCCGCCCTTGTCGAGCACACCGGTCCAGCCCAGCCCGCGCAAGCGCGGCTCGGCCGCGTCCCAGAACATCCCCCGCAGGTCGGGCATGACGAACTGGTTGCCCTTGGACACCTTGATCTGGATCGGGGTGTCCTGGGGCACGGTCTGCCCGTTGGCCGGATCGGTGCCGACCACCTGACCAGCCGGCTCGGGGCTGTCGGTGGGCACCGGCACGGTGTTCAGGAAGCCGGACGCGGTGAGAATCTTCTGCGCCACGTCGATGGTCTGCCCGGCGACCACCGGAACCTCGGCGTTCTGCGGCCCGGACCCGATGACGATCGTGATCTCGTTCGTGACCGCCGACAGCTGGTTGGCCGGCGGAACGGTGGACATCACTCGGTCCTTGTCCTCGGGCTTGGAGGGCGAGTTGGCCTGCTTGAACTTGGTGAATCCGGCGTCCTTGAGCTTCTGGGTGCAATCGGCGGCCGACAACGCCGTGCAGTCCGGCACCTCCACCTGCTTGGGGCCGGTCGACACATTGATCGCGATGTCGTCACCGGCAGCGGCCATCGAGTCGGCCGGCGGATCGGTGTCGATGACTTTGTCCGGCAGCACGGTGTTGTCGGGCTTTTGGACAGTGTGAATTTTGAAACCCTTGTTCTGCAGGGCGGCGATCGCGTCGGCCTGTGCCTGCCCGCGCACGTCGGGGATCTGCACATTGCGGGGGTTTCCGCTGACCATGTTGATCCCGATCGTCACCACCACGGTCAGGATGGCCAGGATGGCGACCGCGATCAGCCACCGGCCGATCGACCCGCCGGCCGCTCGATCGCTCTCGACCATGCGGCCAGGCCGCGGGATCTCGTCGGTGTCGTCGCCGCGCGACGGTGCCACCGGCGCATTGAGCATCGAGGTCCGCTCGGCGGCGCTGAGCACCTTGGGCGCCTCGGGGGCTTCCCCGTTGTGCACCCGGACCAAATCCGTACGCATCTCGGCGGCCGTCTGGTAGCGGTTGTCCGGGTTCTTGGCCAGCGCCTTGAGCACGACGGCGTCGAGCTCCGGTGAGATGCCCGAATGCTTCTGTGAGGGCGGCACCGGGTCTTCGCGGACATGCTGATACGCCACCGCCACCGGTGAATCGCCCACGAACGGCGGCTCGCCGGTCAGCAGTTCGTAGAGCACGCAGCCCAGCGAATAGACATCCGAGCGGGCATCGACCTTTTCGCCGCGCGCCTGCTCCGGGGACAGGTATTGCGCGGTGCCGATCACCGCCGCGGTCTGCGTGACGTTGTTGGCGTCGGCGAGCGCGCGGGCGATACCGAAGTCCATCACCTTCACTGCGCCGGTCTTGGAGATCATGATGTTCGCCGGTTTGACGTCGCGGTGGATGATGCCGTGCTGGTGGCTGAAGTTCAGCGCCTGGCAAGCGTCGGCGATGACCTCGATGGCCCGGCGGTACGGCATGGGACCGTCGGTGTGCACGATGTCGCGCAGTGTGACCCCGTCGACGTACTCCATCACGATGTAGGGCAACGGACCGTTACCGGTATCGGCCTCACCGGTGTCGTAGACGGCGACGATGGCGGGATGATTCAGCGCCGCGGCATTCTGTGCCTCCCGGCGAAACCGCAGATAGAAGCTCGGATCCCGGGCCAGATCGGCGCGCAGCACCTTGACCGCGACGTCCCGGTGCAGCCGGGTGTCGCGGGCCATGTGTACCTCGGACATGCCACCGAAGCCGAGGATCTCGCCCAGCTCATAGCGGTCTGACAGGTGCTGTGGGGTGGTCATCGCGGTTTCTCGTCGTGTCGATCCGGCTCGGTCAGAGGAGCAATAGCCACGCTGGCCGACGTGAATCGGATTGGACCGATCTGTCCTCCAGGATTACCGGCGAGCGGGCCTTCCGTCCAACCGCTCGGAGCGACCTGGCTCGGCGGGGTGACCGTGTCGGTGACGGTCTGCTCGACGGGTTTGTTGTCCTTGCGGTCCTTGTCCGCGAGCACGATCAGGATGGCGCTGATGATCGCCAGCGCACCCAGCACGCCGGCGGCCCACAGCAGCGCACGCTGACCCGAGGAGAACGTGCGCCGCGGTGCCGGCGGGCGATGGCTGCCGGTGTTGGCGCGGGGGCGCGTCCCGGTGGCGGGAGCGGCCGGCATCCGGGGCGAACTGCCCGGGATCGCGGCCGGTGTCGCGCGGATGGTCGGTGCGGAATTGGGCCGTGGCGGGCGGCGCCCGGCGCGCACCGCTGCGGTCGCGTCGGCGAACTGGCCGCCGTTGCGGTACCGCATGCCCGGGTTCTTCACCAGGGTGATCTCGATGAGTTCGCGCACGTTGGGTGGCAGGTCGGCAGGCAGCGGCGCCGGGGTCTCCTTGATGT
Organism: Mycolicibacterium vinylchloridicum; assembly: GCF_013404075.1. Taxonomy (GTDB): domain Bacteria; phylum Actinomycetota; class Actinomycetes; order Mycobacteriales; family Mycobacteriaceae; genus Mycobacterium; species Mycobacterium vinylchloridicum. Next base: position 219,710 of record NZ_JACBJQ010000002.1, read on the forward strand.
GCTTCATGGCCACGGTCAGGGCGCCGTCGCCGATGAACGGCCGCTTGCCCGAAACCGCTTCGTAGCCAACAACTCCCAGCGAGTAGACGTCACTGGCGGCGGTGGCGTCGTGACCGAGGGCCTGCTCGGGGGCGATGTACTGGGCGGTGCCCATCACCATTCCGGTCTGTGTGACGGGGGCGGCGTCGACGGCCTTGGCGATGCCGAAGTCGGTGAGCTTCACCTGACCGGCCGGCGTGATGAGGATGTTGCCGGGCTTGACGTCGCGGTGCACCAGGCCGGCGGCGTGGGCCACCTGCAGTGCGCGGCCGGTCTGCTCGAGCATGTCCAGCGCGTGCCGCAACGACAACCGGCCGGTCCGCTTGATCACCGAGTTCAGCGGCTCGCCGTTGACCAGTTCCATCACCAGGTAGGCGGTACGGCCCTCGCCCTCCATCTCGGTTTCGCCGTAGTCGTGCACGGCGGCGATGCCGGGGTGGTTGAGCATGGCGACGGTGCGGGCCTCGGCCCGGAACCGTTCGACGAACTCGGGGTCGGAGGTGAACTCCTGCTTGAGCACCTTGACGGCGACCCGGCGCCCCAGCCGACTGTCGACGGCTTCCCACACCTGGCCCATACCGCCGGTGGCGATCAGTCGCTGCAGCCGGTACCGGCCCGACAGCGTCACTCCTACGCGGGGGCTCATGGCTTGCCTCGCTTCGCTCGCCTGCGGGGGCTCATGGCTTGCCTCGCTTCGCTCGCCTGCGGGGCCTTCATGCCGCCCCCTGCAGAGCCGCCGCGATGGTTGCCCGCCCCACCGGGGCCGCCAGCGCACCGCCGGTGGCCGAGAGCCGGTCGCCGCCGTTCTCGATCAGCACCGACACCGCCACCTTGGGGCTCTGTGCGGGTGCGAATGCGATGTACCAGGCATGTGGAGGGGTGTTTCGTGGGTCGGTACCGTGCTCGGCGGTACCCGTCTTCGATGCGATCTGCACGCCGGGAATCGCCCCTTTCTGCTGGGTCATCTGCTCGGCGCCGACCATCAAATCTGTCAGTTTAGCCGCGACCTGCGCAGAGACGGCGCGCCGCTGCTCCTGCGGGGCCGTGGTGCTGATGTTGGACAAATCCGGCCCCTTGAGGCTGTCCACCAGATACGGCTGCATCATCACACCGGAGTTGGCGATCGCCGCCGCGACCAACGCGTTCTGCAAGGGTGTCACCGCCACGTCTTTCTGACCCATGCTCGACATTCCCAGCGCGGCGGCGTCGGACACCGGGCCGATCGTCGACTCCGCGACCTGCAGCGGGATCGGTGCCGGCGGGCTGTCGAACCCGAACGCCTGCGCGGCGCTGCGCAGGGCGTCGGCACCGACCCGGATACCCAGTTCGACGAAAGCTGTATTGCACGAGCGGGCGAAGGCCTCCCGCAGTGTGGCGGTCGGGCCGCTGCCGCACGGTGTTCCGCCGTAGTTCTCCAGGGTGGCCGTGCTGTTCGGCAGTTGGATCTGCGGCGCACTGGTGAGCTGATCGGTATCGGTCACCCCGGACTGCAGTGCCGCCGCGGTGGTGATGACCTTGAAGGTGGACCCCGGCGGGAACGTCTCGGAGATGGCCCGGTTGGTCAGTGGCGAGGCCGGATCGTCGCGCAGCTGCTGCCAGGCGGTGCCCTGCTCCTCGGTGTCGTGGGTGGCCAGCAGGTTGGGGTCGTACGACGGGGAGGACACCATCGCCAGGACCTTGCCGGTGGACGGCTCCAGTGCCACCACCGAACCGCGGCAACCGCCGGTGCAGCCCTGCTGCATCGCCTCCCAGGCGGCCTGCTGAATCCGCGGCACGATCGTCGTGTCGACGTTGCCGCCACGCGGGTCGCGGCCGGTGAAGAAGTCGGCCAGCCGTCGCCCGAACAGGCGCTGATCCGAGCCGTTGAGGATGCCGTCCTCGGCGCGCTCGAGGCCGGTGCTCGAGTAGCGCAGCGAGTAGAAGCCCGTAATCGGTGCGTAGACATAGGGATTCGGGTATACCCGGAGGAACCGGTAGTGCCCGTTGGTGGACACCGAATACGCCAGCAGCTGTCCGCCCGCGGTGATCTGGCCCCGCTGGCGCGAGTACTCGTCGAGCAGGACGCGCTGGTTGCGCGGGTCGGCGCGCAGACCGTCGGCGCGGAAGACCTGGGTGATCGTCGCGTTGAGCAACAGCAGCACGATCAACGCCATGATCATCACCGATATACGGCGCAGTGAGGTGTTCATACCCGCTCGATCACCTCGGTGCTGGAGGCCGCGATCGATGTGTGCGGGCTGGCCATGATCGGGCGCCGGGCGGCGTGCGAGATCTTGACCAGGATGGCCAGCAGCAGATAGTTCGCCACCAGTGACGAGCCGCCATAGGACATCCACGGGGTGGTCAGGCCGGTCAGCGGGATCAGCCCGGTGACGCCGCCGACGACGATGAACAACTGGATCGCCAGTGTCGAGGCGAGCCCGGCGGCCAGCAGCTTGCCGAAGCTGTCCCGCACCGCGATCGCGGTGCGCAGGCCCCGCACGATCACGATGGTGTACAGCATGAGCACGCCGGCCAACCCGACCAGCCCCAGCTCCTCACCGACCGCGGCGGTGATGAAGTCGGTGGAGGCCGCGGGCACGGTTCCCGGTTGCCCGTTGCCCAGGCCGGTGCCGAAGATGCCGCCGGTGGCAAAGCTGAACTGGGACTGCACCATTTGATAGCCGGCGCCCTCGGGGTCGCCGAACGGGTCCAGCCAGGTCTGCACCCGGACCTGGACGTGATCGAACAGGTAGTAGGCCGCCACGCTGCCCGCGGCGAACAGGCTCAGGCCGATCACCACCCAGCTGAACCGGTCGGTGGCGATGTAGACCATCACCAGGAACGAGGAGTACAGCAGCAGCGAGGTACCCAGATCCTTCTCGAACACCATGACGCCGATGGAGATGATCCAGGCCGCCAGCAGCGGCGCCAGGTCCCGGGGCCGCGGCAGGTCCGCGCCGAGGACGTGCTTGCCGGCGCTGGTGAACACATTGCGCTTGGCAACCAGCACGGCAGCGAAGAAGATCAGCAGCAGGATCTTGGAGAACTCGGCGGGCTGAATGCTGAAGCCCGGGAAGCGAATCCAGATCTTGGCGCCGTTGGTCTCGGAGAAGCGAGCAGGCAGCAGAGCCGGAATCGCCAGCAGCACAAGGCCGGCCAACCCGAAGGTGTACCCGTAGCGGGCCAGGATGCGGTGGTCCTTGAGGAACACCACGACCAGTGAGAAGCCGACGACGCCGACGAGCGTCCACAGCATCTGCTGTTCTTCGCTGGGGCCCCGCTGTGACGTCAGCGCGCCGCCGATCAGGTCGAGGCGGTGAATCATCACCAGGCCAAGGCCGTTGAGCAGCGCGACAACCGGTAGCAGTACCGGGTCGGCGTAGGGCGCGAAGCGCCGGATGGCCAGGTGTGCGCAGACGAACAGGGTGAGGAAGGCCAGCGTGGAGCTCGCCAGATCCCAGCTGATGCCCTGCTCTTGGTTCGCCTCGACGATCAGCAGCGCGACGACGGTGATCAGGGTGGCGAAGCAGAGCAGCAGCAGCTCGGCATTGCGGCGGGTCGGCATTGCCGGTACCAGCGTGACGGGTGCCTGCGGTTGGGTGCTCACGCCGTTTCCTCGCAGGCTCGGCCACGGCATGCCTGCCATCGATTCGCTCCGCAAGCGTCGCTCATGCCGCCGCCCGGCAGTCGGTGCCCGGCTTCTGCGGCGCTGCGGGCAGTTGCGTGACCGTGGGTGCGGTTGTGGCGGTGCCACTTTCACTCGGAGTCGGGGCAGGGGCCGAGGGCGGCTTGGCGCTCACGACCGGCGGAACCGGTGGGACCGAGGTCTGGGCCGAGGTGGGCGACGGCCCCGGCGCGGGAGGTGCGCTCGGAGCCGCGGTCGGAGTGGGCGTCGGTGCCGGGGTGGGGGCCGGTGTGCTCGTCGGCGGCGGCGCGCACGGTGGCAGTAGCGAGCTGTGGGCGAGCTCGCGCAGCTGTCCGATCGCGTCGTCGAGGCTGCCGGCCGGAAGCCCCGCCGTCACTTGCGCGCGTTCGGAAGGACGCAGGTCCTGCAGCCGCATCAATTGGCAGCCCAGCGATTCGGTGGGCTGGCCGTAGCTGATCTGGGACAGCTCGTTGCGGTCGTTGAGGCAGCCCAGCAGGTACGGCTCCTGCAGCGGGATGCTCAGGATCGAACCCTCGATACCGCGCATGATCGCCACCGTGCCGTCATGGGCACTGACGTAATAGTTGCTGCGAATGATCTGGCGGCCGACCGCCAGCCCGGCCAGCGCCAACAACAGGATCACCGCGGCGGCGATGATCATCCGCCGGCGTGAGCGCGGCTTGGCCGGCGGTTCGGGTTCGGCCACTACGCGTTTGGCGGCCGGGGGCCGTGCCGTGATGGCCGACGCACGACCAGCCGCGGTGTTCGGCGGTGCGGCGTTGTCGTCGTCCCCGGAGACCGCCCCGGCCAGGATCGGCTGCGTCTGGCCGCCGTAGTCGTGGTCGACGACGTCGGCGACCACCACGGTCACGTTGTCCGGGCCGCCGCCGCGAAGGGCCAGCTCGATCAGCCGGTCGGCGCTCTCGGCGACATCCGGGATCTGCAGGGCCTCCAGGATGGTCTCCTGGCTGACCGGATCGGACAGCCCGTCGGAGCACAGCAGATAGCGGTCGCCTTCTTTGGCTTCCCGCATGATCAGCGTCGGCTCCACCTCATGCCCGGTCAGCGCCCGCATGATCAGCGAGCGCTGCGGGTGGCTGTGCGCTTCCTCGGCGGTGATGCGGCCCTCGTCGACGAGGGTCTGCACAAAGGTGTCGTCCTTGGTGATCTGCGAGAGTTCGCCGTCGCGCAACAGATAGCCGCGCGAGTCGCCGATGTGGACAAGCCCAAGTCTGTTGCCCGCGAACAGGATTGCGGTCAGCGTGGTGCCCATACCCTCAAGCTCGGGCTCCAGCTCGACGTGCGCGGCGATGGCCGAGTTGCCTTCGCGCACCGCCCCGTCGAGCTTGCTCAACAGGTCGCCGCCGGGCTCGTCGTCGTCGAGATGGGCCAACGCGGCGATCACCAGCTGGGAGGCCACCTCACCGGCGGCGTGCCCGCCCATGCCGTCGGCCAGTGCGAGCAGTCGCGCGCCGGCGTAGACCGAGTCTTCGTTGTTGGCGCGCACCAGGCCGCGGTCGCTGCGGGCGGCGTAACGCAGGACAAGGGTCACGGGCGCAGCTCGATTACCGTCTTGCCGATGTGCACCGGCGTGCCGATCGGAACGCGTACTGCCGTTGTCACCTTCGCCCTGTCGAGGTATGTGCCGTTGGTCGATCCTAGGTCTTCCACGTACCAGTCGGAACCGCGCTGGGAGAGCCGGGCGTGGCGGGTGGAGGCGTAATCGTCGGTGAGCACCAGCGTCGAGTCATCGGCGCGGCCGATCAGCACCGGCTGGCTACCCAGGGTGATTCGGGTGCCGGCCAGAGCTCCGTCGGTGACGACCAGGTAGCGCGCGGCGTGCCGCTGCTGGCGCGACGGCAGTAGTGTGCCGCGCAGCGCCAGGCCCCGGCGCACCATCACGGCGCCGGTGGGCGCATAGATGTCGTTGCGCAGGATGCGCAGCACAGACCAGATGAACAGCCACAGCAACAGCAGGAAGCCGGCGCGCGTCAGCTGCAGTACCAGTCCCTGCATCCGGCGTCCTCTCCGTCCTCGTGCCCCGCTTACCGTTCCCGCGATACCAGCAGGCACCGGGCCGACTTCGGCACCGTCACGATACTTGGACGCCGGTAGGTGTGCGGGTGAAGCCACTCCCGCCTCAACCAAGCTGCGGCCCCGCCGACCTCAGTGAACGCGGACGATGATCTCGGAATGACCCAGCCGGATGACATCCCCGTCGGCCAGCTGCCACTCCTGCACCGGTGCATTGTTCACCGTGGTTCCGTTGGTGGAATTCAGGTCGGACAGCAGTGCGACCTGGCCGTCCCACCGGATCTCCAGATGCCGGCGCGAGACGCCGGTGTCGGGCAACCGGAACTGGGCATCCTGGCCGCGGCCGATGACGTTGGCGCCTTCGCGCAGCTGGTAGGTCCGGCCGCTGCCGTCGTCGAGTTGCAGGGTGACGGCATGCCCGGTCGACGGGTACTCGCCCTGCGCCGGCGGCTGGGCGTATCCGCCGTAGCCACCGCCGGCGGGCTGGCCGTAGTCGTAGTCGCGGCCGGCAGGCTCGGCGTAGCCGCCCTGCTCGTAGCCGCGGCCGTAGTCGGGCTGGCCATAGTCCGGACGGCCGTAGCCGCCGGCAGGCTGGCCGTAGCCGCCTTGCTCGTAGCCGCCCTGTTCGGGGTAGCCGGGCCGGGGCTCGGGCCGGCCGTAGCCGGCGTCCTCGTGCCGGCCCGGTCCGCGGCCGTAGTCGTAATCGCTGGACGGCGGGGCTTGGGGCGGATAGCCGCCGCCTTGCGGCGGACCGTAGCCGCCGCCGTATCCGGGGGGCGGACCCTGACGGTAGCCCTGGTCGTAGCCCTGACCCTGGCCGCCGGGAGGTTGGCCGTAGCCGCGGTCGGCCGGCGGGCGCTGTTCGTAACCGGCGCCGTAGGCGTAGCCGCCCTGATCGGGGTAGCCCTGGCGCTGGCCGTAGCCGCCCTGGTCGGGATAGCCGCCTTGCTCAGGTGGATAGGGGCCGCGCCCCTCGGGGGCGGCGGGGCGCTGCTCGTCCGGGCGCGGGTAGCGGTCGTCGTAATAGTCGTCGCCGGGCCGCCCCTGACCCTGGTCGCCGCGGTAGGTGGGGTTGTCGCTCATCGCTGGTACTCCTGGTTCTGCGGTGTACGCCTGGTTCGATTGTGGCGGGGCGGTGCTGGCGTGGAACGGGTGGGGGTCGGCGTCAGGATTGACGACGCCGCGCGCACGGTATTGGCCGGTGTGCAGGCTCGGCGACTGCTCGAACCTGACAACCACATCACCATACGTTTGCCACCCCTGATCTCGGATGTATCCGCCCAAGTGTTTGGCAAAAGTGTCCGTGGTGAGATCGCGATCGGCGCTGACCTTCTCGAAGTCAGATGCACTGAGCGTAATGACGTATTCATTGGGGGCCAAAAAACGTTCGCGGGAGAGCGTCTGTACACCAGCGGAGGCTTCCCGCCGCAAGGCGGCTTCTACCTCCGCAGGTGCGATTGATCCGCCGAACACCCGGGCGAAGGCGTCGCCCACGGTGTTCTCGAGTCTGCGCTCGATGCGTTGAACCAGACCTCTCTGGTTACTCATCTCACCGCCTACCTCGAGTCCGCCGCGTGTCGTGGCGGCGCATGCCGTCCCCTGATGGTATCGGCCCAGGTCGTCGCCCCGTCACCATGAAGATTCTGAGAATCCCGTTACACCTGGTCAGGGCCTCGGCGGCAGGGGTGTGACGACGGTCGCTCCCCTGGTCGGGGCCGCGGTCGCGAGTTGGGGTGCACCCCCCGGGCCGTGATACGCTCCCCCGGTTGTTTCGGGCGAGTGGCGGAATGGCAGACGCGCTGGCTTCAGGTGCCAGTGTCCTTCGGGACGTGGGGGTTCAAGTCCCCCTTCGCCCACAATGTGTGGTTCTACGAACTGCGACGCATGAGGTCACGAACCAGATTTGGTTCGTGACCTTCGTGTTTGGTGGGGTTGGCCGAAGTGATGTGGATTCAGCAGGGCGTAGGGGACCTTCTGTCGGCAAATCCCTGACAACTCAGACCAGTTCTCGGGTCAAGAGCCTTGTGAGTCGGTCAGAACGTAGCGAGCCCCGCGGCGTTCGCCCCGGAGAGTTAGGCGCCCGTCGTCGACCAGTCGCTTCAACGTTGCGCGCGCTTGTACCGGAGTCGTCTGGCAGAGCAGGGCGGCTTGGCTCCGATTGATCGATCCGTACGCGCTGACGTAATCGAGGACCATCCGCTCCTGTTGCAGGGGGTCAGCCCCTTTGACACGAACGTAGGCATTGCGGTCCTGCGCCAAGTCGTAGAAGCGTGCAGTGAGGTGGAACCGGCGGCTTCGTCCCACCCCACGAGCTTCCAGGATTCCAGCTTCGACGAGCCGGCCGAAGAGGCTCTTCGCCGTCGCCGGAATCAAATTGAGGGCCTCGGCGACCTCGGGGCTCGTGGCAGACCCCGACGACTTCACCTCGTGGACTATGCGCAGCTCATCCAGACTCAGCGGCTGCTGGCGCTGGTTTTCCCAGGACAGGAGAAATCTCACCAAGTCGAGGTCGGCATGTCCGAGAGGCACCGTGACTACGACTGACTCGGCATTGCTTCGCGAGTAATCGGGGACGTCGCGGCCGGCACGCAGTTGTTGCTCAAACATGTCATTGACGCCCTTGCCTCGGCGTTCGACTAGGCCGGCTCGCTTGAATGCGGCAGCGAGTAGCGGACTGCGGGGGCGGGACTGGTCAAGGATGTTCGCGATAGTGACGCCGGGAGGGAAGCCACCGGGATTCGACACGACGAACTCAGTGGCCGTGACTTGCACAACGGTAGGCCCGAGCGCCGCGTAGTCGCGGTGCACCAGAGCATTCGCGACCGCTTCCCGGCGTGTCACGGAGGGGATGAGCGAAATCTCTACGCGATGTATGCCCGCCATGAGTTCGGTGACGCTGTTGCGCTGATCGATGAGGTCTCGCAAGGCTTCGGCCGCTCGTAGCAGCGGAGCAACAATGCGGACGTTGGCAGAACTATTGCCGGGGCGTAGATCCTGAAATAGAAACTCCGCGTTGGGCACCCAACGGCGTACGGCATCTTCGGTTCCGAACAACAGAACCGCTCCCAGGCTCAGCGGATCGTTGAGCGGAACGAGACCGAGTGCTCGCAGTATGTCGACGTCAGAAAGTTCACCCAGGTCGTCACCGGCGGCATGACAAAGCCTGCGGAAGCGGTCAAATTCGTTGGAGTCCAAGTCGTTGAAGACCGCACCGCGCGCCACTGCTGCGGCGAAGTCCTGCCCACGCATCACCATGCCCATACTGACGATCTCATGTGCTGTCATCGGGACGCAGGCTGGCTTCCCGGTCGTATCGATCACTCGCCTGGTGAAGACGCCGAGCTTGGTGCCGATCGGGCCCGGGTCCGCGCGGGGGATGTCGATGCGAATGATCTCGCGGTTGTCGACAAGCTCGACGCTGACATCGACGGCAAGCGCGGGCTCGGTATTGGCTTGTATGTACGCGGCGACTCGGGCGGGATCGGTGTTGGTGCCATGCCGCGGGGCAGCGCCGACCACAGTCCCGTCATCTTCGACACCGACAATGAGTACGCCGCCGTCACCGTTTGCGAGGCAGGCGACCGCCTTCGCTAGATCTCTATCGTTGATGTCCGACTTGAATTCGATTGTCAGGCTCTCGCCGCCGGCGAGTATGGCGCGCGTGTCCACCCCACGATTATGCATAACTATGGGCAGCAAGTGCCTTGTATGCGACGGAATCATAACTTTTGAAAGTTATGAAGTGCGGCAATCGTGTCGTGCAATGTTCGTTGGCATGGTCCGCGGGAGCCCGAAGCAGCGGATGGACGACCCCGGCACCGGATTGGCACTCTGACCTGGAGTTGAGATCCGCCCACAATTGCGACAGATCACCCCGGTCATTGGCCGGGGTTTTTCTGTTCGTTGTGCCAGTAGGTCCGGCTGTCATCGGATATCGGCGGAGTGCGACACCTGGTTCCCGCCGGCGCGTTTCGCCCGGTACATCGCGGCATCGGCGGCCTCGATGAGCTCGTCGAGCAGCCGCAGGTTCGGCTGGGAGCCGTTGTCCAGCGGGGCGCAGGCGGTGCCGACGCTGGCGGTCACCGGCACCGGCAGCTCGGCGATCGCATGCCGCAGCCGTTCCGCGACGACTTCCGGCGGGTCGGGGTGGCCGACGTCGACGATGACAAATTCCTCTCCGCCGGACCTGCCGATGATGGCGGAGAGCCCACAGTTGTCGGCAAGAGCTTCGCTGATTTGGATCAGCGCCGCGTCGCCGGCCGCGTGGCCCTCGGTGTCGTTCAGCTTCTTGAAGCTGTCCAGGTCGATCACGATGACCATCAGCCGGCTGCCGTCGGTCGCGGGACGCATGATCAGCTCGTAGGCCGATTGTTGGAACGACCGCCGATTGTGTAAGCCGGTCAGGGGATCGCGGCCAGAACTGCGCAGATCGACGCGCAGCGTCTGGGCCAGTGACAAGACACCGAACGGCAGGCCGACGTTGAGCGTTGCCACGATCGACACCGCAGCGGCCGTCAAATAGAGGTCGCCCGTCGAGACGACGAGGCGGGCAGCCAGGACCACCGCGCAGACCGCGGCTACCGCACCATTGGCCATCACCTCATGGGCGGTGTGGAAATAGGCGACGAAGCCACCGATCACGGCGAACGTCGCGCACCCCATCAGCCCGACGTAGGCGTTCGAGTAGGACAGCGCGGCGGCGGCAATGGTCGCGCTACAGATGAAGGAGAACAGCAGCGACTGCCGGCGCGTCGGCCAACGAAGCAGGAACGGCACCACAGCCGCGACCGCCAACGCGGCTGCGACGACACAGACGGTGACCGGTATCCGCCCGCTCGGCCCTTCCGGGCTCTTGATCATCGACGCGGTCGACCCGGCCAGAGCGAATGTCGCCGTGACGATCAGCGTGCGCCAGAGCCCCTGCTGGTTCCGTTCATGCAGATAGACGCTGATCCAGTCGTATTGGTCGGCGTGCCGGGTTGGCAGCGCTCCCCACCGAAGCATGTGTGAACCCCGTTCCCTCGGGACGTCGTTCCGTAACTTGCAGTACCAATTTTGCCGAGCCCGGACGGCAGACGCTCAGCGGTGGGTGGCTGAGCCCAGTTCGCGGTCGGCGTCGGGAGCCGCGACGGCATTGCGACCGGCTTGCTTGGCCTGGTACATCGCCGCGTCGGCTCGGGCCATGACCGCGACGCTCGCCTCGCCCGGAACCGATGAGGTGGCTCCGATGCTCAGCGTCGTCTGCACCGTCAGACCGAACTGATGGATCGGTTCGGCGGCCAGCCGGCGGATCCGTTCGCCGATCTCGACGACCTCTTCGGGACTGCGCGCGCTCGGCAACACGATCAGCAGTTCGTCACCGCCGATGCGCCCGACCGTGTCGTCCAGGTGGACGCACTCGCGCATCCGGGCGGCGATCGTCGACAGCACGGCGTCGCCGACGGCATGCCCGCAGGTGTCGTTGATCTGTTTGAAGTGATCGATGTCGCAATACAGAACGCCCACCATGGATCCGGGCGACCGGGGGGAGTTCAGCGCCGCGTCCAAACGCGCCAATGTCTCGGCGCGGTTGACCAGACCTGTCACGCTGTCGAACCGCGCGAGTTCTCTCAGCCGGTTGCGCATGTCGTCCACGGCGGCCGAGATTTCCGCGATCTCCCGGGGACCGCCGCGGCTGATGGGTTGGTCGTAGTCACCGTCGGCCACCGCGCGGACGGTGTCGACCAGTCGGGACACCGGTTGGGTGAGCATCCGCCGTACGGTGATGACGGAGCCGATCACCGCGGCCGCCAGAAGGCCTATCGCCACGTACTGGCTGATGTTCGCGGTCCGCAGCACCGAATGGATGTGTCGAATTTCCGCGTCGATCAGGATGTCGATCTGAGCATTGAGAGCGCGGAACCGTTCGCGGAGCTTGTCGAACAGGATCTTCGCCTCGAGCACCATCTGATCGAGTTGGGCGCGCGCGACCTGCCCGGCGCGGAGCGCGGCGATCTGAGGGGCGGCCGCCCGAGTGTTCCAGAGCGCTGCGGCGGCCAGCTCGTCCTCGTACAGGGTGAGGAGCCGGTCGGCAGCGGGCATCCCGGCAAGCTCTCGATGAAGTTCGGGGACAAGGCGATTCGCGGTGGCGGCACCCGCCTCGTACAGTTCGAGCGCGACCGTGTTGCCGGTCAGCAGAAATGCCCGCTGCCCGGTTTCTTGGTCGACGTACGCGCGGCTCAATTCAGCGGTCTGAGACCGGATCGGGATGAGCCGATCGCTCAAGTTGTGGACGGCGCGCGCGACGGACATCCGGCCCTCTATCGAGGCGGCCATCGTCGCGACGAAAACCAGCGCGATGACCCCGACACAACAGAAGATCAGTGTCCGAAGCGACAGCCGCCGTTCGCTCGAACCAGCCACAGCCTTGAAGATTAGGTCACCGGTGTCTGCCCAGGGCGCTTAATCCACGTCCCGTCCGGCGATTGCCCGCCAGACCCGAGCCGGCGTCATCGGCAGCCGGTACAACCGCGCCCCGCAGGCGTCCGCGATCGCATTGGCCAGTGCCGGTGCCACCGGGTTGTACGGAGACTCGCTCATCGACTTCGCGCCCATCGGCCCGAGTTCGTCGTAGGTGTCGGCGAAAAGGACCTCGGTGACCGGCACGTCGGCCAGCTGTGGGATGTGGTAGTCACGCAGTGCCGGGTTGACGACGGCGCCGTCGGGTCCGATCTGAACCTCTTCGTAGAGGGACGACCCGATGGCCTGTGCCACGCCGCCTTCCACCTGGCCGCGGCACTGCTCGGCGTTCAACACCACCCCGGCGTCGGCCGCCTGTATCGAGCGCAGAATCACAACCTGGCCCGTCTGGATGTTCACTGCCACCCGGAAGGCCTGGACGTTGAACGCCACCGAGCGCGGATCCCCGTCATGACGGCCGCGCCCGGTCAGGCCGGCCGGCAGGCGGGCGAAGTCCACGAACTCGTCGCCGCACTGGACTCCGTGCTGGCTCAGAGTGCACGAGGCCCTGGGGGCGCCGGTCAACTCCGCCGCGGCCGAGATCAACAAGGCGCGCAAGTCCTCGCAGGCGTCGAGAACAGCCCGCCCGGCTACGACGGTGCCGGCGGAGCCGAACGCCCCGGTGTCGTAACCGACTGCGTCGGTGTCGGATTGGCGGATGACGACGCGGTCGGCGGCGGTGCTCAGTGCGGCCGCCGCGAGTTGGGCGTGCACCGTGGTCGTGCCGTTGCCGAACTCGGCGGTTCCCACGGCCAGGGTGTAGACGCCGTCGGGGTCAACGGAGATCTCGGCTTCGGCGAAGTGGCCACGCGGCGGGAGCGTAGCGATCATCGCCAGTGCCATACCCTCGCCGACCCGCCACTGGCTGCCCTCCGGAGGCTCCAGACCGCCGGTGCTCGAGAGGGCCCCCTGTGCGAGGTCGAGGCACTGATCCAGCCCGTAGCTGCCGAAGACGAGGTCGTCGTTGTGATCGTGGGCATCCACGAAGGGGTCGCCGGGCACCACCACGTTGCGGCGACGGAGTTCGAAGGCGTCGACGCCCAACCGGCGGGCGAGCATGTCGAGGGCCGACTCCACCGCGAAGATCACCTGGCCGAGCCCGTATCCGCGGAAGGCACCCGAGGGAAGGTTGTTGGTGTACACCGACTGGGCGTCCACTCGCTTGTTCGCACACCGATAGACCGAGACCGATTCACTACAGCCGTGGAACATCGAGCCGGGGCTGTGGTTCCCGTACGCCCCGGCGTCGGTCAGCACGTCGATCCCCAGCGCTGTCAGCCGTCCGGCCGCGTCGGCCGCGACGGTCACGTCGACCCGGAAGGGGTGCCGGCAGGGTGCCATGGTGAACTGGTCGGACCGGCTGAACTCATAACGCACGGGCCGCCCCAGTCGCAACACCGCCAGTGCGACGATGTCCTCGCACAACATCTCCTGCTTGGCGCCGAAGCCGCCTCCGACCCGCTTGGTCAGTACATGCACCGACGCGCGGTCCAGGCCGAAGACATGGCACAGCTCGTCGCGAACCAGGAATGGCACCTGGGAACTGGTCCGAATCACCAAGCGGCCCTGGTCATCACGCCAGCCGGTGCAGCCGTGGGTTTCGAGGTGGGCGTGCTGGACTCGCTGGGTGCGCCATCTCCCCCGCACCACCGCGCCACCCGATGCAATCGCTGCCGCCACCCCGGCATCGACATCGCCGGTGCCGCCGTGCAACTCGGCGACAACATTGCGGGACGGGTCGGCGATGCGCGCTTGACTGCCCTTCTCGCCGTGCACCAACGGCGCTCCCGGTGCGCGAGCCTCTTCGGGATCGAAAACCGCCGGCAACTCTTGATAGTCGACAATAATTGCACCGCAGGCCTTTTCAGCGATTGCTGCGCTGTCAGCGACCACGGCGGCCACCCGCTGGCCGACGAATCGGACGACATCGTCGAGGACGTAGGTGTCGTCGGGATCGTCGGTACGGGATTCGTGCCGGGCAACCGAGAACGCCACCTCGGGGCTGTCCAGATGGGTGAGGACCAGGTGCACGCCGGGTATAGCCGACGCGGCGGTGGTGTCGATCGCCACGATCCGGGCGTGCGCCACCGGGCTCCCGAGTACGGCGATGTGCAGCAGACCTTCTGGCGCAAAGTCCATGGTGTACTGCTCGGTTCCGGTCACCACGCGCGGCCCGGCGGGAGCGCCGATGGAACGGCCGGCGTCACCCCCGTCCGGTTTGTCGATGTTGACCTTGCCCGCCAGCGCATCGGTGATTGCGCGATAGCCGGTACAGCGGCACAGGTTGCCTTTCAGATGCTGGGGCAGCTCCGCGAGCTGGTCTTCAGTCAGCGTCGAGGCAGTGGTGACCATGCCGGCCGTGCAGAACCCGCACTGGAAACCGGCGGATTCGACGAAGGCGCGTTGCGTTGGATGCAGGTTGTCGGGTGTGCCCAGCCCGGCGGCGGTGGTGACGGTACGGCCCGCCGCGCGGAAGGCCGGATACACGCACGAATGCACCGCGTCTCCGTCGAGAAGCACGGTGCAGGCGCCGCAGTCGCCGGCGTCGCAACCCTTCTTGACCTCGAAGTGGCCGCGCTCCCGCAGATAGGTACGAAGGCACTGGCCAGGTGTGGGGTCGTCGGAGTATTCGCGATCGTTGACGGTGAACTTCATGACAGTTCGTTTCGCACTTGCTCAGCCAGCACCGAGGTGACTGCGGCTCGCCAGTCGGGGTCGCCGTGAACATCGCTGGTCCACGCATCGTCGGGAATGGCCGCGCACGCGGCGCCAACAGTTTCCGCGTCGGGGACGCCGGGAAACTCGAACACGAAGGGCCGAACGGTAGCGGCCGTGACGGACAGGACAAACGCGCCACCGTCCTGCTCAGCGTCGCGTCTGCCGATAACTACGACGCTGGACCGGCCCAGAGACGACGGCGCGATCTTGCGAAACGCGGTGCGGCCTCGCAGTGCGGAACCGGGCAGCCGGACAGCGCGCAAGACCTCGCCGGGAGCGAGCACGTTGTCCGCCGAGCCGGTGACGAATTCGGTTATGGCAAGCTGGTATTCGCTCCCGTCGGGCCGCCACACGGTCAAGGTGCCGTCCAGCGCGGATACCAGCGAGATCATCGCGCCGGCTGGAAACGACAGACAGATGTTTCCGCCGATCGTCGCGATCCGCCAGATCTTGAACGAAGCCAGCAACGCAGAACAGCATTGATGTAGCAGCGGCGCTGCCACCCAGTCGGGATGGCTGCGAGCAAGCTGGTCGGACAATGCCGAGATTTCAGATAATGTGCATGTTGCGGCGAGCTCGATCCCGCTGTCACTCAGAGCGATTGGCTCCCAGCCGAGGCGCGTGATGTCCACCAGGCGGCGAACGTGCGGCTGTGGCTGGGAGAACAGCCAGGTTCCCCCGGCCAGGATCGCGTCGCCACGCTGCAAGGCCGACAGGTCAGCACGGCTGGCAGGAATGCTCACCGTCTCGACGCTGATCAGGTCCATCAAACGACCGTAATCTCCGCGCGGGCGTCGCGCACGTTCACGCACTGCGCTGCACGCCGGCAGCGGTGACAATTGCTGATGCGCGCATTTCGGGGACATCTGCTCCACATCGGCGGTGCACCGCGACTGGCCCAGGCACGTGATCATCTGGTGAGTCACCCGGACGGCGTACTGGTGGTCGATGCCGACGGCCGGATCGTGTACAGCGGCGAATTCTCCGGTATGCCAGCAGGAGCCGAGGTAGTGGACTGCCGGCCCGGCTTTCTGCTGCCTGGATTTGTCGACACCCACATCCACTTCCCCCAGACCTATTGCACCAATGCGCATGGTGGTGGCCAACTCCTCGACTGGCTGGAGCGCTGTGTCTTCCCCGCCGAAAGTCGGCTCTCGGATCCGGACCACGCAGTGACAGCGGCGCGCGACTTCTGTCGGCGCAGAATCGATGTCGGCACCACCGCCGCGATGGTCTTCGGCTCGGCGTTTCCACACGCTCAGGACGCGCTCTTCGAGGAGTCGTTGCGTGTCGGATTACGTACCGTCTCGGGCCGTGGAATCCAGACCGTGGGTCCGGATTCGGCGATCGAGCTGATCACCGATGAGCACGCCGCGATTGCCTTGACAGAAGCCGAAATAGCCCGTTGGCATGCGTGCGACACCGGTGACCCCTCGACCGCGCTGGTTCATGTGGCCGTGGTTCCCCGATTCGCGCTGTCGGTGACGGCCCGCACGTTGCATTCGCTCGGCGAGCTCTACGACTCGGTGCGTGGGCGCGGCGTGTACTTCCACACCCATATTTCGGAGAACGTCGATGAAGTCGCGGCGGTGCGGACTGCCTACGGCGTGCGTTCCTACCTCGACACCTATGACGGCCGGTTCGGGACGGGGCCGACACCGGCAGGCAAGTCACTGCTGGGTCCCCGCAGTGTCCTTGCACACGCCGTGCACTGCACCGACGAGGAGTTGGCCCGGATGGCCCAAACCGAAACGTCCATCGCGCATTGCCCGACGTCCCAGTTGTTCCTCGGATCGGGCACCATGCCGTGGCGACGCACGACCGGTAGTGGGGTGACCGTCGCATTGGGTACCGATGTCTCCGGCGGCGACGAATGGCTGATCTCCCGGGTCGCCAACGACTGTTTCAAGGTGCACATCTCCGAGCCCGGTGACGCCGGATTGTCGGTACCTGCAGCAGAGCTGTTGTTCACCGCGACCCTCGCCGGGGCACGGGCACTGGGTCTGGAGGACCGGACCGGCAACCTGGACGCCGGTAAGGAGGCCGACTTCCTGGTGGTCGATCCTCAACAACAGGTCGTGTTGCCGGGCGTGTTGGCCGCCATCGATCCCCATGATGCGGAGCGGCTGGCGTTCACACTGCTGACCGGCATGCGCGAGGCGTCGATCACCGAGGTCTATGTGCGCGGTCGGCGGGTCAACTCGCAGGAGTGAGTGGGCCACCGAGGATGTTGCCGACAATCCCGCGAATAACGTTGGTGCCATCCTCTTTTCGCAGATCGGAATACCAGGCCGCGGTCGCCGCAGGATCTTTGGCGTGCATCAGGTCGCACCGTTTGCGAGCCCGCAGCACCAGGTCGCCGGCCCGTTCGACCCGCGCCTTTGCATAGGCCGCCAGCGCGCCGTGGACATCGTCGGGGAGGTCGCGCAGCGCCCATTGCAGAGCGATGGCGTCTTCCATGGCCGAACACCCGCCCTGGCCGATGTCGGGGGTCGTGTTGTGTGCGGCGTCGCCGAGCAGGGCCACCCGGCCTTTGACCCACGTGTCGAACGGGTCGAGATCCAAGATCTCCACCCGGTTGGTCGTCATCGGGTCGAGCTGGTCGATCAGGACCTGCACGCCGGGGGCCCAGTCCGCGAAATGTGATCGTAGAACCTCACGCGCACTGCCCTTTTCGTACGAGACGCCCTGTGGTTCGACGACGTCGAAGAAGAAGTAGAACCGTCCGTCGGCCACCGGCATCGCCGACACCCGTTTTCCGTCACCGACATAGACGGTCCACTCGGTGGCGGGACTGATCCGCTCGTCGATGTCAACGAGACCGTTGTAGTTGACGTAACCGGCGTAGCGCCGGGTGACGGGCCCACCCAGAACGTATTCGCGGGTGATGGAGCTGGCGCCGTCGGCACCGATGATGATGTCGGCGCTGACCGTGGTCCCGTCGGCGAAGGTCGCGGTTGCGGCGTCCACACCGTCGGCGATGCTGACCATCTTCATGCCGAAGTTGATCTCGTCGATGCCGTAAGCCTCCATCAGCATTGACTGCAGTTCCGCGCGTGCGATCGGATAGGGCCGCTGGCCCACCTGGTCGATCAGCGGTTGCATCGAGAAGCGGCACATCGTCTCGCCAGTGCGGGCCTCGACGTAACTCATCGTGTCGACGATTCCGCCGAGTCGCGCGGTCTGCTGTTCCAGCCCCAGGTAATTGAGGCATTTGACGCCATTGGACCACACCGAGATCGCCGCACCCACCGGTTTGTTCTCGGTGACGCGCTCATAGACTTCGGTCTCGATCCCGATCTGGCGCAATGCGATTGCCGCACTCATGCCGCCCATTCCGGCGCCGATGACGACCACCTTCACTGTTCAGCTCCCTCGATAGGTTGAGTAGGAGTACGGCGACAGCAACAAGGGGACGTGATGGTGCGCCGCGGCATCCCTGATCTCGAAGGCGACGGTGACCTCGGGGTAGAACGTGGTGATTCCGTCAGCCGCGAAGTAGCTGCCGGTGTCGAAGCTGATTCGATAGCAGCCTTCGCCCAATTCTCCTCCGAGCGAATCGATCCGGCCGTCGTCGTCGGTGCGCCCCGATGCCAGCACGGCACCATGGGCATCGGTGAGCGTCACGTCGACGGCGACCGCGGGTGTTCCGGTGACAGCGTTGAGGACATGCGTGGAAAGGCTCATGAGCTCATTATTCGGCAGGCTCGCTCAACAACCGCTGCAGCCGCAGTCGGTTGATCTTGCCGAGTTCGCTGCGCATGACCCGGCGCTCGGTGTCCGGGTCATTCTGGAGTCGCTCGGTGAGAATGGCCAGCAGCTCCTCGGCCGAGCGGCCACTGGCGCAGACGAGATAGACGTAACCGAAGCGGTCCTCGTATTCGGCATTCCGCGTGGCCAATTCGGCCCGGATGTCGTCGCCCGCGGTGGCGACCGCCGCCTGCTCGCGCGCTGAAGACGGATTGTCAGGCCGGGCGCCGATCCGCGGATGGCCGTCGAGTGCGGCGTCGATCTCGGCATCGGGCAGTTCGGCCAGCACCCGGTCGGCGCGATCCAGGAGCGCGTCGACATCGGGGAACGGGGAGCCGGCCAAGACCCGTCGCGCCCAGATGGGCGAGGTGCACACCTCGAACAACAGGTGCATCTGCTGGCGCTCGGAAGCCCGGTTGAAGCCTTCGAGCCCGATTGCCCTCACGTAAGTTCGTCGAGCCGGCTGAACCGGGCTGCGGCTATCGGGTTGGCATCGGCCACCAGGTCGGTGAACCGATAGTTGGCGATTTTGGCGACTTCGATCAGTGCAAAGGCCTTTTCGGCGGCATCGGAGTTGTCCATCCGGGACCAGCCGTTGCGCAGCACCCGGTCGAAGTGCTCGGTTTCCCGCGCGCAGATGATGAGCGGGAAGCCGAAATGGTCGCGGTAGGCGGTCGCCAGCTCGACGACATCGTTGTGGTCGTCCTCATCGAGGTTCGACAGAGCCACGTGGTCGACGGCGAGTGCATGCCCGCTTTCGTCCTCGGCGCCCAGATCGTTGAAGTTGTTGAGTAATTCGAGCTGCTGTTCTGAGGAACCGGTCAGCACCGCGTCCTGGAACGCCTCGCGCAGGGCTTTGGTGTCGGCAAACGGTCGCTGTTCAAACGCGCGCTCGATTGCCCACGGCACATCCTGAACGACGTGACCGAACACCTCGGTGAACCGTTCCTTGGTCATCGTGTTCACCTCGTCCAGGGTTATCGAGCCGCCACCTGCGACTCGCGGGCCACGCGAACCGGTATGGAAGAACACAACATTGAGCAGAATCGCGGCGACGGCGCCGATGCTGATACCGCTGCCGAAGATCAGGTCAATCCCCTGGGGCATGGCCTTGGCGATATCGGGATACGACGTCACCCACAATGCCAGCGCGAGGCTGGTGGTCACGATGATCAGGTTGCGATGGTCGGTGAAGTCCACCTTGCCGAGGGTTTGGATGCCGACGACGGCGACGGTGGCGAACAGCGTCAGCGCTGCGCCGCCCAGAACCGGGTTGGGGATCGAGGAGACGATGGCGGCGACCTTCGGCAGGAAGCCCAGGATGATCATGATGACCCCGGCGGCGGCCACCACCCACCGGCTCTTGACGCCGGTCAGCCGGACCAGACCGACATTCTCCGAGAACGCGGTGTAGGGAAACGAGTTGAAGATGCCGCCGATCACCGTGGCGAGGCCGTCGGCCCGCAGCACGTTGCCGATGTCGGAGGCCTTGATCCGCTTGCCGACGATCTCGCCGGTTGCGATGGTCGATCCGGTCGATTCGACCGCGGTGATGAGCAGCACGATGATCATCGTCAGGCACGCGACGATGTCGAACTTGGGCATCCCGAACAGGAACGGCTGGGTGAAGCCGACGACCTCGGCCTGGCCCACTTTGCCGAAATTCATATCGCCGAGCGCATAGGCCACTGCGCAGCCGATCACGAGTCCGAGCAACACGGCGATCGTCGCCACGAAGCCGCGGAATAGGCGCTGGATCGCCACGATGATGGCAATCGTGCCCAGCGCGTAGAGGAACCATCGAATATTGGTGGGGTCGTGTTCGCCGGTGTGCGGGTTGGTCACCGCGTCACCGGCACCGACCGGAACCAGACACAACCCGATGATCGTGATCAGCGTCCCGGTGACCACCGGTGGGAAGAAGCGCAGCAGCTTGATGAAGATCGGCGCGATGAGGAACGTGAACACGCCGGCCACGATCACCGCGCCATAGACGTAGAGCAGGCTGGCCGAGCCGCCGCCGTGGGCCAGACCGATCGCGATGATCGGCGACACCCCGGCGAACGTGACACCTTGCAGCAGGGGAAGCCGCACACCCACCTTCCAGAACCCGACAGCCTGAATGATCGAGGCGATTCCGCAGGTGAACAGGTCGGCCGTGATGAGCTTGACCAGCTCCTCCTGGGGCAACTTGATCGCGCCGGCGATGATGATCGGGACCAACACCGCGCCGGCGTAGAAGGCCACCACGTGCTGGAAGCCGTAGGTGGCCAGTTTCGGGATGGGCAGCACCTCGTCGACGGCATGTGCTCGCGTGTGCTGTTTCTTCGTGGTCGGAGCCGACATGCTTACCAAGAATCGGCCATGTCCGCCGACTGCGCATGTTGAGACCGCTCAGCGGTCGATTCTGGCGGGTCGGCAGATCCGGGTTTGATTGCCGCCGGCGCGCTTCGCCGCGTACATGGCGGCATCGGCCGACCGGATCAGATCATCCATCGCCGAACCGCAGCCCCACCGGACGACCGCCGCGCCGACGCTCGCGGTGACCGGATGCGGCAGCGCGGCGATCGCCGTGCACAGTTGTGACGGCAGCCGTTCGGCGAGCTCGGCGGGAACGGCGTCGATGACGATGAACTCCTCGCCGCCGAAGCGCCCGATGATGGCTGAACTGGTACTGGTCTCGCGTAGCGCCCAGCCCACTGCGGTCAATGCCTGATCGCCGGCGAGGTGGCCGTATACGTCGTTGAGTTTCTTGAACTTGTCGAGGTCGATCATCACGACGGTGAGGTGTAAGTCGTGGCCCGGTGACGTCAACAACGTCGTTGCCCGCTCGTAGAAGGCCCGCCGGTTCAGGACACCGGTCAGTGGGTCTTGGTCGGAGCGCACCACATCGGCGCCCATGGTGCGCATCACCGCTTGGATCGCCAGCGGGACGGCGAGGTTGAGCTCGACGACCAACCACCAGCCGGCGCTGGCAACCGCCCAGCCGTAGTCGTGGATCACCCGGGAGGCACAGAAAGCGCCGACGGCGATACCGATGACGACGGTGAACGTAATCGCCTTGGAGTTGTGGAAGAACGCGGCGTAGCCGCCAATGACGGCCATGCCGGTGCAGCCCATCAACGCGACCATCGGGTAGGTCTGCATCACGCAGCCGACACCGATGAGCATGCTGCCGAGGACCGCCATCCTCAGTGATTGACCCCGGCTCGGCCACCCGCGCAGCCACAGCGCGCTGTAGGTGATGCCGGTGAGCACTGCCGCGCCGCCGAACGTCCACGCCCACACCGGCGGGACGTTGCGCATCGTCGGCGTGGCCGCACCCATCAGAATCAAGGCCGCCGAGATGAGCCCCATCAGCACTCGGGTTGGTAACTCCAAGCCACGAGCCCTCAAGTATCCGGATAGCCACTCGAATTGATCCGGCAGCCGCCACCATCGCGCGAACGGTCCGCCGGCCAGGTTGCCCTGGCCGGAAGCCCGCGCGTCGGTCACCGCGCCGCCCCTCCCCGCACCTGGTTCACCGTAGCCGGAGCAAATCGGCAGGGGGGCGAAACATCGACGCCGGGCGAAAATAAATCCAGCTTAAAACCTGTGGTGCAGCCCGGGGTAGACCGCTGCGAGGTAGGACTGGCTAACCTGTTTGCATGAGCACGCAATCGGTCCCCGGTGGGGTGGTGCACAAGCTGCCGACAGATTTGCGCACGGCGCTGCTCGGCAACGACACCGCGCTCGCCGCGTGGAAGGACATCACTCCCCTGGCCCGCAACGAGTTCATCTGCTGGGTCGAAGATGCCAAGCAGGAGAAGACCCGGGAGCGCCGCATCCGCCGCACGCAGGAAGAGCTGGAGGACGGCATGCGCCGCCCGTGCTGCTGGCCCGGGTGCAAGCACAGGGAACGCAACGGCAAGGCCTAGGTGGCCCGCAACCCGTACATGTAGGTCGTGAGGTATTCATCGATGACCGGCCGGCGAATCTGCCGGGCGCCGGGCATCGTGATCAGCAGCGCGTACAGGCCGACGAGGAACGACACCCCGTTGTGCATGACGTCGACGTCGGCGGGGATCTCACCACGATCTCGTGCGCGCCCGAGTTCGGAGACCACGGCGACGATCACCGGGTGATTCTGGGATTCCTCCGCCGGCGGGCGGCTCGTCGAGAAGTGCAGGGCCAGAAAATCTTTGAACAAGCGGTTACCGAGCCGACGCTCCAACTTCTCCAGTACCCGGAAGCACTCGGCGAGGGTGTCCCGCACGGTGTGCGGCTTGCCGAACGAACGGGTGAGCTCGGCGGCCATCCGGTCCTCCTCGCGCTTCTCCAGCTCGAGCAGAACGTGTTCTTTGGTAGGGAAGTGGAAGAAGAAGGTGCCATGAGCGACACCCGCGGCCGACGCGATCGCTCCGGTGTCCGCCGCCGCCATTCCGGCGCGTTTGAACTCGACCAACGCGGCCTCGAGTAGCCGCTCGCGCGTCTGTACGCCCTTGCGGGCCGGCTTGTCCGTCAACACAAAACTGACTCCACTCAAATAATGTTAGCGTGTGGCAGATATCTGAGTTGACTCAGTTCGGAGGACGGACCATGCAGATCCTCGAGCAGGCACAAGACCTGCCGAAGGCCGGAAACATCAAGGCGCAGTGGGTGAGTCTGTGGACCGGACCGGCGGCTGGCGTCGTTCTCCTGATCGCGGCCCTGGTCTTTCCCGGTTTCTGGCCGCCGACGTCCCCGACGATGGACGCCGAACAAGTGGCGTCCTTCTACGCCGACCACACCGCCTGGATCCGGCTGAGCCAGGTGACATTCAACCTGTGCGGCATCATGATCGTGCCGCTGCTCATGGTGATCGTCGTGCAGATGAAACGGATGAAGGGCCAAAGTCACGTCTTCGCCTACTGCTTTCTGACGGCGGTCGTCAGCGGTGCCACGATCTTCGCGCTGTCCAACGTCTTCTTTCTGGTCGCGGCGTTCCGGCCCGAGCGCGATCCTGAACTCATCCAGCTGCTCAACGATCTCGCCTGGATAGTGTTCATCGCGCCGGTCGGCATGGTCGTCTCGCAGTTCGTCTTGCTGGCTGTGGCGGTGTACTTCGATGACCGCACCGATCCGGTCTTCCCTCGGTGGGTCGGACATATGTCATTGGTCATCGCCGTGGTGATGGCGCCCGCCGCGGGAGCGGCGGTCTTCCAGACCGGCCCGCTGGCCTGGGACGGGTGGTGGTCGTTCTGGGTGCGCAACGGCGCGTACGCGGCGTTCGTCATCGTGATGTTCTTCGTGTTGCGCAGGGCGGTATACCGGCAGGCTGTCGACGACGGAGTAGTGGCGGCGTGAGTGTCCTTACCCCCGGACAGTTTTCACCGACGACCGCCGACGGCGGCAAGCGCGACGTCCGGTGGATGACGTGGTTCTTCCCGGCTTGGTACTCGGTGTTCGGGATCATCATCTGCCTGCTGACCCGGGTCACGCCGCCGCCGCGGCCCGACGTCACCGCCGCGGGCAAGGTCGCCTTCTTCACCGAGCATCATCTGACCATCCAGATCGGATTCGCGGTCCTGCTGGTCCTGCTCGGCGGCGCCGCGATGACCAACGGGCTGGTGGTCTACCAAATGAAGCGCATGTCGGTGGGCTCGGTGTTCGCCTACGGCTACCTCGGCGGAATGGCCGTCGGAGCGCTGCCCGGATTCCTGTTGGTAACGGTGTGCTTCCTGACCGCGGCGTTCCGGCCCGACCGCGACCCCGAGCTGATCAGCCTGCTCTACGACGTCGGAATGCTCTCGTACAACGGCTCTTTGGGCTGCTTCTCGGCGGCCTACCTCGTGCTGTCGATCGCCATTCTCTACGACCGCAACAGGATCTTCCCCACCTGGTTTGCCTACGTCTCGATCTGGCAGATCATCACGGAGGTGATCGCCACTCAGATGTTCGTCTTCTCGTCGGGGCCGTTCGCGTGGAACGGCTCGATCGCATTCTGGTGGGCGGTGGTGGTGTTCTCCGTCTGGCTGGTCGCACTGATCATCTTGCTGCGCAAAGCAGCTGACGCTGAGCCCGCCGACGAGCCGGCGTTGGACTAGGAGTTGGCGTGACGGTTTCGGAACAGGCGCCGCAGCGCGAGGCCCACCTGCCCGGTGACGGGCACATGTGGGTGATGGTCCTCGGTGACCTCGTCATCTTCGGCGGCTACTTCATCGTGTTCATGATCTACCGCACGATGAACCCGACGGCGTTCCTGGCCGCCCAGCAGCATCTCCACATCACGATCGGTGTCGTCAACACCGTGATCCTGCTGACCAGTTCGTGGTTCGTGGCGCGGGCGGTGTTGTGCGTGCGTGCCGGTGATCACGACAGGGCGGTCCGGCTACTGTGGGGCGGGGCCGCCTGCGGGACCGCCTTCATGGTGTTGAAGTGCTCGGAGTGGTACCGCGAAATCGTTGCAGGGCAGACCAATTCGGACATGTTCTACTCGTTCTACTACGTCATCACCGGCGTACACCTGGTCCACGTCATGATCGGACTCATCGTGCTGGGTGTGCTGGTGCGTGAACTGCGCGCGCCGGGGCGGCGCCGGGCGTGGATGGTGGAGTCCGGCGCGACGTATTGGCACATGGTCGATCTGCTGTGGGTGATCATCTTCGCCCTGCTGTATGTGATGAGGTGACGTGAGGTGACCAACGAGCGGACGATCACGCGGACCTGGCTGGTCCTGGTGGCCATCACCCTGGGGTCATGGTGGCTGGCCCCCGCGCATTCCCGGGGCGTCGCCTCGGCCAGCATCGCTGTCACGTGTGTGGTGCTGGGGCTGGCAGTCATCAAGGCCCGCTTGATCATCCGGACCTTCATGGAGGTCCGCAACGCGCCGCGCTGGCTCAAGCTGGCCACGGACGCCTGGCTGGGGTTGCTCGTCGCGTCGGTGTTGGTGATCTACCTCATCTGAGACCGCGCAGCAGCACGGCCAACCCGAATTCGAAGGCGTCGTCGGCTCGGTCCGCCTTACCGACTCCGGTCGCCAGCGCTGCTGCGAACTCCGGGCCCACCTCGTCGCCGGCTTGCCACGGTTCTTCGGGGGCGGCCACGTCCAACGCGGACCCGAGCACGAAGCAGTCCATCAACGTGATCACCCGCAACATGTCGGCCGCGCCGAAGCCAGCCCGCTTCAACGTCGCTGCGAGAACGTTGTACATGTGGATCGCGTGGGTGCTGTTCACCGGATACGCCGTCAGCAGCGGGATGAGCCGCGGATAGCGGGCGTAGCTGCGCCGGTACGAGCGCAGGATGTCGGCGACCACGTCGGCCCACGGACGGTCGGGTTCGTCGTCCGGCAACTGGACTTCGGACATCGCGCGTTCGCGCAGGAGCTCGACGATCTGGTCGCGCCCGGTCACGTGGTTGTACAACGAAGACGGACTGACCTGCAGTTTCCTTGCCAAATCCGGCATGGTGAAGCCGCCGGTGGCGACCACGAGCTCCATCGCGGCAGACGCGATCCGGTCGGTGGACAGTAGCGGCGTCGGCGGACGGCCCATGAATGTCCCCTCTCCTCTTGCGAAGAAGTATGAGCCAGTTCACACTAAAACGAAACAGATTCGTTTTAGGAGTTCGATGATCACCCTGACCGCGCCGGCGCCCGAGCCGCTGTCCCGCTCGGGCCCCTCTCGCCGCCCGCCGCTGCGGGTGGGACTGGTCCAGCACCGGTGGCGCCCCGACCGCGGCGAGCTCGTCGGCGCGCTGAAGGCCGGAATCGACAGCGCCGCCGGGGCGGGCGCGTCCGTGGTATTCCTGCCCGAGATCACCCTGCTGCGCTACCCCGCGGACACCCCGGCCGGGGCCAACCCGAGCGCGCTGGCCGAAGAGCTGGACAACGGCCCCACGTTCGAACTGGCGGCCACTGCCGCGCGGGACAACGGCATCTTCGTGCACGCCTCGCTCTACGAGAAGACGCCCGACCAGGCCGACGGCCTGGGCTACAACACCGCGATCCTGGTCTCCCCCGCAGGCGAACTCGTCGGACGCACCCGCAAGCTGCACATCCCGATCTCGGCGGGCTACTACGAGGACACCTATTTCCGGCCCGGGCCGGGCACCGACCCGTACCCCGTCTACGCACCCGACGGCCTCGACGTCCGCCTCGGCATGCCGACCTGCTGGGACGAATGGTTCCCCGAGGTCGCCCGCAGCTACTCGCTGGCCGGCGCCGAGCTCGTCGTCTACCCGACCGCCATCGGCTCCGAACCCGTGTTTCCCGATTTCGACACCCGCCCGCTGTGGCAACAGGTCATCGTCGCCAACGGCATCAACAGCGGCCTGTTCATGGTGGTGCCCAACCGAGTTGGCGACGAGGGCAAGGTGACATTCTACGGCTCGTCGTTCATCTCCGACCCCTACGGCAGGGTGCTCGTCCAGGCTCCGCGCGACGAAGAAGCCGTCCTGGTCGCCGATCTCGACCTCGACCAGCGCCGCGACTGGCTGGAGCTGTTTCCCTTCCTGCTGACCCGCCGTCCGGACACCTACGGGACGCTCACCCGCCCGGTCGTCATCGACGAGCCCTACGGCGCCGGCCACGCAGCCACGGCGGTCGTCAAATGAGCGCGACGTTGTTCACCGGCGGTGTGATCTGGACCGGCACGGGCAGCGACTCGGACGCGGTTCTGGTCATCGACGGCGCGGTGCGTGCGTTGGGCGCGCAGGCCCGGGAGCTGGCCGCCGGAATGGATTGCGAGCTGGTCGATCTCGACGGCGGCTTCCTGATGCCCTCGTTCGGCGACGGCCACGCCCATCCGCTCTACGGCGGACTCGAGTCCGTCGGACCCCGGGTCCGCGGGTGCGGCACGATCGACGAAATCGTCACGGCGGTCAAGGTGTACGCCGAGGAGCATCCCGACGAGGAGTGGATCGTCGGTGCCTCGTATGACGGCAGCCTGGCGCCCGGCGGGCTGTTCGACGCCCGCTGGCTGGATGCGGCAGTGCCGGACCGGCCCGTGGTGCTGCGGGCCTGGGACTACCACACCCTGTGGTGCAACACCGCCGCCATCGAGCGCGCCGGCATCACCCCCGACACCCCGGACCCGGTACTCGGTGAGATCCCGCACCGGCCCGATGGGTCCGTGCTGGGCACGTTACGGGAATGGGGCGCAACCGATCTGGTGATGGCGGTGATGCCGCCCCGCGACGAGAGCCAGCGCATCGCCGCGCTCGGTACCGCGGCCGACTACTACCTGGCCCGCGGCGTGACGTGGGTGCAGGACGCCTGGGTCGAACCCGATGACGTCGCCACCTATGTCGCGGCGGCACGCCAGGGCGCCCTGCGAATGCGGTTCAACCTCGCGCTGTACGCCGATCCCCGCCATTTCGACACGCAGATGGCGCAATTCGCGGCATCGCGGCGATTGGTCGAGGAAGCCGGCTCACCCCTGCTGACCGCGCAGACCGTCAAGTTCTTCGCCGACGGCGTCGTCGAGAACGAGACCGGGGCGCTGCTGGCCCCGTATTGCTCAGGGCTGCACTCACACTCCAGGGGGCAGGAGCGAAGCGACTCGGGGGACAACCTGGGCATGCGCAACTGGGAGGGGGACTCGCTGGCCGAAGCGGTCCGCCGGGTCGACGAGCTCGGGCTGCAGATCCACATCCACGCCATCGGTGACGCCGCCGTCCGCCAGGCGCTTGACGCGATCGAATATGCGCAGCAGCGCAACGGAACTCGGGACCGTCGGCCGGTGATCGCGCACGTACAGTTGGTGGACGACACCGACATCGGGCGGTTCGCCGCGCTCGACGTCATCCCCAATATGCAGCCGCTGTGGGCTCAGATGGATGCGCTGATGACGGTGCTGACCATCCCCCGGCTCGGCGCCGAACGCGCCGACCGGCAATACCAGATGCAAACCCTGAACAGCTCCGGCGCCGCGCTGGCCTTCGGGTCGGACTGGCCGGTGTCCTCGGGCGCGCCGTTGGACGGTATCGCGGTGGCGACGTCACGGCGCACCGCCGATGGGGACCCCGAAGGCGGCTGGACACCGCACGAGATCGTGCCGATCGAGCGTGCGCTGTCGTCGTACACCGCCGCCGTCGCCTATCAGGCTTTCGCCGAAAATAGCTGGGGGAAAATCACTCCCGGCGCCAGTGCCGACTTTGTCTGGCTGCAGCACGATCCGCGGAACACACCGGCGCTGGACCTGCCGGGCGTGGGCATCCGCGCCACCTACCTGCTCGGTGCGCAGGCCTACCGAGCCGACGACGGAAGGGTACGTTCATGACCGCGGAGTACATCACCGGCCCGCACGAGGGGCACTTGAAACGAGCGCTGGGCCTGCCGTCGCTGGTGCTGTTCGGGTTGGTCTACATGGTGCCGTTGACGGTGTTCACCACCTACGGCATCGTCACCGAAACCTCGGGCGGCCGGCTGCCGCTGGCCTATATCGTCACGCTCATCACCATGGTGTTCACCGCGCTGTCCTACGCGCGGATGGCGGCCGCCATCCCGGTTGCCGGCTCGGCATACACCTACACGCAGCGCACGTTCGGGGCACCGGTCGGCTTCCTGGCCGGGTGGTCGCTGCTGCTGGACTACCTGTTCCTGCCGATGCTGAACTACCTGGTCATCGGGCTCTACCTGAATGCGGCGCTGCCCGCGCTGCCCGCATGGGTGATCGTCGTCGTCTCGATAGCGATCGTCACGGTGCTCAACATCGTCGGCATCGTGTCCGTCGCGCGGGCCAACTTCCTCATCATTGCCATCCAGGCGATCTTCATCGTGGTGTTCGTCGCGCTCGCAATCGCCAAGACCACCGGCTACGGCACCGTCGACCTGCTGGCGCCCTTCACCGGCGACGGCACCGCGGGCGGCATGAATCCGATCCTGGCCGGCGCGGCAATCCTGTGTCTGTCGTTCCTCGGTTTCGACGCGGTCTCCACGCTGTCCGAGGAGGCACGCGACGCCAAACGCACGGTGCCGCAAGCGATCATGATCGCAACCATCGTCTCGGGGATCATCTTCATCCTGCTGTCCTATGTCTCGCAGCTGGTCTTCCCGTCCAACAAATTCGCCGACGTGGACACAGGTTCCACCGACGTGATGCTGGCCGCGGGCGGAGCGTTCGTCAACACGTTCTTCACCGCGGCCTATGTGGCCGGCGCCCTCGGTTCGGCACTGACTTCGCAGGCTTCGGTGGCGCGCATCCTCTACGCGATGGGCCGCGACGGCATCCTGCCACGCAAGGTGTTCGGGCACGTGTCCGCCAAATACAGCACCCCGGTGTACGCCATTCTCACGGTCAGCGTAATCTCGCTGCTCGCCATCTGGATCGATCTGGCGATCCTCGCGTCGGTCGTCAGTTTCGGTGCCCTGGTGGCTTTCTCGGTGGTGAACCTGTCGGTGATCAAGCACTATTTCGTCGACATGCGGGAACGGAACATCCTGCTCAACCTGATCGCGCCGCTGATCGGATTCCTGCTCACCGCGTGGCTGTGGACGAGCCTATCGGGGACAGCGCTGACCATCGGATTGATCTGGCTGGCAATCGGATTCGTCTGGCTGCTGGTGGTCACCCGCGGATTCCGGCGGCCCACGCCGGTATTGGACCTGGAATACGAATGAGTCCGCAAGGCGCGGATCCGCTGGCAGGCTTCCCCGTTGCCGCCCCACCGCTGGGCGGGCCGGTCTGGTTCGACCAGCGCTGGTTGGATCTGACGTTCCTGCACTGGCCGGTGCGTCCCGATGACGTCGCGCACCTGTACCCGCCCGGCACCCGCCCGGATGTCTTCGACGGTGTGACCTACGTGGGGCTGATCCCGTTCCGGATGGGCCACACGAAGGTGGGCACCACTCCGGCGCTGCCCTACTTCGGCGCTTTCGCCGAGACCAACGTGCGGCTGTATTCCGTCGACGCGGCGGGCCGCCACGGCGTGCTGTTCCGATCGCTGGAAACCGCACGGCTGGCGGTGGTGCCGGCCGTCCGGCTCACCATCGGTGTGCCCTACACGTGGGCGCGGATGCGGGTCACCCGCTCGGGCGATGTGATCAGCTACGCCAGCGTGCGGCGCTGGCCGCAGCGTGGATTGCGCAGCCGGGTCACCGTCCGGATCGGCGAGCCCGTGGCGCCGACTCCGTTGGAGACCTGGCTGACCGCTCGCTGGGGTGCCCACACTCGCCGGGCGGGCCGGACGCTGTGGATGCCCAACGAGCACGATCCGTGGCCGCTTCGGTCGGCACAGCTCCTCGATCTCGACGACGAGCTGGTCGCCGCCGCCGGCGTAGGCACCGCCGGGGAACTGCTGCGGGTGCTCTACTCCCCCGGCATGCGAACCACCTTCGGGCGGCCGATCGTGGTCGCCTGACCCGGCGGCTCGCAGTAAGCTCACAGCCATGGTGGGCATTGCCAGGGTGTTGCTGGCCGCGGCGTGTGGCGCGCTCTTCGTGGCCGCCCCGGTGGTTGTGGCCGCCCCCGCGAGCGCTTGCCCGATCGGGCATCTATCCGACCCCATCACCGGCCAGTGCTTTGTGGCCAACGGTGTGCCGAGCGTCGGCGGAATCCCGTGTATCCCGGGCAAATCGATGGGCACCTGCCTGGGCATCCTGCAGAACCAGTCGCCGCGCGGCGGCGGTCCGCCGGTGGGCGGGCCCTGGCCCTAGTCGTCGAAGATCGCGACCGCGCGCGTCCACCCGGCCGACGCGGCGTGAACCTTCACGGGAAAGCAGGACACCTCGAATCCGTTGGCCGGCAACGATTCCAGGTTGTGCAATTTTTCGATGTGTGAGTAGCCGATGGTGCGGCCGGCTCGATGGCCTTCCCAGATGATCGACGGGTCGTGGTCTTGCGCGTATCGCTGCGCGGTGTAGGAGAACGGCGCATCCCAGCTCCAGGCGTCGGTGCCGGTGAGCCGTACACCCTGCTCGAGCAGGTACAGCGTGGCGTCGCGGCCCATGCCGCAGCCCGTGCCGACGTAGTCGGGCTGCCCGTAGCGGGTGCCCGCACTTGTGTTGACGAGCACGATCTCCAACGGGGCCAGCGTATGTCCGATGCGGGCGAGTTCGGCTTCGACGTCGGCGGCGGTCACCACGTAGCCGTCCGGGAAGTGGCGGAAGTCGAGTTTGACCGCCGGTTGCAGGCACCACTCCAGCGGGACCTCGTCGATGGTGATGGCGCGCCTGCCACCGTCCATCGTCGACGCATAGTGGTACGGGGCATCGAGATGTGTGCCGTTGTGGGTGGTGATCCGCACCCGCTCGATGGCCCACCCCTCGCCGTCGGGGAGATCGTCGACGGTCGCGCCGGGGAAGAACGAAACCACTTCGGCGGCGGTCTGCTTGTGGTCGTAGTAGTCGATCTCCGGCAGGTGGCCGGGCGGATCCGAGGCGATGCCGGCCTGCAGCGGGACCGAGATGTCGACGAACCTTCTCATCGGACCTTTCTACGCCCTGGGACGGAACGACTCCACGGGGTTGGCCAAGCCGACGGTGGTGGCGTTGCCGATCGGTCCCTGCGCGTCGAAGACCGTTGCCGCTCCGGCGGCCACGCCGTCCTGACTGGTATGACTCGTCGCCGCCAAACCGATGTACTCCCCGACCGGCTCGCGGACCAGCGTCAGGGTGTAGTCGGCGTTGATGTAGCGCAAACCGCCTGTGCCCCAATGGGATGTCGCACTGGCAGCGTCGGCTGCCATCGCCACGGTGACGAACGGGCTGGTGACCTCACCTTCGACAAGCGGGCGCACCTGCCGGATCCAGGCGTATTTGGGGCCGGCGGCGTCACCCCATTCGGCGAAGGCCATCGCGCCAGTGGATCCGCCGTCTCCCCCATAGCCCCAGACGAACATCATCAAGTCTTCGGGCAGCGGACCGGGATCCGCCGGCAACGGCGGCATCGCAACCGGCGACGACCAGATGTCACCGGCCGGGTGCTCGCCGCGGCGCAGGAACACCGCACTGGCCCGGGATACGACGACGTCGTTCTGCATGAGTTCGGCATCCACCAGCCGGATACGGCGGCCGTCGCGCCGCACGGTGGTGCGGACGTGCAGCGGTGCGATGGCAGTGGGCCGCAGCAGGTCGACCGTCAAGCGGGCCGGCACGAGCTCGGAGCCGCTGCCCACCTGCTCCAGTGAGCGGGCCAGGATGCCGCCGACGACGTGCCCGCTGATCGTCGCGCCCCACGGGCCTTGACACGTCGCGCTGGGCAACAGCACGTCGCCGTCGGAGACCAGATACGCCGGACGTGTCACGAGCCCACACGATAGCGGATGTTAGGTGAGCTATCCGTCTTGCACCGTCTGCAGGAAACGCTTGGTGTCGGAGGTGAGCGGATCGAGGATGTCGTCGAAGTCGTGGTGTTTGTCGAGGTAGCCGGCGATCATCGGGCACACCGCGACGATGCGTAACCCGGCGGCACGGGTCGCGGCCAGCGCCTCGGACACCAGAATGCCGGCCAATCCACGCCCCTCGTAGGCGTCGTCGACCTCGGTGTGCAGAAAGATCCGTTGACCGTCGTGATCGACGAAGTCCACCAGACCCACCTGGTTGCCGTCGACAGCGATCGTGAACTGGTCTGTGCCTGCGGTGACGGTGGCCGGTGCGCCGGTCTTGTCGGTGGCCATCTGAACTCCTTCAGGTTCGGCGGCGGGGCCGCAGTCGGGTGGCGGGCATGGCGGGTGCCGGTAACCGCGGCACGGAACCGGTGTACCCACTGACAGCGCCGAACCGGGCATCGCTGTCCTGCCACAATTGGCGGTAGGTGACGATCTCGTCGTGGCTGCGGCCGACGAAGTTCCACCACATCAGCAGTTCCTCGGCGAACGGCGCCCCGCCGAGCAGCACTACCCGGGCCGCCATCCCGGTTGGGTTGCGCAAGCACAGGGATGACGCCCCAGGCCCCAGATAAGCCAGCTCACCGGGGGCCAGCGTCCGGCCCGCCGCTTCGACCCGGCCGAGATCCAGCAACACCCCGTGCTCGAAACCACGATCAACGTCGAGCTCCAACGTGCACCCCGCCGCCAGATCGACCTGGGCGCCCAGCAGCGGCGTGAAGGTGTGCACCGGCGAGCGGTCGCCGGCCAGTTCACCGAGAAACACCCGGACAGTGGCGTCGCCGCGCGAAATCGGCTCGGGCACATAATGATCGAAGTTGCGCGCAGTGTTGCGGTCGGAATCCGGCAGGGCCACCCACAGCTGCACGCCGTGCAGGACGGTGGTCTGTGATGTCGACACCTCCGAGTGGCAGATACCAGCTCCGGCGGTCATCAGGTTCAGCTCTCCGGGGTCGATCAGCTGGTGCACGCCCGCGCTGTCGCGGTGCTCGATCTGGCCGCGGAACAACCAGCTGACGGTCTGCAGACCGGTGTGCGGGTGCGGCGGCACATCCATGCCCGCGGACTGACGCAGGTCCTGAGGGCCGTAGTGGTCGGCGAAACACCAGGCGCCGATCAGTGAGCGCTGATGCTGCGGCAACGTCCGCCGGACCGGGAGGGCACGCGGGCCGCCCAGCGGCACCTCCCGAGGCGATAGCACCTCGACATCGTCGAATGTCGTTGCACCACAGGCAACTTCGCGCGGGGAGGCTTCGAGGTTACTCACCATCCCCGAGCATACTCGCCCAGCCTGTACCTCAGGCTGCGAGCGGCTGAGTCATCGCCGAGCGGATGAGCAGGAAGTCCCGCTCTTCGATGCGGAACACACCGAAGCGGAACTTGTAGCCCCAGTGCCGCGGGTCGACGATGAACTCCAGTTGATCGAGCAAGGGCCGGATGGGTGTCGCCGTACAGGGCAGGAATTCCATCCTGCGACGCGACGGGCCCGAGGGATCATCCTGGTACGGCTCGTCGTCGGTGACCCGGCCGATCGCGGTGAACGCCTGCAGGGACTCTCCGTGTTCGAGAGCGGTTTTCGGCGAGTAGAAAACGATCCAGTCGCCACGGGCCATCTTGCGCAGCATGTGCGGCTTACCATGATTGGCCTGAGTGAAGCCGCCGGCGACACCACGCTGCACGTGGTCGGCGCTGACGGTGTTGATCCAGTACGTCGTCATGGACCCACGCTAGGTCGGGGGTCCGACATTCGAATACAGCTAGTCCGCGCGCGCGTCCGACGACGGGCCGCGGCCGTCGGTGGAGATGTCCGGCGCGAACAGCTCCGGGCTGATGGGGATGGCGATGGTCTCCGCCTCGGGCTCGGCAACCTCGACGGGCTCGGGCGGAGCCTCGGCCGGCCGGCGATCGGCGCGCCAGTCGCGCAGCAGCAACAGGATGCCCAAGGCCGCCAACACGACGACGCCCGCCGCCACGAACGTGTTGTCGGTCAGGATCGCCACCAGAAGCGTGATCAGCCCGACAATGGCGACCACGACGACGATCTTCACGGACACAGTTCTATACCCGGCTGCCACTCCCCCGACGGCAATTGCCGCAGTCAGCGAGTCGCCGCCGCAGCCACCGGCGCGGCGGTCAGCATCGCGGCCAACATGGTCACGATCTCGTCGCGGCTGTCCTGCCGAGGAAGACCCTCGCGGGCCTCGACCTGCCGCTCATGGTCGGCCAGTAGCGCGAACATCGTGGTGGCGACGGCGCTGACCCGATTCTCCCTGGCACTGCGCTCTTTGAGGGGAACCAGCCTGGCCAGCGCGTCGAGGATGCTCGGCCAGGCCGACTCCGCGGGGCTCTGGGGCTCCCTGTTCAGCCGGATCCGCACCACTTCGAGGAACCGGGCGTAGTGGGTGCCCTCGCTGTGGAAGAACGGTCCGACCAGGATCCGCAGTACCGCGTGGGCGTCGGCCATCTGCTCGTCGGACATGCGGTCCAGCAGGGCCTGTCGCTCGACTTCCATCGGGACCAGGCGGCGGGCCACCACGGCGTCGATGAGGTCTTGCCGGGTGCGGAAGTAATAGTTGACCGCCGAGTTGTTGCGTTGCCCGGCCGCCTTGGCAATGTCGCGCAGTGGCACCTCGAAGCCGTGTTCGGCGATCAGCCGCTCGGCGGCGTCGAGCAGCTCTTCTCGAGCTCGAGCGCCGCGGTCCACGGCGACAATTCTAGATGGACGCTAGGCAGATTTAAGCACTCGTGCTTAAATTGGTGCTGGGTGCCCCGCAGTCCAGAGCGAAAAGGATGCGCCACATGACCGATATCCGGGAGATCGACCCCGGCACGCCGATGACTCGCTTCGCACGCGGTTGGCACTGCCTGGGCCTGGCCGACGATTTCCGTGACGGCAAGCCGCACGGCATCGAAGCGTTCGGCAGCAAGCTCGTGGTCTACGCCGATTCCAGCGGCGACATCCAGGTGCTCGACGGCTACTGCCGGCATCTGGGCGCCGACCTGGCGATGGGCACGATCAAGGGCGACAACCTGGCCTGCGCGTTCCACGACTGGCGCTGGAACGGCGCGACCGGACGCTGCGTCGAAATCCCCTACGCCCGCCGGGTTCCCAAACTCGCGCGGACCCGCAAGTGGCAGACCATCGAGGTCAACGGACAGCTGCTGGTGTGGCACGACCCCGAAAGGGGTGAGCCGACACCGGAACTCACGCCGCCGACGATCGAGGGGTACGACGAGGGGCAGTGGTCGAAGTGGGCGTGGAACTCGATGATCATCGAGGGGGCGCACTGCCGCGAGATCGTCGACAACAACGTCGACATGGCCCACTTCTTCTACATCCACTACGCCTACCCCACTTACTTCAAGAACGTCTTCGAAGGCCACACCGCCAGCCAGTTCATGGAATCCAAAGGCCGCCAAGACTTCACCGAGCATCCCGAGCGCTTGTGGGAGGGCACCAAGCTGCGCTCCGAGGCCACCTACTTCGGGCCGTCGTACATGATCAACTGGTTGCACAACGACCTCGGACCGGATTTCACCGTGGAGTCGGTGCTGATCAACTGCCACTACCCGATCAGCCAGAACTCGTTCATGCTGCAGTTCGGCGTCTCGGTGCAGAATATGCCCGGATTGTCAGAGGAGAAGGCGGCCAAGCTCGCCCAATCGTATTCGAAGATCTACGAAGTCGGCTTCCTGCAGGACGTCGAGATCTGGAAGCACAAAACGCGGATCGAAAACCCGCTGCTGTGCGAGGAAGACGGCGCGTTGTACCAGTACCGGCGTTGGTACGAACAGTTCTACGTCGACGTCGCCGACGTCACCCCGGATATGACCAACCGGTTCGAGCTGGAGGTCGACACCACGCACGCCTACGACATCTGGCAGCGTGAGGTGGACGAAAACCTCCAAAAACGAGCTGCTGCAAGCATATCCGGCTCGGCCGGATAGACGCTGAAGCGGGCTAGCGGGTCAGGCCGCGTTGCGCGGCCGGCCGAGCGGAAGGTGGACGACGGTGGCCACCTGAGTGGGCAGCGCTTCGCTGCGGGCCAGTAGTTCGGCGCTCTCCGGGAGCTCGCGCGGATTGAGCTCGCCGTCGGCAATGCGCTGTAGGACTTCGTGGGCGCGGGCCAGTTGGTGCCGCTTGCGGTACTGACCCCCGGGCAGCTTCACGCCGGCCCACACGCCGTACTCCTCGCCACCTTCGACCGCGGCCCGCGCGCACGCGCGTTGCTGGGCCAGCGGGCACCGGCGCAGGCAGATCGTCCTGGCGCGGGTGGCGGATTGCTCGTAGACGCGGGCCTTGGCCGCGCCGTCACTGGCGTCGTCGTCTGCGTAGCCGAACCAGAGATCAGGCTCGAGCGAGCAAGGGCGGTGGTTCATCGGGGCCTCCTTGGCGGGATTCAATGACGAAAGCGTATATCCGACGAGGGGCGATCGCAAGAGAAACGTAGAAGAAAACGTATAAACAGGCGATGCTGTGTACGCTCCGTATATGGCTGGGAGCCGTTGGTGAGTCGCGAGGCGGCAGGCGCAGCCATCCGGACATTGCGTGAGGCTCGGGACTGGTCACTGGCCGATCTGGCCGCGAACACCGGCGTCAGCATCATGGGCTTGAGTTTTCTCGAGCGCGGCGCCCGCAAGCCCCACAAAGGCACTGTTCAGAAGGTTGAAAACGGGCTCGGACTGCCGCCGGGGACGTACTCAAGGCTCGTCGTCTCCGACGATCCGAACGCCGAAATCGCCCAGATCCTGGCCACCGCGCCGACCGAGTCAGCCCGGCCACGAGCCGCGGCCGGCATCGTCGTCAACCGCCACAGCGATGCCGATGTCCTCGAAGCGCACGCCGAGGCGCACCTGGAATCGCTGAACTCGTTGATAGCCCGGCTGCCAGCGGAGACGTCAAACGAATATGAAACGTATATTCAATCCGTGATCGAGCAATGCGTGAAGGCGGAACTGCTGGCCGCCAACTCGTGGCGCGTCGCAGTCAACGCCGGCGCCGAATCAGCGGACCGCCTGATGACCCACCTGAAATCGCTGGAAGCAATCCGCACCGGTCTGCTGGCCCGAATGCCCGGCAGCATCAGCGCCCGCTTCGACCAGGCGTGCGCGCGCTCGGATCTCCCGGAATCGGTGATCGCGACAATGCTCGGCGTCGGGGTCGAGCAGATCTGGGACATCCGCAATCGCGGGG
This sequence comes from Mycolicibacterium vinylchloridicum, assembly GCF_013404075.1. Lineage (GTDB taxonomy): Bacteria > Actinomycetota > Actinomycetes > Mycobacteriales > Mycobacteriaceae > Mycobacterium > Mycobacterium vinylchloridicum. The sequence continues at coordinate 257,857 of NZ_JACBJQ010000002.1, forward strand.
CCATTCCACCCGGCGCGCTGCCGCGGGTCCGGGCATTCGTCGAGGATCAATCGTGACCGCCTCCGACCTCGACATTCTGAGCCGTGCTCACGCACTGTTCAGTGGGCTGCGCGAAATGCCGGTGCTGGAAACGACTTCCGCGCCGTCGCCGGTTCAGAACGACGGGCTGCCCGCGACGTACCGCCAGGCCGCCGGGCGGCACAGCGAGGATCTCGGAGCCGCTCGCCGCGTCGACGCCGAGCTGTCGGCGATCCTGGCCCGTGCCCAGCGTGATCACCGCGACGCGCACGGGCAGACTCTCGCGGTGCTCGACGCCGCCCGTGCCGATGCCGCTTCGGCTCCAGACAATCCGGTGGCCCAGCGCGAGCTGATGCGCCGGCGGGCCGCGCGGTTGCGGGCTCAGCACGCACACGTTCTCGCCGCCCGCCGGCGGGCGCGGCGACGGCTGGCACTGTTGCGTGCGTTGCGGTATCGCCGAGGTCGCCGACGGGTACCGGCGCCGAATTCGCGCGCGGCTCTCGCAGTGCGGGCCGCGTTGTCCCGGTTGGGCTGCCCCTACGTGTGGGGCGCCACCGGACCGGATCGTTTCGACTGCTCAGGCCTGGTGCAGTGGGCTTATGCGCAGGCCGGTGTGCATCTGGATCGCACCACCTACGACCAGATCAACGACGGCGTGCCGGTGTCGCGGTCGCAGGTACGGCCCGGCGATCTGGTGTTCCCGCACGCGGGACATGTCCAGATGGCGATCGGCAACGGCATGGTCGTGGAAGCCCCGAACGCCGGGGCCAACGTGCAGATCAGCCGGATGGGCGACCAAGTCGCCATCCGCCGACCCGCGTAGTGAGTTGTTCGCCGAATTTCCGCTGAGTACCGTCGACGCATGACCGAGTCCGCGGGAGCGTTGGGGGTGGCGTCCGCCCGGGCTCTGCTCGCCACCCGCGATCGTGAACTCGCCGAGGCCGACGCCGAACTCGCCGGGGTCGTCGCGAGTGCACACGCTTGCGCAGCGGAGGCCATTCGCAAGCTCGACGCCGTCCGCGCCGAGATCGACGCCGCCGTCGCTGCGCGCACCATAACGGCACCGTCCGAAGGGCGTGAGTTCGCCCGGTTCCTGCTCGCCAAGCAACAAGAGATCAGCGACATCCTGACGACAGCACGCGCCGATGCCGACGCGAAAGTGGCTGTACTACAGCAACTTCTGGGCCGATACCGGGCGCCGTCCACATCGCCGTGACGAGGTGAATTGTCGGGCGTTGGACTGACTGGATACAGTCGCCGGCATGAAAGGGCACCGGTGGCAAGCTACCAAGACTTGCTCGACGCGATAGCGCGCGTCGGCGCCGCCACCGGCGACACCCGGGCGTGGATGGCCGGGCTGTCCGACGCGGATCTCGCGACCGTCACCAGCCCGGTCACTGTCATCTCGACGAACGCAATCGACAACGTGGTGGCCAAGATTCGCGCTCAGCACCGTCAGGCGTTCGATCCGGCGCCGAGCCCGGGAGTGGGGGAGGGGCGTGCGGCCGAGGCCATTCGCACCGCAGAAACCTCTCTGGCCCTGCAGAATTCGGTGAGCGCACAGCTCGACCTGCAGGTCATCACCGCGGTGCTCAACGCGCACACCACACACGCCGCCGGCGCCGCGGCGCTCGACGCCCTGCAAGACGATATCGAGACGGCCGTCGCCACCCGCACCGATCTCGACACCCCGGCCGGCGCACGCGCGTTCCAGCGCTTTTTGATCGGGAAGCTCCGCGATATCAAGGACGTGGTGGAAACCGCGGGCCTGGACGACACATCGAAGGCCTCGCTGGCCGCCGCCCTGGCATCGCTGTACGGGGGTGCCACCCCGGACACCACCGACGAACAAGTCGCCGGCCCGAAGCCGGTCGCGCCGCCCGCCCAGGCGCGACCGCCCGCGATCGCCGCTGCGGCCGATGTCGGGTTCGACCCTCTCGACGATGCGCTGCTGTCCGACGATCTCGACGCACTGCCGCCGGACCCGAGTTCGGGCGGCCAACCCATGCCCGCACCCGTGATCCCGCCGATGGCCGCGATGCCCCCACCCGGCAGCAGTCCGCTGCCGGGCCCGGCGCCGGCGCCGCCGACGGCCGACAACCCGACACCGCCACGGCTACCCACCGGTGACGACCTGTTCGACGACCCGCTGCTCGACGAACCTCTCGACGAGATCGGGGAAGAGCCGGACGTCGAAGACAAGGATGGCCGCGCGGAGGCGGAGCCCACCGCCCTGACCTCGGCGGATTCGACGGTCGTGCACTTACCCAACGGAGAAACCGTGACCGCGCCGAGTCCCCGGCTGGCCGCCGCGATCACCGCCGCGGTCGCCGGCACACCCATCCCCGAGGCGTTCCGGCAGCAGGGCATCACGATTCCGGCGCCCGGCAGCGCGGTACCGCACCCCGTCGAGTCCACCCGGCTCATCCCCGGCGATATCGGGATGCTGACCGATCGGCACGCGCTGGCGCTGGGCAACGGTAAAGCCGTGTTCAACAATCAGATCCAACCCATTGCCAGCGTCACCGGGCCGAGCTTCCTAGGGTGGGAGCATCCGCCGGAACCGGGCACCGCTACGACGACACCGAACACAGACCAACCGACACCGACCCGGCCCGCGGTAACGGCCGACCCGCCGATAGGAGAGTGATATGGCCGAGCGCATCCACGTGGTGCCCGACGAACTGCGCAGGGCGGCGCGCGACCACCAGGACACCGCCGAGCAGCTCAGCACGGTCCCGTCCCGGCACGGCGACATCCTGGCCAGCCTCGACTCGCTCGGCCCTATCTTCGGCGAGCTCCGCGACGCCGGGCGTGAACTTCTGGACCAGCGCCGGGCGTGCTACGAGCAGCAGGCGGCTGCCCATGCCGCGCTCGCGACCAACCTGCGGCACGCCGCCGACATCTGGGAGCACCAGGACACTGCCGCCGCCGCCGAGCTCGGCCGCATCACCGAGGACGGTCCATGACCGCACCGGATCCGGAGTTCGACGCAGTTCATCCCAGCGGGCACATCCTGTTCCGGTCGTGCCGGGGCGGATACCTGCACAGCGTGACGCTGGCCGAACCGGCACTGGACGCCGATGCGCAGACCTTGGCGCAGGCGATCCTGCTGACCGCCGACGTGTCGTATCTCAAGGCGTTGATGCAGGTTCGCGCCGAAATCGTGGCCGCCGGCCACACGCCGTCGGATGACATCGCCGGCAGCCGCGAGCTCAAGCTCGCCTCCGAGGCGCTGGCGCACCACCGGCTGCGGCCCGAAAGCGCCTGACTACCGATCCCCGGTGGATTCGGGCGCGATGACCTCCGGTGGTGCAACAGGATTGGTGCCGAACAACTCCCGCGCCCGCTGAAGCAGGGCGCGCACCTCGTCGAGTTGCTGCTGAAGCAGCGAGTCACCCATGGCCGCTACGCTATCCGCACCGCGAGGCGGGCACAATTCACCCAGCCGTGCCGGATGGGCACAATTCAGCTTCGAGTGCGCGGGATTTCAGCGTTGATGTGGTCGAGCACTGCGGTGTAGCGGCCGGCTTCCCGGTGCGCTCCGGGCTTGCCGCTGCTGATCAGTCCGACCGACAGTTGCCGGTCCGGATCCGCCCACACCACGACGTTGGTCAGCCCGGTGTGGCCGAAGGCGCCGGGTGCGTTGCGCCCGAACGGCCCAAACCGCGTGGAGCCCAGCATGTACCCGGTGCCCCAGCGGATCGGTGCCAGCCCGGTGGCGACATCCGGGCGCAGGCGCCGGGCCGGTGCCACCGCCGCTCGCAGCGTGTCTTCCCGCATGATCCGGACCCCGTCGAGTTCGCCACCGCGGCGCAGGATTTCGGCAAACCGGGACAATTCGTCCGCCGTCGAGACGGTGCTGGACGACGGGATGACGCCGGTGAGGAAGAGCGGCGTGTTGGAGAACGGGATGATCTGCGCAGGCGTACCGCCGACGGCGGTGCGGAACGCAGCCGCCAGCGGAGCCGGCAGCGGTTTGCCTGTCACATGGCTGGGCGCGACGAGGGGCACATCCTGTTCGGCCACACCGTAATTCGTCCACCGGAATTCGAGCGGATCGAGGATCTGCTGGGCCAGGATGTCGCGGATGTTGCGGCCGGTGGCTGCCGAGACGATCTCGCGGACCAGCGGTCCCCAGGTCAGGCCGTGGTAGATGTGCATCAACCCGGGTCGGTGGATGGGCTTGAGTTCAGCGAGTTTCTCGCGGGCGTAATCGCTTTCGTTCATCCGCTTGAGATTCGGGCGCGGGCCCGTCGCGAACGGCACCCCGGCGCTATGGGTGATGACGTGCCGGATGGTGGTGCGGTCCTTGCCGTGGCTGGTGTAGTTCGGCAGGTAGTCGCAGACCCGGTCGTCGAGTGAGAAGTGGCCCTGCTCGACGAGCATGTGCACCACCGTCGTGCTGATCGCCTTGGCAGCGGAGTACACGCAGAACGGGGTGGCAACGGTGACGGGCAGTTTCTCGGCGTCGTCGGGGTCGGCGGGTCCGTTGCCCCAGCCGTGGCCGATCGCGCGGTTGAGCACCACTTTTCCGTTGTGCCGCAGGCACAGCTGAATGGCCGGGTGCATACCCGCGGCGTACCAGTGCCGCACCGACTGCCAGATCCGCTCGGCGGTGACCGCCGAGAAGTCGCCATGGTCTTCGGCGCCGACATCGGTGACGGCATCGAGGTCGGTCGGGACGCGGATGCGTCCCTCGCGCGCGGGGGAGTAGTTCACCCGAGCTGCCTGCGCAGCGTCGCGGCGAGATGGTGGGTGAGGGGCACGCCGACCGCGGCCATCGAGACGCTATAGGTCAGCCGGTCTCCGTCCAGGCGGAATGAACGGCTCAGGGCAGTAACGCTTTTCGCGGAGCCGGTCAGCCCGATCGACGTCGACGCCACCTCTATGGTCAGACCGTGGCGCTCGACGGACAGCGTGCCCTCGTCGATCTCGGTGACCCCGGTGGGGTGCGCCACGACCAGTTCGATCCGCCCGGGCGAAGGCACCCGCAGATAGCCGGTCTCGGCGTGCAGGGGCCGCCCGTCGTCGCTGGCGCGGGTCCGCTGCGAATAGGTCAGGAACGGTTTGCCGACATGGCCGAGGGTGATCTCCTCGCGGTAGCCGAACGAGTCGATGGTCGGGTACTCGCCGGCGCCGGCGCCGGCCCAGGTGCCCAGCAGGGGAGCGAGGACCGCGACGTCGGGATGTAGCTCGGGCACTAGCCCAGGGTACGACTCCCGCGGATCACAGCGGTCCGACGAGCTCGACCCAGTTGCCGTCCGGGTCGGCGACGAACATCCATCCCATGCCGGGGACGGGCGCGAACTCGGCCAGTTCCTGCGCGATTTCGTACCCCGCGGCCTTCACCTGCTCGGCGGCCTTGGTCGTGCTGGCCACCACAACGGTGTAGTAGCGGATACCGGCCGCGGCGGGTCCGCCGCCCGGCGTCGCGGGTGCGGCCGGGGGCTCGTCGAGAGTGATCAGCTTGAGCACGTTGTCACCGATCGCGTAACGCTTCATGGTGCCGCCGGGGAAGTCGAGGTCGCCGGTGAAGGGCAGGCCGAGGAAGTTCTCGTAGAACTCGACCATGGCATCGAGGTTGGTGGTCACCAAACCGACTTCGATGTTCTTTGCGAGTAGATCGATGGCCATGGGGCTCCTCCGCGCTGAGTTGGCTGACGACCGAAGAGTAATCGGTCAGATCGGTCCGGCGAGTTCGACCCAGTTGCCGTCGGGGTCGGCGACGAAGAAATAGCCGATCCCCGGCATCGCGGCGAATTCGACGAGCGGTTCGGTGATCTCGTAGCCGGCGGCTTGCACCTGCTCGGCGGCGTCTGTGACGTTTGCGACCACCAGGGACAGGTAACGCACCCCGGTCTGCGCCCGCCCGCCGCCAGGCGTGAGCTGCGCGGGCGGCGGCTGGTCGTAGGTGACCAGCTTGAGGGTGTTGTCGCCGATCAGGTAGCGCTTCATCGTGCCGCCGGGGAAATCGAGGTCGAGCTGGAACGGCAGTCCGAGGAAGTTCTCGTAGAACTCGACCATCGGTTCCAGGTTGGTGGTGACCAGACCGATTTCGACACTGGGGGCGAGCAGCTCGATGGCCATGGTGGCCAAGACTATCGGCGCACGGTCGACCGGTTAGGGCTTTGTCCCGATGGTGATGAGGTCCCAGACGCCCTTGGTCCACAGCGGCCGGTCCACCCGGCGCTGGTCGACGAGAGTGAAGCCGGCATCGGTGAACAGGGTGCGCATCTCTTGCGCCGACGGGTTGTGCGCGGCGCTGGACGGGGAGTTGGTCAGCCGCCCCAGCAGCGGCAGCTGGGGCGGGCTGATCGTCGCGACCGCCGCCAGACCGCCCGGTGCCAGCACCCGGTGGAACTCGCGCATGGCCGCCGGCTGGTCGAAAAAGTGGAACGCCGACGTCGAGACGACGGCATCGAGGACCCCGTCGTCGAAGGGCAGTTGTTCGGCCGGACCCTTGCGCCAGTCCACCCGCGGTGAGCGCGCCTCGGCCTGCCGCAGCATGCCATCGGACATGTCCACGCCGTATACCTCGTCCGGCTCGAGTTCCTCGGCGATACGTGCCGCGAGAATGCCTGTGCCACATGCGATATCAGCGATCTTGCGGGCACCGTGCGCCCGCAGCTCGTCGATCACCTCGTCCTGGGCGGGACGGTAGACCCACTGCTGAAGGCCGGGGTGATCGTAGAGCGGTGCGGCGATGGTCCAGAACCGCGTCACGAGATCGTTGAGATTGCGACCGTGTGTGGCCATTGGCTGCCCGCTTCCGATTGAACTGACCGATATCGGCCAGTCTAGGAACCGGCGCCGGGACTACTTGGGCAGCGGGGCAAGCTGCAGGTGGGTGTGTGGCCCGCGGGCCAGCGCGGCTGTCGCCGAGACGATGTTGCTCTCGGTCTTGAACTGCCCGTCGGGATCGCAGACGCGCAGCGCCCGGGTGACTTCTGGGCCGGGGACCAGCACCCAGTCGATTCCGCGCTGCGAGCAGCGCGCAGCGATGGTGTGCAGCGTCGAGTAGCCGTCGGTTCCGAAGAAGCTCAGCCGCGACAGATCCAGGACCAGCTGGTCGTAGCTCGGCAGGAGCGCGTCGACATAGTCGAGCAGTTCGCCGGAGTTTGATGCATCGATCTCGCCGACGGCGGCGACGAGCACGGTGGTTGCGCTGAGCTCTCTGGCCCGGAACAGCCCCCGATCCGTGCGGTCACGACCCAACCGGGTCAGAGCCAGGGGTGCCGCGGCGGTGGCTACAGACATCGCGCCTCACTTCGTCGATTTTTGGTTCTGCAGTGCTGACGGAGTGCAAAGCTGAAGTTCGAGTCGAGACTTCGCTGCGAGAGTTCTATGGCCCTCGCGCATTGGCATCTCCGGGCGGCTGTGAACTCAACCTGGTGGAAATCTACTACGGATTTCGTTGCGCGACCATTAATTGTTTCTAAGACCTATACCTGCACTTCAAGCCCGATCCACTTGTCCCGGAAATGGGACGCGGCCGTGCAGATATGGCAAATATTTACGTCACTAACAATTGAATCCGCAGCCAACTCTCGGACCACCCGGAAGACAGTTTTGAAATTGTGTCTACCGGTGGCGCGTGACCAGGATTACTCTGACTCACGGCGTATCTGGGGGCAGGAGCGCAGCGACCCGGGGAGATTAGCCCGTCGAGGAGGACACATGTACGACCTGACGATCACTGGTGGCACTGTCGTAGACGGCACCGGCGACAAGCCTTTCCGAGCCGATATCGGCATCAAGGACGGCAAGATCGTCGAGGTCCGCCGCCGCGGCGGCGACGACAGCGGGTTGCAGGGCGAGTCCGCCGAGACGATCGACGCCACCGGCAAGGTGGTCACCCCCGGTTTCGTCGACATCCACACTCACTACGACGGGCAGATCAGCTGGGACGGTCTGCTCGAGCCGAGCAGCCAGCACGGTGTGACGACCGTCGTCAGCGGCAACTGCGGCGTGGGCTTCGCGCCCGTGCAGCCGGGTCGCGAGCAATGGCTCATCGAGCTGATGGAGGGTGTCGAGGACATCCCGGGCACGGCACTGACCGAAGGCATCAAATGGGGCTGGGAGAGTTTCCCGGAGTACCTCGACGCCGTCGAAAAGCAGTCGCTCGCAGTCGATTTCGGAACCCAGATCGCCCACGGCGCGGTCCGCGGGTACGCGATGGGCGACCGCGGCGCCCGCAACGAGGCCGCCACTGCCGATGACATCGCCGCCATGGCGCGCATCGTCCAGGAAGCGATCGAAGCGGGAGCGCTGGGCTTTTCGACGTCGCGGACCGAGGCCCACCGCGCCATTGACGGCGAACCGGTACCCGGCACGTATGCCGCCGAGGACGAGCTGTTCGCGCTGGGCCGGGCCATGGCCCGTGGCGGACAGGCCGTCTTCGAGGTGGCGCCCGCGGGAACCGCGGGGGAAAGCCTCGACGGCCCCATGCGTGAACTCGACTGGATGGTCCGGCTCGCGGCCGAGATCGACCGGCCGCTGTCATTCGCGATGGTGCAGACGCAGTCAGCCCCGGATCTGTGGAAAAAGCAGCTCGACGTCGCCGGGCACGCGCTGGACGACGGAATCCGTGTGCACCCCCAATTTGCCGCCCGTCCGTTCGGAATGTTGTTCGGGTTCTCCGGCTATCACGCCTTCACCCACCGGCCCACATTCCGGAAGTTGAAGGCGGAACTGAATCCGCAGGAGCTGCGCGCCCGGCTCGCGGATCCGGCGGTGCGGGCCGCGATCTTGGCCGACATCGACCTGCCGCCGCAGCCACTTCCGCTGTTCGACGCGCTCTACGCGATGATCCAGCACAGCGCCGACGGCATCTACGCCATCGGTGACCCGCCGGACTACGAGCCGACCCCGGACAAGACCGTCGGTGCGATCGCGCGAGCCCGCGGCGAGGATCCGCTGGCCACGATGTACGACCTGATGCTGGAGTCCGACGGCACGGCGATGCTGATGATGCCGTTCTTCAACTACGTCGAGGGCAACCACGACGCGATCTACGAGATGATGACGCACCGCGCGGCGGTGTCCGGGCTGTCCGACGGCGGTGCCCACTGCGGACTGATCTGTGACGCGTCGTATCCGACGTTCATGCTCACCCACTGGGCCCGGGACCGCCGGCGCGGACCGAAGTTCCCGATCGAGTACGTCGTGCGCAAGCAGACCCTCGACACCGCCACCCTGTTCGGCCTGACCGACCGGGGAGTGCTCAGCGTCGGCAAGAAGGCCGACGTCAACGTCATCGACCTCGATGCGCTGACCCTCGGCGTGCCGCTGATGGCCTACGACCTGCCGGCCGGCGGGAACCGGCTGATGCAGGGTGCGAGCGGTTATGACGCGACGGTGGTCAGCGGTGTCGTCACCCGCCGCCACGGCGGCGACACCGGGGCACGTCCGGGCAAAGTACTGCGCGGCGTGCGCTGACCGCTGTGCCGCTTGCGCGGCACAGTATCTTCGGTGGCAGAACTATGAGCACTCCCTACACACCGCAAACTCCGGCGGGAACACCGACCTGCTACCGCCATCCCGACCGGCCGACGTACGTGAGTTGCGCTCGCTGTCAGCGACCCGTCTGCCCCGAGTGCATGCGCAGCGCCGCGGTCGGCCATCAGTGCGTGGACTGTGTGGCCCAGGGTGCGCAGAGTGTGCGCCCGATCCGCACCGCCGCCGGTGGGGTCAGCCGCTCCGGCCAGCCGCTGGTCACCTACGGGCTGATCGCCATCAACGTGGTGATGTTCGTGCTACAGATGATGTCGAAGAATCTGGAACGCGAACTCGTGCTGTGGGCGCCCGGCGTTGCCGGCGGCGAGTACTACCGCCTGGTGACGTCGGCGTTCATGCACTACGGCGCACTGCATCTGCTGTTCAACATGTGGGCGCTGTACGTGATCGGACCCCCGCTGGAGTCCTGGCTGGGCCGGCTGCGATTCGGTGCGCTCTACGCGCTCAGTGCGCTGGGCGGATCGGTACTGGTGTACTGGCTTGCCCCGATCGGCGCCGCAACGGCGGGAGCCTCCGGGGCGATCTTCGGCCTGTTCGGTGCGACGTTCGTGCTGGCGAAGCACCTCAGGCTGGACATGCGCTGGCTCGTTGCGATCATCGTGGCCAACCTGATCCTGACGTTCACTGTGCCGTCGATCAGTTGGCAGGGCCATATTGGCGGCCTGGTCACCGGCGCGCTGATTGCCGCGGTCTTCGTCTACGCCCCGCGAGAGCGCCGCAACCTGGTGCAGGGCGGGGTCTGTGCGGCCGTGCTGGTGGTGTTCGCGCTGCTGATCTACTGGCGCACAGCAGAGTTGGTCGGTCAGTACGGACAGCTGATCACCGGCTGAGCCAGCCCTACAGCCGGGTCAGCCAGAACGGGTAGGTGAACGTGCCGCCGGGGGCTCCGTCACAACCGGCGTCGAATGACGACTGCATCGTGCCCGACAGCGTCTTGGCATCCCAGGTGAAGACGTCGCGGGTCGGGATGACCGGGCCGTAGTAGATGTCGCCGCAGCGCAGGCCGTCGGGATTGTCGACGGTCATCGTGTACTGCCCGTTGTTCAGCGTCGCAATGCCGTACCAGGGATAGGCCTTGGCGATCGGCATCGGGTTGGCCGAGACGCGCACGCAGGTCGGGTTGAACACGATCTCGCCGGGGCAGGGGTTGGCCGCCCAGGCCCACGTGTGAAAGTCGCGGCGGTCCGGGATGATGAAGTTGTAGTTGCCTGGCCACAATTCCGCGGAAGCGGGCGGAGCCAATGTCACCGCCGCCGCCGCGAGCGCAACGCCTATCGCCAACGTCCGCACGGGCGGGCTCCCTTCGTCCGGGTCATCGAGGTACTCCGACCAAAAATCTAAGCGGTGTGGTCACCTGAATCGAGCGGAATCTGCAATGTCATCCGTTGACCAGTAGCACGTCGAGGGTGCGCGGGCCGTGTACGCCTTCGACCCGGTTGAGTTCGATATCGCTGGTGGCGCTCGGTCCGGAGATGAAGGTCAGCGGGTGGCTCGGGTCGAGCGCGGCGAATGCCTGGGGCACGGTGTCGACGATCTGGTCGGTGAAGACCACACAGATGTGGTGGTCGGGGACGAGGGTGAGCGCGCGCCGACCTTGCGTCGGGCCGGCGTTGAGCACGATCGTGCCGGTGACGGCGATGCCCAGCGCGCAGCCGGTGACGACGGCGTCGGCCTGGTCGAGTTCGGTTACCGGCAACGGGTTTTCGGGATCGTCGGTGACTGTACGGATTCCATGGACCCAGTGCCGGGGCAGGCCGGCCGGGACTGCGACCCTGGCGCCCGGATCGATCAGCGGGGCGATGGTGGCCGCGATCGCGTCGTCGTCGCCGACGCGCAGCACGCGTGCCCGGTATTCGGCCACCCGTTCAGCGAAGCGCTCGGGGTCGCCGGGCCCGCGTGCGGGTGCGCGGTCGTAGTCGCGGGGCACATGAAGGGGCGCCGGCGGGGCGGCAGCCAGCGCCCCGCGGATCCGGTCCAGGACGATGCGCCGAGTCTCAGTCATCGGGATGCCTCGCCGTGGGTGCGCGCCCACCACTGCCGAAATGTCTCCGCGGGCGGGGCCGGGACGTCGCGGCTGGTGGTCCAGCGCGAGGCGGGCCAGGGCAGCGCGGTGATCCGGTGGTCGGCGCCGGCCGCCAGCCGGCCGATCGACAGCAGTTTCTCGGCGGCGCCGAACCTGCCCGGCGTGGCCATCGCCCACGCGGCTGCCCGCATCGCCAGGTCCTGGCCCCATGCCCGGTGCGCGTCCACCTGGGCGGCGCGCAGGTGCACCAGAATCGCTGGGATGTCGATGCGTACCGGGCAGGCATCGAAGCACGCGCCGCACAGCGACGAGGCATACGGCAGTGAGGCGTTGGGGTCGTCGTGCCCGTGCGTCCCGGTCAGCTGCGGGCTCAGGATCGCGCCGATCGGGCCCGGGTAGGTGGAGCCGTAGGCGTGCCCGCCGGTGCGTTCGTACACCGGACACACGTTGAGGCAGGCGCTGCACCGAATGCAGTGCAGCGCAGCGCGGCCGACCGGATCGCCGAGTACGGCGGTGCGGCCGTTGTCCAGGAGCACCAGATGGAATTCCTGCGGGCCGTCGCCGGGGTGCACGCCGGTCCACATCGAGGTGTACGGGTTCATCCGTTCGGCGGTCGACGAGCGCGGCAGCAGCTGCATGAACACCTCGAGATCGGTGAATCGCGGCACCACTTTCTCGATGCCCATCACCGTGATCAACGTCTGCGGCAGCGTCACACACATCCGGCCGTTGCCTTCGGATTCGACGACGGCCAGGGTGCCGGTTTCGGCGATACCGAAGTTGGCGCCGCTGACTGCGACCCTGGCGGAGAGGAACTTTCGGCGCAGGTGGGCGCGGGCCGCCATGGCCAGCACCCGCGGCTCGTCGGTCAGTTCGCCGGCGCCGGGCATCTCGCGGGCGAAGATCTCGCGAATCTCGGCCCGGTTGCGGTGGATGGCCGGCACCAGAATGTGGCTTCCGGTGTCGTGGCCGAGTTGGACGATCAGTTCGGCCAGATCGGTCTCGATCGCCGCGATGCCCTCGGCCGCCAGATGCTCGTTGAGGCCGATCTCCTGGGTGGCCATCGACTTGACCTTGACCACCTCGTCCGCGCCGGCGCCCCGGATCAAACCGGCAACGATCCGATTGGCCTCACCCGCGTCGCGCGCCCAGTGCACCACCCCGCCGCGGGCGGTCACATTGGCTTCCAGCTCTTCGAGCAACTCCGGGAGCCGGGCCATCACATCGGCTTTGAGTGCGCTGCCCGCGGCGCGCAGCTGCTCCCAGTCCGCGCATTCAGCCACTGCGGCAAGGCGTTTGGTGCGGATCGTGCGGGTGGCATGCCCGACATTGCGGCGCATCTGGGCGTTGGCCAGTTCGCGTCGTGCCGCCTCTGGAAACGATTGGCTGCCACGCAGATTGCCGGTGCCCGGGGATGGATCCGACATCAGCGTGCCTCGGTCGAGGCGAGGATCTCGGCCAGGTGCACGGTGCGTACCGCCGAGCGCAGGCGGCTCAGCCCGCCGCCGATGTGCATCAGGCACGAACTGTCCCCGGCGGTGCACACTTCCGCGCGCGAGGCGATCACCGCCGACATCTTGTCGGCCAGCATCGCCGTGGAGGTGTCGGCGTTCTTGATCGCGAACGTGCCGCCGAATCCGCAACACGTTTCGGCCTCGACCAGCTCCACCAACGTCAGCCCCCGCACCCGGCGCAGCAATTGCAGCGGTTTGTCCCCGACCCGCAGCAGTCGCAGCGAATGGCAGGTGGGGTGATAGGTGACCCGGTGCGGGTAGTAGGCGCCGACATCGGTCACGCCGAGTACGTCCACAAGCAGTTCGGACAGCTCGTAGGTGCGGGCCGCGATCAGCTCCGCGCGCTGGGCGAGCACGTCGTCGCCGGCGCGGCGGGCCACCATCGCATGCTGGTGGCGCACCGAGCCGACACACGAGCCCGACGGTGCCACGACCACGTCGCAACCGCTGTCTTCGAAGACGTCCACGTGGTGGCGCACCAACTCGGTGGCCTGCCCGAGATAGCCGGTGTTGACGTGCATCTGGCCGCAGCAGGTCTGCCCGGGCGGGAAGACCACGTGGTGGCCCAGCCGCTCCAGCAGCTCGACGGTCGCGATAGCGGCAGCAGGGAACATCGCGTCGGCCAAACAGGTCGCGAACAGGGCTATGCGCATCGGCTCTACCGTACGTCGGCACAGCATCCTGACAGCTACCATTGGCCTCCACGTCGCCGGGGATCGACGCCGGGCGGACCGATCAAAAGGACTGACCTGTGAGCACAGACTTCGCAGTGCCGGTGCACTCGGCGGCGAGTAAAGCCCGAACCGGGGTGATCGTCGGTGCCCTCGGAGTGGTGTTCGGCGATATCGGTACCAGCCCGATCTACACCGTCCAGACCCTGTTCAACCCCGGCGACCCGCACCCCGTGCCGATCAGTCGCGCCAACGTCTACGGGGTGGTGTCGCTGATCTTCTGGTCGGTGATGATCATCGTCACGCTGACCTACGTCACGCTGGTCATGCGCGCCGACAACGAGGGTGAGGGCGGCGTCATGGCCCTCATCACCCTGGTGCGCCGGCTGGGCCGCCGGTCCAGCCCGCGCGTCATCAGCGCCCTATCGGCGCTCGGAATCCTGGGTGCTGCACTATTTTTCGGTGACAGTATGATCACACCCGCCATCTCGGTGCTCTCGGCGGTGGAAGGCCTGAAAGTCGTCGACCCCTCGCTGTCGGAACTGGTGGTGCCGATCACGGCCGTCATCATCGTCGGCCTGTTCGCCGTGCAGCGCCGCGGGACCGCCGCGGTCGGGAAATTCTTCGGCCCGGTGATGATCGTCTGGTTCGTGGTGATCGGCGCCTGCGGAGTGCGCGGCATCATCGGCCACCCGCAGATCCTCAAGGCGCTGTCCCCGACGTACGCACTGGAATTCATCTTCAGCCACTTCCACATCGCATTCTTCGCGCTTGCCGCCGTCGTCCTGTCGGTCACCGGCGCCGAGGCCCTTTACGCCGACATGGGCCACTTCGGCCGCAAGGCGATCACCTGGGGATGGCTCGGCCTGGTACTGCCCGCGCTGGTGCTCAATTACCTCGGTCAGGGCGCCCTGCTGCTCGGCAACCAGAGCGTGGTGAACGCCCCGTTCTTCCTGCTGGTGCCGGCCGGCTGGGAACTGCCGATGGCAATCCTGGCCATGGCGGCGACGGTGATCGCCTCCCAGGCGGTCATCACGGGCGCCTACTCGGTGGCCTCGCAGGCAGCCCAACTCGGATACCTGCCCCGGCTGCGGATCGCGCACACCTCGGCATCGTCGATCGGCCAGATCTATGTGCCCTGGATCAACGGCATGCTGATGGTGGCCGTACTGATCCTGGTGTTCGCCTTCCGCAGTTCGGCGGCGCTGGGTTACGCCTACGGAATGGCGGTCACCGGCACGATCACGATCACCACCCTGCTGTTCCTGTACATCGCGCACACCCGCTGGCGCTGGCCGTTGTGGATGGTGATCATCGGCGGGGGAGCGCTGCTGACCGTGGATCTGATGTTCCTGGCCGCCAACCTGACCAAGCTCGTCCACGGGGCGTGGCTGCCGCTGCTGATCGGGCTGGTGACCTTCACGGTGCTGATCACCTGGCAGCGGGGCAGCGCGGTCGTGTCCGCGGCGCGCAACAAGGCCGAGGGGCCACTACTGCCCTTCATCGAGGAGATCAACACCCACAAACCGCCGTATCCCCGCGTCCCCGGGACGGCGATTTTCCTCAACCGGGAGAACGAGACGGCACCGTTGTCGATGCGGGCCAATGTCGACCATAACCACGTCGTGCATGAGCGGGTGCTCATCCTGTCGATCGTCGTGCCACCGCTGCCGCGCGTGCCCGACGAGGAACGCATCACCGTCGACGATCTCGGCGACCCCGATGACGGCATCTACTATGTGGCAGCCCAATTCGGTTATATGGAGCGCCCGGATGTTCCGGCCGCACTGCGGATGGTGGACCCGGAGCGGATCGGCGGCCCGGTCGACTGCGCCAACCTGTCGTACTTCCTGTCCAAGATCGAGTTGATTCCGGGGGACCAACCGACGATGGCGCCGTGGCGCAAGCGGATCTTCATCGCGACGTCGTTCATGGCTGCCGACTCAGTCGGGTATTTCGGGCTACCGGGTGACCAGACGATCCTGATCGGATCGCGAATCCAGGTCTAAGGTGAGGCCATGACCGACTCCACGACATGTGCGATCGTCGGCGGCGGCCCCGCCGGCATGGTGCTCGGATTGCTATTGGCCAGAGCCGGTGTCGAGGTCACGGTGCTGGAGAAGCACGGTGACTTCCTGCGTGATTTCCGCGGTGACACAGTGCATCCCACGACGCTGCGACTGCTCGACGAACTCGGTTTGGGCCAGCGGTTCGCGATGTTGTCGCACAGCAAGGTCGATCACGCGGAATTCCCCATCGACGGGCACCAGGTGACGATGGTCGACTTCCGCCGGTTGCGCACGCCGCATCCGTATGTGGCGATGGTGCCGCAGTGGGATCTGCTGAACCTGCTCGCCGAGGCGGGCCAGGCCGAGCCGACGTACAGCCTACGGATGTGTCACGAGGTGACCGGGCTGCTGCGCAGCGGCGGGCGGGTGTGCGGCGTGCGGTACACCTCCCCGGACGGGGACGGCGAGCTGCGGGCGGACCTCACGGTGGCGTGTGACGGACGGTCGTCCATCGTGCGGCAGAGCGCCGGTCTGACCGCGCGGGAATTCCCGGTGCCGTTCGATGTGTGGTGGTTCCGGCTCCCGCGCGAAGCCGACGGCCAGTACACGCTGATTCCGCGGACCGGCCCGGGCCGGATGCTGATCATGATTCCGAGGGAAGGTTACTTCCAGATCGGCTACCTGATTCCGAAGGGCACCGATCAACAGCTTCGGGCGCGCGGCCTCGATGCCCTCAAAGCCGAACTCGCCGAACTGATTCCGGAAGCCGATACCGACAGCCTCACCTCACTCGACGACGTGAAATTCCTCGACGTGCGGCTGAACCGGCTGGAACGTTGGCACTCCGACGGCCTGTTGTGCATCGGCGACGCCGCGCACGCCATGTCCCCGGTCGGCGGCGTCGGCATCAACGTCGCCGTCCAGGATGCCGTGGGCGCCGCGACGCTGTTGGCCGGCCCGCTGCGCCGCGGCCTCGTCTCCGATCGCGACCTGGCAGCAGTGCGCAGGCGCCGACTGCCCCCAGCCGCGATCACCCAGGCGATGCAGCGGGTGCTGCACCGTCAGCTGGTGGCGCCGATCCTGCGCGGGGAGATCGCGAATCCGCCGGCAGCGGCAACGAAGTTGATCCAGCGATGGCCGGTGCTCTCGGTGATTCCGGCCTATCTGGTCGGGGTGGGCGTGCGGCCAGAGCACGCGCCGGACTTCGCCCGGCGCTAGCCCGAATTCGCCGAGCGTGCGGTTTCGTACGCGACACGCCGTCGGCGGCGTACCAGGGCGCACACTCGACGGTCTACAGTCGCTCCTCGAGCAGCTCCACCGCGCCGAGGTCTTCGACCGCCGTCGTCGTGAGAATCATTGCCGCGCGCGCGATCTCGATCGGCTGCCATTGCGATCCCACCGCTGCGGTCGAGACCGCCGCGATCCAGGAGTACACCGAGAACAACCGGTACTGATCGGCGGCCGTGCGCTCGTCGAGTGCGCACCCACGCTCGGCCAGTGCGGATCGGTAGCGCGACAGGAGGGCGTCCTGCTCGGCTCGGCGGACCTCGGTGGGCAGCGAATTGCACAGGAAGTACGCGACATCCCGCATCCCGGGTCCACGGCCGACGACCGCCCAGTCGTAGAAGCCGGTGCGTCCGTCGTCGACGAACAGGTTGCCGCTGTGGGTGTCACCGTGAATCAGCGTCAGCTCGCCTTCGCCGAACAGCCCGACGATGTCGCCCGACCGCTCGATGTACAGCTGCGCCAGGCGCCGGAATGCCGGCCCCATCTCGTCGCCGAACTGGTCGAGCGCCAGCCGGATGAAGTGTGTGCGCCGCGCGGCGGTCTTGGGGTCGTCGGGCTTGCGCCGCATACCTTCCGGTGTTGCCAGCCAAGGGATCTCGCGGCCCCGGTACGTCGCGTGCAGGACGGCCATCTCGGTCATCGCTGACCGGGCGACATCGAGGATGCCGTCGTCGTCCGGACTGGGAAACCGGCACCCGGCTGCTTCGAGGTCTTCGAGCACCATGACGAACGAGCCGTCATCCCCGTCGTAGGCGGCGTGCCAGACCCGTGGAATCCGCACCGGCAGTTCACTTCCGAGGTTGGCGTACAGACGTGCCTCGGCCACACCGAGCCCGACCTGGCGCAGGAAGGTCCGTTGCTCGGGGGCGAAGGGCTGCAGTTTGACGAACAGTGTCTGGGGCAGGGCGTCGCTCTGCAGCCGTACGCGGGCTCGGCCGGTGGTGCCGGAATGGGCGTCGAGTACGTCGACCGCGGCCACCGATTCACCGAGCGCCCGGCTGAACCACGACGCCGTCAGATCGCCGACGTCGGCGGGGATGGTCAGGGCACCGGTGCTCATCGGGAGAAAGTTAGCGCATCGAACACAGATCGGACAATCCCCGACTATTGTCCGATCTATGGCACGAGGGCGCGGAGCAGGTACTGCTCGACGAAGCGGCGTTTGGCGTCCGCCGGCCGGTGCCGCCAGGTGGGCGCGACCAGGAACAACGCCGTCGTGTGCAGCCAGCGGGCGGTCTCTCGCGGGTCCAGGTCGGCATGCAGCTGTCCATCGCCCTGCCAGCGCTCGAACAGCGGGCCGTAGTGCCGCAGGATCACATCCACGATCTGCTCGGAGCCGATCTCGAGCGCGGTCGTCAGCGCCGTGCTCTCCCCGGACATCAACGCCTCGTTCAGTGGATCGCCGACCACCGATTGGACCGGAGCCAGCACCAGTTCCTGAAGCGACGCTGTGGCGTCCTCGGGTCGTTGCAGCGCGCCGACATGGTCGGCCAGCGCGCTGTCGATCCGCTGGAGCAGTAGCGCCAGCAGGAGGTCGTCGCGCGACGCGAAGTAGCGGTACACCGTGGAGCGGACCACCCCGGCCTCTTCAGCGACCTCGGCCATCCGGATCTGAGTGTTGCCACGGCGCACGATGCAGCGGCTCGCGGATTCGAGCAAGCGCTGCCGGGCCTCGCCGTCATCGAGCAGCGCCCGGTCGCCGCCCCACCGACGAGTCATTGTCCCCATCCGGCAGATGGTACGGCCCAGCGCAAGGAAGGTAAATCAGTGTCAATCAAGGACATCGGCCCGCTGTTGGGCGCCGACGAGGGACTCAATCACCAGATCGTCGACACGTTCGCGACGCTGTCGCAGGCGGACCTGGCCTGGACCGAGAAGATCTGGGCGTCGATCGCCCGCACCGATGGTTCACTTCAGCTGGACTTCGGGCTCGGCAAGTACCAGAACCGCGGCATCATCGACGGATTCGCCGGAGTCTCCCGTGGGCGCGAACAATGGACGGTGCGGGGTAGCCGCGAATTGCGATCCGCTCCAGAAGCACTCGGTGTGGGCCCGATTCACCTCGAAATCGTCGAACCGTTGCGCCAGATGCGGTTTCGGCTCGAACCCAACGACGTGCAACCGATCTCGTTCGATGTCGTGCTCTCCGGCGTGACGCCGCCGTTCTTCGAGGAACGCAACCTGGTGCGCAACCGGAACACCGGCCGCGTGGACGTCGACGTCATCCGCTACCACCAGGGCGGGTGGGCGACGGGCACCGTCACCGTCGACGGGGTGACCCACGAGATCCGGCCCGACGAATGGTTCGGCATGCGTGACCACTCATGGGGCGTCCGGCAGGCAATCGGCTCACCGTCGGACGACCTTATCCCGTCGCCCAAGCCACCCGCCGGCGTCCGGGGCGGGATGAAGTGGTCGCCGGCGTTCTTCCAACGGCCGGACGGAACCTACTACGAGACGGCAATTTTCATCGTCGAAGGTCCGTGGGAGTACAGCTCCGCCTACCTCAACGACGCCGACGGCACCCAGGCCCGAGTTCGCCGGGTGGTCCCGAAGATCAACTACGACACCAGAACGCGCTTCGTCACGGGTGGCGAACTGTTGATGACGATGGAATCCGGTGCGGAGCGTGTCATCGAAGTCGAGGCGCTCGGCGAGTCGGGGTTCTTCCTCAAGACCGGAGGATACGGCCCCTGGAAGGACCACAAGCACGGCTCGTGGAAGGGGCCGATGCACGTGGACGGTGAATACATCGCGGACTGCTGGTCCGACGAGAATCTGCGCCTGCTGGGCCAATTCCGCGACACTCCGATCCGGGTTCGCGACGGCGATGCCGTCGGCTACGGAATCATGGAGAGCCTTATCGGCGGGGTGTGGCCAGAGTTGGGCCTGACCGCCGAATCCGATCACAAGGTCTCCTACAACTGATGACGAGCGCGATCCCCGACCTGGCCGAGCGGCTGACGTCGTGGCTGTGCACCCAGATCCCCGGCGACGTTCGTGTCGAGGGACTCGACCGCGTCGACTTCGGCCACTCGGCCGAGATGCTGACCTTCACGATCGTGGCCGCCGAAACCACCGACGTGGTGCTGCGGCTGCGGCCGCGACCGCCGGCGCTGCTGGAACCGTACGATCTGCCGCGCCAGTTCCGGATTTTGTCGGCGCTGTCCGGCACCGCGGTTCGCGCACCGAAGGTGTTGTGGCTGGAGGACTCCGGCGACGTACTCGGCCGTCCCTTCCTCGTCATGGGACGGGTGCCCGGCGATGTCTACGAGATGCAGGCGCCCGAGCGCGTCACCGACGCCGGGATCCGAAGGATGTGCGAAGGCATGGCCGAGCAGCTCGCCGCGGTGCACACCGTCGACCTGGCGGCCGCCGGGCTGGAGTGGCTGGGCGACGGGTGCGATCATCTCGACCGCGAGATCGCGCACTGGGCCGACGAGATGCACCGGGTGCAGCGCGGTCCGCTACCCGCGCTGGAGCGCCTGCTCGCGGAGCTACGGGCCGGCAAGCCCGAGCAATATCCGACCGTCACGCTGGTGCACGGCGATGCGAAGCCTGGCAACTTCGCATTCGTCGGCGATGAGGTCAGCGCGCTGTTCGACTGGGAACTCACCGATATCGGCGACCCCCTGACCGACGTCGGCTGGATGGAACTGCTGTGGATGCAGCCGGTCGGGATCACCAGCCACCCCGCGGCGATCGGCATCGACGAATTCCTGGCGCATTACCAGGCCGCCAGCGGGATCATCCCGCGCAACCGGCCGTGGTATCGGGCGCTGAACGCCTTCAAGATGGCGGTGATCTGCCTGATCGGGTCGATGCTCTACGACAGCGGGGCGAGCGACGACGAGCGGTTCGTGCTCAACGCGCACGGTATCTCGCCGCTCACCCAGCTCGGGCTGGCCGAGCTCGGTGTCACCGAGAAGCTCGACGACGGCCCGGTGCTGCCTAGCCGCCGAGCATGACCAGCCCGCCGTCCACGGCGAGCAGCTGACCGGTGATGAAGTGCGAACCCTCACCGGCCAGGAAGACCAGCACCGGGCCGAGGTCGCGGTCGGGATCGCCGAGCGCGCCGCCCAGCGGGATGGTGGCCTTGATCTGCTGATCGATGAACGGCGCCGCGTCAGGGCCGAGGAATTCGCGCAACCGGTCCGCGCCCCGGGTCTGCATCGCCGGCGCCAGCGCATTGACCGTCACGTTGTCGGACGCCCAGGCCTTGGCCGCCGAGCGGGTCCAGGCCGCCACCGCACCCTTGGTCGCGGCGTATACCGCCGAGATCGGACTGCCCATCACCGCCTCGGCCGAACCGAAGTTGATGATGCGGCCACCCGATTGGAGCATCACCGCGTGCGCGGCCTGGTTGGTCAGGATCGTGGTCTTGATGTTGGTGGCGAGCAGGAAGTCGATGTCGTCGGCGCTGATGCTCCCGGGGACGCCCTGTTGCCAGAGCCCAGCCGCATTGACCAGCACGTCCACTCCGCCCATGGCCGCCACCGCGGTGTCGACCATCGCCTCGACCGAGGCCGCATCCCGGGCGTCGCACTGAACCCAGGTCGCCTCTGACTCGCCGGTCGGCTCGGTCTGGTGATAGGTGGCGACTACCTGAGCGCCCGCACCGGACAGCGCCCGCACCGCTGCCGCGCCCAGACCGCTGGCAGCACCGGTGACCACTGCACGGCGCCCTTGCAGAGGGTGGCTCATGACGGTCACGCTAAGGTGCCGGCCCACCACTGTCAACAGTCGAATATTCGAAAAGCATTGTGCGCGACGGGGGCTCAGAGCTGCGGCAGAACCTCGCCGGCGAGCAACTCCAACGACGCATCCGAGGCCCGGTCGTGGGTGAACAGCACCACCTGGCCGAAGCCCATCTCGCGCAGCTGACCGAGCCGATCGACGATCGCCTGCGGTGTACCGATCAGCCCACCGTCGTGCAGACCGAATCCGGGTCCGCCGAACCGCTTTTCGGCCAATCGCCGGACGTCGGCAAGGGCGGCTTCGTCAGCAGCGATCGCCAGCACGGCCTCCACCGACATCACGATGGTCGCCGGGTCACGTCCGATGTCCTCGCAGAGCGCGCGCAGCACCGCCAGCTTGTGCTCCATCTCGCCGAGCGCGTAGGTGGGCACGTTCCACACGTCGGCGTACCGGGCCACCAACGGCAGCGTGTACTTCTCCCCGGAACCGCCGACCACGAGCGGCGGTCGCGGTTGTTGCGCGGGCCCCGGCCGAATGGGCATGTCGCGGATCGTGTAATGCTTTCCGGCGAAGTCGATCCGTTGCTCGGCGAACGCCTGGGTCAGGATCTGAAGCGTTTCCCGTAGCCGCTCCGACCGCTCCGCGAACGAGCCCCAGTCCAATCCGAGCCGCTGGTGCTCGTCCTCGATCGAGCCGCTGCCGATGCCCAACTCCAGCCGGCCGCCGCTGATCTGATCCAGCGTCGTCGCCATCTTGGCCAGCACGGCCGGGTGCCGGAACTGGTTGCACAACACCATATGTCCGACGCGCAGCCGGTCGGTCCTGCTGAGCACGGCAGTAGCCAGCGTCCACGCTTCCAGCGAGTCGATGCCCGGGACGCCGGGACCGTACATGTGGTCGTAGAGCCACAACGAACCGATGCCGAGTTCCTCGCATCGCTGCGCGCGGTGCAGCACCTCGGCGAAGCTGAAGCCCATCTGCGGGACGTAGATCCCGATGTCGAGGGGAACGGTCACTGCTTGATGCCGACGGCGTGGCGCAGCTGCGCCAGAAACTGGTCGGCGTCGTCACTGCGGACCACATAGTGCGACACGGCGATCCGAATTGCGGTGGCCGCCTTGATCTCGGCGTTCGGCCCGCTCAACAACCGCTCCAGCCGCGACCGCATGAGCGGCAGGATCCGCGACAGCTGAGCGAGTACGACCTCGGGCTCGATGTCGATGAGCCGTACACCGGAGTAGGTCTGCTGATAAGAGACGATGAACTGCAGTGCGGCGTCCAGCTTGTCGGTGCCGCGCAGCCCTGCCGTGGCGCGGCTGATACCGGTGTCGAACATCTCGCGCTCGTAGGCGCCGAACGCATCGAGCAACTCGGTCTTGGAAGCGAACCAGCGGTAGAGCGTGGGCCGGGAGACGCCGGCCTGCAGAGCGACCTCCGAGAGGCTGAGCTTGGTCTGGCCGTTCCGCGCCATCACCTCGGCGGTCGCGTTGAGGATGCGGCGCCGCGAGGAGGACTCGTCCTCGTCGGGTATCGCGGTACTGCCTGCCGGCGCCTGGCTCACGTGTACAGGATTACAGGTCTGGGCCTGGGTGTCACGCGGACTTCACACATCAGAGACCGAAAACACTGTCTTTACAAATTCTGGGCAAAGTGTCACGCTGGGCACGTGTCCGGGGACCAACGTGAGTACAGCCCTCACGACATCACGTCGCGGCAATTCTGGGGCCAGCCCTTCGACGTCCGCGACCAGACCTTCGCCGCATTGCGGGCGACCGACGGGCTTACCTGGCACGAGCCGTTTCCGTCCCTGTTCCCGATGGAAGAGCCTGGCTACTGGGCACTGACCCGCCGGGCCGATATCGTCCACGCCAGCCTGCACCCGGAGCTGTTCAGCTCGGCCGAGGGCATCGCGCTGGACCCGATGCCCGCCGACATCCAGCGAATCGCGACGTTCTTCCTGATGATGGACCCGCCCCAGCACACTAGGTATCGCAGACTGATCAGTTCGGCGTTCACCCCGCGCCACGTCGCCCAGATCGACGAACAGGTGAGCAAGAACGCCGCCACCGTGGTGGACGAACTTGTCGGAGCCGGCGAGGTGGACTTCGTCGCCGCGTGCTCGGCGCGGCTACCGATGATGACTATCTCCGAAATGCTCGGGGTGCCCAACTCCGATCGCGAGGCCGTGGCCAAGGCCGCCGAGAAGCTCTTTTCCATGAGCGACGACGAGTACGCCACCATCGAGGAGCGGGCCGAGGCGACCGTCAACGAGATGTTCCTGCTCGCCGGTACCGGAATCGAGCTGGCCAAGTTCCGCCGCCGCCACCCCGGCGACGATCTGATGACCAGCATCGTCAACGTCGAGATCGACGGCCACCGGCTCACCGACGAGGAGATCGGGGCGTTCCTGATCCTGCTCGCGTCGGCAGGCAACGACACCACCAAACAGACCACGACGCACGCCATGTTGGCCCTGGCCGCGAACCCTGAGCAGCGTGCCTGGCTGATGGCCGACTTCGACGGCCGGATCGGCCCTGCGGTGGAGGAGTTCATCCGCTGGGCCACCCCGGTGCTGCAGTTCGCCCGGGTGGTCAAGGAAGACACCGAACTGGCCGGCCAGCAGCTGGGGGCCGGGGACAAGGTCGGGCTGTTCTACTGCTCGGCCAACCGGGACGAAGAAGCCTTCGACCACCCGGAGAAGTTCGACCTGGGGCGTACGCCCAACCCGCACCTCGGCTTCGGCGGTGGTGGCCCGCACTTCTGCCTCGGCAACCAGCTCGCCCGCACCGAACTGCGGAATCTGTTCCGCGAGCTGCTGTTCCGGGTCGACGTCGAGCTGGGTGAGCCCGACTACCTGCTGAGCAGTTTCGTGCACGGGATCAAGCGGCTCCCGGCGTTCGTCCGGTGAGCTCGGGGCAGTTCATGCGCATTGAAGTAGATCTCGGCAAGTGCACCGGGCACGGAATCTGCGAGACCATCGCCGAGGATGTGTTCGAAGTCGACGACGACGGCAGCGTCCGCATCCACGGTGACGAACGTCCGGAGTCGGACCGGGTGCGGATGCAGCAGGCGGTCACCCAATGTCCTGCTGCGGCACTGAGCTTGGTCGAGGACTGATCGGTGAAGAAGTTCTTCAGCCACACCCTGCTGTACTTGCACGAGACGATCTCGCTGGGCTCCGAACGCAGTGAGGCGTTCACCGAGCAGTTCACCAGCATCTACCACCCGATGATGGAAGACCTTGGGGCGCGGCTGTTCTCGATCTGGGAGACCACGCCCTACAACGGTCACTGGCCACAGGTCACGATCATCTGGGAGATCGACGCCTTCGCCGACTACGCCCGCATCGGGAAGGCGCAGGCCCCCGGCGGCAGCCACCGAGAGGCGTTCGTGCGGTGGTCCGACTACCTCGCCGGAGTCGGCGCATCGGGGGAGGGCCGGATCATGTACGCCGGTCGCAGCAACCGCACGCTTGCCGAGCTGAAGGACGCGAAATTCGGTGCCGGACTGGTGATCCAGGAGATCATGCAGACCAAACCCGGCCGCCAGGACGACTACATCCGTGAGCTGGAACGCCTGTATGTCCCGTGGTCGGAGTCGACGGGCAAGCGCTGGCTGGGGTCGTTCATCACCACGTTCCGCTTCAACGAGGTCATCCACTACTGGGCGCTCGACGGCGACTGGGACTGCTTCGAGAATCACTACCCGTCGTGGAAGGACAGCCCGCCGGCCGAGATCGTCACCTGGATGAGCGTCGCTCCGGCCCTGCGCGACGGCTGGGAGGACTCCATCCTGCAGGCTCTACCGCCGTCCCCGCTCCGATAATGGTTGTGATGCAAGACTTTTCGTATAGCCCGTTCGATCCGGCGGTGATGGCCGACCCGCGGCCGTTCTACCAAACGCTGCGTGATCATCACCCGGTGTACTACGTCGACGAACTCGACACCTACGCATTGTCCCGGTTCGACGACGTCTGGCAAGTGCTCGCCGTCAATGACGGCACCTTCGTCGCATCCGAAGGGACACTGCCTGCCGCCGCGGTGCTGGCGCATCGCAACGACGGGCCGGTCGCCGACCCGCCGTTGCACCCGTTGCCGTTTCACGCCAACTTCGATGCCCCGCTCTACGACGACGTGCGGCGGTGCACGGCGAGCCAGTTTCGGCCGAAATCGGTCAGTGGCTGGCAGGACCGCATCCGCGAGCTGGCCAACCAACGCCTCGACGAACTGCTGCCCCGCGGCGCATTCGACCTCACCCAGGAGTACGGCGGTATCGTCGCGGCCTCGGTGGTGTGCGAATTGGTCGGTTTGCCAACCGATTCGGCCGCCGACGTGCTGGGCACCGTCAACGCGGGCAGCCTGGCGGAGCCCGGCAGCGGAGTCGAGGTCGCCAACGCCAGGCCCGGCTACCTGGAGTACCTGATTCCGATCGTGCAGCAGGTGCGGGCGGGCACGTTCGCCGGTCCGCTGCCGATCGTCGAGAACCTACTGGCCTACCGGTTGCCCGACGGGTCGGCACTGACCGACAGTGAAGTGGCCGTCCAGATGCTGGGTGTCTTCATCGGCGGCACGGAGACCGTGCCGAAGATCGTCGCCCACGGATTGTGGGAGCTGAGCCGCAACCCCGAGCAACTGGCGGCGGTGCGGGCGGACCCGGCGGCCAATGTTCCGGTGGTCCGTGAGGAGATCATCCGCTACTGCGCGCCGGCGCAGTGGTTTGCCCGAACGGTACGCAAGCCCTTCACCATTCACGAAACTACGATCCAGCCGGGTCAGCGGATCATCACGCTTCTGGCCTCGGCCAACCGCGACGAGCGGGAGTTTCCCGAGCCGGAGACGTTCATCTGGAACCGACCGATCCAGCGGTCACTCGCGTTCGGCCGCGGTCAGCATTTCTGCCTGGGCTATCACTTGGCGCGGCTGGAGATCGCGGTGATGTTGCAGGAATGGCTGCGCCGTGTCCCTGACTATCGCATCCTCGACGACGAGGCGCACCGGCCACCGTCGAGTTTTCAGTGGGGCTGGAACAACATCCCGGTTCAGGTATAGCTCAGCCGACTGTCGCGGGCATGGACTCCCAGCCACGCACTGTCGACGTCGGGCTGAGTTCGGCTTCGGTGAGGTCGACGTCCCATTCCGGAAACCGGTCGAGAATCTCGTCGAGCGCAATCCGGCCCTCCAGCCTGGCGAGCGCATTGCCGAGGCAGAAGTGGGTGCCGAGGCCGAATCCCAGGTGTTGGTGCTGTGGTCGATGCACGTTGAAGCATTCACTGTCCGGACCGAACGTCCGCGGATCGCGGTTGGCTGCACCGATCAAGAGCATCATCGGGCTGCCGGCAGGCACCTTCTGCCCGTAGTACTCAAGGTCGCGGGTGACGTACCGGCTGATGTGGGGCGCGGGCGGCTCCCAGCGCACCAGCTCTTCGACGGCTGCGGGCAGCAGCGTCCGGTCGTTGACGAGGTCACGGCGCTGGTCGGGATGCTCGGCGAGCACCTTGCCCGCCCAGCCGATCAGCCGCGTCGTTGTCTCCGCACCCGCGGTCGCGATCACCTGTAGGTATAGCAGCAGCTCGTCGCGCCGCAAGCGTCGCACGGTGCCGGTCTCGTCGGCGAACTCGGCGGTCAGCAGATCGGTCATGATGTCGTCGGACGGATGTTCGGTGCGCCAGTCGATGAACTCGGCGAACACCTCGCCGGTGGCGATGGTCCCGTTCGGGTTCTCCGTCATCGGGCGCCCGCGCTCGGTCCGCAGAGTCGAATCGCCATGATCCACAACGTGTTGCTGCTCTTCTTCGGGAATGCCGAGCAGCATGCCGATCACCCGCATCGGCATCTGCGCGCCCAGATCCTTGACGAAGTCGAAGCGTCCGGCGCCGACCAGAGGATCCAGACAGCGGGCGGTGAACTCCCGGATCCGGGGCTCGAGATCGGCGACCTTGCGCGGGGTGAAGATCCGGGACAGCAGCTTTCGGTGAATATTGTGGATCGGCGGGTCCTCGAAGATCAGCGTGCCCGACGGAATCTCCATGCCGGACTTGATGATCTCCAGGATCGCGCCCCTGGCGGAACTGAACGTCTCGTGGTCGTGGAGTGCGGCGTCGACATCGGCATACCGGCTCAGGGCGTAGAACTCGTGCACGGCGTTGTAGTAGAGCGGGGCGGTTTCCCTGATCTTGGCGAACGTGGGATAGGGGTCGGCATTGAGCGCGACGTCGTAGGGGTCGTAGGCGAGGGTGTCCGTCATGTGCTGCGCCTTCCAAGAAACTCCAGGATGCTGGGCGCTGCCTGCACCCAGGTGTCGAACAGGTTGAACCGCGGGGACTTTCCCTGCGCCATGGCTTCCGACGCCCGCTCCCAGGCGTCCTCCGGCCAGGGTGGGTCGATCAGCTCGGATCCGCTGATCAGGCACTGAACTTCCAGGGATGTGCGTTTGGGGTGGTTGAGGTCGTTCTCCCCGCCGCGGATGATCAGGGTCGGGACGGCGAGATCGGTGAAGAGAGTGTCGTCGACGCCGGGGATGGTCTGCCCCGGCTTGGTGATGAACGCGCCCAGCCAGCGCAACATGATGTTTCCGAACTCGTCGGCGGTGAAGGCCAGCAGCCGGTCCCGGTTGGCCGGATTGGCCGCGATGCACTCTCGCCAGTCCTTGACATCCAGCACGCCGGCCATGCCCCGACCACGTACGGCGAGGATGCTGGGCATGGCGTAGACGTGACCGAGGACGAACGTGCCGAAGATCCCGCCGACGATGTTCCACAGCACCAGCCGGGTCACCTGCTTCGGATAGCGGATCGCGGTCACCATGGAATCGCGGGCCCCGCCCGATCCGCCGGCGAGGATGCACGGACCGATGCCCAGTGCGGTGATCAGCTCGTTGAGGACGGCCGCCCGCATATGCGACTCGGACTCGCCGAACAGCTGAATGTCGGACTTCCCGCAGTTCGGCCGGTCCCACAGCAGCACCCGGTAGCCACCGTCGGCCAGAGCCTCGGCCAGCGGGCGCAGCCCGGGGATGTCCTTGCTGAACCGACCGCCAGGGGTCAGGACGATGAAATCACCTGCGGATCCGATGATTTCATAGACAACGTTGCCTCCGCAGACCTCGACGGTCTGCTCTCCCGAGTGGTCGAGCTGAGGTGAACTCATCATCGATTGCGATGGTGACACAACCGGCGGCGCGGAGCGGCCGGTATCTAAATAAATTCCTTGATTTACTTTGACCTGTGGTGTTCACTTACAACGGTGAGCCCCGCCAAAGACCAGCGCACTGACCGATCGTCTGTCACGCGCGACGCGCTGCTGGTGGCCGCCGAGCGCCTCTTCGCCGAGCACGGCATGCATGCGGTGTCGAACCGCCAGATCAGTGAGGCCGCCGGGCAGGGCAACAACGCGGCCGCCTGCTATCACTTCGGTTCCCGTGCCGATCTGCTGCGCGCGATCGAGGCCAGGCACCGCGTCGCCATCGACGAGATCCGGATGCGCAAGTTGACCGAGATCTCCGGGACCAAGGAATTGCGGGACTGGATCGGGGTCCTGGTCTATCCCTTCACCGAACATCTCGAGGCACTCGGCACGCCCACGTCGTATGCGCGTTTCGCAGCCCAGGCGATGGCCGACCCTACCTATCGGGATCTGGTGGTCGCCGGCGCGTTGACATCGGAGCTGATGCTCAAGACGGTCCGCGGCATCAACCGGTGCCTCCCGGAACGACCGAAACGGGTGCGTCTGGGCCGCTGGATGATGGCTTCGAATCTGCTCATGCATACCTGCGCCGAAATCGAGGGTGAGCTGGCGGTCGGCAAGCCCTCGGTCAGTTCGAACTGGTCGGTGGTCGCCGAGGAGTTGATCACCGCACTCGTCGGACTGTGGGAAGCGCCGCCGGCTCGGCTCGACAGTGCCGCCTCGACGCGGCCGGACCGCGATGTGGACGCCTCGATTACCGTCTGACCACCGATCCGCCTCGGTGCCGATCCAATGAAGGTGTGAAGCCATGGCTTTCGTCGGCCGCAGCGATGTCAAGGATCCGGGTGCGCAACAGGACCAGTGGGATCGGATAGCCCGCAGGCGTGAACGGCTCTACGCCGACGACACTCGGTTCGCCACCACCAAGCCCGACGACGCTGTCGCCGCCGCCGCTCGCCAGCCGGGTCTGCGGATCGCTCAGGTGATGGCCACCGTCATGGAGGGTTACGCCGACCGGCCTGCCCTGGGTGCGCGCGCCAGGGAATTGCACACCGACCCGGCAGCCGGGCACACCAGCTTGCGCTTCCTTCCCGACTTCGTCACCACGAGCTACCGCCAGTTGTGGAACCGCGTTCGTGCGGTCGCCGCCGATTGGTACCACCACCGCGAACACCGTTTGATGACAGGGGATTTCGTCTGTGTCCTCGGGTTCGCCAGCATCGACTACGCGGTCATCGAACTGGCCTGCATCCACCTCGGCGCGGTGGTGGTACCACTGCAGACCAGCGCGCCGGCCGCCCAGCATGCACCGATCCTCACCGAGACACGGCCACGGATTCTGTTGGCCAGCATCGAATCCCTGGATACGGCGGTGGAAGCCTTGCTGGCCGGGGTCGCCCCGCAACGGCTCATCGTGTTCGACTACGAGCCACGCGATGACAACCATCGGGCCCGCTTCGACGCGTCCGCGCAGCGGCTGACCGACGCCGGCAGCGCGCTGACGATCGAGGTGCTCGACACCATCGTCGACGCCGCGGCTGACCTACCCCCGGCACCACTGCACATCGCGGCGGATGGCGACGACCCGCTGGCGTGGGTGTTCTACACCTCGGGCACCACCGGCACTCCCAAGGGTGCGATGCTGACCGAAAGCCTCTGTATCGGTTCTTGGTTGGCGCAATCGGACCAGCCGGTGATCACACTCAGCTACATGCCGATGAGCCACCTCATCGGCTACGGCTACGTACTGATGACGCTGGCCAACGGTGGGACGAGCTACTTCGCCGCCAGCAGCGATCTGTCCACCCTGTTCGACGACCTGGCCGCGGCCCGGCCGACCACCCTGAGTCTGGTGCCGCGGGTGTGCGAGATGTTCTACCACCACTACCTCGGCGAGCTGGACAAGGCGACGATCGCCGGTGCCGACGCCGCCGAAGCAGGGGAGCGGCTGCGTGCAGACCTGCGCGAGCGAGTCCTCGGCGGCCGGGTGCTGGCCTGCGGCTGCGGCTCGGCCGCGCTGTCCCCGGAGATCAAGGACTTCATGGAGTCCGTGCTCGATCAGCACCTGATGATCGGCTACTCCTCGACCGAGATCGCCGGTGGCATGCTGTTGGCCGACGAGCACGTACTGCGTCCGCCGGTCATCGACTACAAGCTCGACGACGTGCCCGAACTCGGCTACTTCAACACCGACAAGCCTTTTCCGCGAGGCGAACTGCTGGTGAAGTCGGAACGGTTCATGGCCGGCTACTACAAACGCCCCGACCTGACCGCCACGATGTACGACGCGGATGGCTATTACCGGACCGGCGACATCATGGCCGAGGTGGCGCCGGACAAACTGCGGTTCGTGGATCGGCGCAACAACGTCATCAAACTGTCCCAGGGCGAATTCGTCGCGGTCGCCCGGCTCGAGGCGCTGTACACCAAGAGTCCACTGGTCCGGCAGATCTACCTCTACGGCACCAGTGAACGCGCCTTCCTGCTCGGCATCGTGGTGCCGACCGACCCGGCATCGTCGACGTCGGCGATCACGGACTCGCTGCTGGAGATCGCCCACGAGAACCAGCTGAACAGCTACGAGATCCCGCGGGACTTCCTCATCGAGACGGAGCCGTTCAGCCTGGAGAACGGACTGCTCTCGGGAGTCGGAAAGTTCCTGCGGCCCAAGCTCAAAGACCGCTACGGGCCCCGTCTGGAACAGCGCTACGCGGAGTTGGCCGACAACCAGGCCCGGCAGCTA
This sequence comes from Mycolicibacterium vinylchloridicum, assembly GCF_013404075.1. Lineage (GTDB taxonomy): Bacteria > Actinomycetota > Actinomycetes > Mycobacteriales > Mycobacteriaceae > Mycobacterium > Mycobacterium vinylchloridicum. The sequence goes on from NZ_JACBJQ010000002.1 coordinate 289,520, forward strand.
CGCGCCTTACGGGCCGAAGGCTCCGCCCTACCGGTTTCCGAGGTGGTCGCGCGGGCGGTGCAGGCCACCTTGGGACTCTCGCCCGAGGACATCGACCCGAACGCTCGTTTCATCGACCTCGGCGGTGACTCCCTGTCGGCGCTGGCGATCTCACGCCTGCTGGCCGATATCGTCGGTGCCGAGATACCGGTCGGGGTGGTCACCGATCCGACCGGCAGCCTCACCGGACTGGCGGCATTCATCGAGCGGCAACGCAACTCCGACTCGAAGATGACCTTCGGTTCGGTGCACGGTGCGGGCGCCCGCGAGATCCGCGCCGCCGATCTGACACTGGACAAATTCATCGACGCCGAAATACTCTCGGCGACGACCACATTGCCGCGCCCGACCGCGGAGATCCAGTCCGTCCTGGTGACCGGGGTGACGGGATTCCTCGGACGATTCCTGGGCCTGGAATGGCTTCAGCGCATGGTCGACGCCGGCGGAACAGTGATCTACCTGGCCCGCGGCGCCGATGCCGCGGGTGCTCGTGCCCGCGTCGAAGCCGCGCTGGAATCCGATCCGGTGCTGCTCCAACGATTCCGCGCGCTGGCCGACCGTCACCTGGAGGTCATCGCCGCCGACATCGGTGAACCGGGATGGGGTCTCGACGACGCCACCTGGGCGCGGCTGGCCGAATCCGTCGACCTGATCGTGCATCCGGCCGCACACGTCAACCACGTGCTGCCCTACGACCAGTTGTTCGCCGCCAACGTGGCAGGCACCGCCGAGCTGATCCGGCTGGCGTTGACCGCGAAACTCAAGACCATCCATTACATCTCGACGATGGGCGTCACGGCGGTCACCGACCACATTGTCGGCGAGGACGCCGATATTCGCCTCGACGTCCCGGTGGTGCCTCTGAGTGACGGCTACGCCAACGGTTATGGCGTCAGCAAGTGGGCCAGTGAGGTGTTGCTGCGGGAAGCCCACGACCTGTGCCGCCTGCCCGTCGCGGTCTTCCGGCCGGGCATGATCCTGGCCGACAGTCGCTACGACGGCCAGCTGAATGTGCCGGACATCTTCACCCGGCTGCTGTACAGCGTGATCGCCACCGGTGTCGCACCGGCGTCGTTCTACGTCGGCGGCACCCGCGCCCACTATGAGGGACTTCCGGTCGACTTCCTGGCCGGCGCGATCGCCGCGGTGGGAACCCTGGGCGGAGATGCGTTCCAGACCTACAACACCACCAACCCGCATGACGACGGGGTGTCCCTGGACACCTTCGTCGACTGGCTCACCGACAGCGGATTCCCGGTGCGCCGCATCGACGACTACACCGAATGGCTGAGCCGGTTCGAGACCGCCATGCAGGCGCTGCCCGAACGCTCCAGGCAGCAATCGGTTCTGACGGTGCTCGACGTGTACCGCCACCCCGCTGCAGCGGTCCCCGGCTCGCCGGTGCCCGCCGCACGGTTCCGCGCCGCCGTCGAATCCGCGGGGCACCAGATCCCCAGCATCTCGCGTGAACTCATCGCCAAGTACGTCGACGACATGAGATTGCTCGGCATTCTCTAGCCCGCACATCAGCCCGAAGGGACATCGATGTCACTACCAACGAAGCTGCACTACCCCCCGGCTGGATTCGGGGCGCCGAAGAACCGCCGCGGCCACGCCCGCGGTAGCCGCGAAGACATCGGGCTGCCCGCGGGCACCGAGATCTTCTCCGCCGACAATCACCTCTCGGTGGCGGCGGACATCTTCTACGACAAGTTCCCCGACGACCTGAAGGACGAGGCGCCCCGGATCTGGTACGAGGACGGCGCCTACATGGTGGGCCTCAAGGGCCAGTCGTTCGTGGTCGGTGATTTCAGCGCGGTGCTGATGCAATACGACGACCTGCCCGGCGCGGCGACCGGTGCCGCCGACATCGACACCAGGATCCACGAACTCGCCGACGACGGTGTGGACAAGGAACTGGCATTTCCGAACGCTGTGCTGGCCCTATTTCATTACCCCGACAAGGTGCTGCGCGAACGGATCTTCCGGATCTACAACGAGTACGTGGCCGACATTCAGGAGCGCTCGAACGGCCACTTCTACGGGGTCGGGCTGATCAACTGGTGGGATCCCGCCGGTGCCAAGCGAACGCTCGACGAGCTGAAGGCCCTTGGTCTCAAGACGTTTCTGATGCCGCTCTACCCAGGCGTGGACGACGACGGCGTGGTGATCGACTACGGCTCGACCGCGATGATCCCGGTGTGGGACGCGATCGAGGAAGCCGGGTTGCCGGTCACCCACCACATCGGCGAGACGCCCCCGAAGAGCCCGTGCGAGTTCGGCAGCGTCGCGGTGGCGATGATGATCAACATCGATTCGTTTCGGGACATGTTCGCGCGCTACATCTTCTCCGGCATCCTGGACAAGCATCCCGGCCTGAAGGTGGGCTGGTTCGAGGGCGGCATCGCCTGGGTACCGTCGGCGCTGCAGGACGGCGAACACGTGCTGGCCTCCTATCGGCACATGCTCGATCACCCACCGCACCACGACATCCGCCACTACTGGGACGCCCACATGTCAGCCTCGTTCATGGTCGACCCGCTTGGCCTGCGACTGATCGAAGAGATCGGTGTGGACAAGGTGATGTGGTCCAGCGATTACCCGCACAACGAGAGCACGTTCGGCTATTCCGAGCAGTCCCTGTCGGCTGTGGTGGCCGCGCTCGGGCCGGAGAATGCCGCCAAAGTGGTCAGCGGCAACATCAAGAACTTCCTGGGGGTCGCATGAGCGGGTTCACCATCCCCGACGAGCCCGACCGCGGGCGGATGTACCGCGAGATCGGTGCCCGCATCCGTACCGCCATGGCAGACAACGGTGTTGATGCGCTGGTCCTGCTGATGAACGGACACGTCAGCTACGCCACCGGGGCTAGCTGGCCGCTGCTGGACGCCGGGCTGTCGCACATCGAACGACCGGTGGCGATCGTGCTGGTCGACGATGAACACCCGCACGTGTTTCTGCCGTTCCGGGAGGGTGCCTCCGCCGAGTTTCAGGTCCCCGCAGACCACCGCCATCGCGCGGCGTATCTCGAATTCGACGACGGAGTCGAAGGATTCGTCAAGACTGTCGAAGGACTGATCCCGCCCGGCGCCGTCGTCGCCGTCGACGAATTGACCGGGGCGATGCGGGGATCCGGCAGCAGGCTGTTCGCCAACACCTCGATCGACGCTGCCGCGGTGCTGGCCGGTGCCCAACTGGTCAAGACACCCGATGAGATGGCGTCCATTCGCCGGGCCTGCAGAATCACCGAAGAAGCCGTCGTCGATGTCCAGAAGTCGCTGGCCCCCGGCGTGCGCCAGCTCGACCTGTCCGCGGAATTCGTCCGCCGCGCTTTTGAATTGGGTGCGACCTCCAACATGCTGGAAGCGATCTGGCAGGTCATGCCGATGACTCGCGCCGAGGGCGTATGGACCACCCACGGCGACCTGGCACTGCCGCTCTTGCCCACCGAACGGGCGCTCGAACTCGGGGATGTGCTGTGGACGGACGTCAGCATCACCTACGGCGGCTACTGCTCGGACTTCGGCCGCACCTGGATCGTCGGCGACCAACCCACGCCACAACAGCAGGACCAGTACCGACAGTGGCGACACATCCTGGACGCGGTGCTGGCCGTGACCAGAGCCGGCGCCACGTCGGGCGACCTGGCCCGCGCGGCCATCGCTGCCAACGGCGGCAGCAAGCCGTGGCTACCGCATTTCTATCTGGGGCACGGCATCGGCACCTACCCGGCCGAAACACCCATGATCGGAACCGATCTCGGCGAGGAGTTCGATGACAACTTTGTGTTCCCCGAGGGAATGATATTGGTGCTCGAACCGGTGGTCTACCAAGACGGCACCGGCGGCTATCGCAGCGAGGAGATCGTGATCATCACCGAAGACGGTTACCAATCGTTGACCGACTACCCGTACACGCCCTATGGCGACTGAGACACTGCCCGACGATCGGGCACTACGCATCGCCCGGCGCGAGCGGGCGCTGGAGCAGATGGCAATACACGACCTGGACCTGCTGGTGCTGGGCCGGCAGGCCAATGTGCGGTACGTGAGCGGCACACCGCAGTTGTGGGTCGCCGGCACACGGCCGTTCGGCCCGATCTGCGTGCTGGAGCGGGCCACCGGTGAGGTGCACCTCAACAGCACGTGGGACGAGGGTGTGCCCGACGAGATCGGCCGCGACCGGCTCTACGGTCTGTCCTGGAGCCCGTTCACCCTGACCGATGTGCTCAGAAGTCTGCCCGCGTCGGCTGGCGCACGACGGGTCGGAACCGATGCGTTGTCACCGACATTCGCCCAGTTGTTGCCGCAGGCCTTCCCGAACGCCGAACTGGTGGACGGCGAGCCGGCGATGCGCGCGGCCCGTCGGATCAAGACCGACGACGAGATCGTCGCATTGCGGCTGGCCGTCGACGTCGCAGGCACCGCGCTGGCGGCGGCCCTGCGTGAGCTCGCACCCGGTAGCCGCGAGCCGTCGCTGGTCGGCGCGCTGATGGAAGCCATGACCATGGTTGGGGTCAGCACACCCGCCACCCAGAACGGGGCATGGGTCACCTCGCGCGACCACCCGTGGCGCCAAGCCTCCGACGACGGCCGCATCCGAGCCGGCGACCTGGTGGCCTTTGCGGCCGGGGCGCTCGCCGGCGGTTACGTCGGCGAGGTCGGTCGCACCGCGGTCGCCGGCGACGAGCCATCCGGTGCGGCCGCGCTGTTCGGCCGCTCGAAGTCGTTGACGGAAAGGTTGTTTGCCGCCTGCCGGCCGGGGGCACCGGCGACTGGTCTGCTGGACGTTTACCGAGAGGCCGGGGAGGCGCTGCCGCCGATGCCGGTCGCGCACGGCCTCGGCATGGGGTTCGACTCCCCGGTTGTGTCCGCCGACCTGGCCCGGTCGGTCGCCGCCGCGACGCTGGAAGCGGGCATGGTGCTCGCTGTCACCGGCTACGTGTGGCAGGAAGGCGTCGGGGCGGTGTTCACCCGCGATGCCGTGCATGTCACCGAAGACGGGCCGGTGGTGCTGACCTCAGTGCAGGGCGGCCAGTAGCGCGCCGACGTCGCGGGTATGCCACAGGTTGAGCACGTTGGTCAGCATCTGCAGCGGCGCCCGGATCATTTCGTCTCCCTTGATGGCCGGGTCGAATCGCGTCATCGTGCTGGCCGGGCCGCCGAGGCGGGCGCGGATCAGGCCGGGAACGTCGAACAGCCACGTCGCGCCCATGATCGCCGCATACTGCAGCACCTGAGCAGTCAGCTCGGCGCAGTCGATCGACGGTCCGCCTGCCGCGTGGTATTCGTGGGCGAACAGGGCAACCAGGTCATCGAAAGACTGGTCCCACAACCTTGTTTCGGCTGCCGACAGTGCACCCCACAATGCCATCGCGACGTTCAGCTGGCTGACACAGCCCCAGTCCAGCAGGCCACACCGTAGCCGGCCCGCCTCGTCGCGCCAGAACCAGGCATTGTCGACGTTGGCGTTCCAATGGCACAGCGCGATGTGGTCCGCGCTGGCAGCCAACCGGCGCCACAGCACGGACTCACTGGCGACGATGAGCGGGACCTGGCCGGTGAGGCTGGAAAGAAACTCTGGGGCGCGAACATTGGCGGGCAGCAGGCCGGGGTGGGTAACGGCGAACTCGGTGAGTCGGGTCAGCTGGCGAGCCAGCCTGTCCTCCCGAAGCGGGGGCCGATCACCGACGGTGGCGGCCTGCAGATCGACCGGAAACCGGTCGGCCACGTCGTCCGCTGCCCCGCCTCGATGCCAGCCGGCGAGCACGGCCAGTGAGCTCACCAGTGTGTGGTAATGCTCTGTCGCCGCGGGCATCTCGTAGTCCAGGCATTTGTGGTGCTGCGGCTCGACGCCATTGGTACCGAACGGGATTCGTTCGGTGATGAGGACTCCGGTGCCGGTGCCGGAGTGGTAGTCGGCGAACACGGTGGCGGGCACCCTGATGGGGAAGCCAGGGTGGCGCGCGAGCTCGGCGAAGCGCACCTCGGGCTGCATCTGGGTGCGGCCGACGTCGCGTAGCGGGTCGTCGAGGTCGCGGGAGAATTTGACGAAAAGGTCGGCGGGCAAGGCTGGTTCGGGCCGGGCGTACTCCACGGACAACAGTGCCTTGCGGCCGGTGCTTCCGCCGCCCACCTCGTTCCACTCGGTGACGCGGGTGACGATGTTGTCCGGCGAGAGGGACCCGTAGGCGTGAAACGCGGTTGTCAGGAACCGAGTGCCCGCGGCTGCGAATGCCGTGGGATGCGTGGGCAACTCGACGGCAGTGTCGTCGCCGATGATCGGGTCGGCCACTACCAGGTCTGCTCGGCCGCGCGTACCAGGATCTGGTTGACGGCGACCCGGCGGTCGCGGGTGACCATGTAGTGCACCGCATCGGCGATGTCCTCGGACCGCAGCTTCGTCATGCCGGCGGTCCGTTCATCCATGGCGGCCCGGTCCGACGCCGGGAGGTGGTCACCGATCTCGGTGTCGACGGTGCCCGGTCCGACGATCCCGACCCTTACCCGCTTGTCGATCAACTCCTGGCGCAGCCCCTCGCTGAAGGCGTTGACCCCGAACTTCGTCAACGAGTAGACCGCCGTGCCGGGACGGGCCACCCAGCCGGCCGTCGAACTGATGGTGACGACGTCGGCGACCCCGCGAGGCGAATCGCCTGCCGCCGCCACCAAGTGCGGCAGGGCTGCGCGCGTGGTGTACAGGACGCCCTGGATGTTGACCGACACCAGGTCGTCCCAGTCCGCCAGCGGTGCGTCGACGGCTTCGCCCATCCGCATCAGACCGGCGTTGTTGACCAGTGTGTCGAGGCGGCCCCACGCGGCAACGGTCGCATCGACCGCCCGCTGCACCTGATCGGCGACGGTTACGTCGGCGGCAACCACCAGCGCTTCACCGCCGGCGGCCTGGATATCGGACTGGAGTTGTTCGAGGCGCTCGGCTCGCCGCGCCAGCAGGGCGATCTTGGCGCCGTCGGCGGCCAGCGCGCGCGCCGTTGCCTCACCGATGCCACTGCTGGCGCCGGTCACCAAGGCCACAGTGCCTGCCAACGTGGCGGTCACGTCGCGGGCGCCGTTCGATGGCCGGCGTCCAGGATCTCGTTGAGCACATAGTCATTGTCCTCGCCGAGATCCGGTGCGCCGCGCTCGACCGTGACCGGGGACCGCGACAGCCGCCAGGACGCCCCGAGGATCGGTCGCTGGCCTTCGAGATGGTCGGAGACGAACCGGTAGGTGCCGCGTTCCCACAGCAGTGCGTCCCCGATGACCTCCACGGCCGACGCGCTCTTGGTGGCCGCGACACCCGCAGCCCGCAACCGGTGCGCCAACTCGTCGGCCTCCCGGTTGACGGTGCACGCTGCGATCGCGGTGTCGAGAGAGTCGAGGTTGAGCTGCCGGTCGTCGGCGGTGGCGTAGCGGGGGTCGGCGGAGAGGTCGGTTGCACCGAGTTCCCGACACAACCGGTGCCATTCGTCGTCCGTGCCGACGGCGATGCTGATCCACTGCTGTTCAGCGCACGGATAGCAGCCGTGCGGCGCGAAATCAGGATGCCGATTGCCGTCCGGTGCTAGTTGGGCACCGGTCATGGCGTGTTCGGCCAGTCGGTCACCGACCATCGACGAGAGCACCTCGACCGCCGAGACGTCCACGAACTGGCCCTGACCGGTCCGCTCCCGGTGCAACAGCGCGGCAATCGCGCCGACCGCGGCCGCGGCGCCGACAGTGGAGTCGCCGTAGCGCATGTTGGCACCCAGCGGTGGACCATCCGCGTACCCGACCAGTGCCGCCAAGCCCGCCAGCGACGAGAATGACGGCGCGTAGCCGGTCTGATAGCCCAACGGGCCGTCGTTGCCCCACATCTTGATCGACACCGAGATGATGTCGGGCTTGATCGCCGCCAGGTCGGAGTAGCCCAAGCCCTGTCGCTCCATGGCGCCGGGGCGCAGATTGTTGAGCACGATATCGCTGCCGGCCACCAGATCCCGCATCGCGGCCATCCCGGCCGGTGTCTTGATGTCGAGGTCGACGCTGAGGATTTCGGGGTTGATGCTCAGGAAGTAGGGCGCATGGTTGATGTCGGTCCCGCCGTAGGCCCGCATCTCTTCGGGAAGCGCGGCACACTCCACCTTGATCACCTCGGCGCCCAGCAGCGCCAACAGTTTTCCCGCATAGGGACCGGCCCAGACCTTCGTCAGTTCGACCACGCGTACGCCTTCGAGCGGGCCGCCTCTCCGCCTCGCCGGCGGCTTGAGCTGTGAAGCTCGCCGGCCGAGGCGATCGCGCGACTTCCCGATGATGTCCAGAACGTCCGCGGTGTGCTCGCCGAGTCTCGGTGCGGGGCTGCCGATCTGAGCCGGCGAGGCAGTGAGAAGGTACGGCGGCCCAGGGTAGGCCGAAGTGCCGAGCACCGGGTGGGTCACGTCAGTGAAGAACCCGCGGTGCCGGTATTGCGGTGAGCGCAGCAGATCGGACGCGTTGTTGACCGGAACCAGGGGCAGGCCCAGTCGCTGCGCGGCTTCCGCGGTGGCTTCCCGCGGCTTCGCCGAAACCCATGCGGCGAAGTGCTGTCGGAACGTCGCGACCTTGTCCGCGGTGACCGAGAATTCCAGCCAGTCGTCCTCGAACGCGTCGAGCCAGTCGGCGTGGCCGAGCAACTCCTCGAGTGCCAGCCAGTGACTGCGGCTGGTCATGTAGAGGTAGACGAACCCGTCGGCGCAGGCGAACATCGAAGCGGGGCCCTGCTGGTCGTAGTCGTCGCGGGTGTTCTCCGGCGACACCTCACCGGTGATGAACCGGCCCAGGATGCAGTCCGCCCGGGCGACCTGCACGGCGTGCTGTGAGATGTCGATGAATTCGCCGTCACCGCTGTGCATTTGACGAAACAGTGCTGACATGACGCACAGCGCGGCATCCAAGCCGGCCTCGTAGTCGGTGGTGTAGCGGCCCGGCCCTTTCAGCGGGGGCCTGGCCGGATCGGGATGGCTGGGCGTGTGATGACCCCAGCCGCCGGCCTGGAACACATTGATGCTTCGACTGTTCTGCAGTTCGGGAGGAGCTCCCGCGCCGAACGGGGTGATGGAGCAGACCACGACGCCGGGATGGTCGGCACTGAGCTGTTCGGCCGTGACCGGGTCGTGGTCATCGATGACGGCATCAGCACCGGCCACAAGCTTGCGCGCGGCCGGCGCGGCCGGGGTGACCGAACGCTTGTTGGTGTTCAGATACGCGAACAGCCCGCTGCGTTCGGGAACGGGCCCGACGTCCAGCAGGGGAGCCATGGCTCGGGTGGGACTACCACGCCCGGGCCGCTCCACCTTGATCACCTCGGCGCCGAGGTCGGCGAGCAGCTTGCCGCAGTACTCGCCGGCCACGCCCTCGGCCAGTTCGATGATCCGGAACCCGGTCAGCGCCGACACGTCAGCCTGCTCGGTCAAGGCTTGGCGCGGCCGGACCGGCTCAGCCGCCATTCCGGCGGGAAGTTCATGTCGTTGTCCTTCACCACATTGTTCAGACCCTTTTCGAAGGTGCCCTCGGTGAGGTCGACCGTGTTCGCCACGTCGTTGGTGATCATCGGCAGCATGCCCTCGACCATGCCGGTGAGCAGGCTGCCGAAGTACTCGCCTTTGTGCTGTTTGTACAGCTCCAAGAACGTCTTCTGCACCGCGACGGTGTCGGTGGGCCTGGATTTCGAGCAGGCCAGCGCATACTTGAGCGTCTCGGCCTCCAGATCCTCGCGCGGCACGACGCTGTTGACGAAACCACAGTCGTACATCTCCTTGGCGCTGAACGGCCGTCCGGTGAAAAGCATTTCGGAGAACTTGCGCAGGCCCATGGTCTCGGCCCACCACCACAGCCGCGGCCCCCAGCCCACATACCGGAAGGCGGGATGCCCGAAGAGCGCATCGTCGGAGGAGACCACCAGGTCGGCGTCGCCGGCCTGGTAGAAATGCCAGCCGTAGCAGTAGCCCTTGGCTTCGATGATGCTGACCTTGCGCAGCTCCTGCAGCGGCCGGTTGCCCGCGCGGGCTTTAGCGTAGAAGTCGGTCACCGTGGACAGGTAGCGGTAAGACCCGCCGGGTGGGTACTTGACGTCGTCGTCGTTGATGGCCAGTTCATGCAGCAGCGGCATGCTGGGGTTCTCGATCATGCCCCGCTGCTCGGGCAGGTCGCCGCCGCTACCGAAATCCTGCCCCTCGCCGCGGATCACGACGACCTTGACGTCGTCGTCGACATTGCACTTGTGGATCAGGTCGGCGTAGAGCTGACGCATGCCCAGCGACGTCGCGTTCTGGGCATCCGGGCGATCGAAGGTGATGTAAGCGATCCGGTTCTCACGGTCCTTTTCGAACTTGATGTACTGCGCCGCTTCCCTTTTCATCTCTTCATAGTCGAATTCAGGCATTACCACTCCTCATTGGTTGATGTATGGATTTGTTACTTGAGTAAAGCGCCCGCGTCAATGGGGAGTTGAACTCCTGTGACATAACGAGATTCGGCACTGGCGAGGAACAGAACGGCATTGCTGATGTCCTCGGGCTCCACCCAAGGCGTGGGCAGTGTATGCATCATCTGGGAGACCGGGGCAAAGTCTTCCGGACCTGGATTCTCCTTGTGGGGCGCGAATAGCCGGAAGGTGGCGTCATTCAGCGCCATCGGGGTGTTCACCTGCGTGGGGTGCACTGAGTTGACTCGGATCGAGTGCTGGCCGAGTTCGACCGCGAAGGTGCGCATGAGGCCGACGACACCGTGTTTAGCGGCGATGTAGTGCCCGGTGTGTGCCATGGCTTTCATGCCCCCCACCGAGCTGGTCAGGATGATCGACCCGCCACGTCCGCCGGAAAGAATGTGGGGTACAGCGGCTTTCACTGTGTGCCAGACTCCGGTCAGGTTGATGTCGATCATATCTTTCCAGATGTGCTCTCCGAGCTTGTGGAGTCGGTTTCCGGCGTTGCCGATGCCCGCGTTGGCCACCACGATGTCCAGCCGGCCCAGCTGGTCCACGCCGGTGTCGACGGCGGCCGTCAGCGCGTCGTAGTCGCGCACGTCCACTTCGGCTGTCACGATCCGCCGTCCCAGGCCCCGGACGAGGTCGGCGGTCTGCGCCAGGTCAGCCGGGCTCGACGGCGGGTACACCACATCAGGGATCGCGCGGCAGATATCGATCGCGATGATGTCGGCGCCTTCTTGGGCCAGTCGCACCGCGTGGCTGCGGCCCTGCCCGCGGGCGGCCCCCGAGATGAATGCGACCATTCCGTCGACCCGACCAGCCATGACGGTCTACCCCCCGTTCACCGTGGTGAGCACATTCGGTCGCGGCAATGGTTGACGAATCCGCCCGGTCCGCCACTGGCAGTACGGCTCTGAGGCTGACGGCCCGGTGTCGCAGCCGACTGCCGCACGAGCGTGATCGACGAAGACGACAGCCGCGCGGCTGACGGGGATACTCACGTGCCGCATATCTTTCCCCCGGCTATCCCACGCCAGCACCTCGATGAGAGGCTCGCCGATGGCTTCGTCGACCCAGCGTCGGACCACGGGGTCGTCACGGTAGAGGCTTTCTGACACCGCGATCGCGCGCAACAACGTGTCTGCGGCAGGTTCTTCAGACAGGCTCTCAGCGCGTGCGGCGCCGAGGATCCGTAAGGCGAGGTCGTTGTCGATACCATCGTCGTTGCGTGTCGCGAAAACCCGTACATCCCAACCGGTTAGCGATCGATCGCAGAGCAATCCGCCGGCGTGTGCGACGGCCTCGGTGACTGTCTGGCACACCACGGCCATGCGATACCGGGTCAACATGCGGGCTCGACGGCCGGATAGGTCACTCCGGTGAGGTTTTCCGACTGTTGCCACAGTCGACCACACTCGTCCACATCGAGGGCGAGTCTGTTCAGTTTGGCGAAGGTGACGCCGCCGCCGGCGGTTTCGTACAGGCCGCGGGGCCCGTAGTAGGTCGCCCCGGCAGCATCCGACGAGACCGCAGCGTAGAGCGTGGGCTTGATCCCCTCGTCCACCTCGAGCCACATGAACGGCAGCAGACGCCAGGTCGCCTGAGTGAGCCTACTGGTCAGCGTGGGCTTGTCGAGGCCGTATGATGCGCCGCTGAGCAGATTGGTCTTACTCAGGCCGGGATGGGCGGCATTGGAGGTGACCCCCCACCCGCCGGCCCGGCTGCGCCGTTCGAGCTCGAAGGCGAACATCAACTGTGCGAGCTTCGCGACCCCGTAGGAGTACATCGCCTTGTATCCACCGGTGGCATTGACGTCATCGAAGCGTAGGTTCCGCTGCGTGGCCGCGATGCTGCTGACCGTCACCACACGGCCGCCGCGCAAGAGTGGCAGCAGCCGTCCGGTCAGTGCGAAGTGCCCCAAATGATTGGCGCCGAACTGTAATTCGAACCCGTCGCCGGTCTCCTGGCGGGTCGGCGGGGTCATCACACCGGCGTTGGCGATCAACACGTCGATCGGCCTGCCCTGCCTGGTCAGCCCCTCGGCGAAGGCTTCGACACTGGCCAGCGAGGCCAGGTCGATCATCTCGACGGTCAGCCGTGCCGCCGGGTTCGCCTGCCGGATCTGAGCGGCCGCGGCTTCGCCCTTGGTGCTGCTGCGCACCGCCATCACGACGTCGGCGCCCGCCGCCGCGAGCCGCTTCGCCAGCCCGAAGCCCAGTCCGCTGTTCGCCCCCGTGACGACGACGTGCTTGCCGGACAGGTCCGGCACCGCCAGCGTCAGGTCGGGGCGGTTCACCACGTCACCGGCAGTTCGTGCATGCCGTAGGCCAGCGCGTCGTGCTTGAACGGCAACTCGGCGACCGGCCCCACCGGTTGCAGCGTGGGGATGCGCCGGAACAGCGTGGGCAGCACGATCTGCAGTTCCATCCGGGCCAGTTGGCCGCCGACGCACGAATGCCGGCCGTAGCCGAGCGCGACGTTGGGTCCGTCCTCGCGATCGAGCTTGAGCTGGTCGGGCTGCGGGAACTGGCGCGGGTCCCAGTTGGCCGGCGCGACATCGAGGATGATGCCTTCACCGGCCCGGATGAGGTCCCCGCCCACCTCGATGTCCTCGGTCGCGATGCGCCGCTGGCCGGTCTGGATGATGCTGCAGTACCGCAGCAGTTCCTCGACGGCGACCGCGACGACCTTCGGGTCCTCGGTGTCGCGCAGCATCGCCAACTGCTCGGGGTTGTCGAAGAGTGCCGCGATGCTGACGGAAATCTGACCGGCAGTCGTCTCGTGCCCGGCGATCAAGACTCCGGTGGCGAGCTGGGCCGCCTCTTTCAGGGAGATCTCTTCGGCCTTCACCCGTTCGGCGAGGTCGGACACCAGGTCTTCGGCGGGATCGTCCATCTTCTTCTCGAGCAGCGCCTTGAGGTATCTCGCCAGTGCGCCAGCACCTTTCGCGGCGTCCTCGGCGGTGGCATCGCGGGCCATGCCCATGTTGGACTGCTCCTGGAAGAAGTCCGCGTCCTCGTAGGGCACCCCGAGCAGATGGCTGATCACCAGTGACGGCACCGGCAGAGCCAGCGCGCTGACCAGATCGGCGGGCTGTGGTCCGGCCAGGATGGCGTCGATGTGCTCGTCGGTGATCTTCTGCACGGCCTCGCGCAGGGCTTCGACCCGCCGGAACGTGAACGGCTTGGACAGCATGCGGCGATAGAAGGTGTGTTCCTCGGCATCGGAGGTGAACACCGAACGGGGACGTCGGTGGACCGTCGACTTCATCCCCTCGTTCCAGTGCGGATAGCCGTCTTTGCGGTCGTCGACGCTGGCCCGGCCGTCGGCGAACAACGCGCGGATCGCCTCGTATCCGGTGATCAACCACGGCGTGCTGCCATCCCAGATCCGCACCCGGGCCATCTGGGCGGATTGGTTGACTGCCAACGACTCTGGCGGCGGCGCGAACGGCAGCCCCGCAGCGCGACTCATCGGGAACTCGGGCACATCCGACGTATCAGCCGCAGTCACAAGTCTCAGTGAACAACACCGGACGCAGTAAATCAATCAATTTATTTGATTGTCCGCTGGGCGGGCAACGGCTCAGCCGGTCGTGAGGAGCTCCGCCTGCACCGCCTCGATGCGCGCCGGGACGTGCTTGTGCCACGGCGTCCCGGCGTAGGGATCGCGCCAGTCGGTGGAGGTCAGCGTATTCGGCGCGATTCCGGGGATGTGGGTATGCCCGTCGGCGTCGACGAAGTCGAGACCGAAACCGTTGGGCAGCGATGCGTGTCCCGGCAGCATGGTCTCGCTGACCTCGACGACGGTCTCGGCGCTGCCCGCGGCCGTCGTGATTCGGGCGCGCCCGCCGTCGACGAGGCCGAGGGTCTGGGCATCTTCGACGCTGACCCGCAGCGCGCCGTCGGCGTCACGCTTGCGCCACGACGGATCCCGCAGGATGTCGTTGGCGGTGAAGGCGCGCCGCTCCCCGGCGGACAACACGATCGGGAACTCCGGGCTGGTCAGTTCCGGCGCGGCCGCACTGAGCGCTCGGATGTCGTCGAGCATCTCCGGGATCACCAGCTTGATCTTGCGATCGGCGTGACCCATCAGCGCCCAGTCGTCGGCATACTCGTGCACGCTGAACGTCACCCCCGACTTGCTGGTCAGGATCGCGTCGAAGAGCGCGTTGCCGTCGGCGTGGCCGGCGCGGCGTACCGCGTCCGGGTAGGCGACGAAGGCTTTCTGGGCCAGTCCCCATAGCGCGGCCGCGCCGGCAAGCCGGTCGGGCAGGGTCGGGCCGAGCGTCTCGTAGAGCACGTGCGGTAGCACCTTGCCCAGCGCGGGGTTACCGGCCAGCTCGGTGAAGAACGCCTGCGTGTAGGCCTCGCGCCCCAGCTTGGCCGCCTCACGCAGCGGACGCAGGTCGTCATCGCTGATGACTCCGAGCGCGCGCACCAGTCGCGCCCAGATCTCGGGCTCGGGCAGGGTGCCTTCCACCGGCTCGAACAGCGGGTGGCGCAAGTGGAACTCGTTGCGCGGGAACTCGAAATTGAAGAACGTCGCCTCTGGCTTCTCGAACTGGCTTGCGGCGGGCAGCACGTAGTGGGCCAGCCGTGCCGTCTCCGTCATCGCCACGTCGATCACCACCAGCAGCTCCAGCGACTCGAACGCGGCGCGGCAGTTCGTGGAGTCGGCGACGGAGTGGGCGGGGTTGGCGCTTTCGACGAGCATGGCCCGGAACCGGTCCGGGTGATCGGTCAGGATCTCTTGAGGCACAACGTTGGACGGCACCAGGCCCGCGATGATCGGCGCGCCCGTCACCGGGGAGCGTCCGACGCCACTGAGGCTGAACAGTGGCGCGAACGACGAATGTAGATGTTGCCCACCACGTTTGGCGAAACTTCCGGTGAGGATCCACAGTAGCTTGTTGAGGTACGAGCACAGAGTGCTGTTCGGCGCCTGCTGCACCCCGAGATCCTCGAAGACCGCGACGGAGTCGGCGGCTGCGATGCGTCGCGCGGCCGCGCGCACCAACTCTGCGTCGATGCCGCTGCGACGGGCGTACTCGTCGACCGGGATCGTCTGCAGCACCTCTCGGACTACCTCGGCGCCGTCTACGTGATCGGCGAGAAAGGCTTCGTTGCAAAGATTTTCCTGCACGAGGACGCCGGCCAGCGCGGCCAGGCACCAGGCGTCGGTACCCGGTTTCACCCGCAGGTGGAAGTCCGCCATCTTCGCGGTGTCGGTGATCACCGGGTCGATGACCACCATCGAGCGGGTGGGATCCTTGGCGATGTCGTTGAGCACGGTGCGGGCCCGCGGGAAGCTCTGTGACATCCACGGGTTCTTGCCGACGAACACCGACACTTCGGCGTGCTCGAACTCGCCGCGGGTATGCCCGCCGTACAACTGGACGTCCACCCAGTTCTCGCCGGTCTTCTCCTGGGCCAGCGCATTGGACCGGTAGCGCGAGCCGAGCAGTTTGAGGAAGGAGCTGCTGTACGCGCCGCCGAGGTGGTTTCCCTGGCCGCCGCCGCCGTAGTAGAAGATCTTCTCCCCGCCATGGGTGTCGGCGATGCGCTGGAAACCTGCCGCGATCTCGGTTATCGCTGTGTCCCAGTCGATTTCCTCGTAGCTGCCGTCGGACCTGCGACGCATCGGCGAGGTGAGCCGGGCGCGGTTGTTCTGATAATGGTCCAGACGCAGCGCCTTGTTGCAGGTGTAGCCCTGCGAGGCGGGGTTGTCCTTGTCGCCGCGGATGCGGGCCAACGTCCTGCCCTCGGTCTGCACCACGATTCCGCAGTTGCACTCGCACAGGATGCAGGCGGTGGGTTGCCAGTCAGCGGACATCGGGACTTCCTTCCTGGGCGGCCAATTCGGTTTCGAGCAGCTCGCGCATCAGTCGGTGGACGGCGTCGAGCGGCTCGGTGTCGCGGGTTGCGCGGGCGAGCACGATCGCGCCCTCCAAGGCCGCGGTCACCGACACCGCGAGGTCTTCGGCACGGTTCCTGGCGATTCCGTCGGCCATCAGCTGGGTCGCGATCAGCTCGTTCCAGCGGGAGAACGCCGACGCAGCCCGCTCGATCGCCGGGTTCGCCTTGTCGGGGTCGCCGGATTCGATGGCGACGGCCAGGACCGGACAGCCGGCGCGGTAGTCGGTCTCGATCAGGTTCTTGCGGTAGAAGCGGGTCAACCCGTCGAGCATCTCGACGCTGTTGCCCGCTTTGGCCAAGCGGGCCGCGACGAAGTCGGCGACGTAGTCGACGGCCTCGCACACCAACTGGGTGCGGCCGCCGGGGAAATAGTGATAGGCCGAGCCGCGCGGCGCCCCGCTGTGGGCCAGTACGTCCGCGATCGCCGTCGACTGCGCTCCGCGTTCGCGGATCAACAGGGCGGCTGAGGCGACCATCCGCTCGCGAGGGCTCGTCATGCCTATGTATGCAACCATACATAATCGGCCGACGCCAGGGCCGGGCTGAATCCACCCGGCGGTACCGTCGCGCGGATGTCGTACTTCAGCCGGGTGTCCGAGCGTTCCTTCCGGGCCAACGAGCATGCCGGCGGCGCGTGGAACCTCGCCGAACAGCACATTGCACCGTCCTTCGGACTGCTCGCGCACGCCATCGAGACCGACCGCGACAACCGCGGCCAGGGGGATCTGGTGATCGGGCGGCTCAGCTACGACATCCTGGGTCCGGTCCCGGTCGACGTCGTCGAGGACGTCGATGTCCGGGTGCTGCGGCCGGGGCGCACGATCGAACTCGTCGAAGCCACGCTGGCTCATCAGGGCCGAGCGGTGGTCCTGGCGCGGGCGTGGCTGATGAAGCAGTACGAGACCTCGGCGTTGCACGGCAGCGGCCTGGTGCCGATCCCGCCGGTCGAGGACATGCCGGACTGGAATCCGAGTTCGGTGTGGCCGGGCGGGTTCATCGCGTCGGCCGAGGTGCGGCGGGCCCAGACCGAACCGGGGCGGGCCGTCTACTGGGTGCGCAGCGGGGTGCCGCTGCTCGACGGCGAACCGGTGAGCTCACTGGCCCGAGTTGCCGGGCTGCTGGACATCGCCAACGGCATGACGGTCCGGGTGGATCCGCGCGAGGTGGCGTTCCCGAACCTCGATCTCACCGCGCACTTCTTCGCCGAACCGGTCGGCGAGTGGGTGGGCTTCGACACCGCGGTCTCGATCGGTCCGAGCGGAATCGGATTGACGCACAGCATCATTCACGACGAGACCGGCCCGATCGGTGCGGTCTCGCAGAGTCTCACGGTCCGGCCCGGCGCGGGTATCGCCTGAGTCGGCGCGCCTCAGACCGCGGCGAAGTTGATCGTCGCGGTGGCGCCCAGTTCGTTGTCGTTGCCGCGGTGGATGTCCACCTGCACCACCACCGAGCGCTTGCCGGTGCGCAGGATCTTGGCGACCGCGCGGGCGGGGCCGACCTTGATCGGCCGCAGGTAGCGCACGAACAGGTCGGTGGTGGCGATGCCGAAGCCGAACGGGGTGGCCCGGGAAGCGAGTTGCCCCGCGGCCACGTCGGCCATGGTGGCGATCAACCCGCCCTGCAGCCCGCCGGCGGTGTTGGTGGTGCGTTCGTCCACGGGCATTTCCATGACGACGGTGTCGTCGGTCGACTCCACCACCTGCAGGCCGAGCTGGTCGAACAACTCCCGAAGCGAGCGAGGCGCGGTCATGAGAATGACGTTACCGCGCGGCCGTCGACTTTCAGGCCTGCACCTTCGCGGCGGCTGCCTCCGGCATCGCCTCGTAGCGGGCGAAGGATCGGGTGAACGACGCGGCGCCGTGGGTCAGGCTGCGCAGATCGATGGCGTACCGGGTCAGCTCCACCTGAGGTACCTCTGCCCGGATGACAGTGTGGTTCGCCCCGGCCTGCTCGGTGCCCAGTACCCGGCCGCGGCGCCCGGACAGGTCACCCATCACCGCGCCGACGAGATCGTCGGGCACCTCGATGACGACCTCGTCGACGGGCTCCAGCAGGTTGATCCGGGTCTCGGCGGCGGCCTCCCGTAACGCGAGGGCACCGGCCATCTGGAAGGCCATGTCGGAGGAGTCCACACTGTGCGCCTTGCCGTCGACCAGCGTGACCCGAATGTCGACGACCGGATAGCCGGCGTGTACGCCCTTCTCCATCTGGGCACGCACCCCCTTCTCGACGCTGGGGATGAACTGCCGGGGCACGGCGCCGCCCACGACCTTGTCGACGAACTCGAAGCCGCCACCCTCCGGCAGTGGTTCCACCTCGATATCGCACACCGCGTACTGGCCGTGCCCGCCGGACTGCTTGACGTGGCGCCCGTGACCTTTGGCCGAGCCGCCGAACGTCTCGCGTAACGGGATGCGCACCTCGACGGTGTCGACGTTGACGCCGTAGCGGTTCGCCAGCGCCTCGAGAGCCACACCGGAATGCGCCTCGCCCATGCACCACAGCACGATCTGGTGGGTCTCCGGGTTCTGTTCGATCCGCAGCGTCGGGTCCTCGGCCGCCAGCCGCTGCAACCCGACCGACAGCTTGTCCTCGTCGGTCTTGGCGCGGGCCTGGATCGCGACCGGCAGCAGCGGCTCCGGCATGGTCCATGGCTTGAGCAGTAGCGGATCGGCCTTGTCGGACAACGTGTCTCCGGTCTCGGCGTGACTCAGTTTGCCGATTGCGCAGATGTCACCGGCCACCACCTGGCCGGCGGGACGCTGCTGTTTGCCCAGTGGGAACGACAGCGTGCCGATGCGCTCGTCCTCGTCGTGATCGGCATGGGTATTCGCCTCGAAGAAGGCCGAAAAATGGCCCGACACATGGACCGTGGTGTCGGGCCTGATGGTGCCGGAGAACACCCGGACCAGGCTGACCCTGCCGACGTAGGGGTCCGACGTCGTCTTGACCACCTCGGCGAGCAGTGGGCCGTCGGGATCGCACGACAAGCCGGGGCGAGCCACGCCGTGCGGGTTGTAGACCTCGGGCAGAACGTGTTCGGGCGGTGAGGGGAAGCCGCGGGACGCAACCTCGAGCAGTTCGTAGGTGCCGACGCCGGTGGCGGCGCACACCGGGATGACGGGGAAGAAGGAGCCGCGCGCGACGGCTTTCTCCAAGTCCTCGACGAGGGCGGCCTCGTCGATCGCCTCGCCCCCGAGGTAGCGCTCCATCAGGGATTCGTCCTCGGACTCCTCGATGATGCCTTCGATCAGGGCGCCCCGGTGCTCCTCGATCGCCTCGGCGTAGGTGTCGTCCGGCGGATGCACGGTTCGGGTGCTGTCGCGGTAGTCGTACTGGCTGCCCGACAGCAACCCCACCAACCCGTGCTCGGTCGGCAGGTAGAGCGGCAGCACCTTCTCCCCGAATGCTTCCTGCGCGGCCGCAAGCGCGGTGCGGTAGTTGGCGCGCGCATGATCGAGTTTGGTGATCGCCACCGCCCGCGGCATTGCCACGTCGTCGCACTCGTGCCACAGCGCACGGGTCGCCTCGTCGATGCCTTCGTTGGCGGCGATGACGAACAGCGCGCACTCGGCTGCCCGCAACCCAGCGCGCAGTTCGCCGACGAAATCGGCGTAGCCGGGGGTGTCGATCAGGTTGACCTTGATGCCGTCGTGCGGGATGGGCGCCAGTGCGAGACCGACCGACCGTTGTTGGCGGATGGCCGCGTCGTCGAAGTCGCACACCGTGGTGCCGTCGACCACCGAACCCGGTCGCGACAGCACTCCGGCGGTGACCAGGAGCCCCTCAACAAGGGTGGTCTTACCTGCGCCGGACGGGCCGACGAGCACGACGTTGCGGATGGCGGCCGGACTGTCCGCGAGGGGAGCCGAGCGGGCGGCCACTGAAGAGTTTGTCTTGTCAGCCATGACAGACCTCCTGCCTGACAACAATTCACCCAATCGCGGCAGGCGCACAAGGGGTCGGTGGAATTCAGCTGGTGGGCACCGACATCCGGGTGGGCTCGAGCCGGCCGCGCAGCACCTCCGAGGCACATTCGGTCCAGTGCGCACGTTCGCCCGCGCCCGCTTTACGCAGCGCCACCTCCGAGCAGAGCGCCCTGGCGTCGAAGTTCTTGGCCCGATCCGCCAGTCGCGCAGCCTCGTTGACCGCGTCGCCGATGACGGTGTACTCGTAGCGATGCTCGGCGCCGATGTTCCCAGCGAACACCGGGCCGGCGGACACTCCGATCCCGAAGTCCACCACGGGCAGCCGGCGCAACGCGACGGTCAGCGCGCGGGCCGTCGCCAGTGCGTCGGCCGCGGCGTGTGCACTGGGCAGCGGTGCACCGAAGACCGCCAGCACCGCGTCGCCCTGGAACTTGTTGATCAGTCCGTGGCGCTCGTCTACCGCGGCCACCACGATCTGGAAGAAGTGGTTGAGCACCTCGGCCACCTCAGCCGGGGAACGGCTTTGGGCCAGCTGGGTCGAGCCGACGAGATCGACGAACAGGACGGCGGCCTCGCGCACCTCGCCGGTGAGCGCGCCGGCGTCGCTGACGGCGCGGATGGCCACGTCCGTCCCGACGTGGCGGCCGAAGAGATCGCGCAGCCGGTCGCGTTCGGCAAGCCCGGCGACCATCCGATTGAAACCGCTTTGCAGCCGACCGATTTCGGAGCGTTCGTAGACGTCGACCCGGGCGGTCATGTCGCCGCGCTCGACTCCGGCCATGGCAGCGACGAGATCGTGGACCGGATCGGAGATCGACACCGCGACGATCGCCATCCCGCGCAGTCCGACGAAAATAGAGATCACCGCCAGCACGATCACCGGGATCTCCAGCGACGCGGACTTCTGGATGATCCAGCCGTTGGATCGCATGATGACCACGACCGCGATGCCGATGGTCGGCAGCGCGCTGCTCATCAGCCACATCAGCAGCAGCCGCGACAGCACCCCCGGTGCGGTGTCGCGGCCGGTCAGGTTGACGGTCGCCGCGGCGGTGATCGGACGCATCGGCCGCTGGATGAACAGCAGCGCCGCGCCGGTCGACGTGGTGACACCCAACAGCACCGACATCCCGATCAGCCAGGCGGCAACCGCGCCGCCGTCGCGGTTGATGACGAACAGTGCCGTGCCGCTGACCGCCCAGATGGTCGTCAGAAACGCGGACTGGTTGCGCAGAAACCGGCGCACGAACAGGAGGTCGACGGCGTCGGGCTGCTCGCCGGCAGTGAACCAGCGCAGCTTGCGGTCGACGACCACGACGGCATAGACGATGGTGCTGGCGAAACCGAGGACCGACAGGATGAGGGCGGCGACTAGGGTGTCGGTCCCGAACACCGTCTCGGCGGCGTCGACCAGATCATGGCGCAGCGGCAACACCAGCGCGGTCAATTCGACGGCCGCGAGGATCTGGGCCAAGACGAGCGCGGAGGCGTAGCGGATCTTCCACCTGCTCGCCGTCGTCATAGGCCCAAACGCTACTGGGACCCCCTCGCAGAATCACGCTCTCCGAAATTGAGAGTTGCACTTTCGAAGGGGGCCCGGCCTGCGTAACATCCGCGCTGTGAAGTTCGGGATTCCGCTGGGTGGCGTTCACCCCGGCCTATGGCGCGAACTGACCGTCCGGGCCGAGGAGCTGGGCTACGAGTCGGTCTGGTTGCCCGAGCACCTCGTGCTGCCCGCCAACATGTCGGGCAGCCCCCACCACGGCGACAGCCATCCGCCGATCCCGTCGCAGACGCCGATGTACGACGCGATCGCCTACCTGTCGTACCTGGCCGGCCAGACCAGCACGATCCGGATGGGCACCTACGTCTACAACATCGGGCTGCGGCATCCGTTCGTCAGCGCGCGCGCCGCCACCACGCTGGACATCGTTTCGGGCGGCCGGTTCGACTTCGGCATCGGCGCGAGCTGGCTGCGTGAAGAGTGGGACGCCGCCGGGTTGGACTTCAGCACCCGCGGTGCCCGTGTCGACGAGGCACTCGAGGTGTGTCGCGCGTTGTGGACCGAGCCGACCATTTCTCACCACGGCCGCTTCTTCGACTTCGATGCCGTCGCCTTCGAACCCAAGCCCGTTCAGCCGGGTGGCCCACCGATCCACGTCGGCGGTGACGGCCTGCCCGCGTTGCGACGGGTGGCGCGTTTCGGGGTGGGCTGGATTCCGATGAACCACACCCTCGATCAGATCCCCGGGTCGGTGCGGAAGCTCTCGGCGCTGTGGGCCGAGCATGGCCGCGACGGCAAGCCGGAGGTCACCACGTCGGCGCCCGCCGATTCGCCAGGGGACGTGCACCGTGCGGCCGACGCGGGTATCGACCGGATGATCGTCATGCCGTGGCGGCGCACCCGGGAAGCCCTGGACGGCATAGCCCGCTTTGCCGACGACGTGCTCAACCCGTCGCGGACCGGCTAGTGGCCATCGCGCCGTCGGACATCCTGCTGACCGATCGGGTGGCGGTCGTGACCGGAGGCGGAACCGGGATCGGGCGCGGAATTGCCGCGGGGCTCACGCAATTCGGGGCGAAGGTCGCGATCTGGGAGCGTGACGCGACCACCTGCGCGGCCACTGCAGCCGAGCTCGGGGTGCTCGGGATCGTCGCCGACGTCCGTGACGGCGAGCAGGTCGACGCCGCGCTGGAGCGCACCCGCGACGAACTCGGTCCGGTCGACATCCTGGTCAACAATGCCGGTGGGGTGTTCTCCTCGCCGCTACTCGACACGACCGAAAACGGCTGGGACGCCTTGTACAAGGCCAACCTTCGCCATGTGCTGCTGTGCACTCAGCGGGTTGCCCGGCAGCTGGTGGCCGACGGGCGCGGCGGCAGCGTCATCTCGCTGACCTCGATCGAGGGTGTGCGCGCCGCACCCGGTTACGCCGCCTACTCCGCGGCGAAGGCCGGGGTGATCAACTACACCAGGACCGCGGCCTTCGAGTTGGCACCGCACAACATTCGCGTCAACGCCATCGCCCCCGACATCACCGTCACCGAGGGTCTGTTGGCGCTGTCACCCGACGGGATCAGCCCGGAGCTCAGCCAGGCCGTCCCGCTGGGCCGCCTGGGCGATGTCGACGAAATCGCCTCGGTGGCAGTCTTTCTCGCCTCCGACATGTCCCGCTATATCACCGGCCAGACACTGCATGTCGACGGCGGGACGCAGGCCGCGTCCGGCTGGTACCACGTACCCGATGGTGAGGCCCGGTTCGGGCCGACCTGATCGACTTGTCGCATTCCTGACCATCCACGAGCCGGGCGAACGTATGGTGAGCCGGTGACCAACGATCGCCCGCTGGCGGGCAAAGTCGCGTACGTGACAGGCGGGGCCCGGGGGCAGGGCCGTGCGCATTGTGTTCGGCTGGCCCGGGCCGGCGCCGACATCGTGACCATCGACGCGTGCGGGCCGGTGGGCAACCACATCGGCTACGCACCGGCGACTCCGGAAGACCTCGCCGAAACGGTCCGCCTGGTCGAGGACGAGGGGGTCAAGATCAGCGCCGAGCGGGTCGACGTGCGCGATCATGACGGGCAGAGGCGGGTAATAGCCAGTGCCATCGAACAATTCGGCCGCCTGGATGTCGTCGTCGCCAATGCCGGGGTGATGAGCTGGGGCCGCGCCTGGGAGATCGCTCCCGAGATGTGGCAGGAGATCATCGACATCAACCTGACCGGGTTCTTCAACACCGTGCAGGCCTGCGTCCCGGCCATGATCGAAGCCGGCAACGGCGGGTCGATCATCGCGATCAGCTCCTCTGCCGGGATCAAAGCCGTCCCCGGCGCGGGGCACTACTGCGCCAGCAAGTTCGGCGTTGTGGGACTGGCGAATTCGTTGGCGCTGGAGCTTGGGGAGTATGGCATCCGGGTCAACTCGGTGCACACCTACGGGGTCGACACCGCGCTGGGCAACGACCTGTCGATGTACTCGATGTTCGAGAAGCACCCGCACTACGTGTACAGCTTCTCGCCGGGTGCGCTGCCCACCGAGTCGCTGATCGCGCCGAATCAGGTCAGCGAAGTCGTGCTGTTCCTGGCCAGCGACGCTTCGGCACTGTTGACCGCCGCGCAGATCCCGGCCGACAAGGGCTACATGAAGGTCTAGCGCCCGGCGGGTTGGGGGCACCCCCCGCCGCAGGCCAGGGGGAGAGCGCAGCGACTCGGGGACTAGCCTTGTGCGCCAAGGCTTTCGACGGCCAGCTCCTTGGCCCAGCGGTAATCGGCCTTGCCCGCGGGTGAGCGCAGGACCTTCTCGGTGCGGATGAAGGCCTTCGGCAGCTTGTACTGCGCGATGTGGGCGCGGCAGGCGGCCGTGAGTTCATCGTCGGTGGCACTGCGGCCCTCGGCGAACTGCACGATCGCCACCACCTCGCTGCCCCACCGTTCGGACGGCCGCCCGGCCACGACCACGTCATAGACCGCCGGGTGGCTGGCGACCGCGCGCTCGACCTCTTCGGCGAAGATCTTCTCCCCGCCGGAGTTGATCGTCACCGAATCGCGGCCCAGCAGCTCGATCTGGCCGTCGTCCAGGAACCGGGCCCGGTCACCGGGCACCGACCAGCGGACGCCGTCGATCGTCGGGAAGGTACGCGCCGACTTCTCCGCATCGCCCAGGTAACCCAGCGGCACGTACGCGCGCCGGGCCAGCCAGCCCTCGCCGTCGCCGGGTTGGAGGACCTGGCTGAAATCCGCTGAGATGATGGCGGTGTCGTGCTGAGGAGTGAAGGTCGCCGCCTTCTGCTCGACGCCCTTGGCCGCCATCGTCGTCATCTGCATTCCCGTCTCGGAGGCACCGACGGCGTCGAGCACCATCAGGTTGGGCAGCGCGGCCAACAGCCGCTCCCGCACCGTCGGCGACAGCGGTGCACCACCGTTGGTGATCGTCACCAAGCCGGACAGGTCGTACTTGCCGGTCTCGATCTCGTCGAGCAGCGGACGGGCGATGGCATCGCCGACCACCGGAATGCTCAGTACCCGTTCACGTTCGGCGAGCTTCATCACCGCAGGGGCGTTGAGGCGGTCGACGTCGTCGGGCAGCACCATCCAGCCGCCGGTGCTGAACATGTTGAACGCGGCCCACTGCGCTGCCCCGTGCATCAGCGGCGGGATCATCAGGATCGACCGGAAGCCGGCATTGGTTCGGGCCTGCTCGGCCAGCTCCTCGTAGGACGCCAGCGACGTGTCGGATCCGAACGGCCGGCCGCCCATCGCCGACATGAAGATGTCGTGCTGACGCCACAGCACACCCTTGGGCATGCCGGTCGTGCCGCCGGTGTAGAGGATGTAGAGGTCGTCGCCACTGGGGGTGGGCATCCCGCCGGCCGGGGCTCCGGTGGTGACGATCGACTCGTAGTCCACCGCACCCGGCAGCAGTTCGTTGCCGCTCGCGTCGGCGACCTGGATCAGCACCTGCAGCTCGGGCAGCCGGTCGCGGATGGCGGCGACGCACGGGGCGAACTCGGCGCCGTACACCAGAGCCTTGGCCGCCGAATCGGTCAACAGGTAGAGGAGCTCTTCCTCGACGTACCGGTAGTTGACGTTGAACGGCGCGACTCGGGCCCGGTAGCCGGCGACCATCGCCTCGAGATACTGGTTGCCGTTGCGCAGGTACAGGCCGAGGTGATCCTGACCGGACTGGTGCGGGGCGAGCTGGTCACGCTCGGTGTGGCAGCCCAGCCCCTGTGAAACCAGGTAGTGCGCGACGCCGTCGATTCGGGCATCCAACTGCGCGTAGGTCCAGCGGTGGTCGCGCCAGATCAGCGCCTCGCGATCCGGCAGGGTCTGCGCGACGGTACGGAACACCGACGAAAGGTCGAAGCTGACGTCGCTGCTCATCGGCGCTCCTCTGCGTGGCCTGAACTAGAACGCGTTCTAGTCTGCCACGGCGCCAACCGCCGGTTTGGCCTATGTCTCGCCTCGTCGGACGAACACCGCCAGCACCGCGCCGACGGCGGCAGCGCCGGCTCCCACCCACATCGACAGCTGCAGGCCGGCCATGAAGGCCTCGTGGCTGCCGCTGGCGATCGCGGCGGTGAGCTGCGGCGGGGCGCCGGGGATCGACGGAGCCAATCCCTTCGACACCAATTCCTTGGCTGGAGTGAGTTTTTCAGCGACGGGCGCGGGAGTGCCCGCGGTAGTCAGCTTGTCGACCAGGGTGGAGCCGACCTTGCTGGACAGCACCGACCCCAGGATCGTGGTGCCCAGCACGGCACCCAGCTGAACCGACGTGCTCTGCACCCCGCCGGCCACCCCGGCGTCGTCGACCGGAGCGTTGCCGACGATGGCCTCCGAGCTCGCGGTCAGCACCAGGCCCACGCCGGCGCCCAGCAAGGCGAAGGCCGGCCACATCGCGCTGTACCCCGAATCGGCGTGCAACTGGCTCAGCAATGCCAGGCCGCCTGCGACACCCAGCAGCCCGGAGACCATCGCCGGGCGCGGACCGAACCGCTCGGTGACGACACCCGAGAGCGGGGCCATCACCATCATGGCCGCGGACAGCGGCAGGGTTCGGACACCGGTTTCCACCGGACTCCAGCCCTGCAGATTCTGCAGGTACAGCGTCATGAAGAACAGGGCGCCAAACAATGCGAAGAAGTTGATGGTGACCACGGCGGCGCC
This sequence comes from Mycolicibacterium vinylchloridicum, assembly GCF_013404075.1. GTDB lineage: Bacteria > Actinomycetota > Actinomycetes > Mycobacteriales > Mycobacteriaceae > Mycobacterium > Mycobacterium vinylchloridicum. The sequence goes on from NZ_JACBJQ010000002.1 coordinate 316,518, forward strand.
GATCGACAGCGACGGGTTGGCAAACAATCGCAGCGGCAGCATCGGGTCTTTTGCGTGCCGCTCGACGATCACGAAAGCACCCATCAGCACCGCGCCGCCGATCAGGAAGGCGACGGTCTGCGGGTCCAGCCAGCCCCACTCGGGAGCCTTGATCAGGCCGTACACCAGAAGAAACAGGCTGCCGGACAGGGTCAGGATGCCGCCCACGTCCAGCCGGCCCTGCTCGTCGCTGCGGCTTTCGACGATCGCGACTGCGCCGATGACCACGGCGACCACCGCGATCGGCACGTTGATGTAGAAGACGGACTCCCAGCTGAGGTGTTCGACCAGAACCCCGCCCAGGACAGGCCCGGCGGCCACGGACACTCCGGTCGCGGCACCCCAGATCCCGATCGCGGTGTTGAGCTTGTGCGGCGGGAAGGCGTCGCGGATGATCGCGAGCGTGCTGGGCATCAGGAGCGCGCCGAACACCCCCTGCAGCGCGCGCATCGTGATCACCCCGGCGACCGTGCCGATGACACCGATTCCCACCGAGGTGACCGCGAAGCCCACCACGCCCACCAGGAAGACCAGGCGCCGGCCGAACATGTCGCCGAGTTTGCCGCCGAAAATCAACAGCGACGCCAAGCTAAGGAGATAGGCGTCGGTGATCCACTGCAGGTCCGACAGCGACGCGTTGAGGTCGGTGGCGATGCGGGGATTGGCGATGGCGACGACGGATGCGTCGAGGCCGACCATGATGACGCCGACCGATACGGCCGCGAGAATCCACATCGGATTCCCGCGGATGCCCTGCTTCGGCCGTGCGTGACGCGCGTGCGCGGGTCGCTGAACTGTGGTGATGGCCACGGTTCGACTCCTTTCGATAAGTGGAGGATTTCCACCACTTCTTGCTCACAACCCTAACCGGAACTGGTGGCAACCCTCCACTTCTGGGAGTACCCTGGGGTGGTGATTCCTGGCGCACATCGGGGTGCTGAGCGATCCAGGCCACTGCGGGCCGACGCTGAACGCAACCGGGAGCGGATCGTGACCGCGGCCGCTCGGCTGTTTGCTGAGCAGGGTTTGTCCGTCCCATTGGAAGACGTGGCCCGCGCGGCAGGCGTCGGCGTGGCGACGCTCTACCGGCGTTTCCCGACCCGCACCGACCTGGCCATCGCGGCCTTCGAACGCAATATGACCTCGTATGAGGACGCGGTCGACAAGGCCCTGGGTAACCCGGTGGCTTGGGACGGCTTCCGTGACCTCGTCTACGAGGTCTGCGAACTCCAGGCGTCCGACCCCGGGTTGCGCGCCCTACTCACGACCGCGTTCCCGGCCAGCTCGGTGATCGAGCAGCGCGCGACCGAGGCGATCGACAAGCTCGGCCGGGTGATCGTGCGCGCTCAACAGGATGGCACCCTGCGGCCGGACATCGGTGTCGGCGACATCGTGGTGATGTTGCTGGCCGACGCCGGCGTGCTCGAGGCCACCCGCGAACATGCGCCCCAGGCGTGGCGCAGATTCGCCGCGCTGATGGTCGACGCGTTCCGCGTCGGCCCGCACGAGCCGCTGCCGCCACCCACCCCCCCGGAACAGCTCCGAAGTTCGATCGCCATGCTGACAGGTGACACATTGCGAATCGAATGGCTTGCTGACGACTGAACCAGGAGTGGCCCGTGACTGAGCGCCCGACCGTCGACTTCCCGTCCCGTATCGGCGTGTGGTGGGCCAGCGAGAGTTGGCCGATGCCCGCGGCGGTCGAGGTCGCCCAGGAAATCGAAGAGCTCGGCTACGGCTCGCTGTTCATCCCCGAGGTCGGTCTCAAGGACGCCATGGTGCAGTCGGCGATCTTCCTGGCCGGCACGAAGCGCTTGGTCCTGGGCACCGGCATCGCGAATATCCATGCCCGGCTGGCGACGATCGCCGAAGGTGGCGGACGCAGCCTGACGGCCAGCTTCCCAGGCCGGTTCGTCCTCGGTCTTGGCGTCAGCCACGGGCCGCTGGTGGAGAACATGCTCGGCGGGACCTACCAGAAGCCGTTGGCCACCATGCGCGGCTACCTGGACCGGATGGCCGGGCTGCCGGAGTTCGTGGAGCCGGGTTCGGGGCGCCCCACTCGTCTGCTTGCCGCGCTCGGCCCCAAGATGATCGAGCTGTCCGGCACCCACGCCGACGGGGCCCATCCGTATCTCGTGCTGCCCGAACAGACCGCCACCACCCGGGAGATCCTGGGGCCGGACAAGTGGATCGTGTCCGAGCAGGCCGTCGTCGTCGGTGAGAGCGCCGAGGAACAGCTTCGCCGCGCGCATCTGCATCTCGAGGTCTATTCGGGACTGCCGAACTACCGCAACTCCTGGCTGCGGCAGGGCTTCGACGAATCCGATCTGGTGCGCGGCGGCTCGGACCGGCTGGCCGGCCGCATCGTCGGACAGGGCTCGGTCGAACAGGCGGCCGCGGCGGTGACCGCGCACTTGGACGCCGGCGCCGACCATGTGGTGGTCCAGGTACTCGGCGACGGCGATCCCAGCTGGGATCCCCGCCCGGCACTGCGGGAACTGGCCGGGGTGCTGAACCTCAGGGGTTGATGGTGTTCTCGCCGACCTGACGTCCCCAGACGTACTCGGTCAGGATCGGCTGGCCGAGCTCGAAGTGGTTGTACGGCGCCAGCGATGCGCCGTAATCGGCCACCAGGAACGGTGCCGGCCAGAAGTTGCGGTTGACTTCCTGCCAGCAGCCGGGCGCGCCGCCCGGACCGCCCTTGGCGTTCACCCGCGGCAGGTTGTCGGGATACACGTAGGGATTGGGTGCACCCGTCAGCCCGATGTGGAAGTCGATCGAGTAGCCGTTGCCGCCGGCGCTGTCCTTGGCGTTCGAGGTCGCGTAATTGCGGATGGTGCACAGGATTGCGGGGCTGTAGGTGTCCAGCAGTTTGGCGGTGGGGATCAGGTCGGCCTGGCCGCGCACGAAGTAGGGGCCACCGCGCTCGAAGATGTCGGCGCCGGTATTGCCGAACCCGGTCGAGGCCAGCAGCGCGGCGTCGAGATCCTTCTGCTGCTCGTTCAACGTGCGCGCGGTCGTCACCGCATGATCGAGGAAGTCCCACAGATCCGGGCTGGCCTTGGTGTAGACATCGGCCAGCTTCGAGAGCTGCTGAATGTTGCTGCGAATCTGCGGCATCTGCGGATTGATGTCATCGAGGACCGCATTGCCGTTGACGATCGACTGCCCGAACTTGGTACCCAGACCGTCGAGCGCCTCGGCCGCCGCGGACAGCGTCAGGTTCAGCTTGACCGGATCGACCTTCTCCGAGATCGACGTCAATGTCTCGAACAACGTGTTGAACTCCGTCGTCACGTGCGATACGTCAAGCACGTCCTTACTGGAGATGCGCTGCGCGGTCGGATTCGGGGGGCTGCGGAAGGACACGTACTTGTTGCCGAACACGGTGCTGGCCTTGACCTCCGCAATGGCGTTGGCCGGAATCAGCGGGATGTATTTGGGTTCGACGTCCAGCGACAGCTTGGCCTTGGTCGTGCCGTCGCGGACGATCGGGTCGACCCCGGTGACGCGGCCGATCTGCACTCCGTTGTAGGTCACCTTCGACCCGGGGTCCATGACCAAACCGGCCCGCTGGGAGATCAGCGTCAACTGGGTCTTGGGGGTGAAATCGCCGCGGAACTGCATCAAAACGGCCACCACGATCACTGTGACCACGACCGCTGTCACCGCGAAGGCCGTCTTCAACGGCGGCGCGTACTGCCAGTGCCGGGTCTTGGTCTCGAACCAGCTCGGCGGCGCGGACTTATCGTCACTCATCAGGCCCCCGCCCCACCGGTCATGGCGTTCCCTCCACCGACAGCAGTTCACCTGCAGATCGCCAGTCGTTCGTGCTGCCACTATCCCATGCACGCCGAGGGCGTCAGGGCTTTCAGACCAATCGATACAGTGATGATCTCGTGACCCGGCAGGCCACGTGACGGGGGTCACACCGCGGGGGATTTACGCGGTTTGGTGCGCTCCGCGTAGGAGCTCCGAAACCGGCTGCAATTCACCGATTTTCGGTTCCCTGCCATCACCGGACGACCGGCCGCGCGCGTGACGCCAAATCCAGGGGATGAGCAGACTCCGGGTCCACTGGGCTTGTGCGTACATCCGCTCAGCGAAGCTGTCCTGGACCGCTTCGCCGCTGGGCTGCGCCCAATCATGGTTGCTGCCGGGAAGTTTCAGCGCCTCGGCGGCAGCCTCAGCGAACAGGATGTGGCCCGTGGTCGAGGCGTGCATGCGGTCGTGACTCCAGATCGACGGCTCGCGCATCGCTTCGGCGTTGTAGAGGTCGACCAGCCCGAAGCCGTGTCGCTGCGCCGCACCCTGGATGACGGCGTTGACCTGCAGGATGCGCGAGCCGATCAGCCGACCCACCGGCAGCATCTTGGCGACGTCAGGAAACGTCGTGGTCACCACCGTCGCGCCCGAATCCGCGAGCCGCTGGTAGACGGTCTCGAGGTCGGCCATCGCCTTGGTGAAGGTCCGGCCCGGCCGCGTCACGTCGTTCATGCCGACGCAGACCGTGACCAGATCGGGTTCCATCGCCAGTGCGCGGGGCAGCTGGTTGTCGAGAACGTCGATGACGCGCTTGCCCCGGATGGCGAGGTTGGCGTACAGCAACCCGGGGTAGCGGGAGTCCAGAAGGGCCGCGAGCCGGTCGGCGAATCCGAGCACACCGACGGTGTCGTCGCCGTCCCACAGGCCTTCGGTCTGGCTGTCGCCGATCGCGACAAACCGGGAGAAACCGATGTCCGACATGAACTTCGATTTTAGTGCCAGGTACGGCAGTACCATCTGCAGGCGAAGGGGAAGGCGGGGTGTACAAACGGTGAAGTCGCCTGCGTCGGCCGAGACGGCGGCATCCACGGCACCGGTTGCGGACCCGCGCCAGCGACTCGTCGACGCGCTGGCCGCATCGATCACCGATGTGGGCTACTCCGCCACCACGGTCGCCGAAATCGTGCGTCGCGCCAGGACGTCCCGGCGCACTTTCTATGAGTACTTCTCCGACCGGGAAGCGTGTCTGGTGGCGTTGCTCGCCGACACCAACCGCCGCGCCGTCGAGACCATCTCGTCGGCCGTGGACCCGGCGGCGCCGTGGGAGTCACAGATCAGGCAGGCGGTGCAGGCGTGGGTCGCCAACGCGGAGTCGCAGCCCGCGGTGATGTTGAGCTGGATCCGCGACGTCCCGGCGCTCGGGATGGCCGCCCGGGAGTTGCAGCGGGAAGTGACCGAGGCGTTCATCGCGATGGTCCGGACCCTGTCCGATACCGAGGAACTTCGGGCCGCCGGCATCCCGATGGTGTCCCGTCAGCGGGCGCTGATGCTGATCGGCGGATTGCGGGAGCTGACGGCGGTGACGGTCGAAAGCGGTGGCCGGATGAGCGATGTCACCGACGAGGCGGTCGACGGCGCCATCGCACTTCTCGGGCCGCCGCGTGCGGCTACTTCTTGAGCCAGGTGCGGACTTTGGCCAGATCGCGGGTGTAGGCCTCGTACATCTCGTTGTCGAAGAACGACGCACCGCTGATGGCGTCGGAGCCCTGCCAGATCACCCTGATGCGGTACCGGTCACGCAGGTAGATGTCGACGCGGTCGCTCTCCCGGCGCTGCCAGCCCTTCTCCTCACCGGCCTCCGAAAGGGACTGCCGCTCGTCGGTGCCAGACATCAGTGATCACTCCTCTTGGGCATTGGTATGGCGCCCTGATGAGCCAACAGTACTGCGGCGGATCCTCCGGACCGGCGTTGTGCCGTTCGGTACATCGGCGTACCGTGGTCGGTACATCGGCGTACCGCAGCGAAGGGATGAGCACGATGGCGCAGGTGACGAGCGATCCGATTCGACTTCCACCCGGTCCGCGCACCCCCAAGCTGATTCAGGGCCTGCAGTTCTTCACCTCCCGGCGGGCGTCGGTCGGCGGTCTGACCCGGCGCTATGGGTCAGCGGTGACGTTGAACCTGCCGATCTTCGGCAAGGCCGTGCTGATCAGCGAGCCGTCCCTGGTCAAGGATCTCTTCACCACCGGCGGCGATCTGGTCGGCCGGGCGACCAATCTGGGCGAGGTGCTCGGCCCGGGCTCCACGTTCAGCCTCGACGGCGACGAACATCGCGAGCGGCGCAAACTACTGGTGCCGCCCTTTCACGGCAAGCGCATGCAGGGCTACGAGGCCATCGTCGAAGAAGAGGTGATGCGCGAGATCGCCGGCTGGCCAGAGGGTGCCGAATTCCCGACGCTGCCGTCGATGATGCACATCACGCTCAATGCCATCCTGCGCGCGGTGTTCGGTGCCGAGGGTGCGGCATTCGACGAACTGCGCGAGCTGCTCCCCAAGCAGGTGGTGGTCGGATCCCGGATGGCGGTCCTGCCGAAGTTCTTCCGGCGCGATTTCGGTCCGCGTAGCCCGGGCGGCACGATGGCGCGCTATCGGCGCCGCTACGACGAGATCGTCGACTCACTGATCGCCGACGCCCGCAGTGACCCCGCATTCGACGAGCGCCCAGATGTGCTCTCGCTGATGCTGCGGGCGCGCTATGAAGATGGATCCGCGATCTCCGACCGTCACATCGCCGACGAGCTGCTGACCCTGCTCAGCGCAGGCCACGAGACGACTGCGACCACGTTGGCCTGGCTGGTCGAACGGGTCCGCCGGCATCCTCAGCTGCTGGCCCGGCTGAGTGAGGAGGTCGACGCCGGCGGCTCCGAATTGCAGCAGGCGACGATCTGGGAGGTGCAGCGAGCGCGGCCCGTCATCGACGGTACGTCCCGGCTGACGCTGCAGCGAATGAGGCTGGGCGAGTGGGTGATTCCCGAGAAACACGTGATCATCGTCAGCATCGCCGCCGCGCACTCGAACCGCGAGCGGTTCGACAACCCGTCGGTATTCGATCCGGACCGGTTCATCGACAACCCGCCGGACAATTACACCTGGATCCCCTTCGGTGGCGGCATCCGCCGGTGCATCGGCGCCGCATTCGCCAATATGGAGATGCGAGTCACGTTACGAACATTGCTGCGCGAGTTCATCTTTGAGCCTACCGGCGCACCGGGCGAGGCCTATCACTCGCGCGGGATCGCCAACGCGCCTGCAGACGGCGGCGTTGCGGTCGTCCACCGGCGCGCGACGATGACGCGGCCGGTGGATTCGGTCAGCACCCAGGCCGCCGCTGGTTGACTCCTGGGAATGTCCTTGGAATCGCGTCAGGAGGGCAGCCGTCGGTTCACCAGGATGCCGGCACCGATCGACAACGCCAGGGCCAGCGCGCCGAGGGCCACCCAACCTGCGCTGGCGTCACCGCGGACCACCTGATAGCCGATCTGCTCGTCGAGGGTCGAGTACACCCGGTTCAGCTCGCCGAGGCTCTCGGCCCGGAAAGCCTGTCCGCCACTGAGATCGGCGATTCTGGCAAGTGATGCGTCGTCGGTCGGGACTGGAATCGACTGCCCGTCCACCTCGACAATCCCGTCCGGCGTGCCGAACGAAATCGTCGAGATCGGTACGCCTTGTTCTTTGGCCGCGCGTGCGGCGGTGAAAGCGCCCCGCGGTGACTCCAGGTCGGGCGGCACCGTCTCCTTACCGTCGGACTCGAGCACGATGCGAGCCGGGGGCGGCCCGTCTCCGCCGCCCATCACCGCGCCGGTGGTGGCGATCGCCTGCAGCGCAGTGAATATGCCCTCTCCGGTGGCGGTGCGCGGTTCGGGCACCAGCTTGTCGATCGCCTGCTTGACCTGGTCGTGGTCGATCGTGGGTGCAACCAATAGCGTTGCGCCCGAAGAGAACTTGACCAGGCCGAGATTGATCCCCGGCGTGAGCAGCTCGGCGAAGTGTTTGCCCGCCGCGCGGGCAGCCTCGATTCGGCTGGGCGCCACATCCGTTGCCGCCATCGACTCCGAAACGTCGACGACCAGCATCACCACCGCGCGATTGCGGGGAATGCGCACATCGCGGGTCGGGCCCGCCATCGCGGTGGTCAACAATGCCAGTGCCGCCACCAGTAAGGCGGCCGGCACGTGTCGCCACCGGCGCGGTTTCCGGCCGGCGGCAACCTGTTCCAGCAGCGCCATGTTGGCGAAGCGCAGCACCCGCCTGGTTCGCACCCGCCGGAGCAGGACGTAGACCACTATGGCCACGCCAATGATCAACAGGTACAAGAACAACCACGGGGTGGTGAAGCCGGAAAGTGACAGCGAACTCACAGCCGGTGCGGTCTCCTCTCAACTTCCGCCGGTACAAAGGTCACGTTAACCAGAGTTCCTGAGGAAAGGCTTGAGCCTGATGACAGTGCCCGGCGTCGGGTCGTTGACTCTGGCCGGTCTGGCGCGTCCGGACCTGCTGGTGCTGACGTTGGTGCCTGTCGCGTTGATCGCGCTGTACGCGCTCGTGCAGATTCAGCGCCGGCGCAGGCTGCGCCAATTCAGCGGTCCCGCCGCCCTTGGCGGCCTCGCGCCGAAGCGTCCACATCGCTTGCGGCACTTGCCGACTGCGTTCGCCGCCGTCGCTCTGGTGCTCCTGGTCTTCGCGCTGGCCGGCCCGACCCACCAGGTGCACATCCCTCGCAACCGCGCGGTGGTGATGCTGGTCATCGACGTCTCACAATCCATGCAGGCCAAGGATGTTTCGCCGACCCGGTTACGGGCCGCACAGGATGCGGCCAAGACGTTCGCCCAGCAGCTGACCCCTGGGGTGAACCTGGGCCTGGTGTCGTTCGGCGGCAATGTGAACCTTCTGGTCTCGCCGACGCCGGATCACGGCGCCACCGTCACCGCGCTGGACAAACTCCAGCCGGACAACTCCACCGCCACCGGCGAGGCCCTGTTCACCGCACTCGAGTCCATCCAGACCGTCACCACTGTGCTCACCGCCGGTGATGCCACCCCGCCGCCGGCGCGGATCGTCCTGCTGTCCGACGGCGGGGAGAACAAGCCGGCCAACCCCGACAATCCACGCGGGGCGTTCACCGCGGCGCGGGCCGCCAAGGACCAAGGCGTACCGATCTCGACCATCACGTTCGGCACGAAGGCCGGGGTCGTCACGCTGAAAGACGACGCCATCCCGGTGCCGTCGGATGACCGCCAGATGAAGCGGATCGCCGAGCTGTCCGGGGGACAGAGCTACACCGCCACCAATATCGATGAGCTCAATCGAAGCTATGGGTCGGTGCTGCAGCAGGTCGGGTATCAGACGGTGAGCGCACCGGCAGGCACGGCTTGGCTGCGCCTCGCGGTCCTGATGGTCACGATCGCGGCGTTCCTCGGCCTGGCGGTGAACCGAAATCTGCCCGCATGATGGGTAGAGACGTGGGCAGAATCGATCCCCGAGTCGCTACGCTCCAGCCCGCCGAACGGAGGAACCCGATGATCACCGCCGACAACGTCCGCCAACTGCTCGACAGCGAGATCGACACGGTATTGGTCCTTATCGAAGGGCGCGTCGACGTCATCGACCCGGCCGCGTTGGACACCGACGACTATCGCGGGGCGCTGCAGGTCATCACCCGAGAGGAACTGATCGAACAAGCCGGCAGAGAACAGCTGTCGGATCGTGAACTGGTCGAACAGGCCGCCGCCCTCGACATGGCCGTCGCCGAGCTCGGCGGCTAGCCCAGACGAGCCCGGGCCCGCTCGACCAGATCGACTGAAGCCGCGCGCAATTCGTCGGCCGATGACAGCGGCGCGCCGAAGCCGACTCGGGTGTAGCCCATGCCGCGTGGAGTCTCGACGCGAAGGTCGAGCCCGTAGCGATCGATGCCGGTGCACACCGCTGCCGTCGTATCGGGGTAACCGCCCAGCGACCGGGCCATCCCCACCAGGGAATCGGCGTGATCGGCGTTGAGATGCGCGAGCGCGCCGGCGGCGTTCGGGCGAACCGGGTCCGGTGCGGCCGCGGTGTAGTCGGCCGCGGTCGCCGAATCCATCCGGCCGTAGCCGCCCACCCAGCGCACCCGGTGCACGCGCAGCACCCACACGGTGAAGTCGGAGTAGTCGATGTAGTACTTCGCGGCCGTCACGGCTGCCAGGTGGGCGTCGCGTGCCGCAGCCAGCTCGTCGCCGGTCGGGTGCTCGGCGACCCCGGCCAGTGTGATCCGTCCGCTGGCCAGCGGGTCGGACTCGGTGGTCGGCGCGACGATGGCCAGGCTGGCGCGGGGATCGCCGGCCAGGTTGCGGCCGTGCTCGGCCATGTTGGAGACGCAGAGCACCGGCGCTCCGCCGAGCAGTCCGTAGGTGACGAACGAGGCCCACGGATCGCCGGTGGCGGTCAGGGAGGCCAGCGTCGCGGTGTTGGTCGACGCGGCGATGCTGCGTGCCTCCTCGGCCGCCGAGGGGCGGGTCGCGTCGGCGATGTCGGTCAGCGGCGGCGGAACCGAGGGCGCATCGCCCGGGTCACCATGATCGCGGGATACCACGGGTGGACACTACCTCGGACGAGATCGCAAGTGACATTGCCGAATCCGCTCAATGGGTCGAAATCGGGATCAACCCGGCGGTAATGTCGCAGCATCGTGACGATCCCGTTCACCTTCGCGAAACGCCGTGGTCGCCGCGGCGCTACCGCATCGCTTCCTGTGCATAAGAAGGTTTCGGTCATGAAGAACGCACGCCTGATCGCCGCCGTCGCGACCGTCGCCGTGGTCGCCGCCGCCTGCGCACCGCCGGAGAAGAACAGCGGCGACACCAAGACCGGCTCCGGAGTGGCAGCCGCCTCGGCGACATCCGCGACGGACTTCGGCGGCATGGACGGGCTGATCGCCGCGGCCAAGAAGGAAGGCGAACTCAACGTCATCGCGCTGCCACCGGACTGGGCCAACTACGGTGCCATCATCAAGGCGTTCGGCGACAAGTACGGCATCAAGGTCAACTCGGCCCAACCCGACGCCGCCAGCCAGGACGAGATCAACGCCGCCAATCAGCAGAAGGGCCGCAGCACCGCACCCGATGTCTTCGATCTGGGGCAGTCGGTCGCATTGGCCAATCAGGCGATGTTCGCGCCGTACAAGGTCGCGACCTTCGAGGGCATCCCGGACGCCATGAAGGACCCGAACGGCACCTGGGTCAACGATTACGGCGGGTACATGTCAATCGGCTACGACTCGGCCAAGGTCCCCGACATGAGCTCCGTCAACGACCTGCTGAAGCCGGAGTACAAGGGCAAAGTGGCGCTCAACGGCGATCCCACCCAGGCCGGCGCCGCGTTCTCCGGTGTGGCGATGGTGGCGTTGTCCCAGGGCGGCTCGGCCGACGACGTCGCTCCCGGTGTCGCGTTCTTCACCAAGCTCAAGCAGGCCGGGAATTTCCTTCCCGTCGACCCGACGCCGGCAACCATCGAGTCCGGCCAGACTCCCGTCGTCATCGACTGGGATTACCTAAACGCCGCTGAGACCAAGAAGCTGCCGAGCTGGAAGGTGTTCGTGCCGCAGGGCGCGGTATTGGGCGGCTACTACTTCCAGGCGATCAACAAAGATGCCCCGCACCCGGCGGCAGCGCGGCTGTGGCAGGAGTTCTTGTTCAGCGACCAGGGGCAGAACCTGTTCCTGGCCGGCGGTGCGCGGCCAGTGCGCGCTGATGCGATGGTCAAGGCCGGCACCATCGACGCCGCCGCCTACGAGAAGCTACCTCCGGTGAGCGGAACGCCGGTCATCTTGACCCAGGCGCAGACGGACGCCGCCACCAAGTATCTGGCCGAGAACTGGGCCAAGGCGATCGGCTGACGTCGTGGCGGCAGGCACCGTGGGCCGGCGTGTGCGCGAAAGCCTTCCGCTGCTCCCTTTCGCAGTGTTCGTCACGATCTTCCTGATCATCCCGACGGTGACGGTGGTGGTGTCCGCGTTCTATCTCGACGGGGTGTTCTCACTGCAGCGCATCGGGCTGTTGTTCTCCGAAACCGCATTGACTGCGCTGGGCAAGAGCGTGCTGCTGTCGGCGAGCACCGCCGTGATCGGCGCAATCCTCGGTGCGGTGCTGGCCTGGCTGGTGGTCACCAGTGCGCCCACCTCGCCGCTGCGCCGGATGGTGCTCGCGCTGTGCAGCGTACTGGCCCAATTCGGTGGGGTTGCTTTGGCATTCGCATTCCTGGCCACCATCGGTCTCAACGGCGTGCTCACCCTCTGGGTGTCCGATCGGTTCGGGTTCAACCTGGCCGGCGACGGCTGGCTCTACTCGCTGCGCGGTCTGATCCTGGTCTACACCTACTTCCAGATCCCGCTGATGGTGATCGTGTTCACCCCGGCGCTGGAAGGCCTGCGTGCGGAATGGCGGGAGGCCGCAGTCAGTCTGGGCGCCTCCCGCTGGGCCTACTGGCGCGAGGTGGGCGCTCCGCTGTTGACGCCCGCGTTCCTCGGTTCAGCATTGCTGTTGTTCGCCAACGCATTTGCCGCCTATGCCACTGCCGCCGCACTGATCAGTCAGGGCAGCCCGATCGTACCGCTGCTGATCCGCACGGCACTGACCTCTGAGGTGGTGCTCGGCCAGTCCGGGTTCGCTTACGCGCTGGCGCTGGAGATGGTGGTCGTGGTCGCCGTCGTGATGGTCGCCTACAACCTGTTGGTGCGGCGGACGTCGAGGTGGCTGCAGTGAAAGTCACGCGGGTCGGGCGCGGGCTGCTGCTGGCCTTGTTCGGGGTGTTCTTTCTCTTCCCGTTGTACGCGATGGCCGACTTCAGCACCCGAGACCTGATCCACGGCGGGCGCACCGCGGCGGCGTGGAAGAACCTGGTGGCCAACGAGACGTTGTATCAGGCGATTGTCGTCTCGCTGTTGCTGGCGGTGTTCACCGTCGCGCTGATGCTGGCGATCCTGGTCCCGACGATGATCTGGGTCCGGCTGCGCGCCCCCTGGGGCAGGCGCCCGGTCGAATTCCTCTGCCTGCTGCCGCTTACCATTCCCGCGCTGGTGATCGTCGTCGGGCTGCGCAACGTCTATCTGTGGGTGGTGTACCTCCTCGGCGAGTCCGCACTGACCCTGACGTTCGTCTACGTGGTGTTGGTGTTGCCGTTCGCCTACCGGTCGATCGACGGTGCGCTGTCCGCCATCGACCTGAAAACCCTTGCCGAGGCGGCGCGTTCGCTCGGTGCGGGCTGGATTACGACGATCCTGCGGGTCGTGGTGCCCAACATCTGGTCGGGCATCCTGTCGGCGGCGTTCATCTCGATCGCCGTGGTGCTCGGCGAGTACACCGTCGCGTCGCTGAGCGGATATCAGAACCTGCAGGTGGTGATCGTCGCGATCGGCAAGAGTGACGGCCCGACGTCGGTGGCGGCATCGCTGGCGACCCTGGTTTTCGGCTTCGTGCTGCTGCTCGTCCTCGCGCTGGTGACCCGCCGAAGGGCGCGCTCATGACCGGAGTGGCCGTGGATTTCGCCGATGTGACAAGGGTTTACGGAACGGTTCGGGCCCTGGACGGGCTGACGCTACACCTGCAGCCCGGTGAGATGGTCGCCCTGCTCGGCCCGTCGGGCTGTGGCAAGACCACCGCGCTGCGCATTCTGGCGGGACTGGACGACCCGACTTCGGGGCGGGTCGCTGTCGGCGGCAACGACATCACCGACGTGCCACCCAACAAGCGCGACATGGGCATGGTGTTCCAGGCGTACAGCCTCTTTCCGCATCTGACGGTTCTGGACAACGTCGCATTCGGGCTCAAGATCCGTGGTAAGAGCAAGGCCGGCCGCACTGCGCTGGCCGCCGACATGCTGGATCTGGTGGGGTTGTCGGCGCATAAGCAGAAGTACGCCAGCCAGCTCTCCGGCGGTCAGCAGCAGCGGGTGGCGTTGGCCCGTGCGTTGGCCATCGCGCCCCGCGTGCTGCTGCTCGATGAGCCGTTGAGCGCGCTCGACGCCAAGGTGCGGGCACAGCTGCGCGACGAGATCCGGCGCGTGCAACTCGAAGTCGGCACGACGACGCTGTTCGTCACCCACGACCAGGAGGAGGCGCTGGCGGTCGCCGACCGGGTCGGCGTGATGAATCAGGGCCGTCTGGAACAGATTGCCGCCCCCGCCGACGTCTACGCCCATCCCGCCACCCCGTTCGTCGCCGAGTTCGTGGGCCTGAACAACAAAGTGGCCGCACAGGTGGCCGGCGGGCGTGCAGCGCTCCAGGGCATCGGCACCTCACTGCCGACGGCGTCAGGATCGATTGCCACGGGCGCGGGTGTCGCCCTGGTTCGTCCGGAGTCGGTGCGAGTGACCGCCGATCCCGATGGTACCGCCGGCGTCGTATCGGTATCCTTTCTCGGCGCGATCTCGTTGGTGCACTGCATCTTTGACGACGGAACCCGGCTGATCGCACAGAGCCCCAGCGTGCATGCCGCCGACCTGTCACCCGGCGTTCGGGTGGCTGTCGGCATCGAGCAGACAGAAGTGCTGGTGGTGCCGTCGCTCGTCGGCTAGCGCATATCGAGGCAGATATGAGAGCGAGGTCGCCGGGGGGATCGGCGCTCCCAGTTCTGAACCGTCGGAAGGTGGACACAGGTACTTTGACGGGCATGAGCGAGGACAGCGGATCGAAGAATTTCACCGGCGAGGAACGCGACCGGATCACCGAGGAGCTGGCCGACCTGCGTCGTCGCGCCGACCAGCTGCGTGCCGAACTGCAGGGAGACGCCGACACCGTCGGCGATCGGGGGGACGCCGCCGATGCATTGCAGCGCTCCGAGGATCTGGCCGGTATCGACGAGCAGATCAACCGGCTGACCTGGCTACTGGCCGGTGGCAATGCCGACAGCCCGGGCCAGCTGCCCAATGGCACGACGGTGACGGTGCGATTCCCCGGCGACGCGCCGATCCAGATGCGGATCGTCCACTTCCTCGAGGAGACTCCGGCCGGCGAAGAGGACACCACCCTGACCTCCGACAGTCCGCTGGGCTTAGCGTTGTTCGGGCGACGAGCCGGCGAGATCGTCACCTACTCGACGCCACGCGGCGAACTGCAGGTCGAGCTGCTCGCCATCAGTTATCCGAACGAGTGATGTCGAACGAGCGATAGAGGTGCGATGCGGGCGATAAGGGTGACCGAGCTGGCCGGCCCGGAGTCGGTGCAGCTGGTCGAGATCGACGAACCATCAGGTGAAGGGACGATTCTGGTCGACGTCCACGCCGCCGGCGTGGCCTTCCCCGATGCCCTGCTGACCCGCGGGCTCTACCAGTACAAGCCGGAGTTGCCGTTCACCCTCGGCGCCGAGATTGCCGGCGTTGTGCGCTCGGCGCCCGCCGGCGCCCCGGTCAAGGCGGGCGACCGGGTCGTCGGCCTGACCATGATCACCGGCGCGATGGCCGAGACCGTCGAGCTCACCGCAGAGCGGGTGTTCCCGCTGCCCGACCATGTGAGCTTCGAGGCCGGCGCCGGGCTGCTGTTCAACGACCTGACTGTGTATTTCGCGCTGACCGTGCGCGCTCGGCTGGCCGCCGGGGAGACGATCCTGGTGCACGGCGCGGCCGGCGGGATCGGCACCTCGACCCTGCGGCTGGCCCCGGCACTGGGGGCCAGCCGGGTGATCGCAGTGGTGAGTTCGCAGGACAAGGCGGATACCGCGCGGGCCAACGGTGCCACCGACGTCGTGCTGGCCGACGGGTTCAAGGACGCGGTCGCCGAGCTGACCGGTGGCAAGGGCGTGGACATCGTGATGGACCCGGTCGGCGGCGACCGCTTCACCGACTCGCTGCGCTCGCTGGCTCCGGCGGGCCGGTTGCTGGTCGTCGGCTTCACCGGCGGTGAGATCCCGACCGTCAAGGTCAACCGGCTGTTGCTGAACAACATCGACGTCGTCGGGGTCGGCTGGGGAGCCTGGACGATGTCACATCCCGGTGCGCTCACCGAGCAATGGGCCGGTCTGGCCGAACTGCTCACCTCCGGCAAGCTCGCGGCACCGCAGCCCGAGGTCTATCCGCTGGATCAGGCGGCTGCCGCCGTCGCCTCGCTGGAGAATCGCACCGCCAAGGGCAAGGTCGTCGTCCGCGTCCGCGAGACGGGGACGGAGTAAAACGTCACTGCTCCAAGCGTTTTCGACGGTCAGCTTGCCTGCGCTCGACGGGGCTACTACAACGGTTGGCGACGACAAAGACGTCGGGTGACGATTCGGTTCGGCCAGTGTGGGGTAGTGGAACTGAGATGGAGTTGAGCAACGATCCGACAGACGGCAGCCACGTCGAGGGCGGTGTCGTCGAACACCCCTCCGCGGAGGACTTCGGGCAGGCGCACGCCCTGCCCGCCGATCGCGTCTGGTTCAAGAGTGCGGTCTTTTACGAGGTGCTGGTCCGGGCTTTCTACGACTCGAACTCCGATGGCATCGGCGATCTGCGCGGCCTGATCGAACAGCTCGACTACCTGCAATGGCTCGGTGTGGACTGCCTGTGGTTGCCGCCGTTCTACGATTCACCGCTGCGCGACGGCGGCTACGACATCCGTGACTTCTACAAGGTGCTGCCGGAGTTCGGTACTGTCGACGACTTCGTCGCACTGCTCGACGCCGCGCACCGCCGGGGCATTCGCGTCATCACCGACCTGGTGATGAACCACACCTCCGACAGCCACGAATGGTTTCAGGAGTCGCGGCACAATCCGGACGGCCCGTATGGCGACTTCTACATGTGGAGCGACACCGACGACAAGTACTCCGACGCGCGGATCATCTTCATCGACACCGAGGAGTCCAACTGGACCTACGACCCGGTGCGCAAACAGTTCTACTGGCACCGGTTCTTCAGCCATCAGCCCGACCTGAATTACGACAGCCCCGCTGTCCAAGAGGCGATGATCGATGTGCTCCGGTTCTGGCTCGATCTCGGGATCGACGGTTTCCGGCTGGACGCCGTGCCCTATCTCTACGCGCGGGAGGGCACCAACTGCGAGAACCTGCCGGAGACACATGCGTTCCTCAAGCACTGCCGCAAGGTGATCGACGACGAGTATCCCGGCCGGGTGCTGTTGGCCGAGGCCAATCAGTGGCCCGCCGACGTCGTCGAGTACTTCGGCGACCCGGCCACCGGCGGGGACGAATGCCACATGGCATTCCACTTCCCGCTGATGCCGCGCATCTTCATGGCGGTGCGCCGCGAATCCCGCTTCCCCATCTCGGAGATCCTGTCGCAGACCCCGGAGATCCCCGAGATGGCGCAGTGGGGCATTTTCCTGCGCAACCATGATGAGCTGACGCTGGAGATGGTCACCGACGAAGAGCGTGACTACATGTACGCCGAGTACGCCAAAGACCCACGGATGAAAGCGAATGTGGGGATCCGGCGGCGGCTGGCACCCCTGCTGGAGAACGACCGCAACCAGATGGAGTTGTTCACCGCGTTGCTGTTGTCGCTGCCCGGTTCGCCGGTGCTGTATTACGGCGACGAGATCGGGATGGGCGACATCATCTGGTTGGGCGACCGCGACGCCGTCCGCACACCCATGCAGTGGACCCCGGATCGCAACGCCGGATTCTCCACCGCCAACCCGGGCCGGCTGTACCTGCCGCCGAACCAGGATGCGATCTATGGCTACCAGTCGGTGAACGTCGAAGCGCAACGCGACAGTTCGACGTCGCTGCTGAGCTGGACGCGCACCATGCTGGCGGTACGCCGGCGCTACGACGCATTCGCCACCGGCACGTTCCGCGAACTGAGCGGCTCCAACCCCTCGGTCTTGACGTATGTGCGCGAGATCGAGGGCGGCGACACTATGCTGTGTGTGAACAATCTGTCCCGTTTTCCGCAGCCGATCGAGTTGAATCTGCAGCATTGGAACTCCTACACACCGGTGGAGTTGACGGGGCACGTGGCATTCCCGCGGATCGGCCAGCTGCCCTATCTGCTGACGCTGCCGGGGCACGGGTTCTACTGGTTCAGGCTCAGCCCGTCGGAGGAGACGCAATGACTTCACCGGTGAACCTGCCGTGGACCGAATGGTTACCCAGCCAGCGGTGGTACGCCGGTCGTAGTCGCACGCTGTCCTCGGCCGAGACCGCCGAGGTGTTTTCGCTGCGGCCGCAGCTGGATCTGGTCTTGCTCGACGTCACCTACACCGACGGTTCGGCGGAGCGCTATCAGGTGGTGGTCCAATGGGATTCGGCGCCGGTGGCGGAGTACGACACGGTGGCCACGATCGGGTCCGACGATGCCCACACCGCCTATGACGGGCTCTACGACCCGTCGTCCGCGCAGTTCCTGCTGTCGCTGATCGACTCGGGCGCGACCATCGGCAGGATCACGTTCACCAAGGAACCCGACGTCACGCTCCCGGTCGAGGCTGCGCCGCGAGTCTCCGGCGCCGAGCAGAGCAATACCAGCGTAGTGTTCGACGACCAGGTGATCTTCAAACTGTTCCGCCGGGTCTCGATCGGGATCAACCCGGACATCGAACTCAACCGGGCGTTGGGACGAGCCGGAAACCCGCACGTGGCAAGGCTTCTCGGATCGTTCGAGACGGATGAAGGCGGCCAGCCGTGCCCGCTCGGCATGGTGACGACCTACGCCGCGAACTCGGCGGAGGGCTGGCAGATGGCCACCGCGAGCACCCGCGACCTGTATGCAGAGGGTGACCTGTACGCATACGAGGTCGGCGGTGACTTCGCCGGGGAGGCATACCGATTGGGGGAGGCGGTGGCGTCGGTGCACGCCACCCTGGCCCAGGAGTTGGGCACCTCGACGGCGGTGCTGCCCGTCGACGTGATGCGGGAGCGGCTGGCGACCGCCGCCGCCGCGGTGCCCGAGCTCGAGGAGTATCGGCCCGCCATCGAGGAGCGCTTCGCGAAGCTGGCCGACGAGCCGGTGACCGTGCAGCGCGTGCACGGAGACCTGCATCTGGGTCAGGCGCTGCGGACGCCGGACCGTTGGCTGCTGATCGACTTCGAGGGCGAGCCGGGTCAGCCGCTGGACGAGCGGCGAAAGCCCGACTCCACGTTGCGCGATATCGCCGGCATGCTGCGCTCGTTCGAATACGCGGCCTATCAACAGCTGATCGACCAGTCCGACGACCGGCAGCTTGCCGCCCGCGCCAAGGAGTGGGTCGACCGCAACTGCGCGTCGTTCTGCGACGGGTACGCGGCCGAATCCGAGGCCGACCCACGCGATTCCGCTGCGGTGCTCGCTGCCTACGAGCTGGACAAAGCGGTGTACGAGGCGGCGTACGAGGCGCGGCACCGGCCGACCTGGCTGCATATTCCGATGCGCTCGATCGCACGGTTGGTCGGGTAGCGCCCTTTGCGCTGACTGCTCATCCGCGGCGAGGTCGACCTCAGAGCGACACAGCAGGCACTGCGTCGAGCGCAGTCAGGTTGTTCCCCAGCGGATCTCCGAGGGCGACCATGCTCTGGAAGTACTCGATCACCCGCTTGTGCGAGACATCGAGCGCCGGCCATTGCGGCCAGTCCCAGGTGTCGTTCATGAATGGTTGCGTCTGATCGTGACTGAGCACCGTGAGGTGGTTCACGTCATGGGCGGTGGCCGAAACCTCGAGGACGAGCCGGCCGTTGGCCCGGTCGTGCATCCATCCGCCGTAATGTGGCTCCATCTTCAACGTGTCGATGAATGCCGTCTCACCACCGGTGTCCATCAGGTACTGCGCGAAACCGTCATGACCGTATTCGGCCACCATGGCCATGACGTCTGCTGCCGAGCCGAGGCGCGCCGTTCGCTCGATGTCGGCGACGATCTGCGGGTCGAACTTGTCGTCGGCGATCCACCCCACTTTGGCGCCCTGCATCGCGTAGTACAGCCCGACGCCCTGTAGATCTTGATTCCACGCTTGCTCGTTGTTGGTCAACTTGTTCGCGAACGCCCAATTCCCGACGTCATCGAGGGTCACCGGCGCCAGTCCGGCGAATTGGCGCTGGTTGTTGTAGGCGACCAGTGCTTCGGTGGTGATGGCGGTCCGGCCGCCCTCCAGCGCGTTCATCCCGGTGTGGTCGCTGCCGTGGAACATGCCGAACGTCATGATGTCGGTGTATTCGCTCTCGGTGGGATCGGGCATCGGCATCTCGGGGTCCGGGTCGGTGGGCGGCGTCGACGTACCACCGCCGGTGCTCGTGCCGACCGGGCGGTCGAGGATGGTTCCCATGCCCATCGCGTCGGTGAGGGTTGCTCCCGACGGATTCGACAGCATGATGTGGAAGGTCTCGTTGTTCTCCGCCAGCGAATCACTTTTCACGGGCACCGTGATGATCTTCTGGGTTTCGCCCGGGGCAAAGGTGACAGTGCCCGCTACGGAGATGTAGTCAAGGCCTGCCGTCGCAGTGTCGTTTGAGGTCGCATAGTGCACCGTCACTGTCTGGTCGGCCGGCGCGGCCAGCGTCACCACGAACGACGCCACCGATGTGCCGCTTCCTCCGGTGAACTCGATCGGCGTCAGGTAGGCCATCTTGTTCTGGTTGATCGTCTTCCAGTCGTCGGCCAGAATGCCGCCGGTATCACCGGAATTCGGGTTCCACGACCAGAATGTCCAGCTCAAGTCCTCGGTGCCGGCCGCGATGTCGATCGTGCCGTTGTTGTCGAAATCGCCCGACAGGTAGGACGTGAGAGCCTCAAACCAGACCACGTCTTTGGGGTCCTGGAGTTTGGTGCCGAACTCGCCGACGTAGATCGGCGCGATGTTGTCCTCGTAGATGTAGCCCCAGGCGTTGCGGAACACGTTGGGCAGGTTGGCGCCGAAGTTGGCTGACTGGAACCAAGGTTGGGCGTAGACGGAGTTCGGATAGTCGTGCGGGGAGTAGACGACCCGGCCGGGTACGTCTAGCACGATCGGCCGGTCCTTGACCCCCATCAGGTTGCCGCCCCACCAGTAGCTTTGTCCCTGATAGGTACCCACGCCCTCGACGAAGATCAACAGATCCGGATTCTCCTGCAGCACAGCGTTTCCGGCCCGCTCCGCGGCGCGCGCCCAATCGTTCGAACCGCCGCCGCCCCAGGTGCCGTTGTAGGGCTCGTTGTGCAGGTCGAAACCGATCACCGTCGGGTTGTCCTTGTAGCGATTCGCCAGCATCTGCCAGTCGGCGACCCACTGGTCTTCGGAGTACTGACTGTTGTACCAAAGGCCGTTCTCGCTCGTGCCGGCGCCGGCGGTACTGCGGTGATGGTCGAGGATGACCCGCATCCCGTCTTGTCCGGCGTAGTCGATGATCGCATCGAGTACCTCGATGCGTGACAGTCCCTGCAGGTCGGGGTTCAAGGCGTAGTTGATGCCCGACGGCGCCGCGGAGGTGTGCAGCATCTCGCTGGAATACGGGATCCGAATCGTGTTGAATCCCTGGGCCGACATCTGATCGATCATGTCTTTGTAGTTGCGGGTCCACAGCCCGTCCGGCACGCCGTTGGAGCCCTCAGCGCCGAACCAGTTGACCCCGGAGATCTGCACCGGCTGGCCCTGCGAATCCAGAATCTGGTTGCCAGAGGTATGCAGGAATCCCGCCGCTATGCCCGTCGAACCCGGCTCGGTCGCCGACCCGTCGGAGATGCTGAGTCCCGGGGTCGTTGCGACGTCGTCGTTGGTGATGGTGGCGGTGGCGGTGCCGCGGGCGATGGTGGCCCCGGTGGGACTGGACAGGGCGACGGTGAAGGTTTCGGCTGCTTCGACGGCGGTGTCGCCGGTGATCTTGACGGTGACGGATTGGGAGGTGACGCCGGGGTTGAAGGTCAGGGTGCCGGTGGCGGTGGTGAAGTCGGCGCCGGCGGTGGCGGTGCCGTTCGAGGTGGCGTAGTTGACGGTGACCGGTGTGGTCGATGATTTGGAAACGGTGACGGTGAAGGTGGCGCTGCTCGTGCCGGCGTTGCCCTCGGCGACGGTGGTATCGGAGATCGAGAGACTTGGTCTGGTGGGTGGGGTGCTGAGTCCCAGCAGCGACTGAATCTGCCGGTATAACCCCCAGAGCAGATCCTGGATCGGATTACCAATCGGTGCCGACGGGCCACCCGGCACGAATCCCAATGCGCGCAACACCTGCGCCGGGGTAGGAAGCGCCGGAAGGCGGATCAGGTTCGGCGGGACAGACGCCGCCGTTGGAGTCTTCGTGGGATTCGCGATCCCCGCGGCCAGGGCCTGCGTTGCCGGAGGAGCGCCGGCGGGCGAGCTCACCGGGTCGGCGATCGGACCGTCGGAATGGGTGGGCGATTCAGACGAGGTGTTGCTGACCGAGGGAATGACCCCTGCCGGTGTGGAGCCGTACACTACCGACAACCTGTTGCCAGGCGTCGGCCGGGTGGCGGCCGCGGCAGTTAGCGCACGAGGTGAGCCAGCGGACGGCCTCTTCATCGAGGAGCCGTTGGCAACGCCCGGCTTCTGTGCCTGCCGACCGGTGTGGCCGCTCGCAGTCGAGTTACCGGGCGCGGGGTCGCCAGCTTGGCCGCTGGTGGGCCCGGCACCAGTGCCAGGGGTGGTATCGGCATGTGCAACGCCCGAGCCGGTCGCCAGAGCTGCGCCGACGCCCAGGCTGAGCGCACTGACGCCCAGCCAGCCGTAGGGTTGCCTGCGCCGGCGATGACGTCCTCCGCGCTGGGTACCGCCGTGGGAGCCCGTAGCCACATCCCCGCTGTGGCCTGCCGCAGCATTCATTGCTCTGCCCTTTCTCGGTGAGAGAACACAGCTTTGCTGAAGGGGACACGTATGTCACGCATTTCGGCAGAAACCGGCCAAAAGTTCTCTTTGCTGTGTCCATGCTCTGGACAAAGCGCGCGGGGGCGTCTAGGAGCTGGACACACGATGTCCGCCGGCGCGGCTACGGTAATCCCGATGGCCCTGCACCTGCACCGAGCCGAGCGCACCGACCTGCTCGCCGACGGTCTCGGCATGCTGCTGGCCACCCCCCAATCCGACCCGTTCGCCGACGAACTCGTCGTGGTGCCCGCCCGCGGGGTCGAGCGTTGGCTCAGCCAGCGGCTCTCGCACATTCTCGGCGGCACTGACGCCGGCGGGGGTGTCTGCGCGGGGGTGTCGTTCCGGTCACCGGCATCGCTCATCAGTGAGATCGCCGGAACCGGCGACGACGATCCGTGGTCGGCCGACGCGATGGCGTGGCCCCTGCTCGAGGTCATCGACGCCAGCCTCGACGAGCCGTGGTGCCGCACGTTGGCCACCCACCTCGGCCACTTTGTGGACGGTGAGGAGAAGGACCTTCGCCAGGGCAGGCGCTACTCGGTCGCCCGCCGGCTGGCCGGGCTCTTCTCCTCCTATGCGCGGCAGCGTCCGCAGCTCCTCGAGGACTGGTTGGCCGGTGACCCAGCTGGCCTGGACGACGACCTGCGCTGGCAGCCATACCTATGGCGGGTGCTGGTCGATACGATCGGCGTCGATCCCCCGCACATCCGGCACGCTAAAACCCTTGCCCGGCTGCGGGAATCGGGAACCGGACTGCCGGTGCGGATATCGTTGTTCGGGCACACCCGATTGCCCAGCACCGAGATCGAACTCGTCGGGGCGCTGGCCCGACACCACGACGTGCATCTGTGGCTGCCGCACCCCAGTGCTGCACTGTGGGCCGAGCTGCGCGATCTGCGCGGGACGATCCCCCGTCGCGACGACACCAGCCATCGGCTGGCCGTGCATCCGCTGCTGGCCACCCTCGGCCGCGATGTTCGCGAGCTCCAGCGAAGCCTGCCCACCGACGTCGCCACCGACGAATTCCTCGGTGCCGGCCAACAGCCGGATACGCTGCTCGGCTGGCTGCAAGCCGACATCGCCGCGAATGCCACACGGCCACAGGGGCGCTCGCATACACCTGCAGATCGCTCGGTGCAGGTGCACAGCTGCCATGGACCGGCGCGTCAGGTCGACGTCCTGCGTGAGGTGCTGCTCGGTCTGCTCGCCGAGGACCGCACCCTGGAACCCCGCGACATCCTGGTGATGTGCCCCGATATCGACACCTACGCCCCGCTGATCGTGGCGGACTTCGGACTCGGCGATGTCGTACCCGGCGCCCATCCGGCCCACCAGCTGCGGGTGCGGCTGGCCGACCGAGCCCTGATCCAGACCAACCCGCTGCTGCAGGTGGCGGCCAAACTGCTGACGCTGGCCGGCAGCCGGGTCACCGCCACCGAAGTCCTCGACTTCGCCCACCTGGAGCCGGTCCGGGCGCGATTCGCGTTCAGTGACGACGATCTGGAGACCATCACCCGCTGGGTGCAACAGTCGAACATCCGGTGGGGTTTCGACCAGGAGCACCGCGCGCCCTTCGGGATCCCGTTCATCCAGAACACCTGGCGCTTCGGCCTCGACCGGGTGCTGGCCGGGGTCGCCATGTCCGACGACTCGAAGGACTGGCTGGGCGTCACCCTGCCGCTGGACGACGTCGGCAGCAACAGCGTGGAGCTGGCCGGCCGGCTCGCCGAGTACGTGGCGCGCCTTGCGCGCACCGTCGAATCCCTCAGCGGGGTCCGACCGTTGGCGCAGTGGCTGACCGGACTTCAGGACGGCGTCGGCCTGTTGACCCGGACCGCCGGGGACGACGGCTGGCAGACCAGCCAGCTGCAGCGCGAATTCGGCGACGTACTGACGACGGCCGGTCCGCGCGCCGACGTCGGAATGCGGCTGCCGGACGTCACCGCCCTGCTGGGTCGCCATCTGTCCGGACGCCCCACCCGGGCCAACTTCCGCACCGGCACGCTGACGGTGTGCACCATGGTCCCGATGCGCTCGGTGCCGCATCGGGTGGTGTGTCTGGTCGGGTTGGACGACACCGTGTTCCCGAGAATCGGAGTGGTCGACGGTGATGACGCGCTGGCCCGCGACCCGATGACCGGCGAGCGTGACATCCGCTCCGAAGATCGGCAGTTGCTACTCGACGCGATCGGTGCGGCCACCGACAAGCTCGTCATCACCTACACCGGCGCCAACGAATACTCCGGTCAGCCCCGCCCGCCGGCGGTGCCGCTGGCCGAGCTGCTCGACGCCCTGGACCGGACCACCGAGGAACCCGTCCGCGATGAGATCCTGGTCCGGCACCCGTTGCAGCCCTTCGATGTTCGCAACGTGACGCCGGGCGCGCTCGGCGTGCCCGGCGAGCCGTTCACGTTCGACTCGAGCGTGCTTGCCGCTGCCTCGATCACCGGCAGCCAGCGGCGGGAACAACCTGACCTGCTGGCCAAGCCGCTGCCCGCCCCGCCACCCGACGACGTGACGCTGGCTGATCTACTGAAGTTCTTCGCCAACCCGGTGAAGGGCTTCTTCACCGCACTCGACGTGACCCTGCCGTGGGAGGTCGAAGGGGTCGAGGACGCCATGCCGGTCGAGATCGACAACCTGCAGCAGTGGACGGTGGGCCAGCGGATGCTCACCGACATGCTCGCGGGGATGGATCCCGAACGCGCCGGCCAAGCGGAATGGCGCAGGGGCGCGCTGCCGCCGGGCCGGCTGGGCTGGCGAACTGCCGGTGAATTACGCGACCAGGCAACCGAATTGGCCAGAGCAGCGCTGGCCTACCGCATCGGCACACCGCAGGCCTTCGATGTCGACGTCGACCTGGGCGAGGGTCGTCGCCTCACCGGAACTGTCCCCGAAGTGTTCGGCAAGCGCCTGGTGGAGGTCACGTTCTCCAAGCTCGACGCCCAGCATCTGCTGCGCGCCTGGATCCCGATGCTGGCCCTGGCCGCGGTCTTCCCCGGGCACTGGTTGGCGGTGTGCATCGGCCGCCAGCGGCGGCGTAACGCCGTGGCCGAACGGGTGCTGGGTTCGCCGCAGGACGATCCGGTCGCCGTGCTTCGCGATCTGGTGGCGGTCTACGACGCCGGCCGCCGGGAGCCGATCCCGTTGCCGATCAAGACATCTCATGCCTGGGCGGTGGCCAGGGTCAGCGGTCAGGACCCGCGCAGCGAGGCCTGGTCGAAGTGGCGCTACGAGCGTGATGACCGGGCCATCGAACGGGTCTGGGGCCGTGAACCGGATCTCGATCCGCTGTTGACGCCGGTACGGCCGGGTGAGGAAGCCGATGGCGAGACGACCCGGCTGGGCGCATACGCGGCGCGACTGTGGGCGCCCTTGCTGCGCGCAGAGGACGGTGCCTGATGCACGAGTTCGATCTACTGGGACCACTTCCCGCCGCGGGTACGACGACAGTGCTGGAGGCCAGCGCCGGGACGGGTAAGACGTTCACCCTCGCCGCGCTGGTGACCCGCTACATCGCCGAGGGCCGCGCGAGTCTCGACCAGATGCTGCTGATCACCTTCAGCCGGGCGGCCACTCAGGAACTGCGGGAGCGGGTCCGCGAGGCGTTGCAGCTCGCCCTGCGCGGATTCGACGACCCGAGGCCGGCCGACGACAACGATGTCGTGCGCCTGCTGACCACCGGTGACGCCGGCGAACTTGCCGAACGGCGGCGGCGGTTGCGCGATGCGCTGGCCGGCTTCGATGCCGCGACGATCGCCACCACCCACCAGTTCTGCCATCTGGTACTGAAATCCCTTGGAGTCGCCGGGGATACCGATTCCCAAGTGACGTTGGCCGAAAGCCTCGACGACCTGGTGGGCGAGATCGTCGACGACCTGTACCTGCGGCACTTCGGGCAGGAGCGCGAGCGGCCACCGATCAGCCGTTCCGACGCGCTCAAGCTGGCCCGCGAGGTCGTCGCCAACCCGTGCACCGAGTTGCGGCCGCTGGATCCACCGCCGGGCTCGCAGCCGGCTGTACGGGTCGAGTTCGCCAATGATGTTCTGGCCGAGCTGGATCGGCGCAAACGCCGGCGCGGGATCCTGAGCTACGACGACCTGCTCAGCCGGTTGGCCGACGCGCTGGAGGTGCCCGGCTCGCCGGCCGCCACCCGGATGCATCAGCGGTGGTCGGTGGTGATGGTCGACGAGTTCCAGGACACCGACCCGGTGCAATGGCAGGTCATCGAACGGGCCTTCAGCGGGAACTCGACGCTGATCCTCATCGGTGATCCCAAACAGGCGATCTACGCGTTCCGCGGTGGCGACATCTTCACCTACCTGCACGCCGCAAAGACCGCGGGGCAGCGACACACCCTCGGCGTCAACTGGCGAAGCGATTCGGCATTGGTCGACCGCCTGCAGGTCGTGCTCGGCGGCGCCGAACTCGGCCACCCGGATATCAAGGTCCTCGACGTCAACGCCCATCACCGCGGTCACCGGCTGGCGGGCGCACCGCACAACGAGCCGTTCCGGCTACGGGTGGTCAGCCGGGAAACGTTCGGGCAGCGCGGAACCCGGACGATCCGGATGGACACGCTGCGCCAGCACATCGCCGCCGACCTGGCTACCGACATCTCCGGGCTGCTGGCCGGCAGCGCCACGTTCGACGGCGAGCCACTGCAGGCCCATCACATCGCGGTCATCACCGAGAGTCATGCCGATGCGCGCGCCTGCTTCGACGCGCTGGCCAACGCCGGTGTGCCCGCCGTCTACACGGGTGACACCGATGTGCTCAAGTCTGCGGCCGCCGACGACTGGCTGACGCTGTTGGAAGCCTTCGACCAGCTGCACCGTCCCGGCCTGGTGCGCGCCGCGGCCACCACGATGTTCTTCGGGAAGACCGCCGAAGACCTTACCGACGGCGGCGATGCGCTCACCGATCAGATCGCGGACACCTTGCGGCAGTGGGCCGATCACGCGCGGGAGGCCGGGGTGGCGGCGGTGTTCGAGGCCGCGCAGCTGGCGGGGATGGGACGGCGGGTACTGTCGTGGGCCGGCGGCGAACGCAATATGACCGATCTCGCGCACGTCACCCAGCTCCTGCACGATGTGACGCATCGGGAGCGCTTCAGTCTCACCGCATTGCGCGACTGGCTGCGCACCCAGCGCGACGAACGCAGCGGCGCCCCGGAACGCAGCCGCCGCCTGGACAGCGACGCGGCGGCAGTGCAGATCATGACGGTGTGGGTGAGCAAGGGTCTGCAGTTCCCGATCGTCTACCTACCCTTCACGTTCAATCGCTATGTGCGCAGCGAGGATCTGGTCCGGTTCCATGTCGAGGAGCGGCGCTGTCTGCACGTCGGCGGTGACCAGAGCTCCGAGCTGATGACCGCGCAGACCCTGGGCAGGCGGGAAGCCGCGGGCGAGGAGACGCGTCTCACCTACGTCGCGATGACCCGGGCCCAATCCCAGGTGGTGGCGTGGTGGGCACCGTCGTGGGACGAGCCGAACGGGGGACTGTCGCGGCTGCTGCGCGGCCGCCGCCCGGGGCAGGCGTCGGTGCCGGACCGATGCGACCCGGAACGGATCGAGGACGCCGACGCGGTGGAGCTGCTTCGGGAATGGGAAACAGCGGGCGGGCCTGTGCTCGAAGAGTCGGTGATCGCCCCGGCGGCCGAGCTGGCCGGCATCGAACGTCGAGATGACCTCGCCGCCAGGCATTTCCACCGCAGTATCGACACCACCTGGCGGCGGACGTCGTACTCCGGGTTGATCCGGGCGGCCGAGACCGCCGGCGTGAGCAGCGAGCCCGAGGTCGTCCAACTCGACGACGAGGTCGGCGACATCGCGGTGAGCGCACCGCCGGCCGGAGCTGATGTGCCCTCGCCGATGGCGGATCTCCCGACGGGAGCCACGTTCGGTAGCCTGGTGCACGCGGTGCTGGAGACCGCCGACCCGCTGGCCGCCGATCTGGCCGGGGAACTGCAGACCCGCATCGAACAGCACGCGGTGTGGTGGCCGGTCGATGTCGCGGCCGAGGAACTGGCCGCCGCGCTGGTACCCATGCACGACACGTCGCTCGGCCCGCTGGCCGACGGGATCACCCTGCGCCAGATCGGGTTACGGGACCGGTTGTGCGAGATGGACTTCGAATTCCCGCTGGCCGGTGGTGACATGGCGGTCGGCCGGCCTCAGATCCGGCTGGCCGACGTCGGCCGGCTGCTGCGTGAGCATCTCCCGCCCGACGACCCGCTGGCGTCGTACGCCGACCGGCTCACCGGTGGTGCACTGGGCGGCCAGTCGTTGCGCGGGTATCTCTCCGGCTCGGTCGACGTGGTGCTGCGGGTGCCCGACAGGACGTCAGGGCATCGCTACCTGGTAGTCGACTACAAGACCAACTGGCTCGGCGAGGGCGATCGTCCGCTCTCGGCAGCCGATTACGGCCGGGCCAGGATGGCCGAGGCCATGCTGCATTCGGACTATCCGCTACAGGCACTGCTCTACAGCGTGGTGCTGCACCGGTTCCTGCGGTGGCGTCAGCCCGGTTACGACCCCGATAGGCATCTGGGCGGAATCCTGTACCTGTTCGTGCGCGGCATGTGCGGTCCGGACACCCCGACCGCCGACGGTCACCCTGCCGGGGTATTCAGCTGGCGTCCGCCGGCCGCCCTGGTGGCGGCGGTGTCAGATCTGCTCGACGGTAGGCAGGTGGCGGCGTGACGGTAGACGTTGTCGACGCCGCCGATTGGCGCCGTTGCGCGGAGGCTGCCGGCCTGCTGCGGATCTTCAACGATGCCGGTGCCATTGAAGCCGCCGATGTTCTTGTCGCGCAACGACTGACAGCACTGGGCAGTGAGACAGATGAGCGAGTGGCCCTGGCGATCGCGTTCGTGGTGCGCGCGGTCCGGGGCGGATCGGTGTGCGTGGAGCTGACGGCGGTGCCGACCCAGGTCGAGATCGACGACCTGCCCTGGCCGGCGCCGGACGAATGGCTGGCGGCCGTGGCGGCCAGCCCGCTGCTCAGCTCGCCGGCGGTACTGCATCTCGAGGAGGGTCTGCTCTACTTCGACCGGTACTGGCTGGAGGAACGACAGGTCGCCGCCGACGTGCTGGCTCTGGCCGCCGCCCGGCCGCAACACCGATTACCCGACATCGCACGGCTTTTCCCGTCCGGCTACGAGGAACAGCGCCGGGCAGCCGAGGTCGCGCTGTCCCAGGGGCTGACGGTCCTCACCGGAGGACCGGGCACCGGCAAGACCACCACGGTGGCCCGGCTGCTGGCGCTGTTGGCCGAACAGGCTGAGCTGGCCGGCAAGCCACGGCCGCGGATCGCGCTGGCCGCACCGACCGGCAAGGCTGCCGCCCGCCTCCAGGAGGCGGTGCAAGCCGAAATCGATGAGCTGGATTCGGTCGACCAGGCGCGGCTGCAGGGCCTGCGCGCCACCACATTGCATCGGCTGCTCGGGCCGTTGCCGCGGACGTCGGCCCGGTTTCGGCACCACCGGGCCAACCGGCTGCCGCACGATGTGATCGTCGTCGACGAGACCTCGATGGTGTCGCTGACGATGATGGCCCGCCTGGTCGAGGCCGTCCGGCCGGATTCTCGGCTGCTTCCGGTGGGAGACGCCGACCAACTGGCCTCGGTGGAGGCCGGTGCGGTGCTGGCCGATCTGGTCGAGGGACTGAGTGCGCGTGGGGATGCACCGGTGGTCAAGCTCATTCGCGCGCACCGGTTCGGTCCCTCGATCGGTGCGCTGGCGTCGGCGATCCGGGTGGGCGACGCCACCCGTGCCATCGACGTGCTGAACGCCGGTGGCGAGCACATCGAGTGGGTCGACACCGAAGACCCAGCTGTGGCACTGCGCAGTGTGCTTGTGCCGCATGCGCTTCGCCTGCGGGAGGCTGCGGTGCTCGGCGATGGGCCGGCTGCGCTGGCGACGCTGGAGGAACACCGGTTGTTGTGTGCGCATCGCCGCGGCCCGCATGGCGTGGCGTACTGGAACCGTCAGGTCGAGCGCTGGCTGGCCGAGGAAACCGATGTGCCGCAGTGGGCTTCGTGGTATGCGGGTCGGCCGGTGCTGGTCACGGCCAATGACTACGGGCTGCGGCTCTACAACGGTGATATCGGGGTGGCGGTGTTGCGCGACGGGGTGCTGCGGGCGGCGATGGCCGGTGCTGATGGCCCGGCTGAGCTGGCGACCAGCCGGCTGGCCGATATCGAGACCATGCACGCGATGACCATTCACAAAAGCCAGGGCAGCCAGGTCGGTGAGGTGACTGTGCTTCTGCCGCCGACGGATTCGCGGCTGCTCACCCGTGAACTGCTGTACACCGCGGTGACCAGGGCCAGGACCAAGGTCCGGGTGGTGGGCTCGGCCGATCAGCTGCGTGCGGCCGTTGCGCGCCGGGCGGCGCGCGCCACCGGCCTGTCCCGCCGACTGCAGGATTGACGATGGGGATTCCCTGGCCGCGCTGTCAGGCCAGGCCCGTCAGATACCGGCACACCTGACGTAATTCCCTTTTGCCGCGATGTAGCCGTTGGTGATCGTGCCCGCCCGGGCGCTGTAGTTGATGCACGGGCAACCGGCGTATGGGCTGATGTTCGGGGCATACACCCAGGCGGTGCCCAGCCTGAAAACGGCGACATAAGTCGCGTCGCCCTCGCGCTTGCCCCAGGTCCAAGTGCTGTTCAGATCGTAGGTGAGTTGGGCGGGTGGTGGAGCAGTCACCGCGCCTGCACCGGCTGCCCTCTCAGGCCCGTCAAGACCGGCACACCTGACGTAATTCCCTTTCGCCACGATGTAGCCGTTGGTGATCGTGCCCGCGGGGGCGTTGTAGTTGATGCACGGGCAACCGGCGTATGGGCTGATGTTCGGGGCATACACCCAGCCTCTGCCCAGCTTGAAAATGGCGGTATGCCTGGTCGGGTTGTCGCAGGGGAATCCCCACGTCCACGTGCTGTTCAGGTTGTAGTTCAGCTGGGCGGGTGCCGGACTCATCATGTTCTCCTCGGTGAGGCCAACCGTCACAGAAGGCGGTGTAGGCGCGCCAAAAAGCAATAACTGGTTCAGATGAGCATTGGAGCACGGCGCAACGAACCCGGCCTGGGTAGTCGCCTACTTAAGTTGCGTGCCGAGCGTGACTCTGGAGTCACGCCCGGCGCGGGGGAGGGTCGGTTACTTATCTGAGGGGTTGAGGAAGCGGAAGGCCGTACCCGCGGCCACCGCCGCGAGGAGCTGTACGACCAGGTAGACGAACACGACTGGGCCGGTGAACATCCCGAGGCACAGACCGGCGATCCCGACCGCGGGGTTGAACACCCCGCCGGAGAGGGCGCCGACCGCGACGGCCCCGGCGGCCACGGTGAAGCCGATGGCCAGGCCGTAGAACGAATTGTCGGGGTGGTCCTTGCTGGTGGCGACGTTCAACACCACGTAGCAGAGCACGAAGGTGAACACCAGCTCGGCGACGGCGGCCACCACCATGGCGTGTCCGGACAAGGCCAGCGGATGCGCAGGCCCGGCAGGCATCACGCCGGTAACGGCTGCGGCGGCGACGATCCCGCCGACGATCTGGGAAGCGACGTAGCCGAGCGCCTCGCGGGCGGTGATCCGGCCACGCACCAGGACAGCGAGCGTGACGGCCGGGTTGTAGTGCGCGCCGGAGATGTGCCCGCCGGCGTAGATCATCGCCATCAGCGCGGCGCCGATGGCGACCGGTGCGAGCGGGGAGCCGCCCAGCGAGCTGGCTCCGACGGTGAACACCAGGACGAACGTCCCGACGGCTTCGGTGACGTACTTGGCGCGGTGAGTGAGGTGGGTGATTGCGGGGGTGCGAAGTGTGGTTGTCATGACGATCAGCCTGGTTCGCGGCACCGGCGCCCGGGAGCGCCCGAACGTGCTATCCGCCGGATGAATCGCTGTCGTACGAATGGATGACAGGGCGTTATTCGAGCAGCTGATTCCGCATCGCGTAGGCCACGGCGGCGCCGCGGTCGGACACCCCGAGCTTCTCGTAGAGCCGCCGGATATGGGTCTTGATCGTGGTCTGGGCGAGGAACAGATCCTTGGCCATGTCCGGTACCGACTTGCCGTCGGCGATCAATCGCAGGATCTCGCGCTCCCGCTCACTGAGCACGGGACCCTGGTACTGGGCCTGCCGGTGCACCTGGGTCGCCAGGCTGGTGACGAGTTCCGGCGGCAGCACCTTCTCGCCGCGGGCGCAGGCCGCGACCGCGGCCACGATCTCGTCGCGGTCGGACTCCTTGGACAGATAACCGGCGGCGCCGTCCTGGATCGCGCGGTAGACGACCGGGCCGTCGGTGGTCGCCGACAGCAGCAGCACCCGGGTGGGCAGACCGTCTCGCGTGACCGCATGGGCGACGGCGATGCCGTCGAGGCCGGGCATCTTGTAGTCCAGCAGCGCGACGTCGGGCTGGTGCTGCTGGATCGCGGCGAGTGCGGCCTGCCCGTCACCGACCGCCTCGACGACCTCGGTGCGGCCGCTGTTGTTCAGCGCGCGCACGATGCCCTCGCGATAGACCGGGTGGTCGTCGCCGACCACCACCCGAATGCGTCGCTCTGAACTGCTCACCGCACCTCCTGGTGATCGCGTAGCGGCAACCGCACCCGCACCCAGGTGCCGCGCTCGACGGGCCGGAATTCCCAAGTGCCCCGCAGGGACTCGACACGGGAGCGCTGCGAGGCAAGCCCGATGTGCCCCTCGGCGACGCGCCTCGACACCACCGACGGATCGATGCCGACGCCGTCGTCGCGAACCTCGAGTGTCACCGTGTGGCCGTCGTCGCGCAACGTCAGCCACACCCGGTCGGCGTTCGCGTGGCGGGCCACGTTGGTGAGCAGCTCGCGGGTGACGCCGTAGACCATCGCGTCCTCGGCGTGGGGGTGCGGATAGTCGATCGAGCAGTCGACGACGACGCCGGTCCGCTCGGCCAGCGCGTCGAGCAGACCGCGGACGGCGTGTTCCAGCCCGCCCTCTTCGAGCACCGAGGGATGCAACTCGCGGGTGGTCTGCCGTAGTTCCCGCGCGACGTCGGTGAGCAGCTCGCTGGCCCGCGCCACCCCGGACAGGTCGGGGTTCGGGCGGATCGCGTCGCGCAGATCCTGGCGGGCGGCCAGCAGGGTCTGCAGCGGGCCGTCGTGCAGGGCTTCGGCGACCCGCCGGCGTTCGCGCTCCTCAGCGGTCATGACGTCGTTCAGCAGCATCGCCCGGCTTGCGGTCAGCTCGGCGATGCTGGCCAGCCGGCGCTGCTGCACTCGCGACACCGTGTACGAGCACAGGCACAGCAGCGCGAGCATGACGAGAAGCGCGGCGATCTCCGGTGCCGACATCTGCCGGCGGAACAGCGGATCGGCCAGCACGGCGATCGCCGCGCCGACGATCGCGGCGACCGACATGATCGCGGCGCGTTGCCCGGCCTGGGTGGCGATGAAGAACGGCAGGAACGCGAGCAGCCCCAGCATCAGATAGCTGCCGGGGGAGAGCAACTGCAGCACACAGATCGCCGCGATGTCGATCGGCATCATCGGTTCCAGCGCGCGCAGCCGGGCGGTGCGCGGATGCTGCTGCAGCCGGACCCAAGCCGCCAGCACGGCCAGCACCGCATAGCCGGTGACCAACGACAGCTGCGCGGGCCACGACGACCGCGGGGTCGAGGAGACGACGACCAGCACCATGACGGCCACCAGCAGCAGCCGCAGGATCGCCCGCAACCGCTGCGCCTGGCTCTCGAACTTGAAGAAGATCGCGCGGACAGCCTCGCTGGTCCCGACGTCGGCGGGCATGGGCGGGACGACCAGGCTCACCCAGAAGCGACCTGGCCGCTTCGGCGGGCTGCCGTGTGCGCGCACACCGGGAGTGTAACCAGCCCGGCGCCGGTGTCGTCCAAACGGACGACACCACCTTCATCCCCCCGTACGTGCTTTTGCGTGACAGACCGCGCGCTGTCCCGCGGCGATAGTTATCGCATGACCGAAAACGGTCTGAAATATCCACTCACACAGGAGAATTCACTATGAAGAACACCGTCGCACGCTATCTGGCGCTGCCGATCCTGTCCGCAGGCATCATCGGCGGAGCACTCGGACTGGCCGGCGCCGCCAGCGCGGCCGAGGTCGCCCCGCAGCCGGGCATTGTCGCCACCCCGCAGGTCCACGCCAAGCCCGCCACTGAGGCCAGCCCCGGTTACTGGTGGCACCGGCACCACCCGTCGCTGCTGGATCCCAAGGCCGCCGCCAACTTCCAGCAACCCGGCGTCTAGTTCGACAACCCATCAGACCGCCCTCCCGGAGAACGGGAGGGCGGTCTTGTGTGCGCTGTGCACTGACACGCGCACGCCGTCACGCCCGGCCGGAGATTCCGGGCGGGCGCTTGGGCGTGTGCAGGCTATGCGTTGGTGGAGCAGTTGACGTCGACGTAGACGGTCTGGGCGCCCTGCTGTTCGGGCGGCAGCGGCTGACCCTGTGCCACGCCGCTGATCAAGCCGTGGATCCCGTTGACGACACACTCGGAGAGCGGCACGTTCGAGAATCCGCCGTTGTGATTGAGTGCGACGTTGTAGCCCTGGCTGCTCAGGCGGTCGACGGTGTCCTGGGCGTTGGAGCCGCCGCCGGGTGCTGCGGCGGCCGTGCCGGCCATGCCCAGCGCGGAGACAGTCAGTGCGCCTGCGACGACCGATCCGAGGATGAAGGAACGGCTGCGGCCGATAGTGTTGTTCATGTGAATTCTCCTGTGTCAGTGTCTCTTTCAGACCGCCTTCGGTCATGAGACAACTATCTGGCGGGTGAGAAAGAACGTCTGCCGACCAAATGCATGACACAGGTGATGAACAACGCGTCGCCCGTTTGGATTACATCAGCGCGCTGACGGATCGGCGGTGGCCTCGATCTTGACGACCAGACCGTCCTGGATCGTCAGCACCACGACGGCGAACAGGCGTCGCTCGCTGAATGCCAGCGCGACGGGCCGCCCGACCGGACCGCTGACCAGCGTGGCACCGGTGAGGTAGCGCAGCAGGTTGGTGCCCACCGCCTTCCGCCCGTGATTGATCTGCGGCGGCGGTGCCGGATCGGCCAGGACCGTGCCCACGCCCCAGACGTCGGGGGCCAGCACCGCGGTCAAGGCTTCGAGATCGCCACCCGCGCAGGCCTCGATGAATCGTTCGGTGACCAGATGATGCTCGGTCTCGTCGACGACGGCGGTGACGGGTGCGGCGGCGTGGATCTTCATGCGTGCGCGTCGGGCCAGTTGACGGCAGGTCGCGGTGGGCCGGCCGACGGTCTCGGCGATCTCGTCGAACGGCACTGCGAAGACGTCGTGGAGCACGAACGCCACCCGCTCGGGGGCGCTGAGCCTGCCGAGAACCTCGAACAGTGCGTCGTGCACCTCGTCGTCGAGGGTGACCCGCTCACTCGGATCCTGCGCCGCGCGGTGGTTGACCGGCGGCCGGCGTTCCAGCAGTTCGGGTTCAGCGGTGCTCACCCGCCGATGCCGGGCCGAGCGAACCTGATCGAGGCACAGTCTGCTGGTGACCACCGTCAACCAGCCGCGGGCGTCGTCGATCTCCGCGCCGGCCGTCGACAGCCGTAGAAAGGCCTCCTGCACAAGGTCTTCCGCATCGCCGATATCGCCGACCATCTGGTAGGCGAGGTTGATCAGATACGGGCGATGGGCCCGCAGCAGGCCATCGATCGAATCGTTCATGTCATCTACGACGAATCGGCATGGAAAAAAGTTACCGCCGCCGCTCGTCACTTTCCAGAAGACCATCCCGTCCTTGTTGGTAATCGACCGAAAGGATTTGAAATGGCCATCGTGATAACCGGAGCGACCGGCAATGTGGGCCGGCCGCTCGTCGACCTATTGGTGAAGGCGGGTGCTCACGTCCGTGCAGTCACAAGGCGCCCGGGAGGACTATCGCCGGGCGCCGAGGAAGTGCCAGATGCGATCGATGCATTGGCGGGGGCGTCGTCGGTGTTCCTCAATTCCCGCGCGCTGGGCCCCGCACTGGCCGACGTGGTGACGGCGGCCCGGCGTCACGGTGTTGCGAAGGTGGTGGCGCTGTCAGCGATCAATGCTGACGATGACGACAGTCGTCAGCCGTCCCGGTATCGGGGCGACCGGAACCGGGAGTGCGAACAACTCGCTGTCGGATCGGGCATGCGGTGGGTCAGCCTGCGTCCGTCGGTGTTCGCCACGAACTTCCCCGGGATGTGGGCGGCGCAGATGCATGCCGGTGACGTTATCGCCGGGCCGTATGCGCAGGCTTCGTCCGCGCCGATCGTGGAATCGGACATCGCCGCTGTCGCCGCGCACGCCCTGCTCACTGACGACCTTGTGGGTCAGCGGGTTCCACTGACCGGACCGCAATCGCTCACCAATGTCGAACTCGTCGCGGTCATCGGGGAGGTGCTGCACCGCCCCCTGCGCTATCAGGAGGTGCCGGTCGAGCTGGTGCGGGAACGCTTCATCGGCAACGGGTTTCCCGAACAGTTTGCCGACTCCTATATCGCGATGCAGGCGGCGACGCTGACGTCGCCTGCCCTGGTGACCCACGACGTAGAGAAGATCCTCGATCGCCCCGCCACGTCATTCGCCCAGTGGGTCAACGAGAACACTCAGCTGTTCACGGCCGAGGGTGCACGATGACCGATCCTCGTCCTCCCCGCTGGCTCAATCCGATGAACCGCTTCATGATGGCCGTGCAGAAACTGGGCCTGCACACCGGACCCGCCTACGTGCTGACCGTTCCCGGCCGCAAGTCCGGCAAGCCGCGGCACGCACCGATGACACCGTTCGAGTACGACGGCGGGCTCTACACCGTGGCCGGCTATCCGGGCTCGGACTGGGCCAGCAATGCCAGGGCCGCCGGCGCCGGAACATTGAGCCGCGGCAGGCGTTCTCGTGCGGTCGCGATCGTGGAGCTGAGTGCCGAGGAATCCAAGCCGGTGCTGCGCGCCTTCCCCGGCTCGGTACCCGTCGGTGTCGCATTCGCCAAACGCTCCGGCCTGGTACGCCACGGCACACCCGATGAATTCGAGGCGCTGGCAGGCAGACTCGCCGTGTTCCGCTTCGACGAACTAGCGCACTAGCCGCCGCAGCAGCACCGATGCGGCGGCGATGCCGAGAACCGCCGACAGGGCCAGCACACCCAGGTCCAGCCATGGATGCGCCGAGGGGATTCCCACCAGCAGTAGCCGCAGGGAATCCACTTCGTAGCTCAGCGGATTCACGCGGGACAGCCAGCGCAGCCATTCGGGCATGACCGATACCGGGTACAGCGCGTTAGACGCGAAGAACAACGGCATCGTGATCGCCTGGCCGATGCCCATCAGGCGGTCGCGGTTGCGCACCATCCCGGCCAGCGCCATCGACAGGCAGGCGAAGAATGCCGACCCGAGCATCACCACACCCATCGCCGCCAGAATGCGTAACGGGTTGTGCGTCATGTGGATACCCATGATGTAGGCCAGCACCAGCACGCCGACCACCTGTGCGACCGAGCGCACGCCGGCGGCGAACGACTTGCCCGTCACCAACGCCGACGCCGGGGACGGCGTCACCATGAGCTTGGCCAGGATGCCGGCGTCGCGATCCCAGACGATCTGGATACCGTAGAAGATCGAGATGAACAGCGCCGACTGCGCGATGATCCCCGGTGCCAGGAACGCAAGGTAGGGAACCGAACCGGTGTCGATGACGTGCAACCGATTGAAGGTGGTGCCAAAGATCAACAGCCACAGGGCCGGCTGCACCATCCGGGTGAGCAGCTCGGTGCGGTCGTGGCGCAGCTTCTGCAGCTCGACCCACGCGAACGTCTCCATCCGGCCGGCCAGGCTGGGCACCCGTCGCCAGCCGCGGGGCGCCCGCACCAGACGAGGTGTGGCGGCGGACTCAACCGGCATCGCGCGCCGCCTTTCTTCCGGCGCGGACCGTGCCAAGACCGTTGTGATCTGCCGCCTCCTCGAGTCCGCTTCCGGCGTAATGCCGAAAGACGTCTTCCAGGCTCGCTTCTGGGCCGACCCTGGTCTTGAGTTCGGTAGGGGTGCCGACCGCCCGCAACCGGCCGCGGTGCATCAGCGCGACCCGGTCGCAGAGCACGTCGGCTTCCTCCATGTAGTGGGTGGTCAGCAGCACCGTCATACCGAACTGCTCTTGCATGCTGGCCACCTGCGACCAGACACTGTCGCGGGCAATGGGATCCAAGCCCACGGTGGGCTCGTCGAGGATCAGCAGCGACGGCTGGTTGACCAGCGCTTGGGCTAGTTCGAGGCGGCGCACCATCCCGCCGGAATAGGTGCTGGCCAGCCGGTCGGCGACGTCGAGCAGTTGCATGGCCTCCAGCGCCTGCTCGACCCGCTGTTTGCGGGCTGAGCGCGGAACGTCGTAAAGCCGGGCGAACCAATCCACGTTCTGTCTGCCGGTCAGGGCCGGTTCGATCGAAAGCTGTTGTGGCACATAGCCGAGGTTGTAACGGATGTCCATGGTGTCGCGCCGCGCATCGAGTCCGAAGATGTGGACCTGCCCGTGCTGGATAGGGGCCAACGTGGTCAACAGCCGCACCACGGTGGTCTTGCCTGCGCCGTTCGGACCCAGCAGGCCAAGGGTTTCCCCGGTATCGACGTGCAGCGTCAGATCGTCGACGGCGGTGAAGTCGCCATAGCGGTGGGTCAGGTTCCGGCAGTCGATCGCGGGCACGCTCATGGCCTCTTCTCCCGCAGCTTGGTGGTGACCTCGCGCAGCACCCGCATCCCGGCGGCCAGCGCCTCGGCGTCATCGTCGGCGAGTTCGTCGAGCGCCTCGGCCAGCGCCGCTCGGCGGGCCGCCCGGGATTCGTCGGCGATCTTCTGCGCGGGTGCGGTGAGTTCGAGGCGGCCCACCCGGCGATCGGCGGGGTCCGGTGTGCGCACTAGCAGTCCGTCGGCCGACAGTTTGGACACCAGCGTGGAGGCGGTGTTGGCGGCCAGCCCGAGTTCGGCGGCTGCCGCACTGACCGAGATGCCCGGCTGCCGGCCGACCAGTCGCAACAGTTCGGCCTGGGACTCGGTCAGCCCGGCGGTGACGAACGAGATCCCGGCGACTCTGCGGACCGTGCGACGGAACCTGCCGACGGTGCCGAACAGTTCGGCGACGAGATCGGTGCGAATGTCCACCCCGCCAGATTAGCTCTGTTGCAGAGCTAAGTCTTCTCGATTCGGTGTTGTCGCACGTCGACCAGTACTCCGGGCCGGGTCACCGCGGTCATGTACGTGCAGAACGGTTGGCGGCGCCGGTCCGTGGGCGAGCCCGGGTTCAACAGCCGCAGCCCGGTCCGCGCGGTGGTGTCCCATGGGATGTGGCTGTGGCCGAACACCAGCACGTCGGTGCCCGGGTACTGCTGGGCCATCCGGGCTTCCCGCCCGGATGCGGCGCCGGTCTCGTGGACGACGGTGAAGAGCAGGCCGTCCAGCGTCACGTCGGCGCGCTCGGGCAGCCGGGCCCGAAGCTCCGGGCCGTCGTTGTTGCCCCAGCACGCGACCAGACGGCTGGCTCGCGCCGACAGTGTGTCGAGCAGGCCGGCATCGACCCAGTCACCGGCGTGGATGACGACGTCGGCGCGCTCGACCTCACGCCATACCGGTTCGGGCAGGT
This sequence comes from Mycolicibacterium vinylchloridicum, assembly GCF_013404075.1. Lineage (GTDB taxonomy): Bacteria > Actinomycetota > Actinomycetes > Mycobacteriales > Mycobacteriaceae > Mycobacterium > Mycobacterium vinylchloridicum. The sequence continues at coordinate 356,740 of NZ_JACBJQ010000002.1, forward strand.
CGCGGGCGCGTTTCGGGATGTGAGTGTCGGCCATCAGCAGCAGACGCATAGGCTGATTATCCCAAGCGCGTTGGTTGAGCGCTGGCGCCGCATATTTCGCCTGATCATCGAGCGTGAGTGCTCAATCGATGGGTATCTCCACCTAGGCTGGGAATGGAGGCGATATGACCATGGACCGCAACGATGTGGAAAAGCGCTGGCACGATCCGGCGGCCTTCCGCGCGGCGGTGATCTATGTGGTTTCCGTGGTCGCGGTCGCCGCAGTGGCATTCGCCGCGACCGTGATCTGGCATTCGCTGATCGCGGGCATCCTGGTGCCGGTCACGTTGTTCCTCGGCGGGATCGGGGCATTCGTTCAGACCTACCGAGTCTGGCGTGCCGAGGGAGTCTGGCCCATCTGGCAGGCTGCCGGCTGGATTCTGCTCGGCTTGTTCTTGTTCTGTCTTGGCGTGCCCGTCGGAGTGTGGTGAGCAGGTCACCCGCCATACTCTTCGGGTGACCGCATCACCTGAACAGCCGTTAACCGGCGTCCGCATCGTCGAGATCTCCAGCTTCGTGGCCGTACCGCTGGCCGGGATGACGCTGGCGCAGCTCGGCGCCGAAGTCATCCGGGTCGACCCGGTCGGCGGTGCCGCGGACTACAAGCGCTGGCCGCTGACCGAAACAGGGACCAGCATCTATTGGGCCGGGCTCAACAAGAGCAAGCGGTCGGTGGCTGCCGACATGCGGTCCGAGGAGGGCCAGCAGCTGGTGGCCCGGCTGATCGCCGATGCCGGCGTTCTGATCACCAATGTTGCTGGGCGGCAGTGGCATTCCTACGACGAGCTGAGTGCTCAGTGCCCTGACCTGATTCACCTGGAGGTGGTCGGTCGCGGGGACGGCTCCACCGGGGTGGACTATACGGTCAACGCGGCCACCGGATTTCCGTTGATCACCGGCTCACCCGCGCAGAGCGGCCCGGTGAACCACGTGCTGCCGGCCTGGGACGTCAGCTGCGGTCTGTATGCGGCGCTGGCGATCCTGGTGGCGCTGCGACGCCGCGACGCCACCGGAGCGGGCAGCCGCATCCGGCTGCCGCTGGACGACGTCGCGCTGGCCACCGCTGCCAATCTCGGTTTCATCACCGAGCCGATGGTCAACGGCACGCAGCGCCCGCGCCTGGGCAACGCCATCTACGGGCAGTACGGTCAGGACTACACCAGCAGCGACGGCGCGACCTTCATGCTGGTGGCGTTGACCAACCGGCACTTCCGCGACCTTGCCGACCTCACCGGAACCACCAAAGCCGTTGCAGCCGTTGCCGAAGCACTGGGCGCCGACTTCAACAACGAGGGCCAGCGCTACGAGCATCGCGCCGTGCTCAGTGGGCTGTTCGCGCCGTGGTTCGCCAGGCACACCGCCGACGAGGTGACCGCCGCGCTGTCGAAGAGCTCGGTGCTGTGGGACCGCTACCTGGATTTCGCCGAAGTCGCGCAGGATCCCCGGGTGACGGCCAACCCGTTGTTCACGATGCTGACCCAACCCAGGATCGGCAGCTACCTGGCACCCGGGCTGCCGATGTCGGTGGACGGCGAACACGTCAGGGCCCAGCCGGCGCCCGCACTCGGCGACGACACCACCGCCGTGTTGACCGAACTCGGCCTCAGTGCCGAGGAGATCGCCGCGCTGGTCGAATCGGGCACTGTCACAACGGGAACCGAGTAGCCATGAGCGTGCTCGCCCGGCTGCTCGACGTCACTCGCGATACCAACGGCGCCTTCGTCGGCGCCGAGAGCGGACCGGCCGAGAAGCGGGCCTACGGCGGACATCTCGCCGCGCAGGCCATGGCTGCGGCCTGCCACACCATCGACAACGGCGCGTCGCCGACGAGTCTGCACGTACAGTTCCTGCGCGGCGGCGACGCCGGTTCGCCGGTGCACTACGACGTCGAACGGGTCTACGACGGCCGCACTGCGGCCTCGCGACGGGTACTTGCGCGGCAAGACAAACGATTACTGACCACCGCCACCGTCTCGTTCTCCATCGCGGCCGACGGGCCCGAACACGCCGCCCACGCGACAACGCAGCACGAACCCGACCAGTTGCCGGCTACCGGACCGATTGGGCCCGCCCCGTCGCTACCACTCGACGAGATCGACATCCGTTACGAGGATGACTGGAGCACAAGCGAATTCGTCCGCCGACTGTGGTGGCGGATCACCGCCCCGTTGGGCGCACAGCAGTGGCTGCAGCAGTGCGCGGCGGTCTATGTCACCGACATCTACGGCATCGACCCGGTGCTACAGGTACACGGCCACACGATGACCGACCGCAGCCACCGCACCGCCACCACCGACTCGTCGATCTGGTTTCACCGCCCGATCGACGCCGGCGAGTGGAACCTGCTGGAATCGCGCTCTCCGGCCGCCGCGCGCGGCCGCGGGCTGGTCGCGCTGAATCTCTACGACGCGCAAAAGGTGCTGACGGCAACTCTCGTTCAGGAGGGTTTGGCGGTCCTGCGTGCGTGAGGCCGTGCACGAAAAGTATCGGCCCGCGGCGCCCTAGTTGGCCGGTCCGCTTCGCCGCGCAGGATGGCCGGTACCGGCCTTGTGGCCTCCCACGTGGGACGAGGCGCTAGATGACGACGTGCCCGGACCGCGCTTGCCCGACGCGGCGCGGGAGCTGCCGGCGTTCTTCGTCTGCGTTGGGTTATCGACCTGCGCCGTACCGCCGGTTGCACCTGATACGTCGGCGGTGCTTGATCCAACTTCTGCGGCAACGACTTTAGTCGACTCTGTGCCGGTGTCCGTCGTCGACTCCGAGGGATCTTTGAGATCGCTGATCGGCGCCGCACCGCGACGTGACTTGCCGAGACCCGACCCACTCGGCTTCGCCTGGTGTCCGCTAGGGGTCTTGCCGGAATCAGTTTCGTCGCCGGCGGCGGTGCGTGCCTTAACCAACGCTGACGCTGCCGCCGCGGCAAACGGGTTCCAGCCGCCGTAGAGGAAGTAGTTCGCTTCTGCCTGAACGAAGCCCGCGAACAGTTGTGCCGTAACGGATATCCAGTGATTCAGGTAGCCGACGTCCAATGTCCCCAGGAAGAGCACACCGCAACTCGTCGGCAGCCAGACGATGGGCCAGATCACGTAGTTGTAGATGATATATGCCTGCCGCGCAAACACATTGACGACCGGAATCGAATTGCCGATACTCGCAAGAGTATTTACGGTGTTCGTAACGACAGGTTCCGCTGCGATCGAGATCTCGTCGATTGCGATCATAGCGTCGGTCCAGCCCGGGATGTAGGCCATCAATTCGACGTCATGGGAAGAAACCCGCAGCGGTGCAGCGACACTCGCTGCGGCCGTCGCCGACAACTCCGATCGGGTTGGGGCCACCGCGTCTGGGAGCGCGGCGACAATCCCGAGCGCGGCGACGCCGACCATCAACGCTGAGCGCAGCGACACTCGGTGTAAGGAGCGGGCGCGACCGGCCACTGAGTTGTCGCGCACCTGACCAATTTCGATCAACATGTTGCCCATCCTTAGCCGAATTGTTTGACTTGTGAGCGCGATTGGAGGCAAGCGCTTCCGATGACCGTAACGAAGTCGCCGCTGAGATGGTGTCGCCCAAACGTACGAAAGCTGCGCGGCCACGTTTTCGGGGAGTCTGTGCGTACCGTGGCCCCTCGGCTCGACGATGGTCGTGGCGCGAACGATTGGTTGATCGACTCTTGCTGTAGTCCGTTCATATGAAAACCGAGACCATCGCAGTGATGTTCTAAGGATTCCCCGAGCCGGTTGCGAAGTGGTCGGATATAAAACACCCAGAGTGGTGACGGAGACCGAAAGGAGTCGGGTCGAGGCATTTCTTGGTCACGGGCTTACCACCTGGACCGCCACATTGGACAACGATCAACCGAAAGGGTCACATGCTGAAGTTTGCCGCGCGTGTATCAATGACAACGCTGTGTGTGCTGACGGCCATTGGTGTTGCTTCCGCCCAACCGGCATCAGCCAAGACGATTGAACTCGGCGGCGTCGACCAGCAAGTGGTCATCAAGTGGTGTAACGCGAAGTTGGGATTGAACGTCTTAGGCGCTGGACAACCAACGAACGCCTTCGATCCCTATTCGTGGCGGTGTGGGCACACGCCGCTGCTCATGGATGGGGGCGGCGTGGATATGAACGCCGTATGCGTCCAGCAGTATGGCGCGCCCGCCGAGGCTTATGTCAGTAATCCAAAGTGGGCTTGGTCGTGGAACTGCCGTCGAGTCGAGGCCGATCCGGCTCCTCAAGCAGCCCCGGCACCGCAGCCGGCCCCCGCACCGCAAGCGGCCCCCGCGCCGCAGGCGTCTGCTCCGATAACGCAGAACACCGGACTGGTCAAGACGAGAACCCAGCGCACAACTGCACCGAATCTGGCCTCGCAGTACAGTCCGACTTCGGGTAGTCCACAGTGGTGGGAGGCCGGAGTCAATGTGGACCTTCAGTGCTCGGTTCATGGCCAGCCGGTCAAGGGGTTCTTCAGCTTCAACATCCCAGGTGGCTTCGACGACCTTTGGTACAGGACTCCCAGTGGCGATTACATCGCCGACGTTGACATCGAGACCGGCACTCTCAGTTCGGTGACGCCTCCGTGCTGACGAGGGCTGCATTCGTCTATGCAGAACGAGATCGGGATCCTCGATCGGCGCCTTCACCGGAACGGATGACCTCGTAGTCAAGTGGCGGGGCGTCGGGCGGCCATGGAAGTCGCGAAGGCGGGTGCCCGAAGCTTGTCGGCCGAACGTATGAATTTCGTGTGCGCGTTCCTATGGAGGCTGCCGGGTCCCGACTTCACCGGCAAGATCGACTCGGGGTACTACGCTTCCGGGCGCACGGGCCTCCCGTGTCGGTGAGGAAGGACGCAACAGCCCGGACCGTCGCGGTGCGGCTGGACGGGTAGGGGTGCGATGGCAGTGCTGCGGCTCGAGGACGGCTCGGTGCTCACGTTGGGGGCGGTCCTGGCCCGAGCAGGCGAGGGCGTGATCTGCGAGGTCCTTGGTCACCCCGAGTGGGTGGTCAAGGTGTTCCACACCGACCTGAAAGATCTTGCCGCCAAGCGTGCCAAAGTCGCCGCGATGACTGCATCGCCTCCTCCCGGGGCGGTGCAGGCAGACGGATTCGTCGTACTGACGTGGCCCCGGCACCTCGTCAGTGGGGACGACGGCACGGTGGGTTACGTCATGGCGCGGATCGACACCACCAACGCGGTGGAAATCCACACGTTGAGCAACCCGGCTGACCGAATGAAGCCCCTTCCCTCAGCACCCCAGTGGACGCCGCACGCCAGTTGGCACCACCTCATCACCGTGGCCGCGAATCTCTGTGTGGCGGTGGAGGCGGTGCATCAAGTCGATGCGGTCATCGGGGACTTTCAAGAACGCAACATCCTGGTCAATGACACCACCCGAGTGACCCTTGTCGACTGTGACTCCATCCAGTTCGCGGATCAGAACGGGCACCAGTACCTGTGTGGAGTCGGGCGTCCCGAATTCACCGCTCCAGAATTGGCCGGAGTGAATCTGTCGACCACCGCGCGGGACAAGCCATCTGATCTCTTCGCCCTCGGCGTGCACATCCACCTTCTTCTGATGGCCGGCAATCACCCGTTCCTGCGTGGGCATTGGACCGGGCCGGGCGATCAGCCCGACGCGCTTGTGCTGGCCCGCTCCGGTCAGTGGGCGGGTGGGC